>CAWJEH010000001.1:0-367597 GCA_963841675.1 Terriglobia bacterium
TCAACAGTCCCACCGGTTCGATTCTGTACCCAAATGAACCTTTGGATGCGGCGCTGCGGCTGCTGTCGGTCGAGCCTGTTGTCGAGATCGTCAGCCGTCTCGAGCCCGACGAAGTTTTAGGTACGCTCACCTTGGAGGATGTGCATCGCGCGTACGGTATCACGAACGTCACTAATAACGGCGCACGATAATGAGCTGAAGAGGTCGAAACGGACTCATGTATAGCGGAATGATTATTCAACCGGAAGCCCCGAGCGCATTTAAGGGCGGTCTCGAGGAGACGTCCCATTTGGAGAAGCTCGATCGTCTGGCGGCGGTTGCCGTTCAGGTGGGGCTCGGCCTGGCGCCCGGCCAGGAATTATTGATCACGGCTCCGCTGGAAGCGGCTCCGCTGGTGCGGCGCATCACTGACTACGCTTATCGCGCCGGCGCTCACCTGGTCACGACCCTGTTTATCGACGACGACGCTACCCTGTCACGTTTTCGATACGCTCCGGATGAGAGCTTCGATAAAGCGGCGGGTTGGCTGCACAGCGGAATCGCCACGGCGTTCCGCAACGGAACCGCGAGGCTTGCGATCACAGGAGCAGATCCGTCTCTTCTCTCGAAAGAAGATCCGGACAAGGTGGCTCGCGCGAACGTTGCAAATTCGAAGGCCATGCGCCCGGCGCTCGAACTCATCACGAGGCACGAAATCAACTGGACGATCGTCGCCTCCGCCACGCAGGCCTGGGCGCGGGCAGTTTTCCCTGACGATCCTGAGGAAATTGCCCTCGCCAGACTCTGGGATGCGATCTTTGCCACCACTCGAATCGACACTCCCGATCCGGTCGCTGCCTGGCGAGAGCACGATCGAGAACTGCGAGAGCGCGCGGCCATGCTCAACAGCAAGAATTTTTATGGCCTGCACTTCCGAGGGCAGGGCACTGACCTGAGCGTCGGCTTGGCGGATGACCACCTGTGGTTGGGGGGAGGCACGGTCGGCCGCAACGGCCTTCGCTGCATCCCTAACATGCCAACGGAGGAGGTCTTCACCACACCCCATAAAGATCGAGTGAACGGCTGGGTAACGAGCACTAAGCCACTCTCATATCAGGGAACTTTGATTGAGAACATAAGAGTGAGATTTGAGAACGGCCGGGTTGTCGAGGCTTCGGCGAAACCGGGTGAAACTGTCCTTCGCCGCATGATCGAAACCGACGAGGGCGCCAGGAAACTGGGAGAAGTGGCGCTCGTGCCACACTCGTCTCCGATCGCCAAGAGCGGGCTACTCTTCTGGAACACACTGTTCGATGAGAACGCCGCCAGCCACATCGCTCTCGGGCAAGCTTACAGCACCTGTATTCGCGGCGGCGACTCGCTTGATCCCACTCAATTGGCAGCCCAAAGGCGCGAATGAAAGCTTGATCCACGTCGACTGGATGATCGGCTCAGGGGAAATGGATATCGACGGAATCCGCAGCGACGGCCGCAGCGAGCTCCTGATGCGTAAGGGAGAGTGGGTGTAGGTTTCGGCCTGCCGCGGGTCAAAGCTGCTTCTTGCCGCCACCCAGGGCGCTTCGATGGCTTTGGAGACCGATATGAACCGCTTCGCTTACTTCCGGGAAGCTAAGAAGAGGCGGTTCGCATCATGGCCGCAAATAGCGGAGAGCACAATCGCAGAACAAGCAGTGGCCTCATGGCTGGAGCAAGCATTCGCATCGCAGGGACCGAATTATTTTCCCGTCCTCAAATGAGCTACGGTTTATCCGGCAGCGTGACCACGCCGCCCCAAAATTCGTAACAGACGCGCATGAACCGCAGGAAGTTGTCGAGGTCCGACGGCTTCCGTATGTAACAGCTAGCGTGCAGTTCGTAGGCCTTGCGTATCTCCGCGGGATCAGAAACGCCCGAGACAACAACTACCGGAGTTGCAGCCCAAGCGGGATTGTTCTTGATTTCGCGAAGCACTTCGAGTCCCGACATCTTAGGGAGATGGAGGTCGAGGAAAATCACGTCCGTGCGGGATTTTTGATTCTCTTCTGCCTGAAGATAGGCCAGTGCTTCGTCCCCATCTCGTACTGATGTGACGTTTTCATGCATTCCGACCTCTTTCATGACTTCGCGAGTCAAGGCAGCCGAAGCCGGATCATTTTCGATCAACAAGATGGACAACCGCCGTTGCTTATCGCCGTTTCCGCTCATTGTCCATCCGGGTGCTCTCCAGAGTGTACCCCGAGCGCCAAGGAGCTGCCGCTTGTTAGGAAGGTCGCCGCAGGGCTGCGGCGATTCGGGCAGGAATTTCCGTGCACATCAGGTCGTCGATGCTTGTCGGTAGAGCCATCGACCAGTTTGGATTTTGTTCACCGGTCGTGGCCGGCATATTGGGCCGCTCTTCGACCGCGGCAGCGTCTTCGAGCGTTGCCGTAAGAATGCGCGAGGGAGCACGCGCCAGGACGCTGTAAGCTTTGACGATCACATCCGCTATCGGCGTTTTGCGATCGAGACCCGCGATGGTTGCGAGGCGATCCCGAATCTCGGCCGTACTCTCGTCATTGGGGTTGAGGTTCATCGCCTTCTGTTTCTTGAGGTCGGAGCCCTTCCACAAACCCGCCACGGTAGGCAAATCATGGGTCGAGATGCTGGCGAGGGCAGCCTGCGGATATTGACTGGGATCGTCCTTCTCGAACCAGAGAAGCCGGTAAGACATCACTCTGTGCCGCGCGAGCTTTTCGCGGGCCTGCTTTTCCACGGTGCCTAAGTCTTCCCCGACTACGTAGGCCCCAGCCCGTTCACTTTCTAAAGCTACGATGGCAAGCATTTCATCAGCGTTATAGCGCACATATGCACCGTATTGCGCCGACATACCTTCGGGTATCCAGAAAAGGCGAAAGAGGCCCATGACGTGGTCGATCCGCAGGCCACCGCTATTGCGAAACGCGGCCCTGATGGTCTGGATAAACGGCTCATAACTACTGGCGCGCAGTTTATGAGGATCGAGGGGCGGCAGCCCCCAGTTCTGACCTTGCGTGTTGAACTCATCGGGAGGCGCACCGACGGCTATTCCTTTTGCAAAAATGTCCTGCCAGGACCAGGCGTCTGCACCGTCGGGATCTACCCCGATAGGCAGATCCTGCATGAGCGACATTTGCTTCGAACAACGCGCGAGCTGCCGGTCGATCAGCCACTGCAGCCACTTATGAAACTCGACGCGCTTCGCATTCTCCTGGGCGAAACGAGTTACTTCCCTGTTCTCGGGGTGGCGATACTTCTGTGGCCAGGAGTGCCAACCGGACTGGTAGCGCTCGGCTAAAGCGCAGAACGTCGCAAACCGATCGAGATCGTCGCCATGCTCGCCGCAAAATGCAGTAAACAAGTCGTCGCCCGGAAAATCCTGCCAAAGCAGGTTGAGCGCGTGCATCTTCAACTTGAAAACGGCATCCCTATCGATCAGACGATTACTATTCAGTTCTCTCCCGGCTCGAGCAAGCGATTCCAGCTCCACGTTGTCTCTGCCGGCGGCTCCCGGAATCCACTCAACGTGAATCCAGAGGGGATTGAAAAAGCGCCGTGATGTGGGGTAGTAGGGGCTTGGCTGCTGTGGCAAGATAGGCGTGGCCGCGCTTAGCGGATTGAGCAGCATTATGCCGGCGTCCTGTTCGCGAGACCATCTGGCGAGTTTTTCCAGGTCCGAAAAGTCTCCTATTCCCCAGCTCTCCCGAGAACGGGCCGCATAGAGCTGTACTGACCATCCCCAGGTGGCAACGGTCTTCGGCAGGCGGCACTTTCCCGGGCTCACGATCAGCCGCTTCGAGGCCTTACCGCTGTCGAACTGAAGAAGGTGGTAGCCGGTCGGCAAATCCGGCGGGAGTCTGCGACCAACTGACATCGTTTCGCCGCTTTCGAGCACGATCGATGCGGGCGACGAGAGCGGGTACCGTTCACCCCGACTCACAACCAGGACCGGGCCCTCATGTGCGGGTTGCCGGTCGCGATCGATGTCCATCGCTTTCAGCACCGCGTCGATTGTGTCGGTGGGGGTTTCATGCCAGGCACCCAAGGCGTCCTCATACCTGAGATCTATGCCCCAGGCGTTTGTGAGCGCAGATTCAGTATTTGTAACACTCATTACATTCAGTTCCCTGCTTTAAACGCTATCAGATAGCTCGCACTTCTTTTTTCGACCTCAGGAAAACCGGAGAGCTTTATCCGTTTCAGGCAACCTCTCATTTTGACGCATTCAATCTGTTCTATCGGTGACGCTCGGACAGACGTATGACGGCTAAAGCGAGTAAAGGATAACTGATGAAAAAACAGCAAGATAGATCCGTCCGATCCCCCCGTGTGAAGTCACTGGCCTGGAATGGTCAAAAAATTGCAAAGCATTCGTCCGTATTAAAGGAGCATGGAGTAGAGATGGAACTCGCGTCAGTTCACCCGATAGATACTTTGCTGGTTCACCAATTGGAGACCATCCTGGATCGAGAAAAAGACTTGCGTCTGAAGTATTCTTCGATCGGCACGGCTGCGAGCACACCCGAGGCACGCCAGGCATTCTCTAACGAGCTTTCTGCTCTCAAAGATCGCGCGGA
Organism: Terriglobia bacterium; assembly: GCA_963841675.1. GTDB lineage: Bacteria > Acidobacteriota > Terriglobia > Bryobacterales > Bryobacteraceae > Bog-105. The sequence goes on from CAWJEH010000001.1 coordinate 4,572, forward strand.
CCGGCTGTACCGGTTGGTAAATGCTATGGAATACTATGGCCCGTTCGAGTCTCAGACGGACGGGTTGAATTCCACCGCTGCCGCGTAATTTCCACCGATCACAACTTTGAGGTGGTCTTTATTGGCCTCCTTACCCTCGCTTGGACTTTGGCCCGAAGCCTTGTAACCTAACAAGTTGCCGGAGCGCCTTGAAAATCGGGAGCCTGACAGGTCCCGGCATATCCTGCCGGTATGCTTGTTGAGCCAGACGTAATCGAGCGGGCGCGGGGCGCTGACGGCCAAGCGTTCAACGAGATCGTTCTGGCGTACCGAAAGCGAATTTTCGGAATTATTTCGCGGCTGATTGGGCGTCCCGAGGACGTGGAGGATGTAGCCCAAGAGGTGTTTGTCCGGTTATTTTTTTCGCTAGAACAGCTTCGGACAGCGGAAGTATTCGAGCCTTGGCTATACCGCCTGACCGTGAACGCGGCCTATGATTATTTGCGGAGGCGTAAACGCCGTGCGGAATCCCGGATGTCCGACCTCAGCGAACAACAGGTCTTAATGGCTGATTCGGCGGCAGGTACGAAGCAGCAGGACAGTGATCGCGAAAAGGGCCGGGTACGGGAGTTTATGGACGCGCTTTTCCAGCATGTTTCTGAGGAAGACCGACTACTCCTGACCCTCAAAGAAGTCGAAGGACTCTCGCTCAAGGAACTGGAGCGGGTATACAGGATCAACGAGAACGCGCTGAAAGTTAGGTTATTCCGAGCACGGCAACGGGTTCTGAAAGCGCATAAATTAGCGGTCGAAAACGGAGAGATTTAGGAGTCCACGGGCTCGGTAGGAGTTTTATCGGGTATGATGACGAACGACGAATCCAGATTAGACGATCTATTCCGGCGCTACCGCGGTGCCTGTCCCGACGCGGAACCGAGCGCCAATTTCATGCCTGCACTATGGAGCAGAATTGAGTCGCGCCAGAGTTTCTGGTCTGTTTTCGAACGCCTCGGTGGCTTGATCACTGCCGCTTCCGCAGCCTTGTGCCTGTTACTGCTCGCACTGACGCTCACGGGTCCGCCATCACCCCATACCGTTGCCGCTACCTACACGGATGCTCTGATGGCCGACCACAGCGTCGAGAAAACGTATTACGCGGAAGCGATACACACCAATCCGCAGAACGACGAGCAGAGCCCTCAGCCAAATCGCTAGACGAGAGATGATCCGGGAATAAAACTTCTATGAGGCGCAATCGCTGGACAGCAATTTTGTTTGCGGTTTTGCTATTTGGGTGCGGGGTTTTGTGCGGAGTGTTGGTGCAACGCTATTTTTCGGCGGCGGTGGTAAGTCCCAAGACGGCAGAGGACTTCCGCCATCGGTACGTGTCTGAAATGAAGTCTGAATTGAAGCTTACACCGGATCAGATCAATCGGCTCGAGGTCATTCTCGACGAAACGAAAGCGCAGTACAAGGCCGTTCGGGACGAGTCCCGTCCCGCCATGTTGAAGATCAAAGCAGAGCAGATCCGACGCGTGAAGACCATCTTGACCCCTGAGCAGGTTCCGGCGTACGAGAAACTCGTCGCCGAACGCGAGCGGAGATACCGAGAGCAGGAAGAACGCGATCGGCAGGCCGATTTAAAACAGCAAGCGGCACATAGAACTCAAGCCGGCCAATAGCCGAAGGAGCCACTCGGCGGCCTAAGCGAGGGCTCTCGACTATCTCATCTCGCGAATCAGTTCCGGATTTGAATCGCGTAAGTCAGAGCGCCGAATCACCGACAGCTTGCCCCGCTGCTCAAAAATTACAAGGTGGACATCAGCCATCTGTAAGATGCCTTGCTGGCGAAGAAGCCCATAAAGGTCGTCTTTGGTCAGTCCGGATCGGCGAAGTTGCGAGTCCACCACCTGGCCTCCTGAGACGAGCACCCGAGGCGGATGATCGAACAAGAGGGCGATACTCGGGACCTGCCTCAACTTGGATATGATGCGGTGCGCCAGGAGAACTGTGACGAGCGTCATTGCGCCAGCAATATAGCTTGTCGTGCTGGAATTCGGCACCCGACCGACGATCGCACCTACCGCGACCGCGGCGATAAAATCGAAGGCCGACATCTCTGCCAACGTGCGGCGCTCTCCCAATCGAAAGCCGAAGATTGCCGTAATATAGAGCAGAAAGGCTTTTGCCGCGACCCAGCCCAGGCCGGTTGCCCCTCCGAACAACTGATTCATGGCAAAGACCTCGGAGCGTCGTTCAATAATTTTTGCGTGATTGCCGCGAGAGGGGATCTCGGCCGACCTAAACATCGACTCTTCTTCATGAATCAAGCTTAGGACCTCGCCAGCTTCGTGCGGAGAGGATTTATGATCTAGCAAGGAGAGCTCTCGATGCCCGAATCCGGATTTCCGTATGAAACACGGCTAAATATTCTGCACGGACCTCTGGAAATCATCGATGAGAAGGTTATCGCAGATGCCTCCGAGTACGACTGGTACAACCAGACCCTCTGCAAAGTGAACGACTCTGTCGTTCGTCTTGGTGTAGTCAAGGGCGAGTACCACTGGCACAAACACGATGAAGATGACGAGTTCTTCTACGTTGTTGACGGGCAATTGATGATCGATCTCGAAGATCGTACCGTTGAACTTGGACGGCGACAGGGATTTGTTGTACCGAAAGGAACCTTACATCGCACACGCGCTACGCAGCGGACGACGATATTGATGGTCGAGAATCAAGCGATCATACCGACAGGAAGTTGAGCAGGGCTCATGCATCCCAAATCTGGAGGGCTCCTGGAGTCTTCGCTCTACGTGAAGGATGTGGCGGCTTCGGCCCGATTTTATGAGAGGATCTTCGGATTCGAAATCGTCAGTGATTTCGGAGAGCGTGGCTGCGCGTTTCAATCCGGCGAGCGTCAGGTTTTGTTGCTGTTTAAGAAAGGCGGTTCGCACCTGGTTCAATCTCCGCACGATGGCGATGGGGAACTTCATATAGCGTTCGCGATTCCAGCCGCGGAACTGCGCAAGTGGGAGGAATGGTTGGAACAGAACGGAATCGCGGTGGAAGAGAGGCGCACATGGGAACGGGGCGGCCAAAGCATCTACTTTCGGGATCCGGACCGCCATCTTATAGAAATCGCCACGCCGGGCGTTTGGTCGATTTACTGATTACAGGAGGTATCTATCATGAATCGAAGATTGATAGCAAAGCTTGCTGTGCCCGCGGTTTTGATGCTTTCGAGACCATTCGTTTCGCCGAATGCGTCTGGTCAGACCCCGGGAACCGACGCCAGCAAGGCACACCCAGAGAAGGCTTCGGGTCCGAAAATGACTGACGCACAGAAAATCGCGCTTGCGATGAGCGCCGGACCCGCGGAGATCGCCAAGAACGCCACTATTACCGACATGACGACCATGAAGCAACTCCGTACGGGAACTAACGGATGGGTGTGTTACGCCTCGGTCGAGGAACCCATGTGCATTGACAAGCAATGGCAGAACTGGGCTGAAGCCTGGATGAAAAAGAAGCATCCGAGAACTGAAGGGACCGGGATTGCATATATGCTGCGCGGCGACAAGGGCGCGAGTAACACCGATCCGTTTGCCACCAAACCCGCCGCCGACAACCAGTGGGTTGTCTCGCCGGCTCATTTGATGCTTATCTTCCAGGATGCAAAGATGCTTGATTCCTACCCTACTGACCCTAAAAATGGCGGCCCCTGGGTGATGTGGAAGGGTACGCCATACGCGCACGTCATGGTCCCGGTTTCCTCGACGAAGATGGCGTTCATGCCGTCCAAGTGACAGATACCGGAATGGCAGAAGGTCCGGGCTGCGTCGTTCTACGATCCGGCTGCGGGTTCGATAGTCTCGGGCTGCGTTAGATTCATCTGAGCCGGATCAGCGGTATTGATAATTTCTATTTTTCCCTTAACATATGCACCCTCCTCGATGAGGATGCCCGGTGCCCGAAGATCTCCAATCAAACGCGCTCCCTTACGAATGGTGATTTTACTCGTGGCCTCCAGGTTTCCCCGGATGGTTCCAAGCAACTCGATTTCCCGAGCCGAGGCGTTCGCCCCGACTTTTCCCTCGCGCCCAACTGTGAGGCGATAATCGGCTACATCAAGGGTTCCATCCACTTCGCCATCGATATGCAGACTTTCTCTGCTTCGTATATCACCTTTGATCACCATTCCTCTGCCGATCATGGCTACGTTCCCGATGTTTCCAAGCTTATCCGTGTCGCTGTTCGGGGCCGAGGATCTTCCCGCAACAGAGTCTTTAGTCCGATCACTCCACATCCGATTTGCTCCTCATATCGTCCAAAGTCTCTTCAATCATAATTTGATCAGATCATGAGGACACAACTGTAGCGACATGGACGCCCGCGAATTCAGAGAAATTGGAAACCAGGTTGTGGAGCTGCTCGCGGATTATTTCGAGCACATCGAAGAGAAGCCGGTCTTTCCAGATGTGGCGCCTCAGGCTCTAACGAACCTGTTTGACGAATCACTGCCGGAGAACGCGACTCCGGCAGACACTGTTCTGAAGGAAATTAAAGCGAAACTCCTTCCCTACTGCACGCACGTGGGACATCCAGCCTACATGGGCCTGATTACGCCTTCGCCGACCCCGGTCGGTGTCATCGCAGACTTTCTGTGCTCGGCGCTCAATCAAAATATCGGTACATATTCGCTTGGACCGTCCGCCGTTGCCATGGAGCGTAGGACGATTCGCTGGCTCACCGATCTTGTCGGTTATGGCAAGGAAGCGGGCGGCAATCTTACGAGCGGCGGGATGATGGCTAATTTCGTTGCGCTTAAACTAGCGCGCGATTGGGCCTCCGCCGATCGCGCACAACATAACGGACTTCAGGGGCGCTGGGCGGTATACACCTCGGAAGAACGGCATGTCTCGGTGGATAAGGCTGTCGATGCCGTGGGCCTGGGTCGAAACGCACTCCGCGCGCTACCAACGGATTCAGAATTTCGCGTGCGACTGGATGCACTCGAATCTGCCATCGAGCAGGATCGGAGGAACGGTATTCGCCCGATGTGTATTGTCGGAATCTTCGGAACTACGAACACTGGTGCGATCGATCCAATCCGCGAGCTGCGAGCAATCGCAGATCGCGAAGGAATGTGGCTTCACGCCGACGCGGCGTATGGCGGCGGCATGCTGTTATCGAACGAATGTTCGATGCGCGATCGTGGATTGGAATTGGCAGACTCATTGACCATCGATCCTCACAAGTGGTTCTATGCTCCCCTGGATGCGGGAGCCGTGCTGGTGAGAGACGAGAAACGGCTGACGGCTTCGTTTGGAATGCGACCATCCTACCTCACCGACGAGATGGATCTCACCAATGACCGGTATCAATATTACGTACACGGTTTCGAGCAGTCGCGCAGATTTCGCAGTCTCAAGATCTGGATGAGTTTCAAGCGCTATGGCACCCGCCAGATCGGCTCCTGGATCGACGCCAATGTGCACCAGGCGAAGCACCTGTATTCACTGGTCCGGGGCCACGCCGAGTTCGAAGCCGCCTCCCAACCTCCAATGTCGGCCATCTGTATCCGATATCGCGGCACGGACCTGAATGACGCGGCGTCGAAAAGGCTGCACGTACAAGTTGTGGAGCGAGTCGAGAAGAGTGGGAAGTTTTGGATATCGACGACCGAGCTGAAAGGGAAAACCTGGTTCCGGATCAATCCCGTGAACTTCCGGACGCGCACCGAGCATATGGAGCAACTGTTGGCTCTATTAGAAACGGAGTGCCGGTCGGTGATCGAGGGTGCTGAATAATCAGCTTGTCTTGTGGCGGGGCAGCTTCCAGTGAAGTTGCCAGTGACCATAGCCAAAGGCATGGCCGCGACCTTCGGGGTGCCCCGCGCGAATGCTTAGGATGCCGCCCGCGCAGATGAGTGTTGTGCCTATGACCGCCTCCGTATCAGGAACATTGTTGAAAAAAAGCCATCCCAACAATCCTGAGAAAATAACTACAGTGTAATTGAAGGGCGACAGTTCCGTTGCGCTGGCGTAGCGGTACGCCAGAATGATTAAGTACTGAGTGAGGGCATAGAAAGCACCGACTCCCAACAAAAGCAGCCATTGTTTGGCCGTCAGTGGCTTCCATGCCCAAATAGCCAAGGGCACCAGGAGCAAGGTCGAAAGACCGAAGTTATAGATGAGGATTCTTGTCGGACGCTCCGTTTCAGCCAGCTTGTTTGTAGCGACAAGGGCCAGGGCCGAAAAGAATCCTGCGACTAGGGCCAGCAAGGACGCCGCGTTGTGAAACATCTGCGGTCCGGGCTTGATGATCAGCACGATTCCGACGAGACCGATCAGGAGACTCAGCCATACCGACGGAAGCACAGTTTTGCGAAACCAAACGTAGACCACGATAGGTATGAATAGCGGCGCCGCATTCGACAGCAACACGGAATCCAGCAGGGGTATGGATTGAACTGCCACGAAGAACAAAAGCTGACAAGCAGATCCAGCGACGCTTCGAAATAACTGCAGCCAGAAATGCTCGGTTTTCAGACCGGCGGGCCCGGCCGTCAAAGCCGAGGGAACAAATACTGTGAAACTGATGGCGTATTGCAGGAACAATATCAGCAGCGGCGGTACTCCTAAGGCCGCTTTGCTGAGAGCACTCATCACGGCTGCGCAGAGGAACGCGAGCGTGATGAGTGTAATCCCGAGAGAAAGACTATGTCCGGAGCTTTGCGCTTTGATGTCCACGACGATTGGATAGCAGGGACATCAATCGGGCCGACCGCGGCTGAACGGTTTGCAGCCTACCACTCGATTCGCGCGCCCACCTGACCGGTTCGATTCCCGCCGAAATCCGCGGCGCGCGCGCTCGTGATTTGACCTACGCTCGCGTTGTCGATCGCCAATACCGGATCGGCTAGATTCGTATGGTTCAGGACGTTGGTAAATGAGCCCTCGATTTTGATTCGCACGCGTTCGGTAACAGCGAAATACTTTGCGAGACCGGCGTTCAGGTTGACAGTGCCGGGTCCGACCACCATAGCCGGTCCAGCGTTACCGAATCGTCCGATCGGTGCACCATATTGAGGCGCTGAGCCGATCAGGCACGAAGTTCCGGGCTGCCATCCGGGTGTGGCCGGACAGGTGTAAGCTCCAAGATCAAACCAGTCATTGCGATTCGGATTGCTAAGGTTGGGATTGCGGAGAAGATCCGGCGCCTGATCGCGTCCGATGATGCCCGATCCGGTACCGGAGGGGTCACCGCCATCGAAATAAGGGCTGAGATACGGGCCACTCTGCCACAAAAAAACGGAGCTGAGCTGCCATCCACCGATGGCGGCATCAAGGAAACGGTTCATATTGCTGCCCAGTGCTCGGCCTCGCCCGACTGGCAAATCGTAGATCGCGGTCGTAATCCAGCGATGCTTGCGTGTGCCGAAGACGTTGCCGTATTCATGTTTGAGATCGTAGAGATCCAAAGTGCGCGACCCTGAGTTCTCTCCCGCGAACGAAGTGCCGTTTCCGCCTCCCTCCGTATAGCCCTGGTTATCGGCGAGATTTTTGGCGAAGGTGTAAGTGGAATCGAATGTGAGACCAGCCCTGGTCCGGTGTTTGATTTCCAGCTGCGCAGACTCGTAATTTGCGGTGGCTCCGTTCGCTCGGGTATTCACCACACCCCAGTTCGGGAAAGGGCGGCTGCTGAGCGGCTGGTCGGTGTAAAAGTCAGTAGAGTAAGTCGATTGATTCAGATTCGGGGACCAGACGAGTTGGCGCGTATTCATGGCGATGTAAGACGCCCGGAGTCCTGTCTGGAAACCAAGATCGCGATCGATGGATACGTTCCACTGCATGGAATAAGGATCCTTCCAATTGATCTGATTGGCGGTTCCAAAATAGGCTGTTCCGAAATCGGCGATTGTGCCCTCACCCGGTAGTTGCGTGTTCGGCCACGCGAAGATCGGTTTTCCATTCAGGATGTTGTTGTAGGTACGGGTGTTTGACTGCAGCGTTCCGGTGAGCGCGTAGTAAATCGAACCCAGAACTTCTGTATTGAAGACGCCGAAACCTCCGCGAACGACTGTTTTGTCGTCGTTGAATGGTCTATAGGCAAAACCGAAACGGGGTACGAACCGCTTGGGCGCGGTACGCAGCGAGTTCGGAAGACCCGCCTGGCTGGCCGACAACACCGGTGTGCAAGGAGCCCCGTTTGCCGAGGGTCCGCTGGTGCTGCCAAGGTTCGGACAGGCGTTGAAGCTCTGCAGAAACTCGGGCGCCAAGGTCGATTCCGCACCATTTGGATAAACTACAGCGCCCGATTTCGGCACACTTGGGTTGAAGTTGCCGATGTTGCCATTGGCATCGGTGTAACCAGGATGAAACTCGAAACGGAGGCCATATTCCAAGGTCAATTTGGGGCTCACTCGGAAGGAGTCTTGTATGTAGGCGTTGTAGTGATTACTACGTCCGTCGTTATCGTTTTTGACATTATCTACGTCTGTGTTGATCGGCAACCCAAGCAGAAAATCGCCGACAGAATTGCCCGTGAACGTGCCGTTGAAGCTGTAACCGCCGTAATTGTCGCCCGAGATAAAGCCCAGCGCCGATACGGCCCGTATGTACCGGTAATCGAATCCGACTTTCATTGTGTGCCGCCCCTTGTTCCAGGTCACGTTGTCGGTTGCCTGATAGGTATCGCTACGAGTTGTCGAATCAGCGCGCCCGGTGTCTAATCCCTGGTAGTCAGTGATGTCCACAACGGGCAGTCCGTTGAATGGAAAATCCGGCCCGATGCCGACCAGCCCGAGGCTCTTGGTAAATGCTCTGCCGTCAAGGGGCATACTTACGGATGCTGTTTGTAAGGTAAAGCCAAAACGCGCCTCATTCAAGAGATTAGGTCTGATGGCATAGTTGTATGCCGCCGCCAAGAGTTTATAGTTATCCGGGCTGCTTTCGCTCGGGACCAGGAGGTTCTGCGGGTTGAATTGACTGATGTTCTTCCAGGTCCAACGAGCGAATATCGATTGATTCGATGTGATGTACTGGTCGCCGCGAATGTCGTACTGATCGGAAGTGTAATTGTTCTGCCGGTTATCGATGTAATTGGCGCTATGCGCTTTGGTCAAATCGCCAGCATTTGGCAGCGGATACAGGGTTAGGAATTTGGATGCGACCGAGCTGATGCGATTCGCCGGGATAGTGTCGTTCGGGAAAGGTTGGCCGGTGGTGGGATCGGTTACCGTTACGCCTTCCGCATTGAAATCTCCGTTGCGCTCGGCTTGAGTAGGAACTTCGTTTTGAATGGTCGCTTGCCGGGGGTAGCGAAAGCCTTCGTAGGTTCCGTAGAAGAAAGTTTTGTCGTGGCCGTTGTAGATGTGAGGAAGCACCACTGGACCGCCAGCACTTACGCCGAAGTCGTTCGCCACCAGTTGCGTCTTGGTCTGCTGTCCGTATGCCAGTGCGTTCAGGGCTCGGTTTTGGGAGTACCAGAAAAGATCTCCGTGAAACTGATTGGTGCCACTCTTTGAGACCGTCGTGATATCTCCCACTTGACCGTACTCGGCTTCGTTTCCGACTCCTTGCACTTTGATCTCTGCGAGCGACTCGGTGGAGGGAAACGCATTCGTGAGCGGCTGGTTACCGGTGACATCGGTGGTCGAGATTCCATCGAGCGAGTATTGGGTCTGCGAAGGTATGCCGCCCTGAATCGAAAAGTTTCCGCTGTCGTCGGCCTGCACTCCAGGCAAGATTTGAATAAGTTGATATGGGCTCGTATTGCCATTGGCGCGGATGTTGGCCGGCAGGTTCAAGAGGGCCTTCGGATCGAAAGTGGCCTGGATCGTCTGACTATCAGTGGCAATGACGCCAGCCTCTGCATCGTTCACCGTAACGGTCTGCTGGGTCTTGCCGACCTGCAGAGTGGCATTCACTCGCAGAGTCTGCCGGGCGATCAGCATCAAACCAGTCGCGTTGAAGGTGTCGAAACCGGCGCTCGCAACAGAGACACTGTAGTGCGCGGGCAGGAGATTTTCGCCATCGAAATCACCACTGCCATTGGTCTTCAATTCCCGGCTCGTGTTTTCGTCGGTATTCGTAATGGTGACGGAGGCATTTGCGACCGGCGCACCCGAACTATCGACAACAGTACCCACAATGACGCCGTACGTAGATTGAGCATTCAACACGTTTGGCAAAGCTGAAAGACAAACAGCCAGCAGACATACCTCGACAAGACGTAGTGTTCGCACACTTCCCCTTTCAGAAAGGCTCTTTAACCCTGAAGAACTAAGCCTAACAACAAAGTGTTACGAATTTATCACAACGAACCGGCGGCTTTACGAGGGGCCGAGAAACAATCAATCAAAGCTGGACTTGTCATCCAGATGTAACCGTTGAGTGCGTATTATGGGCTTCGTATTTAATATGACACTGCGGGTGCCGCAATCCTTAACAACAATGGCGCGGGCACGTTACTGAATCTGGTCTCATGCGATATCTTGCTCTTGCTTCTGATTACGATGGCACTCTTGCCTGCGACGGTCGCGTCGATCACGATACTATTCGGGCGATTGAGCGACTCATTCAGTCAGGTCGCAAGTTCATTCTGGTGACCGGGAGAGAGCTGCCGGACTTACAGTCCGCTTTTCCGCGATTGGAACTATGTGAACGGGTGGTCGCCGAAAATGGCGCCGTTCTTTACAATCCTGCAACTCGAGAAAAACGGCCACTCGCCGCGAAACCCCCGCAGCAGTTTGTGGACGACCTTCGAGCCCGGGGCGTCAAGGACCTCAGCGTCGGAGATGTCATAATCGCGACCTGGTGTCCTTCTGAACGCGAGGCCATTGAGGTCATAAGAGACTCAGGTCTGGAACTCCAGATTATCTTCAACAAAGACGCCGTGATGATTCTCCCTTCCGGAGTGAACAAGATGACGGGTCTTTCTTGCGCATTGGAAGAGCTCAAGCTCTCGGAACATGATGTCGTCGGAATCGGTGATGCCGAAAATGATCATGCATTCCTTGAGAGCTGTGAATGTTCGGTGGCTGTGTCCAATGCAATCCCTGCCCTTAAAGAAAAAGCGACGTTGGTGACCAAAGGCGCCCGAGGTGCCGGAGTGGTAGAACTTATCGAAAAGTTACTCGCAGACGATCTTTCGGAAGTGAATGCCAAGTTATCTCACACCGGTATTCTGCTCGGTAAGACGGAAGACGCCGACGTTACGCTGCCTACCTGGGGTAGCAATGTTCTCGTGTGCGGCCAGTCTGGAAGCGGTAAGTCCACGCTCGTCACAGGCCTGCTTGAACGAATTATAGAGAAGAAGTATCAGATCTGCCTGCTTGATCCCGAAGGTGATTACGAGAAGCTCCCGGGCTGTCGGATCGTGGGAGACGAAAAGCACGCTCCATCGCTAGGACATGTGATGCAAGTTCTCGAAGATCCGAAAACTCAAGCAGTTGCGAATCTGATCGGAGTGCCGATAGCGGATCGTCCCGATTATTTTGCTTCTCTGATTACCGACGTTCAGAAGCAGCGACTCCGGACGGGCCGGCCGCATTGGCTCGTCATCGATGAAGCCCATCACGTACTGCCTCGCGAGTGGGCGAGTGTGTCATCAGTCCTGACAGAAGAACTTAGCAACCTGATGCTGATCACCGTTCATCCCGAACACGTTTCCCAAGCCGCGCTGAAAAAGATGAATATCGTAATCATCGTCGGGCGTCAACCCGCCGCGTTGCTCCAGGAGTTCGCGGCAGCCTCTGAGATCCCGGCTCCGGATGTATCAGGAAACGATCTTCCTCGCGGCCAAGCCCTGGTTTGGTTTCGGGATGAGAATCGACTGGTAGTCGGCTTGAAGACAGAGCCCTCACGCAGCGAACACAACCGGCACAAGCGCAAATATGCGGAAGGGCAGTTGGAACCGGAGCGTAGGTTTCACTTCCGCGGTCCAGCAGGTAAGGTGAACTTGCCGGCCCAAAATCTCAGCAATTTCATTCAGCTCGCGGAAGGCGTGGATGCCGAAACATGGCTGTTTCATTTGAAACGCGGCGACTATTCGAAGTGGTTTCGTCACGCTCTAAAAGACGCCGAGTTGGCCGAGCAGATTAATGCGATTGAATCGGCGAAAGATCTGCCAGACCGGGAAACCAGAAACCGCATCAAAGACGTGATTCTGCAGAAGTACACGGCACCGGCGTAGCGAAAATCCAGATCAGACAATGCTGCCTATTACGCGCTCAGCTATTGCAAATGAGAGCGTCATACCCGCTCCTCCGAGACCTGTCACCAGGGTCACGTCAGCGTCTGCCTGCAGCTGACAGTACGGCTGCGAAGGATGCTTGGTATATACGCCATACCACCGCTCGGCAACCCTGAAATCGGGAGCCGCGAGATAGCCTCTAATGTGACCGCGAATAAGTTCTTCGACATCGCTTCGCAGAAAAGGTGAAGGAGCACTGTCGTACTGATGCGAATCGCCGAATGTAAGACTGCCGTCCGCACCTTGGGAAACCATCGTGTGAATGCCCCAACGATCCAACTCCGGAGTCTCCCGTCTAATTCGTTCACGCAGGGCATCAAGACTCGAACAAATTTGAAACGACGGATAGAAACGCAGGGTCAAACCGCCCGCCAGCGCCGGTCCCAGCTGCCAGCAGTCAGGTTGCACCGAAGTTCTCATCATCTGCAGTTTGCATAAGATCAACCCGACTCCGCTCAACTCATCGCTGTACAACCCGTTGAGTTGACTGCCCGGACAGATCACAACTTTGCGGGCCTGGTATCGTTTGTTTCCGATCAGAAGTTGAGGCATCTCTAAGGAGGTGACGACAGAACCGTAGTGGAATTTGACTCCCAACTTGGCAGCAAGATAGCGCGGCAGTTCAGACAGGATTTGCCGCGGATCGACCATGATTTCAGTAGGACTCCAGAGCGCGCCTAATAGACCCTCGTCGCGAACAGAGGAACTTTTAGATGAAACCTGCTTTCGATCCAGCCACTCGCAATCGAAGCTGACGTTGGGGCCTAGGCGGGCGAACTCCCGCGCTACTTCCGCTTCATCCTGGCGATAGCTCAGATGCAAAGAACCGGCCGGCCGGTGATAAAGTCCGGAGGCTCGAAGAACGTCCAACCAGATTTCCCGGCTGCGCATAGCCAATCCGTAGTTTTCGGCCGATTGACCGATCGGCCAGATCAGTCCGAAGTTCCGTGTGGAAGCTCCCTGAGCATGCGGCGAAGCTTCGAAGACGGCGACCCGCAGTCCTAAGCGCGCTGCGTGATAGGCGTGCGCTAAACCGAGTATGCCGCCGCCGACAACAGCGAGATCGTACGTGCCCTCTTCTTTGAAAAGCATCAGCGGTCAGGTGTGCTTTCGGCTCCGACCACGTCTTCAAAGGCGCGTGCAAGAATGTCCAGCGCTTCCCGAAGTTCGTCATCCCGGATCGTGAGAGGAGGCGTAAGAGTCAAAATATTGCCCATACTGACTTTGAAATTGAGTCCGCGGCGCAAAGCGGCATACATGACTTTCTCGGCTTCACTCGAGGCCGGTATTGCCGGCGAGCCGGTCTTCACCAAAACCAAGGCCAGCAGGAGACCTAGCCCGCGAATTTCGCGAATGATGGGATACCGGCTGCGCAACGCGTCGAAATATTGCAGTGCAGTGGCTCCCAGCTGGGTGGCTCGTTCGGCGAGATGTTCCTCTTCGATCACCTGAATCGCCGCCAGGGCGGCCGCACAGGCGACCGGGTTCTTTTCGTGAGTGAAGTGCCCGATAGCTCTGTCACCGGCGACGTTCAGCCCCTCCCGGGCTAGAATCGCGGCGAGTGGAAAAACGCCTCCACCGAGACCCTTGCCAATAACAAGGATGTCCGGTACGACGTTGTATTGCTGGCAAGTGAACATGCTCCCGGAGCGTCCCAAGCCATTTGGGATTTCGTCCAGAATCAGCAGCGCGCCATGTCGGTCGCAAGCGGCGCGGATTCGCTGCCAGTAATCGGAAGGAGGCACGATTCCGGTGCTGCGCATGGACTCGCCCAGAACTGCCGAGACGTCCCCCTCCTTTGCCAGCACATACTCCACGTAATCGGCGCACGCAAGATTGCAACGGTCCCCGCAACGAAATGGACAGTCTACCGGATCGGGCGGCGGAACATGCTCAGTGCCGGGAAGCAGAGGGCCGATGCCGTTCCGGAAAAAGCTTTCACCGCCTACGGAGATGGCGTCAAGCGTACCCCCGTGAAATGCGTCCCAGAGCGAAATTGTCTTGAAACGGCCGGTCGCGAGGCGCGCCAGTTGGATCGCCATCGAGATCGCTTCTGCTCCGCCTGGGGCAAATAGCACGCGGTTCAAATCACCGGGCGCTAGCTCTGTCAGCTTCCTGGCGAGACGAATCGACCAAATGTTGGTGTAGCGTCGCGTGCAAAAAGGCAGCTCGGTTAGGGCAGCCTGAATGCCGGCAATAACGCGGGGATGGGCGAATCCCACTTGATGAACGTTGTTGCCGTGAAAATCATAGTAGTGCCGCCCCTGGCGATCTACAAAGCTTGACCCCTCCGCTCGCGTGAGGACATTGAGACAAGGACTGGACAAGGACTGATGAAGGAAATACTTCGAGTCCTCATCGAGGATCTTTCTAGTCTCCTCATCTAACATTTCGGCGCTCCAGCGTTCTCGTTCGCTGGAGCGGTTCAAATCGCCTTCTTGTGAAGCCCGCGGCTTCTGCTCTTCTGTCTCGTTGCTGGAAGATCTATTCATGAAACGCCAAATTGGGCATCCTGCAGGGATGGTTTGCCGAAATCCTGTTCTCCAACCAGTTCCGGGGAGCTGAAATTCCATTTGAAGCAAAGAATCGCGGCCGCGATGAAACTCAGGATTCCGAACAACAAAAAGAGCCAGTTCCAGCCCAGGAGATGGCTGACATAGACGACCAGGTAAGGAGAGCAGATGCTTCCCAAGTGCCCGAGGCCATCGATAATGCCGCTTGCCGCGCCAGCGTGTTTGCTGCCTCCCACGTCTTGTGCCGCCGCGCCGCAGAGCAAAGTGTCCGGTCCGTAGCAGAACATACCCATAGCGGAAATCCAATTGCTGTGCCTGCGAACCCTCGTCTGGCGAGCAACGGCTCGACTAAAATTGCGACGCCGAAGCAGGCGAGCATGATGGCGCCGACGGGAAGCCTCCGCGAATGGAAGACTCGATCGGATAAGTAGCCTGCCGCCACGGCGCCGGGGAAGCCGACCAGCTCGAAAAGAGACGACAGATAGCCTGCCGACGCCGGTTTGTAGGCTAACGTCTTCGTCAAGTAAAGCGGAAGCCAGAACAGGAATCCATAGCGCGTCATTTCGAGGAGAAAATAGGAAGCGCTGATCACCCATAAAACCGGTTGTCGAAGCAGATCGGAAGCGCGGGTAAGATTTCGGGAAGAAGACACCGGCGCCACTGCTTGGCTTTTCGAGAAACAACGGCTTCGTCTTGCGGCTTTTCTCGAACCAGCATCAGGAAGATAAGGCAGATAATGGCGAGCACGAAAGAGGGAAAGAGGAAAGCGCGGCGCCAGCCGAGTGCGGGGAAAAGATAAGAATCGGTGGCGCAGTAAGTAGCAAACACCGTAGCGATGAAGCCACCAAGCGCATAGTTGGTTCCCCACCACGCCATCACTACTCCACGTTCGCGCACAGCGAACCAGTTTGCCATGCAGCGCACCAGTCCGGCCCAACCCGTTGCCTGTCCGGCGCCATTCAGGCACGCCAGCATTGTCAAGGTGACGGGTGGATGGGGAACACTCATCAGAATATTGCTGACGATTACAATCGCCAATCCTGATCCGACGATGATTTTGGACCCTAAACGATCCGCTAAAGGTCCGATAAGAAGTTGCGCTACGGCGTACAGCAGGCTGTAAGCGAAAATGCTGTTTGCAATGTTGAGATCGGTGTAAATGCCGTTCGCCGACCAGATAGGAATGACGACGCCGAGATTTTTACGGCAGAGATAGTAGCCCGCGTATGTCAACCACGTGACTAAGAAGATGCGAATGCGCCAGCGGTGGTGGACGTGAGCTGTGTGCAGGATTCCCGCCATTTCGAGTTTCGGATTCTATCAATCGTATCTGGAGAGGCGTTTTCTCGTCGAACGTGCTCCTATACTGTGGTGGAAGTCTCCTCTCCTGAATGACGCTTGACAAAACTTCGAATAGGCAGATTGTGGCCGTTATTTTCGATTGGGCCGGGACAACCGTGGATCATGGATCGCTTGCTCCGGTTGACGCGATCCGGCAGCTCTTCGCTCGTCACGGCGTGGAATTAACAAACGAGCAGATTCGTAAGGACATGGGGCTCCACAAGCGCGAACATATACGCTGCATACTCTCCAGTAGTGATGTTCAAGACCTTTGGAAGAGTGCTTCGGGCAAGCTGCCTTCTGAAGACGACATAGAAATGCTGTTCGGTCAAATGGTCGACCTTCAGGTTGCGGTGCTGGCCAAGCGCTCAGGTCTGATACCTGGAGTTGCTGAAACCGTCAAGGCCCTTCGGGCAAGAGGTATTAAAATCGGCAGCACTACGGGATACGCCCGGGAGATGATGAAGCCCTTGATCACTTCCGCCGCAGCACAGGGTTATTCGCCTGATTGCGTGGTCTGTCCGGAGGACGTGGGGCAAGGGCGTCCCTTCCCCTGGATGATTTACAGCGCCTGCATTCAGATGCGCGCGTACCCGCTATGGCGCTGCGTAAAGGTCGGAGATACGCTGAGCGATGTGGAAGAAGGCCGCAACGCCGGTACGTGCACCGTTGGTATCTCTAAAACGGGCAATCTCGTCGGACTTAACGAAGAGGACTGGTCGCGACGGAGTGATCAGGAGAAGCGGGAACTGCTAAACAGCGCAACAGTAAAACTCAAGGAGGCGGGTGCTGATTTCGTCCTGGAGAGCGTCGCAGAACTTCCTTCAGTCCTAGGCGAGATTGACCAGCGAATGGAAAGGAGAACGAACGCGTGAAAACGGAACTCGATAAAGACCTCGCACGTAACTATCGGCGCGACGGATTTGTGTTCCCGCTATTCGCGTTAGCGGATTCGGAAGTTGCTATTCTGCGGACGAAACTGGAAGAGCTCGAAGCGCTTCATGGTGGAAAGTTACCGTCCGATCTCAACCGAAAGCCTCATCTGCTCTTGACTTGGCTCAACGACTTGATTCGTGATCCCAGGATTCTCGATCCAGTGGCAGAAATCCTAGGCCCGGACATTCTGTGTTGGGGGTCGGGGTTCTTCATTAAGAATCCCCACGATAAGGCGCGTGTCACTTGGCATCAGGACTCGACGTATTGGGGCCTGTCATCGCCAGATGTTGTAACTGCCTGGGTCGCGTTCACGCCGAGCATCACCGCGAACGGATGTATGCGCGTTGTGCCGGGCACACACACCTTACAGCAACTGCCCCATGAAGATACGTTCGCGCCTGACAATCTCTTAAGCCGTGGTCAGGAAATCGCAGTCGAGGTTGACGAATCGCGAGCTGTGGACGTCGTGCTCGAACCCGGCAATATGTCGCTGCACCACGTGCTGCTGGTCCATGGGTCGGAGTCGAATAACAGCGAGCTCCGACGTATCGGCTTTGCAATTCGGTATCTACCAACGTATATAAGGCAGCTCTCGGGTTTCGCCGATAGCGCCACTTTGGTTCGCGGTTCCGATCAATATCATCACTTCCTCCCAGAACCGGTTCCGCAGTCGGATTTTCATCCAGACGCGCTCGCTTTTCATGCCGAGATGCTGGCGACGAATGACCAGATACTCTACCGCGGAACGCCGCCAAAACAAGGTCGCGCTTCCACCACCGATCCTAAGTAGGCCGTGCCGAGTCGCAGTCCCTCGTTTCCAATCTCCTTCCTGTTTGCCGGTGGAATGATCAACTACATGGACCGTTCGGCGCTATCTGTAGCGGCGCCGCTCGTCATGAAGGAATTGCGGCTCGATGCGGCTCAGCTCGGGATCGCCTTCAGCGGCTTCTTTGTCGGATACACCATCTTCACGTTCATCGGCGGTTATGCTTCCGACATATTCGGTCCAAAGCGTGTCTTCGCGGTATCGATGACCGTATGGTCCGTCTTCTGCGGTCTGACGGCGGCAGCGGTTGGGTTCTTCTCCTTGCTGGCAGTGCGAGTCTTGTTCGGTTGCGGCGAAGGTCCCTTCGGCGCTGCAGTAAGCAAGATGGTTAGCAACTGGTTTCCGCGTCGCCGCGTCGCTACCGCAATCGGCATAGCGAATGCCGGAACACCGATAGGCGGCGCTCTTGCCGGCGCAGTCGCTGGATGGCTCGCGGTGCATTATGGATGGCGAACGTCTTTCGTGGTGCTCGCTGCCATCGGTCTTTGTTGGACGTTATGCTGGGCACTCGCCGTGACCGACAAGCCCGCGGCGCAGGAAGAGAAATGCAGTCCGGAAATTCTGGAAGCGAACTATCGGCAACCGACAGTACCGAGCTCAAACGCCCCGCCACTCTCCTTCTATCTTCGGCAGCCGGTCGTGATTGCAACCGGCTTTTCTTTCTTTACCTACTCCTACGTACTCTATTTCTTTCTGAGCTGGTTTCCAGGCTATCTCGTGATATCGCGGCACCTCGATATCAGCCGCATGAGTCTTCTAAACACGATTCCCTGGATTCTGGGTACATTGGGGCTACTCCTAAGCGGAGTGTTCTCCGATCTGCTGTGCCGCGCATGCAGTGATCCTTTGACCGCCCGCAAGCTCATACTGATTCCTTGTCTGGTGCTTGCTGCCGTGTGCGTAGGTCTAACGGGGCTGGTGTCGAGCCTATCCTGGGCGGTAGCCCTGATGTCCGTCACGATCTTCTGCGTCTATCTGACTGGCGCAACGTATTGGGCGATCATCCAGGACGTGGTGAATGCTGAGCATGTGGGTGCCGCCAGCGGCTTTGTGCATTTCATCGCAAACTGCGCCGGTATCATTGGGCCGGCCGTAACCGGTTTTATCGTGCGGGCCACAGGCGCGTTCACGAGCGCGTTCTTGCTTGCAGGTGCCATGGCTCTTCTCGGAGCACTGGTCGTAGCCGCCTTTGTGAAGCGGGCTTAAATTCGCGCCGCCGCGCCTCACTCCGACGCATTCCTTGCCAGCGCTTCCACAACAGCGATATTCTGTGCCAGTTCCGCCGGTAATCCGTGTCGCGCCTGAAGGTAGGCCGGAGCGTTGTAGGAAATCTGGACTTTCCCTTCGGCGTCCTCCCAAACCAGGATCTTCAGCGGAAGATCGATCGCGATAGTGGCCGCCGCGATCATGAGAGGGGTTCCGGCTTTCGGGTTGCCAAAGATCAGGAGTTTGGTGGGACGCATTTGCAACCCCGCTTTTTCAGCTTCGCCGCTATGATCGATCAAGGCGAATTCCTTGACTCCCTTTGTCCTCAGACTCTCTTGAAGCTTATGAATGGTTTGGTCGACCGGGTGATGGCCGGGTATGGTGACGATGCCGTCCTGTGAATTCGAGGTCAATGATCTCTCCTGAGCTTTATCAATATACGCCTCTGACGCGTCCCGAACTGCTAGGAGGTAGATCGCCATCGCCAGTCCAATGGCAGCGAGCAGCACGGCGATGACTATTGCGAACGACGAGCATCGAGCGAAACCGAGTTCTCCTCTTTTGAGTTCCCGAACAAGACGAATGTGGTTCCATATGGAGGCTACATTTACGATCACCCCAAGTACAATAAGCGCCGTGCCGAGCCAAGGTGACGGGCCATGCGTTCGCAGCTGAAAGTTCGGCTGACCGATCTGCAGGGCCCGGAGGAACAGACCAAAGCGGGCGACGACGAATCCGAAACCCATGAGCGCCAGACCCGTCCGAATCCAGGCCAGGAACGTTCTCTCGGCCGCGAGGTAATCGCTCGCGCTGCCGGCCGGTCTGTCCTGCATGTGTCTTACTATCTCACCCGCCAGCCGCAGCGAATAGTCATTACCGAGGCTTGATGAACGTCCCGTCGTGCAGATCGGTCATCGCCTGTCTTAACTGGTCTGGTGTGTTCATCACGATCGGGCCGTACCAAGCCACCGGTTCTTCAATCGGCTTTCCAGAGACCAGCAGAAACCGAATCCCTTCCGGTCCTGCCTGAACCGTGATCTCGTCGCCGCGATCAAAGAGCACCAGCGAGTGATTTTTGACATCATACACGGGTGCCGCTTCGGGTTGCGAGACCTGCTCCGTGAGAACCGCGCGCGGGTCGGAGGCGTCGCGAAAGGAGCCGGAACCCGCAAATACGTAGGCAAACGCGTTGCGAGTAGTCTCCACCTTCAGCCGTTTCCGCTTGCCTGGCGCAACAGAAATATCGAGGTAATTGGGATCAGCTGCAACGCCCTCCACGGGTCCCTTCTTGCCCCAGAATTCGCCACAAATAACTCGAACATTGGTGCCATCGTCGTCCGTAATTTCAGGAATCGCGCTCGAGGGAATGTCCTGATAGCGCGGATCGGTCATCTTGAGTGACGAAGGGAGGTTCGCCCACAGTTGAAAGCCGTGCATGCGCCCCTGCGTGTCGCCCCTGGGCATCTCCTGATGCAAGATGCCGCTGCCGGCGGTCATCCATTGCACGTCCCCGGCAGTCATTTGGCCCCGGTTTCCCAGGCTGTCACCATGCTCGACTGAGCCGGCGAGCACGTAGGTGATCGTCTCGATTCCGCGGTGGGGATGCCACGGGAATCCAGCCAGGTAATCATCAGGGTTATCGTTGCGAAAGTCATCCAGCAGCAGAAAAGGGTCGAAATCCTTCGTTTTGCCGAAACCAAAAGCGCGCTGCAGCTTGACGCCGGCGCCTTCGATGGTGGGCTTGGTCTGTATGACCTGTCTGATCGGGCGTAAGGACATAGTTCTTCCTGTTCTTGTACACCTTAGGCCGCATTGCTGCGAATAAGTGTGCCACAATATATCTTGATATCAAGATAGATGCAGGGGGCGAGCCAAAAGATTCATGTCGGTGGAAGGCGATCTGGAGCTTGGAAACGATACCAGCGCAACGCATCTGTGGCTGGTTCTGTGGAAGGCTGCTCGCGCTGTCGAGCAAAATGCGATGGGCAGCGTGGCTGCGCTAGGTCTTGGCCTTTCAGATTTCGCAGTTTTGGAGCTGCTTCTTCACAAAGGCGCTCAGCCGGTTAACGTGATTGGACAGAGAATTCTGCTGACGAGCGGTTCTATAACGACGGCAATTGACCGGCTGGAGTCCCGCAAGCTAGTTCACAGAACACCGCATCCGGATGATGGGCGTACCCGGCTGGTTCATCTCACGAGCCAAGGCAAGCGCCTGATCGCGGATGCTTTTCGACAGCACGCACGTGACATGGAGGAAATCATGGCTGTCTTGGAGCCGGGCGAGCGTGCTGAACTCGCGCGCTTGCTCAAGAAAGTGGGCCTATTTGCGGCAGCTAGACTAAACGCTCGCAAATTCGTCCAGACAAGGTGATACGTCTTTACGGGCATGCGGAGGCATTTCCCTTGGCTACCCTCTGTTGCCAGCGCTTGATCTCGTCAACGGCGCCGGGATCCTCGGAAACAATGTGCTTCAGAATAGGGTCGAGGAAACGGCCGTAGCGGTCCAGAACGCAGGTGTCGTTCGTGGCTATGGCGGCTTCTACCAATTTCGTGGTTTCGGCAGTTATCAGCTCGATTCGACCTACAAATACGCGAGCGACTTGGGACGGAACCGGATCAATTTGAAGCGGAAGAACGCTATTGACAGTCTCAGGAGGAACAATATAGATGACCCGCGAGCCTTCCTCAAACCAGGAATCCCGCCAGGTTTGGATCATTGCTTGCGCCTCTTTTCGAAATAGGCCCCGCTCTACAAGGGTGTTCTCGAGCTCTTCGGCCAATGGCGCAAATTCCGCGCCTAGCGAAGGCGGATCAAGCGTAACCTGCCCGGAAACGGCGCCCGCAATGCGGTAGCCCAAACGGCCGCTGCGATTCTCGAAGAGTATCGCCGTGGAGACTTCAGCACCGCGATTCTCAAGTACAATCTTTCCCTGTTCGGACACGCGCGCGGAGAGAGAAACCGGGAACCGTCCGACCCCGCGATAAAAAAGGAACTTCTCGTGTTGCCCATCGACCTCGATGGGAGCGGCGTCGGTCGCACGCGCCGCATAGTAACGACTAGGCCTATTCTCGTGTGGCAGATTGGGGGCGTCGCCGGGCTCTATCTCGATGCTTTTCCAGTCGATGGCACCGATCAGGCTCATCATAGACGTATCGATTCCGCCCAGATTTTTCGGCAAACGGTAGACGCTGCCGTCCTCCCCAGTCTTTTGATCAACCTGGTATTCGGCTTTTGGATACCACTCCGTGATGAGTCCCTGCGGGAACGAAACTCTTACGTGCGCCTTGAATTCGCGGTCACTATAGAAGTAGAGCACCGGAGTCTCCATGCGCACCGTGCCCGCTAGCCTGAACTTGAACCCACGCAGGCCCCGGTCGTTGACAAAGCTGGGGAGATCATCCTTGCCACCCAACACGTTCCACTCCACAGCGGAGCCATCCTCGCCGGCGACCGAGGTGAAAGTTCCCCATTCGTGAATGGTGAGGTCATCGGCGGCGGTTACGCGAGATCTCGCCGCGGCTAGGAGGCCCGCGGCTGAAATGACTAGCACCGTTGCGGCGGTTGTCTTTCGACTCATTTGTCGCCACCCTGAGTCAGCGCCTTCAAGGATGCCGCGATTTCATTCTTCGTGGCTGCGCGTGAGTAGAACCTGGAGGATTCGCGAATGAAACCGTTGGGACCGATTGGAAGAATGGCGCCCGCGCTCGAGCTGTCGCAAGCGCCTTCCAGATTAACGATCCAATGACCTTCCGTGGGCCAGGTTCGGAACACGGCGTAAACACCCGGTTTGCTCCCCTCTATCACTTTGAGGGCGATCGACTGCCGCGCATTGTCGTTGATCCCTTCCGCAGTAGCCGAGAGTTTTGGCTTCGCTGCACAGCCTTGGGTCCGAAACACAAATGCCGCGGTCTTGAAATGGAAGTCCTGGGACGCCACCGGCCTACCAACTGTAAAGGTAAAGCCCTGAGCGATGGCCAGCGCCGGGATCACGAGCGATCCGATGCCAAGTCGCGTCATCGAAATCTCCTTTTCGGGAGTTTAGACGCGCGTCCGCGAATTTTCTTCCCGGCTTACCAAGTCCAGGCCAATTCATCCTTCCAGCGAGTCAGAGTCTCCGGATCCAAGCTGAGCACCTTTTCACGTGAAATGCCTGCCGGCACCGGCGTTAGAGCGGCCATGGAATCGTAAATGCGCTCGCGATCCCGAAAATCCGCTCGCGAGAGCAGATGCCACAGAGTCAGGGTGTCACGGACACGCGCGTCGGCCAATATGACGTCCAGCGAGGTACCCTCGAACCCTGCAGCTGCGAAATTTGCTAAGGCCTGTTTGAAATTGGCTGAGGCGTCATCGAAGTATGGCGCTCCTGGACCGGCTTCTGGCCTTGTCCGGCAGCTTGCGCCTGCTGGAACGAGCGACCCCAGCTTCTTCCATTGAAATGACACCCATCCCTGGGTCACCTGGAGCACTCCCGAGCCCCGCTCGTCTGTATGCAGCGAATATTCGCAGCCCAAGTCGACGGCTGTACCGGAAGCTGTGTCCACCAGGAACAGTTTCGGAGGCGCCGAGATCTTCGCGTGAATCTGTCCTCGCGTAAGCGCTAGGCGTTTTTGGCTCCCCAGCGCTGTTACTACTTGCAACCGGGTGCCGGGCGCGATCTGAACAGAGCCGATCTCACCTACGTTCACTGTCGCGCTCGACGATGAGTCCGTTTCGATCCATTCGCCGGCTCGGATCCGCGTGACACCGTGGACCGGTCTCGCATCGACGACCGGAGTTCCGTGAGTCCCTACTAACTCCCATGGCGCCTCGCGCTGGTAGACGCGCCAAAATAGCGTCCCTGCTGCCGACAAGATCGCCAGCATAGCCAATGCCAGTTGCCATCGCCAACCGGATTGCTTCTGCTTGGGTCGAGGCTCGGCAATTGCGGCTTCAATCGCCATCCAAATGGAGTTGGGCGCGTGCACTGACTGTAGATGCTCGCGCAGGGCCATTCCGGATTGAATTAGTCCGCTCTCCTGCCGGCAGCGTTCGCAGCGCGCCAGGTGCATCTCGATTCGTCGCATTTCCTCGGAACCCAGCTCGCCATCCACGTAGGGAGGTAGCAGCGACGAAACGTGTCTGCTAAACATATTCATCTCGCTGCTCCCGTCAAACGGGTCAAATGCTCTGCGACCATTTTGTGGCCGCGGCTCAAGCGGGAGGCTACCGTACCCATGGAGCAGTGGAGCGCCTGCGCCATCTGCTCGTAAGACAAATCGTCGAAATAGCGCAGCAAAATGGCGATGCGGAACTTCGGGGGCAGGGAAGAGACGGCTGTTCGTACGGACTGCGCCAGTTGTTCGCGCTCGTAATCTACCTCATGTGAAGCGATTCCGGCGATTTTCTCGAGACGCGCGCTGCTTGTCGCAACTCCGCCCGACTTTCTCCTACGCGCCGCATCCTGGCAGGCGTTGACTACTAAGCGGTATAGCCACGTAGAAAAGGCGGCTCGACCGTTGAATTGGCGAACTGCAGTGATCAACTTCAGGAACACCTGTTGAGTGATGTCGTTCGCGGCAGCCTCGTCTCCATGAAAGAAATAGAACGAAATTGAGTAAACCCGGTCCTTATACAAGTCGTAGAGCACACGAAACGCGTCCCGATTCCCGGCTCGACAGGACTCGATGATTTCTGCGGCGACTTCCCGATCACTCAGAGGAATCACCGGGGAATAAGACGCAGCACCGAGAGATTTTCTTCCTCGATATCGGTGCTCGGGGCTTGATCGTTGGCGCGATCTTCAGACGGCTCTGGCAATCGAGCACGTAACTCTCTCTTATACGCGATCAAGTTCGACCTAGCGCGGGAACTGTATTCCGCGACCGAGAACAAGGATGTAAACAGC
Organism: Terriglobia bacterium; assembly: GCA_963841675.1. Lineage (GTDB taxonomy): Bacteria > Acidobacteriota > Terriglobia > Bryobacterales > Bryobacteraceae > Bog-105. The sequence continues at coordinate 29,519 of CAWJEH010000001.1, forward strand.
CCCGAGGACAACCGCTACAATCCACACACTGGGTTGCCGCCGCACAGACAATCTTATTTGTGATGGTGGACGGGGGAGAAAGTTGTCCGCCCATAGCAAACCCGACGATCCGCCGAACGCCGCTGGAATGGTCGAGAGTAAAAGAAGTTTCAACCCGAGCGGGTCGAAGATCCCGGCACTACAACTGAAAAGGCCTGCGGCGATGTACGGAAGCCGCCCCACCACATTGTAGGTTCGCCGATCAGGGCAGAAAGGGCTCAGCTCTATGGCAAGCAGACGCACCACGGCGACGTACAATATGACACCAAAAACACTCATCGCCGCGCGCAGTAGTGCCTGATGCTGCAATCCGCGAATCACCTCCTGCCAGTCGCCGAAACCAAAGGTTCCCGAGAAAAGAAAGTAACCTGCTCCCGACAGCAGGTTCATCACCGCGAGCAGCCAGCAAAAGTAACGAAGATTGGCGCGATCTCCGGCAGCTCTAGCCGCCAGCACGAAAACGCCGCCTGCCAGGAGGTTTGCAATTGTGCCGCCAGCTTCGACCCATCGGTCTGCACGCACGGTCGAGAGATGGTTGCTTGTTAGTTGCGTCGGAATATCGCCTCGTAACCAAGCCAGCAAACCGTGGCCTATGCCCTCATGAATCACGGTTGCCGCAGCTGCCGCAAGCACAGCCATGCTTACGATAGTTATCACGTCGTGTTTGGCCGGCATTTTCTCAGCGTCCGGGAGCAAACTCGAAGTTTTTCTCCGATGACCCCAGCTCTAGTGCCCGAGAGACTTCGAGTCTTTCTCGATAGGTTCCACTTCCGTGCCGTTATGCACAATATCGCCTGGACTCGCGATGATGGTATCGCCATCGTGGAGTCCGTCCATGACTTCGAGGCGGTCGCCGTAGTCGCGCCCAGGAACTATGCTTTGAACGCGCACCTTGTGGTCGGCTCCTATTACGGCCACCTGGGTGCCAGCCCCGGAAGTAATAAGAGCATCGCTCGGGATGAGAAGCGGCGGATCTGCGCGAGAGCTTTTTAGTTCGACTTGCGCGTACATACCGGGCAGTAGAACGCCTTCCGGATTCGGCACGCGGACTTCTACTAACAATGTGCGGCTAGCAGGATCGAGAGCGTCAGCGGTACGCGCAACGGTGCCGTTAAAGCTTCTACCCGGCAAATTCGACACTCTAACGCGAGCGGCATCCCCGCGATGTACAGAGTCCGCGTGACTCTGAGGAACGTTCAAATACGTGCGCAATGTGCCCGTTTGCGCGATCCGAAACAGCAGAGTGGTGCCGTTGCTAACGAGGGCGCCGGTATCCACGTTGCGGAGGGTAATCACCCCGTCGAAAGGCGCCACTACGGTTCTGTAGCCGCTCATCTTTACGAGACGAGCGAGATTGGCTTCCGCAGCCGCGACACCGCCGCGCTGGGCAGCCACAGCTTGCTCCAGCGCGTGAACGACGGCAATCTTCGATTGGTATTGCGCCTGGTATTGATCGTTTTCCTGGACCGAAACAGAGCCGTCTCCCACCAGGTTTGCCCAGCGCTTGGCGGTCACACGCGCCAGCTCCAGGTCAGCGCGGCCCTGTTGAAGATTGGCATCGGCCTGATCGAGCGCCGCGCGGGTTTGCTGCAGATTGGCCTGAGCCTGACGAACCTGCTCATCCAGTTCGGGTGCTTCGATGATCGCCAGCGCTTGGTCACTGTGAACGCGGTCACCAATATCGACCAAACGTTGCTTGATGTAGCCGTCCGCGCGGGCGAGTATGGGAGCTTCCGTCGTGGCCTGGATGTTGCCCGGCAATTGCAAACCAGTATCACGAGACGAGCGGCTTACCGTGACCACCTCAACTCGGGGTAGAGCTTGCGCACGCTCATGCGCTTCGCCGGTGATTAGCGCAGTCCGGCTATGCAGGGGAAGGTAGCCGGCAAGGAAGGCGACAGCGAAGATGACCAAAACGAATAGGCAGAGAGCCCAAATCGTCAGCCGTGAAGGACGCCAAAGTTTAGTAGGCGGACCTACCGCCGAGTCAGAAGAACCGCGCAATTGTTGGAGCTGCCGGCGCAATTCTTCGTTTTCTCGGCGCAGGTTCTCTTCCGTACGGGCCGCGACGTCAGCGGTGGGCGGAAGATCGGAATCGCTATAGCGCATCAGGCGCCCAGGGATCCGAGTACAATTCCGTTTCGCGTTCCCGCTCTCTCAGACGGCGCTCGTGGTCAACCGGCGGCTTGGTACGCAAGTAGCTGTAAATGACGGGGACGACAAGGAGGGTGGTGACCGTGGCGAAAAGCAGACCTCCGATCACGGCACGACCGAGTGGCGCGTTCTGCTCGCCACCCTCGCCCAGGCCGAGAGACATCGGAAGCATCCCCAATATCATTGCCGTCGCGGTCATGAGAACGGGCCGCATGCGGGCGTATCCGGCCGAAAGCACCGCTTCGCGCGCAGAGTCGAGAACTGCGCGTTCATCATTCGCGAAAGTCACAATCAGGATACTGTTGGCGGTAGCGACGCCAACGCACATTATGGCGCCCATCAGGGACGGAACGTTAAGTGTGGTGCCGGTAACAAACAACATCCATAATATTCCAGTCATCGCGCCCGGCAGCGCAGTGAGAATGATGAACGGATCAAGCCAGGACTGAAAGTTCACTGTCATCAGTAGATAAACAAGGACGACGGCAAAAACCATGCCGACGCCAAGGCGAAAAAAAGACGACTGCATCGTTTCGATCTGTCCGCGCAGATTGAAGGAAGTGCCGCGCGGCAAAGAGTGTTCTTCCTCGCGCATAATGCCTTCGACCCCTCTTCCAACTCCACCCAGATCCCGGCGGTCTACATTTGCGTAGACATCGTAAACAGGCCAAACGTTGTAGTGATTGACGATGACGGGCGTGTTGGCACGTTCTACCGTAGCTAGGTTAGAGAGCAGCTGGATGGAACCGGGAAGCGCGCCCGGGTTACCGTACGCTTGCGAGGCACTGCTGGGGGCGGCAGCGACGAACGCGCCATTCGTCATTGCGGCGCCGGCCTGAGAAGCGGATGTCGTGCTGTTTTCGATGTTGGTCGACGGAGAGATTGGCGTACGCATCAGCTCGTCAAGCGAACTAACTCGGTATTGAGGGGTTTGCACCCCTATGTTGTAGTTCACGCCATTCGACCAGTTCATCCAGAAATTCGGGGCGACAGTCGAGCTGCCGGTTAGCGAGATCAGCATGCTGTTCGTGACGTCCCGTTGTGTAAGGCCGAGCTGGGAGGCTTTGATGCGGTCTACGTTTAACTGCAATTCTGGCTGCGCGACAACCTGGTGGACGTGAACGTCGGCGGCGCCGGGTATCCGGGATATCTTTTCAGCGAGCCGTCGAGCGATTCTGTAATTCGCTTCGGCGTTGCGGCCCACCACCTGCAGATCGATAGGCGCCGGAATGCCGAAATTGATGATTTGACTTGTGATGTTGGCAGGTTGAAAGAAGAACGTCATGTCAGGAAAGCTTTGGCTCAGCCGCTTACGTAACAGAACTTGATAGTTGCGCGTTGAACCGTGCTTTTCTTTGTTGAGAGAGATCAGAATTTCACCGTCGGCTGCGGAGATGGTAGGGATGTCGCCCTGAGCTATAGCAGGCCAGCTATTTGGGATGCCGATGTTATCGATGAGCGTATCGATCTCGTTCGACGGGATGACCGAGCGGATCTCACGCTCGAGAGCGGCGAAACGTACTTCTGTCTCCTCGATACGGGAACCAGCCGGGCCGCGTGCGTGCAGGCGCATCTGACCGGAATCGACGTCGGGAAAGAAATCCTCGCCGACTACTGCCACCAGGCCCAAAGACAGCAGGCAGAAGGCAGAAAAGAGAGCAAGAAACGGCCCGCGATGTCGAAGCGTGCAATCGAGCATGCCCAAATAGCGAAACCGGAGTTTTTCGAACTGGGCGTCAAAAGCATGATGAACGCGCCAGAGCAGGCTTCGTTGGCGAACCGGCACGGAATCGGACGGGGTTTGATAAAGATACAGCTCAGGACCGAGCAGGTGTGCCATCATCGTCGGAACGAGGGTGCGCGACAGCAGATAGGAAGCGAGTAGCGCGAACACGACGGCGAGAGCCAGCGGAGTAAAGAGATACTTCGCGGTACCGGTAAGCAACAGGACCGGTACGAATACTATGCAGATGGAGAGCGTAGCTACAAAAGTAGGAACCGCGATCTGAGAAGCACCGTCGAGAACGGCGCGGATGAGACGTTTGCGCATGGCGATGTTGCGATGGGTATTTTCGATTTCTACCGTAGCGTCATCTACCAGAATGCCGACAGCCAGCGCGAGGCCGCCGAGAGTCATGACGTTTATAGTCTGTCCGAGGAGGTTAAGGATACAGAGCGAAGCCAGAATCGAGAGTGGGATTGAGATGCAGACGATCAGCGTGCTGCGCAAACTTCCGAGGAAAAGTAAGATCATCAAGCCCGTAAGGGCCGCGGCGATGATCGCTTCGCGCACCACGCCCCGGATGGAAGCCCGCACGAAAATCGATTGATCGGCCAAAGCGACGACCTTTAGCTCGGGCGGAACGTTGGCGAGAATCCTCGGTAGCGCGGCCTTAACGGCATTCACGATGGCGAGAGTGGACGCCTTGCCGTTCCGGGTGATCGTGATCAATACCCCGCGCGAGCCGTTTGTGCGCACGATGTTGTTTTGAACCGAGAAGCCATCATGCACCTGGGCGACGTCCCTCATGTATACGGTTGCTCCGTTTACGGTTTTTATGGGTAGGTCATTCAGTTCGGTGAGGACGATCGGACTGCTATTCACACGAACCTGGTATTCGGTTTCAGCCAGTTTTGCCGTGCCGGCCGGAAGAATCAGGTTCTGGGCGTTAAGCGCGTTGGAAACGTCAATCGGAGACACCTGTTTCGCGTAGAGCTCGTCGAGGTTCAAGTCGACCATGACGGAACGCTGCTTTCCCCCAAATGGGTACGACACGGACGCACCCTGGACCGTGCCAAGCGGTGTTCGGATGAAGTTGTTGCCGAGGTCGAAGATTTCCTGTTCGCGTAGAGTCTTGCTGGAGAGGCCGAGCTGGAGGATAGGGACACTGGCCGCGTCATACTTGAGCACGTTTGCGGGGAACATGCCCGGAGGCATCTGGCGCAGAGCCGTTTGCATTGTGGCAGTGACCTGTGCCACCGCCATGTCGATTTTCACATTAGGATGAAAGTAGATCTTTACGACGCCGTAACCACTGTAAGACTGAGATTCGATGTGTTCGATGTCGTTGACGTTCGAGGTTAGACTGCGCTCGAAGTTGGTGACAACCCGTTTTTCCATTTCCTCGGGCGAGAGGCCGGAGTAGACCCAAAGGACGCTGACGACCGGGATATCGATATACGGGAAAATATCGACCGGCATAGTGATAAGGGCAGAGCTGCCCAAAATCACAATCAGGATCGCCATCACGACAAAAGTGTAGGGGCGGCTAAGAGCCAGGCGAACAATCCACATACTAGTCGGTCAAAGCCTCACTACCGGAAGGGGTTGGTAGCAGTATAACGTTTGTGGTCTTGGTAGGTTCAAGAGATCCCCGAATCTTCCGATTAATTCCGCACAGGAGTGCGTGTGCCGAACGCAAAGGTTTACGAAAGTTAGACTGAGCTTCGTGCGCACCTCATCGGTAGTCATCTTAGGCTTAGTTGCAGCGTGCACAACGGCGCACGCTCAACAGATTGATGTCCTGATCCGAAACGGCCGCATCGTGGATGGTACCGGTAATCCGTCATTTCTCGGCGACGTCGCCGTTCGAGAGAACCGCATCGTTGCCATGGGCCACCTCGCCACGACGGCGGCAAAGAAAGTGATAGACGCCGGCGGACTGACTGTCGCTCCAGGGTTCATCGATATACACAACCATTCCGATTACACACTGATTGTGGACGGACATGCACAGAGCATGATCCGGCAGGGCGTGACTTCGATGATTCTCGGCGAAGGAGAGTCGGCCGGACCGATCGGGGGCAAGCAGACGGTCGCGTCGCGCGGTGTCATACCCGGCGGTGGCAGTCCCGACTGGAGTGACTTCACCGGCTATTTCGGCCGCCTGCTTCGCCAGGGCATCTCGACCAATATCGGAAGCTATGTTGGCTCGAGTCAAATTTGGACTTACGTGCGGGGCGAGCGAGCCGGTCCGGCAACCGCCGCTGAACTCGACCAGATGCGGCAGCTCGTGCGGACGGCAATGGAGCAGGGTGCGTTAGGGGTGAGCAGTTCCCTCAGCGGGCCGCCAGGCACATGGATCGACACAGACACCTTGGTCGCTATGTGCCAGGCAGCCGCTCCCTACGGAGGAAGTTACTCGACTCACATGCGGACGGAAGGGCGCGGCGTTTTTGAATCCGTCGCCGAAGCCATGCAGATCGGGCGGCGGGCAGGTGTTCCGGTAGATATCATTCACCTGAAGATCGCCGAGCATTCGATGTGGGGCCAGATGCCGGAGCTCATCTCGACTATTGCACATGCCCGCGAGCAAGGCGTGCAAGTTCAGGCAAACGTCTATCCTTATCGCGCAGGCCAGAACGATCTCGCGACCATAATTCCTCCCTGGGCTCACGAAGGAGGCGAGCAGGCGCTGATTGCCAGGCTCAAGGATCCCTCCCTTAGGCCCAGGCTCGAGCGCGAGATTCTGAACGGCATTCCCGGCTCAAACTGGTATGACCACTACACCGCAACCGGCGGTTGGGATGGCATGCTGCTGGTGTCGCTCGCGAACCCTCAATACAAGAGATTCGAGGGGGTGCTAATGAGTCAGGTAATCGCTGCCTTGAACAAGCCGCCCATCGGCGTTCTGTTCGAGTTGCTCGAAGCAAATGGCGGCTCAGTGCCGACCGTGTATTTCCATCACTCGGAGGACGATATGCGATATGCGCTACGGCAGCCTTTCGTCTCGATCGGTTCGGATGGTACGGCGGTGGCAACACAGGGTCCGCTGAGCGGCGGCCACCCTCATCCGCGCTATTACGGTACATTCCCGCGGGTGCTCGGACGCTACGTTCGGGAGGATCATGTGCTTACCCTGGAAGAGGCGATTCGGAAGATGACCTCGGCCAATGCGGCAAAAATCGGAATCTTTGACCGGGGCATCCTGCGGCCGGGGATGATGGCGGACATTACGATCTTTGACGCTGCGCTCATCATCGATAATGCCACCTACGAAAAGCCGCACCGGTACGCGACTGGGATCGAGTATGTGATTGTGAACGGACGCGTCGTTCTCGATCACGGCCGCCACACCGGCGCACGGCCGGGAGTCATCTTGAAGCGTCAAGATGTCATTTCGCCGATCAGAAATGCAGTTTCAGACCGAACTGGATCTCCCTCTGCGGCAGCACAGTCGAGGTAATAACACGGGTAGCTCCAGGTCCATCTGTAATGTAATAGTCCGGCGGCACCAAGACCTTAATTCCTGCTTGAGAACCCAGGTAGAACACGGCCGGATAACTCTGCAATTTGAGCACCGCTTCAGCCATTCCGCCGCCCGGCAAATCGTGCGTGACCGTCGAAAGCCGTTTACCGGCTGCGAGTCGCGATCGCCTGGAATCCTACCCGGGAGATAGACGATTCGACCGCGGAAGAACCTGTGCGACACGCGGGCGGCACGGGCAGGCAAGCTGCATCGGCCCGACTGCTTCCCGAAACAGGTTTCTTGTGCGTTGAGGCTGATCAAAACTGCGAATGAAAGCCGGGCGTCGATTCCAGACGACGCCCCGCAAATTGGTTCAATCGGCTGGGGCACAGCGGATAGGTTGCAATCGCAATACCTACTCAAGGCTACAGGTAGGCCTGAAAGCATTTCATGGATGCAGCGCAGTTCTTCCCTGGAACGCTATCGATGTTGGTACTTCAGAAATTTAAGTCGTGGCCCCCTACAGGGCTATGCAATCGCCAAAAAGATTAAGGAGGCGTGTGCCGAATCACTTGGAATCGAAGACGGCTCGCCGTATCCAGCGCTCAATCGGCATCAGACCGAAATCCAGAGAACAACGCCAATGCGGCGGCCACGACTCCCACTTTCCGATAGCTTCGAGACAGTCTTGACCTACCGAGCGCCCGGTAGGGTTTGAACCGAGCCGTGCCGAGTACCGTAGGGACATGTTGCAGGAGCTTCGCTTATAGTCGCACGTGTGTGTCCGGTATCTACGCGAGACGCGTAAAGCCGTCGTCGGTCCAGCCTTCGCTGCCTACTCCGTGATGGACGAAAAAGAGACGGGCAGGATCATACTTTGCTTTCACAGCTTGCAATCTGGGGTAATTAGTGCCCCAGAATGCAAGTTGCCAGGATTGCTGGAAGAAGTTACTTTCGGATAGATAGGACCCGCCGTCCGGGGCAACCCTTCGCAGCTCGTTCATCGCACCGGAGATTGCGGCGGCATCCTTGCGTGCTTTATCAAGATCTGGCGCATGGCCAGGGACTCCGGGAAAAACGGGTGGCCCCGCTGTGGCGATGATCGCCAGTGCAAAAGCGTCGAGGACGGCCGGATTCGTGGCGGTGTTTCTCGCTGCAGCGAGGGCCTCTTGAGTTGCCCCGCAAGCCCTTTGTTGAATGCAGTTGCACCTCCCAATGTTGGCTGGCATTGAATAAAGCTCCCACGAGTCGCGTCTGGTGCTCGTTATGAAGAAGGTGTGATGGAAGCCAGGCAGATTGATACCCATACAAAAACATGCCGACTTCTCCGTCGCCGTCCCACCAAAAGTGGCTTTTCTGCGCGCCGGGCCTAGTGTCTTGAGTTAGAAGTTCGCTGCATAGAAATCAGAAAAGAATCAGTGGGGATGGCGTCTTATAGACATGCCGAGTGGACGAGTATGCGAGCCCCTGAATGTGACTGTGGAAGAACGTCGGAAGTTAGAGGATTGGGTACGTCGGCCGAAGACGGCGCAGCGACTGGCATGGCGAGCGCGCATTGTCTTGAGCTGCGCTGAGGGCCAGAAGAATCAAGACCTGGCCGAGCAGTTGGGACTGGATGTGCATACGGTTGGGAAATGGCGGGAGCGGTTTCGCCAACGGCGACTGGAGGGTCTGGCGGATGAACCACGGCCGGGCGCGCCGCGCCACATCAGCGACCAGCAGGTGGAAGCAGTGATCACCCGTACGCTGGAGACACGGCCGACAGAGGGAACGCACTGGAGCACTCGTGGCTTAGCCAAGCAGATGGGGCTGTCGCAAACTGGCGTGCGTTTGCACTCCAACCCCAGCGCAGCGAGGCGTTCAAATTATCAGCCGACCCGTTCTTTGTGGAAAAGGTGCGCGACATGGTGGTTCTTTATCTGAACCCACCAGATCGGGCGCTCGTGCTGTGTGTAGATGAGAAGAGCCAAGTGCAAGCGCTCGATCACACACGTCCCGTGCTGCCGTTGCGTCCTGGGGTGCCGGAACGGCAGACCCACGATTACATTCGATACGGGACAACCTCGTTATTTGCCGCTCTTGACATCGCCACCGGTAAGGTGATCGGCAGTGGTCATCGTCGCCACCGCCATCCAGAATTTCTGCGCTTTCTGCAGCGTGTGGAGGCCACTATCCCTGCCGATCAGCAAGTTCATTTAGTAATGGACAATTACGGCACGCACAAAGTGAACAAAGTGCAGCGTTGGTTTGTGAAGCATCCCAACTATCAAGTGCATTTCACGCCCACCTCGGCCAGTTGGCTCAATCCGGTGGAACGCTTCTCTGCCGAGATCACCAATAAACGCATCCGTCGTGGTGCCTTCTGCAGCGTGCCTCAACTGGAGCAAGCCATTCAGGAATACTTGCTCCATCACAATCGAGACTGCAAACCCTTTGTCTGGACTGCCCATGCCGATCTTATCCTTGGCAAAGTCCGCCATTTCTGTGAAGCGAACTTCTAACTCAGGACACTAGAGTCTAGGCGGATGGCACCCGGCAACTGTTCCTTTGGAAAATCCAGATCCCAGAAATGCTCAGCAGGTAATTCGAGGAAAAAGGGCTCACCACCGAGCTTGAAATCCGTTGGTGACGCGATAATCCAATTGAAGAACGGCCGCCAAATGTTTTCGGCTGTACCTTATCGAGACCCGAAAACTGCAAATTTACCGATAATGAGCGGCCATGTAGATGAACGGTTTCGCCCCAGTTAGGATTGAACAGGTGATCCGCGTAGAATCTTGACAAACCGCGTCAGTAGTCGGTGAAATGCGGCGTCGGACTGAGCCTCGACGCTCGCGAAGACGCCGCCGAAAAACGCAGGAAGGTCATGACTCTTGACTGTAACTCTGGTTACGACGCCGAAAGTGCCCCCGCCGGCGCCTTTTAGCGCCCAAAATAGGTCGGGATCAGTAAATGCGTTCACGACTCGCACCTGACCATCTGCCGTGACAATTTCAGCTTCCAGCAGCCCGGCGGCAGCCGTGCCATACTGCTTCGAGAAGCTGCCAAACCCGCCGCTCTGAATCAAACCTGCTACTCCGACGGTGGTACAGCCTCCGCCTTGTACATAGCGATGACCAATCGTAGTCACCGCGTTGTAGGCATCAATCCACATCGCGCCCGCTTCGACCGTCGCGGCTGACACACTGGCATATCCCGCGGGACACCCACGCGGGACGAATGCTTCGTGTAAGGTGACCCGCTTCATGGGACGAGTCCAAATAAGCAAGGAATCGGGAGCGTTGGACGTTCCCTGATAGCTATGCCCTCCACCTTTGACGACCAGACGGGGATTGTGAACGCGAGCGAAGTTCACGGCGGCAACAGCGTCAGCGGTACTGTTCGCGGCAACTGCGTATGCACTTGGGGTAGACATCCAGGCATCGACCCATCCGGTGCATTGGGTGGAACCCGGCTAATCACCGACATAGAAGGGATTTTTCAGATCAGCGAGTACAGCGTTGCAAGTGGCAGACTTTGCGTTGCCATCGCAGGGCCACAACGGGGATTTTGCTTTTGTCAGATGCCCTCCCGTTGCTTGGTTCAGGATGCCCCACTCTCGCATGGACGGCCATTCCGGATCTGACGGCCGCACGCGATGCTCAACATGGTGGTTCCGTGCAGAGAAATCGTCAGCCTGAAAGCGCCGAAGCCTCGGGAAGAACGGGAATAACGCGAGCTGCGCAACCAGATCTCGTCTTATCATACGTTCTCTCCTTGAGTGTAGGTCCTATCAGAACCAAGTCGCTGTGTCCGCCCACACGAACTGGGAGCAGCGGACCGATGTCGAGGGATCAGGTGACCGCGCCGTGGCCGTTGACGTTCACTGGTTGCCACTAGCGCGTCACCATAGAATCACCTCGAACTGCGGCGTGTAGATCTGATGTCTTGCTTTGCTGGTCGGTCACTACATTGCTTCCGTTAGCCCATGCATATCGCCATGCCCCGACCGTTGTAGGCCTGGTTGGCGAGGGACGATCAGGGGATAGGATATCTGCTGGTGAGAGGCCTGGACGAGCGGCGGAGGAGAGAACAGGCAGTCATCATGAGGACCCGATTGCCGGGTTCTCGCCCTCCATGCCCGCGGTGTCGTCGAGCACGGCAAGATAGAACTGCATTTTGCCGATGTGCTCGGGGTCGGCGTTAGATCGCCTGTTCAGGTTCGGAGGTGGCACACAATCGTGGGAACATCGAAATATGGCCGAAGCCACCGCCCTCTCGACCTTCGAACCGGCTGCTTTCAGCGCCCCCGCCCGCAGACTACAAGCGTCTCGCGCCGCATTTCGAGACGCTGTATCTCGAAAGGAAGCATGTAGCATTCGAGGCCAACCAGCCGATCGAGTATGCGTATTTCCCGCTCACCGGAATGGCATCTGTAGTGACCCTGATGAAAGACGGAAAAGCAGTCGAGGCGGCGACAATAGGAAACGAAGGCATGATCGGCCTACCTCTGTTCTTAGGTGTCAATGTTACTCCGAGCCGGGCCTTCACCCAGCTAGCGGGAGACAGTATTCGCATAAAAGCCGACCCATTCCAACGGGAGGTCCGCAGGCAGGGCAGTTTGGCGAAACTGTTACAGGTTTACACCCAGGCCTCGATCATACAGATCTCGCAAGGCGTCGCGTGCAACGGCATCCACTCAATCTATCAGCGCACCGCTCGCTGGCTCCTGATGACACACGATCGAGTTGCGGCACAGAAATTCCAGCTGTCGCAGGAATTTATTGGCACAATGCTCGGCGTGCGCCGCGCCAATGTGAGCGAGGTCGCTTCGAAGTTGCAGAAGGCTGGTTTCACTCGATACAGCCGGGGGATTATGGAAATCGTGGATCGTGCCGGGCTCGCGGCTGCTTCCTGTGAGTGCTACGGTGTCATTCAGCACGAATTTGATCAGCTGTTCGGAGCGCCGCAGAAGCAGTGATCTCTGTAGTTCTTTGAAATTGGAATGAACGTCGACATGCCTCGCAGCAGGAGTGTGCTCAAGAGAATCGGCATCTGGCTCTGTATTCCCTCCGGACGTTAACTTTCGCGCCGAGCTGGCTGTATTGATTGAGAATATTCCGAGTTTGCGCAGACAACCTGAAGAGGATCAGCGTCGCAAATCAGACACCCTCCGCTACACTGGTGAGGGCAATCTCCGCAGATGTCGCTTTTTAAGCCCAGCCACCGGCCGGATTCTCCTGTTCGGCCACGACCTCTTCCCCGCGCGAATGCCTTCGAAGAGCGGAACGTAGCGGTCGAGGATCCCAACGTCCTGATAGAGGAAGCTGACCGGCCGGTATCGATCGAGACTCCGCAGGCGGTAGGTCCGATGCAAGCTGTGGCTCTGAGGTGCACACTTGTATTCCTGTTCTTCAGAATCAGCTTCCTGCATGAATTCATCACCTCCAAGATCAGAGTCGATTTGCATATTTTGCTGCTGCTTGGCTCGGCTAGCTTACTGACAGCACTGATGACGGGTAAATTGTTGATTGCGATACGCAACCGCGCCACGATCTTCTGGCTGTTGTTTGCAATCAGTTTATGCTTCGCTACAGTCTTCAGTACCTGGCGGGGAGGTTCGTTTTCCCTGGTCCTCGACTTTCTAAGAACAGCAGTTCCGTTGCTGCTGCTGATTCCGGCGGTCACGAGCTCTTCCGAGGATCTGGTCAAGATGGTGAAAACGATTGGGTGGGCCGGTATCGCGACCATCGCTCTTGGTTTCTCGAATAAGGTATTGGTCCAAGGTAGGATGATGCTGGCAAATGCTCCCAGTATCGGAGACTCGAACGATTATGCGGCTTATCTGGTATTCGTATTTCCGTTTGTCGCTTATCTGCTGTTCGCGAACAATGCACCGATGGTCCGGAAGCTGTTAGGTCTGGTGGTGGTTCCGGCTGGTCTGTATCAGATGCTTAGCACCGGATCGCGGGGTGGCTTGGTCGGGATGTTGGTCACTACATTTTTGATTGTGATGATGGGCAAACCAAAAGTAAAAGCGATCATTCTGTTAGGAGCGCCGATCCTTGCGCTTTTGGCGTTGCCGTTCGTTCCCGGCCAGTCTGTACAACGTTTTGCTTCCCTCTTTGTAAATTCGGCCGAGGACAAAACCGCCAAGGAGTCCAGCGAGGCACGGCAGCGACTGCTCTATCAAAGCATCATGTTGACGCTTTCGCATCCTTTGTTCGGAGTGGGACCAGGTCAGTTCATGGAAAATGAAAGCAAAGTGGCTAAAGCGTCGGGCGAGAAAGGCATGTGGCACGAGACGCACAACACTTACACGCAGGTCTCGAGCGAATGTGGGATTCCGGCCTTTGTCTTCTTCGTCGCGGCCCTTGTCACCACATTCTCAAGCCTTTGGAAATTGAGGGAGGCTTCGAATCCGCTCCTCGCAACGATCGCGCAATTCGTGCTTATCTCGATGTTTGGCTTCGCCGCCTGCTCATTCTTTCTCAGCCACGCTTACGACTTTCCCTTGCTAATTTCCTGTGGGTTGGCGACCGCAACCCACCGTTTGATGTCGCAGGCGGATGCGGTGCGAGCCATGCAGGTATCCTGGAAATGATTAGACGTCTACTCCTTCTCGCGCCTGCGATTCTGCTCGTTAGCTCTCAACCTGCTCCCGCTAAGAAAGGCCGGGACTTTCCCGGCTTGAAGAAGTGGGAACAGAACATGATCTTCCTCGGTAAACGATGGTGCAACCCGACGAAGACTTATGGTTTCGGCTGGGAAGCCGACGTCTGGTACTACGACGGCACGCGGATTTATTTTCAGATCGCTGACTACACGCATGATCCTTCCTGGAATAAGTGCGCGCTCAATATCGCGCAGCAATATCGTGGCTACGTCCTCCAGAACTCCGGGAAGCTTCCTGGATGGCGCGTGTTCTCTCGCGGAATGCGCATGGCTTGGCAGCGCACCGGAGACGATAGCTACAAACAAGCGGTGATTTTGCTGGCTCGCAACTCGGCTTACGCCTACAAGGCGGGTGGCCCTTCCGACCTGCTGATTCGCGAAACTGCTTTTATCGTGGAAGCCTATCTCGAAGCTGAACGAGTAGGAGAACCTCGCAATCCCAAGCTAGAGCAAGCCGTGGGTTATCTCCTCGGCGATTTCCAGCGTCTCTTCGTGACCGGAGGCTACCAACTGAATCAACCGTTCTTTGATGGATTGGCGGCCGAGGCTCTGATCGACTACTACGAAGTCACCCAAGATCCACGCATCCCGCCAGCAATCAAGCTGATGTGCGACGGTCTGTGGGCTAAAGGTTACAACGACAAGAATCACGAATTCTTTTACAACACCGATCCGCAGGGCCCGACGTGTTCAGTAAGCTGCATGAAGTATATTCCGGATCTTACGAACCTGATCGCGCCTGCTTATGCCTGGTATTGGCGATACAGCAACGACGATTTGTATCGCCGGGAAGCTGACGAAATGTTCGGCCACGCCATGGACACCGATATCGGTTATAGCGGTAAGATCTTCAGTCAGAACTACCGCTGGAGTTTCGATTATGTCCGCTGGCGCAGTGGCGGCAGCATGACCGGCGATTAGCCTGGCGATTCTACGCTGGGGATTTGCCCGGTTGTAAGCAACGGCGAATTGCTGCACACTCGGAGCATCGCGCAAGTTGCCGCTCGGGGTCATCCGACGCAGGCAGGCTTCCCGATGCGGAATACCTACTCCAGATATCCCAGGTACCCGAGCAGATCAGGTATGAAGACCGCCTGCTCGGTGTCGCTCTTGAATCCTTGGGCCAGTAACGTGGATTGAATGCCATTCGCGGATAGATCCAGTTCCGCTTTGCTGATGGTGAATGTGGGCGCGGAAATCTCTCCGGCTTTGCGGAATTCCGTTACAGCGCGATCGATCAGACTGGCGGTCGCGAACTCGACAGAGTAACGGGTCTGGTGTTTCATCCGGTTCCACAACTCCAGGAAATCAGGATCGAGTGACCAGCCCTTTTTGAGCTTCGCCGTTCTGCGTTCACGGGCGTTCTCAATCCGCTGGCCGAATGTGATGCCACATTCCTCCTCAATTTCGTTTTGGAGTTGTTTGGCGAAGTCTGTATAGCTCCGATTCGCGATTACAGTAAGCCGGTTAATGTAAGCGTCAGTGCAGCGCTCGCCGTTTTCTCGCACAGGGAGCCGGAGACCGCGTCCGATCTCTTGCCGCTTTCGCATCTGGGACTTTGTTTCATTTAGGGTGCAGATCTGAAAAACGTTCGGATTGTCCCAGCCTTCGCGCAGCGCGGAATGGCTGAATATGAAGCGTAACGGTTCGTCTCGGGATAGCAGGCGCTCTTTATCCCGCATGATGAGTTCGTAGGCTTCATCATCCGCTTTTGTGCTCCGGCCTTCGGCGGAGTCCTTTGCTCGGCCTTTGTCTTGCGCAAAATAACCGTTGTGAGCGAGTCCGGCCTCGGGCAGCTTCAGCCTTGAGTATTTGGATACTTGCCTTAGTTCTTCATAAGCGTCGATGAACCAGCGACGAATTTCCCATCCTCTTCCGCATAGTTGGCAACGCGATCGATAAAGAAGAGGGACAGAACCTCAGCCGTTCGCCTTTCGGGATCGCCGCTGCCTTCAACTCCTTCTCGAGGTGTTCACGCACTGTCTCGCGAATCTGGGTGCGCATGACGGCGTCCTCGTTCGACCCCGATCTGTTCGCCCACCCGAAGCTCCACGCCATTCGTGAACTCCACTTTCTGCTGGACCGCGTCAATGTTCTGTATGATGTAGCCGCGACGAAAGTCGCGCTCGTTGGACAAATCGAAAAGGTCCTGGCGGTGCTTTACCGTGAGCGTTTTCCGCTCCGGAACTTTGTCGCGGTTCACGTCCATCTCCAGCTTTGCCGTCAGTGCCTTGCCGGTTTGAATCGACTTTAGCGACATGTACGGCTTGGAGAACTCCGGAAGATCAACAATAGACGCCACCTCTATCCGCTTCACGAGCCGCAGATCATATGCCTTCCGGATCAAGCCGGTAAACCTGGTGGTACAGGTTTCTGTGCGTTGCGGAATAGCGTAGTGTGCACAGCGGGTTGAAACTGGCGATTGCCGCCTTGGCGTTTTCCGTCTCCATGTTCTGCGGCTCATCAATGACAACCACGGGGCGTGTCGATTGAATGAACTCAATCGGTTTCCGGCCTGACATGCCGTCCAAATCCTTTTGGATAATCGAGATGTCTTTCTTGTCGAAAGCCTGGATGTTCATCGCCAGAATCTGCATCTGGTTCGATCCCGCAAACTGGCGTAACCGTGAAGCCTGCGCCGAGTCATAAACCCACGCGTCCACCGGAACATTGCCCTAGAGAGTTTGAAAATGCTCTTTGGATTAAGCGAATGCTACTAAGAACGCCCTCTCGGATGGCGACGCTTGGGACAACAATGACGAACTTCGTGAAGCCATCCTTCGCATTGAGTTCATAAAGCGTGCGGAGATAAACGTAGGTTTTGCCCGTTCCCGTCTCCATCTCTACTGTGAAATCCATCGACTCCAAGCTGGTGCTCGCAGCGATCTCATTCCGCTCCTGAACCGCTCGGAGATTCTTGAGTACCGAGCCAGTCGCAAGATCCAGCTTGTTTCCACTGCCGAGTTCGGTAAAGCCTAAGCCGCTCGAACTGTCGAATCGAAATTCGAAAGCGCCACCTGCCAGCGGCTGCCCGTCCAAGAGGTCGATAACCGAGCCGATGGCATCTAGCTGTATTGCTGATTGCTGCTGAACTGAATCTTCATCGCGCTTAGACGGTTCGGAATTCAATGCCCGCGGCTTGCATCTCGAGCTTCAGGTTCGTCTTCACCTGGTCGTTGCCTTCAAATGCATGGTCGAGACAGATGACTTGCACGGGTCTGGGTTGCAAGCCGATGATGGCGCGCAGGGTAGTTTCTGGCCGTCAGGTCGCCTGGTTTCCATGGACCCCGATGATCGTTGTCAGGATGGTATAACGCGCGTTAGCTTCTTCGCTGCGCGGAAGGAGAACGGGAGATCAATTGACTGCGTTTCTAGAGTACGCAACCACAAAGTCGTGGTCCTCGGAGAAGGTACGAGCTGTGTTTCTGGGTGAGTAGATTTTCTGCCAAACAATAGTGGCGAGAAAGTTTTCCTCTCCGAAGATTACATCCATCACGCAGCGTAGGTTTTGTATCTCGTGATCGTCAATGCTGACGAAGATCACTCCGTCATCCCGCAGCAAGTTGCGAGCAAGAAACAAACGAGGGTACATCATGTTCAGCCAGTTGGAGTGATAACGTCCGCTGGTCTCCGTATTGGATGTAAGCTTCTGGCCGTCCCCTGAGAGTTGCCCCGATAGACGAAGGTAGTTGCCGACACTGTCGCGATAATTGTCGGGATAAAATGAACTCGTTTCCCGTGTTGTATGGAGGGTCGATGTAGATCATCTTGACGTTGCCGCAGTAACTCTTTTGCAGCAGCTTCAACACTTCTAAGTTCTCGCCTTCGATGAAGGCGTTTTGCGTGTTGTCCCAATCAACCGATTCTTCGCGGACTGGAACCAGGGTGGCCGTGCTGGGAATTTGAACTGCGCGTATGGCGTCCGCTTTGCCAGCCCAGGTGTCCATAGCGCTCTCTGTCGGTTTCTATTTGTTCGCCCATCGTCAGGCGTAGCTCCTCAAACTCGATCTTGCCCTCGGCGAATACTTCCGGGAACAGGTCCTTCAAGGCGGCGGTTCGTTGATCCAAGATGTCGCTTCATTCGAGCTTCATCTCTGTTTCGTTCATCGTGTTTGCGGGCATACGGTATTTACTCCAACGACCACTGAACGGTCCATAGCTCCTGGACCGTTTGCTGGCCTTGCAATTCTGCTTCGCGCCGGGTCACCAGCTCATCGTGCTGCTTGTCGATATCGGCGCGCGCGTCGAACAGTTCTTTCAACTTCTGGCTCTTGCGAGATTCCAGATCGCGTTTGCGGCACTCCGCAGCCAGCCGGCTGGCGAGATCGGTCGCGAAGCGGCTTTCCCGCTTCACGTCGCGCAATTCCTTCTCGATCGCCTTTACCTCGCGTTCGAGACTCAGCTTCAGATCGTCGGACCAGCGCTCGAGCTTATCAATCTCCGCTTCAAAGAGAAGGCCATTGCGCCGGTCAATTTCACCGAGGATGGCGCGTTTCCTCCGGTCCGCCATGTCGTCCAACGCTGAATCGGGGCGAAGGGGCTCGGGTTTCGTAGTGGCGTGTAAGGTCAGGCGCTTGCGGCAAAGGTCTTCGTCCAGCTCCTGCCGGGATTCTACAATCCCCGTCAAATACAGAAAGTCCTTGGGCTCAAGCGCCGTAACAGTCAGTCGCGTCAACCGAAGCCAGCCAGAACGGCCCGGCAGCGGCTCCAAAGCGCTGATGCGGCCTTCTTGCCGGCTGTATTGAAGATTAAGGTGATGGGCTCAAGCTGCTTTCTGCGCGCTACAGGCCACAAGACGGCGCAACCAGCCGAAGGGCTCAAGTCGTGGGTCGCCGGAAATTAGGCTAACTCGAGGTGTCAAGCATTGGCCTCGGCTGCCAGGACTTCACCGGGATGTTCTACGCCGCTGCGCCGAACCGAAGCGACATGATCACTTTGGCGCGCACAGCTCACGACCACGGCATCACGCTCTTCGATATCGCTGAGGCGTATGGGCCGCTGGAGGTGGAGCGTATCGTTGGTGAAGCTCTGAGTCCGATTCGGAATCAAGTCGTCATCGAGTCGAAGTTCGGCTGGAATATCGATCCAGTCACAGGTAACCATCTAGGCGGTCTGAACAGCCAGCCGGAACACATTCGCCGCTCCGTCGACGGGATGCTGAAACGCCTCAAGACGGATTGGATTGACTTGCTGTATCAGCACCGGGTCGACCCAATGTACCGATCG
This sequence comes from Terriglobia bacterium, assembly GCA_963841675.1. Taxonomy (GTDB): domain Bacteria; phylum Acidobacteriota; class Terriglobia; order Bryobacterales; family Bryobacteraceae; genus Bog-105. The sequence goes on from CAWJEH010000001.1 coordinate 48,781, forward strand.
AGGATGTAGCAGGTACAGTCAAAGACCTAATCGCACAAGGGAAAGTCTTGCACTTTGGCCTCTCGAACCGGGCATCGAAACCCTGCGTCGTGCCCATGCAGTGCAGCCGTTAACAGCTATCCAAAATGAATACCCGATGATGGCGCGTGATCCGGAAAAGCAGGTTCTTCCGACGTGCAAAGAACTCGGAATCGGCTTTGTTTGCTGGAGTCCGCTTGCGATGGCATTTCTAACGGGAGACATTACCGAGAGCACGCAAATGAAAAGGGGTGATCTTGGAGGCATGATGCCTTGGTTTGCGCCCGAAAATGGGCCCGGCAATCTCAAGCTTGTCGCGGTTGTGAAGGAGTGGGCCGTCCGCAAGGACGCGACGCCTGCTCAGATTGCCTTGGCATGGCTCACGCAGCAGCCGTGGATTGTCCCCATTCCAGGCACAACGAAGATCCCGCATCTGTTGGACAATATCGGTGCGGACGGATGTGTTGCAAATAGCTCAATTGAAACAAGAGCAACCTGGAATGTTTAAATTGAACTCCTTTGTTTACGGCCTTCCAACGTTTCGGGTCCGCAGCGAAGCCACCTCAAAATGCTATTTGCAACACATCCAAATCGTTCACACGAGCCGGCATGGGTTTGCGGAGGACGACCGTTGGCACCTGAGGCGGGACGGCACTCGCTTCTGGGGAAGCGGAGTACTGACCGCCCATCGTGACAACCCTGGCACTCTGCAGGGTTTCAGCAAAGTGATGCGTGACCTGACCTCCCGAAAGGTAATGGAAGAAAAGCTTCGGGAATCAGAGGAGCGATTCCGTCTCTTCTCACAGAAGGTGCGTGATTACTCCCTGCTTCAGGTAGATACGGCCGGCGCTGTATCCGGGTGGAATCCGGGCGCTGAGAGGACTTTTGGCTACACGGAACTGGAAATTCTGGGCCGACCCGTCAACCTATTCTTCCTCCCCGAGGCAGACAAAGAGGCGAGTCGGAAAAAGATCTCAGCCGTGCCTTGGCGGAAGGCAGGTCTGAGGATAGTCGCCGGCTGATGCGGGGGGACGGCAGCCGTTTTTGGGCGTGTTGGGTGACGACTCCCGTGCATGACCCGTCGGGAAAATTGCGTGGCTTCGCCAAGGTACTCCGGGATGAGACCGAGCGGAAGCAAACCGAAGATCTCCTCACGAAATCACTCGAGGAGAAGGAACTTCTTCTTCGAGAGATCCATCATGGCGTGAAGAACAATCTTCACGTCATTAACGCGCTTCTTTCGTTGCAGGCTGGTCAGGTAAATGACAGCGAATTACGAGTCATATTAGAGGAGTTGCAAGACCGGGTACGAGCGATTGCTGCTCTACACCAAAGGCCTGTACGGCTCCCGGGATCTCGCGAATATCGATTTCGGCCCATATATGCACCAACTTGTGCAAGGCCTGATTGCCTTTCACGGAACCGACCGGCAACGGATCGAAGTTCGCACCGAAGCCGACGACATAGTTCTTTCGATTGAGCAAGCTCTTCCGCTCGGGCGTATCGTGAACGAGCTAGTGTCCAATGCATTGAAGCACGCATTCCCTAACGAACGCCGTGGAACCATCGATGTTCGATTTTATTACTTTGCCGGAACTACGCAAGACGGAGAAACGCTGGGATGCCGGTGGTGTGAGTTGTCGGTGTACTACGACGGGCCTGGGCATTGAGAACGCCGACAACATCTGGCAGGGGAAATCGATGGGACTGCGCATCGTTCATCTTCTGAACAATCAATTGCACGGCCGCCTCGCACTCGATCAAAACGCCTGTACGCGCTTCAGTGTGCAATTCCCACTCGAAGAATTCGAATACACCGAGGCCGCGGTCCAGCATTGAAGCGTCGAGTAAGTGGAGTGCAGCCGCGAGCTGACGGGTCAGGTCATCAGGAGTTCTTCGCAACAATCCTATCCAGCAAACTGCGGTTTGACCATGCCTTGGCAAGTAGCCGATACTAGGTACAGCGTGCGACAGGGCACCCCCGACCCGCGGCAAGGGAACAATCCCACCTGCTTCGATTCAGACAGCGTGCTTTGAATCTTCTTTCAGCCTGTATCAGCGGGTCACAGGCGCTCATGAAAGGAGATTGCCATGACCACATCCGAGCTTCCTGCTCGTCCATCTCTGGAATCCCTGCGCAAGCAAGCCAAGAAACTGGCGCGCGATATCGCTGCCGGCGATGTAGTTGCCATCGGCCGGGCCCGTACTCAGTTGCCTCAAGCCGAACTGCCGTTGTCACAGCGTGATGCCCAGTTGGTGCTGGCGCGCGAATATGGATTTTCGGGCTGGAAGGACTTGCTTAAAGGAGTCAAACGGCGCCTCGGCCGCGGACTCGAGTGGGCCGTATCCGAAGCCCGCCGCATCATTCATGACAATGACATCGAAGGTCTGCGGCAGCTCTTGGCGGAATACCCGGCACTGTTGTCGTGGAGGGGGGCTTCCTGGAACTCGCCGGAGGGTGCCGGGCGCGGTGAGAACGACCGGGGGCTCCTCGGAATGGCTACCGGTTCGTTCGGCGACAGCTTCGACCCAATCAGGGAGCAGCACTTCACACGCAGGGAATGCGCCGAGTTCCTGCTCGATGCCGGCGCCGTCGTCGCGCCATCGGTGTGCGATGGCCTCATCGATTCCCGCGCAATGGGGTTGCTCGATCTCTTCCACCGCAGAGGCCTTCTTCCGCGATCGCTCAAGCTCCTTGCCGCACTCGGCAACGTCGATGGCGTCCGCGCATGTCTGGATTCGAACGGCGACGATGTTGCCGCGGTGAACCAGGCGTTCATGACTGCCTGCCGTTTTCAGCACGCGGCCGCAGCGGCGCTGCTGCTGGATCAGTTGATCACGCTCGACGCCGAACTGGGAAGGCGAATCGATGGCAGGTCTGGACGCTCCGCATTTGTGCAATACTTCATCGCGAACACGCCCTATAGAGACCCCGACCCGCCCCTGCCCTGGCAGGCTTTCGTCATGCAACAGCTTGCCGTCGCGCGAGATGACGGTGACTTGACGTCCTTTGCCGGCATATTGCGGCGCGAAGCATGGATATTGTCAGGCGCATTTGTAAAATTCCAGGTCGATTTGATCGAGGGGATGTCGGGGGGACTGAGCGATCGCGCAGCTTTCCTTCAGGCGCTTCTTAATCTCGATCCCGCTTTGCTGCACTGTCCCGTGCCGCCGCCATCCAGGGCCTTTGTACACGCGTTCACGGCTGGAACTGCGCAGTCCCATCTGCGCCCAATTCTGCTGCGGATCTGGCCCATGCCCGACGATCTGGCGCACGCAGCCGGGAACGGGGACTTCGCACGGGTGAAAAGTTGGTTCGACGCGGCGGGCAAGCCCGCACTGGGCGACCTCACGAATCATTTTCCCGCCAACGATGACTGGATCCGCGGGAACCTGAATTGGGGCGAGCCCAAGGTGCAGCAGGTTCTCGACACCGCGTTTGCCTGGGCGGTCATGAACAACCACTTCGAGATCGCCGACTATCTGCTCCGGCATGGGGCCGATATCGATACAAACTGGAGCTCCCATGAGCCCGCCAGCATCCTGCATGAGCTGGTGTGGCACAAGAATTACGAAGCGATGCAATTCCTCATCGACCGCGGCATCGACATGACGATCCACGATTATCGCTGGGACGCCACCGCGGTTGGTTGGGCAGCTGTTGCTGCGAAAGACGAGCAGATGGCACAGTGGCTGCGCGACGCGCAACAACGGCGCGAGCAGGGATCACACTGAAGCGACTAACGGATCGATAACAAGTGCCCGGGAAGTTTGACCTTTCCCGCAAGCAGATCGATCGGTGACGATCAAGCCAAGCCATGTCCTCGCCCGTTCAAGCCGTCAGGCGGCCTTCAGGATGACCGAGGGAGGCCGACGGTCGAGCAGGCGAGCCGCGGAGAGAAAGTATTTCACAAGCCGGGGCGTGCCGCCGTTCCACATCGACGAAAACGGTTCGACCAGCATGGTTTCGGGGTCTCGATAGAAGACGCGATCGCCCCAGGCTTGGTAGCCTCCAAAGTTTTGCGGATAGTCGCGGAGAACATCGATTACAGAGTGCAGAATGCGCAGGAGCCTTGGCTGGCGGTACTGCGGCATGAAAACCATGTGACTGACGCGATCGTCTCGCACTTCACGGATGAAGCCCGCAAGCGTCGAAGCGCGTGAAAGATTGAGGACAGCGTTTGGCTCAAGCCCGTGCCGGTCTCCACCCGCAACGACAGGCAGGTTGAATTCTGCAGCGAGTTGGAGCACGTCCCTGTTCTCCGGCCAAGATCGGAATCCATTCGCTTCCAGAGCATGGATCTGGTGGCCGTGGCGACGCAGCAAGTCACGAAGGACCTGCACGTGCTTGAATTTGCCGATCTCTTTTTCATCCCAGAGCGGATGATTCAGAACGACTAGCACCTCCGGATCCGAGTTGAGCATAGCGAGAATATCACCCAATGTGCTGGGCTCCGGCGCGGCCGTGAAGGCGGTGAGCCGGCTCATTAGGGAGGCAGAAAGGGCAGCGCACAGGTTATGAACACCAACATGAAAGAATGTGGGACCGAATGGTACACTCCATTCCGCGCCGATCGGCGCCTGCGGGAAAACACTGAGTACTCGCAACAGAGTACCGGCGCGAATATCATCGTGGTCTGTTAACGAGATCAATCCGGGAAGTTGCAATTCTGTTTCAATTTGTCGCTGCTCGAGCCGATAAGCTTCATGCGGGCTCAAAGGAGGGGTCCAGAACGCATCACCGAGCCGTATCCGCCCGGCAGACTCACCATTAACGCTCGGACGGCGCAGACAGCCGGTACGGTAACACGCATCGACGATATGGGACGGAATCACCTCGAGACTCTCTTCCGAATACATCGTGTGGCTGTGAAGGGAAACACCGGCGCGGAAGGCACCGGCAACTTTCCGATCTTCCCAGAACAGCTGGACCTGGGTATTGGCTCTAACAGGCATCCGATTTCAGCTCCCGCCAATAACATGGAGCAATTGTGTTGCGGAATAATGCCGGTTATGTGAATGCCATATTAAACATTGAGCACTCAGAATGTTCTGATGGGGGAATGACTAGGAGTAGACTACCCTCAGGAACTACTACGGTGCAAAAGAACTCGCGTCCAGTTTTCGCACGGTTCGACAGAACACTATCGTGATTGCCGAAGAGATTGGCGAAAAGGACTACGGCTTTCGGCCGGCCGAGAGCACGTTCGGTCTCAGAGACCCTATTTCACATTGCGGCGGCTCCGAGAACAGCGCACCGTATCCACGGTGTCGAGCACCTTTCGGATATGGCGAAGTTCGATTTCGCCGACTTCTTCATCAAGCGAATGGAAGAGGAGAAGAAACATCACAGCAAAGAAGAGTTACTGGAGTCACTCCGAAAAGACGGCGAGCATTTTGCCGGCTGGCTCGAGACGTTACGCGATGAGTTTCTCGCGGAGCGAGTCTCGATGCCCGGGCTAGGCGGTGCAAAGACTCGCTTCGAGATGCTTCTCAGTACGAAAGAGCATGAAATGCGTCATCGTGCTCAACTTATGGTGATGGAACGAATGCTAGAAATCAAAATGCACCTCACGCGCCAGATGGAGGGCCGTCTGGAGGGGATGCAGAAGGCGAGAGGCTAGAGCAGAACGGCGCGTTCGCGAGTACCGCGTCCTATTCCCCGTTCATTTCAGACGTGCAAGCAGCAAAGCGGCAGCCAGAAGCACAGCAACCATTGCCAGAAGCAGGCTGAGCTTTGGTCCGGTGCGAATCTTAGTAACGCTTCTGTCGAGATGTAGGGCCGGAACGACAAGGCGAGGCTGCCGATGTGGAAAGGGCCGAGGGGATTTCGAAGATACAAATTTCGGCCGTCGTTGCGTTGGTGGGAAAAGTATCCGCAGAGGCGATATCAACAGACAGCTCAACAAGCTGCCATATAACAGGATTCGAAATGGGACGGCGAGGCCGGCGTGCGCATCGAAAAGCACGGCTTGGCCCATCGCGGCCAAAGACAGGCTACCGGCACTCTGCAGAATGGCCCTATTCAAGGCCCCCTTGTCCAAATCGGAATAGGCGTTGCAGAACAGTAAGGCAATCACGGCAACACTTGTAGGCAGCATTAAGCGGACAAAACCACCATCACGGTAGAGAAAGCTCTGTTCCCCGAGATACCAAGCGGCGGCTGTCAGCGAGAGATAAATGGTCACGGCTTCGATCAGGAAGACCTGGAAATCGGTGGTGCGGCGAATTCTGCTGACGATTACCGGGCCAAGCACTGACAGCGAATCGATCAGGTAAGACTTTGCGGATGTGCACCTTTCCTGCAAGTCTCCCAACACGTGTTCGCGGGAATCCGGTGGCAGCAGCAGGTATAGGAGATGCTCAAGAAACGTGGGTGGGGTCATTTATCCCGGCTCCTTTTCCCATTCCTTTTTCCATTTGCGAGCCCAATCTTTTCCGAGCACATTGGAGATGACTTCCGAGACTCTGAGTGCGGTTGCCGTGGATTCTTGCAGGGCCTGCTCGCCGAGGGCCTCTAAGCGATAACACCGCTTAGCCCGGCCACCGCGTTCGGCGGTTGGATCGGTGAGCCAGGAGGAGACGAAACCCTTGTCCTCCAGGCGATCCAACGTAACGTAGATAGCTCCTAGAGAGACATTTCTCGGCTGCGCAAGATCCGCGACCTTGCTCTGAATGGTTACTCCGTAGGCGTTCTGGTGCAGGCTGAGAATAGCTGCCAGGACGAGTTGTTCAAACTGGCCGACAGACGGGATCGCTGACATTTCCCCAACAGTGTATGGGAAATGACCCCGTAAGTCAATGTGGCAGGTACCGACGTAAGACGGCGAATCGAGCTTACCGGTGTCCGCCCCCGTGGCCGCCGCTGAAGCCGCCTGCGTGGCCTCCCCCGAAGCCCCCCGCGCGACCCGAAAACGCGCTGCCACGACCATAACCGATGGCGTATCCACTTCGACCCCCGTATCCGCCGCGGTTGCCATACGCGTAACCGGCACGGTTCCCGTAGGCGTAACCGCCCCTATATCCGTAACCATAGCCGGCACGGTTGCCGTACCGATACGGATAGTAGCCGCGGTAGTAGGGTCGATAGCCGTAGCCCCAGCCGCCCCAATAGCCCCCGTAAAAACCTACATACGGATAGAAATATGGATTGTAGGCGTACGGATAAGCACAGTAGGGAGAGTAGTAGCCGTAGGCACCGCAAGCATAGGGATACGCGTAAGGGGCCGGATACGCTGCGTATGGGTAAACAGGGCCGACACCCACTCCGAATCCAACAACAGCCGCGCTCGACTTTGACGGTCCGAGCAGGGTTGCAAACGCCAGGGCGAAAAGCCCCCATCCGGTTCTCTTGAACATGTCCAAACCCTCAGCTATTTAGACGCCGGAAAAGCGGAAATCGGTTCGGGTAGGGTCAAATGGATAAAGCGAATGTTGGACCAAGTGAACTACTGGATGGACATCGGGGGTACCGTCGTTGACGGACTCCTGCTGTTGCGGATTCTGCAGCTGAGATTGCACCGAATCTATTTCTTTATCACCCTTGCTGCTTTCTTGAGCCTGTTCTTCGATGGGGTGATGCTATGGCTGGGAGCCCGGTCTCATGAATTTGTTCTCGTATTTTTTTACTCTCGTTTTTTGTATGCGTTCGTTTTTCCCGCCGCTGCTTACGACGTATGGGAGGAGAGCAAATCGCGGATAGCTAACATACGCCGGCCCGCCGCGTTCCGGCTGGTTTCAAGCTTGCTGATCGCGTCGATTCTAGGTCTCATAATCACCGGGTTCGCTGGAAACGATGATGCGGGCGAAGGAGTTGTCCTGGGCACCTTTGCAGTGATTCTGTGGGCAGCCTCGACGACAGCCAGCCTAGCCTTCCTTTGGTCGGTACATCGGCTTACGCGCGCCAAAAACATCGAATTGCCCAGCAACACGGCTGTCTGGCTGCTTTTTTACCAACTATCCCTGGTCGGCGAGGTGGTCGCGTGCGTATTGATGATCATCGATCAACAATTCAGTCCTTTTGTGAGCACCGTTCTCGAAGTATCGCTTGGGGTCTACGAGATAGCGATCACTCTCTGGTGCATCTGGCATCTGAGAGCGTTATCGTCCGACGTGCCCTCCGCTCAGGAAGGCGCAACTCCGTAGGCCGGAATCCTTTCGTTTAAAATTGCCCTAAACACTGCTCAATGAAAGTCGTTATTCTGTGCGGCGGACTCGGGACGCGCATGCGCGAAGAGACCGAGTTCCGGCCGAAGCCCCTGGTGGATGTTGGAGGGCGTCCGATTTTGTGGCACATCATGAAGTGCTACGCGCATTATGGTTTCCGCGATTTTGTCCTATGCTTGGGCTATCGCGGCAACATGATCAAGGAGTATTTCCTCAATTACGAGGCGATGAACAACGACTTCACTATATGCCTTGGCAAGCAGGCTCGGATTGAGTACAACGACAGGCACGAAGAGCAGGATTTCATCGTCACGCTGGCGGAAACGGGCGCCGAGTCGATGACTGGCGGAAGGCTCCGGAGGGCAGCGAGATACCTTGCAGATGAGAACCGCTTCATGGTTACGTACGGCGATGGCGTGAGCGACGTCAATGTCAGTGAGCTGATCGACTTCCACAGAAAGCATGGCAAGCTGGCGACCGTCACGACGTTTCGTCCGGTTTCGCGCTTCGGCATTCTGGATATCAGCGGAACCAACGAGGTCCAAAGCTTTATCGAAAAGCCGAGGTCGGACGCCTGGGCGAGCGCCGGCTTCTTCGTTTTCGAAAGAAAAGTCCTCGATTATCTGGATGGCGACGACACGATACTAGAGCGGGAACCGCTCGAACGGCTGGCCGCCGAGGGGCAACTGATGGCCTACCATCACGAAGGATTCTTTTACGCGATGGATACTTATCGGGAATATCAGGCTCTGAACGAACTCTGGAAGAGCGGAAAAGCCCCGTGGAAAAAGTGGACATGAACTCTTCGCTGTGGCGCGACCGTCCGACGCTGGTAACGGGGGCGACGGGGCTGCTAGGGAGCTGGCTCGTTCGCGAACTGATGAGACTTGGGGCGGATATCGTTTGCCTCGTGCGGGACTGGGTGCCGGACAGCGAGATGGTGCGCAGCAAACTGCTGGACCGGGTAAAAACCGTGCGCGGCGACATCCGCGACCGCGATCTCATCGAGCGCACTTTCGGTGAGTACGAGATCAATACGGTTTTTCATCTGGCCGCGCAGACGATCGTCGGGATCGCCAACCGGAATCCCGTCTCGACTTTCGAAAGCAACATTCAGGGCACGTGGAACGTGCTCGAAGCGGCGAGGCGGTCTCCACTGGTCAAAGCGGTTGTAATCGCATCTTCGGACAAAGCATATGGTGAACAGGAGAGGTTGCCATACTCGGAAACCACGCCGCTCGAAGCCCGCCATCCTTATGATGTGAGCAAGTCGTGCGCCGATCTGATTGCACAGGCGTACGGAAAAACGTATGGTTTACCGGTGGCAGTGACACGCTGCGGGAATTTCTACGGCGGGGGTGATTTGAACTGGAACCGCATCGTGCCGGGCACGGTCCGTTCCGTACTGAGGGGCGAGCCGCCCGTGATCCGCTCGGATGGACAATTTGTACGCGACTACTTTTATGTCGAAGATGGAGCTGCTTGCTACTTGCTCCTGGCTGAACGGCTGCTAGCCCAGAGCGATGGTTTGCACGGCCAGGCGTTTAACTTCTCGAACGAGATTCAAGTCAGCGTGCGCGAGTTGGTAGATCTGATTCTCGACAAGATGGATTCTTCGCTAGAACCGGACATACGTAACGAGGCTTCAAACGAGATTCGCCATCAGTATCTGAGTGCTGGACGCGCGCGGGAACTGCTGGGCTGGCGACCGCTATTTACTTTAGACGAAGGGCTTACACGCACAATTTCCTGGTATCGCGATTTTCTGGGAGGCAATGGGTGAGAAGCAAGGAAGAGCTGCGCGAGCGCATCCTCGAATTGATCGCGGAATATCATGCAGAGACGTTCGCTCCGGCTGCATTTGTTCCCGGCGAAAGTCCGGTACCGGTTTCGGGCCGAGTATTCGACGCCGCAGACATGCAGTCGCTGGTGGATTCGTCACTTGATTTCTGGCTGACTACGGGACGATTCGCGGCGCAATTCGAAAAGCAGTTCGCTCGCTGGTTCGGGATTCGCACCGCGACGCTGGTGAATTCGGGCTCATCGGCCGATTTGCTTGCGGTCACAGCTTTAACTTCTCCGAAATTAGGAGCTCGAAGGCTGCAACCGGGTGATGAAGTAATCACCGTCGCGGCGGGTTTTCCGACTACCGTTAATCCGATTATTCAGAACGGACTGGTTCCGGTGTTCCTCGATGAACACATTCCGACTTACAACATCGACGTGAGGGGGCTCGAAGAAGCCCGCTCCGAACGTACCCGCGCCGTCGTGATCGCGCATACGCTCGGCAATCCTTTCGACGTAGGGGCGGTGAAGGAGTTTGTCAAAAAGCACGATTTGTGGTTGGTGGAAGACTGCTGCGACGCGGTTGGGGCAACGTATGCAGGCCAGAAGGTAGGGAGGTTCGGCGATCTTGCGACAGTGAGCTTTTATCCGGCACATCACATCACGATGGGCGAAGGCGGATGCGTCCTGACGAACAGGCCGCTGCTCAAGACGATCGTCGAATCGTTCCGGGATTGGGGACGCGACTGCTGGTGCGAACCGGGCAACGCAAACACCTGCGGTAAGCGCTTTGACTGGGAACTCGGGGAGCTACCCTACGGCTACGATCACAAGTACACTTACTCGCACATTGGTTACAACCTCAAGATGACGGATATGCAGGCGGCGGTAGGGCTCTCCCAACTGGAGAAGCTGCCTGCGTTTATCAAGAAGCGCCGCGCCAACTTCCGTGCACTCCGCGATGGATTGAAAGATCTCGAGGAATTTTTCATCCTGCCCGAGGCCACGCCGCATTCAGAGCCAAGTTGGTTCGGTTTCGCGATCGCAGTGCGCCCCGGAGCACCTTTTAACCGCAACCAAGTCATCGCGTTTCTGGAGAAGCGCAAGATCGCCACGCGCCTTCTTTTTGGCGGCAATCTACTGCGGCAGCCCGCTTATCAGGGCGTCCGGCATCGTGTCGTGGGCTCGCTAGAAAACACGGATTTCATCATGAATCAGGTTTTCTGGGTCGGGGTATATCCGGGGATTAGTTCGGAGATGCTGACCTATATGATTGAGATATTCCACAAGCTGCCTGTCGAACACTTGGCGGTTATTTAAGGAATTTTCCTGTCGCTCGATGGGATACCGTGCCAGGTATAGACCGTAACCTCCAGGATGTTGCACACCGGTTTCCAGCACACTCCCTTGCTCTCCATGCGTGAGGCGCTGTCTCACCCGGAACGGCGAGAGGACCACGCGGCTCATTCGCGGTGGCCGGACCCGGCAGGACAGTGTGTCATCGGCCTTTTGCACGGAGTTACCGCACGCGCTAAGCAGAAAGTTTGAAGGTCGGCTCAACATCCACCCTAATCATCAGGTGAATGCTTGATTTGGGTAAAAACCGCACCTGCGTTCACGTCGACTTGAATGTTAAACTGAGGGCGGTTTCCGAGGAGAGATGGCCGAGTGGTTGAAGGCGCACGCTTGGAAAGCGTGTTTAGGGGAAACTCTAACGTGGGTTCGAATCCCACTCTCTCCGCCATAATGTTTTTCTATAGATACAAGCATATTTGATTTTTGTCGGGTAATACCGGGCAATCAGGCATGGCGCTCAACCTCTATCGCCGCCATCGCCGGGAGTGTAAAGCCGGTCGTCCCGAGGATTCTTCCTCCGGAGAATTTGAGGAACGGAAGAAGGGCTGGAAGCGATGCGAATGCCCCATCTTTGTCTCAGGAACGCTTGACCGCAAATTTCGCCGCAAAAGCACGGGGCAGTGGCAGTGGGAACCCGCGAAAGCAACAACCGTGAAATGGGAGCTTGCCGGATCATGGACCGGCAGTAAGGCTTCTCAGCCTACCCCTCCGGAAGCCGAATCCCCAGCCAGGACCACCATTGACCTCGCCACATCTGCCTTCATCGCGGAACGTGAAGAAGTCTCAGCGCCGAATACGCTCCGCAAAAACCGTTTCGTCTTAAACGGATTGAAAAGCCACTCGGTATCCAAAGGCTATGTCCTTGTCGAGCAGTGGACACCGATGGACGTGCGCGAGCTTCGAACATCATGGGCGGTTGCCGCCAACACTTCGTCGAAATACATGGAGATCGTAAAATCATTTTTCGACTTCTGCGTTGCGAACAGATGGATAACGGAAAATCCAGCCAAGCTGGTTAAGGCCGTCAAAGGAAAATCGGCGGACAACGAGAAAGAGCGTATTCCCTTCACTGACGAAGAAATCAAGCGCATGTTCCATGCGTGCGACCACCAGTATGGAAAGATCCCAATCCGATGGTCGCGCGATGTGCATCATCATCGGGCGAAAAGGCGAGACCGCCAATTACCGATACAAGTGGACCGGGCAGGATCTTGCCGACTTCATTGCTGTCTCGATCTATACTGGCCTGCGGATTTCCGACGTGGCGACGTTTCATATCGACCATTGCATGCTAGTGGTTCGTCCCTGTGATACATACAGCGGTATGTGTGCGTCTAAACGGAGTGGCTGATAATCGGCGATTGCTAGAAATTAGTGCGGAACAGAGAGAAGAGTTAGAGCGGTGGGGGCAGTCGCGAGCGCTGCCTGCGGGTGATGTGTTTCGAGCACGCTTGATTCTCTCGTTGGCCGAGGGGCTGAGCTATCGAGCGATTGAAAGGAAGCTGGGCGCGAGTGCACCCACAGTATCCAAGTGGAAGAGACGGTTTGCGCAATCAGGTATGGCCGGCTTGCAGGGGCAACACAAAGGAAGTCAGCCGCGCACGGTCACACCGAACGTGCAAGCTCGCATCATTCGACGCGCTCAGCAGAAACCATCCGACGGCAGTACTCACTGGTCGTGTCGAAAACTGGCCACGGCGCTGGGCCTGAGTAAGACCACCGTGCAACGGGTGCTGGCGCAGGCCAAGCTCAAACCACATCGACTCGAACGATACATGGCCAGCAATGATCCGCAGTTTGAGGAGAAGGCCGCCGACATCATTGGCTTATACCTGAATCCACCGCAGCATGCGGCTGTCTTTTGCGTGGATGAAAAATCGGCCATTCAGGCACTGGATCGTCTTGACCCAGTGCTGCCGCTTTCACCTGGACGGGCCGAGCGGCATGGATTTGAGTATTATCGGCACGGAACGCTGCCTTTATACGCCGCACTGGATGTCAAGACGGGCAAGGTGCAGGGCAAGACTGCGCAACGCCACACCAGTGCTGAGTTCATCGATTTTCTTACCGGATTGGTAAATCACGCCCGCTGGGCGAAAGTGATTCACATTGTGCTCGACAATCTGTCGGCACACAAGACGCAGGCGGTCCGAGACTTCCTGGAGGCGCATCCAAAGGTCCGCTTTCACTTCACGCCAACCTACTCTTCATGGCTCAATCAGGTCGAGGTCTGGTTCAGCAAAATCGAACGGGATGTCATTGCCCGCGGAGTGTTTACTTCCCTAGCCGATCTCCACCGCAAACTCATGAAATACATCCGGGCATACACAAACTCCGCCCGGCCTATTCGCTGGACCTATACCGATCCCAAGCACCGTATCCGCGCTAAATCAATGACCAGGACGGTCCACTAGTGGTGAGTGCCATGTGCGAACCACGAAGACCGGCCGGAAGGTCAGCACGTGGATACCGGAATGGCTGCAGGTCCGAATCCGCCCGCGGGTTGAAGAGGCATGGACCTCTGATTTTCGGCTCGCACAAAACGACTGACATTAATGTCATAACTGACATCTGGCGCCGGAAGCTTAACCGGCTTTGGGATCTGTGTGCGCCCTGGAAAGAAAAGCCGACGCCTCATCGCTTCCGCCACACGTTTGCGCGCATCCTTTTACAAAAGCCCGGCGTAACAGTTCGCGATGTGGCCGAGTTGCTAGGCGATACCGAAGAAATCGTTCTGAAGCACTATGGCGCGTGGGTGCCAGTACGCCAGGCGCGGCTCACGAAGATTCTTCGCGATGCGTTTGAGGAAAAGCCGAAGCTCGTGGTCATGCCAATGCGCGAGACAGCTGGCAATGATTGACGTCGTCAAGACCCGATAATTCACGCTCCCGCTCAGTTTAGTGATCTGTTTGGGTCGATCACGAAATCACCGACTATCCTCAATTGACGGTCAGGCCAGCTTATTTATGAATGCAGTAATCCTGTATGTATCCGCTGCGCAACCGACTCCGGCACTGAATACGTGGTGTGCGCCTTTTTCCGGCCCATGCTAATTTTGATTACACCGCTCTTGATCGCAACAACTTTCCGGACCGTCTCCCTGCCTAGGCCCCACAACTGGATGTGTTGCAAATAGCTCAATTGAAACAAGAGCAACCCGGAATGTTTAAATTGAACTCCTTTGTTTACGGGTCTTCCAACGTTTCGGATCCGCAGCGAAGCCACCTCAAAATGCTATTTGCAACACATCCGATGAGACTAGCTGTCTGATCCTCGACATTGCTATGCAAGAGTGGACCGGAACTGCAACAGGAGCTAAAACGTCGCGGGCGGGAGATCCCGATCATATTCATCAGCGGTCACAAAGATGAGATTATTCGTGCTCTAATGCTCAAAGAAGGCGCGACTGGGTTTCTGTTCAAGCCATTCAGTGACGCAGATCTGCTTTCGGCCATCAAAACGGCGCTGCGGCCGTTTGAGGTTCCACACGGTTAATCTCCGGGGTGCAGTGAATTCGGCGCACACACATCGCTCCTACATGAGGACTTGCCAATGTCCGACCGCCCTGCCTATCGTATTCATTGTTGATGACGATGTTTCCGTGCGCGAATCGTTGGAGCTCTTGGTGCGGAATGAGAACTGGAAGCCGGAGACATTCGCCTCCGCACAGGAATTCCTCAACTACCCAAGAACACCCGTCCCGAGCTGTCTTGTCCTTGACCTTTCACTTCCAGGCCTGAACGGACTTGAAGTGCAGAAGCAAGTCGACGTTAAACACATCGAGATGCCGATCATCTTCATCACCGGTTATGGAGATGTACCGAAGTCGGTGCAAGCCATGAAAGCCGGTGCTCTCGAATTCTTGACCAAGCCAATCGATGCCGACGTCTTGTTGAGCGCCATCCGAAACGCTCTCCAACGAAGCCATCTCGCACTCGCTCGAGACGCGGAGATGCAGGAACTTCGGGACGGTTATGCCTCACTTACCCGACGAGAACAGCAGGTGATGGTATTAGTTGTCTCTGGGCTACTGAACAAACAAGTTGGCGGCGAGCTCGGCATCAGCGAGATTACGGTTAAAGCACATCGTGGGCAGGTGATGCGAAAGTTGAAAGCGAATTCCCTCGCCGAGCTGGTCAAGATCGCTGCCAAGCTCGAATCTTTTCAGGACGATCGCATGCTGAAATGATCGACGCCAGCCACGGCTTCAGAGCGCCCCTAGAATGCCGAACCGATCAGAACAGCAACAACTTGAGTGAATAAAAAGGTAGTCCAGATTGTCATCTACACGCTCTCCCACGGCTAACTGGATGTACGACCGATGGAAGATACGCGGAAACTGTTTCGTTGGACCCAGGCGCTTTGCACCTGGAGAACTGTTGATGCCGCTAGAAATAAATACGGACACAATTGCTGAAGCCGTGGTCAGCCGCCTCAGAAATTCCGCGGTTCTGATCCCGCGGCTCCTAACGTTGAACCAGGCGGCGACATATCTCGGGCTGACCCCTGATGCGCTGAAAGCCAAAGTTCATATGGGCCGAATCCAACCGTCGAGTTGGACAAGAAGCTCCGCTTCGACAAAATGGACCTTGATCGACTCATTGAGCAAAGTAAGAAAGTTGCCTGAGGGGACGCAAACGCACCAAAAGGGGGCAGGGCTCGTTGTACGAGCGGAACGGAGTCTGGTGGTGTGGCTACTCGGTCGACGGGCTCAGGAAACGAGAGTCGTGCCAAACAACGGAGCGAGACGAGGCGCTGGCATACTTGCATCGCAAGCAAGGCAAGCTTGCGTCGGGGGAATCGCTCACGCCAGATCGTGTCAGCGTGCGTGACCTTCTGCGGCTTGTGCTTGAGGACTACGAAGTCCGCAAAGTTGCGCAATTTTACATTTGCACTCTGAAGGTCAATTCAATCCTTGGGCCGAAACTCGGGGACATCAAAGCCGCGAAACTCACGAGAAATCGAGTCAACGAATACATAAGAGATCGCCTGAAGTTAGTGAAGCCTCGAACGGTGAATCGAGAGCTCGCGCTCCTACACCGTGCGTTCCAACTTGGCTACAATAACGACCCGCCTCTAGTCGCTCGTGTCCCGCATTTTCCGAAGTTGACGGAGGACGAGCCAAGAAAAGCATTCCTGAAGCCGGAACTGTACCGGAAGCTGCTGTTCGAATTGCCTGAAGACCTCCGTTTGTTGTTCGTTATCGCTTACCACGTCGGTCTGAGGGAGAGTGCGCTTCTGCGCATCAAATGGTCCCAAGTGGATTTGAAAGCAAACACGATTTGGATGGAAGGTCGAAAGACAAACCGCAAGCCGGAACCAGTTGCCGTCCCGATCTATGGCGATATGGCGAAATTCATCGAGATGCAACCCGCAACAAGCGAATATCTGTTTGCCCGCGGTTCGAACCCGATCAAGAATTTTCGAGCAAGCTGGAATCTCGCATGCCAACGTGCAGGTGTTCATGATTTGCGGCGGACGGCGGTCCGGAATCTTCGCCGAGCCGAGGTGCCTGAAACGGTAATTATGAAATCACCGGCCACCGCATCCGCAGCGTAATCGAGCGTTACAACATTACCGACCACTCGGACACGCAGGAAGCGGGCCGAAAAGCCCAAGCGTTCCTGGCTCGTGAACACGGAGGAGATGCGGCACAAACAACGTCACACGAACCGAAGAGACCAAACTGAAAGGGGAAGTGTAAGCCTTTTGTTTTGTTTGGTGCGGATGAGAGGACTTGAACCTCCACAAGATTGCTCTTACTAGAACCTGAATCTAGCGCGTCTGCCAATTCCGCCACATCCGCGTGCTCGGTGTAGGACTGCCTTTCATTGTAATGCAAGGCTGTCTTTCGGTCAGTCTGTTTCCGTCCGGCTAAAATGGAGACAATGCCTGCTGTTCCTGCGCCCGAGATTCGGGAAGCGCCGTTGCGCTCTCCATGGTTGACAGTCGTTCTGGCTTGGCTTGTTCCCGGCTTGGGTCATTTTCTACTTGGCCGTAAAGGGCGCGCCGCGATTGTTTTCGGCGCAGTCTTGATCTCGTTCGCCATCGGCCTTCTCATGCGCGGACCGATGTTTCAGCCAACCGGCACCGGCGATATCTTGACCCGCTTGATCGCAGTCGCCGGTTTTATCGGCGACATCGCTGCTGGTGTTATCTATTTCTTTGCGATCGGCTTGGGATACTGGCCACCCGATCAGCCCACGCACACCGCCGATTACGGTTCGAAGTTTCTTGTCGCCGCCGGCTTGATGAACGTGCTCGCGATGGTCGATGCCTATGAAATCGATATGCGTGAGAAGGAGTAACAAGCAATGCCGAAGCTCAATCTCGATCATTTCGAAACATCAATCCTGTTCGCGCTTCTGGCAAGCGTGATCCTGGGCCTCACCAGCAAACGCACAGATGGCGAACGCCTGCGGTACGGTGCTCAGTGCTTTGGCTGGTTCATGCTCGCTCTCTTCGGAATCGGCTGGTTCATGCGTCTGCTGCACGGCTGATGCGCGCTCCTCTCGAAGGCAATTGATGAAAACTTTCTACATCGAAACGTTCGGTTGCCAGATGAATGCACACGATTCCGAAAAGGTCGTCGGAACCTTGCTTCAGTCGGGCTATCGCCAAGTCTCCGGACCCGCCGAGGCCGAACTCATCCTATATAACACCTGCAGCATTCGCGACAAAGCTGAGCAGAAGGTGTTCAACCGTCTTCAGAACTTCAAACGTGAGGCAGGAAAGGGAAAGACCTTCGGTGTTCTAGGCTGCGTGGCGCAGCAGGAGGGCGAACGTATCTTTGAACGCGCGCCTCATGTAAGCTTGATCGCCGGTTCAGCGAGCTATACGAAACTTCCTGAAATGCTGATCCAACTCGAGGCCGGTAATCGCCGTGTGACCGGGCTAAGCCTCGACACGAACGAAACCTTTGATACGCCTTTTACTCGTCGCGACAACCCACACCGCGCGTACATCACGATCATCGAGGGTTGCGATAAATCTTGTGCATATTGTGTTGTGCCTTTCACCCGAGGCCCCGAAAGGAGCCGCACCGGCGAGAGCGTGATGCGCGAAGCGCAGTCGGTGACGGAACTAGGCTACACGGAAGTGCAGTTGCTCGGCCAAAACGTAAATAGCTATCACGATCCCTCGCCAACCGGTTGGGACTTTGCTACGCTTCTGGCGTCAGTGGGTCGGATTCCGGGCATGCGGCGCGTCCGTTTCACCACCTCTCATCCCAGGGATTTCGTAAAAAGCATCGTCGATGCAATCGACGAAAATCTGGCTCTGTGTAATCACGTGCATTTGCCTGTTCAGTCCGGTTCGACGCAGGTGCTCTCGCGCATGCAGCGCCTTTATTCGCGGGATCAGTACATGCGGTGCGTCGAGTGGATGAAGAATGCGAAGCGCGATATTGCCATCACGACCGATATCATCGTTGGCTTCCCGGGGGAGACCGAAAGGGATCTGGAAGAGACTCTTCGGCTTGCTGATGACGTCGAGTACGATTCGATGTTCATTTTTAAATATTCCAGGCGCCCCAATACGCCGGCTCTGCAGTACGAAGATCATATTCCCGAGGAGGAGAAAACGCGCCGCTTCCTGGTTGTCCAGGAGCGCCAGCGTGCCATCCAGATGCGTCGTAATGCCAGATATGTAGGTACTCGCGAGGAAGTTCACGTCGAGGGCTACAATCTCGCGACCGAACAATGGATCGGGCGCACGGCACAGAACAAAACCCTGAACTTTCACGACTCAGAGCTGCCGGCTCCGGTTGGGGAGAAGAGCCTGGTTGGCCAGTATCTGGACGTGCTGGTCACGCGCGCGGGCCCGAATAGCTTGGCGGGTGAGCGTTCACCATCAGTGTCGGATCACAAATTGAAGAGGGAGGATCTATGGAAGTAGAAATGAAAATCAGAGGGCTCATGATGGACCCGATGACAAATATGCCTATCGTCGTTTTGAAAGACGTCACAGGCGACTCCGTCCTTCCGATCTGGGTCGGCATCTATGAAGCGAACGCGATTGCGCTCGAAATTGAAAAGGTGACGACTCCGCGGCCTATGACCCATGACCTGATTAAGGTCCTTCTGATGGGACTCGAAACGTCGGTACGGAAGGTCGTGGTGAGTGAGTTGAAAGACGATACATTCTACGCGCTGATCTGGCTCGAGAAGGAAGGCAAGTTGATGAGCGTGGATTCCAGACCGAGCGATGCTCTCGCTCTGGCCCTGCGGCATGATTGTCCTATTTACGTTGAGGATCGGGTGCTGCAGTCCTCGCGAAACTCAACATCTGTGTCCGAAAAAGTCAATAACGAAGAGCTGCGCAAGTGGCTGGAGAACCTGAACGACGAGGATCTCGGCCGCTATAAGATGTGAGTCATAAAATAAAAGGGCCCGAGGAGTGATCCTCGGGCCCTTTTATTTTCTAGGGTCTATCGGCGCCGGCGCCCGGTCCTGGCCGGAGCGGTCGTCTGCACACCGGGAATTGTGGGATCGATGAACGTCAGCATATACGGATCTTTTGTATAGCTGTCGGCCACACCGGAAAAATCGATCTTCTGCCCGACCTTAATCTTGTCGAGAGCCGAAGCCGGTAAGGGCTTCGAAAACGTCAACGTGGCGTCTGGTTTAGTCGGATCTTCCACTCCGAGGACAACCTTCGTCGGCCTGTCGGGCGGATCGATCGAAATAACCGTTCCATTGAAGGTTTTGACACCTTCCGCTCCTCCCGGAACTTCCGTCTCCTTCACGCTGCTGTTGAAGAACTGATCTCCCTGATCTCCTGTGAGTTGTTGCTTGATGGCGTACCAGATCTTGAAAGCCGGATCAGCGGCAATCCGCTTATTAAGATCGTCGGCGGCCGCCTGCGCCTGCGCTGCTTGGCTCGTCAGCGTCAAACCTGCCGGAGGAACCGCTGCGGTCTTAGCCTGGGCGAGCATCTGATCCGCGCCGTCCATGCTCCCGTGATAATCCTTATAGGCTTTGTTGAAGTAGTCCATCAACTGTTTGCGCGTCGCTTCCGGAAGAGCTCCTGGTCCCGTGTACTGTGCGGCATGTGCATATTCGAAAAGTCCTTCCGGAACCTTCTTCTCATCGACCAGCATCTTGGCGTAAATCGCCGGAATATTGCCCTGGTCCGGATTGGCCTCTAAGCTCGCCTTGTATTCGTTTTCGGCGGTTGCGTTGTCCTTTTTAGTAGTTGCAACCCAGGCCAAAGCGTTGTGTGCGATCGCGAGCGCCTGGCTCTTCGCCTTATCGAAATCAGCCTGGCTCACGCTGGCCGGCTTCTTCGCCGGGTCGAAAGCTGTGGGGGCGTTGTCGACAGCCGCCTGGGCCGCCGTCTGCACTTGGGTCTGCAGGTCCGGCGAGGGACTCGCACCCCCAATTGCCGGGCCCCAAAGCGCAATCAGAAAATTAGAACGGAAATCCTTTGGGTCGGTTTTGAGCAGTTCGAGACATTTGTCGATTAGCTTCTGGCGAACCGAAGGATCCGTGTTGGCCAGTTGCGCTAACGTCTCCCGGAAATAAATGTCCCGATCGTGGGCGAAATCCGACTGCGGATATTTGTCCTGCCACTGATTAAGAAGGTCTAGTCGAGCTTTCGGATCCTGGGTCTGAGTGATCTTCGAGTAAAGATCATACTCGCCGCGGTCCTTGTAATTCTTCTGGGGTGCAGCCCCTGCCTGCCCTGCCGCCGGCTGCTGAGCGGGCGCGGCCTGCTTGGGTGGGGCCGCGAGACCGCCCGCGCTAGTCATAAGAGCGATTGCGCCGCTGGCGATGATAGTTTTACTCAGTCTCAAAAAGAGTGACTCCACTGTTTACCTCCCTCGAGAGGACATTTCATTATTGCTAACTGGAAGCGAAAGCAGGAGTATAACGAACTGATTGCGCATCCGCAACCATCTCTTACTCTCTAGATGCCAAAGCTCCTTTGATTGTTCCCGGTTCGCGTACTGATGGAATAGCGAGCGAGCACTAGTTTGCATGCTATCATCCACGTTTCAATGCGCTCAGCAGACCTGGCGGTAATAGCCGCTTATCTGATCTTCATCACCTGGTTTGGAGCGCAATTCAAGAAAAAACAAACCACTCTGAAAGACTACTTCCTGGGAGGACGAGGCGCGCCCTGGTGGGCCATTGCCTTCTCTATTGTCTCGGCAGAAACAAGTACACTGACCGTCATCGGCACGCCGGCGCTTTCCTTTGCCGGGAACTTTGGTTTCTTGCAGTTGATCCTGGGATACCTCCTCGGCCGCGTCGTCATTGCATTTCTCTTTCTGCCCCAGTATTTCCGAGGTGAGATGTTCACCGCCTACGAACTGATGCAGCGCCGCTTCGGAATGCGAGTCCGCCGGTTCACGGCCGGGACATTTCTGGTGCTTCGCACCCTGGCCGAGGGTGTGAGGGTCTTCGCCATCTCCATTGTCATCTCCATCCTATTGGGTACCGGAGAGGTCGCGTCCATCGTGGTCATCCTTTGCCTGACCCTTTTCTATACATTTGAGGGCGGCATGACGGCCGTCATTTGGACCGACGTCGTACAGATGTTTCTATACATCTTCGGAGCTGTGCTCAGCTTCTTCGTCATCCTGCACCTGATCCCGGGAGGTTGGTCGCACGTGCTTGCTATAGCTAAACCGGCCGGCAAATTTCAACTCTTCGACTTCCGCTTCTCTCTGTCACCTGCGTTCTTCCACCGGAATTACAGCTTCTGGGCCGGACTTCTTGGCGGCTGCTTTCTCACGACCGCCAGCCACGGGACGGAACAACTTCTCGTACAGCGCCTCCTGGCGGCCAGGTCCGAGCACGATAGCCGCCTTGCCCTGTTCTCGAGTTGGATCGTGGTCTTCTTCCAATTCGCGCTCTTCCTGCTGATTGGGGCCTTGCTGTTTGTTTATTACAAAGACACCGGCCTGGTTACTCCCGCCGTGCCTGAAAGGACCTATCCCCAGTTCATCTGGAATCACCTTCCGGTCGGTGTAGCAGGGTTGGTGATGGCCGCGATCCTCGCTGCTGCAATGTCGAATCTCAGCGCTGCTCTCAATGCGCTTGCTTCGACCACGATCATGGATTTTCTCCGGCCGCTACGCCCGTACCATAGCGAACACTACTACTTGAAATTGGCACGTTGGGCGACGATAGTCTGGGGTGTCGTTTTATTCGCTGTCGGATTGATGGCCCGGCACTGGGGCAAAGTCCTTGAAGCTGGTCTCTCCATCGCCTCTGTTCTTTATGGCGCACTGCTCGGAGTTTTCCTGCTGGGTGTGCTGACGCGGCGTCCGGGCGAGTGGCCGGCCATCGTCGGCATGTCCGCCGGATTTGCGGCAACTTTGCTCTTGCACAACACAGTGGCCTATACCTGGTACGTCCTAATCGGGTCGAGCGTAACATTCGCCATCGGCTACGTCACAAGCTTTATTCCTGTCGCAACATTCAGAACCTCGCAGGTGAAAGAACCGACCCCGTGAACAAAGTATCTGCCAATACCGCCAGTCACCCCTCGCTTGAACGCGCTCTCGGACTCAGGGCGGCCATCTCCATTGTGATTGGTACGGTCATCGGTAGCGGCGTTTTTCTTGTGCCCTCTTCGATGATTCGTTCAGTCGGCTCCGTCAGCGTACTCTTCCTGGTCTGGATACTTGCGGGGTTGCTCAGTCTCTTCGGTGCGCTCAGCTATGCGGAGTTGGCCGCTGCAATGCCTGAAGCAGGCGGCGAATACGTGTTTCTTGGCGCCGCTTACGGCCCATTTTGGGGCTACCTATACGGCTGGACGCAGTTCTGGGTTGCCAAAAGCGGGTCTATCGCGACGCTCGCCGCCGGCTTTTATACATACCTAACCATTTTTTTTCCTGTGCTTGGGATGTCAGTGATTGTCCTCCCCTGGCATATCGGTCCCGGTGGATCGCTGCTCGAAATACATTACGGTCAATTAGTAGCGATCGCGCTGATTCTGGCATTGTGCGGCATCAATTACCTTGGCGTGCGGGCAGGCGGAGGAGTACAGGTCTTTGTGACCGTTTTGAAGGTGGTCCTTCTCGCGGCTGTTGTGATGGTGGGTTTCTCCGCGGGCCACGGCAGTTTTGCGCATTTCACGGGACATGTCGCAGCGAAAGCGGGTGTGGCGGGCTTTTTTGCGGCTATGGTCAGCGCTCTGTGGGCCTACGATGGCTGGAACAACGTGAGCATGGTCTCTTCTGAGATCCGTCACCCGCAACGCAATCTTCCGCGTGCCCTGATCTTCGGAACGATCGCCGTGATCCTGATCTATGTCACGATCAACGTCTCCTATTTCTACGTGCTCAGCGCATCGGAAGTCGCTGGTAGCCACCGTGTGGCGGCCGATATGATGAGCCATGCCGGGGGCCGCATCGCCGAAGCGGGCGTCACGATCGCAGTGCTCATTTCCATCTTTGCCGCCCTGAATGGCTCTATTCTTTCCGGTTCACGAGTGCCGTACGCCATGGCACGAGATGGCTTGTTCTTTCGGACTGCCGCCGCCGTTCATCCGAGATTTCGCTCTCCAGGGCACGCCATGGTTCTCCTGTCTCTTTGGTCCTGCATTGTAGTTCTCAGCGGATGGTTCGATGACCTCTACAATTTCGTTATATTCGGGTCGTGGATCCTGTATTTGATGACAGCTCTTTCTGTCATTGTTCTGCGTCACAAAAAACCCTATTTGGACCGCCCGTACCGGGTAATTGGCTATCCCCTTGTTCCAGTACTTTTCTCAATTGTGGCCATCATGCTTCTTGTCAGCACCCTTCAGACACGCCCAAGGGAGTCGCTAATGGGTTTAGGAATGATGGGTTTGGGGATACCCTTCTATTTCTTCTGGAAAAGGCGACAACAGCTGGCCTTTCTCAGAAAACTTTAGGGGTTTTCTGCTCCTCACTTAAGGGCAACTTCTAGTACTAGAACTAATAACGATTAACTTACGCTGCATCTGGTTGAATTTCAAGCAAACTCAAATTAGACTTCGTCTAAATCGTATCGTTCACATCAGGTTAATCAAACTTGCCGGGACGTTACGCTGCGGGTTTTAAGAAGGAGTGAGTCACCTTGGACGTCGATAAAATGCTAGCCGAACTCCGGCTTGAGCGAGAACAGATTGAAGAAGCCATCCTGACGTTGGAGCGTTTGGGCCGCGGACGAGGTCGGCGGCGCGGACGACCTCCTTCATGGCTGAAGGACGCGACCGCTGCAGCCGCCTCAAGCGAAGCCAGCGGCTCTGACGACACTCAAACGACATTATCCGGGCACAAACGCCGGGGCCGTCCGCCAAAGTCAAGAGAGGGCAACCACGCCTCCGAATAACTCGCCTCAATAGAGTAGATACTGCTTGCGCCGCGCGTCGAACTGCGCGGCCTCCTGTTCTGCTTGTGAACAGAGCGAACCGGCGTCTGCACCATTCCTTAGCTCATCGACGATGCTGGGGTCAGCAATTAAGAATCGGCACTTCTCAAAGTCTATTTTGCCCGGGTATAAGTTATGCAGCGCGACGGCCAGTTCGATACCTAATCGAGTGCTGTCGAAGGATTCACGATCCGTAATGACAAATCGGATGCCCTCAATCGCTTTTCCTGCGAAGTTGGAGGCCTGCGGCCGAAACTGGGTTGCATAGGCCCGCACACCGGGAATTCGTCGAGCATTCAGAACGCGCGCGAGCTCGGTACCACGAATCCAGTCCGCTCCGATCTGTTCGAATGGAGCATCGGTACCGCGTCCCACGGAGTAGTTGCTGTTGGCTTCCAGCATGGCGAGACCCGGATACAGAAGAGCCGCATTGAGGCTCCGTATGTTCGGAGAGGGATCGATCCACGTCAGTCCGGTCGAATCGAACCAGTCTCCACGCTGCCAGTTACTCATCTTTACCACGTGTAGATCCGCGCCCCAATGCTGCTCAGCATTGGCCATGTTGGCGAGTTCGCCGTATGTCATTCCGTGCCGCAAGGGAATGTCGAGGCACCCGACAAACGATTCGAACTGCTTATCGAGTACAGGCCCTTCCACGTGCGTACCCGTGATGGGATTGGGCCGATCGAGTACATAGAACGGCTTGTGATCTGCGGCAGCACCTTCGAGTGCGTAGAGCATCGTGCAAGAATACGTGTAAAATCGGGCTCCGACGTCCTGAATATCGAATACGATGGCGTCGGTACCTTCCATCTGATCGGCCGTTAATCTGCGTTCATTAGGCGCGATAGAGACTCACGATGGGCAATCCCGTTTTAGAGTCTTTGCCATTGGTTATGTTGAGAGTATCCTGGCTGCCGATGATCCCGTGCTCGGGAGAAAATAACCTTACGACTCGCACACCAGCCGCCAGCATCTGATCGATATTCCGGCTTCCCTGGGTGTCGACGCCCGTCTGATTAGTGATCAAACCGATGCGCTTGCTTTTCAGCTCGGCAAAGTCCTGCTGCTCGAGTACGTCGAGTCCGGTTAATGTCTGCGCATTACGCGCGGTCGCGCGATGCACGCCCGCCATGGAAATTGTTTCTGTGTATCCGGTCAAGGAAACCGTATTTGGAATCTCATTTCCGTAGTCGCGCTGCTACCGCGGTAGCGATGCGGCAACGGAAAGAGCTCAACGAGTTGCCGTGAATCGGATGTACGACATTTGTCAAAACAATAACGAACGAGTTGGTAACCGGGTCCATCCAGATGGACGTTCCGGTATAGCCTGTATGACCGAACGATCCGATTGGATACAGCTCGCCCCGATTACTCGAAAAGGTGGAATCTATGTCCCAGCCGAGAGCACGCAGTATGGGTTGGTCGGCCGGGGTTGCCGGCTCGGTGAACTTCTTCACCGTGGCCGGTCCGAAGATTCGTACGCCCCCGTATCCGCCTCTTCCTAGAACCATGAAGACATACTTCGCGAGATCGTCGGCCGTTGTGAAAAGGCCCGCGTCGCCCGCTACGCCACCCATATACCGGGCAGTTGGATCATCCACCACTCCGCGCATTGGCTGTCCTGTATCCGGATCGATCTCCGTGGGTGCGATCCGTGACCGTAGCGCGGCTGCGGGCTGGAATCCTGTTTCTTGCATGTTCAGAGGAGCGTAGATGTGCTCGTGAGCGAACTGCGAGACCAGTTCGCCCGATAGCCGACGAACGATTTCAGCCAGCAGATTGAAGTTGATGTCACTATAAATGAATCGGGCGCCCGGCGGCGCTATGGGTAGGATGGTCAAGGCTTTCTGGATTCCTGTTTCGTACCCGCTCCATCGTGGAACCAGCGGCACATCGGGTGGTAGCCCCGAGAAGTGCGTCATCAGAAGTCGGACAGTGATGTCGCTCTTGCCTCCCTGGAACTCCGGCAGATATTTCGTCACGGGATCGTCAAGGCGAATCTGGCCGGCCTCAAAGAGCTTCATGATCGATGGTGTTGTTGCTACCACTTTCGTCAGCGAAGCAGCGTCAAAGATCGTGTCGAGCGTCATCGGCTCGCGGTCGGGAATCAATGACCGCGATCCATAAGCTCTCCTGTAAACCACCTTGCCGTTGTGTCCGATCAATAAGACCGCGCCAGGTATTAAGTTGGTCTGGATCGCATCGGTGATGATTGCGTCGACTTCCGGAAATTGTTCCTGTGCGCTGGTTATATGCGGTAGCTGTCCGGAACGTAGCGAACTGGCAAGCAGAAGTCCAATCCATATCAGTTTCATGCCGAAACAACCAGCCTAGCGTGCCGGCTTGGGATCGACGGTTTACACGGTCTCAGCCTGAAACTGTTTCCGGTTCAGGAGTCGGGTGAGTACCTTCCCAGTTCTCCTCGTGATATTCCTGCTCCGTGTTCAGAGCCCAGAGATTGTCGCGGCTACGCACACTTCCGATGATATTGTCGACAGCGACCATAGCGGTCAACATCGAGTGGTCCTGGTTGTTGTATTTGTGCATACCGTTCCGTCCAATCAGGAATAGATTTTCAAAGTCGTTTGCCCACGAGATCACTTCCGGAAAACGTTCGTACGAGCCGAAATATGCGGGATACGTCTTGAGCATGCGAATCACTGTCGAGTCCACGACGTTGTCCGGTTCGACAATGTTCATCGCAGCGAGCTCCGACTTGGCGAGGTCAACGATCTGCTCATCGCTTCGCCTCCATAGCGAATCGCCTTCGTTGCAGAAATATTCCAGGCCGATCCAGACATGCGATGGGTTGGCAACCATGGCGGGGCTCCAATTGTTGAAAATCTGCAGCCGTCCTACCAGAACATCCGGTTCCTGAATGTAAATCCAGTTGTCTTTGACCAGCTCGCCTGACGCTTCTCTCAATTTGATGCGATCACAGAGAACACCAACGGTGATGAAATCGCGGTACATCAGGCCATTGGCGATTTCGCGAATAGCAGCCGGCGCTGCCGGGGTCATCTGCGCGACGAGTTCTTTCACGGGCATCGTGGAGAAGAAGTAGTCACCTTCAAATCTCTGTACCTCGCCCGTCTCAGAGTTTCTGGCCAGAATCGAAGTCACGAGATCACCGTCGTGTTCGATCCCCTCAACCGACCAGTGCGTCAGAATGCTCCCGCCCAAGAGTTGAATGCGTCGACCCACCTCTTCCCACATCTGCCCGGGGCCGAACTTTGGATAGAGGAACTGCTCGATCAGCGAAGTCTCGACATTCTTTTGTGCGATATCCTCCGCGGGTTCCGGTATGAGCTTCTTAAGAACGTGCAGCACGGTTTTGTAGATCGAGAGTCCTTTTATACGCTGTGCTCCCCATTCCGCGCTGATGTTGCGGCAATCCATTCCCCAGACTTTTTCGGTGTACGACTTGAAAAACGTGAGGTATAGTTCGCGGCCGAAACGATTGATGAAGAATTGTTCGAGATTTGTCTCATTGCTTATCGGAAAAAGAAGCGAGCGCAGGTAGCTTAGCCCGATTCTAGTCGTCTTCAGAAGCCCGAGCTTCCGCAGAGTATCGGCGCTGAGCGTAATCGGATACTCGAAGAAGCGCCGCATGAAGTAGATGCGTGATTTTCGATGTCGGACCAGCATGACACGATCGGTGGTCGAGGGATCAGCGGAGCAAACCGGGGCGGGGAGTGTAGTGCTCGCCCGCTGATACGTGATCTTGGTGGGGCTGCCGTCAGTTGTCTGAAGAGGAAGGATATTGAGCCACCACTGCATGACGCGGCTCGATTTTGAAAAGAAGCGGTGACCGCCTATGTCAATGCGATTTCCCTTGTAGTTGACCGTTCGGGAAATTCCACCCAGGTGACCGCTTTTTTCTAGAACGATCGGAGTGATACGGGCGCGAGTAAGTAACTCGAAAGCAGCTGTCAGACCAGCGGGGCCCCCACCAATGATGACGGCTCGCTTACCGCCGCCGGCGACCAGGTTCATGAATTCCTTCCCCTGAGTGTAGCCTGTTCAACTAACTGCTGCGCCTTCCGCCCGCCTCGTCATCCGGAGCCCGCGCGAGCGCATCAACCCGATGGCTCCCCAGAACGTAAATAGGACGTATTGGAGTGCCTGGGCAAGCAGAATATAGGCGATTGCGGCAGTCTTGCTGAAGCCAAATGGCGTAAGAACGCTGACGGCCACGAATTGATAGATTCCAACATAGCCCGGCGTGGAAGGCAGCGCGCTACCCAAACCCAGACCGGTGATGAGAAGTAGGGCGATAGGCAGAGTTCCTCGCAAGGCGAGCGCGCGCATAGCAACCAGTACGCCGACCGCATCACACGTCCAGATCACCGCAGTAAGGCCAATGAAAGTGAATAAGCGATTTCTGTCGTGAAAGCTTCTCATCCCTACGAGGAACTGCTCCATAACTCCCAAAAGCTTTGCTTTGATGTTTTGCGGAACAGGAATCAGATTGAAGCAGCGCTGACAAACACGCTCCGCTCTAGGTAGCACGATGATGCTCGCCGCACCGAACAGGCCCAGTACGGCAAACGGAGTGGCCGCATGGGAGAACCAGCCGGGTTTTACCGGCATTGAAAGCAGGACTACGGAACTGATGAGGACGAGACTGAGAGCGTCGCACATTCTCTCGCCCAGTGCGGTTGTCAGTACAAACGTCTTGCTAAGTCCGGAGGCGCTACTGACCATCAGGCTGCGGATTATTTCGCCTGCGCGGGCGGGAAGAAAGTTATTGCCGAGATATCCGGCACAAATGGCCCAGAAAGCAGTAGAAACAGCTACTGGAGCGCCAGAACGAAGCAGCACGCGCCAGCGCAACCCACGGAGAAAGAGCGAGACGCTGGCCGTCGCCATGCTAAGCGCCAGCAGGGCGATGTTGGCGTGGGCCAAGATTTGCCAGACGCCCGCCCATCGTATTCCGCGCAGCGAGAAATAAAGCAGGACGGCCGCAAAGATCAGAGCCACTGCCCATTTCAAAATGCGGATAAAAGATCCGCGCCAATCAGCTCTGGAAATCATGCACGGCGTTCATCGGATGCGGTTCCACTTCTTCCAGAAGGGGTTCACCAGGCGGGTATTCGAAATTGAGCCGTTCCTTTTCGACCACGTGAGGGCGCCTGAACACTTGGGTGTGAATCGCTCCAACGTATTCGCCGAGGATGCCCATTGAAACAAGCTGTACGGAACCGAGGAAGAATAGACCGATCACCAGAGGCGCCGTGCCGACCGAAAAATTGTTCCAGAAGGCAAGCTTATATATGAAATACGCAAACGCGGCGAGCACAGAGAACGCAGCGGAGATGAATCCCAGCAGCGTAGCCATCCGCAATGGCACTTTTGAAAGATTCGTGATGCCGAGCATCGCGTAATCGTAAAGGGTGTACAGATTGTTCTTCGTAATTCCACGCACTCGTCGTGGCTGGTCATAGAACAGTTCGTAATGAGGCAAACCGATCTCCGCGATCATGCCGCGGAAATAAGGGTTTGCTTCATCGAAGGAGCGGATAACCTCTACCACTTTTCGGTCATACAAACCGAAGCCAGTGAAGTTCTCGAAGGTCTCGATCGAGGACAGCCGCTGAACGAGTTGATAATACTTGGTCCGTATCCAAAACATCAGCGGATTCTCGCGGCTGGTTTTCTTGATACACAAAACCATCGCGTATCCCTGTTCCCATCTTGCGATCATCTCCGGAATCAGCTCGGGCGGGTCCTGGAGGTCGGCTACCAAGCCGATTACCGCATCTCCTCGCGCCTGTAGAAACGCGTGAAATGGCGAGCGGACGTGGCCGAAGTTCCGGGCATTGACGATAAGCCTGACATTATGATCGCGCCTGGCGATCCTCTTGATGATCGCCACTGTGTTGTCGCTAGAGGCGTTGTCTATGAAAATATGTTCGTAGCGATAACGGCCGAGGCCAGCCATGACCGTGCGAACGCGCTTGTAAACCAGCTCAGCATTCTCTTCCTCGTTGTAACAAGGAGTAACAATACTGATCACTCTCGGAACGGCGAGAGCGGCATCCGCAGCTCCCGAGTACTGATGAATTTCGCGCTCCTCGTTCATGCTCTAGATCTGAAACCTCCGCGAGCAGCAGTACGGCGGGCGCTTACAGCTGTGCAGACTGGGCCTCCGCACGCGCAGTAAGCACAGCATCGACCAGTTCGCGAACTGCCCCATTGCCACCGGTGTTTCTGGAGACAAATGCGGCAATGTTCCTGACTGCCGGTTGAGCATTCGCAGGCGCTGCTGAGAAACCCGCTAATTCCATGGCTGCCAAATCATTCACGTCATCGCCCATGAAGCAGATTTCGGATAACGACAGGGCGGCGGCCGCGGCGAATCGCCTAAGGGCCCCAGCCTTGTCCTTGCAATTCTTTTCTACGTGAACGATTCCCAGTTTGCCGGCGAAGCGTTCAACGAGGGGGCTATCTTCGCCTGAAATCAGTGCGATCACGAGTCCTGCTTTGCGGGCGAGCGAAACTCCCATAATATCGGCGAAAGAGAATCTTTTCCATTCCTCGCCGCCGGGACCCCACCAGACGCCGCCATCCGTAAGCACGCCATCCACGTCGAGGGCGATCGCTTTCAATCCCGTCATCGAGAAACAGCGGTCGTGTCCACTCGACGCAACTTCTGAATTACGGGCCGCTCGCGCTCGAACACGCGTTTAACGCCGTCACCGAGCGACAGCTCGATCAGCCGTATGTCTCGCACTAGCCTCGTGATTCCGTTAGGTTCGAGCGACGCCGCATGATCGCTGCCCCACATTGCACGATCCATCGTGATGTGCCGCTCCACGGAACATGCTCCGAGAACAACGGCCGCGACACTCGTCGGAATGCCCGTCTCGTGTCCCGAATACCCGATGGGGACGCAATAACGGTCGCGCAGCGTGGATATTGCCCGTAGATTCAGCTCTGGGTAGGCCGCGGGATACGTACTCGTCGCATGCATGATCACCAAATTATCCCGGCCCAGTATCTCTATTGCCCGGTCAATTTGCTCAATGGTACTCATGCCTGTCGAGAGGATCAACGGCTTACCCGTTGCACGTGTACAGCGAAGCAAATTCTCATCGGTGAGGCATGCCGAAGCAATCTTAAAGCAGGGAACGTCGAAACGATCAATGATCGCAACTGAGTGCTCATCCCAGCAGGAAGCAAACCAGCGGATCTTCACAGCCTTGCAGTAGTGATCGATTTCCTCGTAGTCTTCGGGACCGAATTCTAAGCCCCTTTTCAGGTCGCCATTTGTCGTGCCGAAAGGACTCTCACGCGGTTTGGCCAGCTCTTCTCGGCTGTAGACGACATCGATGGTCCGCTTTTGGAACTTGACTGCATTGCAGCCGGCCCCGACCGCTACGCTGATGAGACGCTTGGCAAGGTCGAGGTCGCCGTTGTGATTGATTCCGATCTCAGCGATCACATAACATGGCTGATCATCGCCAAGCTTCTTGTCGCCGATAGCAACTGGCTCGATTCTTAACGGCATCAGGGCTTCTCTGACCTTGCGATTATGCCATACTTTCGGAACATGAATGCCTTTTACTGAGATAGAGTTGTGATATGGCTACTGAGACTCTCGCGGTGCCGGCCCCACTCGAATTCTCGCTCGGATACAAGGCGAAACTTTGTAGCGCTCTGGACAAAATTGACCTCCGCTCGGTTAGCGAGGCCATTCTGATTTTGCAAGAAGCGCGCGCGAAAAATCGTCATGTTTTCGTGTGTGGAAATGGCGGCAGCGCTTCCACGGCTTCCCATTTCGTAACAGACATGGTGAAGGGCGCAAGTTTCCAACGTGAGTCACGTTTCCGTATCATGGCTCTCACTGATTCGATGCCTACCATCACGGCATACTCCAACGATGTCGGCTACGAGTGCATCTTCACGGAACAATTGAAAAATTATGCGACTCCGGGTGATGTACTTATAGCGATCAGCGGCTCCGGAAGTTCTCCCAACATCCTCTCTGCGATCGAGTACGCAAACCAAGCGGGTTGCAAAACAATAGCTCTGACAGGACGTGATGGGGGGAAAGTCGGTCCGATGGCCAATCTGCAGATCAGGGTGAACGAACAGCACATGGGCCGCATCGAAGACGGTCACCTGATTGTTTGCCATATGATCTGTTACTACTTCATGGAGAACTGAAGGCCATCGCCCTCTCCAAGCGATCCGGCGGCATAGCGCTTGGCCTCGCGATTCTGGTCTACCTGTTCTTAACGGCTCTCGCTTCGTCGCGCCTCTTTTGGCACGACGAGCTTTACACGGTTTATATCGCGGCCGCACCCTCCTGGGGCCGCTTCTGGCAAGAGGTCCAGCTGGATCTTAATCCACCTTTGCATTACCTGATAGTTCGTGCTTCAACAGCCGTGCTGGGACAGAGCGGTTACGCAGTGCGTCTTCCGTCGATCATTGGTTTCCTGGTAGGTAGTCTCTGCCTTTACCGATTCGTCGCTCTGCGTCTGAATGTTTGGTATGGGCTGCTCGCAATGCTGGTCTTCTGGGCAAACCCCTTCTTTTATTACGCTACCGAGGCTCGCCCCTATGCACTGGTAATCGGATTTCTCGGCTTGAGTTTACTGTGCTGGCAGAAAGCGGTACAACCGGAACGCAGCCTTGTTTTTGTTCTTCTTCTCGCGCTCTCAATTGCGGGAATGATGCTGAGCCACATGATGGCGCTGCTTTACATTGCTCCATTGTGTCTGGCCGAAGCGGTACGCGACTATCGACTCCGGAAGCCTGATCTCGAAATTTGGGCCGCTCTACTCGTGCCGTGCGCAATCCCATTTATTTACATGCGTTCGGTCGCGCGCTTCGATACCAGCAGTTTCCCTCCCGCTTTTCAGGCATCCCTGGGTAAGATTGCCGCGGCTTATTACGGAAGCCTGAGAGTAGAAGCCTTGCCGCTGCTGTTGGCGCTCTTGCTTGCCTGGTTGACAATTTCGCGAGAGTCAGGAGATGAAACGAGCGAGGGTTGGCGGATCACCGCCGTTGAACTGGCCTTAACCGCTGGATTTCTCGCCCTTCCCGCCATTGTTAATTTAGCTTTGATGCGGACGCATGGAGCTTATTTCGATCGCTACGCCTTACCAGTAGCGTTCGGCTACGGAATAGCGGCCGCTTTCTTTTTAGCCGGTCGCGGCAATATTAGCAATCTCCCTCCGTTGGTCGCCAGCGGCGTCTTGTTTGTTTTCGTGATCGCGTTCAATCTTGGTCCTGGCTTGAAACAGTCGGTTTGGGCGCGCAGGGGTGCGGTGGTTGGTTTGTCTGGGAAGATGCTCGATCAGGTGAAGCCGAAGCTGCCGTTAGTTGCTGCCAGCGGATTGACGTTTCTCGAGATGGATCATTACGAGGATGCGAGCACCGTAGGGCGGCTCTACTATCTAACCGATCAAAAACTGGCAATTCATTACGCTGGCGCCACTATCTTCGAAGGTTTACCAACTATCAAGAATTACTTTCCAATCCATGGGCACGTGGTCCCTTATCGAGAGTTTATTGCGGCTCATCCGGCGTTTCTTGTTCTAGGCACACCGGATTACCCAGAAGACTGGCTGCTGCGAGCACTTCTCGCAATGCATGCAGACGTTCGATACCTCGGCGAGTTCCCGGTGTCTTACAAAGACACGCAACTCTATGAGGTGACCGTTCCGGGCAACTAGCGCGATAGGATATTGGGGGCAGATCCGACGTCCCCATGTCTCACTCGCTGAAAAACGATCTCTCCGGCAAACTCGCTTTGATTACAGGGGCCAGTAAAGGCTTGGGTAAGGCGATGGCGATAGCTCTCAGCCAGGCGGGTGCAACTGTCGCCTTGGTCTCGCGCGATCGCGAGAAGCTCGACCGGGTTCACCAGGAAATCAAACACCTCGGTAGTAGAAGTCATGTCTTCGCAGCGGACGTGCGCGAGGAGGCGAGCGTCACGAAAGTGGAAGCGGAAGTCAGGGAGGAGCTGGGTAAGGTTCAAATCCTAATCAACAACGCCGGAATTAATATTCGCAAGAACCTGATCGACTTCAGCCTCGAGGAGTGGCGCAGCGTTGTGGATACGAGTCTGACGAGCGCTTTTCTGATGTGCCGCGCCTTCGTACCGCACATGAGAGGCACGGGCTATGGTCGGATACTCAATTTGTCATCTATCATGGGCCACGTCTCCCTTCCACAGCGCAGTGCGTATTCAGCGAGCAAGGCGGCGCTGCTCGGATTGACACGCGCGCTTGCTCTGGAACTTGCAACAGAAGGGATTACGGTCAATGGCATCAGCCCAGGGCCGTTTGGCACGGAGATGAATGAATCGCTGATGCAGAATCCAGAGACAAATGCACAGTTCTTGGCAAACATTCCGGCAGGCAAGTGGGGCAAACCGGAGGATATCGGCAGCCTCGCTTGTTACCTGTGCTCGGAGGCAGCGGAATTCATTACGGGTACGGACATTCTCATTGACGGCGGCTGGTGCGCGCGCTGAGCGTCATCGAGATGGAGAGAGAAGTTTATCGCAAGGTCAGCTGGCACATCATTCCATTTCTCTTCCTCTGCTACGTGTTCGCATACGTCGATCGCGTCAACGTAGGATTCGCGAAGCTGCAGATGCAGCAGGATCTGAGGATCAGCGACGCAGTCTACGGGACAGGTGCGGGCATTTTCTTCATTGGCTATTTCTTTTTCGAGATTCCCTGCAACATCGCGCTGCAGAAGATCGGTGCCCGGTACTGGCTTGGGCCGATCATTATCGTCTGGGGCCTGGTTTCGGCATCGACGATGTTCGTGAAAACCGAGTCCGCATTTTACACCGTGCGATTCGTTCTGGGAGTTGTTGAATCAGGTTTCTTCCCGGGCGTGATTCTGTACCTGACGTTCTGGTATACGAAACGTTACCGGGCGAAGATGGTAGCGCTGTTCATGACGGCGATTCCGTTATCTGGCGTGATTGGCGGGCCCATTTCCGGCGGGCTGCTGAACAAGATGTCGGCGGTCGGCGGATTGCGCGGGTGGCAATGGCTGTTTCTGTTAGAGGGAATTCCTTCAGTGTTGGCGGGCTTTGCAACGCTCTATTTCTTGCCGAGCGGTCCGCTGAAAGCCAAATGGCTGTCACCGGATGAGAGGGGTTTCCTGGCTGCGCAGTTGGAGGAAGAAGAACGAGAGAAGCGGGCGAGTTCTCATTCGCGCCATTCAGTGGGCGATGCATTCCGTAGCGGCAAGGTCTGGGCGCTTTGCTTTATCTACTTCGGATTTGTAATGGGCAATTACGGGCTGAGTTTCTTCCTGCCGCAAGTCTTGAAAGACACGATCAGCAAAGATCCTTTTACGATTGGGCTGCTGACGATGATTCCGTGGGGGGCGGCCGCAATCGCGATGGTCGCGGTAGGACACCACTCCGACAAAACCGGGGAACGCTGCTGGCACGTAGCGATAAGTGGATTGATTGGAGCGGTGGCATTCTCGCTTTCTGCAATCCCGGGGATTTCCGGCATAGCCGGTTTGGCAGCGTTGACGGTTGCGACGGCAGGGATTGCGGCGGCTTACACGACATTCTGGGCGCTGCCGAGCATGTTCGTGACAGGAACGGCGGCATCGGCGGGAATTGCATGGATCAACTCGGTGGGTAACCTGGGCGGCTATGTGAGTCCGGCTTTGGTGGGTAAGATTCGGGATTCCACGCACAGCATGACACTGGCGCTGCTGATGCTTTCATCGGCTTGCGTCATGTCGGTAATCCTGACAGTCATCTTCTTCCGAAAGCACCACGAACAGAGGGGTTTTTACCGTCTATAAAAGGGTTTGAGGGTAGATTGACGGCACGAACGCAAATACGGTCAATATTGACGATGCTGGCGCTGGGGGCTTCACTTTCGGGGCAGACGATTCGCTTCGCAAACGGTAAAAACACCTGGCTGATCACGACAAAAAACAGCTCTTACGCGATGGGAGTGGCGCCAGGCGGCGAGCTAGAGCACATCTATTGGGGGCCGCCGTTGTGGCGGGAGCAGGACATCGCGGCGGCGGTGAACCGGGAAGATATTTCGTCGTTCGATCCACACCAGGTGCTCGATAACGAGGAGTACGCGGGCTGGGGCGGTCCGCGGTACACGGAGCCGGCATTGAAGATCACGCGCGTAGATGGCGGTCGTGATCTGGTTCTGCATTACGAGAGTCAGAAAATCGAGGGCGACGAACTCACGATCCAGCTAAAAGATATTCGAGACGACATCCAGGTATCCCTGCACTATCACGTGTATTCGGACACCGGAATTATCAGTCGTTTCACAACGATACGGAATGGCACCCATCAGGCGCTGACGGTCGAAAGCGCGCAATCGGCGACCTGGTACATGCTGCTCGGAGTGGGCTACCGGCTTTCCTATCTGAGCGGACGCTGGGCAGCTGAGACTCAGCTCAATCGGGAGCCGATTCAAGAGGGCATGAAGGTGCTGGAGAGCCGTCTCGGGCACACGGGCCACAATTTGAATCCCTGGTTCGCGATCGATGCGGGCGATGCAAACGAGACCGCGGGGCGAGTGTGGTTTGGAGCCCTGGCGTGGAGCGGCAACTGGCGTATCACCGTCGAGCAGACGCCGTATCAGCAGGTGCGCGTAACGGGAGGATTTAACACCTTCGATTTTGCCTACAAGCTCAAGCCGGGCGAGTCGCTCGAAACGCCGGCTTTCTATGGCGGCCTTTCCGAGCATGGATTCGGCGAGGCTTCGCGATTGCTTCATGATCTGGAACGGGCGGACATAGAGCCGCATGGCGAGAAGGCCCGCCCTCGACCGGTGCTCTACAATTCGTGGGAAGCAACGGAATTCAATGTGAACGAGGCAGGGCAAAAAACCCTGGCCGAGAAGGCAGCGAAGCTCGGTGTTGAGCTTTTTGTAATTGATGACGGCTGGTTCGGGAAGCGCAACAATGATCGTGCCGGACTGGGAGATTGGGTTGTGAATTCGCAGAAGTTTCCGAACGGATTAAAGCCGCTGATTTCTTATGTAAACGGCCTGGGTATGGAGTTCGGATTGTGGGTGGAACCGGAGATGGTCAATCCGGACAGCGATTTGTATCGCGCGCATCCGGATTGGGTGATGAATTTCCCCGGCCGGCCGCGGAGCGAGCTGCGGCATCAGCTTGTGCTCAATATGGCGCGGGATGACGTGAAGGAATACATCTTCAATGCTCTCGATAAGCTGGCGACCGAGTACAACATCCGCTACTTCAAGTGGGATATGAACCGAACTTTTTCGGAACCGGGTTGGCCGGAGGTAGCTCCAGACGAACAGAAGGAGCTTTGGGTCAAATATGTCTGGAACTACTACGACATCATGGCGCGGCTTAGGGCGAAGCACCCGAACCTCGAGATTGAGTCGTGCTCAGGCGGTGGCGGGCGCGTAGACCTGGGCGCCATGAAGTACACGGATGTTTTCTGGACCTCCGACAATACCGAGGCATTCGACAGGCTGCGAATACACGAAGGATTTTCGCAGGCTTATACGGCGAAATACATGTCAGCGTGGGTAACAGACGTGCCGAATACGAATCATCGGACCACCTCGCTCGAATACAGGTTTTTAGTGGCGATGCAAGGGGCGCTGGGCATTGGAGCCAATCTGAATAAGTGGTCTGAGCGCGATGAGACGCTCGCAAAGAAGATGGTGACTCTGGATAAGAGTATCCGGCAGACCGTACAGTTCGGAGACTTGTACCGGCTGCTTTCTCCACGCATGAGCGATACGACCGCGAACGAGTATGTGGCAAAGGGCGGTAAACAAGCTGTGCTGTTTGCATTCCGGCATTCGCAGGAATACAGCACGCCGCCCCCGATCATCTACTTGCGCGGACTGGATGCCAGGGCGACTTACCGACTTGAACCAGCGGATGGGAAGTTGCTGGATGGCACGCGGGAGCTGAGCGGCGCCTACCTGATGGGCGAGGGTGTACACGTTCGTCTCGAAGGGGACTTCGATTCTACCGCGGTGGTGATAACCCGCATCGAGTAGTTCGGTGGCGCGATTCGTTTTCCTCTGGCTGGGGATGCTGGCTGCGGTTTCCGGTCGATCCTCTACGTCCGGCGAATTGAAACGAATCTTCAATGAGGGTGAGGCCGCGCTTCGAAATAACGATTTGCGCGAGGCTGAGAAGGACTTCCGGCTGGTACTGACCTACAATCCCCAGATCGCTGCGGCGCATGCCAACCTCGGCGTGGTTTATATGCGCCGCAAAGAGTGGAGCCTGGCTGTCGCGGAGCTGCAAAAGGCCGAGAAGCTTGCGCCGAACGTAACCGGAATCCGTATGGACATCGGACTGGCGCACTATCGAGCGAATGACTTCGAAGCGAGTATCGGGCCGTTCGAATCGGTACTCCGCGAGCAGCCTGACTCCATACAGGTTCGATATCTGCTGGGGATGGCCTATTTCTTCACCGAGCAGTATCGGAAAGCGATGAGAACGCTCGAGCCGCTCTGGGCTCAGGAGAGCGGCAATCTGCAGTTCCTCTACGTTATGGGCATTGCGGCGGAGAAGAGCGGAGATCAAAACGTTCAGAAGAAGGCACTTGACCGATTATTAGCAGTCGGCGCGGGCTCGCCTGAGCTGCACTTTCTTTTGGGGAAGGGACTGCTGGCCGAGCAGCGGGATGATCAAGCGCTTTCCGAGTTCGCGACCGCGGCACGGCAAGACCCGAACTTGCCATTTCTGCATTACTACATGGGCGTGGTTTATCGAAAGGAACAGAACCTAACGATGGCGAGAGAAGCGTTCCTGGCGGATGTAGCAATCGAGCCGGATGTGGCATTCAACTACAACGAACTCGGACTCGTCAGCTGGTCGTTGGGTCAAGCGAAAGAGAGCGAGCAGTACTTCCGTGAAGCAATTGCGCGTGACCCCAGGCTGGCGGTATCCCATTATGGACTCGCGAAGGTTTACAAACAGGAAGGAAGATATATCGAGGCGCTATCCGAAATCGAGAAGGCAGCCAGCCTGGATTACAACAGCGCCAGCGTTCATTTTCTCCACGGCCAGATCCTGGCAAAACTGGACCAGCCGAGAGCAGCCGAGAAGGAGCTGCAGCTGGCGGCGAGGATTCAGAAAACCTATCGCGACGATCTGATCCGGAAAGTCAGCGGGGAATCTATATCCGATCCACAAGGCGGCGGAGAGCCGAAGTGAATCAGAAGCTGTTTAGAAGATGAATTTCAGCCCCAACTGCACGATCCTCGCCGGCCAAGCGCTGTTCACTTCTCCATTGCCGAGGTTATAGGTGTTCCCGTTACAGGGCTGTCCGGCCGGAGTTTGACTTCCACAACTTGCGTTCACTCCGTTCCATTGGGGATGGTTGAACGTGTTGAACGTTTCGAGCCGAAACTGGATGTTGCCTTTCTCTGACCCGAACCAGGGCGTTGCAATGTTCTTCATCAGAGCAATATCCCAGTTGTTACGTCCGGGCCCCGTCAATACGTTGCGTCCCATATAGCCGAACATGCCCGGCTCTCCATTCGCAGCGAGCTGGGGTACGGTGATTTGCGCGACATTGCCAGGATTGAACCAGGTCGGAGTCGGCCCAAACGTCGGATCGTCAGTT
The DNA here is from genome assembly GCA_963841675.1 of Terriglobia bacterium. Lineage (GTDB taxonomy): Bacteria > Acidobacteriota > Terriglobia > Bryobacterales > Bryobacteraceae > Bog-105. The sequence goes on from CAWJEH010000001.1 coordinate 89,047, forward strand.
ACACCTTTCTGAACAGTTACAGGGCCGAGCGTGTTACAGCGAACATTCCCTCCCACTCCGCTGCTCATTCCCGCTATTCCGCAATTGAAGTCGATTGGTTGCCCACTCAGGAAGCTGGTGATCCCACTTAGCTCCCAGCCGCCGAGAGTAGTCCTGAGAAGCGCGTGTTGCGACTGACGGAAGAACGGCAGATCATACACGTAGTTAAGAACGAGCATTTGGGATTGATTGAGAGTGGACGTTGCCCGCCAGCGTTCCATGTCGTAGTCGTTGATTCCGGTCGGGCCCAAGTCGTCGATGTTATGCGACCACGTATAAGCCGCTTGCAACGTCAGACCGTGCCCGACAGTGTGGCGATAATTTGCCTGGAGCGAGTTATAGCTCGAATTACCGGCCCACTCGCGAAGCGTGATACCCGTATAGCCACGGTACGGCACGAAGTAAATAGCTGGCGCCAGATTGTTCGTAAGCACATACTGCACATTGCAGTTGCCCGATGCGTCGCAGCCGGGTGTGCCTGCCAGAGCCGGTACATTTTGAACCGTGCTGCCGGGTACGACCTGATCGATGTTCCGATTACGAAGCAGATGCCTGCCGAGGCTACCTACGTAGGCTACGCTGAGAAAATTGTTCCCCGGGAACTCATGCTGTATGTCGAAGCTGAATTGCTGGATACTGGGGTACTTAGGCCGGTATGTGACAGTCGACATTCCACTTGGAGGGATGATTCCGGTCGAAACAGTGTTGTAACCGACTACGTTGTATACCGAGGGAGTTGTAACGTCGGGCGGGTTGCCAAAGAAACCAGATGCTCCCTCGTTACCGTTACTGACATCGTAGGAGATCCCGTAACCGCCGCGGATCGATGTTTTCCCGTTCCCGGCAGGATCCCAGGCAAAGCCGACACGAGGAGCGAAGCCGCCGCGAAACGGCTCCTGGCAACCTGAGTGGACGCCGGCCGTACCGCAGGGAACCAAGCCATTGCCATAGGTCAGGTAAGTGTGCCCGGTTCCGGGGATGAGATTACCATTCGCATCGAGTTGCGCTTCGGCGGCCGGATTGTAGAGGTTGGGCAGAAATAGAGAATCCAGTGAGTGCGCGGACACGTCGTGATATGGGGTCGGCAGATAATATCTGACACCGATGTTCAGTGTAAGGCGCCTGGAAACGTGCCAGTCGTCCTGCAAGTACGGCTCGAATTCCCACTGAACCCAATGACCCTCCGGGTATCCTCCCACCAGCTGACCATTCAGGACGCCGCCAAACTCTGAGTAGCTGGCTATCCGGCCGAGATACATGTCGGCAAGCGCATTTCCGGTACTGACAGGAGAGGAGTTATTGAACGAATAGATACCTTCCGCCGGCACATTGCCGTTGTAAGTAGTCTGATCTAACCGGCTGTGCTGAATGTAGATTCCAAATTTGAGGTTATGGTTAGCCTATGTCCAGACCACGTTGTCTCTCCAAGTGAGAATCGGCCCCCAATAGAAGTAATTGAATCCGGTGGATTGATTGGTACAGAATGGCAATCCGCCACATAACGATATCCCTGGGATAAGCGGGTTTGCAGCATTCGATGGGAAGAGGTTTTCAGCCGACCATGAGGCAGGCTTATCAATGGAATGGGCCGGAGAAGATGACCCAACCGTCTGGTTGACGGTATTGATATCGCCTGAGAAACCCATCATGAACTCATTGAAGAAAGTCGGCGACACAGTGCTTGTGAGGTGGGCGACGGCTGACTTTGAAGGACTCGTCCAAAGCGTATTCACCGTGTCGTAACTGGCGGGAGACCAAAGCGTCGGAACAAATGTCTGATCGTACGAATCCTGGATGTAGCGAAGATACAGGGAATTCTTGCTGCCGATATTCTGGTCGATTCGGATGATATCGTCCCGAAAGTTCGCCGGCAGGCTTTGAGCCGAGGTGTAGCCAATCGGGCCGTTGTTTGGCAGTGGAACCAGCGCATTCAGGAGCGCGGTGCCCGCGGCGCTCATCGGGACAACATCTCCGGGAAAGTTGCTTCCGGTCGCCGGATTAAGAGGAACAACACAGTTCGATGCAACCACAACGTTGTAGTTCGACGATGACGGATCGCATTCGCTGAAATCACCTTTGCGCATCAGTGTGGTCGGAACCTGTTGATTGATCACGGTTCCCTCGCGATTTTTGCGCCACTCTTCCGACCAGAAAAAGAAGGTTTTCGATTTGTCCGAATTGTAGTGACCGGGAATATATACGGGACCGCCGATGGTGAAACCGAAATCGTTTCGTTTCAGAGGCGCCTGTTGAGCGCTCTGACCGGGCGACAAAATCTGACGGTTCAAAAACCAGTTGTTGGCGTCGAAATCGTTATTGCGGACGAACTCAAAGAGGGTTCCATGGAAGTCCTTGGTTCCGGACTTGGTAACAACTTCGATATTGGCCCCGGCATTTTTTCCATATGAGGCATCGTAGATGGAGGTCGAGATCCGGAACTCGGCGATCGCATCGATATTCGGGTACGTCATGTTTGCGCTCCCGCCGGCGCCCTGGTCGGTATTGTTCGTACCGTCTATTTCCCAACTGTTGTACTGGGGTTGGGAACCGTTGAATGACATCCCGGAACTGCCCAGGACGCCAACCTGCGTTGGATTGTAGCCTCCGGGCGCGGCACCCGGGATGAGTGTTGCGAGATTCGTGAAGTTTCTTGCGTTCAAGTTGAGCTGAGTGACTTGCTTGCCGGTGATGACACTCGACATAGAGCTCGTTTCAGTTTCTACCCGAGTGACCGCTCCGGATACGTTTACCTCCTGCGAAGACGAGCCGATTTTCAGCTGGATATCTACTCGCTGGGTTTGACCTACCGTCAGGGTGATACCCGAATCGGTCGTCTTTTCAAAGCCGGGCGCCTCGGCGGCGACTGTGTATTCGCCAATTGGAACCTTTGCTGCCGTATAGGCGCCCACTGAATCAGTTGTTAAGGCTCGCGTGAAGCCCTTTTGAGGATTTGCGACCGTAATCTGCGCACCGGGAATGGTGCTGCCCGACGGATCCGTGACGACACCCACGATTGTCGCGGCCTCTTGGGCGTCTGCCGCAAATGCAGGGCCCAGGAGTAAAACAGCTACTGCGACCATTGGGTTGAATCGGAGCCGTGTCATGATCAGAATCCTCCACCTTCTTGGCTTACCCGCTCGTAATTAGGAGCGAGGAGAAGTTATGTAGTGGCCCAGCGTGGTCAGACCACAGTTTAGATACACTATAGTCGACCCTCGCAGAAAGTCAAGTGGATTTTGCGGAAGGGGTTGGTTAGACCGCTTGCTGACGCGCGCTCAGTCTAGGCTGCGGGATGTAAACGCGCGAGGGCGCGATCCAGTGCGGAGATGGTACGCTCGGCATCCTCTTCCGAGTGAACCGTCGAGACGTACAGGCGGCCGTCCGGGAGGATGCACACACCCTCGTTTAAGGCCTCAAATAAGAAATGCTGGAGGATGGCGCGATCGTCGTCCAGCGTCTCGCGGTAATTCGAAAGAGTGCCACGAGTGGTGAAGTGAAGGGAGAAAGCGGTGCCGAAGCCGGTGACCAGGAGGGGTATTCCGCGGCGCTGCGCGCTTTCTCGAATTCCTCGTATAACGGCCTCTCCGATCCGGTTCGCATGACGGAGGGGCGCTCCGGTATCTCGTGAGAGTTCAGCGATGGTGGTTGCCGCTGCCGCCAGCGAAAGAGGATTACCGTTGAATGTACCGCCGAACGCAACTCGCCCATCCGATACAAGGTCGAGAATTTCGGCGCGACCGGCGATCGCACTGAGCGGTAGACCTCCCGCGATAGCTTTGCCGAAGGTCGCCAAATCCGGGGTGACGGTGTACGACGCTTGCGCGCCTCCTAAAGCGTGGCGGAAGCCGGTAATGACCTCGTCGAAAATCAGGAGCGATCCCGCATCCCTCGCTGCATCTGCAATCTGTTGAAGATATCCGGAATCAGGCAGAAGGCAGCCTCCATTACAGAGGATGGGCTCAGAGATAACAGCCGCGATATCGGGCCCGTGATCTTTGAAGGCGCGGTTGAGGGCGTGCGTATCGTTCCATGGGAGGATAATCACGTTTTCAACAGCGTTATCAACCTGCCCGGCCGATCCTAAAATGCCTTTGCGCTCCTCTGCCGGGGACAGCTGCCAAGCCTGAGGTTTGTAACTCAACAGGACGGAATCCATCCAGCCGTGATAATGGCCCTCGAACTTGACGATGAGACGGCGGCCGGTGTGAGCCCTGGCTAAACGAAGCACGATCTGAACGGCTTCGCTACCGCTCGATGTGAACATCAGTTGTTGTGCACAGGGCACAACAGACTGAATGAGTTCGGCCAACTCGAACTCGAGCTGGTGTTGGGCACCATAGATGTGGGGGCGATCTGCCTGACGCCGGATGGTCTCGACGAGTTTGGGATGGCAGTGGCCGAGTATGAGCGGCCCCCACGCCAGTGTGTAATCGATGTACTCGTTGCCGTCTACATCGAGGAGACGGGTGCCGTGGGCATCGGCCAGGAAAAGGGGAATCGGTGCTTTCGCGCGAAATGGGCTGCTCACGCCACCGGGCAATACCTTGCGCGCGCGCTCGAGTAGTTCCTGTGACTTCCGCCACCGCGTTGTGGACTCAGTCAACGTCTCCTCCTTGCTGGTATATTGTGGTCTGACCATAACATGCATAGCGGGGCATGTCAATGGAAGTACGCCAACAAGACCGAGGGTCTAAGTGAAAAGTAAACGGAGTGATTAGCTACCCATGAGCGTCGAAGCAGACAGCGTAGGGCGGCCCCAGCGGGTTGGCGCGTATCCACATCTGCGGCGCGCTTTGACGCTTTGGGATCTGATTCTGTTTGGCATCATATGCGTTACTCCGATTGCACCCCTTCCACCTTTCGGGATTGCAGAAAAACTTTCGGGCGGACACGCGACGCTGTCAATTTTTGTTGCCATGTTCGCGATGCTCATCACAGCCATAGGATACGGGAGGATGGCCGGCCTGTATCCCAATGCCGGTTCCGCTTACACATATGTGAGCCGGGGATTGAATGAGCACTTGGGCTTTCTAGCCGGATGGGCGACTTTTCTGGATTACCTGATCATTCCTATGGCAAATGTCATCTATTGCGCTGCGACGATGCATAGAATGTTGCCGGACATTTCCTACGCAATCTGGGCATTCGTGTTTGCCGGGATTTCAACCGTGCTAAATCTCCGGGGCGTGCGCACGGGGGCGCGAGCTAACCGGCTTCTTCTAGCCGTGATGGTATCGGTCCTGGCGGTTTTCGTCGTTCTGGCAATCCGTTATGTTTTCAGCCTAGCGGGATGGGGAGGACTATTTTCTACGGAACCTTTCTATAACCCGAAGACGTTTGATTTCGCCCGACTTCGAACTGCGACGTCGTTTGCGGCTTTGACCTATATCGGTTTCGATGCCGTGACAACGTTGTCAGAAGAAGTGGAGAATCCGCGCCGGACAGTGCCGATCGCAACCGTTGTGGTTTGCCTGTTTACCGGAATAGCAGGAGGTGGTCTGGTGTACTTATCGCACTTAGTCTGGCCGAACTACAACCTTTTTCCGAACATCGACACTGCCTTTCTCGATGTTACGCGGCGCGTAGGAGGTCTCGGTTTGTTTGAAGCGATGGCGGCCGTGATCGTGATCGCGCAATTTGGCAGTGCAATGACCGGACAGGCAGGAGCTGCGCGCCTGCTTTTCGGAATGGGAAGGGAAAGAGTTCTGCCGAAGGCCTTCTTCGGGCACCTGGATGCGACTCGCCAGCAGCCAGCGTATAACGTTCTGCTCATCGGAGTACTGGCCATGGCGGGGGCGATGGTCTTTGATTTCGAAAAAGCTGCAGAAGTCCTGAATTTCGGCGCGTTCCTTGCGTTCATGGGAGTGAACCTGGCCGTTATCAAGAAATTTTTCTTTGATCGTGTTCGAGGATCGAGGGATCTCGCCAACGACTTGTTGATCCCGCTGCTCGGCTTCGGATTCTGTTTTGTGATCTGGGCGAGTCTTCCTGGTCCGGCGAAGCGTGTTGGCTGGTCCTGGATAGCGATCGGGTTCGCGTATCACGTAATTGCAACCCGCGGCTTCCGCAGGTCTCCTCCGAAACTCGATCTCTCGATTGAGTGAAGCCGCAAGTACCGCGTTATAGTTATCGAAGTCTGATGAGGCACCATGTCAAACGGAACTATCCGGCAGGATAGCCCGGTTCCCATTCGAATTCAGCTCCGAGACATTCTCCTGCAACGAATCGCTGCGGGTGAATTTCCCGCCGGCGGGCGGTTTCCATCGGAGCGAGAGTTGTCTCAGAGGTTCTCTGTTTCGCGGGCTTCCGTGCGCGAGACCATCGGGGAGCTGATCAGCTCCGGCGTGCTGTTTCGAACCGTAGGCAGAGGCACTTTTGTGAAGGCAGGACCAGGAGCGTCCCGGTCGCACCAGATCGCATTTCTGATCAGCGACGAACTCTTTAATTTCGTTCAGAGCGGATACGATCGAATCCTGCGCGGCGTCGAAGAGTCGTGCCGCCAAAACGGCGACACTCTGCTTTTTCAATGTGTAGACAGCGAGAACAACGTGACGGCGGCGAAGGATTCGACCAAGCCGGATGGATTCGTCGTGGTAGGCGGCATCCGGCGATCCGTGCTGGAGCGGCTTCGAGGGTCCGGAACGCCGCTCGTTCTGGTGGATCTGCTCATCCACACCAAACCCGACGAAATGGAAGCCGTAAACATCGACTATGCGGGCGGAACGAGGTTAGCGGTTGGACATCTGCACCGGCTGGGACACCAGAAAATCGGATTCATCGGTTTTGCGGGTTCAGAGAAGTACGAGGCATATTGGCGATCCCTGGAAGATCTCGGGTTGGTTTACGATCCCCGCGGTGTCGAATTCCTGCATCCTATCGACCTCGAGCCGGGCATACTCGCGGGCTTTCACGCTACCCAGAAGGTGCTCAGCCGTGCACACCCGCCGACGGCCATCCTCGCAACGAACGACTACGTGGCTCGCGGCGTTATCGAGGCCGCTGGAGTAGCGGGCATCTCAGTCCCGAACCAGATAAGCGTGGTCGGGTACGACGATCTCGGGGTCAGCGCCTCACCACTTCTGACTACCGTTCGGGTTGACCTGGAAAACGTCGGGCGACTAGCGGCCGAGGCTCTCAGGCGCAGGATTCAGGGCACCCCGGCGGACTCGACGCAGACGATCGTTCCGGTCGAACTGATCGAGCGCGCCTCTTCGGGGCCGGTCAAAAGCAGATCCTAAAATCTCAATCGAGCTTCGAGCTTGATTTCGCGAGGTACTGCCCGGTGAGCGAGCGCTTTTCTTTCACCAGTTCCGCCGGCGTGCCCTCGAATATGACCTCGCCGCCCTTGCTGCCCCCCTCCGGCCCTAAATCGATGATCCAATCCGAGCTGCGGACGACGTCGAGGTTGTGCTCGATCACGATCAAGGTGTTCCCGTCATCGACGAGGCGATCCATGATTTGCAGGAGGTGCGCGATATCGGACATGTGCAATCCCGTCGTGGGTTCATCCATCACGTAGACGCTGCCGTCCTTGTGCAGCTCGCTGGCCAGTTTGATGCGCTGGCACTCCCCGCCGGAAAGCGTGCTGAGCGGCTGGCCGAGCGTGAGATATGCGAGCCCCACGTCGTGCATCGCCTGCAGCTTGCGCACGATCTCCTTGCGCTTCCGAAACAGCTCTAGAGCCTGCGACACCGTCATCGCGAGTACGTCGCTGATCGATTTTCCGTCGAGCTTGTATGCGAGCACTTCGTCCTTGAAGCGGCGGCCCTGGCACACTTCGCAAGGTGATTTGAACGCATCCAGGAATGCGAGGTCGGTATAGACTACTCCCGAGCCGTTGCACGCTTCGCACGCGCCTTTCGAGTTGAAGCTGAACAGTCCCGGGTCCACCTTGTTGGCTGACGAGAACGCCTTGCGCAGATCATCCATCGCGCCGGTGTACGTTGCAGGGTTGCTGCGCGTGGACGTTCCGACGGCAGATTGATCGATCACGATCGTGTCGGGATGCTGCACGAGGAACGCTTCATTGATGAGCGAGCTTTTCCCTGAGCCTGCGACGCCTGTGACGGCGGTGAGCACGCCCTTCGGGATGTCGACGGTGATGTTTTTCAGGTTGTTCACGCGTGCGTTCTTGATGCGCAGCTGGCCGGCGGGTTTGCGCACGTCCTTCTTGATCGGCAGCGCCTGGATGAGATGGCGTCCCGTGACCGTGCCGGATTTGAGCAGCTTTTCGTATGTGCCTTCGAAGACGATGGTCCCGCCGCCGCTGCCCGCGCCCGGCCCAACGTCGACGATGTGATCGGCGGCTTTGATCACGGCGGGGTCATGTTCGACGACGACCACGGTGTTGCCCTTATCGCGCAGCTTGCCGAGCAGTTCGTTGAGGCGATGCACGTCACGCGGGTGAAGGCCCACGCTCGGTTCGTCAAAAATGTACATCACATCCACGAGGCTGCTGCCGAGGTGCTTCAGCATCCGCACGCGCTGCGATTCCCCGCCGGACAGGGTGTCGGTTTCTCGATTGAGGCTCAAGTATTCGAGCCCGATATCGACGATGGCCTGCAGCCGCTCGAGGAGCGCATGCACGATCGGACCGGCCTTGGGCTCTTTGATCGCGCGCACCACCTTCAGCAGCTCGCCGACTTCGAGCGACGAGAGATCCGCGATGTTGTGGCCGTTGATCTTGCTCGCAAGCGCAGCCGGGCCGAGGCGGGCGCCTTTGCACGACGGACATTCGCGCGGTTTGAGGTACGGCATCACCGCTTTCTGCGTGCGTTCGCTGAGCGTCTTGATGTCGCGGCGGATGTACGAGCGCTCGATACGTTCGATGATCCCGGAGTAGGTGAGATTGATGGTGCGCTCGCCGAACTTCGCCTTGAACTTGCGATCCTTGCCGTGCAGCAGCAGCTCCATTTCGTCCTTTGTGAATTTGCTGAGCTTCTTGTCGTTGTCGAAGAAGCCGCTCAACTTGTAGGCCTGTGCTTCCCATTCGCCGAAGAATGGTACCTGCACGGCGCCTTCGTTGAGCGACTTGCTCATGTCGAGGAAATCTTCGGAGACCACCCCAACCTTTTTCCCGAGGCCGCCGCACTCGGGGCACGCGCCGCGCGGGTCATTGAATGAATAGGCGATAGCTCCGCCCGCCGACGGTTCGCCTATGCGCGAGAACAGCAGGCGAAGGACGCCATGGATATCGGTCACCGTGCCGACGGTGGAATGTGATCCGCCGCCGAGCCGCTTCTGGTCGACGATCACCGCCAGGGTGAGGTTTTCGATCGCGTCCGCGTCGGGCTGCGGGTACTTGGGCAGGAAGTTGCGGATGAACAGCGAGAAGTTTTCGTAGAGCTGGCGCTGGGCCTCCGTCGCCAACGTGTCGAACACGATCGACGATTTCCCCGAGCCGGATACGCCGGTGAAGATCGTGAGCTTGCGCTTGGGAATCTGGAGCGTGACGTCTTTGAGGTTGTTTTCGCGCGCGCCGCGCACTTCGATGTTACCGAACGGAGAGCCCATGCGAACTTCGTCCCCTGGATTCACGAGTTTTGATCCGTCTTCTGCCGAGTTCGGGCTCAACGCCGAACTGCTTTGCGTCTTATAAACACAACTGACAGCAGGAACCATTATCAAGGGTTCAGCATTACACGTTTTGATCGCCTTTCAGTGGGCCGTAGAAACTCACGCTTGACATAGATTCGCATGGTTTGATATGGTCTGACCACAGCAGGCCAGACCTAAATTTAGAGGACCTTTTTCGTCATGAGATATCAGAGCCCGCACGCCAGATTGCTATTTGTGTTGTTCTGCGTGTCAAGCGCAAGTTCAAGGTCAGCCTTCGCCCAATCGACGCCAGCCTCGGCGACGATTGATGTCGATGCGGGTAAGACCATCGCGACTGCCTCTGAAGATCTGTTCGGCCAAAACCTCGAGCACGAACACGGAGCTATCAGCGGCGGCGAGCAAAACGCCCACCATGAGCACGGATTGCATACTGGCGGGCTATGGGCGGAGATGTTGCGCGACCGGAAATTCGAGGAAGGAGATGTCGATCGGGACGGTGTCGCGGATGGGTGGGTGCCGGAAGAGCGCATTACCAATGATTATGTAGAGCTCGTAAACGGGCAGCGGGCATATGAACGTTATCGCATTGACACCGACCAGTACTACGGTGGCGGGGCTTCGCAGGCGATCGATATATCAGGCCCTGGCTCAAAACACGCGAGCGTGTATCAAATAGGGCTTCAATTCACTAAGGGCCGGCGATACGTCTTTTATGTCTATCTCAAACAGCGAGGCCACGGTGCCGGCTGGGTAACTTTCGGCAGCGAAAAAACTACGCGATACAGTCGCCAGGATTTTACGAACCTTTCCGAAGAGTGGGCGAAGTACACCGCGCAATTTACGGCTCCCGAAGACACCGAGTCCGGCCGAATCCAGATTGGGTTTGAGGGCTCGGGGACGTTTTGGATCGACTCGGCGTCTTTGATGCCTGCTGACAACTACCGTGGCATGCGTTCGGATGTGGTTGAGGCGGTCAAGCCTCTCAAGGTCCCAATCTTGCGTTATCCGGGCGGATGTTTTGCCGACATTTATCACTGGAAAGATGGGATAGGCGATCGGGACCGGCGCCCGGAGCGTTGGTCATCGATGTGGAACGAATGGGAGCCCAACGACTTCGGTACCGATGAGTTCATGGATTTTGCAAGGGCAACCGGCTTTAAACCGCAGATCACGGCGAATTATCTGACCGGCACCGTCGAGGAAGCGGCCCAATGGCTTGAATACACGAACGGATCGGCGCAGACACAGATGGGCAAACTGCGAGCACAGAACGGTAATCCCGAACCGTACGGAATCAAGTTCTGGGCCTTCGGCAACGAAGTGCAGGAACTCTGTTCCGGAGAGTACATCGGGAAGAACGACGTTCATCGATACGCGAAGAGGTTTGAAGAGTTCCGCGACCAGATGCTTCAAAAGGATCCATCGGTTCACGTGATGGCTGTTGGCGCCGGCCCTGGCCCTCTGCAGTGGAATCGGGACCTTGTCTCGCTGGTCCCGAAAATCGGGCTGCTGGGCGTTTCCATTTATACCGGCGAAGGAAATCGTATCGATGATTTCGACACCAAGATCATGGACCTGAACCACTTTTACCGACATGTGGTGGCGGAGCCGACGGACTTCACGCATCAGCTGCAAGAGGTGCTTGACAGCATCGCTGAAGCCCCAAATGACAATCGCCCGCAGGTTGCCGTCACCGAATTTCAATCGTGGTGGTTGACAGAAAAGGTCGATGAAGACTTGAGGCTCGCGGACGCGCTGTATGTAGGGAGCGTCTATAACTCGCTCCTGCGACACGCCAATCATGTGCAGATTGCTGAAGTCGAATCTCTGATTAATGTGCAAGGCATCATCGAAGCAAGCCAAACATCGATCAAGCTGACACCGGAATACTTTACCTGTTTACTCTATCGACTCCATACGGGGAAGACGGTGCTGAGCACGTCCGAGAAGAGCCCGCCGGTAGCTTTCAACCCTGATTTACCGATGCTGGACGCCATCGCCACGTTGAGCGGAGACCGGAAAACTATGTACCTGGCTGTGGTGAATCGGGCTGAAGATGCGGACGTGGACACGACTCTGAACATCAGCGGATGGCGATCAGGCGCGAGCCAGTCGCGAGTTTTTGAAGTGAACGGTAAAGATAAGGTTGCCGCGAATCCATTCGGGAGTACCGCGAACGTGAACATACGGGAGAAATCGGTGAACATCGGTGGACCCAAGGTTTCCTACCGATTTCCGGCGCATTCGGTGACGGTGATCGAAATCGCGGGCGGCGTATAGCGCGATGCTGACGCCGCGGTCTGCGGCAAGCAGCGAAACGTTTTCACAGGGAGGAGTAATCGGAATGCGGATCAAACTTTGGGTTTTGGCGAGTGCTTCAGTAATGAGCATCACGGGGTTGCGTGCGCAAAATGAGCAAACTACCGTAACGATCGACTGGAACAAGATAATCGCGAACTCGAAGACGCATGTATCGATACAAGATTGCCCGGAACCGCCGCTGTTTCGCAGCTCACCCATTCACGACAAACTCTACAAAGCGCTTCGCGACCTCAATTCGGACTACGCCCGGCTGCAACCCTGGTTTCCTTACCCTAAAATCTCAGTGGCGGAGCTGGAGCCGCCCGAAGGCGGGAAGGCGCATTGGGATTTCTCAGTGATGGACGAGATCACTGAAGATTTCATGGAAGCGACAAAGGGACATCCGGTGGTATTCGACTTCGGCACATTGCCGGCTTGGATGTACAAGACAAAGACGCCCCTCACTTACCCAACATCTCCCGAAGCGATCGATTGGGAGTACCAGCCGGGCACGCCACTACGTGATCCGACGATGAAAGAAGCTGCGGAGTATCAGGCGCGTCTAGCCGATTGGTATACCAAGGGCGGTTTTCACGATGAATACGGGCGGTGGCACGCTTCGAACCACCGCTACAACAATATTGCCTATTGGGAGGTGCTGAACGAGATCGATGGCGAACCCAACATGAGTCCGGAGTACTACACCCGGCTCTACGACACGATCGTTGAAGAGATCCAGCAGTCGTCGCCGCGGATGAAATTTATGGGGCTGGCGCTGTCTGATCCGGTGGGAAAGCCTGAATACCTCGAGTACTTTCTGGACCCCAAGAACCACAAAGCGGGTACTCCCATCGATATGATTTCTTATCACTTCTACAGCATGGCCGATCCGGGCGAGACACCGGCGACCATGCAGTACAGCATATTCGACCAAGCGGATAAGTTCATCGCGGCTGTCCGGTACATCGAGATGATTCGGAAGCAATCTTATCCGAACACCGGGACGTATGTGGATGAACTTGGATCAATGCTGCCGGATCCGAAAGCTCCGAACCTGAAACCAATTCCCGATTCTTACTGGAGCCTTGCAGGAGGCATGTGGGCGTACGTCTATGGTCATCTCGCGGAGCTCGGTATTCAGATCATCGGAGCGGCTGAACTGATCGATTATCCCGGGCAGTTTGCAGCGACCACGCTGGTTAACTGGGATAGTGGTCAGCCAAACGCGCGATATTGGGTGGTTAAGCTTCTGCACGATGACTTCGAGGCTGGGGATAAAGTCGCGGAGGCAAACATTGCGGACCCAGGCGTGTATGCGCAGGCGTTCCTCACCTCCGGCGGCAAACGAAAAATTCTCCTTGTAAACAAACGCGATAAACAGGTCGAACTGCGCGTGCCGGGAGCGGCGGGCGGCGAGCAGGAAATGGTCGATCAGACGACGCGGTCGTCGCCGGCCAAGACGCTGCATGTGACGGATGAAACGGTCTCCTTACCCGGATTGGCGGTTGCGGTTGTGACTTTGGGCTCGTAGAGAGCGGGCGCAATGAGTGAGCCGGCCACGATGCTAGAGGGAAAGGTGGCAATCGTTACGGGCGCGGGGTCAGGTATCGGCCGCGCGGCAGCCGAGCTTTTTGCCGAGCAAGGGGCGACCGTGGTGATCGCCGACCGAGCAGAAGAAGCTGGCAAACAAATTGCGGCTGACATTCAGCAACGCGGCGAGCGCGCGTGGTTCCGTAAAACGGATGTGTCGAACGGTCGTGATGTAGAAGGACTGATCGCGGAAACGGTGGCTAGATACGGACGATTGAATGTTCTGGTAAATAACGCAGCGGTTCAGATCATGGCGCAGCTTGTGGAAACGAGCGAGGAAGCTTGGGACCAGATCCATAGCGTGAATCTGAAGGGCGTGTTTCTTGGGTGCAAGTATGCGATTCCGGCGATGATTCAAGGCGGTGGCGGATCGATCATTAATATGGCATCGGTACTGGGCTTGGTCGGAGATCCGGACCTTGCGGCTTATTGCGCGGCCAAGGGCGGCGTGATTGCTTTGACGAAAGCGGCCGCACTGGCGTATGGTCCCGCTGGAGTAAGAGTCAACTGCATCTGCCCCGGGGATGTAGAGACGCCATTGCTGCAGGATTACCTGAGCAAATCTTCTGAACCGGACAGACTGAAGGCGGAGATCGATTCTAAGTATGCGCTGAGGCGGGTGGCAACACCAAGGGAAATTGCTCAAGCTGCTTTGTTTCTGGCGTCGGAAAACTCGGCGTTCGTTACGGGAAGCGCGATGGTTGTGGACGGCGGTTTGACCGTGAAGTGTTATTGAGCGTTGTTGCCTATTCGAGTCTTCCCGGCCACCGCTGGCGGCCATGGAAGATCGCCAAAATCTCCAGCTGAGCGCGCCGAACTCTATAGGGAATGAGGTATGGAGTATCAGTCACGACAAGTTCACGAGTCCCAACAATCCGACCTGGTCGCCCCATTTCTGGTTGAGTACCAAGTAGATCAATCGCGTTCAGAATTCGGCCGGCGACGAGTGTTGCATTCTGTTCGGAATCTTTGCAATGAAGTGCCGCAGAGCACGCAGGTGGCGTACTGCCTTCCGAGACCAGACGATCGTCATCCGGGAGCTTTGGTCTCAGCTGTCTTGCCCCAGGATTTTAGCCATTTAGATACCTTTTCATGACTGACCGCGTGTCCTTTGTCCAATTCCTTCATGGCATCCTGGATCTCACTTAGCTGCCACTCCTCGGACTGGACGTATGCCGTGATGGCCTCCGCGGCGAGAAAGGACTTCGACCGTTTGGAGCGTTTCGAGAGGGCGTCCAAACGCCGCTTCGTTTCCGCATTCAGTCGAATCGAGAGTGTCTCTGTCATACGATGTGATTAATTGCATACATTGTCGTACAGCAGCGTGGCGGCGTAAAAAAATTCCGTGATTCCTGAAGGGATAAGCTCGTTGCAACCCTGTATTCGTTCGGATGCGGCGCGGAGTAGGTCACTAAACTCGCCCGGAGATCTTCGTGAGCCCTTCCGAGAAGGGCCGTGCCGGCTGGCTGCCTACATGGATACTGCCTGAGCGCTTTGATCGCACTTCGGCCGTCACGGCGCCGGCGCGAACTTGGAGGCGGCGGATCTCGACAGGTGTGTCAGTCGCAAACAGCATCTTGCCGTCACGCAGAACTTCGAGCCCTCGATCGCTGACCGTGACATCGTAGAGGCTGTTCTGGACGGGATATTGTTTGATCGACCCTTCTTCGACCGGCTCCAACGTTCCGAATCGCAAACCGTGCCAGGGATTCGCGTCGATATATTCCTCGATCGCAATCAGAACCATCAGCGCTCCCCAGGTGTAGTGGGGATCGCTCGAGCCCTCGCCCGTGGTCGACAAGAAGTTCTCATGGCACTCGCCTTTCTCGCGCCAAGGCTTCAGGAACATCTTCGCGCTGGAAGCGGCGAGCAGATTCGCTTCGTGATCCCATTCGTAGATTTTGAAGCCTTGATAGACGAGCCAGTTGATGGGACCCCAAACCTTGCCACGCCAATAATGCTGGCGCGGATACATGGGATCGTCACGGCTGATGGTCGGAAGGATCCATTCGCCAGCGAACTTGTGCGGATCGTAGAAGATCTTTCGGAGGATCTCGGCGCGTTCCGGCGGCGCCACTTTGCCGAGGAGAGAGAAGAAAATATCGGGCGCCATCTGCGGGTTGAACCAGGAGCCGTCTTTCTGACTCCAACGGCGATTGAAGTAGCAGCCGCCCGCCGGGTTCCAGAGAAGGGAATTGATACGCGCGGCCATTGCGGAATGCTCGCGCTCAAGTTGCACGGCTTCGGCCGATCGGCCCAGCTCTCGCGCCATCCAGGCGAGCACCCAGGCATCCATCGTGTAGAGGCAGTTGCGCTCGACCGTAGCGAGTTCACAGGTGTTAGTCCTTTGGTTGTAAGGGGCGACGTGCCACCATTCGGGGCTATCGTCATGCGACTCGAAGTAGGCGACCTGCTGGCGATCTTCGTAGGGAATTTCTTCCGGGTAATTGGAGCCGAGTTCGAGAAGGCCGTCTTTGTTGCCGTCGCGCCAAGGCTGTCCGTCGCCCCGGTCGGCAAACCACCAGCGATGGCTTTTCAGCAGACGGGGATAAATCTCTGCGAGGAATTCTTTGTCGGGACGGCGGCAATAAATCTTGGAGACAGCGAGAGCGCCGACCGGATATTGCGTGTGGCCCCAAGCTACGGGAAAGATTTCGAGTTCAGGATGGGTTGGCCACTGACCGTATTGGCAGAACATTCCGGCATCGGTTTGCCAGCTGGTGATGTCGCGGATGAGATCGAAGGATTTGCGGCGATCCTCCTGGCAGACGAGCAAGGCGCTGAGGAAACTGTCCCAGAGGAAGTCGGGAGCGGAGTTATTGCTGCGAGCCCACGCACGGCTGACGGTGATGTAAGCGCGACGTCTTTCGGGCGTGTAGACCTGGCTCCATTGAAGTTGATCATTGACAGCGGGAGGCACATCTGCCAGCCAGCCCGCGCCGCGTGGCCGGGCCGCCTCGTAGCGTGTGCGATTTTGCGTAAGCAGGCTGTCAATCGACGCAGCATTGACCTTGCTTTTGGTAGCCGCTTCCAGGGAACTATAGATCTGACCCTGTTTGGCACAGAAATGGAGTGTCTTCACCTGTCGGAGATAGCCATGCCAGCGCGTGGCGCCGGTACCGGCGACTTCTTCGATCGGGCTGCTTAGAGCGGCTACCCAGCGCATGCCGTCGCGCGTGCCGGGTATCCAAGAACGCCCGCGCAAAGATGTTTTATCGGGAGAGGTGGAGTAGAGAACTGAAAATTTGGGAGGGCAGCTATCCCAGGGCACGTACGCTTCGAGAGCCATGTCCGAGGGATCGGAGTTCACGATTCGCCCCACGATTTCGTTCTCGCCTGTGCGAGCCCATTCGTAAGTGACTTCAGGGCCGCCGTCCGGCATCTGCCAAATCAAGCGCGCATACGAGTCATTCGGAGCTTTCGGGCCCACGGTGCGCCACCAAGAAGGCCATTTCGACAGCCAGCCGGCCATGCTCTTTGCGCAATACTCTGCACGATTGCCCGCCGGAGCGTTGTTCATCCAAGGGGCGGGGATAGACAAGAACCGGAAAGCGAAAATATCCGCGTGATCCGCGATGAATGTTTGCCCGCACCAGCAGTCGGGGGACAAGGGGCCGGCCAGCCAAGTTTGTGTATTCTTCAAGCGCGCCCACATGCGGAGTGGATCCTCACCGGTCATGGTGTTGAATCCCAGCAGTTGATACACGAGATCCTTGTCGACAGTGCCTTGGGCAAGTTCTGGAGAGGCCGTCTCGGATGAAATGGGTGAGGGGGGAGACTCACCGCTCAGTTCGGGGCCTTCAGCCGCCGCCGAGAGAGCTAGGGCAGTTCGTTTTAGCCAGTTGCGTCTGTTCATGCGATTGAGGAGCCTTCATCAGTTCCGAAGAGGACGATTCCAGTCCCAGGAGAGGCAAAGTCCGCTTCAATGATGGCACGCCCTTTTGGGTCATAGCGGACCTTGACGCCGCCTGCGCACCAGGCATTCTTGTGCGGCCGATGTTGTGTGACGTATTTGAATTTGCCCGAGGCAGTGGTGAATAGAACCACAGCTCCCTTTCCGGTCTGAGGCGATATTTTTTCGTGGATCTCAGGAGAAGTGCCGACCGCGCCGGTCACGAGAGCGGGACTCGCGGTAATATCGTCCCGCACTTTCTTGTAGCGTGCAAGGATGCCTCCGATGCGTTCGACCCCATCGGGTGAGACAGCGGGCAGATCGCCCCAAATTCCGTTTTGTCCGAGAATGAGGCTGCCCACGTTCACTAATTGCGAGGTTGCGGGATCATCCGGGAAATAATGAGTGAGGAAGAGGATGGACGGAATCCATTTATCGTAGATTAGCGGCGAGCGGCAGATCCAGGTTCGAGCCGGTCCGGGATAGAAGAAAAGATTCCAATTCTGATGTTCGCGATCGAGTGGGAGATCGTAGTTGAACAGATACGGGCCGTTGTTGATGAGGAAGTATTTGCCTGCGGATAGAAAACTGAGACCGACTGCGCGACCGGCTTCAGTGATATCGAAGTCGATGATGATATCGGGAACGGCGGCGGCGACCTTCTCTGCTACGCGGGCCATCTGTTGAGGCAACTGGAAGGCATACGAGTTCCATCGTTCTTCCTGAGTGTTGGCCGCGCTGCCATGCCAGTGATGAGGTGAATCGCAGCCATACTGGCCGATGGCATCCCATTTGAAGTAGCGCGCGCCGGTCTCTTTGGCGACACGGATGAGAGTATCGGCGAAGGCGTCGCTGTAGGGGCTGACGAGACACATCGGAAAACTCTCTTCCGTTTCCCAAATCGGATGGGGTTCGCCCTCTTTTCCGTCACGGGTTCGGATGCACTGCCGATTTGCACCCAGCATCTTCGATGATTTTGCCGCGGCGGTGGGGTCAAACCACAAGCCAAGCTTCATGCCGTAACCGGAGAGGCGGCTGTGAATATCGTTCAGACCGTTGGGGAAACGCCTGCGACTTACTTCCCAATCGCCGGTCTTTTGATACCACCCGGTATCCATGACGAAGACATCGATCCCCATGCGATGCGCGACCTCGATCTCGGTCAGGATGCGTTCGGGATTCATCGACTGGAGATATGGTTTGCCGTTGAACCACTTATTGCGCTCCTGAAAGTTCCAGGTGTTGTAAAAGATGTAAGGGCGGCGGGTGTCACCGCTCGTACTAAGGCCACGAAGAATGAAGCCTCGATATTGCCTGGCGAGCTCATCAATTCCTTCGTCAATGGCGGCTGCTTGCATCCAGACCGTCGAGTAGCCGTCGGCCGGCTGGCCTGGAATGTAATTGGCTTTGAGCGCCTGAAGAGTTGCCTGGTGTCGTGCGTCGAGCTTGAAGTGCAGGAAGCAATCGGGAACCTGGGCGCCGTGCTCGTAAGCAATCAGAAGTGAGCGATTGTGTTCATCCGAGGCGGCGAGAATTGGCCCGACGAGTTCGATCGAGTCTTCGAAAGCTCGGGGCGTGATGGGAAGCTCGGCGAGGGTGTAGCTGTGCAGCATGTCGTTGAACGTCGAAAGCTGGATTTCGACGCACTGTTGCATTCCGGCCAGCGAAAGCGCCAGGTACTGCAGTTGCGCTCCGTCACCGGTCAACTTGGCGTCCGGCGCGGCATGCAGGACATAACGAAAGCGCACGACTGGACTGTCGCGAGCCAAACGGAAGACGAGTTCGAGCCCGAGCGCAGGATCATCGACGAAAGTTCCGGAGAAGCGCTGCTCGGAGATTCCATTGCCGAGCTCTCGTGGAGCTCCAGCGGGCTTCGTTGAGCGCAGGATGGCGTGGTGTATCTTCCCGTCGACCGGAAAATACGGCGGCGCGATCGGGATATTCCGCGAACCGGAACTCAGTGTCCAGAGAGAGTGCGGGGAGCCTTCAACTCGCACGCGGAGCTGAGAGTTGCTCCATTCGGGATCGCCGTTCGTCGGTTTCGAGTTCGCTTTGGGTTCACGGGCACCGGCTTTGAGGGTCTTTTGAGCTTCCAGACGGAGCACAGGCAGAAAGAGGCCCTGCTTCATCCAATCGCGACGCTTCATCTCAGTTAGGTATATCAGCAGAACTCAGTGGGTGAGGTTATAGTAAGGCTTGGCGTGCCGGACGCCCCCGTGTCCGCGGGAAAGGCTGAGCCTAGCGGCTGCAGGTGTGGTTGATGTAAGTAAGGACGAATCTTCTTTCGCCCGTTACGCGGACGCCGGGCAATGACTCAAAGGAGATCGTCATGTCCGGTCGTAATTCAGAAAAGTATCCGTCGCGCAGGCTACCTGCACAACCCAGCCTGGAGCAGCTGCGCAAACAAGCCAAAGATCTGCTCGAGGAGTATCTCACTGGGGCGCCCGGAGCTGTTGCGGAAGTGCAGCAGTATGAGCGCGTACCAGAACCGTCGCAGTTCGCGCTGCACGATGCCCAACGAGTGCTGGCGAGAGCTTATGGTTACCAGAGCTGGCCG
This sequence comes from Terriglobia bacterium, assembly GCA_963841675.1. Taxonomy (GTDB): domain Bacteria; phylum Acidobacteriota; class Terriglobia; order Bryobacterales; family Bryobacteraceae; genus Bog-105. The sequence continues at coordinate 108,984 of CAWJEH010000001.1, forward strand.
AAGCTCAAAGCTTTCGTTGACGGAGTGAACGTAGCGAAACTGGTAGAGGCGGTGAAGGTCGCCGATATGTCTGTGGCCCGAAAGCTGCTGCACGCGCGTCCTGAACTGGCGAATATGGACATGAGCGCGAACGATGAGCATCGCGCGCTGCATTACGCAGTGTTGCGGCGCGATGCAGCGATGGTCCGATTGCTGATGGAGGCTGGTGCAGATGCGCGCAAGGGCATCTTTCCTCACCGCGATGCGACTTCTGCCCTGGTTATCGCGAGAGACCGAGAATACACGGAGATCGTGGCGGCGATCGAGGAAGAGGAGCGGCTGCGGCGCGAGGAGATGAGCTGTCCGAACGCGACGATCTCGCCGGTTCAGGAACAAATCAACTCAGCGATTGCACGTGGCGACGATGCCACCGCTATTCATCTGTTCGAAGCCGACAAATCACTGATCCAGGCGTGCGACCGGAGCGGTGGAACCCCACTCCATGTCGCCGCCGAAGAAAGTAACGAGCGAATAGTCGAGTGGCTCTTGAGGCGGCGAGCTCCGGTAAGAAAAGAAGATGTGCGTGGGTTGACGGCTCTCGACCGAGCGGCGCTTGCCGCCGATCCGCGGAACGATGGAGCCAAGCACTTTCCGCGGATTTCAAAATTGCTGCTCGAAGCCGGTTCGCCGCTAACAATTCGAGGCGCGGTGGCCATAGGCGACCAGGCGCGAGTGCGTGAACTGGCCGGTGCCGATCCGCTGCATTGCGACACGTCGATCGCGGCGGCGGCTTGCTTTCACTGGCCGTGAAGCACGGGCAACTTGAGATGGCAAGACTGCTGCTCGATTTGGGTGCCGACGTAGATGAACGCGTTCTGCTTGAGGAACTGGAAGAACCGACGTTGAGCTGGGGACATCCGCTGTGGTATGCGGCGCTGGCCGGAGAGCTCGAGATTACGAGGCTACTGCTCGATCGTGGAGCGGATCCGAATGCGAATGTATATGCCTCAGGCTGGCCCCTTCGCAATGCGTGGGGACACGAAGATGATTCAGTCAAACGCCTGCTGCTCGAACGTGGCGCGAAACCGCAGCCCTACATGGTATCGGAGGCACATGACGTTGCGGAGGCGAAGCGACTCCTGGAGACCGATGGGAGCGAGGAACTTGCCCAGGAACTAGCCTGGTCTGCTGCCGATAACGGCTGCGCACCCATTGTGGAACTGGCCCTTGCAAAGCTTCCGTGGGCACTCAATGACCATCGATGGCATTGGGTGATGATCCAGCCGATTCGTGGGGCGGAGGGCGATCCCGCGCGCGAGGGGTACTTCGATTCCATGAGGGCGCTGCTTCGACATGGTGTCGAGCCGAACGTAGCGCGTTTCGGTCAGACCGCGCTGCATTATGCGGCTGCGCGGCACAGCGGCCTGAGCGATACGGACCGTGCGCGGTTTGCCGCCTTGCTGATCGACTACGGAGCGAGGCTCGATATGCGGGATGATCTGCTCAAGTCGACGCCGCTGGGCTGGGCGTGCCGGTGGGGAAGGGAAGAGTTGGTCAAACTGTTGATCGCGCGTGGCGCCTCCGTTGAAGAACCGGATGCCGAAACCTGGGCGACGCCAAAGGCCTGGGCAGAGAAGATGAAACACGGTCCTATCTTCGCGCTGCTGCAGAAGCATTTGTCCGGTTGAGCTGAGCAAAGAGGCGATTCGCGAGTATATACTGGCTGAAACTTGCCTATGAGTACACGCAGGGACGCTCTGAAAATCTTTGTGGCCGCGTCTGCGGCCCTTCCCAAAGTCGGTTCCGCTCAGGAAACGAGGGAACTGGGAGATCAACCGGGGCACGTACATACCGGACCAGCGCTGAAAGTGCCGGTTCCGTCGCAACCTACGTTTTTTCAGCCGGAAGAACTCCGCGTTGTGGAGGCGCTGAGCGAACGGATTATTCCGCGCTCAGATACGCCAGGGGCAAAGGATGCGGGCGTCGCTTTGCTGATCGATAAGGCGATCGTCGCGGAGCCGATGCTTGGGGGAACCTACAGGGCAGGGCTGGCCGATCTCAACGCGCTCGCGAGGGCGAGCTATAACCAGGAGTTTGTATCGCTTACTGACGAGCAACAGATTGCGCTGCTCACGCCGCTCAGTCTGGAGCCGGATCTGCCGCTCGGAAAATTCTTCGCTCTGGCGAAGGACATGACGGTGGATGCCTATTACAAGACGGAAGCCGGGCTCAAAACGGAATTGGGTTGGCACGGCAACACCTATCTCACAAGCTTTCCGGGCTGCGATCATCCGGAGCATCAGAGCTAGTCATGCAAATTCAGGAAAGTCCACGTGTTCAGGACGTCATCGTGATCGGTAGCGGTGCCGCCGGCGGGATGGCAGCGTGGAATCTGACGCGGCAGGGCGTGAACGTGACGATGCTGGACGCGGGTCGAAAGTTTAGCCGTAGCGAATTCTGGACGCATGTAAAGCCGTGGGAATGGCAGCAGCGCATCGACGCCGGGCAAAAGCCGCCGCAAATCGAACTGGACACGTCGGAGCAGCCCTACGTGACGCCCCTGGGACAGAATTTTTCGCTGACGCGGGTATGGGGCCGGGGAGGCAAGACGAATATCTGGGGCCGTGTGAGTTTACGCTATGCGGACCTTGATTTTGCAGGTCCAGAGCGAGACGGGTGGGAGATTCCGTGGCCTATCCGGTATAAAGACATCGCGCCATATTACGATCGCGTGGATCAACTGATTGGTGTTTGCGGCGGAGACGACGATCAAGACTCGTTACCAGGCAGCCGCTACTTTCTTCCTCCGCCGCCTCTAAGGTGCGGCGAGCACATCATGAAGAAGGCGGCCACCAGCCTGGGAATCGGGATTGTCCCGATACGGCGCGCGGTTTTGACGCGCGACTACAACGGCCACACCAAGTGTCACTACTGCGGTGCGTGCGGCAACGGCTGCGATGTTGGCGCGTTCTTCAATTCATCGGACTATCTCATCGAACCGTCGCTTAAAACCGGCAAGCTCAGTATCATCAACAACGCGGTGGCGGCGCGGGTGCTGGTGGATGATGCGGGGCTGGCGAACGGCGTGCAGTATTTCGATCGCCACAGCAAGGAAGAGCGGCGAATTGCGGGCAAGCGAGTTGTGGTCGCGGCCTCATGCATTGATTCCACGCGCATCCTGCTGAATTCGACCTCGCCTCGATATCCAAACGGAATCGGCAACTCGTCCGATGTGATAGGACGCTATCTTTCCGAGCAGATTCTCTTCACGATGCGTGGTTTTGCACCGGAATTGATGGGCGGCAAAGTCTATAACGACGACGGAATTGGCGGCGCTCATATGTATATGCCGAGATTCAATCACCGCGATGGACGGAAACGAGACTACCTGAGGGGTTTCGGCTGCCAATTCTGGTATTCGGGAGCGCAAACCGATTTAAATTATGCCAAGCGCATTCCCGGCTTCGGCCTGGAGTTCAAAAAGGCAGTGAAAGAACGTTATCCCGCGGTGCTGGCGCTGCATCCTTTTGGTGAGACTTTACCAAAACCGGATAACCGGGTAACAACGCAGGGTTCGCCGCTCGACATGTACGGCGTGCCCGTGGCGCGCATCGCTTATCACACGGGTGAGAACGAACGTCTGATGGCGAACGACATGTACAACACCGCGCTTGAGATTCTGCATGCGGCGAAGGCGGAGATCTTGCCTTTCGAGCGAGGCCACCTGGAACCAAACGGCAGCGCAATCCATGAGCACGGGACGTGCCGCATGGGGACGGATCCAAAGCGGTCGGCACTGAACGGTTTTTGCCAAATGCATGATGTCAAGAACGTGTTTGTGGTGGATGGCTCGGCCTTCACGACCGCCTCAGAAAAGAATCCAACGCTGACGATTCTTGCGCTCGCCTGGCGGGCCACGGACTATATGGCTGGAGAGATGCAACGCGGCAACATCTAGATACCAGCTGGTCTAAACGGCTCTCCCGGCCTCGGTGAGATGAAACGCAGAAGCTTCCTGGCAGGTGCAGGCGCGGTGCTCGTGCCACCGAGGTGGCTGCGTAGCGGGAACGCCGAACCGGCTGATATCGATCTAAGCGATGCGGTGGTTGTCTTGCCGGATTCGGCTTCAGCTCGCGAGCAGAAGGCCGCACAAGTTCTCATCGAGGAAATCGCGAAGCGCTCACAAATTACTCTGAAGCGATCAACGGGTAGGGAGAAATCGGCAGTCGTTATTTATCTCGGAACACGTGCTTCGGCTCACAGGGTGACGCCGCGCTTGGCGTCCACCCTGCACGAACTCCTGAAGTTACCTGGCGAAAGCTTCGTCATTCGGACCGGCAAGGATGCTAGCGGTCAATGGATCGCGTTGCTTGGCTCGGATGAGAAGGGGCTGTTCTTTTGCGTCGGACGCTTCCTCTGCTCCGCAGCCTTCAGCCGCCAAATCGCTCGCATCGACTCTCGCCGCGCAGATGTTATCAGCACTCCGAAAGTCGCTTTGCGGGGTCATCAGCTTGGATACCGTCCAAAAACAAATGCTTACGATGCCTGGAACGTTCCCATGTGGGAGCAATACATTCGCGATCTGACCATGTTCGGCACGAACTCGATTGAGCTGTTGCCGCCGCGCACCGACGATGCAGCCGACAGTCCTCATTTCCCGCTTGCGCCCGAGCAAATGATGATCGAGATGTCGCGTATCTGCGATTCCTATGATCTCGACGTCTGGGTCTGGTTTCCCGCGATGGATCTTAACCATGCCGATCCGGCGAGTATCGAATCAGCTCTGAAAGACGGGGCACGCGTCTTCGAGATTGTGCCGCGTATTGATGCAGTTTTTGTGCCGGGCGGAGATCCGGGTGACACCGAGCCGACAGCGATGTTCGCGTTTTTGGAGAAGCAGAAGGCAAACCTGCGGCGCTTTCATCCCAAGGCGCAGATGTGGATGTCTCCGCAAGGTTTCAACGTGGCGTGGATGTCTGAGTTCTTCCGCCTGGTTGCTCAGAGCGAAGCGGCCGCCTGGCTAGACGGCGTTGTCTTCGGGCCGCAGTTGCGGCTAAGCCTTTCTGAATTCCGGCGCAAGCTGCCAAGCCAATTTCCAGTCCGGTTTTATCCGGACATCACTCACACCCTGTCCTGCCAATTTCCGGTACCGGATTGGGACCTCGCCTTCGCGCTCACTGAAGGTCGGGAATGCATCAATCCTCGTCCTGTCGATGAATCGAACATTCTGCGCCGCTCCCTGCCAGACACAATCGGCTTTCTGACTTACTCGGAGGGGTGCAACGACGATGTGAATAAATTCGTCTGGAGTTCGCTTGGATGGGACCCCACAATGCACGTGATGGACGCCCTGAGAAACTTCAGCCGATACTTTTTTGGAGAGCCTCATGCTGAAGGGATCGCAGAAGAGCTTGCGCACCTGGAGCAGAACTGGCGCGGACGACTGGCGACTAACGACGGGATAGACATCACACTGGCGCGCGTTATGGATATCGAGCGGAGCGCCTCGCCGGCGTTGCTCGAAAACTGGCGCTTTCAACAAGTGCTCTATCGCGCTTATTACGATGCCTGGTTACGCAGCCGGCTTCTCTCGGAAAACGAAGCGGTGGCTCGCGCGCGGGGGGTTTTGCAGCGGATGAATGAAATCGGCTGGACGCCCGGACCTCTCGATATCGACGACGGGCCAAGCGCTACTCCACCGAACGGTTTGGATCCAAAACTTGTCCTCGATGAGGCTCAACGCGTTCTGGATGCCGCCATGGTGAATCCCCCGGGCACTCCGTTACGCGCGCGAGTAAGAGAGCTAGGTGAGGCACTCTTTCAAAGTGTTCACATGCAGCTGGCGGTAGATCGCTACCAGGGCGAAGCTGTCAATCGTGCTGCAAATCTGGAGACACTCGAAACTCCGGTCACGGACATCGCCTGGCTGCGCCGGGCGGTTGCTGGGATCGGAAAGCTGCCTTCGGCTGGCGAACAGGTGGTTGCGGTCAGGACTCTCCTGAGGCGGACGGACCCCGGTCCCGGTGGCTTCTACGACGAGTTGGGAAATGCGAGCAACCGGCCTCATCTTGTCCGAGGCACTCCCTACAACGAAGATCCTGAATATCGCAATTCCGCTCTGACCGGTTTCGATTATCCGGACCGCCTCGGTGACACCGCTCCCGCAGCATGGAAGCACTGGGCCGAATCGCTCTACGATGCACCTCTCAAGATGCAATACAGCGACCTCGACCCCAACGCACAGTACCGTATTCGGGTTGTCTATGGCGGTGATTCGCGCCACGTCAGGATCCGCTTAGACGCGAATCAAAGATATGAGGTTCATCCGCTGATCGAGCGGCCCTGGCCGCCGCGACCGCTGGAGTTCGATTTGCCTGCGGAAGCGACAAAAACAGGGAACGTATCGCTCGCCTGGACCCGAGAACCAGGTCTGGGCGGCAATGGACGTGGTTGTCAGGTATCGGAAGTCTGGATCATCAGAAAGTGAACATACGTAAGCCGTAAGCGGGACCCTTCCGGCACGCTAGTAAACTGGATACTTGGAGCACGCGTGTCGAAACTTCTAAGTTCTTTGGTTGCGCTTGGCCTTGTCTCGGCCTATCTGATTGCTGACACCAATGCGGTTCGCAAGGCGCCGGAGCTGGCTTTTACACTTCCCGGCCAGGGCGATAAACTGCTGAGCCAGTATCGCGGCAAGGTGGTTGCTTTGGAGTTTATCCTCACTACTTGCCCACACTGTCAGGCGGCATCGCGCGTCATGACGAAGTTTCAGCAGGAGTACGGACCGCGCGGTTTTCAGGCCATTGATCTGGCCATCAACGCACTGGACGAAGGTCGAACACCCGCCCAGGCGAGTATGCTCGCTGAGACCTTCGCCAATAATTTTCAGGTGGGTTTCCCGGTAGGTTTCATTGGCCGTGATCCGATGATGAGTTTCATGGGTTTCAGCATCATGGACAGAATGGTCGTGCCGCAACTCGTGTTGGTCGATCGCAAGGGCTACATCCGCTATCAAACTCCCGCCGGCGACAGCGAAGACTACGGGAAGCTGATGAATGAGAATACGATCCAACAGCACATAGAGGAGCTGCTGGCGCAGCCTACGAGTGCCTCAGCCCGGCGTACTGTTGCGCGAAGATAGCCGATCGTGGAATGCGGCGAGCGGCCTCATTTGCCGTTCATCACGAAGCCGAACATTTTGTCGCCCGCGCCTACGACCAGGTATTGCAAGCCGTCGATCTGATAAGTGATCGGTCCGTTCGACATCGCGTTACCCAGGTTGGCGTGCCACATCGGTTCTCCCGTTGTGGCATTCAGCGCCACGAGATTGTTTTCCGGATCGCCGGCGAATACCAGGTTTCCCGCGGTACTCAGGACACCAGAGCGAATTCCGGAACCTTCCCATTTGTGGCTCCAACGTACGTTTCCGGTTTTGTAGTCGATCGCCTGCAGCATCGATTCAGCCCAACCGCCCTGATCATTTCCTCCCCACCCCTCTGGCTTGTCGTCGTCGTCAAATATGTAATAGAGACTGAACGCACGGGTGGCATTAACGTAGAACAAGCCCGTTTTTGGGCTGAAGCTCGGCGGCGGCCAGTTCACAGCGCCTCCCTGATTTGGTGAAACCAGCGCACCATCGATCTGAGGCTGCTTGGCAGGATTCGGGATTGGCTCTCCTTCACTATCCACGCCGTTTGCCCAGTTCGTTCTGACAAACTGCGAAGAAACGTAATTCTTCCCGATCTTGCGGTCGAGAACAAAAAACCATCCATTCCGGCTTGCCTGCGCCACGAGCTTGCGAGGTCGACCATCAATTTCACCGTCGATAAGAACAGGCGTCTGAACAGCGTCCCAGTCATGCGTATCGTGAGGTGAAGGCTGGAAATGCCAGATGAGCTTGCCGGTATCGACATCGAGCGCTACGATCGATTCGGTAAAGAGATTACTGCCCTTGCGGCCCTTTCCGGCAATCACCGGTTGGGGATTACCGGTGCCGACGAACAGCATGTTAAGGTCGGGGTCGTAGGTGCATGGTACCCAGGTCATTCCGCCCCCGTGCTCCATGGCCTCCGCACTGGGCCATGTCTCCGAACCAGGTTCACCTGGTTTGGGCACGCTGAACCAACGCCACTGCAACTCACCCGTTGCGGGATCATGTGATTCCAAGTAACCTGGCCTGTCGAGGTCGTCACCGCTGACGCCCGCGATTACGTGGTTTTTGATAACGACGGGAGCTACCGAGGCGTAGTACATCTGATCCAGGTCGCAGACCGGCTTGCTCCATCGCTTTTGGCCATTGCTCAGATTCAGGGAGACCAGGTTGCAGTCGGGAGTTTCGAAGTAGAGCGAATTCTCGTAGATACCGACCCCACGGTTGCCTAAATGAATGCCTCCTTTCGACGACCACGTATAGCTCCAGATTTCGCGGCCGGTTCGGGCATCGATTGCCCACACTTTGTCGGGAATCGTGAAGTACATGACTCCGTTAACGACCAGTGGAGTCGATTTGATAACGCCGGCGAAGGGATCGTTCGCGCCATTTATGCCGTACACCCAGGCAAGGCTCAGTGATTTGATATTCGAATCGTTGATGTTCGTGAGTGTACTGAAGCGCCTACCCGAGTAGTCGCCGTTGTAGGTTGGCCAGCTATCTGTTGGGGGCTGAAGTAGCTTCGATGGATCCAGGCCATCGCCGGCGCGTAGGCTGAGCGCAATTGCAAGCGGCAGGATGAAAGCTGCGGCTCGCTTCATTTCAGAGTCTCCAGATAAGCGACGAGGTTGTGGATATCTTGATTCGTGTACCGGTCGAGAAGCGCAACATGAGCGGCATAAGGATCGTGTTTTTCTACTTTGAGATCGGCCGTGCGTTTGAAAACCCGGTAAGCGCCCGACTGGTCACGCAGCGAAACACTGAAGTCATCCATTTCCAGCAGGACGCCGGTCACGCGCTCGCCCGAGGGAGAGATCACCGTGACCGTGACTGGACTCTTTGCGCCGGCAGTCGCGTGACGCCCAAACGCGATTGTTTGCGGGAAAACCACTCTCAACTGGAGGACGGCGGGATCATACCTGCTTGCGATTCCGGCGAGATCGCCAGTGGGAGAGTGGCAGCCGGAACACTTGCCTGGCCCATTGAAATAAGCCTCTCCAGCCTTCGGATCTCCTGTCAGAACGTTCAGCACCTTGTTATACGGCCCTGTCCGCAACGTGTCGCCGACTTTCTGATGAAGGAAATGCGAGAGATCAACGATCTGCGATTGGGTGAAGCTCGTGCTCGGTGTGCCGCTTTGAGTGGGATGACCCTTGAGAAGAAATGGACCGATGCGATCACCATAGCGGTCATGCAAGACGACCAATGAGCGGACCAAGTCAGAGCCCTGATCCGTGCCGCGCCCTTTCGGGCCATGGCAGGTGATGCATTGCGCGATATACGTCGCCTTACCGCGGTTCGCTGCTTCCTCGTCGACGACCTGCTTGTCGGCCGCGCCCGCTTGATCAAGCAGACTGCCGCCTTGGCGCTTCTGAGCAGTCGATGAAGCCGCGCGGCCGGCCGCAGACGGAGGAAGGTTCTTCGAAAGGTAATCGACTATTTGGGCGAACTCCTCATCGGTACCCTTGGCGCCGCGTCCGATCATGTTCGAAACGATACCGCCCCATTGTTCCCGGGACATGCCTCTTTGCAAAACGATTTCCGCAGGATGGCATGCGCCGCAGACCTTTTTTACAGTTTCACGTCCCGGAGCATCGGGCAATTGAGCGGCACCGGTTCTGGTTTGCGCCGAAAGCCGTAGCGAGCCTATTAGGAGTGGAAAAAGTAACCAGATAGCGAGCGGTTTCATGGACGCTTCTACATTACCGTGCGGCTTCGGCGTCTGCCCTCATCCGATCCGGAGGCATAGCACTCGATGTCTCGGCCCTTCGTCCGAACAAATTCTGAATGCCGGCGTAAGCGCTCTTCGGCAGAGAGCGAACTATCTGGCGGCGCTTGTCGCGGAAGCTGCTACGCCGCTGGCGCACAAGATCCCGCAGGATCGATCCGGCGATCTCCCCCATTTTCCAGACTCCGTCACGGATACTTCGGTTCATCGCAGGACTCTGCCGGTGAATATGATCTAAGGCAAGAGTATCCGAGGCAAGTGCGATTCCGTGATAGTAGATAATTCCCGCCGCTATGGCGCCTTGTGTTAGTTCGTCTCCAACCGATTCGATTACGTTGCCTAAAACATGTAATCCAACCTGGCCAACAGTAAGTGCCATGGTCGCGCTGAGCTCCAGGCTTTTCGTCGCCATTCCAAGAAATCCGGAGTGCTGAAGGTTCAGTGCCTCATCCAAATCGAAATCGCTCTGCGAAATGTGATGAGCGGCATTCTCCATCAGGTCACCTGTAGCCTGCATGCCCATCCCGGCCTTCTTGATCATCAGGTTGAGGGCGAGCGAGTCCTGCCGGTTGAGATAGCTGTTGATGAAGAGACTGGCTCCGCAGCGCTGAATCAGAAGTCTCCAGGCATGCCACGAGGGACGTTTCCCGAGACGCGAGAGAACATGTAACTGGAGCTCGAGCGCCGCTACGAAGATGGTGAACAAATCGATATAGCGGTTGCTACTGATTCCGACAGTCAGGCCTGTCGTCAGCGCACGCTCGGCGATATCCTTCTCCAGATCCGCGAGCAGCCACTCGGCCTGGATCTCATAACCTTCAGCCTTCGGCAAATCCCGCTTGTTCCAGAGATCGCTTTTCAGCAAGGCAGCGAGGTATTCGCTGCGCAGCTTCCTGTGTGCCGCGGTCACGGAATGCGGCGGAGCTTGCCATTGAGAGTACTTGGCGCGATCCTGCCTGGCAGGCCAAGCGAGGCGCACTTTGCGAAGCCAGAGACGCTTATACCAGGCCGCGAAGAGAATCAAGCAGACCAGAGCAAGCGCAGGCGCGGAGATAAGCACGGCGATCATGAACCAGTCCGGGCCGCTGGTGGGCGCCGCAAATCCGAGGCTTAGCCGGAATCGCTCCACCAAGGCTACGCCGTAATTGTAAAGAATCAGGACATAGCCGGAAAGCACGACCAGGAGGCCGGCAGCCGCCGCCCACAACAGGCCCGAGATGAGAAACTGCCCGCGACGTCGCAGGCTTTCGAGGGCAGGTGAATCTGAGGCGGAAGCGGATCGAGTGACATCAATACTTGTGCAGCCTAATAACATTGTGCAGCGCGGCGTTCGATCCAGCCACCTGTTTCATGACTTCCCCAAACGAAGAGGATCTCCAGCGGATCAAGCGCATATTCGCGGGCCGAGGTGGCGGACTCAACGGGGCGGAATTTGGGTGCTGTCGCCACGCCTACATGAGGCTGAACCAAGTAAAACAACCAGGCGAATGGTAGGGGAAACACCTGGCGAACCCCGGGCCGAGCAGTTACTTCGTCGAAATGTTTGCAAATGCAGATGAAAAAATTTAAATTATTGGTGTAGCTGGAATCCCAACAAAGGGATCAAAACGCCAGGAAGAAGAACTGTGGGCAGTATCAAAATCATTGACTTGGCTGAACAGTTCCGCATTGAAATCGAGGGACGTTTCTCTGGCGACGCCGTTTCGGAAGCCGCCAGACACTGGGAACGGGCTTTGTCCCAGCTAAACCCACGTAGAGTTATTATCGACATCTCACAGCTCAGCGGTTATGACCTGGAGGGCTCCAGACTTCTGAGACAGATGTATCGGCACGGAACTCACCTCTCCGCGAGAAACGCCAGGGCGCTTGCGTTTTTGGATGAGATATCCTCGCCCAAACTTCCTGGTCCTACGCTTGTCTACAAAACGGAAGACGAGACGAGGCGAAAAGGTGATTCCAAAGCGGCTGCAAAACCGTTAGGGCGTGCCGCCGGCGCGGGGAAATAGCGAAGCGAAGAACCGGGAACCGGACTACGCATCGGAGCATCTCACGAGAGATGCGACTCAGCGGCGACGGGTGTAACTGCGCGATCCGAATCACGCGCCGGAGCGTTATCTGGTCCTTTTTCCCCGCGGTTGCGGGCTCCCCAACCCTATTCGCCCGGCAGTTGAAACCAGCTCCAGCTCAGCCAACGTTTTCGACCGACGTGCGGGTGGTGAATGTCTTTGCTACCGTGCGGGACAAGCAGGGCAAGATCGTCCGAGGCCTTTCGAAAGACGATTTTACGCTGGAAGAAGACGATCGTCCGCAGACGATTCGCTATTTCTCTCAACAGACGGGTCTGCCATTGACGCTGGGCCTGCTTGTGGATACCAGCATGAGTGAGCGGCGAATGCTCGGGCAAGAGCGGGATGCCAGTCAAACTTTTCTAGAGCAGGTACTTCGACCTGAGAAAGACAAAGCATTCCTGATTCATTTCGATCGCGAGGTCGAACTTCTCCAGGACCTGACTTCTTCCCGACAACAACTCGAAAAAGCTTTGAGTTCGATAACGCAGCCGCAGTGGGGAGGCAGTTCGCGAGGTAGAGGTCCCGATGATCAGGGTACCGGGAACTCCCCCGACTCGACAGCTAATGGCGGTTACGGCTCGGGCCGCCGGAGTGGTTACGGCCGGCACGGCGGAACGGCACTCTACGACGCTGTTTACCTGGCATCGCATGATCTCATGCAGAAGCAACAGGGGCGGAAGGCCCTGATTCTGCTCACGGACGGAGAGGACAACGGGAGTAAGGTATCCATATCCGAGGCGATCGAGACTTCGCAGCGAGCCGACACGCTGGCCTATTCTGTTCGAATTGCTGACGAGCGGCCCGCCTTCAACCAGGGATTCGGCGGACCGGGCATGGGACGACACGGCGGCATGGGTGGCGGAGGCTGGGGCCGTCCAACTGGTATCCCGAATCAAAATCGGCCCGACGGAAAGAAGATACTGGAACAGATCTCGAAGGAAACGGGCGGCGGATATTTCGAGGTATCGAAGAAAAAGACAGTTGAAGCGATATACGCAGAGATAGAGGAGGAACTGCGCAACCAGTACAGTATTGGCTACACTTCAGATCGGTCAACCACGGATGAGCAGTTCCGCAGGATCCAGCTACGGACGAAACAAAAGGGACTGATCGTCCAGGCGCGCTCGGGCTATTATCCGGCGCCGAGTTCCTAATTTCACGGGGCTTTGTCAGGTGCCCTGTCACAAAGTACCGTCGTAGTCTGAAAGCGTGGCTGTTCCGCCCAAGCGCAAGAATCTTGCGTCGCTGGTTGACGATTTCGAGCGGCACCGCTCCGATATAGCGATCGTCGCTCCGCGAGGCCTGCGGCAGAGCCGGACAAGCTATGCAGATCTTGCCAAGCTGTCTCGCCGTTTTGCAGCAGAACTGGTCAGGCGGAACATCGGTAAGGGCGAGCGCGTTCTACTCTGGGGAGAAAATCGCGCTGAGTGGGTGGCAGTGTTCTTTGGCTGCGTTCTGCGCGGGGTTTTACCGGTGCCTTTGGATGCAGCGGGCGCAAGGGACTTCGCGCAGCGCGTAGTGGCTGAAGTTTCTCCGGCGTTGATTGTTGCGGACCAGGAAAAGCTTCGAAATGCAGGCTTTCTCGAACCATCTGTTTCTTTAGATGAACTCCGCGAAAATCTGCCGGATCAGAAGGGGCCGCCGACTGAAAACCTGGCGGCTGATGATCCGCTTCAGATAGTCTTCACCTCCGGTACAACAGGCGAGCCCAAGGGCATAGTCCACACGCACGCCAATGTGTTGGCCAGCCTCGCGCCGATCGAGCGTGAGATGCAGAAGTATTTGAAATATGAGCGGCTATTTCATCCCATTCGAATTCTTCACACGCTGCCGCTGAGTCACGTGTTCGGACAGTTTATGGGACTCTGGATTCCCCCGCTCTTCGCGGCCGAAGTGCATTATCAGTCACGTCTGGTGGCCTCAGAGCTCGCGGCCCAAATCAAGAACGACAGAATCTCTGTCTCGGCCACTGTTCCGCGTGTGCTGGATCTGCTTCAGGCATATCTCGTGACACGGATACCCGATCTCGAGAGCCGAGTGCAAGCGGCACAGCAGTGGAACGTGTGGCGACGCTACTGGCACTTTCGCGACACTCACCGGTTGCTTGGTTTCAAGTTTTGGGCGTTCGTCTGCGGAGGTGCATCGCTTACGCCGGCTAGTGAGCATTTCTGGAACATGCTTGGGTTTGGCGTGATTCAAGGCTACGGCATGACCGAGACGACCGCGTTGGTCAGCCTGAATCATCCGTTTCATCCTGCCAGGGGAACTATCGGACAAGTGCTACCCGGGCGGGAAGTGAAACTGAACGACGAAGGCGAAGTGATAGTGCGAGGGGAGACGATTTCGAACGCCGTTTGGCAAGGTGGCCGGCTGGAGCACCGTGATAGCGAGTGGCTGCCCACCGGCGATCTCGCCGACTTCGACGCAAAAGGCAACCTGCGATTTCGCGGACGCAAGAAGGATCTGATTGTTACCTCAGCCGGGCTCAATATATATCCGGAAGACCTCGAGGCTGCGCTGATGCGGCAGGGTGGAGTGAAGATCGCAACTGTTGTAGAGAGCGACATGGATCGCGGACCGGAGCCTCATGCTGTTCTCATCATGCGTCCCGGGGCCGATGCCGTGCACGAGGTGGAAGCGGCTAATCGCGAACTTTCCGATTTCCAGCGAATCCGGCGCTGGTCCATTTGGCCCGAACCCGATTTTCCGCGCACTTCGACCGGCAAAGTTCTGCGCCGGGAAGTCGCGAGGAGCGTTGCAAGTAGTCGAGTCGTGGATTCTTCGGCGGTCGATCAGCTCTCTGATCTCGACAGCCTGGGACGAGTGCAGTTGCAGGCGCAATTGGAGCAGCGGTACGGCATCGCATTAGATGATGCAGCAATCCAGAATGTAAAGAACGACGCGGATGTTCGGCAATTGATCGAAGGGACGGCCGGGGCCGATGCGCCGGACCGCCGGGACCGAGCTATCCATTACTACCCGCGTTGGCCCTGGAACCCGCTGCAGCGGGCGATCCGGAGCGCGTTTCTGGACGGGATTGCCATGCCGCTTGTACGCCTTTTGGCGAAGCCGGCTGTCACCTGCAAGGCGAGACAATGGCCGCGCTCCCCGATGCTGATCGTAGCGAACCACATCACATCATACGATGCGGCCTTCGTCCTGTTCGCGCTACCCGGAGCCGTACGGCGCAAAGTCGCCATTGCCATGTCCGGCGAGATGCTACTCGATTTCAGGCGCGGGCGCAATCAAGGCAATTGGTTTCTGAACCTGGCCGGCCCCATCGCCTACTTCCTGATGACCGCGTTATTCAATGTTTTTCCGCTGCCGCAGCTGGGCGGTTTTCGCGAGAGCTTCCGACACGCCGGCGACGCGGTGGATCGAGGGTACAGCGTGCTCGTCTTTCCGGAAGGCCGCCGCTCGGATGACGGAACTCCGCAGCCGTTCAAAACCGGAGCGGGCGTGCTTTGGAAGGAGTTGGGTATTCCAGCTCTACCCGTATATCTCTCAGGCCTCGGTGAATTGAAGGCGCACGGCGGCCGCTGGTTCCGGTCGGGTAAGATAGGCGTGAGGGTTGGTGAAATCCTTTCACCAAATAACAACCGTTCGCCGGAGCAGTTGACCGAGGTCTTGCGCCGAGCTGTTTTCAACCCTTAGTTGTCACGGCGATAGCAGTTGCAGTAAGCCACAGTCACTTTACTATGAGCGATTGTGGTTCGAGTAGTCGTCTCATACGAGGAATCATGGTGGCTGAACGCAAATACGGTCGGATCAGAGAAGGTGTGCCTTATCCGCGCGGAGCATCCTGGGACGGTAAAGGGACAAACTTCGCTCTCTTCTCGGCTCACGCTACGAAAGTGGAGGTCTGTATCTTTGATGCCAAAGGCAAAAAGGAAACAGACCGTATAGCGTTGCCAGAATACACAAACGAAATATGGCACGGTTATCTGCCCGATGTCACCCCCGGAACCATATACGGCTACCGAGTGCATGGCCCATATGAACCGGATGCTGGTCACCGTTTCAATCCGAATAAGCTTCTGCTCGATCCGTATGCCGGCGCTCATTTCGGCCAACTCAAGTGGAATCCGGCGATCTTTGGTTACAACATGGAGACCGGCGACGATCTGACCTTCGACGACCGCGATAGTGCGTCATATATGCCGAAGTGCACAGTCGTCGATCCGACCTTCACCTGGCAGGGAGAACGGGCGACGCGGCGCTCCATACCGTGGGACGACACCATCGTTTATGAGACGCACGTAAGAGGATTCACCAAGCTCCATCCGGCTGTGCCCGCAAAACTTCGCGGGACGTACGCAGGGTTGAGCTGCAAACCGGTTCTCGACTACATCAGATCGCTGGGAGTGACGAGCATAGAGCTTCTGCCGATTCACACTTTTGTCAGCGACAGCCATCTGCTCGAAAAAGGCCTCACGAACTACTGGGGCTACAACACCATTGGATTTTTTGCTCCAGATCCGCGCTACGCTGCCAACCGCTCCGATATTCTCCGCGAATTTAAAGAGATGGTTGCCCAAATACACGATGCGGGCCTGGAAGTGATTTTGGACGTCGTTTATAACCATACTGCTGAAGGGAACGAAAAAGGCCCGACTCTCTCGTTCAAAGGCATCGATAATGCCAGCTATTATCGTCTGCTGCCGGATCAGAAGCGCTATTACATCAATGACACAGGGACCGGGAATACCGTCAACGTCAGCCATCCGCGTGTGCTGCAGATGGTTACCGACAGCCTGCGTTATTGGGTCGAGCAGACGAACGTCGATGGATTTCGCTTCGATCTCGGCACGATTCTGGCTCGCGAACCGAATGGGTTTGATAACAAGAGCGGATTCCTGAAAGCAGTCAGCCAGGACCCTGTTTTGGGCTCGGTTAAATTGGTTGCCGAGCCTTGGGACTGCGGACCGGGCGGCTACCAGGTTGGCGGCTTCCCGCCGGGATGGGCAGAGTGGAACGACAAGTACCGGGATACTGTCCGTGACTTCTGGCGCGGACAGACGGCGGCGTCTGCGCTCACGGAACGCATGTGCGCCTCGGTGGGAGTTTTCAATCATGGAGGCCGGAGACCCTGGGCTTGCGTGAACTTCATAACCGCGCACGATGGCTTCACGCTGAACGATGTTGTGAGCTACAACGAGAAGCACAACCAAGCGAACGGGGAAGACAACAAGGACGGCAGCTCGGACAACCGCTCCTGGAACTGCGGAGTGGAAGGTCCGACGGACGACCCCGAGATCAACAGCCTGCGCGAGCGCCAGATACGCAACATGCTGGCGACGCTCTTGCTTTCACAGGGCACGCCGATGATGCTCGGCGGTGATGAGTTCGGGCGCACGCAGAAAGGCAATAACAACGCTTATTGTCAGGACAACGAGATCAGTTGGTTTGACTGGCATCTGAAGGAGAAAGGTAAATCACTAGTCGAGTTTGTCAAGAAACTAACCCGGCTGCGCCACAAGTATCCAGTCCTGCGCCGCAATCTGTTTCTTACCGGGGAGTACATCGAAGAACTGGGCGTAAAGGACGTCACCTGGATCAACGCCAACGGTAACGAAATGGAGGACGCGCAATGGGGCGATCACGGCATGCGTTGCTTCGGCATGCTGCTCGATGGGCGCGCGCAAACGACCGGCATCCGCCAGCGAGGTAAGGAAGCGACCCTGCTAATGATCATCAACGAGCACAGCCAGCCCGTGAAATTTAAGCTACCCGAATCCCCCGGAGGCGAATACTGGTCGCTCCTGATAGATACGAATGATCCGGACGCAAAGAATCAAGCGACGCAGTTCCAGATTTGCGAAGCGTATGACATTACTCCGCGCTCGCTGCGCCTGTTCGTCTTAGAGCATATCGACGAGAGCGAAGCGGCGGCACGCAAGTGAGCGCGATCACCTACTCGGCAGGAACACTGAAAAGACGCTTCCGCCGGTGGCATTGGAACGTACGTCGATTGACGCCTTGTGCTGCTGTACTATTGCACGAGCAATGGCGAGACCGAGTCCATAGCCGCCAGACTCCTTGTTGCGAGAAGGGTCGACCCGAAAGAATCTTTCGAAAACGCGGGACTTGGCCGCTTCGGGAATTCCGATACCGTTGTCTTCCACCCGCAGAACAACTTCATCGCGGTCTTGTTCGAGGCGCACTGAAACGTTTCCGCCCTCGGGAGTGTACTTGATCGCGTTGTCGAGCAGAACCAGAAGCATTCTTCGCAATGCGGACGAGTTGCCCGAGACCATTACGGCAGCCTCCGGAAGGTTCTGCGTCAACGCAATGCGCTTCATCGATGCGAGAGGGCTAAGGTCAGCGCAGACGGCCTTCACTAATTCGTCAAGAATCACCGGCTCAGATTCGTTGGGCGCCTCGACGTCTCCTCTGGCGAGAAACAGCAAGTCGCCAATCAGATTGGTCATGCTTTCCGACTCTCTCTGGATGTGCTGCAGCGCCGCCCGGTATTCAGCTTCATCTCGCGGCTTTCGGAGCGCGCTCTCGGCTGCCAGCCGAATGATAGCGACTGGCGTTCGCAACTCATGCGATGCGTCGGCGGTGAAGCGTGAGATTTTGAGGACGGCTGCCTCCAGTCTTTCGAGCATCCCGTTCCAGGTTTCAGTGAGGCGTTGCAGTTCGTCGTTTGTGCGCGGGACCTCTAAGCGTTGCGAGAGATTGCTCACACCGATGGTGCGAGCTCGTTCAGTGATTCTGTCCACCGGGAGCAGCGCTCTGCGGCTGAGCCAATAACCGCCGCCCACGCCACAAACGATGAAGAGTGGCACGGCCAGAGCCAATAGCCAGCCAAGCAGGGTCACCGCCCGGTCGTTTGGCGCCGATGACACAGCCAGAAATACCCGAAATGTACCTGCTTTCAATGGAATATTGCGATCCAAGGCCAGATAGCGCCTGTGTTGCCAGATGAGTTTCCGCGGTTCGTCGGACCGGTTGCTCAGCTTGCCAATAGCCAGCCTTTCCGAGGCGCCGGTAACGTTCGAATAGATCAATTTCGTCGTGTTGTCGTAAACGATCAGGAGATGATCCTGCAGCCATGATTGCGAGTACTCCTCGATTTCACGACGAAGATCGACCGACTGATCCTGTTCCTCGATGTGCAGATATTCTTCGAGCCCACGCGCCTGGTTTTGGAGGGCCGTGGAAAGGTCGCCGCGGAGTGTTTGCCTAAGAGCAAGCCACACTGTGCAGCTAAATAAAACAAGACCGAGCGAGAGGACGGCCGAATACCAGAGCGCGAGGCGTGCGCGGATAGAGATGTTCTTTATCACCGCTCGGGATCCTGCAAGCAGTAACCGATTCCCCGGACCGTACGTATCAGCTTTGGTGCTTCTGGAAGCTCGATCTTATTCCTCAAGAGGCGAATGAAAACGTCGAGCGTATTGTCTTCTATTTCGGCCTCGTAGCCCCAAATTTGCTCAACCATGATGGATCGGGACAAAACACGCCCTTTGTGCCGCATCAGTAATTCCAGCAGACTAAACTCGCGCGGGGTGAGACTGATTTTATGGCCGTTTCTGGTTACCTCGCGCGTACCCGTATCGAGAGTGAGAGTGCCGGCGTGCAGGCAGACTGGTTGTGGGATTTCTCCGCGGCGGCTCACGGCCCGTACGCGCGCCAGGAAGACCTCGAGGGAGAACGGCTTAGTTAGATAATCATCAGCACCGCTGTCGAGAGCCCGCACGATATCAGCAGGCGAATCACGGGCAGTCAAGACCAGCAGCGGTGTGCGTATATTGGCTCGTCGAAGCTGCCGCGCCACTTCAAAACCGTCCTTGCGGGGCAACATGAGGTCCAGAACGATGAGATCGAAGCGGGTGCTCTCTGCGTAATCCAAGGCCTGCTGGCCGTCGTGCGCCACTGCAACCTGATGACCCTCCTCAGTCAGAACCGACCGCAGTAGCCCCGCCATTGCCGGTTCATCCTCAACCGCCAGGATATGCATCCCGGTAACATACTAACCTTGGTCGGCTGAATATTCGGTGAAGACTCAGCGATCAAGCCGAAAGCTGATAGTGATCTTCAGTGTTTCTTCAGGATCGGCTGCTTCAATGGAACCGTCAGGATGTACGGGAATTCACCATGTAGGAAGTTTTTTGTACTCCTATCGCTAATTCCGGCGGGCTGGGGCGGCTCTATGGTCGCGCAAGGTACCGGGGATCCGGGTTCGCCAGACACCGGCATTGCGATCAGTTTGCCGGATGCTATCTCCCGGGCTCAGAAATACGGTAATCAGATTCAAGCTGCGGACATCGCGGCCCGGCTGGCCCATGAGGACAAGACGCAAGCCCGCGCTGCCACGCTGCCGTCCCTGAGCGCCTTGAATCAGTTTATTTACACCGAAGGAAACGGCACGCCATCAGGAGTTTTCGTCGCGAACGACGGTGTCCATGTCTACAACGAACAGGCGGTGGTACACGAAGAGCTCCTCTCTCTGGTGCGCCGGGGCGAAATCCGCATGGCCGCTGCTGGGGAAGCGGTAGCGCGGGCCAGACTCGACGTGGCCGCTCGCGGTCTTAAAGCAACCGTGATTCAGGATTATTTTGCGATAGCGGCCGCCGAAAGGAAGCTCAAAAACGCGCAGAGAAGCCTTTCCGAAGCGCAGCAATTTATGGACATCACGCAGAAGCAGGAGAAAGCCGGTGAAGCGGCGCACTCCGACGTAATTAAGGCCCAATTGCAGGTCCAGCAGCGCCAGAGAGACATTCAGGATGCTCAATTAGCCGTTCAAAAAGCGAAGATTGGCCTTGCCGTATTGATATTTCCGAGCCTGCAACTCGACTATTCAGTCCTCGACGACCTTGCGGAGCTGGGAGTGCTGCCGCCCCGAAATGAAGCAGCCGCCAAGGCAACGAGCGGTAGCCCCGACCTTCACGCCGCGCGCGAGAGTCTGACGCAAGCGCGGCTCGGCGTGAGTGTCGCAAGATATGCCTATCTGCCCTCGTTATCGCTGGACTTCTGGTACGGGATTGACGCGAACCAATTCGCATTTCGGACCGATTACCCCACTCAAGAGAGCGGGCGCTCAACATTGCCTAATTATCTTGTCCCGTTTCGTCAGAACCTCGGATACTCTGCGGCCGCCACTCTCAACGTGCCGATCTGGAATTGGGGCGCGATTCGCAGCAAAATCAAGCAGGCAAGTCTCAGAGAGCGCCAGGCTGAACTGGATGTCACACTAGCCCAAAAGCAACTGCAGGCGGACATTAGCTCGAGCTACCAAGAGGCACAAACGGCATTCTCCCAGGTGAGCTCGCTTCGTGCCTCGTCCGACCTCGCCAACGAGAGCCTCCGACTCGCAATTCTGCGCTATAAAGCGGGAGAAGCCACGGCACTGGAGGTGGTAGACGCACAGACCACGGCGAATTTGGCCCGAACTGCCCTGGACGACGGTTTAGTCCGCTATCGCGTGGCGTTGCTCCTACTCCGAACCTTGATGGGGACCTTCTAGCGAATGCGAAACTGCGCGTATCTTTTCGTTTTCTCCTTACTGCTGTTGGCGAGTTGCTCGAAGAAGGACACTGCCGATTCCGGCACCAATGAGGCCGGGGCCGCTGCTCCGGTGCAGGTCGCTCCTGTAGAGCGCAAGACGATCCACTCTTACATTACGGCGGAAGCAATTCTTTATCCCTTGAAGCAGGCAACGATCACTCCCAAGATCAATGCGCCGGTAGCGCGTTTCTTTGTACAACGCGGCGACCATGTTCGCGAAGGACAGCTCTTGGCGATGCTTGAAGATCGTGACCTGGTGGCAGCAGCACAGGAAAGCAAGCAACTCTACCAGCAGGCTCAGGCCGCCTACGAAAATACCTCCGCAGCGACTATGCCGGACGACCTTACAAAGGCAAACACTGACCTCGCGACCGCCCGTGAGGGTTTGGATGCAGCGCGGCGAGTCTACGAAAACCGGCAATCCTTATTTCGCCAGGGTGCGATTGCTCAGAAGCTCGTTGACGACGCCAAGGTGGCCTTGGTTACGGCGCAGAGTCAGTTCGATAATGCTCAACAGCATCTCAGGTCTCTTGAAACGGTCGGGCGCAAGGAACAGCTGAAAGGCGCCTATGCGCAAGCTGCCGCGTCTAAGGCACACTATGAAAGTGCGGAAGCTCAGGCGTCATACGCCGCTGTGCGCAGCCCTATGAATGGCGTTGTATCGGACCGGCCTTTGAATGTAGGAGAGATGGCGAACAGCGGCTCCGCTCTGCTCTCGATCGTCGATCTCTCGCGTGTTGTCGCGCGGGCCAGCGTCCCCGTGCATGAGGCAGCTCTGCTGACTGTTGGAAAACCAGCTACTATTTCGGCCGGCGGCCGGCAGGTTCCGGGCAAGGTAACTGTGATCAGTCCGGCAGTAGACCCCAACACAACCACCGTCCAGGTCTGGGTCGAAGCCCGCAATGCCGGCGAACACCTGAAGCTAGGCTCGACGGTTGAGATTTCGATGGATGCCGGTGAGGTACCGGACGCTATCGTTATACCTACGACCGCGTTGCTTCCGTCGGACGAAGGCGGCGAGAAGGTGATGGTTGCGGGTTCGGATAACCTGGCGCACGAACGTGTCGTCAAGGTCGGTGTGCGCTCGGGCGATGAGACGCAGATCGTTGATGGCCTGAAAGCCGGTGAGCAGGTAATTACTCAGGGAGGCTTAGGACTTGATGACAAGGCGAAAATCCAAATCGTAAAGCCAGAAGCATCTGACGCCTCTGATACCGACAAATGAGTAGTTCGTCCGTTTTGGAAAATGCTCCGAGTATCGGTCAGGAGCCCGACCACTGGACGGCAAGATTCCTCAAGCCGATCCTCTTCATTGTCGCGGCGCTGGCGCTCTTTGGGGTGTATCTAGCGTTCACCATTCCAGTCGCGGTGTTTCCATCGACAAACTTTCCGAGAATCGTCATTGGCGTGGACAACGGAGTCATGCCGATCGATCAGATGCAGGTGATCGTGACGCGCCCCATAGAGGAAGCTGTCAATTCGGTTCCGGGAATCGATCGTGTTCTGTCGATTACCAGCAGAGGTTCGGCGGAAATCGATTTGTTTTTCAACTGGAAAGTGGACATGTTCCAGACGCTCCAGTACGTCAATGCGGCGGTCGCGCGTGTGCAGCCTACCTTGCCCGCCACCGCTGTCATAACGACGAATCGCCTCACTTTTGCCGCCTTTCCCATCCAGGGTTTCAGTCTCACGTCGCAGACTGTACCGCCGACAAAGCTGTGGCAATTGGCGACCTACACCATCAAGCCCAGATTGAACCGGCTGCCCGGCGTTTCAACGATCGTGGTGCAGGGAGGCCAGGAGCCCGAGTTCCAGGTGCAGCCCGATCCGGAGAAGTTGGTGGAATCGCAAATCACGGTTCCGGGCCTGCTCGACTCCATTGCCAAGAGCAACCTTATCGATTCCCCCGGCCTGCTCGAGCAGAACCACCAGTTGGTCCTGGCCCTGGTGAGCGGTCAGGTGCAGACCGCCGAAGAAATCGGTGCGATCGTCGCCCGAACAACTCCGGACGGTTCGCCCATCCGGATCAGGGACGTTGCTTCCGTCGGTACTTCGGTTAAACCTGTTTACACTGTCGTCACAGCAGACCGAAGGCCGGCTATTTTGCTGAATGTCTATCGCCAGCCGGACAGCAATACCGTTGCGGTCGCCGACCAGGTGCGCCGGACAATCGAGGCTCTCCGGAGTACGCTGCCAGCCGGTATTTCACTTGAGCCCTTTTATGACCAAGCGAACCTGGTGAGCGCTTCAATAAAGAGCGTTCGTGACGCCATTCTGATTGGCGTGTTCCTGGCCGCCGTCATACTGGTTCTCTTTTTGCGCGATTGGGGAACATCCGTTGTTGCGGGGCTTGTGATTCCTGTCACTCTGACCGTCACGTTTATCGTTCTGCGCCTTATCGGACAAAGCTTCAACCTGATGACGCTGGGCGGGTTGGCCGCTGCTGTGGGTCTGGTCATCGACGACGCTATCGTCGTGGTCGAGAACATCGTTCTTCATCGTGATGCCGGCCAGAGCCGTTCCGACGCGATTCGCAGCGCCATACGGGAGATCCGCGTTCCCCTGGTCGGCTCGACCATTACGCCGATTGTCGTGTTTCTACCCCTGGTCACGATAACCGGAGTTACCGGGACCTTCTTCCGAGCGTTGGCAATCACCGTGGCTGTGGCTTTGCTAACCTCGCTCGGGCTGGCTCTCACCTGGACGCCCGCCCTGAGCCACTTGCTTCTCAAATCACGCGGTCACCGCTCGAACGAGGCTTCAGGCCAGCATGAGATTCCAACCGGGGGAATTTTAGGCCGGCTGGTTCGGTTTTACGAGCGGGCCATGAACGCGACCCTGGCCCGCCCGCTTTTGACGGCAGTCTTAGCGCTACTGCTGATCGTGATTTCCGTGATCTGCTATCGTTCCCTCGGCAGCGACCTGTTGCCGGCCATGGATGAAGGCGGCTTCGTCCTCGACTACCTGATGCCAGCCGGCGCCTCTCTATCCGATACAAATCGAGTCCTGGCCGGCGTAGAACAGATTCTTCACGGCATCCCCGAAGTGCAGAGCACGTCGCGCCGCACCGGTCTGCAACTCGGATTAGCCACCGTCACCGAGGCCAACACGGGCGACATTTCGGTACTTCTCAAATCCAATCGCAGCCGCGGTGTCGATGACATTATCTCCGAAGTCAGGGAGAAGGTGAATGCTCAGTTCCCGCAGCTAGATACTGATTTCCACCAGGTACTCGAGGACATGATCGGCGATCTTACCAGCTCGCCGAATCCGATTGAAATAAAGCTTTTCTCCGAGAACTATGCCCTGTTGAAGGTCTGGGCGCCGAAGGTCGCCGACGCTATCAAAACGATCGGCAGCGTGAAAGACGTTAAGAACGGTATCGAAGATGCGATCAGCGGTCCGGCTATCACGTTCAAGGTGGATCGGGGCATCGTCGCGCGCGCGGGATTTACACCGCAGGAAATTGAAGTTGATACGAGCGCTATCCTCCAGGGCGAACCATCGCCGGTTCCCGTGGTGGTCGATAACCGGCCGTACACGCTGCGCGTTACATTTCCTCCCGACACCCGGGCTTCGCTCGACTCGATTCGCAATACACTCCTGGTGAGTTCCACCGGCAAAGTGGCGACGCTCGGAAGTCTGGCGACTATGGAAAACGATCCGGGCCAGGCTGAGATCCGGCGCGAAAATTTGCAGCGGGATGTAACGGTGACGGGACGCTTCGAAGGAGTTAGCCTGGGCGCAGGTATTGCTGCAGTGCAGAAAAAAGTTGCGGGCCTTCACATTCCTGCCGCCATTCGCGTGGTCTACGGCGGTCTCTACGAGCAGCAGCAGCAGTCGTTTCACGACCTCTTATTCGTATTGATAGGCGCGATCGTACTGCTGTTTATCGTGCTGCTGCTCGAGTTCGGGAGCTTTGCGGCGCCGGTCGCCATACTTTCATCAGCGCTGCTCTCGACCTCAGGAGTTTTCCTGGCGCTGCTCGTGACGCGCACAACCTTCAACATTTCGTCCTTCATGGGACTGATCATGGTGGTCGGCATCGTAGCCAAAAATGGAATTCTGTTGCTGGACGCCGATCAAAAATTTCGAAGGGAAGGATCATCGGCTCGCGAAGCGATGATTGAGGCAGGCGAGCGCCGGCTCCGGCCGATCGTCATGACTGCTCTGGCGACGGTCGCCGGGATGATCCCTCTCTCGCTCGCCATCGGAGCCGGCTCTCAGATGCTGCAGCCGCTGGCCATTGCGGTGATAGGAGGAATTTTGGCGTCAATGGTGCTGTCGCTTCTGGTAACTCCCGCCGTCCATTACTATCTGGCCGCCAAATAGGGGGTAGAGAGTCAAAGCGGAAGTTGCGTCTGTCCCATCAGGAATTTGTCCATGTGATGAGCTGCCTGGCGGCCTTCCGCGATTGCCCATACTACGAGAGATTGTCCGCGGCGCGAATCTCCCGCTGAAAACACTCCCGGCACGGAAGTTCGAAAAGTATTGTCCGTTTGCAGGTTGCCCCGCTCATCGAGTGACAGCGGCAGCTGCTCGAGCAGCCCGTGGCGCACCGGGCCGGAAAATCCAATCGCTATCAGTACTAAGTCCGCGTCGAGATAGAATTCGCTGTTGGGAATGCGTTCGAACGCAGGCTTCGGCCCGACGCGAACGCAATGCAGCTTCTTCACATTGCCTTGCTCGTCGCCGCTGAAGTGGGTTGTCAGAACACTCCATTCCCGGTAGCCGCCCTCTTCATGGGCAGCTTCGACCCGCAGCTGCAACGGCCACATCGGCCAAGGCGTGCTGTGATGCCGCTCTTCGGGCGGCATGGGATGGATCTGCAGCTGGTGCACCGAAGCAGCCTTCTGGCGATGCGCCGTGCCCAGGCAGTCGACGCCGGTATCACCTCCGCCGAGTATGATGACGCGCTTTCCGGTAGCCAAAATCTCTTCTGTCCTGTTGAACCGATCGCCGGCGCCTCTTTTATTCTGCTGAGTCAGGTAGTCCATTGCGAAATGAATACCGTTCAGCTCACGCCCTGGAATCTTCAGGTCCCGATGCGCTTCGGCTCCGATCGCCAGCAGAATCGCGTCATAATTTCGCACCAGATCTTCAGCCGGCATGTCTCTTCCGATATGCAGTCTCGTTCGGAACTCGACGCCTTCTTCGCGGAGCTGTTCGAGCCTCCTATCGACCACCCACTTCTCCATCTTAAAGTCCGGTATCCCGTAGCGCAGCAAACCGCCAATCCGGTCTTCTTTCTCGAGTACCGTAACCAGATGCCCGGCGCGATTGAGTTGTTGCGCCGCAGCCAGACCTGCCGGTCCTGAACCAACCACCGCGACCTTCTTGCCCGTTCGGCTGCGCGGCGGTTCTGCCGGCGCCCATCCTTCCTGAAAGGCCCGGTCCGCGATTTGCTGCTCAACCACACGGATGGTTACAGGTTTGTCATTGATTCCAAGTACGCAAGACGCTTCACACGGCGCAGGACAAATTCGTCCCGTAAATTCTGGAAAGTTGTTGGTGGCATGCAACGATCGTGCGGCCTCCCGCCAGCGATCCTTCCACACCAGGTCGTTCCAGTCGGGGATCAGATTATTGAGTGGACAGCCCGTGTGGCAAAACGGAATCCCGCAATCCATGCAACGCCCAGCCTGGCGTTTCAGATGATCTTCAGGAAACTCCTGATAGACCTCGAACCAATCGTTCGACCGCTCAACGACAGGCCGCCTGGGGGGCGCTTCGCGCGTGTATTCGAGGAAGCCTGTGACCTTACCCATTGATCAACCCGACACGCTCCGCGACAGCCGCAGCAGGTTCTCCGTGAACTAGAACTACTTGCTCCACGGCGGTCTCATTATTAGCCTGCCGCGCCTCTAACACGCGTTTATACTCGTGCGGAAACACCTTAACGAATTTGTTAAGCGTGTCACTCCAGTTCTCCAGAATTCGAGTACCCAGCGCACTTCCCGTATATTGGACGTGCTTACGAATAAGATTCTCCAACCTGAGAATATCCTCGGATTCAAATAGCGGTTCGAGATCGACCGATGCCGTGTTACATCGCACCCGGGCGAATTCACCATCCGGGTCGAAAACGTACGCCAGACCGCCGCTCATGCCCGCCGCGAAGTTACGTCCAGCCGAGCCTAATACTACGACCGTGCCATTCGTCATGTACTCGCAGGCATGGTCGCCCACGCCCTCCACAACGGCCGTAGAACCGGAATTGCGGACTGCAAAACGCTCGCCAGCCACGCCGTTGAAATAAGCTTCGCCGCTGGTTGCTCCGTAGAGAACGGTATTACCAATCAAAATGTTTTCTTCTGGGGCGAAGCGCGAGCTTCTAGGCGGATACACCACTATCTTGCCGCCCGAGAGTCCTTTGCCTGCGTAATCATTGGCATCGCCTTCGAGCGTCAGCGTGACGCCCTTGGCGAGGAATGCTCCAAAGCTCTGACCCGCGGACCCGGTGAACGAAATCCGGATCGTGTCATCCGGTAAGCCGCCGGATCCATGCCGCCTTGCAATTTCGCCGCTCAACATCGCGCCAACCGTACGATGCACGTTGCGAATGGGCATGCTCAACTGGACAGGCTTTCTCTCTTTGATCGCCGTCTTCGTCTCTTGGAGCAGAATATGATCGAGAGCCTCGTTCAAACCGTGGTCTTGTCCAATCAAACAACGTCTGCCTACCCGTCCCGGAACTTGAGGATTGTAGAGAATAGCGGAAAAATCCAAGCCGCGCGCCTTCCAATGCTCAACCGCGCTGCGAGTCTCCAACATATCCACCCGGCCGATCATTTCATCAACCGTGCGGAATCCGAGTTTCGCCATCCACTCGCGCATCTCCTCGGCGACAAAGAAGAAGAAGTTGATGACATTCTCCGGTGTTCCGTCGAACTTCTTGCGCAGTTCCGGATTCTGTGTCGCGATTCCCACCGGGCAGGTGTTGAGGTGGCACTTGCGCATCATGATGCAGCCCAGCGCAACCAGCG
This sequence comes from Terriglobia bacterium, assembly GCA_963841675.1. Classification (GTDB taxonomy): domain Bacteria; phylum Acidobacteriota; class Terriglobia; order Bryobacterales; family Bryobacteraceae; genus Bog-105. The sequence continues at coordinate 137,409 of CAWJEH010000001.1, forward strand.
GGGCTGTGGAAAAACCGAACTCTTCCGCGCCGAGCAATGCAGCGATTACTACGTCGCGCCCGGTTTGAAGCTTGCCATCCACTTGCACGCGAATGCGGCTGCGCAGGTCGTTCATCACGAGAACCTGTTGAGTTTCCGCCAGGCCCAGTTCCCACGGGATACCGGCGTGCTTGATCGAAGTAAGCGGCGAAGCTCCGGTTCCGCCATCGTATCCGCTGATGAGCACTACGTCTGCATGCGCCTTTGAAACGCCTGCGGCGACCGTACCCACTCCGACTTCCGAGACCAGCTTTACTGAAATTCGTGCTGACGGATTTACGTTCTTCAAGTCATAGATCAGCTGCGCCAGATCCTCGATCGAGTAAATGTCGTGATGTGGCGGCGGCGAGATCAGGCCGACTCCCGCGATTGAATGGCGGACGCGCGCGATGGTGGCGTCTACCTTCCGGCCTGGTAACTGTCCGCCTTCGCCCGGCTTGGCTCCCTGCGCAATCTTGATCTGCAGTTCGTCGGCGTTGATCAGATAATTTGCTGTGACGCCAAAACGGGCCGAAGCCACTTGTTTGATTGCGCTGCGTTTGGAATCGCCATTCGGCAGCGGGATAAAGCGCGCTTCGTCTTCGCCGCCTTCGCCGGTATTGGAGCGCGCGCCGATCCGGTTGGTAGCAATCGCCAACGTCTCATGCGCCTCGGCGCTGATCGAACCGAAAGACATTGCCCCTGTTGCAAATCGCTTGACGATTTCGCTGGCCGGTTGTACTTCTTCGAGCGGAATCGGACGCGGGATTGTCTTGAACTGCAATAAACCCCGCAATGTGTACAGACTTTCGTTCTGCTCATCGATCAGCTTCGAGTACTCCTGGAACGTTGCATAGCTCGTTTGGCGTACGGAATGCCTTAGTTTACTGACTGAGAGCGGGTTCAAGAGGTGGCGCTCACCATTGATCCGATATTGGTAATCGCCGCCGGTTGCCAGTTCTGCTTCCGCCTCCGAGACGGGTCGCAGTGCAAAACTGTGCTTCGCGATAGCCTCTTGCGCGAGCACATCGAGCCCAATTCCTTCAATGCGCGAAGCAGTTCCTGTGAAATATTGTTCGACCAGTTCCTTGTTCAATCCGATCGCCTCGAAGACCTGGGCTCCGCGATAACTCTGCAGGGTCGAGATACCCATCTTCGAGAAAACTTTCAAAAGGCCCTTATTCACGGCCTTGATGTAATTCTTGATCGCTATCGCCGGCGTAACGCCACTCGGCAGACAGCCGCTGATTGCGAGCTCTTCGATAGTCTCGATGGCGAGATACGGGTTGATAGCGCTCGCGCCATAACCGATCAGAAGACAGTAGTGCATGACCTCGCGTGGTTCGCCGGATTCTATAATCAGCGCCACGCCCATGCGTGTCCCCTCGCGCACGAGGTGGTTGTGAACCGCCGTCAAGGCCAGCAGCGACGGAATCGGGGCAAATTCTTCGTCGATGCCCCGGTCCGACAGGATTAAGAGCGTGTAACCCGCCTTGATGGCGAGCGAGGCACGCCGGCAGAGCCCATCCAAAGCTCGTTTCAATCCTGCTTCGCCATCCCGAACGCTGAAAGTGCTTGTAAGCGTGGAGGCGAGCAAGTCGCCTCGCGAAACACGCCGCAGCTTTTCGAGATCGCGGTTGGTCAAGACCGCATGCGGCATCTTCAGGGTGTGACAGTTCTGCGGTGTCTCGTCAAGGATGTTGCGCTCGACACCGATGTAGCTGGTCAATGACATCACCAGCTCTTCGCGAATCGGATCGATCGGAGGATTTGTTACCTGCGCAAACAACTGCTTGAAGTAGTGAAACAGCGATTGCGGCTTATCCGAGAGGCAGGCAAGCGGCGTGTCGACACCCATTGAGCCCAGCGCCTCTTGTCCGTCTGCGGCCATCGGGTTGAGCAGCAGCCGTATGTCTTCATCGGTGTAACCGAAGCAGCGCTGCCGCATCAGCACAGTTTCATGATCTGAGCTCTGCACACGGTTCGGCTCGGGCAAGGCGTCCAGATTGATCTGATTCTCTTTTAGCCATTCGCCGTAGGGCTGCCGCGATGCCAGTTGATGCTTGATCTCTTCGTCAGGAACAATGCGGCCCTGTTCGAGATCGACCAGCAGCATCTTGCCCGGCTGTAAACGACCCTTGTACTCGATCTCTTCAGGAGCAAACGGCAAAACTCCGGTTTCCGATGCCATCACCAGTAGGCCGTTCCGCGTGATCAGATAACGCGCCGGACGCAATCCGTTCCGATCGAGCGTCGCTCCGATCACGCGTCCGTCTGTGAAAGCGACCGCAGCGGGACCATCCCACGGTTCCATCAGCGAGGCGTGATATTCGTAAAACGCTCGTTTATCGGCGGGCATCGTATTATCGGCATCCCACGCTTCGGGAATCAGCATGGCCATCACATGCGGCAGCGAGCGCCCGGCCATGGTCAGCATCTCGACTGCGTTATCGAGCGCGGCCGAGTCGCTCACCTGCGGCTGGATCACCGGAAACAGCTTGCTGACGTCATCGAACAGCGGCGACGACATCATCGACTGGCGCGCGTTCATCCAGTTAACGTTGCCGCGCAGCGTGTTGATCTCACCGTTGTGACAGAGATAGCGGAACGGGTGTGCCAGTTGCCAGGTGGGAAAGGTGTTCGTAGAAAACCGTTGGTGAACCAGGCACAGCGCGCTTTTCGTCTCCGGATCGAGCAGCTCGTTATAGAATTCTCCGATTTGATGCGCCAGCAGTAAACCTTTGTAGATGATGGTGCGCGAAGAGAACGAGGGAATATAAAAAAAACTCTTGTCTCGCACATCCGATGCAGCCACCACCGCCGCTTCCGCGCGCTTGCGGACAAGAAACAGCTTGCGTTCGAATTCGTCATCCGATAGACCCGACGGACGGCCAACGAAAAATTGCTCGATATACGGTTGCGATGCCCGCGCTACACGCCCGATCGCATCGACCTCGACCGGCGTATCGCGCCACCCGAGAACCGACAGACCTTCGTCGCGCGAAATTCTTTCGAGCAGTCCCTCGCAAGCCAGGCGTTGCTGCCGCTCTACTGGGAGAAAACACATCGCGATGCCGTAGTCGCCGGCCGCCGGCAATCTGAAGCCGCAAGTGCCAGCTTCCCGCGTGAAGAAAGCATGAGGAATCTGAATCAGAATCCCCGCCCCGTCGCCGGTCTCCGAATCGCAGCCGCAAGCGCCTCGATGAGCCAGATTTCGCAGGATTTCGATGCCCTTGAGCACGATTTCATGCGAGGCTTCGCCCTGTATGTTTACGACGAATCCGATACCGCAGGCATCATGTTCGTTGGCAGGGTTGTACAAACCTCGTGATGAGGGGAGTTGGTTGGTGTTTGCGTACGAATACACTTCTCGCTCCTCTGCTGACATGGGAGAGATGAGTTTCAAGTATAACCGGCGGGGAAATATGAGTCAAATCGAAACTGAGACTTTTGACTATCGATTTTTCTTATGTTATAGTTTCGGTTTGTGACCCTGGGAAATCTTCGACTGATACGCGACATAGCGCATCATCGCAGCATCAGTAAAGCAGCTCACGCAAACGGCATCAGCCAGTCCGCCGCGAGTCAGGCGCTGACGGACTTGGAGCACAGCTTGGGAGTGCTCCTGTTCGACAGATCCAGCCGTCCTCTCGTCACTACGCAAGCCGGCAAAATTTATCTGGAGTTCTGCCGCGATGTGCTGCGCCGCAAGGACGAAGTACACGCCGAACTGGACGCCCTGCGGCAGAAAATAAATGGGGTGGCACGGTTGGCCGCCATATATTCAGTCGGTCTCTCGGAAATGTCTCAGATTGAGAGCCGCTTCTATGCCCGTTTCCCGGAAGCGGAATTGCAGGTCTCCTACTTGCGCCCCGAACGTGTCTGGAAGGCGGTCGAGCACGACGAAGCCGATTTGGGTCTCATGAGCTACGCTGAGTCTTCGCGGGAGATCCTGGCTGTGCCATGGCGCCGGGAAGAAATGGTAGTCGCAGTTGCTCCAAAGCATGCTCTCGCCTCACGCGAAGCCGTTGAACCGACTCAGCTTGCCGGCGAACCGTTCATCGGATTCGACGATGATCTCCCGATTCAGGGGCAGGTCGCACGCTATCTGCGCGACCACAAGGTCAGCGTCGAAATGGCTTTGCACTTCGACAATCTCCAAATGATTAAAGAAGCAGTGGCGCATAACGCGGGCATCAGCATTCTGCCAAGACGCGTGATGCTGACCGACACCCGCGAAGGAAGGCTGGTAGCACTCCGGCTTGAGCCGGCTGAACTGTTCCGGCCGCTACACATCATCCACCGCCGCAGAAGAGTCTTCAACGCAGTAACAGCCGGTTTGCTGGTCCTTCTCAAGGAAGAAGACCGATCTCAGGCCGCCTGATCGCGATACCATTCGTAAGTTGAGTTAGTCAACTTCCATGTCGGATCTTTATATCGGACAGCGACAACGCCGCTTCAGCCTATTGTTTCTCGTTCTGGCGCTATTGGCCGTTCTGCTTTGTTCGCGTTACATTGCCGAAACGGTAATCGCATATGCTTGGTGGTCCGAAGTTCACCAGCTCGACACGTGGTTCAACCAGCTGCTTTATGGAACCGGCCCCATCGCGCTCGCGGCATTGCTGTTCTTTCTAGCGTTCTTCTTCGCTTTCCGTGCGGGATTGCACAAGGAACCGGGCAACAGGCCTCTGTTCGGCATGTTGAAACGCACTCTCGTTATCCGCATCGCCCTGCTTGTATTCGCATTGTTCGCGATCTTCGTCGCAAATGCAACGGTGGATAGTTGGACCGTCGTTCGCTACTTCGCCGGCCTGCGTCTCCCTTCGTCAACAGGTGAATACGTCGACCCCATCTTTAATCGCCCGCTCCATTTCTACTTCTTCATCCTGCCGTTCTACAACGTGCTGCTGCAGGTAGTGCTGGTCGGGACTATTCTTACCGTGCTCATTTACTGGGCGGCGATGAACGCTGAAAGGCTAAGTGAGCGACTGCCTTCATTTTCCGGACCGCCCGGCACCTTTCGCCTCGATTCGTTCAATTTTCGCGACGTCTTCGATGCGCGTTTTATCCGCATCATTGCCGCCGTCTTCCTCCTGGCCGTAGCGGTAAAGATTTACTTCAATCGCTACACCCTCCTGCTCGATGATCACGGCCAGTATCTGGTGGGAGTGGATTGGATCGCCGATCACCTGATAATTCCGCTTCAATGGATGCTGATCTTCGGCGCTATTGCGGCAGCCGCTCTCGTATTCGCCAGGCGGGGCCGTTTAGCCCTGTTGCTGCTTCTGCTGCTGCCTGTCCGATTTCTGTTGCCTTCGATCGTCGCCGGCATCTACGTGCGCCCAAACGAGCTCGCGCTCGAGCGCCCTTACATTCAGCACCACATCGACGCCACCCGGTCGGCTTACGGACTCAACACACGCGTGAAGGAGACTTCGCTCGAGGCGGAGATCGAAACTCCGATCGATTACGCGAGACATCAGGCTGTTCTGGACAACGTCAGACTCTGGGACTGGCGCGCCTTTCACGACACGATCTCTCAGATCCAGCCGCTGCGGCCCTACGTCTACATGGACACCGATGTCGACCGCTACACAATCGAAGGCCGTCTTCGCCAGGTGCTCATAGCTCCTCGCGAACTCGATACCCGGCAGCTCGGCTCCGCAAGCGCACGCTGGATCAATACGCACCTGATGTATACGCACGGCTACGGAATCGTGATGGCGGAAGCAAACCGTATCACGCCGGACGGACTGCCGGTACTCTTCATTAAAGACGCGCCACCCGTCGTCACCGCAAAGCCCCTGCAGCTTACCCGGCCGGAGATCTACTACAGCGAGGTCGCACACGAGCCCGTATATGTGGATACGGCGCAGCAGGAGTTCAATTATCCTTCCGGTTCGGAAAGCAAATACACCACTTATTCAGGTACCGGCGGATTCCCGATTTCGTTTCCGATGCGTGTCGCTGCGGCGCTCGATTATGGAGATCCGAATACGGTTCTGACCTCCTATCTCACCAGCCGCAGCCGCATGATGATCCACCGGCCAATCCTGAGTCGTTTACACACGCTTGCCGGATTTCTGTCCTGGGATCCGGATCCATACCTGGTGCTGACCGACAACGGGCATCTCGTATGGATTGTCGACGGTTATCTGTCATCGGATGCCCATCCCTACTCGCGCGAGTTGACCTTGGGCGGCGATCAAGCAGTCAACGTTAACTATCTTCGTAACTCGATCAAAGCGACTATCGATGCTTATAGCGGTGAAGTGAATTTCTATGTCTTCGATCCGCACGACATTCTGATCCAGGCCTACCAGCGTCTCTTTCCGCAGTTGTTCAGGCCAGTGTCCGCGATGCCGCCGGACCTGCGCCGCCACGCCCGCTATCCCGAAACTCTTTTCAGCGCTCAGGCCGAGATCTATCGCACGTTTCACATGAAGGATCCTGAAGCTTTCTACAATCGCGCCGATCTTTGGGATTTAGCCAAGTCTCCAGGCCGTCAGGGCGAAGGCGCTTCGGCGGTTTCGCCTACCTACGTCGTCGCGGCTCTCCCGGGAAGCGATACCGCTGAATTCATGCTCATCACTACCTTCACTCCAGCTAACAAGGACAACCTGATCGGCGTGATGTACGCGCGCTGCGACGGGGAACACCTCGGCGAACTGCAGTTCGAGCAACTCTCGAAGCAGAACATCATTTACGGGCCGATGCAGATCGATGCCCGCATTAATCAGGATCAAACAATCTCGAAAGACCTGTCTTTATGGAATCAACAGGGTTCCCAGGTCTTGCGGGGGCAGACACTAGTCCTGCCAATCGACAATAGCTTCTTATATGTAGAACCCATCTACATTCAGGCCTCGCAGGCCAGCATGCCCCAATTGAAAAAAGTAGCTCTGGCGATGGGGAACCGTATGGCCTACGCCGACACTTACGAGCAAGCTCTCGCGCTGCTCATACAAGCGCTGGGCGGAAATGCGAACGGACTGGAACCAGCCGGCGCGCCATCCGCGCAGCCCTCGCCAGCCGAACCCGCGACGGCACAGAATTCCGCTCCAGCGACGCCTCCTCCGAGTGCTCAAGCTATAACAACGCTCCGGGAGATCAAGAATCATCTGCAGCGCTATCGCGAACTCAGCGCCCAGGGCAAGTGGGCCGAGGCGGGCAAAGAGCTCGACGCCATCCAGGGTCTCGTGCAGAAATGAGCTGCTGATCGCGGCTCCGTGCGGCTGAAACCTGAACGGTGAAGATCGCCACCTTCAACATCAATAACATCAATAAGCGGCTGGAAAACCTCACGGCTTGGCTCGCCAAAACGCAGCCCGACGTGGTTTGCCTCCAGGAACTCAAGGCCGAGCAGAGAGGGTTTCCTGTGCGTACTCTTCGGGAACTCGGGTATCGCGCAGTCTGGCAGGGAGAACGTTCCTGGAATGGCGTCGGGATCCTCGCGCGAGACCGCGATCCGGTGTTGACCCGCTCGAGCCTGCCCGGCAGTCCCGATGATCGCCAGGCGCGCTACATCGAGGCGGCCGTGGATGGAATCTTGATCGCTTCCATCTACCTCCCGAACGGTAATCCTCAGCCCGGCCCGAAGTTCATTTACAAGCTGGCCTGGTTCGAACGTCTGATCGCACACGCTGCCGAACTGATTGCGGCCGGCGTGCCCGTCGTCTTAGCCGGCGACTACAACGTGGTTCCAACGGCGCAGGATATCTATCCAACGCGATCTTTGGATAAGAACGCGTTGATCCAGCCTCAGAGCCGCCAGGCTTTCGCGCGACTGCTCGCTCAGGGTTGGACCGACGCCCTTCGAAAGCTGCAGCCGGAAGGGCCGCTCTGGACGTTTTGGGACTATAAGCGTGAGCGGTGGCCGGCCGATAAGGGCATGCGGCTCGATCACTTCCTGCTCTCACCATCGATTTCGGAGCTGCTGGTTGCCGGTGGCGTTGACCGGTGGGCACGTGGCGAGGAGAACGCCAGCGATCACGCTCCGGCCTGGATCGTACTGGATGCGCAAAAAACGGCGCAGGTGAACTCGCCTCCGCCGCCCGACCCCGCCTACAGTAACTTGGGAATCAATGACCCGGTTCGGCGCCGATAGAGATCGTAAGCTACACCGAACGCATGTCTGAGGTTCGCCTCCTCCAATCGGATTTTTCGCCAATATGCGAACGCGGCAATGATTAACCCCACAAGCGCCGAAGCTTGACCGGAGACGAACGCGGCACCGATAAACATGCTGAGAAATCCTGTGTAGATCGGATGCCTGATGAACCGGTATGGGCCGGATTGTATGAGTTGGTGATCGATCTTGATCGTGATTTCTCCGCTCCAATGGGCCGCAAGATGTTGTCGCGCCCATACTGCGAAGACGCAGGAAGCACTCTGAACAGCGAGCCCGAACCACGCAATCCAAATGGAACTCGGTAGGAATCGCGCGCCTGGAGCGCAGATGGGGAGAGCGACCAAAATCAATGCGGCGTTGACCAGGACTTCGTGCAGTCGCCGCGATTTAGTAGATTCTGAAGATATCGCTCGCGAAGCGTTCTTTGCTGCTGCGCTCCAGTACAGAGCGAATACGCTCCACGCGGCAAGGGAAAGTACAAGCGGAACGGGAAATCGGGCGTGTAATGGTTGTAGCCAGCTCACCTTCTCATCCGCCTTCTCGAGAGCTTTCGCCGCAAGCCCTTAATGATCCGTTCGGTGAAGGTTCCGAAAGGCTGGTCGCTGGTTATGTACGTCCAGGTTGCTCCGCGCTCCAAACGGTCAGCGTTCCGGAAATCGAGCTCACCATTGCAAATCGCGGCCGTCGCAAACGTTTCAGCTATGTCTTCCTTGAGTAACTTGCAAAAGTCGGCATAAATCTCTTGAACACCGATGAGGAATCTATGGAGCGGGTCGCCTCCGCCCCAGGCGACCCAATGTATGCCGCCTCTGAGTTCGCTGACATTCGCAAGATAATCTGCCCAAAGCTCGTCGATAATGGCCAGCGCGATATCGCGGCCCGCCTTTTCGAGCTCCTCCTTACCGACCGCTTCGAGCAGCTCAGCATATCGTTCTTCCGACAGCAACGAGGCGATGCTCCATCCGTTTGACAGCAGAATCTCACGGCGCAAGCGGTAAACATCGGCGCGATGATGCTCCACTACGGAATCGTATTTCCAGAGGAACTCTCGAATCGCTAGATTCTGGCCTTCCGCCGTACGCTGAACGCTATCGATGTCGGGATTCTCGTCGATGCCGTAGCGTACGAGAAGGTCATCCTCGAGACTGATGAAAAAACGCGAGGTCCCGGGATCGCCTTGCCGGCCAGCGCGGCCCCGTAGCTGGTTGTCTATCCGTGCGGCCTCATGACGCGTTGTGCCGATGACATACAGTCCGCCAAGCCCCAGCACCCTTGCTCGGTTTTCCGGCGGATTCCCTCCCAGAATAATGTCGGTTCCGCGGCCCGCCATGTTCGTCGATATCGTCACTGCTCCGAGCGCTCCCGCCTGAGCGATGATTTCAGCCTCCGCCTCATGGTTACGCGCGTTCAAGACAGTATGCTGTATGCCAGCCATCTGCAGCCGATGACCCAAGCGCTCGGATTCCTCTACGCTGGCCGTCCCCACGAGTATCGGCCGGCCAGTCTCGTGTACTTTTTGAATCTCTGCCACAACCGCTCGCATTCGGATTTCTTTGTTCGGATGCACGAGATCCGGAAGATCCCGGCGAATCACCGGGCGATGGGTCGGGATCACCGTTACCGGCAACTTGTATACCTTCAAGAACTCTTCGGCCTGGGTTGCGGCGGTCCCCGTCATCCCGCAGATCCGTTCGTACATCCCAACCAAGTTTTGGACCGTAAGGGAACCGAGAATGCGCCCCTGAGCCCTGAGGTGGACTCGCTCCTTTGCCTCGATAGCGGACTGCAGCCCCGCGGGCCAGCGGCGATTCTCAGCAATCCGGCCCTTGAACTCGTCCACTAGTTCTATTGAGTCGTTCTTCACCACGTAATCGATATTGCGCTTCAGCAACGTATGGGCATGGAGAGCATCCTGTACGGCGGTAAGGACACGAAGGTTTCGCTCGTCGAACAGGTTCTCGCAACCGAGTGCTCTTTCCACCTCCTGTATGCCGGCATCGCTTAGCTGGACATTGCGCCCGAACTCATCCACGCTGAAATGGGTACCGGGACGAAGCCGAGGTACTAGGGAATCAGCTCTCCGTGCGAGATCAAAGCCTTCGCGGACGCCGCCTGCAATCACCAGCGGGATACGAGCCTCATCGATCAGAATCGAGTCGGCCTCGTCGATTAGGGCAAATGCGAAAGGCCGCTGAACCAGTTCTTCGGGGCTGCGTGCCAACCCATCGCGCAGATAATCGAAGCCGACCTCGTTTGCAGTCGCATATGTCACATCGGAGTGATACGCCGCGCGGCGCTTCTCTCGGGGCATATCTTGCGAAACATAAGCAACCGACAGTCCGAACCATCGATAAACGCCGTTCATCCAGGTGGCATCGCGGCGAGCGAGATAGTCGTTAGCAGTCAATACGTGCGTGCCGCGGCCCATGCGTGCATACCAGATGACGGCCGGCACCGCGGCAAGCGTTTTGCCTTCTCCGGTCTGCATTTCGACGATCTGCCCGTCTTGCATCGCAAGTGCACCGAGTAATTGCACATCGAACATCTGTAACCCCAGCACACGTTCAGCAATTACGGCCGTCAGCGCGAAGGTTTCAACTACATCGCCGCGGACGCGTGCGGCCTTCGCAGCGGACTTAAGCTGATCGTCGCTAAGCCCGGACAGTTCGTGGCGACGCCGTGAAATTTTTTGCAGTTCGCCCTCGCGGCCGCGTAACGTGGCACGCCAGGGAGGCAGTAGTCTCCTCCAAGACACGAGGTCCTCTCCTTTTCTTTCGTTTTGTTTGGTTATGTTGCGACTACGAGTAAAGAGAGAAGTGGGGAGGAGGCCGCTCGAACAGAACTGCTCCATCTGGTTCGGGCTGGGCTCGTGATGTGTACGAAGGTGCGGTTCGCTCAAACCCGATCGCCGGCCGGCCAGCTCTGGGTTCCCGAATTAGCTGCCGTTCAGCTTTCGTTCCGCAGACAAACTCAATCCCGGGCTTGATAGGCGGAGACGGCGCAACCGCCTGTGTTGACAAAAACGCAAGCAGCGCGGCGAACGCATACTTCAGTACCGTTCGTGCCATTTCTTAGAGCATCTCACAATTCGCTCTCAGCCGAGCTCGGAGCTTCTAAGCCCCACGCGCAATCACAACCGCAACCGTAAACGAGCGCTCGCAGCTCATTCTGAATCGGGATCATCGGGAAGCGCTAATCGAAGATCCGGAAAGCCCCTCTAGAATTGAAGACAGCATGCCCGCAAGCGAGATCCATTTCGAACCAGCCGTCAACTATGACGATTCCCTCTGGCGTGCCGCCGCCGAGGCTGCTGTCGATACCAGCTACTGGGACATTTTCGGAAATCAACATCACAGCACGCGCGAAGCCCTGCAAGCCATTCTGCGTTCACTCGGACGTAATGTGGATTCCTTCGAAGCGCTCGAGGCCGAACGTCGGCGCCGCTTCGCCCAGGCTATCGAATCCGTTCTGCCGGCCACCTGCGTCGTCAGCGAAAACGATAAAAGCGTGCCGCTGTCCGTCTTCAGTGGACAGCCCGTTTCAGTCCGCTACCGCATCGAGCTGGAAGACGGCAGAGTGCTGATCGGCGATGTTGCTACTTCGCAATTACCCGAACTGCGCACCACTGCGCTGGATCAGCGACGCTGGTCGACTTACCGTTTTCCATTGTCTGCAGAAGTTCCGCTCGGATATCATGCCATCTCCATCACGATTGGAGGAATCACCAGCGGTCCTTATCATCTGATCGTCTGCCCCGATCGTTGTTATATGCCCGAGTCGCTCGCCCATGGCGGAAGAACCGCCGGGTTCAATGTTGCTCTTTACGGCTTGCGCTCGGATCGCAACTGGGGCTGCGGTGACTTTTCCGATTTGCGCGCCTTGATCAGCTGGGCGCGTCGGGATGTCGGGTTCAGCTTTATCGGCCTGAATCCCTTGCACGCGCTGCACAACCGCGCACCCTACAACACCAGCCCCTATCTTCCCCTTTCGATGTACTACAAGAATTTCATCTACATCGATATCGAAAGCGTTCCGGAGTTTCAGACTTCGTCTTGTGCTCGCAGCCTGGCTGCGTCACCGGCCATTCAAAACAAAATTCGCCAGCTACGCGATTCGGAATTCGTGGCGTACTCCGAGGTTGCCAGACTCAAACGCCGTTTCCTCAAGGTGCTCTATCGCCAGTTCCGCCGGGAGCGGGGCAGGGAAGGGAACGGACCGAACGCGCCTGCCTTCGCCACTTACTCCGAGCGCGAAGGCGATCTGCTTTCCCGCTTCGCTCTTTATTGCGCGCTCGACGAAGCACTGCACAAACAAAACCGGAACCTTTGGACCTGGCGCGACTGGCCGACACCCTTCCAGACGCCCGACTCGCCGGAATCGCAAACCTTCGCCAGGGAGCATGCGCCTTCCGTCGAGTTCTATAAGTACGTCCAGTTCGTAATCGAAGAGCAACTGGTCGAGGCCCAGCGGCACGCGCTCGATTCGGGAATGTCGATCGGCCTCTATCACGATCTCGCCGTCGCTACCGACAACTGCGGCTCCGATTTGTGGAGCACCCGCCAGCATTACGTCACGGGATGCCGAGTCGGCGCGCCTCCCGACGACTTCTCGCCGCAAGGCCAGGACTGGGGATTTCCGCCGCCGAACAAAGAGGTCCACCGCGCCGAAGGTTACCGCCTCTATCGCGAAGGCATCCGGAAGATTGTCAGGCACGGCGGCGCGTTGCGCATCGATCATGTGATGCGTCTCTACCGCCTCTTCTGGGTTCCTCCCGGTATGGGACCGGCTCAGGGATCCTATGTCCGCGACTATGCCGAAGACCTCCTGCGAGTCCTCGCACTAGAAAGCGTACGCAGCCGCAACATCATCATCGGCGAAGATCTCGGTACAATCACGGACGAAATGCGGGACCTCTTCGCCCGTTTCGGCATTCTGAGCTACCGGTTGTTTCCGTTCGAAAAAAATTACCGCACCGGCGAGTTTAAGCATAGCTTTGAATATCCCCGGCAAGCTCTTGTTTCGTGTAGTACTCACGACCTGCCAACACTCGCAGGATTCTGGCAGAACAGCGACATCGAAGCCCGCCGGAAAGCGGGCCTAGCCGACGAGGCGAGCTGTAACAGCCAGATCCAGGATCGCCGGCGCGAAAAGCAGGCCATGCTCGACCTGCTCCACTCCGAACACCTATTGCCCTCCTACTACGCACGTGATGCCTCATCTCTGAACTGGCTTGACGGCGACCTCCACAACGCGGTCATCAGCTTCCTGGCCCGGGTTCCGTCCCCGATTCTGCTCTTGAATCAGGAGGACTTCACCAAGGAGACTGCTCAGCAAAACCTTCCTGGCAGTACATCAGAATACCCTAACTGGCAGCGTAAGATGCGCGTACCTGTGAATGAGCTATCTGGTGCGGATGCAGACGCTTATAGCGCTATGTTCAGGCATCACCTGACCAGTAACGGCCGGTAGTTCCCGCGCCGATCAGTACTTTTCGACCGGCAGCTCTCGAATTTCCTTGCGGTGTATTGCAATTTGCGATATACATATAGCAGATTGCTATATGACAGTGGCCGACAAGATCCGCTACCTTCGCCTCGTGGAAGGCCGACTTCGCGGGCTCAATCGCGAGATGACTCAAAAGGAAGTCGTCGCGGCCATACGTTCCGAAATGCAGAAGTCCATTAGTCAGCCATACATGTCGCAGCTCGAGAGTGGGCAGCGTCGCCATCTGACGAACACCACGCGGCTCTTGTTGGCCCGGTTCTTTAAAGTTCATCCCGGGTACCTAGTGGATGATCCGGAGGGATTCCAGACCGAGTTGCTCACCGATTTGCGCGATGAGGAAGACAAGTTGGATTTGTGGGTGGTGGCGGGAGCCGAGCGCTTCCGCAAAGATCCGGCGTTGGCCGAGGCCATGCTGAGGATAGCCCGTCATGAGGATACGCGGCGGTGCTTCCTGCTTCTCTCCGCGATTCTCGAAACTCCGGATATGATCGAGCGGCTATGGGAAGTCCTCAAACCGAAGGAGGAACCGCAAAATGAGGTCGCCTGAAATCTTTCTTTATTGCTTTGCAATCGGCAGCATGTGGACTCTGGCCACAGCTCTGCTCGGGGGTTTGCACGTCGGCCATCATGGCATCACGGCGGGCACGCACATCACGGCGGTCATGGGCCATGGTCACAGCCGTCGAGCGCCTTTGGGCAGTGGCTGTCCGCGATGGTCACCCCGGCCAGCCTGGCCGTCTTCCTTGCCTGGTTTGGCGGAGTCGGATTCCTGCTCACTCGGCATACCGGCCTCTTGTTTTGGATTGATCTAAGCATCGCCGCCCTGTTTGGCCTGCTCGGTGCCTGGCTGCTCGCGTCATTCTTGCATTTCCTTCAGACACGCGAGAAGCCGCTTAACCCGGCCGATTATGAAATGGTCGGCGTGCTCGGCAAAATATCGAGTCCGATCCGTCCCGACGGAGTCGGCGAATTGATTTACATACGAGATGGATCGCGCACCCCGGTCTGCGCGCGCAGCGAGGATGGCTCCTCCATCCGGCGCGGCGAAGAAGTCGTCGTCATGCGCTTTGAGAAGGGCATCGCCTATGTCCGTACCTGGGATGCAATGCTCCAGGAAAAGCGTTGAACGCGATCCGGGAATTCTAAGGAGACTATATGTTATCGAGTGAAGTAATTGTCATAGTTGTCGTTGCGGTGCTCGTCTTGCTGTTGGCCATGAGCACTCTGGCTACGCTCTTCCGCAAAGCCGGTCCGCACGAGGCTCTGATCGTCTATGGCCTGCGCGGCACGCGCATTGTCAAGGGTCGTGGAACGGTAATCGTCCCGATGATCGAGAGTTTTCGCCAGCTTTCGCTGCAGCTCATGTCCTTCGATGTGGCGCCGCAGCAGGATCTCTATACCAAACAGGGCGTCGCCGTTACCGTCGAAGCGGTTGCCCAGATCAAGGTCAGGAGCGACCCCGAGTCTATCCAGACGGCGGCTGAACAGTTCCTGACCAAGACCGATCAGGCACGTGAAGGTCTGATCCGCCTCGTAATGGAAGGCCATCTGCGCGGCATCATCGGCCAGCTTTCAGTGGAGCAGATCGTCAAAGAGCCGGAAATGGTCGGCGACCGCATGCGCGCCACTTGTGCCGATGACATGAGCAAGATGGGCCTCGAAGTGATCTCCTTCACCATCAAGGAGGTTCGCGATAAGAACGAGTACATCACGAATATGGGTCGGCCTGACATTTCGCGCATCAAACGCGATGCCGATGTTGCGACCGCCGAAGCGGAGCGCGATACCGCTATTCGCCGCGCCGAAGCCATGCGCGCCGCGGCTGTCGCGAAAGCACAGGCGGACCAGGAGCGTGTGCTGGCCGAGGCTCTTTCGCTCGCCGCTCAAGCCGAGGCGCAGCGGGATCTCGAGATCAAGAAAGCTCAGTACGTTGAAACAGTCAAGCGCCAGCAGGCACAGGCCGATAAGTCCTACGACATTCAGACGAACATCATGCAGCAGCAAGTCATTGCCGAGGCCGTGAAGATTCGCCAGGTGGAGAAGGAACACGAAATCAAGGTTCAGGAAGCCGAGATCCTGCGTCACGAAAAGGAACTGGTAGCCACTGTCCTCAAAGGCGCTGAGATCGAGCGGCAGCGCATCGAAATGCTCGCTGAAGCCTCGCGTCGTAAGACGACGATTGAAGCCGAGGGCGCTGCCTTCGCAACCCGCGCTCAGGGAGAAGCCGACGCGGAAATCATCCTGAAGAAAGGCGAAGCCGAAGCTAAAGCGATGAATGTTAAAGCCGAGGCCTACCAGGAGTGGAACCAGGCCGCGGTTGCCGATAAGCTGATCACCGGTTTGCCCGAGGTCGTCAGAGCTCTGGCCTCGCCGCTCTCGAACATCGATAAAATCACCATCGTCTCTACCGGCGACGGCGACGCGACCGGCATGCACAAGGTCACTGGCGACATGACCAGGATCGCCGCCCAGATCCCGGCTCTCTTCGAGACGCTCTCGGGAATGCAAATGTCCGATTTGCTGGGAAAGGTGCGTGGAATCAATGACCGCCCGAACGGCCAAGTCAAACCTAGTGACAGTAATTCCCCTAAGCCAAGGGATATTTAAAGGAGTTCTTCATGCCGCTGCTGGATAGAGTGGCCACGCTCATCAGGGCCAATCTGAACGATCTCGTAGACAAAGCTGAAAATCCGGAGAAGCTGCTTAAGCAGCTTCTCCTGGACATGCAGAACCAGTTCATGCAGGTAAAGACACAAGTAGCAATCGCGATCGCCGATCAGCACCTGCTCGAAAAGAAACATCGCGAAAGCCTCCAATCGCAGAAAGAATGGGTCGCTAAAGCGGAACTCGCCGTCGCAAAGAACCAGGAAGCGCTTGCCCGGAGTGCTCTGGAGAAATCGGTTAGCTTTGAAAACGCCGCCAGGAACTTCGCGCAACAGCTGGAAGACCAGAACGATCAGGTCGAGATGCTACGCAATGCCTTACACCATTTGGAGCAGAAGATGGCCGAAACCAAAACCAAAGCGGATCTCCTGATTGCTCAGCATCGCTTGGCGCGTCTGGCCGTGGTAGCCGGGGCAACCAGCTCAGATGACTTCGCTCGAAACGCTACTCTCGATCGTGTTCACAGCAGAATAATCGAAGCCGAAGCGCTTGGCCGCGGCCGTCAGCTTGCCGCCGCGGAAACGAGCACCGAGCAGAGGCTGGCGCAGTTGGAGAAATCGGATCGCGTCGATCGCCTTCTAGCCGAACTGAAAGGCAGAATCGCCGGATCGGGCACGTAGACGGTTCAAACCGCCCGCCAGTACGTCTGGTAAATCTCGTCCCCGATCTCGTAAAAAGGGCGTACCTGGTGCTTCGCGTCCGCGGTTTCCAAACTCCAAAGACTATTTGCGTCTGTGTCGGGTTTAATTCGCCCGACTTTCGTGCGGTTGAGCGTGGGTTGCTGATCTTCGATGGCGAATAGGACGAGAGGGCCCCGCACGACCGCCACCTGATCCGGAGTTTGCCGATCGACGGGTCGCGTGGTCACACGCTGATCGAGTTCGAGTTCGACCACGTCGCCGCCTTTCCAACTCCTGCCGATCTTGAAAAACGAAGCAGGTTCTAGGACGGCGGTCAGCCGTTTTCCGTTCACCGAAATGGATGTGTTCGGTCCTGCCCAGGCGGGAATGCGGAGATAAATTGAAAATTCTCGAGGAGAGGAAGGATCGACGCGCAGAGTAACGAGGTTCTCGCGGGGATAGTCACTTTGCTGGGTGAGAGTACAGGATGTGGATCGATCCAATGCCCAGTTCAGCTTCGACGGCACATAGAGGTTGATGTATACGCCGTCACGAGCTCGAAAATAAGAACTGATTCCGTAGTCGGCTGCGACTTGGGGTAGTGTTCCTGAGCAGCAGGGCCATCTGCTGTCATGGTCCCAAGGCCACGGCGAATCCACGACGATGCGATGGTCGGTCTTGTGTCCGGAGTGCCCGTAGTCCGAGTAATAGAAGCTCCAGCCGTCCTCCCGAATTGGTTTCGCGCCAAGCACTGTGTTGTAGAACACCTGCTCCAGGCTGTCACCATAGCGTGCATCGCCCGTCAAGCAGAGCAGATAGCGCATCAACTTAAAATGCGCGTATGCGCCGCAGGGTGTTTCGAAGCTGCGATGCGTTGTGGAAATGCTCGCGCCCAGTTGTCCCTTTCCTGGCTCAATAAAAGCTTCATTCGGCCCCCAGCCGCCGGTTGCAAAGCTCTGGTCCTGCCAGATCCAGTCGACCGCGTTGGTTACAGCCCGCAGATACTTACGGTCGCCCAGTTTGAGGTAACCCTGCATGCCGGAACTCAGCGCGTTGACGTGGCTGTAAGCATGGAGCCCGGGCAGTACATTTTGCCCCTGAGATAGTGGGTCGAAGAAGGTTCGGTCGAGGAGGTATCGCTTGCCCATCTCGAAGAACTGGCGGTCTCCGGTTCTTTCGTAGGCGAGAAACAGGTTCTCAGCCATCGTATATGTTTCGTCCCAAGTGTAAGTCTCGTCTTTGTGCGGCCGGGTGCGTTGCTCTTCCGCAGTGAGCGCGCGTTCCGCCATGTGCGGTTGGGCCGCGCGTGTGGTCGCCTTCAGCACCGCAATCGCGCTCGGTGTAGTGGCCCAGGTGTGTGCGTCCAGTAATCCGCAGACCAGCTTGTCATAGGTGTATCCCGGATACCGCAGATCCACGAAGAACTTTCCGCTCGGGTCCACTGTTTGCGCGTATCCGGTCACCAGCCGGTTTACCTTGGCGCGCGTTAGCTCCGAGTCGGTCGCTGCGGCGAAACGCGCCAGCGCCGAAACATACTGGCCAAAGCTTGCTCCGGGGCAGAAGGTGTCGTACCAGCCGCCCATGTCTTGACCCGGAGCCGGCAATCCGGTTCGCTGCCGGTAGATCTTCAGCAAGCGATCTTCGCTGAGGTTCCGAAAGAACGAATGGTTCTGGTCGAATTGCTTCTTCGCCGGTCCCGGCAGCAATTGAACATCGCCGTACCGGAATACTGCGAGCAGGTTTTGTCGGTCACCGGCAGCTGATAATCGGGACGACGAAACGCAGCCCGCCGCGGAAATCGCGCTGCCCACGAACGCTCGCCGCGTAAGCATAATTGGTAACTCCTCCTTGATTATGAGCCGCTCAAGTGTGGCCGGAACTTTCGATTCGCTACTATCGCAGCATGAAGGCCCTTTTGCTCTCCGAATATAGCCGCCTTGATGTAGCCGATGTCCCTATGCCGCGGCCCGGCCCCGACGAGGTTCTGGTGAAAATACAGGCGTGCGGAATTTGCGGAAGCGATGTGCATGGATACGACGGTTCCTCCGGCCGCCGCATTCCGCCACTGGTTATGGGGCATGAGGCTTCGGGCGTTGTGGCCGCATCCGGATCGAACGTAACGGATCTGCGGGAGGGCATGCCTGTGACGTTCGATTCAACCGTCTACTGCGGGAAGTGCGAATATTGCCAGCGCGGTGAAATGAATCTCTGCCTGTATCGTCAGGTGCTGGGTGTTTCGACGCCGGATTTCCGCAGGGAAGGAGCCTTCGCAGAGTACGTCGTGGTGCCGCGGCACATCGTCTACCCCCTGCCCGACGGGCTTGCCTTCACTGATGCCGCAATGGTCGAGCCTCTATCAGTGGCTGTTCACGCCGTGGCGCTTTCGGAACTCCCCAAAAATGCAACTGCGTTGGTGGTGGGAGCCGGAATGATCGGATTACTAGTGCTGCAGGTTCTTCGCGATGCAGGATGTTCCGCCGTGATCGTCTCTGATGTGGATGACAGCCGCTTGAAACTTGCAAAAGATCTCGGCGCAACTGTCACCATAAATGCCAAGAGCGCCGATACGGGCGAAGAAGTGCGCCGGCATACTGGCGGATTTGGAGTAGATGTCGCTCTCGAGGCCGTCGGTAGCACCCCGACCGTTAAGGCCGCTATAGAGAGCGTCCGCCGCGGCGGTACCGTCACGCTGATCGGTAATGTTGTTCCAACCGTTGAGATTCCATTGCAGAGCGTGGTCAGCCGGCAGATCCGGTTGCAAGGCACGGCGGGGTCCTCGGGAGAGTATCCCGAGTGCATCGAGATGCTGGCAAGTGGAAGAATCAAAGTTAAACCGTTGATCAGCATGGTCGCTCCCCTCGATGAAGGGGCTGAATGGTTCAGCCGCCTGCATGCGCGTGAAGCCAATTTGATGAAAGTCATTCTCACCCCAGGAAAGCGATCGTGAATGAGCTATTTGATTTGACGGGTCGGGTTGCAATCGTGACTGGCACGAGCCGCGGCCTGGGGCAGTACTTCGCTCTTGCGCTGGCAATGTCAGGAGCCGATTTGGTAATCACCAGCCGGCACATCGATACCCTGAAACCGTTTCAGGAGGAGATCGAGAAACTTGGCAGACGTGCGGTACCGGTCGAACTCGACGTTACTAACCACGCCAGTATCGAAACTATGGCGATCGCTGCGGAAAAAGCCTACGGCAAAATAGACATTCTGGTCAACAACGCCGGTATGAATATCCGCAAGCCGGCACTTGACGTGACCTGGGACGATTGGAACAAAATCCTTGATACCAACCTGCGCGGCAGCTTCTTCGTCGCGCAAGCGGTCGCCAGACGGATGATTGTCCGCGGCTATGGGCGGATCATTAATATCGGGTCTGTCACCAGCGTCGCCGGATATGCCGGCCTTGGTCCATACACGGCGAGCCGCGGCGGTATTCGACAGCTCACAATGAGTCTCGCGGATGAATGGGGGCGCTTTGGCGTCACGGTGAACTGCCTCGCCCCCGGCTGGTTTCGCACGGAACAGAACAAGGTGATGTATGAGGACAAGGAGTGGGTTGACTATCTCAGTGATCGAATCCCAGTAAAGCGCCCAGGGCAGCCCGGCGATTTAGATTCGGCAGTCGTTTTCTTGGCGGCCGAATCCAGCTGTTATGTGACAGGACAGATCTTATTGGTGGACGGAGGCATCTCGACCGGTGCCGTCCGGGCGCTCCCGGCCAAGAAGAAGGGCTAGACGTTCGGCGGCTCCGGCACTGCTTCGATTTTCCCGAGCAGCACCAGGTAGCCGAGAATTCCCAATAGAAGAATGACAGCGGCTGCGGCGAAAGCTCGCGAAAACGAATTGGTCGGCCCGGCAAAGTAGCCCGTCGCAATCGGGGCGACAATACCGGCAAGCTGATTGCCGAAATTTAGAATACCGCCTACTTTGCCAACGCTATCGCGTGGCGCAATCAGCGAGGGCAGCGACCAGCCTACCGGAGCCGCCGCGGACAGTCCCCCGAGAGAAATGCTGATCCATACCGCTGCCACCGGCGGGTTGCGCGTGAACATTGCGCCTGCCACAGCAAGACCTAGAACAGTTCCGCCGATCAGCACCGTCTTTCGTACCGCGCTCTGATCGTACCCGCGTTGAATCAGGGAATCCACCAGCCAACCGCCCACGATCAGATCCGTCGCAGTTCCAACGAACCAGGGCACGCTCGTAAAGAGAATGGAATGCTCCAGATTCATGTGCATGGCCGAGAAGTAACTCGGTAACCAGGTCAGGAACAGATAGAAGCAGTAGTTGTATGCGAAGAATCCGGCGACAAGACCGAGCACTTTGCTCTGCTTGAGGAGATAGCCGAGAGGCGCGGACTGCGTTCGAGCTGGCCCTGAATGCTCCGCATCGGATCGCTGTATGTGATTCAACTCTTCAACGCTCAAGTGCCGATCGTCCCGGGGATCCCGGTATATGAAATAGAACGCGACGAAGTACAAAACACTTAGAACGCCGGTTAGGGCGAAACTGATCCGCCACCCGAAGCGAATGAGTACAGCGCCGATCAGCGGCACGCCGATAGCAGAGGCAAACTTCGCTGCGGCATCGAAGAACGCGGTGGGGAGGCTGCGCTCTTCGGGAGGGAACCAGCGGCCGATTGCCTTGGCATTTGCAGGAAAAGTGGGCGCTTCGCCGACTCCAAGAAAAAGCCGCGCACCAAAAAAGCTTCCGATGCTCGAGGCTCCGGCAGCCGCAAAGGACGCCACGCTCCACAGGAAGGCGCTGATCCGCCCCACGAGCTGCACGCCGAAGCGGTCCAGTACAACACCAATCGGTAGTTGGAGAGCGGCGTAGGTCCACACATAGGCGCTTAGCAGATAGCCATACGTCTCGTTCGAAAGCCCGAATTCGGCATGCAGCGCGTCGTGCGCTACCGATAAATTAACGCGGTCGAAGTAGTTGATCAGCACTCCGATCCCAAGGAGGACTGCGATTCGCCAACGCCTTCGCCCCGGCATGGACTACTGTTTAAGCCCTACGTAAAGATCGATCCGGCCGTTGGGGTCTCTGTTCTCGTCTACGCCGTGATGTAGCTCGAAGTCGGTTTTGTAAGCTCGGTCGATTTGGTGAGCGGCTTCAAGGTCCCAAACATGCTGCCACAGCTTGATCACGACATTCACTGCGGGTACGCCATTACCGGTGAACATTGCATAAGTTCCGGGAGGCACTCTTCGCAGAACCATGCCACCCGGCACACTCGTTGCTGAACTGACCTTCGCCCCGAGAAAGTAGGTATAAGGCCCGTTCCGATCGCTCTTGTAATTCGTGTAGAGCGCGTAAGTATCGGGCCCGACCCGGTTCGACAGCTTTTTGAGAACACCGTCCTTCCGCACACGGGCAACAACTTCGGCGATTTTCCCCTTCGACCGCATCTCGAGCTCATTGGAAGTTCGGGCCTCGATGCCGGCTACATAGAACCCCTCCAGACGGGTCCGCTGCAAAGCGCTCTCATCCGCCTGCAGAAGAAGCACAGTGGAGCAGGCCAGCACCGATCTCAGGCGCATTCTAGCTATCGCTCTCAATCTGCCTTCGGGAGTCTACGTTGATTGGAATTTGACGGGGTTTCGCCCGCACGGCAGCCAATTCAAATGCAGCCCGAAGCCTAAGAGGCAGCCTGTTGAATGCGGTGACCAGCACCTTGTAGCGCCAACCCGGAACAACAAACAATTTACGCCGCTTCAATCCGTCAATCGACGCATCGACCACTTCTTCCGCCGTCAGCCACCATCCTGGTCCTGCAATTTTGTACCGCTCCGCACCCATGGCGTCGTGGAACTCCGAATACGTAAAACCAGGGCACAGCGCCTGCACGGCGACAGTAGAGTGAATTTGCCGGAGGTCAATATAAAGGCCCTCGGTAAATGCTGTCATCCAGGCCTTGGTCGCGGAATAGCTGGTACTCCCGGGGCTACGTATAAATGATGATACAGAGGCGACGT
The DNA here is from genome assembly GCA_963841675.1 of Terriglobia bacterium. Classification (GTDB taxonomy): domain Bacteria; phylum Acidobacteriota; class Terriglobia; order Bryobacterales; family Bryobacteraceae; genus Bog-105. Next base: position 160,331 of record CAWJEH010000001.1, read on the forward strand.
TGACGATTGCTCCAAAATCGTGCAGCACCATATTGCGCAGCGCTGAGTATGTGAGGCGGACCGTCGCTCCTATATGGAGCTTATGCATCCGTTCTTGTCCCGCGAGGTCTGCTTCCCAAAAGCGCCCTTTGATTCCGAACCCGGCGTTATTTACCAAGAGACATAGCCCGCGTTGAGATTCCAGACGATCGGCCGCGGCGTTCAAGTCATCGTCATTCGTAAGATCCGCTTGAAGAATCTCGGTTTGGGTTCCAAATTTGTTGGAGAACTCTTCGGCCAGACTCTCGAGCCGGTCCTTACGCCGCGCAATAAGCAGCAGGTTATGTCCCGGAGCCAACTTGCGAGCAAAGGCTTCACCGATGCCGCTCGAGGCGCCGGTAATGGCTACTACTGTTCGATTCAAATCGATCCTCCATAGGCGATGTTAAGGAGTTCCCACCTCTCTGGCAAGCGAAATCCAAATTTTTGGCGCTCTGCTTTCGCTCAATCAAGCCTGGTGCCGAGCAACTTCGTCAATTGGATATGTAGGTGCCTGGATTCCGCTGTCGCTCGGCGCAGTGATCCTGATGCGGATTTCCAATAGCTCCGCCTTGCAAAGTCAGCATTTGCATTCGTTGATGCAGCTCACTTATAACTGGTTGTTATGAATGCAAAGCTGCCCGCATTTGACGCGCCGGCTGAAGAGTGGATCCAAGCAGGGTTGGCGATTCCATCAGAGAAGGGCAAGGGCGTGAACTTTCGCGAGGTATCGTTTACAGCGGCCCAGGCGAATAACCTGGTCTTCCTGACCGGCCGCGGCGCGTTGACATTGGATCGCGTCGGAAAGCAGAAGACACCCCCAGCACCAAACTAAGCTCTTTGGCAACCCGGGAAATTTCCGGGTATACGGATTGCGGATCTGATCCATCTACGGATCGGGATGAAACAGAAACTCTCGGCCTGGCCGGTCTTCCGGCAGTTGAAGAACAACGATGTTCTCGCGTTAGGGGAAACGGCAGCCTCCGAGAGGAGCGAGAAGCTGGCCGCCCGGACCAGGGAGGCGGACAAAGTTGTTGGCTCGGTGTGTCCGTATTGCGCGGTGGGCTGCGCGCAACTGGTGTACGTGAAGGACGAAAAGATCATCAACATCGAGGGTGATCCTGGCTCTCCCATATCGAACGGCTGCCTTTGTCCGAAGGGTGCGGCGACGTTTCAGCTGGTGACCGGTTCCCATCGTGTGTCCGACGTTCTGTATCGAAGGCCACACGGAACCGAGTGGGAAAAGATCCCGCTGGATCGAGCGATGGAGATGGTGGCGGCGCGCGTGAAAGCGACGCGGGATGCCACCTGGGAAGACAAGAAGGACGGACTATCGCTGCGCCGGACTATGGGGATCGCGCATCTCGGCGGCGCGACCTTGGACAACGAAGAAAACTACCTCATTAAGAAGTTATTCACCAGCCTGGGCATTGTTCAGATCGAAAATCAGGCCCGTATTTGACACTCGTCCACGGTCCCCAGTTTGGGGACTTCATTCGGGAGAGGCGGCGCGACGGACTATCCGGCGGATTTGATCCACTCGGATGTCATCGTGATCGAGGGCTCCAATATGGCGGAGTGCCATCCGGTGGCCTTCCGCTGGGTGATGAAGGCGCGGGAGGCGGGCGCGACGCTCATTCACGTGGACCCGCGGTATACGCGAACGAGCGCGGTCGCGGATCTGCATGTTCCGATTCGGGCGGGAACGGACATCGCGTTTCTGGGCGGCATCATCCGGTACATCGTCGAGAACGAGCGTTATTTCCAGGAATACCTGGTCAATTACACGAACGCGCCGGCCATCATCAACGAGAAGTTCGAAGACACGGAAGATCTGGACGGGCTGTTCAGCGGCTGGGACAAGAAGAAGGGCAAGTACAAGGCTGAGACCTGGAAGTACGAAGGAGTAGACCCGGAGCCCGCGGGCGGCGCGCGCGAGTCATCGGCAGGAAACGAAGGCCAGAGAATTCAGCGCGAGCCGATTCAGGCCGAACATACTGACCCGACGCTGCAGAATCCACGGTGTGTGTTCCAGATTGTGAAACGGCATTACTCACGCTACACGCCGGAGATGGTGGAGCAGACCTGTGGGATTCCAGAGCGTTTGCTTTTGCGGGTGGCCGAGGCACTTTGCAGGAACTCGGGTCGCGAGAAGACGGGCGCGTTTGTGTATGCGGTGGGCTGGACGCAGCACACGGTGGGTGTGCAGTACATTCGGGCCGCCGCGATCATTCAGCTTTTGCTCGGGAACATGGGGCGGCCCGGTGGCGGAATCATTGCGCTGCGCGGGCATGCTTCGATACAGGGTTCGACCGATATCCCGACGTTGTATAACCTGCTGCCCGGGTATTTGCCCATGCCAAAGGCGAAGCACGACAAAGACTTCCAGACCTGGATCAAGCTCAACACATCGCCTTCGGGCTGGTGGGGCGAGTTTCCCAAGTATGCGGTTTCGCTGCTGAAGGCCTGGTACCGGGACGCGGCGACGAAGGAGAACGGCTGGTGCTTTGACTACCTTCCGACGCTGACGGGCGACCACTCGCATATGAACACCGTCGTCGACCAGGTGGACGGGACCGTGAAGGGGTACTTCGTCATGGGCGAGAACCCCGTGGTGGGCTCGATGAACGGGCCGCTGCAGAGGAAGGGACTGCGGAATCTCGACTGGCTGGTGGTGCGCGATTTCCAACTGACCGAGACCGCAGATTTCTGGCGCGAAGCGCCGGAGATTGTGCGAGGCGAAGTGAAGCCGGAAGAGATCGGAACGGAAGTGTTCTTCTTTCCGGCGGCGGCGCACACGGAAAAGGACGGCAGCTTCACCAATACCCAGCGGCTATTGCAGTGGCATCACAAGGCGATTGAGCCGCAGGGCGACGCCCGGAGCGAGCTTGATTTTATCTTCAAGCTCGGGCAGCGGTTGAAGAAGCTCTACGAAAGCGAATATGACCAGCAGCGGAACTGGCCGATCCGCGATTTGACATGGGATTATCCGACGCACGGACCAAACACGGAACCGAGCGCGGAGGCTGTGCTCAAAGAGATCCACGGCTATGAAGTGGCGAGCGGGAAGCCGGTGGAAGGCTTCACGGCATTGAAAGACGATGGGTCCACTGCCTGCGGATGCTGGATTTACTCAGGCGCTTATCAGGATGGCGTGAACATGACGGCGCGTCGGAAGCCATATTGGGAGCAGAACTACATTGCGCCCGAGTGGGCATGGGCCTGGCCGCACAACCGGCGCATCCTGTATAACCGGGCTTCCGCGGATCTGGACGGGAAGCCGTGGTCAGAGCGTAAGAAGCTGGTCTGGTGGGACGAGGAAAAGAAGCAGTGGGTGGGGCTGGACACGCCTGACTTCATTGTGGAGCGTCCGCCTTCGTACCGGCCTTCGGAGGATGCGCGAGGGAAAGACACGGTTTCGGGCATTGATCCGTTCGTCATGCAGTCGGATGGCAAAGGGTGGCTGTATGTTCCGGCGGGCCTGGAAGACGGACCCCTGCCGACGCATTACGAGCCGGAAGAGTCAGTGGTGCCGAACCCGTTGTATGCACAGCAGTGCAATCCCGAACGGATGGAGTGGCGGCGCAAGGACAATCCGTATCACAAGCCGTACGAAGATGCGAAGTTCCCGTATGTGATCACCACGTATCGATTGACCGAGCATCACACGGCGGGCGGGATGAGCCGTTGGCTTTCCTGGCTGTCGGAGTTGCAGCCGGAGATGTTCTGCGAAGTCTCGCCGGAGCTGGCTTCGGAGAAGAAGCTCGTGAACGGCGGGTGGGCGACGATCCGGACGGCGAGAGGCGAGATTGAAGCACGGGTGCTGGTGACCCGCCGGTTGAAGCCGCTGCTGATTCGGGGACGGACCATTCACCAGATCGGCTTGCCGTATCACTGGTCGAGCAAGGGCTTGGTTCGCGGCGATGCGGCCAACGATCTGATCGGCTTCGTAGCAGATCCGAATGTGGCGATCCAGGAATCAAAGGCCTTTACGGGGAATATTGAGCGGGGTCGCCGGAGCAAAGGGCGTCGCCATATCACGACGCGATGGTTCGGCCGGGGAACGGAGCCGCAGATGCGGAAGCGCGACTTGCCGGCGGCGCGACACAAGCCCGAGACCAAGCATGGCTTTAAGGCGCAGGAGACCAAAGAAGGGAATGTGTAGACCGTGAGCGGCGGAAAAGGATTCTTCACGGACACGACGCTGTGCATTGGCTGCAAAGCTTGCGAGGTGGCATGCAAACAGTGGAACCAGTTGCCTGACGACGGCTTTCTCTTCACCGGCATGTCGTACGACAACACGGTGCACCTGGGCGCGTCGACGTGGCGGCATGTGGCTTTTGTGGAGCGGCCGGTGGCGATGCGGACTGATCAGGAAGAAGCGTTTTCCTGGCTGTTCTCTTCGGATGTGTGCAAGCACTGCGCGCGGGCCGGGTGCCTGGAGAGCTGTCCTACAGGCGCGATTATCCGGACGGAGTTCGACACGGTGTACGTGCAGCCGGACATTTGTAACGGGTGCGGATACTGCGTGGTGAATTGCCCATTTGGAGTGATCGACCGCCGGGAAGAGGACGGGCGCGCGTGGAAGTGCACGCTTTGTTACGACCGCTTGAAAGAGGATTTGATTCCGGCCTGCGCGAAGTCGTGCCCGACGGAGTCGATTCATTTCGGCGAGCTCGATGACTTGCATCAGATGGCTGAGAAGCGCGTGGGCGAGTTGCACGAGCGGGGCTTCGAGACGGCATATCTGTATGGCGCGTCGAAGGAGGATCAGCCGGGGACCGAAGGGCTGAGTGCATTCTTTCTGTTGGTGGACCGTCCGGAAGTATACAATCTGCCGCCGGACCCGGTGGTTCCCACCAAAAAGGTGAAAGATGCTTGGTGGTCGATGGCCGCGGCCGCGCTGGGTATAGCGGCTGTGACCGCGGCGAGTGTGCTGGCCGTTGGGAGAGAGAAGAGCGCGTGAGGAAAACCACTCGGTACCCCGCTTCGGTGGAGCCGGTGCTCACGGATGGGCGGGACATCAATCCGACCATCGCGGAGTTGACCGGAGAGGCCGGTTTGCAGGAGACGTCCGGATCGACCGACGCGCATACCGGAAGCGTAGCTAAGGCATGGAAGGCGTTGCCGGAGCCGGATGAGAACGATCCGACTTACTACGACGTACCGATGTTGAAGGAGCCGGTATGGGAATGGGCGGTTCCGCTCTACTATTACGTCGGCGGGTTAACGGGGGTGGCACTCGCCTTGGGCGCGGCAGCCGATGTGATCCGGGCCGAGAGTTCACGAGCGCTGGTGCGCAGATGTCAGTGGATCGGATTCGGCGGCGCAGTCGTGAGCGGCGGACTGTTGATTTATGACTTAGGGAAGCCCTCGCGGTTCCTCAATATGCTCCGCGTATTCCGGCCGACATCACCCATGAACGTGGGCGCGTGGATTCTTTCCGGCACGGGCGGTAGCGCAACGGGCGCACTATTGTTCCGGGACGTTCCTGTGGCAGGAGTCGTGTCGTCGATCACAGCGGGTGTATTTGGATTGGGGCTTGCGACGTACACGGGGGTTCTGCTGGCCAGCACGGCAGTGCCGGTCTGGCAGCAGTCCCGCAGAGCGCTGCCGATCTTATTTGGCTCGTCTGCGCTCGCGAGCGCCGGCTGCACGTTCGATCTGTTCCGGCAAAGCGAAGACGAACAGAAGATCACCGATGTAATCGGCACTGCGGGGCGAGGGCTGGAGTTGGTGGCCGGAGCTCTGATGGAGCATCATGCATCGGCGGTGCCGCGAGTTGGGCGTCCTTTCCGGCGAGGGTTCAGCAGCGTGTTGTGGAGAAGCGCGGAGGTGCTGACCGCGGCAAGCTTGGTGCTGTCGCTGCTGCCGAATAAGACACGACCGAGGCGGCTGGCGGCCGGGCTTCTGGGCACAGCCGGGTCTCTGCTGCTGCGCATTGCGGTGGCGCATCTGGGCACCGTGTCTGCCAGAGATGCACGTGCGTCATTTCACCAGCAGCGTGCGGGCAAGGGCCAGGCGGGGGTGCAGCAGAGCCGCTGATACTTTTATGTGGCTAGAACTATTACGATGAGACTGTAAGTGGAAGATTGCGGTCCAGGTAAATGTTCGGCGAGACGCACTGAATTGCCCGGGAATGCCTCAATTCTTCTCACGGAATGCAGACACATTTTTCAGGGTTGTAATATTCGGCGGCGTTGCATCTCTGGTTGCCATTGCATCCGGTTCCTACCTGATCGTCAGATCGCACTACGAGACGATACAAAATGTTCCGCGCGAGCAGCCGGTGCCGTTTAGTCATGAACATCATGTGGGCGGCCTGGGAATCGATTGCCGCTATTGCCACACAACTGTGGAGTACTCGTCGTTCGCGAATATTCCGCCGACGAAAACCTGCATGAACTGCCATTCGGAGATGTGGGCGTCGAGTCCGGCATTGGAGCCTGTGCGCGAGAGCTATCGAAGCGGCAAGTCCATTGAGTGGACGCGTGTCAATGACCTGCCCGAGTATGTGTACTTCAATCACCAGATCCATGTGGCGAAAGGGGTGGGTTGCGTCGAGTGTCATGGGCGCGTTGACCGCATGCCGCTGACGTGGCAGGCAGCTCCTCTGACCATGGAGTGGTGTCTCGATTGTCATCGCCATACGGAGCAGCATGTGAGGCCGAGGTCCGAGGTATTTAACATGAGCTACACGCCGCCCCCGGACCAAAAGCGACTGGGCGAGCAGTTGGTGAAGGAGTATCACATTCGCAGTTCGGGTGAACTGACGAGTTGCGAGATTTGTCATCGATGAGCTCTCATACAAGCGACGGATTTGTTCCGCTCGATGCGCTGGAGCGCGGCCAGGGAGCAAGCAGCGAGTACGGCATCGAGATGCCGGATGCGAGCCGGCGTCGCTTCCTGTCGTTGATGGCCGGATCGATGGCGCTTGCTGGGCTGAGTGGATGTACCCGGCAGCCTACCGAGGCGATTATGCCGTACGTGGACCAACCGGAGAACGTGTTGCCGGGGAATCCCAAGTACTACGCAACGGCTGTGCCGGTGGGAGGGATTGCGGAAGGCGTGTTGGTGGAGAGCCATTTGGGCCGGCCGACGAAGGTGGAGGGGAACCCGCAACATCCGGCGAGTCTGGGCGCGACGTCCGTGCTCTCGCAGGCGTGTCTGATGGATCTCTATGACGCGGATCGGGCGAAGGAGATCACGTCCTTGGGAGTTCCACGCGAGTGGGAGGCGTTCGAGGGCGAATGGACGCGGGCCGTGGCAGCGTGTCCGAACGGCGCAGGGTTTCATATCTTAAGTGACACCGTGACGTCTCCGACGCTCGGATCGCAGATTCGGGAGGTGCTGAAGAAGTATCCGAGCGCCAAGTGGCATCAGTTCGATGCTGTGGGTCCGCACTCGGCGCGCGCGGCAGCACAGACGGCGTTTGGCAGGCCACTGAACACGCGCTACCAGTTTTCGAACGCGGACGTGGTGCTGGCGCTGGACTCGGACTTCCTGGCGGGCGGCCCTGGTTCGACGCGATACGCGCGCGATTTTGCGGATCGCCGCAGGCAAGGGCAGCGGCTGAACATGAACCGGCTGTACGCGCTTGAGAGCACCATGACGGCGACGGGGGGCAAAGCGGATCATCGGCTTGCGCTTCGGTATGCGGACGTGGAAGGTGCGGCTCGACAGATTGCGAATGAAGTAGGCGTAGCGGGGCTGGAGCGGCAGAACGCTGCCGCGCATGCGGCTCTGTTGGCGGCCATCGCGCGGGATCTGAAAGCACACAACGGCGCTTGCCTGGTGATTCCGGGCGAGAACCAGACACCGGGCGTTCATGTGCTCGCGCACGCTATGAACGCGGCGCTGGGCAATGCCGGGAAAACGGTCTTCTACACGGAGCCGCTGGAAGTGGAGCCGGTCGACCAGGTGGCATCCTTGCGTGAATTGGCGGCTGCCATGAAGGCGGGACAGGTGCGCGTGCTGTTGATTCTGGGTGGCAATCCGATATACGACGGGCCGGCAGATTTTGATTTTGGGCGCGCCCTTGAGCGTGTGCCTTTTTCGGCGCATGTGGCGCTGCATTTCAATGAGACTTCACAGCAGACGACGTGGCATATTCCTGAGCCGCACTTTCTGGAGGACTGGGGCGACACGCGAGCGTACGACGGAACGGTCACGGTAATACAGCCACTGATTGCTCCGCTTATTGAATCGCACTCGCAACTGAAGGTGCTGGATGCGGCGCTGCAGTGGCCCGGGCGTTCTTCGTATGAGATTGTGCGCGCGTTTTGGGCCAAGGACAGGGGCGCCGAAGATTTTGAAGCCTGGTGGCGAAAAACGCTGCATGACGGATTGATCGCAGGTTCGGCTCTACCGGCAATTCAGCCAGAGTTGAAGGCTGCTGTTCCGGCAGCCCCGCCGTTGCAGCAGCAGCCTGGCGGCCTGGAGTTAGTGTTTCGTCCTGACGTTTATCTGTACGACGGCAGATACGCGAACAATGTCTGGCTTCAGGAACTGCCGCGCCCGATGACGAAGCTCACCTGGGATAACGCCGTGTGTCTCAGCCCGAGAACGGCAGAGCGGCTGGGGTTCGACAACGAGCAGCGTGTCGCACTGCGAGCGAACGGGCAGCGGGTGGAAGGATCCGCCTGGATTTTGCCGGGTCATCCTGACGAGTCTGTCACGGTGGATTTGGGTTGGGGACGAACACAGTCTGGGCGAGCGGGCAATGGAGCTGGGTTCAACGCTTATCCCTTGAGGAGATCCGACGCTTTGTGGAGCGTGGGCGGAGTGGCACTTGAGCGAGTGCAGCAGTCGTATCCGCTGGCCACCACACAGATGCATCAGGCGATGGAGGGTCGGGATATTGTCGTCTCAGGAACTGTGGATGAGTACAGGCGCGATCCGGAGTTCGTGAAGAATAAGACCCACGAACCGCCGGATAACCTCACGTTGTATCCGCAGTGGCAGTACCGAGGCTACGCCTGGGCAATGTCCATTGACACGACCGCGTGTGTGAATTGCCAGGCGTGTGTCATTGCGTGCCAGGCGGAAAACAACATTCCGGTGGTGGGGAAGGAGCAGGTACTGGCCCGGCGTGCCATGCACTGGCTGCGGGTGGATGTGTACTACGAAGGCGGTTATGAGGTGCCGCAGGCGCATTATGCGCCGGTGCCTTGCATGCAGTGCGAGGATGCTCCGTGCGAGTTAGTGTGTCCCACGCAGGCGACTAACCATAGCAGCGAAGGGCTGAATAACATGGTCTATAACCGCTGCGTCGGGACAAGATACTGCTCCAATAACTGTCCTTACAAGGTGCGGCGGTTCAATTTTCTCCTCTATCAGGATTGGCACAACGAGTTCTGGAAGATGCAGCGCAATCCGGATGTGACAGTGCGTAGCCGCGGCGTGATGGAGAAGTGCACCTACTGCGTACAGCGAATCCGGGAAACCGAAATCAGCGCCGAGGCGGCGAACCGGCCGGTTCGGGACGGCGAAGTGCAAACGGCTTGCCAACAGGTGTGTCCGACACAGGCGATTGTCTTCGGAGACAAGAACAACCGCGGCAACCGCGTGGCCCGGTTACAAGCCGAGAAGCTGAATTACGCGATGCTGGCCGAGCTCAACACGCGCCCGCGCACAACATATCTCGCGGAGCTCCGGAATCCCAATCCGGAGTTGCATTCGGGCGGCGCTTCATGACGCTCGAGACGCTGCAACGGAAGAGCGCGCGTGAACTGGATCCGGATAATCCGCTTCCGGTCATCACGCCGGGCAACACGTTCGGGACCGTGTCGGAACAGATCAGTTCGATCGTTCTCACGCGGAAAACACCCCCGTTCTGGTGGTGCATGTTCGGACTGGGCCTCACGTTGCTGCTGCTCTTCGCGATCTCGGTGACGTATCTTGCGGGTAAGGGTGTCGGGATCTGGGGAGTGAACATTCCGGTTGCCTGGGGATTCGCGATCACCAATTTCGTGTGGTGGATTGGAATCGGGCATGCGGGAACGTTGATTTCGGCGATTCTGCTGCTGCTGAATCAGTCCTGGCGAAACTCGATCAACCGGTTTGCTGAAGCCATGACGTTGTTTGCGGTGGCATGCGCGGGATTGTTCCCGTTGCTGCACTTAGGGCGGCCGTGGTTGTTTTATTGGCTGCTGCCTTATCCGAATACGATGACGGCACAACCGCAGTTTCGAAGCCCTCTGGTTTGGGACGTGTTCGCGGTCTCGACCTATGCGGCGGTGTCGCTGCTGTTCTGGTACCTGGGCATGATACCCGACCTCGCGACCTTGCGTGATCGATCGACCGGATGGAGATATGCCGTGTACGGCGTTCTATCGTTTGGATGGCGAGGATCGTCGCGGCATTGGAAGTGGCAGCAGAGTGCGTCGCTGCTGCTTGGCTGGCTTGGCCACGCCGCTGGTCCTGTCGGTGCACACCGTAGTGAGCTTTGATTTCACCATAGCGATTGTTCCGGGCTGGCACTCGACCATTTTCCCTCCTTATTTCGTCGCGGGCGCCATTTACTCCGGCTTTGCGATGGTGCTGGTTTTGTGTATCCCGCTGCGAGCGGTTTACGGCCTGAAGAACGTGATCACGGAGCGGCACTTGAACAACTGCGCGAAGCTCATGCTGGCCACGGGGCTGATTCTTGCGTATACGTATGTGATCGAGCCGTTCACGTCCTGGTACAGCGGCAACGAGTTTGAGATGGCGCTGGTGCGAAACCGGGCATTCGGACCGCAGTCGTGGACGTTCTGGGTGGTGATCCTTTGCAACGTTGTGATTCCGCAAGCGCTCTGGTGGCGCAAGGTACGAGTCAGTCCGAAGCCGCTGTTTGCCGTCGCGATGGTGATTTTGTATGGCATGTGGCTGGAGCGGTACATGATTATCATCACCAGTCTCGATCGGGATTACGTTCCCTCGGCGTGGTCGAACTTCATCGCGACGTTCTGGGATAATGCCACGCTGTATGGATCGGTCGGGCTGTTCCTGACGTTGTTCATGCTGTTCGTACGCTTCCTTCCCATGATCTCGATGGCTGAGGTGCGGGAGTTGCTGCCGTACTCGAAGCCAGGCGGCGGTACGGAGAAATGAGCACAAGCGGGACGGCAGAGCTGTACGGGATGATTGCGGAGTTCGATGATCCGACCGCATTCATGGAGGCTGCCAAGCAAGTGAAGGAAGCCGGGTACCGCAAGTTTGAAGCGTACAGTCCGTATCCGATCAAGGATTTGTTCAAGATTGTTCCGAGCGAAAACCCGGTGCCGGCGATTGTGTTTCTGGGAGGGTTGGCCGGAGCTGCGACCGCGTGGACGATGCAGTATTACATTGCGGCGATCGATTATCCGATTAATGTAGGTGGGCGCCCGTTGTATAGCTGGCCTTCCTTCGTGCCGATTCTGTTTGAACTCACGGTGTTGCTGGCATCCATCGCCGCTTTTTTCGGAACGCTGGCGCTGTGCGGGTTTCCCCGGCTTAACTTTCCGACATTCAATCTGGCGGAGTTTGCGCGGGGCAGTCAGGACCGGTTCTTTCTCTGTGTGGAGGCGCGCGATCCGATGTTCGACACCGAGCGCACCACCGAGTTATTGGAGCGGTCTCAAAGCGTGGGAGTTTGGCCAATTGAGAAGTAGGGGCGCAGTGATGGTGTTTGCGATGGTCGCCGCCCTTGTGGATACGGGATGCCGGCGAGATATGCAGGATCAGCCTAAGTACAAGCCGCTTGCGCTGAGCCGTTACTTCGCGGATGGGCGCGCGGCACGTCCAATACCCGCGGGCACGGTGGCGAGAGATGAGTTAACTGCCGAAGACGTGGTGCATACGGGGATGATAAACGGTTCGTTCGCCGAGACGATTCCGATGACAGTGGACGTGCAGTTTCTGCATCGCGGACGCGACCGGTACAACATTTTCTGCAGTCCGTGTCACTCGCGCACGGGCGATGGAGATGGCATGGTGCACCGGCGGGGGTTCTGGATTCCGCCCAGTATCCACACGGAGCGGCTTCGGAAGGTGGCGCCCGGTTATCTGTTTCAGGTGATCGACAAAGGTTATGGCGCAATGCCGGGTTACCGGGACCAGATTGTGGAGGTGCGCGACTGCTGGGCCATTGTGGCGTATCTCCGAGCGCTGCAGTTGAGTCGTACGGGAACGATCGAGGACGTGCCGGCGGGGCTGCGCCCGACGCTCACATCCACGGGCTCCGCGCCAGAAGCGGGAGAGCGGCCATGAGTACGGTGGCGTTGCGGTTCGAACCATCCGCGGAGCTTGCGACGGAACTGAGCACGTTTTCAAGGCGAAGCCTGATTGTCGGGATTGTGCTGGCAGTCTTGTCACTGGTGGGCGGGTTCTTTGATCCTGGCGATTTTTTTCGTTCCTACCTGATGGGGTATTTGTTCTGGATCGGATTGGCCCTGGGGTCCCTGGGAATCGTGATGATGCAGTACTTGACGGCGGGGGCTTGGGGGGTGGTGAGCCGGCGGGTCTTTGAATCCGCCACTCGAACGCTGTCGCTCCTTGCAGTGCTTTTCCTTCCGATCCTGTTGGGGCTGCCGAATCTGTATGACTGGGCGCATCCCGACCTGGTGAAGCGTGAGTATACGTTGCAGCACCGCGCCGGCTACATGAATCCGCCAATGTTCATCCTTAGGGCGGTGGTCTATTTCGCGATCTGGGGCATCTTCACTTACTTTCTGAACCGCTGGTCGCGCGAGCAGGATGAGTCAGGGCGCCCCAACCGGCGGCTGGCGGCACTGAGCGCGCCCGGTCTGATTCTCTACGTCTTCACGGTGACGTTTGCGGCGGTGGACTGGGCGGAATCGCTCGAGACGGACTGGTATTCCACGATCTGGGGGTTCCTGTTCGTCGCCAATCAGGGGCTATCGGCGTTTGCGTTCGTGATCATTGCACTGGCACTTCTGCGGCGCCGTGAACCGATGGCGAGTCTCCTGAAGCCGGCTTACTTTCACGACTTCGGGAACCTGCTGCTGACGATGGTGATGGTGTGGGCGTATTTTTCTTTTTCTCAGCTGCTCATTGTGTGGTCGGGGAATTTGACTGACGAAATTCCCTGGTATCTGCGGCGGCTAGGCACATCATGGGGCTGGCTGGGAGTGGCGCTGATCGTGTTCGAATTTGTGGTTCCGTTTCTGTTACTGCTTTGGAAGGAAGTTAAGCGGAACACGACTCTGTTGTGCGGCGTAGTGGGGCTGATTATCGTGATGCGGTTCGTGGATCTGATGTGGATCGTGATGCCCAGCTACTACCAGAAAGGGTTCAGGCTGTCGTGGTTGAACTTTTCGGTTCCGCTGGCGATGGGCGGGCTGTGGCTTTGGGCTTACGCGAGAGAGCTGAAGAAGTGGCCACTGCTTCCGGTGGGGGCACCCAATCTGGAGAGAGCGATCGAGCATGGCGAAGAAGAAGAGTGACGACAATCTGACGCGCCGGATGGCGGTCTTTTCCGGACATACAGCCGGGAAGGTGGAGCGCGCCGTGGAGGCGGTGGCCGAGGCGGTTCGTCATCACGGGGAACAGCCGGAGCTGGTTCATCCGGATGTTCGAGCGGAGAAGTCGGACATCCATGCGCGTGGAGTGTTGTTGGGGGGAGCATGCCTGGTCGGAGGGATGTGGCTGGCGACGGCGCTGCTCTTTTTCTACTTCAGTTATCTGCGGCATTATCGCGCCAGCGTGAGTCCGCCTCCGCTTCCGGTTGCACAGCATGGAAACCCGCTGCCGCCAGAACCACGCCTGCAGGGTTCCCCGAGGAGTGATTTGCAGACCTACCTTGCTGGGCAGGACTGGGAGCTGACCCATTATTACTGGATCGACAAGAACAAGGGGCAAGTAGCGATCCCGATCGAGCGGGCGATTCAGATGCTAGCGCAGCGCGGAATCGCCCCGGCGACTGGAGCGCCAAATCCGACCGGAACTCCTCCGGATAGTGGAACGCGGCTGACGGGGTTTGAAGGCAAAGTGGAGCCGGAGCCGAGATGAAACTGGTTCTGCGCATGATCTGTATCGCAGTCGCTCTTGCAGCGTGTTTCGTCCCGGGCGTCAAGGCAGCGAACACGCTTGCGCCGCCGGATCTGAAGGGCATCGGCATCGAGCAGAGGCTGAATGCGGCTGTTCCGCTGGATACGGTGTTTCGGGATGAGAGTGGGGCGGCTGTCCCGCTGCGGAGTTACTTCACCGGCAAGCCGGTGTTACTCGCCCCCGTGTATTTCAGTTGTCCAATGCTCTGCAGCCAGATCTTGAGCGGTGTGGTCTCCTCCTTGCGCCCGCTCTCGCTCAAGCCGGGGCGTGACTTTGAAGTGGTGGCGATCAGCTTCGATCCTCATGACACTCCGCAGAAGGCTGCCGAGGAGCGGACGCATTACTCGCATAGCTATTCGAGCAGGGCTGGTACGAACGGGTGGCATTTCCTGACTGGAGACGAGCGGGCGATTCGGGCCGTGATGGACGCGATTGGATTTCGCTACCGCTGGGATGCGGCGCACAACATGTTCATCCACGCGAGCGGGATCATGCTGCTGACCCAGGAGGGCCGGGTCTCACGGTATCTGTACGGCGTGGATTATGAGCCGAAAGATGTGAAGCTCGGGCTGGTGGAGTCTTCGCACCAGCAGATCGGATCACCGGTGGACCAGGTGCTGCTTCTTTGCTATCACTACGATCCCAAGACGGGAAAGTATGGCGCGACGGTGATCAATCTGCTGCGTGGGGCGGCGGTGTTGACGCTGGTTGTGCTGGCAGCGGCGATGGCGTGGCTGTGGAGGCGTGATTTGCGCGGTGACCGGGCGGCGGAGCCGAAGGCGTCGATGCGATGAATACCCCGCTGCAGTTGTGGCCCGATTCGGCGTCGTCGGTGTCGGGCGAGGTCAACGCCTTCTTCATTTTCATGCTGGTGCTCTGCACTTCCGTGGCGGTGGGCATTGCCGCATTTCTGATCTATTCGGCGATTCGATACCGGCGCAGACAGAGCAACGAGATGGGAAATACGCGCCGGTATAGGGTTTCCGTCGAGGCTGCGTGGACGATCCTGCCGTTCTTTTTCTTTATGGGGATGTTTGCATGGGGGGCGAAGCTGTACTTCGATATCGAGAGGCCGCCGGACAACGCCATCTCGATGTACGCCATCGGCAAGCAGTGGATGTGGAAGGTCCAGCATCCGGATGGACAGCGCGAGATCAATGAGCTTCACATTCCAGTGGGCCGGCCGGTGAAGCTGACGATGATTTCGCAGGACGTGATTCACAGCTTTTTCGTTCCGGCGTTCCGGACCAAGCAAGATGTTCTGCCTGGGCGCTACACCACGACATGGTTCGAGGCCACAAAGCCAGGTAAGTATCACTTGTTTTGTGCCGAGTACTGCGGGACGAAGCACTCGGGAATGATCGGTTGGATCTACGCGATGAAGCCGGCCGACTACCAGGCATGGTTGACGGAGGGAGCGGCGGAAGGATCGCTGGCCTCGCAGGGAGAGAAGTACTTTCACCAGTTCGGTTGCGCCAACTGTCACCACTTCGAAGGGCAGGGACGGGCGCCGAACCTGAGGGACTTGTATATGCGGCGCGTGGAAATCGCGGAAGGCGGGACCGTGGTTGCGGATGAATCGTATATTCGGGAGTCGATTCTGGAGCCGAACGCAAAGGTCGTCTACGGGTTTCGGGCGAATGTCATGCCGAATTTCACGGGTCAGTTGGATGAGCAGCAGGTGCTTGCCCTGGTGTCGTACGTGAAGGCGCTCGGGCCCCTGCCCGGGACGCAGCAGCCTTCGAGTCCGGGGACGGCTCCGAAGGAATACGGGACGCAGAAGGGCATCGCGGGACCGGGAGCGACGGCGATTTCCGGATCGCAATTTGAGGAGCGCTGAGCAGAGCCATGCAGCAAGTTGTCGAGACGCGGACAAAGGAGACGTACCTCAATGCGGAACAGGGCATTCTGTCGTGGCTGTTGACGACGGATCACAAGCGGATCGGCATTCTGTACACGATATCGATCACGTTCTTCTTTTTCCTGGGCGGGTTGTTTGCGCTGCTGATGCGGCTGGAACTGATTGAGCCGCGCAACTGGCTGGTGAGCGCGGAGACCTATAACAAGCTGTTCAGCATGCACGGGATCATCATGGTCTGGTTTTTCCTGATTCCGTCCATACCGAACACGCTGGGCAATTTTGTGCTGCCGATGGCGCTGGGAGCGAAGGACCTTGCGTTTCCGAAGCTGAATTTGGCGAGTTGGTATGTGTTCATGCTGGGGGCGGCGGTCACGTTGTATGCGGTGTTCCGGGGCGGAGTGGATACCGGATGGACATTCTACACGCCGTTCAGTACCGGTGCTTCGACGACGTATGTCACCGCCGCCGCGCTGGGTATCTTCATCAACGGGTTCTCGGCGATTATGACGGGCATTAATTTCATTGCTACGGTGCACCGAATGCGCGCACCGGGTCTGACATGGTTTAAGCTGCCGGTCTTTGTGTGGTCGCATTATGCGACGAGCATCATCTTTGTGTTGGCCACGCCAGTGCTTGCGATCACGCTGCTGATGATTGCAGTAGAACGGGTCTGCAAAGTCGGAATCTTTGATCCGGCGCTGGGGGGCGATCCCATTTTGTTCCAGCACCTGTTCTGGTTTTACTCGCATCCGGCGGTTTACATCATGGTGCTGCCGGCCATGGCGGTGGTGAGTGAGATCATCCCGGCGTTTGCGCGGAAGCCTCTGTTCGGGTATAAGGCAGTGTGTTTTTCGAGTATAGGGCTGGCGACGCTGGGATTCTTGGTTTGGGGACACCACATGTTTGTAGCCGGAATTTCGGTGTACTCGGCGATGACGTTCTCCCTATTCAGCTATTTCGTGGCTGTGCCTTCGGCGATCAAGGTATTTAATTGGACCGCGACAATCTATCGCGGTTCGGTGTCCTGGGACACACCGATGTTGTACGCGATCGGCTTCGTGGGTCTGTTCACGATCGGCGGGATGACAGGGCTCTTTCTGGCGGCACTCGGGCTCGATGTGCACGTGACGGACACGTACTTCGTGATCGCGCATTTCCACTACATCATGGTCGGCGGGACGGTGATGGCATTCTTGGGGGGAGTGCATTACTGGTGGCCGAAGA
Source organism: Terriglobia bacterium (assembly GCA_963841675.1). Classification (GTDB taxonomy): domain Bacteria; phylum Acidobacteriota; class Terriglobia; order Bryobacterales; family Bryobacteraceae; genus Bog-105. The sequence continues at coordinate 177,465 of CAWJEH010000001.1, forward strand.
TCAGCGGCAAACTGTATCCGGAAGGCCTGGCGAAGATATCGGCTCTGACCGTTTTTCTTGGGTTCAATTTGACGTTCTTTCCGCAGTTCGTGCTTGGGTACCTGGGGATGCCGCGCCGGTATGCCGCGTATCCGGAGGAGTTTCAGTTTCTGAATATCATGTCCACGGCGGGTGCGAGTATCCTGGGCGTCGGCTACATTCTGCCTTTGATTTATTTGTTTTGGTCGTGGAAGTACGGCAACGACGCGGGGCCGAATCCGTGGCGCGCGACTGGCCTCGAGTGGCAGACTTCGTCGCCGCCGCCGAAGCACAACTTCGAAGAGACTCCGGTCGTAACAACTACGCTGCCGTACCCCTACGAAGAGATGAAGGAGGAACTGGGCCTTGTCCAAGCTCGAGAGTCTGATTGAGCTGAAGTCACCTCCAGAACTGGCGTTGCGAGAGCAGTTCCGTACGCCCGATCAGCAGCGGCAAACGTCGATGATCGGGATGTGGATCTTCCTGATGACGGAGGTGCTTCTGTTTGGAGCGCTGTTTACATCATTCACTGTGTACCGGATCAGCTCGCCGCAGGCGTTCGACTTGGGGAGCAAGGACATGGAGATCCTGCTTGGGTCCATCAACACGGCGGTGCTGATCTGCAGTAGCTTCACCATGGCGCTTTCGGTTTACTTCGCCGAGACTGGAGAGCGGTGGAAGGTGTTGTTCTGTCTGCTGCTGACGATGTTCATTGGCGTGATCTTCCTCGTCATCAAGTTCACCGAGTACTACGACCACTATAAGGATCACAAGGTACCTGGTTTGTGGTTCGAAGACCATAGTGCGCTGGCGCCTCACATTGCGATGTTTTTTGTCTTCTACTTTGTGATGACCGGCCTGCATGCGCTTCACATGTTGATCGGGTTGAGCATTCTGTCAGTGCTGGTCTTTCGAACGCTGTTGGGGAATATCACTGCGGAGTATCACACGCCAGTTGAGGTGGGCGGATTGTATTGGCACTTCATTGACATCGTGTGGATTTTTCTTTACGCCATCTTTTACATTCCGGGGCTGCACGTGCGATGAGTAAACCAGTTGCTTCGATCAGGACTTACACGCTGACCTGGCTCGCATTGCTGCTGCTGGCGCTGGCGACGACGCTGATCGGCTTTCTCGACCTGGGTCCGTTCAGTATGGGCATTGCCATTCTCATCGCCACGACGAAAGCGGCACTGGTGGTGGCGTTCTTCATGCATGGCAAGTACGAGCACAAAGTCGTGCGGGTGATCATTGGAGCGGGCGTGGTGTGGTTCCTCATTATGGTGTCGAACACAGTGGGGGATTACGTATCGCGAGGATGGTTGCCGGTTCCAGGCAAGTGAGCGGGGCCTTTGCCAAAGGCTACCCAGCTGTTACTCAACGGTATAGACCGTTTCCTTTGCTTGCAGTACTTGTAGCGAAAGGCTTCTTTCGTTACGATTTATTCGGAGGGAGCGGCAGGATAGGGACCGCAATCATATATACGGCTATTGTTGTTTCTGGGTTCGTGCCTTACTCCCTCCGCCTTACAGAGCTCCGTTAGTAACGGCTGTCCCATCGCGTGGCGCTTTGTGCTGGTCGCGAGCGCGCTTCAACAGGCGAATTTAAGGCGAAACATAAACCTGACATTGTCGTCCTTGTATATAGGAGACAGACAATGCCTGTTAGCGATCTTCAACAAAGTCCGATGATGAACAATCTGCTAGAGGCCCTGCAGCGGAATGAAGACATCGGCCATTATGGAAGGCTCGTGTTCGTGATGGTGGGCCAGTACTTCTTATCAGAAGCTGAGATTATCGACCTCTTGACCAAAGATCCCGATTGTGATCAGGACAAAGCGCGTAGCATCCTAAAGCAAGTTAAAGCCCACGGATATAACCCGCCCAAGCCGGACCGTATTCTCGCCTGGATGAATGAACAGGAATTCCCAATATGCGATACGGCCGGCCAGGATAAGGACACGTGCAATGTCTATAAGTCTTTAAAGTTTCCGCCCGAAGTGTACGAGCGTATTGCTGGCTATTATCAGAATTCCCAGTGAGGTGCAATTCACGGCAGCCAAATTAGATACAGGCCCGGAGCACCTCCGCACGGGCAGCGGTTCTACATCTTCTACGGTTTATGCGACATTTGCTTGACGAAAAATCGGATGTCGGGCTGGAACTCCTGATACAATGCCTGCCCGAAGTAGCCGCTATAGCTGATGCCTGCTGCTTTCCAAGGCATACCTGGCGGCCCCCGTATGCTCCCTATAATAGGCCGCCCCGGCGAGACTCGACGCAAGCGATCCGGCAATTGGCGAAAGAGCGGGACGGTCCCCCTCCTCGCCTCTCACTCTCACTACGCTCAACAGCGCGCTGCGCACTCGCTTGCCGAATACCGTTTCCCCGGAAGTGTGCGGACGGGGATCCTCACCATTGAAGTATCCGGCGAACAATTCGCCTGTTTCCCGCGCACTACGTCTTATGGAGTACCCGGCGATGCGGTGCGCAAATTCATCGCCGTCCTGATCCTTGATGTAGGGAACGTTCCGCCACTGACCTATACTGCTGCTGAATGCTGCCCGCGCCGCCGCTCCCGGGGAAACCAGTTTGGACCCATACCAGCAGGCGCGTTGTCGCAATGATAGCTGCCCGGCAGCCTGAAATTGATCTGAATCGCAAAGAGAAAATCGTCCTGGCGAGACGCTCGTCAACGGAAGGATAGCCTGTCCTGCGAGCGACTCAGCACCTGCGAGCAAGGCCGTCAGCAAGAACATTAGGGCGCCACAGTCGGGCAGCTTGAGTTGCCCTTGCCGCCAGCCTGATGCAGCGTGTTGCATCCTCATCCGAGCCTCCAAATCGGTGGCAATGAGGATGTCTTTTGCCGGCCGCCTCAAGCCTTGAATCGTACGTTTCAGGTACGGCCTAGCGTAACCGAGTTCAGCCGCTTTGTCGAGCAGAATTCGTGATATCCTCTCCCTGCCGGAGAATCATCACGATCCTGTCATCAAAGCTCATCGCGCTAAGCGCGCTTCTATATCTCCCCGGATCGCTCCTGCTCGCTCCAGCCGCCTCTTCCGCGGCCACCTCACAAACTGATGTTCAACGTGATATCGGAAGAGTCGAGGCATGCCTGCCTCCGCCTGTGGTCATGAAAGGAGAACCTCCGCAATGCCAAACTCTCTCCAAACGAATGGCCGATTTGCATGTTCCCGCCGTAAGTATCGCGGTGGTTCATCACGGTGCAATCGAATGGGCGCGAGGTCACGGCGTCAAAGAAGTTGGCGGAAAGCCGGTCACTACAGAAACGCTCTTTCAGGCTGGATCCATCAGTAAGCCGGTCGCAGCCTTGGCCGCGCTTCACTTGGTTCAGCAAGGCAAACTGTCTCTCGATTCCGACGTCAATGCCCTCCTCACCAGCTGGAAGATTCCGCCGAGCCCCGCTGCGCGCCGGCGCTACAGTCACGCTCCGCGAACTGCTCACTCACACCGACTGGACAACTCCGTCTGATCTGGCGCGCTACATCATTGAGGTACAGCAGTCACTCCAGGGTCACGCAAACCATGTTCTCTCTCAGAAACTCACCGAGGAGATGGTTACACCAGGAAAAGGAGACTGGGGACTGGGCCTCCAAATCGGCGGTGCTCCCTCAAAGCGATATTTCTCGCATGGAGGTGTGAACGAAGGTTACGAGAGCCTCTTTGTCGCTTACGAGCACGAGGGAGACGGCGCCGTCGTCATGACAAACGCCCAGGGCGGCTCGCGGCTTGCCTCGGAGGTCATGAGCAGTATCGCAGTCGCATACGACTGGCCGGACTTTCGTCCTGCCCTTCGTACCGAAGTCAAGCTGGACCGCGCCACGCTCGCCCGTTACGTCGGTACTTATGAGCTCATGCCGCAATTCAGCATCACGTTCACGCTCGAAGGCGATCAACTCATGACTCAGGCGACAAATCAGCCGAAGCTACCCATCTATGCGGAGTCGGATAGAAAATTCTTTTTGAAAGCCGTGGATGCGGAAGTCGAGTTTTTCCCCGGCGACAAGGGACAGAGTTATCTCATCTTGCATCAGAATGGGCACGAGATCAAAGGCGTCAAGAAGTAGCCGTAAATCCGAAGCTCTCTACTAAATCCTGACCTACCGGCTCTAGGTTCAGCCGAACTCGTCCCCACCTGGTGGCTCGCTTTGACATTCTACCGGAAGAGTAGTATCCTCACCTAGAATGCTCTACCGAACAGAATAGCAGTAGGAGGCCAACCATGAGGCGCAAGCGGATGCTGGGCGATCTCGATAATGACATTCGCGAACACATCGAGAGGGAAACCTTCGAGAACATCGAGCGGGGTATGTCGCCGGAGGAAGCGCGCTCTGCCGCTTTCCGCAAGTTCGGCAATGTGACGCGGGTTAAGGAACAGACGCGGGATGTGTGGAGTTTCACCTGGCTCGAACTGCTGCTGCAGGACATTCGCTTCAGCTTCCGTATGCTGCGCAAAAGCCCTGGCTTTACCGCCGTTGCGGTCCTGACGCTGGCGCTGGCCATCGGCGCGAACGCTGTAGTTTTCAGCGTGCTGAACGCTCTGATTCTGCGCCCGCTTGATGTGCCACGCCCGGAGAGCCTCTACGCGGTCGAGCACCGGGGCGGTGCGCTGGCGCTATCTTATCCCGATTATCTCGATCTGCGCGACCGTAATCGCAGTTTTGACGGCTTGGCAGCTTACAGCAGCATCCAGGCAGGTTTGGACACGGGTGGCAATCCCGGGCGCGTCTTTGTCGATGAAGTGACCGGGAACTACTTCGACGTATTTGGGATACGGCCTTATCTGGGCCGCTTCATTCACCCCTCCGATGAGCACGGTCCGAACAGCGCTCCCTATATCGTGCTCAACTATACCTGCTGGCAGACGCATTTTCAGGGCGATCGCGGCGTAATTGGCCGCGCCGTTCAACTCAACAAACACCCGTTCACCATCATCGGTGTTGCGCCGCCCGGGTTCCACGGGCCGGTACTATTCTTCACGCAGGACTTCTTTGTGCCGCTCGTCAACCAGGAACAGGTGGAAGGAGAGAACAATCTGAACGCTCGCGAGAACCGATCCCTTTTCATGACAGTCGGGCGTCTGATCACCGGAGTTACTCCGCAACAGGCGACTGGCGATCTGAACTCGATTGGCTCATATCTGGAACAGACCTATCCCAAATCCGATGCTAAAACGAGATTCGGATTAGCGCGCCCCTTTCTTTTCGACGACCTCGCTGCGTCCGGAACACGTGCATTTCTCACCGCATTGATGCTGTTAGGCGGATTGATTCTGCTGGCCGCCTGTGCCAATCTGGGCAGCCTGTTCGCGGCAAGGGCTTCTGACCGAACGCTTGAGATTGCTATGCGTCTCGCCTTGGGCGCGCGCCGCAAGGGCATTCTGCGGGGACTCTTTACAGAAGCTCTGCTCATATCCGTCATGGGAGGCGCCGTCGGATTGTGGGGTGGCGCAATGCTGTTGAGCGGCCTGAGCGCATGGCGGCCCGTCCCGAAATTCCCCGTCCACATAGCCGTGTACCCGGATGCAAATGTCTATGCGGTAGCCCTGCTATTGACACTGATAAGCGGATTCCTGTTTGGCGCGGTCCCTGTGCGCCAGGTACTTCGGACCGATCCTTATCAGATCGTCAAGTCGGGATCGAGAAATACGGCCGGGCGGCGAATTACTCTACGAGACCTGTTACTGGTCCTGCAAATTGCGATCTGTGCCGTGCTGATTACGTCTTCGATGGTTGCCGTGCGCGGATACATGCGCTCCCTCGACAGCAATTTCGGCTTCGAGCCGCGGAACGCGACGCTGATGGATACGGATTTGAGTATGGGGGGCTACCGCGGCGACAGGGTGCCCGCCATGCAAAAGCGCATCGTGGAAGCCATGCAGACCATTCCTGGCGTAACCTCGGTGGGACTTGCCGATCGCACGCCACTCAATGGGAGCATGCGATGGTCGAGTGTGTTTGCCGCCGGCGCCACGGACCTGAGGGCATCGAACGCGGCGGCTGAGGTCCCGATCTACAGCATCTCGCCCGGCTATTTCCGCGCGGCCGGCACAGCCCTGCTCTCGGGAAGGGACTTCACCTGGCACGACGATCAAAACGCACCCCGAGTGGCGGTGATCAATCAGGAGTTTGCGCGCAAAATCTTTCGTTCCGTATCGGCCATTACCGGCAGGTATTTCAAGATGCAAGACGGAACGCCCGTACAGGTGGTGGGGATCGCGCAAGCCGGAAAATATCAGCGCATCGCCGAGAATCCCGAGCCCGCGATGTTCCTCTCCATCCTGCAGTCTCCATCGAGTGAGATTACGGTGGTGCTCCGATCGGACCGCAACCCTGGGCAACTTGCGGCCGCCATTCGGAGCAAACTGCGGGACCTGGACTCCGGGCTTCCATCTCTCATTCAGCCCTGGACCAAGGGCCTCGGGGTAGCTCTTTTTGCCCCGCGCATGGCGACGATTTCGCTGAGTGTGCTGGGCGTGATGGGCGCAATGCTGTCCATAACCGGCATCTTTGGAATAGCCGCTTACTCGGTCAGCAGACGGCTAAAGGAGTTAGGAATTCGTATGGCTCTCGGCGCGCATCGTACGGAAGTGCTACAGGCAGCGTTGGGGCGGCCATTCAAATTGCTGGGTTTCGGTTCTGCTGCAGGATTGCTTCTTGGAATTCTGGCGAGCCAGGTGCTGGCCTCCATCGTCTACCAGGCAACGCCCCGTGATCCGCTGGTACTCGCCGGCGTTGCTTTGGCGATGGCATTGCTCGGGTTACTGGCCACGTGGATTCCAGCGCAGCGCGCCCTGTCTCTCGATCCTATGACACTGCTGCGCGACGAGTGAACGTTTCGAGCCGGCTACTGCTTCATCCATTCAGGCAAGCGCCGCGCAATCGGAGGGCCCGCCACGCCCTTCGGCGCAGCAACGGCGGGCTCTTTCACGGAGCAATTGGCGTTCGCGGCCGTTGCGCGTCATGGACGCCGCCCTTTCGAATTCCGCTCGAGCTTCTTCAACGTACCCGAGTTTCTCAAGCAGGTCGCCGCGGACGCTCGGCAATAGATGATACCCCCGCAGCGCAGGCTCGTCGCGCAGGCCCTCTACGAGCTCGAGGCCGGCCGCCGGGCCGGACGCCATCCCAACGGCGACCGCGCGATTCAGATTGACGATCGGGGACGGCGCAACTTCAGCGAGTTCCGTATACAAAGCCACGATGCGCACCCAGTCGGTGTCCTCGGGAGCGGTGGCTCGCGCGTGACAGGCAGCGATCGCGGCCTGGATCAAATATGGACCGCGGTTCCTGCCCAGGCTCTCCGCACGGGCAAGCGCCGCGAGTCCACGTTGGATCAGTAAGTGGTCCCACTGCGCCCGGTCCTGTTCGAGAAGCAAGATCGGTTCTCCCGATGCGCTCACGCGGGCCCTCGACCGTGATGCCTGGATCTCCATGAGTGCCGCCAGGCCGTGCACCTCCGGCTCCTCCGGTACCAACTCCGCCAGAATTCGTCCAAGCCGCAGCGCCTCCTCGCATAGCGCCGGCCTCAGCCAGTCGTCACCTGAAGTTGCCGCGTAGCCTTCGTTGAAGATGAGATAAATCACCTGCAAGACGGATGAGAGGCGCGCGGCGAACTCGGTTCCGCGCGGCACTTCGAAAGGGGCGTGTGCCTCCGACAATATCCGCTTCGCTCGAACGATTCGCTGCGCGATAGTGGCTTCCGCCGCCAGGTATGCGCGCGCAATTTCATCTGTCGTGAGACCTCCCAACAATCGCAGCGTGAGCGCCACTCGCGCCTCGGTCGACAGCACAGGATGGCATGCGATGAATACCAGGCGCAGCAGGTCGTCACCGATGTCGTCATCTGCGGTCGCAATGAAGTCCGGAAACTCACCTTCTCGTTCGGCGACTTCGCGGCCAAGAATCGCATGGTTGCGGTCGATCAGGCTGTTCCGTCGAACGTAGTCGATAGCTCGATGCTTTCCGGTTGCCATTAGCCACGCACCAGGATTCTGCGGAATGCCAGACTGCGGCCACTGCTCGAGCGCGGCAACAAGGGCGTCCTGAGCGAGTTCTTCCGCGATGCCGACGTCGCGCACGATTCGAGTCAGCCCGGCGATTATGCGGGCCGACTCGATCCGCCATACAGCATCAATGGTGCGATGTGTATCGGTTGCTGCCACCGCTACCGATCACATCACGTTCATCCCTTCCAACGCAACCTCGTCAACTCAGCATTACTTGCGCACCCTGGTCGTAAAGCTGGCGTAATTCGCACTCACCCTGTCCAACAACCGTGAGGAAGTGCTTGAGCAACTCGATCGCCTGTGCTTTAGAGTCCGCTTTCAGAATCGCGAACCCACCCACCACCTCCTTGGATTCCGTGAACGGGCCGTCAGTCACGCTTACCTTGTCGCCGGACTGTCGAACTCGCGCGCCCATTGCTGATGGCCGGCAGCCCTCCGTTGCTAGCAGCCATCCTGCCTTCATACCCTCTTCGACCAGCTTGCCCATCGCGGCCATTTCCTCTTGCGTGGGCGGGGTATCGCGCTCCACACTCTTGTATATACTCAGGAATCGCACTGCAGTCTCCTCTCTTGTAATGCGTCGAACCGGCAGCCGCTGCTTCGACATGAAACGTTGAAAAGATTCAGTCCTATTTTTTGCCGGCAAGCTCCTCACGCAACCGTTGATCCCGCTCTCTCAACTCCGGAGTGAAGCTCTCCCCAAAATCACCGGCCTCATAAACTGGGCGAATCTCGACTTCGATTCCCCCATCCAACGGCGCCCGCTTGAGCCACTCCAGCGCCTCGTCCATCGACCGCACTTGCCACATCCAGTAGCCGGCGATCAGTTCCTTGGTTTCTGTAAATGGACCGTCGATCACCGTCCGGTTCTCTCCGGAGAACCTGACCCGCTTGCCCTTCGACGTCGGGTGTAGCCCGTCGCCCGCCAGCATGACGCCCGCCTGCACTAGCTGTTCGTTGTACTTGCCCATCTTCGTCAGCATTTCCGTATCCGGAAGAACGCCAGCCTCTGATTCCTTGCTGGCCTTTACGACGACCATAACTCGCATTGGTATATCTCCTCTTCTATCTAAATGCAGCGGGTCTTGTTTGATCCCGCCACTATCTATACGTCGATCAAAGAATGGCTAAATCGACAGCTCTGGTGATTAGTTGGTAGTTCCCCTTCGGAAGTCATCGGCATGCTTGTCGAAATACCTTTTCAGCCGAGAACGAACCACCAACTCGGGAAACCCGCTTGCCTCATCTCGCGCCACGCCTGGTCCTTCGAGACACCAAGAAAGCGGATCTTGTAAAGGCCGGCAACCAGACTCGTCCGATCACGACCCAGGAACCAATGCAGGTAGACCAGCTGTCTCGAGGGGTCTCTGAGGGTAGAAAGAATCTGGTCAACATGCTTCTCAGAGGGTGGTATCGGGGAGGCGTTCATAGGGAAGGTGAGAAGAACCATCCCATATTGTTTGGCCCTCCGCTTCTCACAGCCCGAAAACAACGGCAGAAACCGGGCGGTTACGATGTATCGGATGTGCAGCGACTGCAGAAACTGAAAATCACGCTTAGTTCGTGGCTTCGATCCGACATAGACGCCCGCATCGATCCGAGCGAAATGCGCCAGCGAGACGCCCGGAGGCACCGGACTTTCCTTGGTTTGCGCTTTAGACTTAACCCCGTCTGCAAAGAGAAACCAAACTAGGAAAAGAGCACAGATCTTACTCTTAGCGCGAAAGCTCATCGGCACATTTATCTGATTTGGTTCTCGCCTGCTTACACGTGCTAGCCGAGCCGCGACTGTCAAGGAGCGGTGCTGCCGTCGAGTTACTGTAGCAGCCATCGGAACGTGAGTGTCCCCTAACAATCGCGGCAGCCGGACGCAGTCCTATTCTACGAGCAGCGGCATCACCGGCGCTTTGTGAGCGCTAACCGAGCCGCGACTGTCAAGGAGCGGTGTTGCCGTCGAACTATTGTCAGCAGGCACGTTAAAGATCAATCGATCACTTCGACGAGCCGGACCAGCCATCGACTTGGCGTTTACTCCACAGCATTCCTGGATATCCCTTTGCTGGCGTCTTAGCATTGCGAACAATGCCAACGTAAGAATGCGCAACTACCGACAAGGCTGACCTATCCAGGATTACCGTAGTTCCCGGTCAGCGATCCCGCCAGCCATGCATCCGTGGTCTCCGGGTCACTGTTGGGAAGTATTGGATATGCTGGCGTGGGGAATGACTGAGGATGAGAATCTTAGCGATTATTCATACCTGGAGAAGGCCGACTTTCCCGCGGTATATGCGTACGCTTCTCAGGCCGGGCGTGCGAGTGCATCGCATTGAAGCTCCCGATCGACGCCAATCTCTCGCCGAAACTGGTTGCGCGATTGTCGGAACTCTTTCCCGCCTCCATCCATGTCTTTCAAGCGGCTCTGGCCCCTTTTTGACCTCCGACCAAGCCATTTGCGATTATGCACGCGCCCACGGCTTCACTGTCGTTACAGCCGATTCCGATCTTCTTGAGCTTGCGATTCCCGCGGTGCACCGCCCAAGGTGGTCCGCCTGCCAGTGGCTGAGAAGGGGTGCGGGGAAAGGGGCGGCAGCCGTTGTCCCCGCCTGAGCACACAGTGACCCCGGAGCGCGAACAGCGCTCCGGCAGCGGCTAATCAATTGGTCCAACCCCTACAAGTTCAAAAATCCTTGCTCGCCAGGTAGTGGGTATTTCCGCGCTTGTCCTCATGGACGTCGATCAATGTGAACCCTTGATCACCGAGAATCCGTCGGTGATTCTCGACGCTAAAGGAAAAATATCGAAAGAGGACGTCATTCATCACTCCTTCTTTGCCCTCGAAGTCATCGGCGTCGCCCGACGTGAATAGAAAGGGCGCCCCTACCTTAAGGACACGCGAGACGCTCGCGATTGCCTCAATCTGATGCTCGCGGCTAAGGTGGAACATAACTCCCCAGGCAACCGCTGCGTCAAAAATGCGATCGGCGAATGGACAAGCCTGCACAACACCTTGGACGGCGGGCGTATCAGGATAATTATCTCGAAGCCGTTGGAGCATGGCACTAGAGCTATCGAGCCCGATCACCATACGGCCCGCGCGGAGCAAGGCGCGTGTGATTGGGATGCCATCACCACAGCCGATGTCGAGAACGCGCGCGCAGGGTGGGATTGAGGAGGCTAGTGCTGCCGTTTCCGGTACGCCCGTATGATCGATGCGCTCAGACGCATACCACTCCGCGATTAGGTCGTATTCACGCACGCCGCCAGACTCCCACAGCAGTCTACAACGCCGCGCGGCTTCTGGTGCTGGCTCGGTGGTCGCCCATTCCGTGTTCCTGCGCGAGCCTGCCGAAACGGTCGGCTAGTTACTGCTTTCCCGCAAGCCCCACAAGACTGATTCTAGACAACGTTGATCGCTATCTATCGGTAATCGAAGCGGACTTGGCGGCCGCCTGAAACTAACCTTGGTCAAAAACAAGAACTTCTGTAACAATCGGGTGGGCGCCTATCTGTCGCCCTGCAACGTCAAGACGCCATCCTTGACAACCGTCTTCCCATCGACTGTCACCGTTGAGTTTACAATCGGGAAACCGAACCCGCCCCCGCCCTCTACCTTGTTGCTTCCACCCAAGAGCTGGTTATCGCCAACGTTGATGTAGACAAAGCCAGCCGCGTACCCTGGGCGGTAGTCTCCCGGGTTTTCGATCACCTTCGCCTTGGGGTTGAGACCGATCTGGAAAGAGGCAAACATATCCTTAGGCCCGGTGTATGGTGCCATCGCTTCCGCATAACACTGGCCACCACTCTGGGCTTTGAAATTTTCGATGTGCCCGTTCTTGAAGTCAAAAGACTCTCCAGTTAGGGGCTTGAATTGGCACTGATCTTGAGGTACAACTACCTTGCCGTTAGCGGAAGCTTCAATCGGTGCCAGGTAGACGGTGCCGCTTGGAAGAGAAACGAAGCGATTCAAAGCAAGCTGAGACTTGGCCTTCTCCTCAGTCATAATTCCGTCATCTACAAAGATCGGCCTGTCTCCGGTTGAGAAAGTAAAGTCAGTACCCGCCGGAGAGGTCACTCGAACACTCTTTGCTCCGTGCAGTATCTGTTTCAACTGGTTTCCATCATCAGAAATCTTCTGATAGTCAGCGCCCGCAGCTTCCCAGAACACTCTCTGATACGTCGCGAAATCGAGTTGATTGGCAGATGCATCGCTTGGGGACGGATAGCCCAGAAAAACGGCCCGCACGCCCGAGGAGTTGAGGGCATCCGTGATGACCTGATTCGCTTTGTTCGCTTTTGCAAAACGCTCCTGTGGCACATCGCCATAAGTGGCTTTAGGGTCCTCCACCCCGGGTAAGCCGATATACACGTTTATGTGTTTTAGCCACTCAGCAAAATAGGTTGGTTTTTGCTCAAGATACTCCTCAGGAACGTCGGTAAAGAGAGAGCGCTGATACTTATCTGAGTTCAGAAACATGCTGACCAAACCACCCGCCTTGGCGGCTTCGATGGCCAAGTCTTCCATCGCGCCGATATCATGTTTGCCGCCAAATACGACCACAACATCTCCCGGCTTCACTTTCGCTGTTATTTTAACAATCCTCCCGGCCAGTTCCCCATAACCTCGATCCTGAGCTCTCACCGTCAAGCCAGCCACAGCCCCGAGAGCCATGAGACAGAAAAGTGATCGAATTATCCCATTTAGCTTTTTCACGACGCACCTCCGTGGTCTAATGTGGACAAGTTAGTACTGGCCTTACAAGATACACCTGACCGCCCCCGAAATCAATGGGGAAGTAATAAGAAAAGATAAGTGAAGATTCTGCGCTATCGCTTGCGTCTGCAGTGCATGTGGTGCCCACTTTTGCCGGGTTTGTCCGTTGACACCCTCGTCTGACAGAACATACCGTGGCGTTCATGGCAACCAGCGAATATCCTACCGAGTACGACGAGATCGTCGGTACCATGCAAATGTACATTGATGGAAGCAAGCAGGGAAAAAGCGACCTGATGCGTCCCGCCTTTCATCCGGAGGCCTCTTTCTTCGGCTACGCCGGCGAACAACTTGCCGTTGGAACACCATTTCTCTTCGATTGGATCGACAAGAACGGTCCCGCTCCGAATATTCAAGCTCGCATGGTGAGCGTCGACATCCTCGAATCCATCGCGGTCGTTCGAGTTGAGGTCGCTGGTTGGTCGGGCACCTTGGCTGGTTCCGACGTGCGCATGTCCGATCTCTTCACGCTCCTGAAGACGCCCAGTGGGTGGAAGATTATCCAGGAGGCGTTTCACTGGCACGCCTGAGAACCTACATCGTTTCGTTATGAAGCCTCTGATTCTGATATATTTCTTCAGCGAGGCTTGTGCATGTCTGAGCGGAACACCCCGCAGAAAACGCTTGAGTCTTGGAAGCAAATAGCGGCTTACCTCCAACGCAGCGAGCGCACCGTCCGCCGGTGGGAAACAAGGGAGGGCATGCCGGTCCACCGGCTCGGGCACGAGAAGCAGGATACCGTTTTCGCCTTCAAACACGAGATCGAAGCATGGTGTCGGTCACGTACGAAATATTCCGGCCAGATACCCGGCGATGAAGTCCGGCAGTTCCAGCCGGAGTCGCCTGCTAACGCCTATCTGGTTGATCATGACGCGATCACCCGAACGATGCATCTTTATATCGCGGCTGCTCGCGCAGGTGACGGTGAGCTCATGCGGCCCGCCTTCCACCCTGAGGCCACCATCTCCGGTTATTGCCAGGGCATCGAATACAGTGGTTCTGTTGAGCACGTGTTCGAGTGGATCACCAGGAATGGTCCGGCTCCGAATATCGAGCCCCGCTTCGCCCGAATCGAGATCATCGAGACGATTGCAATCGTGCACCTGGAAGTACAGCGCTGGTCCGGCAAACTCGCGGGCGGCAACGCCCGTGCCTCAGACGTGTTCACTTTGCTCAGAGTGAATGGTGAGTGGAAGATTACCCATAAGCTCTTTCATTGGCATGATACAGATGTCCTTGTGTAAACGATAAAAGAGGACCTCTCGGAAACATCAGCGGTTCCCAACGCCGCCCAACCGGAAACTCTCCCTGCTCTACCGCTTCACTATCGTTACAGCCGATTCCGGATTCTTTCAGCTCGGAAACTCCCGTCCTGCACTGCTATTACAATCAAATCGCACAGGGTTCTCTTGAACTTACGCGGTTTGGAACCAATAACGGAGCCGCGCGCCGGAAGTGGAGCGGTCGGCTGATTTCAGATCAGCTTAACGGAACCGCGACTGTTAACAACCGGCCTCGCAAGCTTCTTAGAGCGGAGAGTTGATAACGTGGAGCGTACAACTTCCGCCACGGTATGACCGTAGTTACACTCACGACTCCCCAGCGGTCTATGCGGCATGGGCAAAACGCAAACCGCTCTGGAATGCGCTCACCGCAATCGAAACTCCTACCGCGCGATCTTCTGGGCCCGGGCGGAGTCCCGTGAAACGCTGCTCGCCGATTTATCCTCTATTGCCGCTGCTCTGAATCTCGCTTCGGCTTCTGCCAAGCAGCAGGAGGTCGTAGTAGCCGAGGTTGCGCGGTGGTCGGAAATGGCGGGAGTAAAATCTACCCATGTCGCCGGATATTCTGGGAGTGGTCATCGGTCTTTTTGGCCTTTTTCTAGGCTTGCCCGCCGCGCTACTTGGCATTGTTGATTTGCTGAGCTTGATTGAAAACAAATTTCGGCACAGCTCAGCGGAGTTTCGAGTCCGCAGCACGACCATCAAAGTCTTGATAGGAGAGACAGAAACCGAAGTAATCAAACTCAGGAAAATTCGCGTATACAAGAAACAAAAACTGCTCGATAACTTCGACCAAGTCCCTGAAGTGTATGCTGACCTGGCAAACCCTGATAGCACTCGGCCAGTGAATCTGAACGGGCTCTATTCCATTCCTGGAACAGCTGAAGACACCGCGTATGGTATTCAAGTCCGACTTTCTGACGACGAGGTGCCGTTTCGTCCGCTACGGGATCATAGTGTTGTTATCGGTTACATGATGACTGAAAAGATTGATCTTCTTTGGGAACCGTCTGAGTTGATGGCGCGGCCGCCGATTGGCAGGGAGCAGTTGGTGATGGAGGTCCACCTCCCGCCGACCCGCAGTTTCAAACGAGATGAGCACGCGCATGTACAAGCGAAACTTTTCACCCAGAGCCCGAACGCTCCGCGCCAAGCAGTACAGAACGGCAAGATAACATTTCGTATCCACGATTTCAAGGACGGGGCCGGTCCAGTGGAGTGGATCCGCGCGGTTGTTAATAATCCGCCGGATCAAGCTTCCAGCTCAGTTACTCTTGCATGGGAATGGGAGAAAAAGGAACCACATCGAGTGCTCAACCGATTAAACCCGCTCCTTGACATATCTACTCTGCGAGATACGAGTTGATAACATTGTGATGTTGAGATTATTCCTCAAGACTCGACGTTGTGAGAACCCTTACAGACTCTGACGTCTACCGTGAAAGCTTCCGGAGGCTTGCTCCGATCGAGTTTGACCCGTTTCTCTTGGCCCCTGCGGGAACAGACGGACGCAAGCTGCGCCACCTGATCAGTGCTGCCGATGCTGCTGATGAGATCTTCTGGCGACAAACACTTAGCGACGAGAACCGCGAGTCAATTCTCAGCGCGGCTCGAAATGACCTGGAGCTAAAGGAGATCATCGAGTTCCAGTACGGGCTTTATGATCGGCTTAACGGCTTCCTTCCTCTCCTGCCCGTTGGCCCCAAACCGTTGGGCGCTGGGTATTATCCTCCAGACTTATCGCGCGAGGATTTCTTCGGTTTTCTTGCCTCTCACCCCGAGGCCAAGCACGCCTTCAATTCTCCGTATACCGTAATTCGGAAGGCCGATTCAGCCCTTCGGGCTATTCCATTTCACGAGTATTATCAACCTCAAGTTGCTTCTTTGAGCAGAAGCCTATCGGCGGCAGCGAGAATCGAGGAGCAGACAAATTTCCGTCGCTATCTCGAGCAGAGGGCGCAGGACATTCTGACTGATGATTATTTTGAGAGCGACAGGCTTTGGGTCGCGCTTCGTGACAATCCGTTAGATCTGGTTATTGGGCCGTACGAAGTATATGAGGATCGTCTTCTTGGTATTAAAGCAGCGTACGAAGCGATGCTGTTGACGCGTGATTCTGTGGGATCGAATAAAATTCGAGATGTTAATAGCAATTTGAGATTTCTCCGTTGCGAACTGGAAGCGCAGTTGAAGCATCAGTTGGCAATAGAACAAAATCGCGTCGACCTCTCTGTCGCGACGCTCGTCTATAGCGGCGGCGAGGCACGGAGCGCAATCCCGGCTATCGCATTCAATCTTCCGAACGACGAACGAGTAATCGAAGAAGTAGGGGCTCGCCAAGTGCTCTTGGCGAATGTTTTAGAGGCGAAATTTCGATCGGTAGCTTGGCCCCTAATGAAGCGGATTTTCGAAAGGACCGTTAGCGATGAGGACGGGGCGCTCCTCCACTTCTTCAATCACACGCTTTACCATGAAATATCACATTCTTTAGGTCCGCATAGAATTTTAGTGGATGGAGAGCACACTACAGTTAACTCTTGTCTGAGACAGCATTATACGGTTTTGGAGGAGATCAAGGCGGACGTACTTGGAGTATGTCTAAATTTGGTGATGGCAGACCGTGCGAGTCATGCCGCACTTATCGATGTGTATGTAGCTGGATTTTTGCGTGCAGCGCGTTTCGGACTAGATCAGGCTCATGGCGGGTCAAATGCTGTTCAATTCAATTACCTGCTTGCACATGGCGGGCTCCGAAGTGTTAACGAATATGTCTCAGTCAGCCACGACACGGCTCATCACGTACTCTTTCGGTTGGCATCAGACGTCCTCTCAATCCAGGAGGCGGGTGATTTCAACGCTGCAGAGCGATTTCTCTCGGCTTATCGAGTAATGAGCCCGGAACTCAAAGCTCTTATTGGTAGATTGAACGAAATCCCGGTGGATATCCGCATCACGTATAAGCAGTCGTCCTTTCACACTTAATAGTCTCTAAAAAATAGGGGCCTCCGGCGTCGCTGCTCTTACGGGTAGATCCTTGTGTGACAGGCGGCGGTGAGTACCATTTTTGCTTAAACGTTTTCGACACCGTCGCAAAAGTAGTGCTGATTGCTCCAGGGCACGTGGGCCTTCTTCATCTCCCTACTTCACCTGACTCAACTTCTTGAAATACTCCGCCACCGCGTCCCGGTACTTCTCGGCCGTCCCTTCGCTCGCACCGCTTCTTGCTCCTTGCGCTTGCTGCTCGCCCAATCGTCGGCTGAGTTCGGCTTCCAGTCGCTCCAGGCTTGCTACCGCGTCCTGGCCGATCGTCGCTTGCAGTACGCTCGGATCGGCATTCAGATCTCTCAAATATCCCAGCGTCCCGCCGAAATAGTTTCCGAGCGCTCTATCCTGCCCGCTGATCTGTCCCCGCAATGCCGAGAGCTGTCCAATCGCCTCTTGCAAATCGCGCCGATCAATCCCGCCTTCCGCGTATCCTCTCGAAAGTGTTCCTTCCGTAGTACCTCCGCCCGGTCCTCCCGCCTGCGCCTGCGAACCGGCTTGAGGTTGTGAGCCGCCCTGCTGTTGTGAACCAGCTTGAGCCTGCGACCCGCTCTGACTCGGCGAGCCACCCTGCTGCTGCGAACCCTGTCCTTGCGATCCAACCTGCGCCTGCGCGCCGGCTTGTTGCCCGCTCTGCTGGCCGCCATTCTTGCCCTGTTGCGCCCGCTCGAGCATCTCCCGCAATTGCCTGACCTGTGCCAAAGCCTGCGCGGTTTTATCGTTTTGATTGCCTTGTCCGTTCTCCTGGTCCGATGCCAGCGCCTGTTGCGCGCTGCGCAGATCGCGGCTGAGCTGATCCACGCCGGCCGTCACGTTATCCTCCATCGCCAGGTTCTTGTCGCCATAGCCTTCGCGAATCCACTGTGCATTCTTCTGCATGCGCAGCGCCAGCTCTTTCTGTTCCGCGTCCGAGAGCGCTCTGCGAACCTTGTTGGCGGCATTCGGCGCCGTCGATTGCAGATTCTCTTGTTGCTGTTCCATCCCGCGCTGCAACTCTTCCAGTTGCCGCGCTAACTTTTCTTTGTCCCCCGCCAGCGCCTTTTCCTCTTCGCTCGGTCGGTACGTCGGACGTAGCTCTTGCTGCCAGTTACGCCGCCGGTAGCCATACCCGAAACGCGGATTGTCCGGATCGTTCATCTCCGGCATCTCGCCGGATTCGCCCAAAATGCTTGAGAGCTCGTTCGTCCCGTTAGCGCCCGCTTGTTGTCGGTACATCTGCTTCATGCGGCTTGCCACATCGCGCTGCTGTTGCGCAAGTGAATCCGCCTGTTGTGACAAATCGGAAAGCGAATTGCCTGCGCTGCGATGCAGAGCCGCGCTGAGTTGCCTCTGCGCTTCAGCCAGTTGGCCAGCGGCTCGTTGCTGGGCCGCCGCGTCTCCGTTTCCCACCGCATTCCGCATCTCGTCTTCTGCTTGCCTCAAGGCGTCGCTCGCCTGGCGCATCGCCTGGCTCACTTCATTGCCTTGTTGTTTCCCCTGGCGTCCTTCGCTGCCCTGCCGGCCCGATTGCGAAGATCCGCTCGAAGATTGCGACCCGTTCTGCGATTGGCTCTGTTGCTGCCCGTTCTGGCTGTTGCTCGCTAGCTGTTCCATCTGCCGGCGCAGCTCTTCCGCTTCTCGCCGCAGTTGTTCTTCCTGCCAGCGTTGTTCGGCCGGCTGTTGCTGGCTGTGCTGTTGCGCCAGTTCCTGCTGCCGTCGCGCCAGCATCTGCAAGCGCTCGAATGCCGCGTCGATAGCCTTTTGCTGCTGGCTCGCCATTTCGTTCTGCTGTTGTCCGGTCTCGTACTGATTCTTCGAAGTGTCCAGCTCCAGATCGAACATCCGCGCCAGTTCGCGTTGGGCGCCGCTCCCTCCCGAGCCGCCGCCCTGCTGCCCGAATGCCACTTGGATATCCCGGAAAATTGCTTCAGCCCGCAGCAGCGATTGCAGTGCCTTCTGCTCCGGAACCAGTGCGTCCTTCCACTTCGCAGGCTGCAGTTGTCCCACTGCCTCCCCCATTTCAGACGACGCAAATGTCATCAGCTTCGAAAATTTCTCAAACTCCGGATTCGCTTGCGAC
Organism: Terriglobia bacterium; assembly: GCA_963841675.1. Classification (GTDB taxonomy): domain Bacteria; phylum Acidobacteriota; class Terriglobia; order Bryobacterales; family Bryobacteraceae; genus Bog-105. The sequence continues at coordinate 196,663 of CAWJEH010000001.1, forward strand.
AGCTCGCGGTTGCCCATCCGTTCGGCTAGCGTCTTCGCCTGCGCCCCCAGTTTGCCTTCCGTGTCCGATAGGAAGCGCGCCTGTTCCTGTAGGCTCGACTTGCTCTTACTCTCGCCTCTTAGTTCGTTGAACGTCGCCGCGATGATCTGCTTCTGCCGCTCGGAGATGTTGGTGTTGTCATCCATCGCCCCGCCTCCGCCCATTCCGCCGGATTGCTGCGATTGGCTGAACTTGTAGTCGAATGCCTCGGCCTGCGCGAACAGAATGTCGCTGCGTGTGGTCTGGTTTGCGTCGCTGGCCGTTCCATACATGCTGATCACGTCGCCTGGCGCCAGTTTGAAATTCTCCAGGTATAGCGTGGTGTGACCCTGCTCGTCTTTCCCGCCCTTTGATTTGAAACGCGCGACCTGCTCATCGCCGCCATTGATCGAATAGTGCAGTTCGAGCGACTTTACCCCGAAATCGTCCGCTGCCTCCACTGCCACCGGAACCTCTTCTATCGGGCTTACCCGCGGATCGTGGCCTGGCCGCACAATCCGCACGCTCGGCGCCTCGTCCTTCTTCGCTTCGATGAAGTAGTCTTCGCTGATGCGAATCGTTTCTCCTCCATCGATTGCCGCTACATGATACGAGCCGTCCTTGGTGATCGGAATCTCCGTCTTTTTCCAGTTCCCGTCGCCATCTGCAAGCTCGATCTTCTGTCCGTTGTCGAGAACCAGCACTCCATGCTCGAGCCGGCGGTCTGTCAACACGGAAACCTCTGCCCGGCTGCCTTGCACCGCTCGAATATCGCCGCCGGGGTCTTGGCTCACATCCGCCAAACCCAGTCCCGAGGGATAGCGAAGCAGCACTCTAAGCCTCTTTACTGCCGGCAGATCCTTTACCGAGATCTTGAAGTGCTTCGATTGCGCGCTGTCGGCCTGAACGTAGTACTCCACTGCGTCCGATACCGCCGGAAAGACGAACTGATAGTTGTCGCTGTCGGCAGCCGGCTGCATCGCCGTTTCTTCCCATCTGGCGGAACCGCCGTAGCGTGCATGCAGCAGCACGCGTCGTGTCGAGAAACCGATAAGCTGCGCAGTGATGGGCAGATCCGATTTCCGGCGGATTGTCTTATCGCCCGGCTGCACCAGTACTTCATAGAGCGGCCGCTGTTTCGCATGCGCCGAGCCCGTCCAGAGCAGGGAAGCGCCATAGCCCCAATATCCCGGCGCAGCCGCAATCAGCCACAGCAGAATAGCTGCCGCCACCGCCCCCGCGCCGCCCAGCATCCACAGCCAGCTAGCCTGTTTCACCTGGTCGAGCGAATGTTCTCTCGCGACCTGCAGCGCGTCTTCCGCCACCAGTTCCGTAAACGGATTTGCCGGATCCGGATGCTCGGTCGCCGTCAGCAGCCGCTCTTGAAACTCCGGAATGCTCTGCTCGGCGATATGCGCCGCTCGTTTCCGCGTCAGTTTCCAGACGGGAAGCGCCAGTCCGAAGGATACGGCGCTCGCTGTTGCCAGCATTAGAAGGATACGTAGCGGCAGAACGATGCTCTGCGCGAACTGGAACCGGTTGCAGATCGCAACCAGCAGCAGCGTAAGCCCGAGCGCCAGTCCCGCTACGAAAGCAAATCCTCTCGAAGCGGCAAATAGGCGCAGGCGTCGCTCAACCTGCCGCACATATCCGTTGAGTTGTTCAAGCGCCGTCATTCCGTGTGCCTTTCTCCGCCACTCTCTCTGCGTTCGCCTTAACCCGCACGGCCTCTTAGAGCCGGGAGCGTAGCGACCGATGTCTTACAAACCGCTTCTGCTCTTCCCATCCGCCGGTTCGCTCTTCGCCAAATACCTGTTCGCGAACACCGACTCGAGCAATGCCGCGCCGAGCGCCAGCGCCAGCACGTACCGCCAATATGTCCACGGCCGAGTTTCCGTCTGCTGGCCCGGTGTCTCGGCGTGCTTACTCGTATCTCCAGTATTGCGCCATAAATTGAGCGTCTCGTCCGGCATCTCACGCAAATCCGATTCCCGCCTGTCCGCATGCACCGCCATCAACAGCCGTCGTCCATCCGAGCGCCTGATCTCATAAAATCCGCTCTGCACCAAATCGAAGCTGAGCGCTCTGCTCGCCTCTGCCAATGAAAGTTCGTGCCTTCCCGTAGGTCCGATCACGTCGGCCGAACCGTCGTTCGATTTCTGTCGCAGTGCCACCGGTGTTCCTGCCACCACGCTCGATGGGCTGTCCTCCGTCCCCGCCAGATAGCGTCCGGTTTGCACCACGAACGGCACAAAAGAAGAGTGAAGCGCAAAATCGGTGGTCGAGTTATCGAACGTCGAAGCGAAAATCAATTTCCGGCCCTCGCCCGAGTGCTCCTCCACCAGCAGCGGTGAGCCATCCGCGAATTTTGCCAGTACCCGCGCGTCCGGTTTAGCCAGGAATCTCGCCGTCTCTGAAAACTGCACGTTCTCGAACTCTCCCGCGGAGCTCAAGGCCGGATGTCCGCGGTCAACATATCCTGCCGGTTGACGCTCACGCTGCTCGGTGAAGGACTCCTTCGAGAGCGGAATATTACCCGTCCGCGCCGTATTCGGCCCAACTGCAATCAGCACCGCACCACCTTTTCCTATATAGCTGCAAAGCGCATCCGCCAACGTCTGGTCCAGCTCTCCCGGATCGCTCAACACGACAAAAGCGAAACGAGAAAAATCTTGATCGATCGCACTTGTCGTTGGCAGCGCCTCCAAGGTGAGGTCGCCGTGTGTTCCCGATTCAAGGGCTGTCTTGTAGTAGAGGCTTCCGCCTCCGCTGCGTCCACTCGCATAAAGAAACAGGACCTTTCGCGGATCTTGGCGCTCGATCGAAAAAGGAAACGTGTCGTCTTGCGGTAGATCGTCCGCAGGCTCTATTCGCACTTCACCGCGATGCGCGCCATAAGGTACTTGAAAACCCGTAAACTCTACCGGCGCGCGTCCATTTGCCGCCACAGCCACATCTTTAGTCGCCACTGTCTTACCATCGAGCATCAACGAAACTCGCTTTGTCCCGGCTTTCGTGTCCCACCCGGCGACTGTGGCCTCTAGCCGCGTCTGCTCGTTCCCGTTCGCCGTTGCGGGAGCAACTACGTTTTCCACTGCCCAGTTTGGGCGGTCCTGCTCGCCTACTCGATGCAGATCCAGGCTGATGTAAGGCCCTGTTTGGAGATCATGAAAATCTGTTGGCATCGAGCTCTCTTGCATGTCGCTGATGAAATGAACGTCGATATGCATCCCGCTCGTCTGTTCCATCGATCGCAATGCCCGTGCGAATTCTCCAAAGGAGCTGGCGCGGTCGCTTGGCTCGATTGCGTCTACTGCGCTCTTCAAATTCGCGCCCGGCAACCCGGGTGGCGTGAGCGCCTCTACATGCGCATCCACAGCAACCACCTGAGACAGCGTTTGTCTCGGCAGCCCGTCAATCACTCTGTGCGCTTCTGCTTTTGCCCTCTGCATCCGGTCGCCGTATCGCATGCTGAACGATCGGTCCACTGCCACCACTGCTAATGTGCGGCGGTTGGCAACCGTCCAGGTCCGGTTTACAAACGGTTGCGCGAAGGCGAGTGCCAGCAGCAGCAGCAGCGCCAGCCGCATTGCCAGCAGCAACAGATACCGCAGGCGCCGGTGCTTGACCGAGCTCTGGATCCGCTGGTCGAAAAACATCAGCGAGCTGAATGGCTGCGGAGTGCGTTTATGTTGCCGCAGCAGGTGCAGCCATAGCGGCAAGCCGGCCGCCAGCGCTCCAATCAGGAACCAGGGCGAGAGGAAACCCACTTAGATCCTTTCCCGCCGCACGGAAAAATACTCCCGAAGCGCCCCATCCAAAGGCCGATCCGTCCTCAGCAGGAAGTAATCCAGACCGGCCGCCTGCGAGCGCGCCCGCAAATCCTTTATATGCTCCGCCATCTTCGAGCGATATTCCGTCCGTGCGTATTCGGGCGTTGTCTCGATCGCTTCCTCCGTCTCCATGTCCAGCAGCAGCGCAGCCTGCTCGATCGAGGGCTCAATCTCGCCCCGGTCGAGCACATGAAACAGAATTACTTCGTTCCCGCGAAAATGCAGCGGCCGCAGTGTTTCGATGATCGCTTCCGGCTTGTCGAAAAAATCGGAAATCACCACGGTCAATCCACGCCTCTTCAAAAAAGCCTGCAATTCGAACAGCGGCTTCTGATAATTCGTGCGCCCGCCGAGTTTCGCGTTGTCTATCCCGTGCAGTAGCCTCACCAATTGGCCCTGTTTCGCGGAGGGCGGAATAAAGTTTTCGAGCTCCTCGTGAAAAACGATCAACCCTCCGCTGTCTCGCTGTAGATGCGCCAGGTAGACGATTGCCGAAGCCAGGAACTTTGCATACTGGATCTTCTTTACCGGTCCTGAGCCGAATCCCATGCTGGCGCTTGCATCCAGCAGAACGTGGATTGCGGTATTCGTCTCGCCCCGATACCGCTTCAGGTACGCGCGCTCGGTGCGTGCAAAAACATTCCAATCTACATGCCGCAGATCGTCACCTGGTGTGTAGGCCCGGTACTCGGCAAACTCCTGGCTGAATCCAAAATCCGGCGAGCGATGGAGCCCAGCCACAAACCCATCCACCACCGTCTTCGCGACAAGCTCCATGCTGGATACTTCCGCCAGTACGGCCGGATCAAGAAAGCGATTCTGTGGACCGCTAAGAGTCGCCATCACTCACGCGGCGCTCTCTTCCAATCAAGCAGCTGTCGCAGCAGCTCATCTGACGTCAGTCGCTCTGATTCAGCGTGGAAGTTGAGCAGCACGCGGTGTCGCAGAATAGGAATCGCCAGCGCCCGCACGTCCTCGTAGGACACATGAAATCGCCCGTGCATCAGCGCGCGAACTTTTCCGGCGAGCACCAGGAACTGCGCCGCGCGCACGCTCGCGCCGAAATTCACGTACTTCTTAACGAAATCAGGGCCGCTTCCGTTGCTCACGGGACGCGTGCTTCGCACCAGCTCCACCGCATAGCGGCCGACTGATTCCGCCACCGGCGTCATCCGCACCAGTTGCTGAAAACCGAGAACTTCCTCTCCGTTCGTTACCGTGTCTGCCGCAGCAACGTGGGTAGTTGTCGTTAGGTCAACCACTTTTAATTCATCGTCCGTTGTCAGGTAATCCAGCACGGTATTGAACAGGAAACGGTCAAGCTGCGCCTCCGGGAGCGGATAAGTACCCTCCAGCTCGATCGGGTTTTGCGTGGCTAGAACGATAAAGGGTGCCTGGATTCGATACTGGTTTCCCCGGACCGTACACGACAGCTCTTGCATCGCTTCGAGTAGCGCCGATTGCGTCTTCGGAGGAGTCCGGTTGATCTCATCGGCCAGCAGCACATTAGAGAAGATCGGCCCCGCTACGAACCTCCAGCTCCGCTGCCCCGATGCCGAATCTTCTTCGATGATATCGGTTCCCGTGATGTCCGAGGGCATTAAGTCGGGCGTGAACTGGATGCGGTTGAACTTGAGTCCCAGCGTTTGCGCCAGCGTCCGGACCAGCAGTGTCTTGGCGGTTCCGGGTAGCCCTGTCAGCAGGCAATGACCGCCTACGAACAGCGAGATCAATACGTGCTCGATCACTTCGTCCTGCCCGACGATGACTTTGTGTACTTCCTTGCGGATCGCGTTCTGAACGTCAACAAAGCGTTGGACCCGCGTCCGCAATTCCTGAGAATCGCTGGCAATCTCGTTAACAGCCGGTGAAGTTATGGACATTTTTATCTCGAAAGTTGAAGGAGAAGCTGCTGGGCCGGCTTATAATCCGGCGCGGCTTCGAGCGCCAGAACCACTTGATCTTTGGCTTCGCTTAGTCTGTGCGCCGCGTTCAACGCCTGCGCCAGTTCGTAATGGGTTTCCGCGGCATCTGCCGGTTTGAGCGCCAGAGTCGCTTGGCTTTCACGAACGGCGAGGTTCACGTCACCGGATTGGAGCGCCAGTTTCGCCAGCATCCTGTGCGTCTCCTCGTCCTCCGGGTAGATATAGGTGAGTTTCGTGAGTGTCAGTTTCGCTTGGTCGATATTCTTAGCATCCGTTTCGAGCCTCGCGAGAGTCTTCATCGTCTCGATGTTCGTGCCCCCGTGGTCGCGATATTCCTGCATCTCTTCCATCGCTTTCGGGTTTTCGTTCTTGCTTTTATAGATCTGCGCATCTACTTCGTAAGCGCTGCCATCGCCCACGTAGTCCGGGTAGAGCTTCTTCACCGCTGTCACTTGCCGCAGAGCATCATCCGTCTTCCCGGCCTTCACGTCGGCGTTTGCGACTTCCATGCCGTGCTTCCATTCGTCAAAGTGACGCACGGCCGTCCCGGTCTGTGCATCCAGCCAGGCGCCGAAATCTTTGTCGAAAGCCTCCGGTGTTTCATGCAGGTTCTCTTCGATCGCTTCGGCCGTTGTCTTCCGCGCCGCATACGAATGAATCATGCCGAGGATTGTGTCGTCTCCCCACTTCTGCGCTATGTAATCGCAGATCTTGCCCGCTTCGTAATACGAAACCAGCACTTGTCCCGGAAACTGCGGCCGCACAAAACCCCGGTCCAGTTCGAGTACAGGCAGCAGTTGCTTCTTTTGCAAAGCCATCACGATGTCGGGAGTCAACCGGCCTCCCCAGTCTGGCGCCACCACGCCCTCTTCATGTACGGCCAGCCCTTCCGTGAACCAGCGCGGCACCTTGTGGTGAGTCGCCGTCAGTACATACACGTGGCTCAATTCATGCCACATCGTGCTACCCCAGTTGAACTCTCCTGGCGGTCGCGCCGAAGGACTGTCCATCGTCACCACCTGTCCGAACGTCACGCCGAGCAGCCCGCCTTGTCCCGGTAAGCCGAGAGTTCGTACTGCGAAGTCATCGTGGTTCGGATACACCTCCAGCCGCACCGGACCGGGCAGCTTCATCTTGTATTTGCGTTGGTACGTGGCGATCGCTCGCTGCAGCTCCGGTTCGATGTAAGGCCGCAGCAGTGGAGCCTCTTTCTTATTCAGCACCAGCTCGGTTGTCGCCGTCTTGAAAGTCTGATAACCGCTCAAGCTGTCGAGCAGCCGCAGCGAGTTGACCGTCTCTGGATTCCGGTAGTGCGCCGCGTAGCACCGTTCGAGTTGCTGTCGTGCCTCATCCTCTTCACCGAGGCGCATCAGGTTCACTCCCAGCTCGGAACGTGCCGGCCAAAGGTTCTCGTCAATCGAGATTGCCTTCCGGTCGAAAGCAATCGCATCCTCGTATCGGTAGTTGATCTCGAGGAAGTGCGCTCCGGTCTCGTACGCCTGTCCGTAATGCGGGTTGATCTTCAGAATCCGATCCATCCACTCCGACTGCGGCTTGTCGTCCAGCCAGTCGATCGAGGCCAGGACGGCCATGCCGTCCAATGCCTCGCTCGACAAGCTCAAAGCCGCCTGCGCCTCATCCGTCGCAGCCTTCCGATTCCCGTCTTCTAGCGCCAAAAACGCCAGTAATTCGTGCGCTTCTGCCATTTTTGGGTCGTATTTCAGCGCTTCTTTCGCCAGGTCTACGGCGCGCTTGTCGTAGCGTTCCGCGAACACGCGCGCCATTCCCAGGTAAGCCGGAGCATAATTCGGATTGGTTTCAAGGGCTTCCGCGAATAGCTTCGCCGCATCGCTCGGCTGGTAATGTTCGAGGAACATTCGGCCCCATTCGGTTTTTACCTCCGCCCCCGGTCTTTTTTTATAGGCGGTAATAAACCCTTGATTCGCCGCGTCAAACTGCCCCAAACCGAAGTATCCTTCGGCGCTCAGAAACGGATCCGGATTGGCTGCGAGCGCGCTGAAACAAGCCGCCGCCTCAGCCTGCTGACCATGATGCTGCATCGTCCTGCAGCGTTCGACGGCTGGTTCGGTTCCGAGCAAGGAAGCCGCGCAAAATATACAAAGCAGAGCACCTTTCATCTATCGATCTCCGCTTGGGTGCGGGCCAATTCGAGCAGCAAAGCCGTTAGTTCCTGCTTGTATTCATCGGCAGTCATGGCAGCCTTTTGGTATTTCAGCCTGTCGATCTGCGCCTCTAGTTCTTCCTTCTTGGACACCAGTTTCTGCTTCTCCGGTGCAATGGTTTTTACCGTTTCACCTGCCGGCAGGAGGATCGCGAACCGCGCCGCCAGCAGCCCTTGCCCGTTTTCCGCTCCCGGGTCGCGGGCCGCGTTCACCGCCCCGGTATCGGTCAAAGCCGGATGCTCGGTCGCCAGCAGCTTTTGCGATTCAAAATATGCGGCGGTCTTCTGGGCCGTATAGCGATAAACCTCGAGCGTTGAGAGCGTTCCGTTCTTATCCGTATCGGCTGCCGGATCGTGCAGGGCATCAATCCAATAGCGCGGAAAGACGGTGGCATTCTTCTCCGTTCCCGATTTTGTCGCCGTGATCACTATCCGGCCTTTGCGCGCCAGCGCCGGTATGGAAGCGCCGCTGCAGCTCGTCATGTTGACTAGGAGTTGTCGGCTCGCCGGAATCCGATTCAGCAATCCAGCCAATTCGCTCGCCGAAATGTCCGGACCCGGCAAATTGAATTTGTAATCCGTACCGTCGAATGTGCCGTGTCCTATTAGGAAAATGGCGAACTCGTCTTCCGGTTTGATCTCACTCGCCAAACGCATCAAGGTTTGTTGCACCGCTGCCCGTGTCGCCGCGTTTCCCGCTATGGTCGTCACGCGGGCATCCGGGCCATTCTTCTCCAATTCGTGCTGCAGCTGAGACGCCCACTTGACGAATTGCGAGTCATAATCCGGCTCGCCGCCCAGTCCGGCAACGGTGACGTAATAGGTTGCCGCGTGTCCCGTTACAGCCGCTGCAAGCAACAACAGAATGGCTCTCAAACGACACCCCATCTGCGTCGCAGAAGCCACTCTGCCGACCGCAATGTCAAAAGCAAGAGAAACACAACAGGCATGTTCCAGAGATCTTTCATTTCGCGGGACGTGATGCCCGCGTCCGAGTACGAAATCTCTTCGGCTAACCTGCTTGCGTTCTTAGGTGTGTAGTAACGCCCACCCGTTTCTGCGGCCAGTTTCTCCAGAAGATCGCGATTCTGTTCAGGATGGAAATTTTCGGCGACGCCGTCTTCACGACGAAACGGTAGAACGTCTGTGCCCAGCTTTTCCGTGCCTCGCTGCGCCGTCAATTCAGCCACATAAGAACCCTGCATGGCAGCATTCCATTCTGCGGCATAGATCCCTTGCGTCATGGGCTCAGGCCTTAAAGTCACAATCTGGGATGAACCATCGGGCTGTATAACGTGCGCGCTCACCTCTGCGTCTCCCACCGGCAAATAATTCTTGTCTCGCACCTCCGCGCGCAATTCGACGCGTCCGTCATCTGCCAGGTTCGAATTTGGTGTCGAAGCAGTAAGAGGCGAGGGAGTCGGACCTGTAGTCCAGCGCAGTAACTGCTTCCAGAAGGTGGCCTGGCTCGTATCGGAGGCCGGCTGCTGCATGCGCCATCGCCACGTTCCCGCTGTTGCCAAAACAGCGGTGCGTCCGCGGCCGTAGTTTTCTGTAGCCAACAAGGGAATGCGCTTGCCGCCTGCATTCACGTTCAGCAAAACCACGGCGCCCGGCTTGGGTGTACCCGGATCCTGGTAATTCGCGAGGTAAGGCAGAACCTCCCAGTGTTCTGCGCTCTTTTCCGCATCTTCATCGATCCGGCAAATGGGGCTTTGCTTTCCGGTGTCCGTCAGCTCCGCCGCGACAAAATCACGCCTAAAGGTGTTCTTCCTCTGGGGCAGATTCACAGGCAGTAGTTCCGTAAACGGCGGGACGTTGTATCCGCCATCCGAGAGCGCCCATCTTCCGCCTAAAAAAAGCAGGCCGCCGCCTCGCCTATCGACGAAATCCCTGATCATTTGCTGCTGCACCGGCGTAAAGAACGCGGACTCCACGCTCCCCAGAATCAATCCCTGGTATTCAAACAGTTCGTCCGGTTTGGTTGGAAACCCATTCGCCAGCTCTCCGGTGTGCGGTACTTGCGTATAGATCTTGTTCTGAGTAGTGCGTAACATGGAGGCGATCTCCAACGCGGGATCATCCTCGGCCGCTCTCCGGATGAACTTAAATTCCCAACGCGGCTCGCCCTCGACGTACAGAATTCGGCGTTTCGTGTTGTCCACCGAGAGAATGCGCGTAACCCGATTGTTTCCCTGGTTGGTCTCCCCGGTCAGCGGATCAAGTTTCACGTCAACGTTCTCAACCCCTGATTTGCCCGCGTTGAACTCGATTGTCTCTACCTGTTCAGGCGCATTGCGTAGCGTAATCTCACGGTTGGCGAGGACGGTGCCCCCAGCGCTCAGCACTAATCGGGCCCGCTTGCCGCCGAATCCACTCTGTCGCAACGTTACCTGAGCCTGCAGCCGCGAACTCGGAAGCGCCTTGGACGGCAATGCGACGTCCTCGATCTCGACGTCGCTTTCGAGTGTCTCTTTACCGAATCCGACCGTGTTAACAGGCAGTCTCCGCAGCCGGAGCGCTGATAAAGTTTCGGCATCGACACCGCCGGCATTGTCCGCTCCATCGCTCAACAGCACTACCGACCCGATCGGCAAAGTCGCCGCCTCGTCAGCCAACTCCCGTAGTCCCCGACCGATTTGGGTGGAAGCTTCATTGGCGTGCAACTGATCCACTCGCTGTACTCGCTGCACCCCGCCGCCCAATCTATACAGTCTTACTTGAAATCGGTTGCTCAATCTCTTCAGAAGCTTCTGATTGAGCAGATCGATGGCCTGCTCCTCGCGTGCTCCGGCACCATCGACCAGCGCCATACTGCGGCTATCGTCCACCACCACGGCAACGATATTCTGCTGTGGCTTGAGCGCCGTGACGCTCACCGCCGGCTCCCAAACTAACAACAGCAGAACCGCTAGCATGGCCCATTGCAGCAGGGCAATTACGATCGAACGGCCGTGGCGGAACTCCGGGAGTGCTTGCTTCCGCCGGCGTAGCATAAGTCCGAACAAACAAAGGGCACACGCCAAGATGCTGCTATACAGCAGCCACCTGGGCCAAGAACCCAGAAGCACAAAAGTTCCTCTCGAAAAAACACTGGCCGGGTATTTGAAGAGGAACTCAAACATATGTTCTCCCGGAAAGTCGAAAAGCGCGAGGGCTCAGACTGGCGCCAGAATAGCACGCCTTTTGTCAGGCATACCTCTTAGCGACGGAAGCCACCCGCACCACGTTACCGGAGTTTCAATCCTTGGGTAGAACCCAGGCCATCAGGTCCCCGCCGACCGGTACCAGCAGGTACTGCCGGCCGTCCAGCTCAAAGGTGGAAGGAGCCGATGACATGTCCGCCCCGACATTGACGTGCCAGATCGTCTTGCCGGACTTTGGATCTAGCGCGAGCAGATTTTCAGAGTTGTCTCCCGTTAAAAGCAGGTCTCCCGCAGTGGAGAGTATGCCGGTGCTGCCCTCACCAGGGCCGATTTCGTGCTGCCATCGTATGGCGCCGGTCTTGTAATCAAGCGCCACCAGCACTGAATTCGCCCAGAGATTACGGTCCCGCCCGGCCCATCCTTCCGGCTTACCTTCGGCTGTCATATAGAAGATGCTCCACAGGCGGCGCGCGCTCACATAGAAAAGCTGCGCCTCCGGATTGAACGACGGCGCGAGCCAATTGGTAGCTCCGTCCGACCCGGGCGAGACCAAAACTCCGTCCGGCTTTGGTTCTTTCTTGGGGTTGGGGATCGGCTCTCCCCGTGAATCGATTCCTTCCGCCCAGTTCGTCTTTACGAACGGCGCCGTCACGATGTGCTCACCTGTGGTCCGATCCAGTAAGAAGAAATAGCCGTTCCGGCTCGCCTGGGCCAGCAGTTTGCGATGGACGCCGTTATATTCATCGTCGAGCAGGACCGGAGTCTCTACGGCGTCCCAATCGTGTGTGTCGTGGGGAGATGCCTGGAAGTGCCAGTTCAATTTTCCGGTATCCGGATTCAAGGAAACGATCGAGCACGTATATAGGTTGTCGCCCTTTCGAATGTCTCCATTCAGCACCGGGTTAGGATTGCCGATACCCCAGTACACCTGGTTCAACTTAGAATCGTAGGTCCCGGTCATCCAAGTCATTCCGCCGCCGTGGGTGATGGCGTCTGTTCCGTGCGGCCAAGTGTCCGCACCTGGCTCACCAATGCCCGGCTCCGTGTTCCATTTCCATTCGATCTTGCCGTTTTCCGGATTCACGGAGGCGAGAAAACCGGGAATATCGGTTACGTCGCCCGACACTCCAACGAGAACATGATTCCGAATGATGAGCGGGGCGTTGGTCGAGAAATAACCGAGCTTCGGATCTGCTAGTTCGATATTCCATCTCACGCTGCCATCTTTCGCATTCAAAGAAATCAGATGACAATCAGGCGTCTCGAAAAACAGCCAGTCTCCATACATGCCGACGCCCCGATTGCCGATATGATCGCCAACGGATTCGCGAAGATAATGCCAGATGACTCGTCCGGTACGCGCATCCGCGGCCCAGACGTTATCGGGCGTTGTGAAATACAGATAGCCGTTAACTTCGAGAGGCATCGATTTGATTCCCACGGAGCGTGCCCGAAGAACCCACGCCAGAGTCAGGCGATGAACATTTTCTTGATTGATCTGGCTCAGTTTGCTGTAACGCTGTCCCGTGTAATCGCCGTTGAATGTGGGCCAGTCCTGTGACAGCGACTTCTCGATATCCTGCTGTTTCAATCCCAGATCGGCGGAAAAGGCCGGAGCCAGACAAGTAAGTAGCAAAGCTGCCGGAACGAGGGCTCGCATCACTTCAACGTCTCCAGGTAAGCAAAAAGGTTGTGCACGTCCGCGTCTGTGTACTTGTTCATCAGTTCACGGTGCGCTTCGAGGGGATCTTTGATCTCTGCGTTTACGTCGTTTCTCGGCCAGGCTCGATACCAGCCGTCCTGGGCTGTAATGCCGATGTTGAATTCATCCTCGTGCACGACTGGGCCCTGGAATTTCTGTCCATCCTTGAGCGTCACGGTTGCAGTTTTCTTCACGTGCGAATCAGATGGATAGACCATCTCTTGTTGCAGATCAATTGGGGACAGGCGTTTCGCTATTCCGGCCAGATCTCCGGTGACGGAATGACAGGCCGTGCAGCCTCCCGCTCCATCGAAAAACGCTTTGCCTTCCTCTTTGTTTCCCGTCAGCAACTTGGCTACGGGGTAATCACCTGGAACGTTCGCGCTGCGCAGCGCCGCATCCGCCTGGTGATGAAGAAACGCTACGATGCTTGCGACCTGATCGTCTTTGAGAGTAGAAAAGCTTGGCATCCCTTTGTCAGGCCGTCCACTCCTTATAATTGGATCCAAAGCATTGCCGTTCACGTCTCGCAGCGTGACGGGTGACCGAATGAGATCGGGCGCGCGTGACCCGGTTGCGTCCGGACCGTGACAAAAGCCGCAGGTGGATTGAAACAGCGCCCGGCCGCGAGTAACTTCCGCGGTATCCTCTGTCGGCAGCTGACGGCGGCGCGCAGTAGGCTGATGGGCTTGCTGCGCGTACACGAATGTGGCGAGACAGACTGCCCCAAATAAGTAGTAACCGGTACGAACTTGCATGTGCGGTCAGGCTAGTGAAGCATCGGGAAGAGCTGGCGAATGCGTGTTTCGCTCGGTTGGGCACCGTACTCGCAAATCTCGAAAGCTTCGTAATACTTCGTAGAATTTCCTTTTTCCGCACCGTACCACTTGACTAGGGATGCGCGGACATCCGGGCCAGGCTGGTGGATCCAGGTGCGCTTAAGCCACTCTTTGCGCTCTGCGGAACCTTTAGGGACTTCATCCAGCTTGCCGTCCACCCAAGGCAGCCATTCGTAGAATTGTGAGACGTGTGCATCGAGGGCGTCGACCTTTTGATCAATCACGTCGTCGATTGAGATGGCGATGTCAGGCCGAAATGGATTCGGTCGTTTGAAACCATCTTCGTAGTAAAGGAAGACCGGGTTCTTACGTAATGCCGGAACGTCCGGTGTCACGCTTGGAACTACAACCATATAAGCGGCGTCTTGAACCAGAACGCCTGTATAACGGTGATCGGGATGATAGTCATTGGGGCGAGGGGATAGCACGACATCGGCTTTCCAAGCGCGAATCTCCCGGATGATTTGCTCGCGCACATCCAAAGTCGGAAGAAGTTGTCCATCGTGATTGCTTAAAACGTCATACTGAATCCCGAGCCGCCGCGCAGATTCTTTTGCTTCGGCCAGCCGGCGCCGCGCCAGTTCGCCATCGCGCATGGTCTGATGCCCCGCGTCGCCGTTCGTGACAGAGACAAACTTCACAGCGCCGCCCATCTTGGCAAGCAGGGCAGCAGTGCCTGCCGCGCGAATGTCGCAGTCATCAGGATGCGCGCCAAATGCGATCACTCGAATTTGATCCCCTTGTGCCAGCAAAGTTGTCGCAGTAGTCATCAGCAGGAGTAATGTTTTCATTCTCCCGCCTCCCTTTTTTGCGAATCTCTACTGCACCGAACAAGAGGGCTCCCGTAAACCATGTTCTTGAGTTTATATGTTCGGTACCCGTCCCGCCGCCGGTGGACGCTGGCGACCAGTTCTTGTGCGAGTATACTAGCGGCTGACACACGTATCTATCCTCGAAGGGAACGACATGTTCATCAGAACTGTTCAAAGGATTCTGGGCTTCAGTCTCGCGCTCTTATTGATTACATTTTGCGTAACAGCGCAGGATCATAATGCTCTCGTCGGCAAATGGAATATGACATCGGACTCCGACGACGGTGCGGTCGAATGGACTCTGACCATCAAAGAGGATGGAGGTAAACTCACAGCTTTGCTCGCAACCGATGGTCCTGAAACACCCGCCAAGGATCTCACCTTCACTGATGGTGTTCTGAAGTTCGTTGCTCCTTATAAGGGCGCGGATTATGATATCGAACTGAAGGTGCAGGCAGACAAGCTTCTCGGAAGCTGGAGTGGAGGCGGCAGCGACGGCAAAACTAGCGGCACGAAGGCTAAGTCCTGATCCAACCGTAGTAGGTTGAGGTTGATGCGCCTTCTGCTCTTCCAGACTGGATAATGAACGACCATCTCGACCAACTTTCATTCGTCGCCTCGTTGATCGATCAGACCCTGCTGAAACCGGACGCTACGGAGACTGATATAGCTCGCCTATGTACAGAGGCCAAACAGCACGGTTTTGCGGCCGTGTGCGTGAACCCGCACTGGGTTCGTTTTGCCTCCGGAGAGCTGGCCGGTTCGCCCGTTAAACTTTGTACCGTTGCCGGCTTTCCGCTGGGTGCGAACGAAACCAAAACGAAGCTCTTCGAGGCGGAGTTAGCCTTCTCGCAAGGAGCCGCCGAATTGGATATGGTCCAAAATGTAGGTGCTCTGCGCTCCGGTGACACGCGCCTGGTACAGGACGAAATCGAGAGGCTTACCCGGCTTGCACACAGCAACAATGCATTGCTTAAAGTTATTCTCGAGACTTGTCTTTTAAACTCTGAACAGAAACGCGAAGCATGCCGTGTCGCGCTGGCGGCCGGTGCGGATTTCGTGAAAACCTCGACCGGATTTTCAGTCGGCGGGGCAACCCGGGAAGATGTGGCCCTCATGCGTCAGACGGTCGGAAGCGCTCTAGGCGTAAAGGCTTCGGGGGGGATTCGCTCGCTGGCCAGTTTGCGCGGGATCGTCCACGCCGGCGCGAATCGCATCGGGACCAGCTCCGGCGCTCAGATACTCGCTGAACTTGAAGACGAAAGAAGAGGTTGTAAGGCGCGAACGGAACCGCTTTCGCGAGCCGGTTCTGCAAGCTACTAGATGTCTCCGCCACAGAAAGAACAGCAAATACGGTTCCGTGAACGCGCCGAGCTCCTCGATTTTCTGCTGGAAGTCAGCACTGTCACGGCCGAAACGCTCGATCTGGATCGGCTTCTGTCGAATGTGGCGGAGATTATCAAGGACGTAATTCCGTACGAGCTCTTCGCGATTCTCCTGTATAACGAGCGTAGTCGATTGCTCCGCATGCGCTATTCCATCGGCCATCGGGACGAGATCGCGAAGAATCTGAAAATTCGCCTCGGCGAAGGCATTACGGGTATCACCGGTAGCACGCGACAGCCCATTCTCTTGCCGGACGTTCGAAAGGATCCGCGCTATCTGAACGCTCTCGACGCGGTTCGCGCCGAGCTTTCAGTTCCCATGCTCGTGCGCGGCAAGCTGGTGGGGGTAATCGATCTCCAGTCGACACGGCTGAATGCTTTCTCGGAGCACGATCGGGCTTTGCTCAGTCTCATCGCGTCCCGGGTCGGCACCGCTATCGACAATGCCTGGCTCTACCGCCGGGCAGAACGCCAGAATCGCACCTTGCGCGTCCTGGCCCATCTGTCGCAGGAATTCAGTTCCATCCTCGATCTCGATGAGCTGCTCACGAAGATCGCGTCGACGGTACACGCGTTGATCAGCTTCGACGCTTTCAGCATCTTTTTGGTGGACACCGAGCGGAACTTGCTACGCTGCCGCTTCAGTCAGCGATATGACGAGCGAACAACAACCGACAACATCGAGATAGGCAAAGGAATTACGGGCGCCGCCGCTCAGACACGTAGCGTCATTCGCGTACCGGACGTTAGTCAGGATGCTCGCTACATCGAGAGTCACCCTGATGTGCGTTCAGAAGTGGCGATGCCTCTGGTATTGCACGATCGCGTTATCGGCGTTCTCGATCTGGAAAGTACTCGCCTGAGTTTTTTCACCGACGATCATGTTCGAGCTCTAGGCCTGCTTGCGCCCCAGATTGCGACGTCAGTCGAAAATGCGAGATTGTACGAAGAACTCCTCCAGCGCGAGCATCGCCTTGATCAAGACATGCAAGCGGCTTTTAAGCTGCAGTCCGTTCTCATTCCGAGAACCGTTTCCGATGTTATCGGCGTAGAGGTCGGTGTGAAAACCAGGCCCGCTCGTGCGATTAGCGGCGATCTGTACGACTTCTTCGAACATAAGGACGACTACACACTCATCGCTTTCGGAGACGTAAGCGGAAAAGGAGCAGCAGCGGCCCTTTACGGAGCCCTTATTTCCGGCTTGTTGCGTACCTTAGCCCGCCGGCGGCGAAGTCCGTCTGAGCTGATGAAGTTGCTGAACGAAGCTTTACTCGAACGCAAGGTCGATGCACAATATGCCACTCTTTCCCTGATTATCTGGGAGGCGGCAGCCAAACGGTTTAGCGTTGCCAATGCCGGCACTCTTCCGCCGGTGCTCTTTCGCTCTGGGGAAGTTATCAGTTCGCGGGTCGCGGGTGTCCCGATCGGGTTGCTGGAAGATCAGGAATACGATCAGGTGGACATCGAGGCCAAAGCCGGCGATCTGCTCTTGCTGGCCTCGGACGGGATTGAGGATCAGCTCGGAAACGATGCAGGGATTTTCAGCGAGGAGCAGGTGATTTCCGTAGAGTTGGAGTCGTACGGCCGAGAACGACTTGAGCGACTGGTACTCTCGAATTTCAGCCTTGCGCCTCAGGAAATCGTCGATCGTATCTTTGAAGACCTCGACCTGTTTCGCGGTAGCACTTCGCTCACTGACGACCAAACTGTAATCGCGCTTCGAGTGCTCTGATCTCAGGAAATGAACAACCCTTTCTCGAATGCGTGGGAGTACCGGCGGGGCACATTATTCTGTGAGCAAACCGATGTAGCGCGCGCGGCCTCGTCACACGGAACACCTGCATATCTTTATTCGAAGAGCGCGATCGTTAGAAATTTCCGGGTGTATCGCGACGCCCTGGCCGATGTGCCACACCGCATCTGCTATTCGGTGAAAGCGAACGGGAACATCGCCATTCTGGATCTGCTCGCGCGTGAAGGCGCCGGATTCGATATTGTCTCGGGAGGCGAACTTTATCGCGTCCTGTCTGCCGGAGCCGATCCGGCTTCCGTTGTTTTCTCCGGGGTGGGGAAGATACCCGCCGAGATCCGCTTTGCTCTCGAAAAGGGTATTCACAGCTTCAATTGTGAGTCCGATGCCGAGATCGGCCAGATTTCGCGCGCCGCGGTATCCCTCAACCGCATTGCCTCAATTGCCATTCGAGTGAACCCGGACGTCGATGCCGTTACTCATCCCTACATTTCCACTGGACTCCGGGAACACAAATTCGGTATCGACATTAACGCAGTCGAAGACCTCTATCGCCGGGCCGCCGTTTTGCCAGGAATTTTGGCTGAAGGGGTCAGCTGTCATATAGGTTCGCAGCTGCTCGCTGACGATCCTGTACTGGAAGCGGCGGGCAAAGTTCTCGCGCTTGTCTCTCGCCTTCGCGACCAGGGCCATCCGATCAAGAACCTCGATTTAGGTGGTGGCCTTGGCGTAGCTTACAGACCAGAAGAACAAAACCCGGACGTACGCGCTCTTATCGAGAAACTCAAAATTCGCATTCGCGGCCTTGACCTCACTCTTACCCTGGAGCCGGGCAGGTCCGTGGTCGCCGAGGCGGGTGTATTGCTTACACGCGTACTGTTGGTCAAACAGAATGGAAGAAAGAAGTTTGTAGTGGTGGATGCGGCCATGAACGACCTTCTTCGTCCCGCTCTCTATGAGGCGCATCACGAAATCACACCGGTTCGACAACCGACGGCGGCGACTAGCATCCACGCCGACGTAGTGGGTCCTGTTTGCGAGAGTGCGGACTTTTTTGCCCGGAATCGCGAACTCCCGGACCTGAAGGCGGGAGACCTGATCGCCATCCGTACTACGGGCGCATACGGATTCGTGTTGTCATCAAATTACAACTCGCGGCCACGTGCTTGTGAGCTGCTGGTGGACGGAGCCGATATCCACGTTGTGCGGCGCCGGGAGACTTACGAGGATCTGGTGCGAGGCGAATCCGTCGTCGCTCAGCCGGCCCTTATCACAGAAATTTGATCTCGGCGGATGGCCATGCAGGACCGGCGGTAAATCAGAGGTATAAAATCAAGCTGAATCCGAAGACTCGTGCCTTCGAGCTAAGAAGGAACCTTGATCAAAACCTTGAAAGACTATTGCGCTATCGTCGCGCTGGCTTGCCTTGCGATTTCGCCGGCGTACGCACAGGATGACAGTACTCCCGCAGCTAACGATGTACCGCCAATCCTGAAAATTGGCTCATCGGCGCCCGATTTCAATCTGCCCGGCGTCGACGGAAAAATGCACAGCCTGAAGGAGTATGCCGGAAGCAAGGTTCTGGTGCTCGTCTTCACTTGTGATCACTGCCCGGTAGCTCAGATGTACGAGAAGCGCATCAAGCAACTGGCGGCCGACTACGAGAACCGAGGGGTAGCACTGGTCGCAATCAATCCGAACGACCCGAAGGCGGTTCATCTGAGCGAGATGGGTTATACCGACGTCGGTGATTCGCTCGCTGAGATGAAGATACGCGCGAGCTATCGCCATCTGAACTATCCGTATCTATCAGACGGCGCGACGCAATCTGTAGCCCTCAAATACGGACCGACCGCTACACCGCATGCCTTCATCTTCGATCAGGAGCGCAAATTGCGCTACGAAGGCCGCATTGATAGCAACCCGCGCGAGGAGCTTGCGAAAAAACACGAGGCTCGAGACGCGATTGAGGCTCTGCTCGCAGGACGCACGGTCACAGTTACGGATAAGCCCGCAGTCGGCTGTTCAACTAAATGGGCTTACAAGGAAGCGGGAGCTAGTGCCGAGGTCGCACATCAAGAACAAGAACCGGTAACGGTCGAGTTGATCTCGCTCGACCAGCTCAAAGCGCTGCGCGAAAATGCGGGGACCGGCAAGCTCCTTTTAGTGAACTTCTGGGCAACCTGGTGCGCGCCTTGCGTAGCGGAGTTCCCTGATTTGCAGAAGATGGTGCGTATGTATCGCCAACGCCAGCTCAACATCGTCACAGTGAGTATCAACGCGCCCGACGAGAAAAGTATGGTTTTGAAGTTTCTGAACCAGCAGCATGCCATCAACAAGAATCTGCTGGTTAACAGCGACGATGCGGCCGACGGGGTCTCCGTATTTGGAGCGGGCTGGACTGGGGGTGCGCCGTTTACGGCTCTAATAAGTACAAAAGGCGAAGTGCTGTACAAAACGCAGGGACGGATGGACGCGCTCGAAGTGAAGCGCGCTATTCTCAAGAACCTGCCCGACGATAACTATATTGGTCAACACGCATATTGGAATAGCTCGTTCTAACTGTTGCGCGGCGCCAGCGAGTTTACTCCGCACGCAGGACATCCGCCGGCCGCAAGCGAGTAACTCGCAAAGCGGGATGGAGCGCCGCGAGGAGAGCGACAGCAAACAGCGCGATTGGAGCGAGGCCAAACGACAATGGATCAAACTGGCTCACTCCGTAAGTCAGACTCGAGACTGTTCGCGACAGCGTGAAGGCGATCGCAAGACCGATCCCAACTCCGATTCCCGATATCATTGCCGCATGTTTCAAAATGGATCCCACCAGGTCCCAATGTGTGGCACCGAGCGCCACGCGAACTCCGAATTCGGGCATTCTCTGCGTGGCGTGATAGGAGATCACGCTGTAAACGCCGACTGAAGCGATCAGAAATGCAAGCGCCGCGAACACCAGGAGCACGCTCGCCATCAGACGTGGCTGCGAACGGGAATTGGCCAGCAGTTCTTCAAGCGTCTGCACATCGGTAACAGGCTGTTCGGGATCTTTTTTGTTGATTTCGCCACGAACTGCGTTAGCTAGCGCCAGGGCGTTCTGACCGCCGGCTCGGATGAGGAGGTTCATCTGGGGCCACGGAAGTTGTGCGAAAGGAATGTCCAGTTCCGGCTGCGTCGAGCTGGCGAGGCTGACGTTTTTAATGTTTCCAATCACACCGACTATCTCCCAACCATCCACCAGTTTTCCCATCCACACTCTTTTACCGAGCGGGTTCTGGTGTGGGAAGAAGCGCGCTGCAAAGGCTTCATTTATTACAGCCACCTGCGGTCTCTGCTCTTTGTCAGATTCCCTGAAGAAGCGGCCCATCTTTAGCGGTATTTTCATCGTCTGCAGATACCCCGGATCAAGCGACTGAAGAGCGGCCAGCGCTCGCCGGGCAAGTGGCACGGCCGGCTGGCCCTCGGCCAGAATATGAGCCAGCCTGGACTCGTTCACCGGGAGCGCTGACGAAATGGCAGCAGTTCGTACTCCGGGCAATTTGCAGATCCGGGAAAGGGCATCGGAGTAGAAGCTCGTGACCTGGGAAGGTGAAGAGTAGCGCTCCTGGGAGAGTGACACATTCATGGTCAGCACGTCCTCCGCCCGAAAACCGAGCGGCTGATTGCGGAGCCGGACAAAACTATGCCCCAACACAGCGGCGCTTATTAACAGCAAAAGAGAGATGCCTATCTGGCCAACTAGCAGGACACTGCGCGAGAGATTCCGCCAACGGCTTCCGACGGTTCCCCGGCCGCCTTCTCGCAGGGTCGCGTTCAAATTCGGGTCTGCGAATTGCAAAGCTGGCGCGACGCCGCACAGAACTCCGGTCAGTGCCGATACAGCCGCGCTGAACACCAGAACTCTCCAGTTGAGCGGAGACTCGAACGCATGCAAATGAGGAACAACGCCTGAAACGAAATCGGCCGAAAAGCGCGCCGCGCCCAGGCTCAACGCGGTCCCGACCACTCCGCCGGCGACAGCGAGTAGAAGACTCTCGGATGCCAGTTGGGCCACCACGTGTGCGCGCGTGGCACCCAGCGCGATCCGGAGTGCTACTTCTTTACGACGATCGACCGCTCTTGCCAAGGACAATCCAGCCACATTCGCGCATGCGATCATCAGGAACAAGAACACGGTTCCGGAGAGGGTCAGGAACATAGCACGGTATTCACCGATGAGCTTTTCGGAAAGGGGAATCACCTCCAGAGTTCGCCTTGGGTCGGCGTCACCGGAACCAGCGTACTGGCGCAGAAACTCAGCCTGACGCACGGCAAGGCCGGCTTGTGCTCCCTGGATGGAACTGCCTGGAGTGAGCCTGGCAATCGCGTTCAGGTAACAGGCACCCGCCTCGACCTGCTGCGGCGTCAGTGCGCTCAGGTTCGTAAGTGAAGGCACCCAGATGTCAGTTCTTGTACCGAGAGGATCGAATTGAAAGTTCTCCGGCAGGACCCCTACGACCGTGTAAGCCTTCAGATCGAGGTTTATCCTGCGGCCAATTACCGCTGGGTCGGAATCAAATCGCTGGCGCCAGAGACGTTCGCTGATCATAGCAACCTGGTCTCTTCCTGCAGTATCTTCACTCGGCAGGAAACTGCGTCCGATGATCGGTCTCACTGAGAGAACACTGAAGAAATTCGCTGAAGTGCGTGCAGCCTCGAGTCGAATGGCGCTCCCGTTGCCGGTAAGAGTAAAACCTTCATTGGTATATCCAGCTAGCGCGGCAAGAGCGTTGCCAGGTTGCTTCAGGGAGGCGAAGTGCGCATAGGAAAGGCATCCGGGAAGATTGCTTTGCGCGCGCTCGCGAGCCGTCACGTGTAACAGAGTATCGGGCGCCGTGTAGGGCAGCGGTTTAAGCAGCACGGCATCAAGCAGCAGAAACACCGTCGTGTTTGCGCCAATGCCGACCGCCAAGACGCCGACGGTGATCGCGCTGAAGGCCGGACTGCGAAACGCACGTCGCGCTGCCGACTTCAGCACCTGAAGGCTAGCCACTAAGGCGGTCAACCTAGACCTGCCAGGCAAGCTGAAATAGAACGCGAACTATTTTTCGGAAAGTGAGGCAAAGATTCAAGCAATCGATGCCATCCAATCCATCGAGCCGGAACCGGCCGGGAAAATTTGAAGCGCAAATGTCACTGCTGGGCGTTGAACGCCGAGCTGAGGAGTACCGGACTGCTGTGCCCGGCAATATGAAGATTTTACCTAGACAATTACCTTTTTACAAGTGCAATTTGAAAAACTCTACGTGGCAACACTAGGTGATTACAAAGCTGGATAGCTTCTCGACCGGTTCATCGATTTCCTCTACTCCGCGGACCTGCGCCAAACGAGGTCCAGCATGCAAAGCGGCGGCGAGTTCGGATAGTTTTGCCGTCGGCCCTTCGGCATGTACTTCCACCGACCCATCGCTTCGGTTGCGGGCCCATCCGGTCAGCCCCAGTGCCGTCGCTTTAGTCTGCACGAAGAACCGGAATCCAACACCTTGTACAACACCTCTGACGATCCAGCGCTTCGCAATTTTTCTTTCCATGTTTTAGTGGAGAGAAGGGGCGACTACAATCCTCGTCTGCTCACGGATCAGAATCTCTTCTGGAAACTCGATCTGTAGGCCGTCTTTACTACTAGACGTCTTTGCGGGAAGCTCGCTGTTGCCCAACCGTGCCGTGACTTTCTTGGGGATGCTCGTCCGTAATCCCATCGATCGCACCGGCAGAGTACCTTCCACAACGCTCAGTTCGAAGGTGGCGCCCGCCGGTCCGGAGTAAGCAAACCACCCCCAGGCGCTGGCGGCGGACCAGAAGGAACGAAACTGGGGGAGGTTCAAGCGAGGGCGTGCAGTGATCGCGCGATCGCCGCCGTGGTAAGTGAATCCACTCACCGCGAGCACGCCGGACCACGCCGACATGGCGCGAGCGTAATGATGTCCGCACTCCGGCTCATCCCACGGATTGCGACGCTCGCCATCGAATCTCCGGCGCGCATTATCGATGCAGCGCACACCCTGCTCCACCATGCCTGCGAAGATCATCTGCGACCCAACCAGGTATTCCATGCCGGTCCATGCCTCTTGAAAATACGGAAAGGGGATCCGCGGCCGTTCACCCCGGCCGTAGTCGCAGACCAGAACCGCGGGTTCATCATTGATGACATATACACGTTGAACCGAGTCGTGCTGCAATAGATTCGAACGGTAGTTGTATTTGTAAATGGACTCGAGTGCGGTCCGCATTTTGCGCGGATCGAGCAGCGGGCCGAGTCCGACTATGTCGGACTGATACTGCCCGATGAGTTGATCCGCCAGGCAGCCTTTCCCGAGCTGAAATTCCGGCTTATCGGAACGCTCGCTACCCATGCCGCTCACCGTCCTCGGCTCAATCTGATCCTTCGGGATTGAACGTACTTCCTGGAAGTAATACTCGCCGTTGAAAAGATTGCTGTCAATCCAACGGGAGCCGTGTTCAAAAAGTGCGCGGTAGGTCTGGGCGTCATCGTTATAGCCCAGAAGGCGCGCCATCTCTTCGGCAGCCCGCAACGCGCCCAGATAGTAAATACCGCACAACGGATTAGGTCCGTAGAACTCCACGTCGTAGGTGTTGTGCTGCACTCCCGTCATGACGCCGGCGCGATTTGGATCCCAACCACCAGGTACCCAGGAGAAGGCGATAGCCTCTTTGATCCTTGGCCAATAGCCGCGCAGCCAGTCTGTGTCCCCGGATAATCGCCAGTCGAGATAGACCTTGATGATCTGGCCCATCTGACCGTCGGCCGCGGAATATGAGTAGCGTGCAATTTTGTCCGGCAGAAGCTGCCGGTGGCGCATGCAGCCCTGGTCGTCCTCCGAATAGCCAAAAGCGGATTTGCGCAGGGATCGGGCGAGGCTTGGAAACAGGTGCTGAGTGGTTGTTTCATAGTTCCACACGTGCGTGCAATTGCCGAAGCAACACCCCCTATGGTCGTCGCAGCCTTCGAAGCCGTGGAACTCGCCATCCGCTGTTCGGAAACACGTCTGCGTAACGAGCGTAGAGAGGTTTGCCATGCTCGCATCGAGGACACCCGCCGGCAAAGTGCTGTCGCGCATCGTGCGCACGAACGCGCGGGTACGCGATTCTAGAGCCGGCAAATGTTCCGCAAGTTCGGCAGCGGCAGCCCACGCATCAGGAAACTTCTGGCAATAGTGGTTCCCGATGACATCGTTCCCATGCCCTTCCGGGGCATCCCAACCGCACCAATGCGGTGTTCGATTCGGGAAGCGCCAACTCAGCAGGAACGTATAGCTAGCCTCGGCATTTCCCGCGACCTCCCTTTTCAGACAGAGCGAACCGTAGGGCTTTCTCTTCTCGGCCTCGGGACCCAGTTCCCCATCGGAGGTGAAGTCATCCCAGAACAGCATCGGGCTGGCCCACCATTTGACATCGGGCCAACCTCTGAGATAGCTGACGCCCGTCGTAGATGGTTCAAGTAGCGTAAGCGCGAACGATCCAGAAAGGGGATGATCAGCAGCAAATCCAGGGTTCGTCATGAAGAGGCCCTGAAGCCCGGCATCACGGCGGAACTCAATGCTCCGGGATTCCCCTGCATTCGATTTCGTCGGATTGAGGCGCGCGAGGCCGACGGGATTCTCGATAGAAAGCGCTATCGCCGTGGATGCCTTCTGAGGGCGCGGATTGCGCACTGTGTAGCGCAGAACGATGACCGGGAATCCGGAGCTTTCGGGATCGAGCGGGATGAGAGGGCTGAAAGCTTCGAGAGAGACATGAACGGGAAACTCCGGATCTTCGAAATCAATGTGCGCGATCGGAAATTCAGCGCTGAAGCGTGCGCCGCGCAACCGGCTGAGCCCAGGAGCGCCTTCGGGACCCAAGCCGCCCCCAGAAGAGTACGGCGGCAGCAAACGCGACTCGAGAACGCACGCCACAGGCTTCTCGGCGCCACTCTGTACCCAAATGGAGGCAAATGCATAATCGGGAGCTGTGCCTTTATCGGGACGATTGAATATCTCCCAATCGCAAAGTTGGCCTCGTCCTCCGAGACCGATGCTGCCGGTGCCGATGCCGCCAAGCGGAAACGAAACCTGACTCAACTGGCGGCCTGAATAGACACGCGGATACGCCAGCGGAGGAAGCGGATCAAGTCCCGGAATTTCGTTTGTTCGAGGGCCTCCGGAGACGTTGGCGTTAGAAGCATCTTCGCCGCTGGCAGGAAGCGCGGAGGATGTTGCCACGGCGGCAAGCGATTGCACAAAATGGCGGCGTTTGAGTTTCGCGGATTGTTCGTCTTTCACGTTTGCAGTATCCAGTAGATCACGCGAAGTTGGCCGGGGCTAGAGATGAGTACCCGCTTTGTCAAACTGAAAGCAGTCCATGCCCTTTCCTGTTCATCGTTCCCGGCGGCTGCGTTCGTCGGAACAGATCCGTCGCTTGATTAGAGAAACCAATCTCAGTCCTTCGGATTTCATTTTGCCGCTTTTCGTTTGTCCGGGTGAAGGTGTCCGCAAAGAAATCACATCCATGCCCGGGAACGCCCAACTGTCTATCGATCGATTGGTCAAAGAGGCGGAAGAATGCCGCGCACTCGGTCTAGGCGGGATTATCGTTTTTGGCATACCCGATACGAAGGACGAGATTGCGAGCGGAGCTTACGCGACGGACGGCATCACGCAGCGTGCCATTCGGGCCGTGAAGCAGCACGTTCCCGGTCTGCTTGTAATCACCGACGTCTGCAACTGCGAGTACACGACGCACGGACATTGCGGCTTCGTCAGGAACGGTGACGTCGATAATGACGCCACACTCGAGTGGCTGGCAAAGACCGCCGTTTCACACGCCGCGGCGGGCGCCGACATCGTTGCGCCGAGTGACATGATGGATGGCCGCGTCGCAGCCATTCGCCAGGCGCTCGACGCTGCGGGATACATCACGACGCCGATTCTTTCCTATGCCGCAAAATACGCTTCCGTTTTCTACGGACCCTTCAGAGAAGCAGCCGAATCGGCTCCTCAATTTGGCGATCGTCGCAGCTATCAGATGGACCCCGCCAACAGCAGGGAGGCTCTCCGCGAAATCGCGCTCGATATCGAGGAGGGCGCCGATATGATCATGGTCAAACCCGCTCTCGCTTGTTTGGATATTATCTATGCGGCGCGCCAGAGTTTGAATGTTCCGCTCGGCGCTTACCAGGTGAGTGGCGAGTTCAGCATGATTATGGCCGCTGCTCAGAACGGCTGGCTCGATCTTGATCGCGCGATTCTCGAATCGCTAACCAGCATCCGCCGCGCAGGAGCGGATTTTGTGCTGACCTATTTCGCCAGACAGGCGGCTCAACTGATTTCCTGATGCCTTGGGCTTAGTTCAGGAGTGGTGGCTAGCTCGGGCTGTCGGTGAGCATGGTCTGCAGGCGCGGGCTCACCTGCCGCGTGGCGCCAAACCAGAGCTGCAGACGATCCAAGTAGAGATAAACGACAGGCGTCGTATAGAGCGTCAGAATTTGGCTGACCATCAAGCCGCCAACAATGGTAATTCCGAGTGGACGTCTCATCTCGGAACCGGTGCCGGTTCCAAGCGCGAGCGGCAGAGCGCCCAGAAGAGCGGCTAGCGTAGTCATCATGATCGGGCGGAAGCGCAACAGGCAGGCCTGGTAAATAGCGTTCTTGGGCGAAAGCTGCTCCCGCCGTTGCACATCGAGCGCGAAATCGACCATCATAATGGCGTTTTTCTTGACAATACCTATAAGCAAAATGATGCCGATCAGCGCGATCACCGTCAGATCCGTGCCAGTAATTAAAGGGCGAGGAGCGCGCCGACACCCGCGGATGGGAGCGTCGAAAGGATCGTGATCGGGTGAACATAGCTCTCATAAAGCATGCCTAACACAATGTAGACGGCAATCAAAGCCGCCAGGATGAGCAACGGTTCCGATTTAAGGGACGCCTGAAATACCTTCGCCGTACCCTGGAAAGAACCATGTACATTCGCCGGCATACCGATCTCCTCTTCCGCGCGCTGGACGGCCGCGACCGCTTCGCTAAGCGCGATGCCCGGGGCGAGTGCGAATGAGAGTGTGATCGACGGGAACTGCCCTTGGTGATTCACCGTTAGGGGCGCGAGCACGGTGCGGAGATGCGTGAAAGTGGACACTGGAACCGGAGTCCCATTATTAGTGCGCACGTAAATAGAATTCAGCGACGAAGGATTCTGCTGAAATTCGGGCAAAACTTCAAGGACAACGTGGTACTGGTTGATGCCGGTATACATGGTTGAGACTTGCCGCTGCCCAAACGCGCTGTAAAGTGTGGTGTCGACCGCCGCCGGATTGACTCCGAGGCGTGAGGCTGTACTGCGATCGATGATCAGGCGAGATTCCAGACCATGTATCTGTTGGTCGCTGTTGGCGTCTAACACGACAGGAAGGGTCTTGAGCTTAGCGAGCAGCTTCGGCGCCCATTCATTGAGATCGCTCAATTTATCCGCTTGCAGTGTGTATTGATACTGAGAGTTGCTGCCTCGGCCGCCGACCCTGATGTCCTGGGCGGCTTGCATATAAAGCGTGGCCCCCGGTATGCGCGCTAACTTGCCTCGCAGGCGATTGATCACCTGTTCGGCGGAGGCCTTGCGTTCATCGCGCGGCTTCAACTGGGCCCACACATTAGCAACATTCAAGGTGCCGCCGCCTGTGAATCCCTGAACGTCATCGACAGCGGGGTCCTGTTGAACGATACGGAGAAGTTCGTGCAGCTTCTCACGCATGGCGCTGAAAGAAATATCCTGGTCGGCTACAATCGCGCCACCAATACGCCCGTTATCCTGCTGAGGGAAGAACCCCTTCGGCACAACTATATATAAGTAAACGCTAACTGCTATGGTGACGAGCGTGATAACTAGCGTGAGCTGCGGGTGGCGGAGAACGCTTTTTAGCGTTCGAGCATAGAAGGAATGAATAGCGTTGAAACCGCGCTCGCTGAGCCGGTACAAAAAGTTATGTTTCTCCTGACGGTGGGTACGGAGAAATTTCGCGCACATCATCGGAGTGGTCGTAAGGGAAACGACCAGCGACACGCCTATAGCAACCGTCAAAGTGACGGCGAACTCGCGGAAGAGTCGTCCTACGATACCGCCCATCAATAAGATCGGAATGAAGACTGCGACCAACGAGGTGCTCATCGAAAGCACCGTAAAGCCGATCTCCTTCGCTCCTTGCAGCGCTGCTTTGATCGGAGTCCAACCCACTTCCAGATAGCGTGTGACGTTTTCGATGACGACGATGGCATCGTCGACGACGAAGCCGGTCGATACCGTCAATGCCATCAGCGAAAGGTTGTCGAGCGTGTAGCCAAACAGATACATCGCGATGAATGTTCCGCATAAGGAGAGCGGTACCGCAATACCCGGAATAATCGTCGCCCAAGGGCTGCGCAGGAATAGGAAGACGACCAGGACCACGAGAATAACCGCTACGAGAAGCGTGTACTCGACGTCGGTGATGGAGGCCCGAATCGTCGTCGTGCGGTCCTGAGAAATGTCGAGGTGCATGGAGGGCGGTACAGAAGCCTGGATCTGCGGCAGGATCTCGCGGATGCGGTCAACAGTGTTGATGATGTTTGCTTGTGGCTGACGCGTTACTGCAAGAATCACGTTCGGCTTGCCGTTATCCAAACCGTCATTGCGAGTGTTCTCTACTGAATCGATGACATTGCCAAGATCCGCCAGACGGACCGGGGCGCCGTTGCGGTACGTCACGATCAGGCGCGCATAATCGGACGCTTTAAAGAGTTGGTCCGTCGCATTGACCTGCCACCTGTACCTCTGATTCTCGAGAGCGCCCTTGGCCTGGTGTGCATTGGCATTCTGAAGAGTTGTAGCGATGTCCGTTAAGCCAAGACCCATGTTGTTCAGCAGCATGGGATTCACTTGAACCCGGACTGCCGGACGAGAGCTGCCAAAAACCTCCACTTGGCCGACGCCTTCGATTTGGGACATTTTCTGAGCCAGAATAGAGTCGGCAAAATCGTACATATGCGCCCGGTCGACAAGGTCGGAACTCAGTGCAAACATCAGGATCGGAGCGTCGGCTGGATTCGCCTTCCAATAACCTGGATTGCTCGGTAAGTCCGCGGGAAGCTGACCGCGCGCAGCGTTAATGGCGGCCTGCACGTCTCGGGCTGCGGCGTCGATGTTGCGATCCAGGTCGAACTGCAACACGATCGAAGTGCTGCTGAGCTGGCTCGAGGAGGTCATCTCAGAGACACTGGCTATGCGGCCGAACTGGCGCTCCAGAGGTGTGGCTACCGCGGAAGCCATCGTTTCGGGGCTGGCTCCCGGCAGGTTCGCGTGAACGACGATAGTCGGAAATTCGACTTCCGGCAAAGCAGAGACGGGCAGGAATTTAAAAACCAAAGCCCCGGCTATTGCTAAGGCCGCTGTGAGCAGCGAAGTGGCGACCGGACGTCTGATGAAGGGCTCAGATAGATTCATGGTCGAAGTGCCGGCTAGTCTGCATGGACCGGTTCGCCCAATGGACGCCTCACGATTTGTTTGCTGCGCCTTTGACTCAAACGTTTCGCCAGTCGATCGAAAAACAGGTATACGACCGGCGTTGTATAGAGTGTCAGGACCTGGCTGACAATCAAGCCGCCCACGATGGTGATACCGAGCGGGCGCCGCAATTCGGAACCGACGCCGGTGCCGAGCGCCAGCGGCAATCCGCCGAAAAGAGCCGCCATGGTGGTCATCATTATCGGACGAAAGCGTAACAGGCAGGCCTGATAAATGGCCTCGAGGGGCGGCTTGCCTTCCTGACGCTCCGCTTCGAGGGCAAAGTCGATCATCATGATGGCGTTCTTTTTCACGATGCCGATCAGAAGAATGATGCCAATCAGTGCGACTACGTTGAAGTCCTGCCGGCAGATGAAGAGCGCGAGGATGGCGCCTACACCCGCCGAGGGCAGAGTCGAGAGAATAGTAATCGGGTGAATATAGCTCTCATACAGAACTCCGAGAACGATGTAGACGACGACCAGTGCGGCCAAAATCAGCCATGCTTCGTTCGCAAGTGAATTCTGAAAAGCTGCGGCAGTTCCCTGGAAACTCGAATGAATGCTCAGAGGTAGACCGATCTCCTGTTCGGCCTGTTTTATGTCGCGAACCGCTCGGCCGAGCGATTCATTTCGCGGCAGGTTGAAGGAGATCGTGACCACCGGGAACTGGCCCTGATGATTGACTGTCAGAGGCGCAGCACTTTGTTCGTAGTGGGTGAACGAGCCTAGCGGCACGACGGGGCCGGTTGAGGACTTCACATAGATGTTCTGCAGGTCGGCTGGGTTATTGCGATATCCGGGTCCCACTTCGAGCACCACATGATATTGATTGAGCTGCGTAAACATCGTCGACACCAGCCGCTGGCCAAACGCGTCGTAGAGCGTATCGTCGATTTGCTGCATACCGATTCCGAGTCTTGCCGCAGTATCACGATCAATCACTAGAGTTGTCTGCATTCCCCCGTTCTGCTGGTCGGTAGCGACGTCCCGAAGGGAAGAAAGGGTTTTCAGCTTGTCAACCAGGCGGTCGGTCCACGTATTCAACTCGTTCGCGTCCGTATCTTCCAATGTGTATTGATATTGAGTGCGGCTGACGCGGTCTTCTACCGTGAGATCCTGCACCGGCTGCATATAAAGCGTGATGTTCTCCACCTCTGCGAGCTTGGGCTGCAAACGGCGGATCACGTCGCTCGCGCTGACGGAACGCTCCTCCAGGGGCTTCAGGTTGATCTGTATTCGGCCGCTGTTCAGAGTCGTGTTGATTCCGTCAATCCCGATGAAGGAAGAAAGGCTTTCTACAGCAGGGTCTTGCAGAATGACTTTCGCCAACTGCTGTTGGCGTTGGGACATCGCGTCAAACGAGACATTTTGCGCAGCTTCGGATACGCCTAGGATCAGTCCCGTGTCTTGCACTGGGAAGAAGCCTTTAGGAACGATCAGAAACAGGATGATGGTTGCTACCAGCGTCCCCGCCGTGACGAGCAGCGTGAGCTGCTGGTGCCTTAAAATCCACTGCAGCGTTACACCGTATTTCTCGATCACCCAGTTGAAGACGTGCTCCGACTTTCGGTAGAACCAGGTCTGCTCCGATTCATCTCTATGCTTCAGGATCTTCGCGCACATCATGGGTGTGAGCGTCAGCGAAACGATCGCCGAGACGAGAATAGTGATCGCCAGAGTGATTGCGAACTCCCGGAAAAGCCGCCCGACGACGTCGCCCATAAAGAGTAGCGGAATGAGCACGGCGATCAGTGACACGGTGAGAGACACAATCGTGAAGCCTATCTGTTCTGAGCCCCGTAACGCCGCTTGTAAGGGAGAATAGCCTTCTTCCAGGTAGCGTGAAATGTTCTCGATCATGACGATCGCGTCGTCCACCACAAACCCCGTGGAGATGGTTAGCGCCATCAGAGTGAGATTGTTCAGGCTGTAACCCAGCAGATACATCACACCGAACGTCCCGACAATCGAGAGCGGCACGGCGATGCTGGGGATGATCGTTGCAGCCAAGCTTCGCAGGAACAAGAAGATCACCATCACAACCAGTGCTACGGTGAGCATGAGTTCGAACTGTACGTCTGCTACCGACGCCCGGATCGTATTTGTACGATCGGTGAGAACGGCGACCTGAATGGCAGAAGGTATGGATGTTTTTAGTTGAGGTAGAAGAGCTTCAATGCGATCGACCACCGCGATGATGTTGGCGCCCGGCTGGCGTTGGATGTTCAGGATGACTGCCGGCGTTGTGTTCATCCATGCCGCTTGATGGATATCTTCCGGCCCATCGATCACGGTCGCCACATCCTGCAGGCGAACCGGCGCGCCGTTCTTATAAGCAATGATTACCGGGCGATAGTCGGAGCTCGCCAACAACTGATCATTCGCGCCGATTGTGTATGCCTGGCGTAGGCCGTCGAAGTTGCCCTTGGCCTGGTTGATGTTGGTCTGGTTCAGCGCAGTCCGCACATCCTCCAGACTTAGGCCATAGGCGGCAAGCGCCGTCGGATTCACTCGGATGCGAACCGCCGGCTTCTGTCCTCCGCTGATGGTGACAAGGCCGACACCCGGAAGCTGCGAGATCTTTTGCGACAGTGTCGTATCCGCAAGATCTTCTACTTTCGTCAGGGGAACGGTAGGAGAGGTGAGCGCCAAAATCAGAATGGGCGCGTCGGCAGGATTCACCTTGCTGTAGATCGGCGGATTGGGGAGATCGGGAGGCAGATAGGTGCCTGCAGCATTGATCGAGGCCTGGACCTGCTGCTCTGCTATATCGATGTTCAGGTCCAGGTCGAATTGCAGGGTGATGATAGAGCTCCCGTAAGAACTCGTAGATGTCATCTGCTTCAGGCCCGGCACCTGGCCGAAAGTTCGTTCGAGCGGCGCGGTAACCGACGAAGCCATCACCTCAGGACTCGCGCCCGGATAGAACGTGGTGCACTGGATGGTCGGATAGTCGACCTCCGGAAGCGCTGAAACCGGCAGTTGCTTATAGGCTATGATCCCGGCAATCAAAATGCCGGCCATCAGGAGTGATGTGGCAACCGGCCGAATAATAAACGGCCGCGAAGGACTCATTGCAGCATGCCGGACTCTTGATTACGGGTCCGTCTCGAAGCGTCCGTGTTAGCAGCGCGGATGATGACCTTCATCCCCTCGGTCAATTTTTCAGCACCATCGGTGACCACTTTGTCACCCGCCTGAATGCCGCCGTCTATGGAAACATTGTTGCCTTCCGTGAGGCCTACTTTCACCGAACGAACTGTTACCGTATTGTCATCCCGCACCACATAAGCGAAGGTGCCCGTCGGTCCCCGTTGAATGGCGACTGCCGGAATGATCAGTGCATTTTTCTTGGTGTCCAGCCAGAGCCTTACATTTACAAATTGATTCGGAAATAGTACAGAGTCTTTGTTAGAGAAAACCGCTTTCAACTTGGAGGTACCTGTGGTCTGGTCGATCTGATTGTCGACCGTTAGCAGCGTTCCATCGGCTAGTTTCGTTCGGCCATCGCGGTCATAAGCTTCCGCTCGGAGTTTAACGTCATGCCGCAGCTTCTCGAGTACGGCGGGCAGTTGGTCTTCCGGTAAGCTGAACAGCACCGCAATCGGCTGGAGCTGCGTGATAACAGCCAGCCCTGTGGTGTCAGCGGAATGAACCATGTTGCCGGCATCCACTTGCCGCAGACCGATACGGCCACTGATTGGAGCGGTGATCTTGGTATAAACCAGGTTGAGCTTGGCGCTATCGATAGCGGCCTGGTCCGCTGCTATCACGGCCTTGTCTGCTTCGATTGCACCTCGAGATTGATCCGCCGTCGCCAGCTGTGTATCTAACTGCTGTTTGGCGATGATGTTCTCTTTGAACAGCTCTTGATCGCGCTGGTAATTAACCTGGGCATCCCGGAGAGCCGCCTGGTCTCTGTAGAGGTTGCCTTGAGCCTGGGCGAGGTTACCCTTGGCTTGATCGAGGGCTACTTGGTATGGCCGGGGATCGATTTCAGCCAGGACGTCCCCTTCTTTAACGAACTGTCCCTCTTTGAAGTTGACACTGATCAGCTGTCCATCGATCCTTGTCTTGACCGTTACCGTGTTGAAGGCCGTGACCGAACCCAAACCTTCTAAGTAGACTGGCATGTCTCCCCGATAAGCTGCGGCTGCGGCCACCGGAATACTGTGCGGCCTCAGTGCCCCTCGCTTGGCGCCGACCGCCGCCTTCTTGGTTGCTTCGAATTTGTACAGCCGGTAACAACCGTAGCCAATCAGAGCGAAAATCAGCAACCATATCCACCAATGGCTGCTCGAAGGTGGACCGGTTTCGGTATCAAGATCGGGAAGAGGACGGCTGTGAAGACCCGGAGTAGCGGGAGTATACGACTGATGATCTTCGCTTGGGGTAGTAGTGGATTCAGTTCTAGATGGTTCTAGCGATGGCGGCTGTATGGCCATTTTCTCCTCGGTATTGACAAACGTGCGGAAGACGGGCTACGACGGTTTGGACTTGGAACTCAAGACGGCTTTTTTCAATAACATAGCCACATCCAAACCTATTCCTTATGAGGACGACGCTTCCTTAGTTAATGTTACCCGCTACTCGTATGCAGAATCATGGTTCCGGAGGATGTGACGGGCCACAGCCGATAGGGTTTGGGAATCTTCCAGTCACGCGCTGCCCGCATACAGCTAACCTATAGGTAGACTTTGAACCGATGCGAGAACGGAATCAGATTCTCGAGCTTTGGCGCCGGTTAGCGAACGCTGGCGAGTCCGCCGTACTGGCGACCGTGGTGCGAACGGAGGGATCATCATACCGCTTGCCTGGCGCACGGTTCTTATTGGCTCAAAACGGGCAGCGTGTGGGCGGAGTCAGCGGCGGCTGCTTGGAAGATGACATCGTTCGGAAAGCTTGGTGGCTGACCGAAACGGGTCCTGTCGTCCGCAAGTACGACACAACTCCAGACGGGGAGATCGCGACCGGCGGTTACGGGCTGGGCTGCAATGGAGTGATCTATGTTCTGCTCGAGCGTGTCACTCCCGGCCTGCCCTCGGTACTCCCGATTCTGGAAGCCGTGAATCGGGAACGTCGACCGGCCTCGATCGCTCACGTGATCGGCCCAGCAGCCGGAGTAGGGAGTCGTTTGGTGATTGACCCGGATGGCTGCGTGAGCCACAATCTGACCGATCGGAGCCTGGTAGAGCATCTTGTCCCCGAAGGTAGAACCCTGAGTGCTTCAACCTTGCTCAACGTATCTCCCTCCACCCAGGTATTTCTTGAGAAGGTGGTGCCTGCAACGCATTTGATGATTTTCGGGGCAGGGGACGACGCCATACCGGTCGCGACTTTGGCCAGTTATCTGGGTTGGCGAGTATCTGTTTTCGATGGCCGGGCGCACTACGCCAGGCGAGAGAAGTTTCCGTCGGCCGATCAAGTTATCGTGCGCAAGCCTGGAGCGCCCGCGCCGGAGGTCGATGACTGGACCGCGGCTGTGGTGATGAACCACAGCTACACCCAGGATCTGGATGTTCTTCGAATGCTCAGCACTCGACCGTTGCGCTACCTCGGCGTGCTGGGGCCGCGTAAGCGCTCGATGCAGTTACTCGAAGACCTGGATGCGGTGGATAGGAATTCTCTAAACAGCTTACGCACTCCGATGGGTCTCGACCTTGGAGGGGACGGACCGGAGCCGGTCGCTCTCGCCATCATTGCGGAAATCCAATCGGTAATGCAGGGCAAAGCCGGCGGTGCCCTAAGTAGCCGTGGCGGCCCGATTCATAACGACGGAGCGAGCCTCGACCAAAGAGATGGGGCGCGCTCGATCGTCTGTGCTTAAGGCGATGCGGCTCGAAACACTCATACGTACTGTAGTCTTAGCCGGTGTTGCCTTTGCCCAGCTGTCCGCGCAGGACCATTCCGATAATAAGGGCAAACAGGTCGTGGATGCTGCGGTTAATGCTCTGGGCGGCGACCGTTTTCTGCAGATGCAAACCAGGATGAGCAGCGGACGCATTTACTCGTTCTTCCACGATCAGATGAGCGGCCTTGACAGAGCGACAATCTATACCGAATATCTGAGCCAAAAACCTGCGAACGGGTTGGCGATCCGGGAACGGGAACTGCTTGGCAAAAAGGGCGATTACTCGTATCTGTTTCTCCCGGATCAAGGTTGGGACATCACGTTTCGAGGCGCCCGTCAGGTGCCCGACGAGAACTGGCAGCGGTATCGGAGAACGACGCAGAGTGACATTCTCTACTTCTTACGCACACGCCGCGGCGAGCCAGGAATCGACTTCGATTATGTCAGCAATGAAGTCTACTTGAGCAGGCACGTCGATATCGTGGATATCACTGACCAAACCGGTCAGACTATCCGGGTCTACTTCGATTTCAACACGAAGCTGCCGGTGCGGGAAATCTATACGTGGATGGATCCTGTACTAAAGGAACGAAACGAGGAGATCTCCGTCTTCGACAAATATCGGGATATCGGGCAGGGAATCCAATGGCCCTACAGTATCGAACGGGAACGGAACGGCTACAAGGCGTACCAGTTGTTTGCCGATAAAGCAGAAGCCAACGTGGCGGTGCCGCCGAAGACATTCGATCTTCCTCCGGGCGTGAGAATGCTCAAAAAGGTCGATTAGCAGGATGCCGGGAACGAGACTGGTACAATTCTGCACAGTAAGTTCCGCGTCATGAACTCTCGTGTTTTGCGCACCGATCCATGGATCTCGATCAGCTGCACACCTTCCTAGAAATTGTGAGGCTGAAGAGCTTCTCGAAAGCTGCGCAGACGTGCTATCGAACGCAACCGGCGATCAGCGCCCAGGTCCGGCAACTGGAGCAAGAACTCAACACTACGCTTTTTGAACGCTTCGGGACGAAGATCTCGCTAACGGTGGCGGGTCGCATCTTTGCTGAACATGCCGAGCAGATTCTAGCTCTTCGGAAGCGAGCGCAGGATACCATCAACGAACTCGACAAAGTGCCGCGTGGCGAGCTTGTAATCGCAGCCAACGAGGCAACCTGCATTTATGTCCTGCCCAGCGTCTTCGCAGAGTTCAAGAAACGCTTTCCGAATGTCCAGTTGTTAGTCGACCGGTCATACGGAACGAGGGTAGTGCAGGCAGTGTTGGATAACCAGGCGGATTTCGGTTTCGCTCAGCTGCCTATCCAGGAAAAGAAATTGGAAGCCGTGGACATCCACTCCGATGAAATCAAGCTGTTAGTTCCAGCGAACCACCGACTGGCGAAGCAGGAGCGAGTTTTCCCGAAGGATTTACTTGGCGAACCGGTACTGCTGCCCAAGACGGGTACCACGCGAGCCAGGTTGAGTGTCTGGCTCGATTCTATCTTCGAGGAACTCAACATCTCGATGGAGCTTGATTCGACTGAGATGATCAAGCGATTTGTCATGGCTGAGCTGGGTATCTCATTCCTGGCCGCTTCGCATTGCCTGGAAGAAGTGGAAGCTCATAAATTAGCGTGTGTTTCGCTGGCTCCGGAGCTGATGATGCGAAGAGTGGGGCTTATTTACCGGCGGGACAAATCTCTGTCCAAGGCGGCGCTCGGATTTATAGAGGTAACATTGATGAACGCCGGCCATCAAATAGGCGTGATGTCGCAACAGCGGCTTCGGCCTTCCGGGACTTAGCCACATGCGTCGGTGATCTTTGAGTAAGGTGATTTGAGAGCGGAGACGATAAGATGGCAACCTTGACGGCAAGAAGTGCGACGATCTTCATCGCCAGCGGCGAAAGCACGCATGTGTACCGGTCTGTGGAGGACGTTCCCTTAGACCTGCGCCGCAAGCTCATTGAAACTACACAGAGTGTGAACTCGGCCACGATTTTGATCGCGGACAAACGCGGCCGCGAGGAGCTGGTGCGGGCCCTGCAGGGTAAGCGTAGCGACATCCGCAGCCGCTTGGTCGATACGCTGCGGTCAAAGCAGCCCGAATCGGAGAGAACTGTTAACCGGCTCTCTAGCCTTCATTCGCCCCGGGCCTGGCTTGAGTTTCTGTTGCCCGTGGCCATCGCGGCGTCCCTGTGGCTCCTGTTCGATTGGCACCCCTGAGTTATCACAGCAACCAGCCACGCGACCCGTACTCTAGGAAAAACTTCAGTCGGTGCCTGAACAGAACCGCGACGGTCTGCCCAGACGGAACCCCGAACCTCATCGCCGAAGGCACGACGGCTGTTTGGGATGACGATCATCGTCACCGCCAGCCGCGGCTGCTCAATCACTGCGAGACCCAACTGACGCCTGTAGCATCTATTTGACCGGATCGATTATGAAAAAACGCTTACTCGGCCGAGGCGGCCTCGAAGTCTCCGCAATTGGATTTGGTTGCATGAGCATTGGTATCGATGATGTATACACCAGCAGTGCGCAAAACGAAGGTGATGCCATCGGCCTTATCCGGCGTGCCCTTGACCTGGGCGTCAATTTTCTTGATACAGCGAACATTTATGGCGACTCCGAGATCAAGGTCGGCAAGGCTCTCCAGGGTCGGCGTGATGGCGTCGTTCTCGCAACCAAATTCGGAATCGTGCCCGGTTCCGCTTCTGCGCCAGAGCGGAGCGTTGACGGTACCCCGAAAAATGCCCGCCACTGTTGCGATCTCTCATTGCAGCGCCTCGGAGTCGAGGCGATCGACCTGTACTACCTCCACCGCGTCGATCCTCAAGTCCCCATCGAAGAGACCATCGGCGCAATGGCCGATCTCGTTGGGACCGGCAAAGTGCGGCACATCGGAGTATCTGAAGCATCTGCCGCTACTGTCCGCCGCGCGCATAAAGTACATCCGATCAGTGCTGTCCAAACCGAATACTCCCTGTTTACGCGCGATCCCGAGGGCGACTTGCTACCTGTTTTGGGTGAGCTCGGAATCTCGCTAGTCGCGTACAGCCCGCTCGGCCGCGGCTTCCTCGGCGCCCGGTTTCGCAGCATTGACGATCTCGCTCCGAATGACTGGCGTAGAACCAATCCGCGCTTCCAGGGAGAACAGTTCCAACGTAATCTTGCCATTGCGGATCGCGTGGCGGAAATGGCTCGCGAAAAGGGGGTTACTCCGGCGCAGCTGGCTCTCGCCTGGGTACTCGCGCAACGGGAAGACATTGTTCCCATCCCCGGCACTAGCAGCCACCAGCGCCTAGAGGAAAACCTTGGCTCGATGGATGTCGTCCTGACGACGCAGGACCTGAAGCTGCTTGATGAGATCGCTCCGAAGGGTGCTGTGGCTGGCGAGCGCTACTCGCCTGGGATGATGGAGTTCGTCAACGCCTGAGCTCGAAATCCCGCTCGTTAGGTATACGCCGGAAACTAGAAAAGTGTCCGGCTTGCAAAAAATGTCTGCGCGGCATTCGAATGGCTTCCGGTTGGCCCGTGATCCGATCACAATCCGGCAACAATCAGCCTCAGGCTTCAGAAAACGTGTGGCGTTCGCGGTCTCCTCGTGCTTCGGGCACAGGTGATTGAGGCGGATGGGGCATCGTGAAAAGCCTCGACCCCGATGCACCACGGTTACTCTCAAGCAGATTGGCGAGCAGGACCTGCGAAGGTTTAGAAACACGGGTGATCG
This sequence comes from Terriglobia bacterium, assembly GCA_963841675.1. GTDB lineage: Bacteria > Acidobacteriota > Terriglobia > Bryobacterales > Bryobacteraceae > Bog-105. Next base: position 236,395 of record CAWJEH010000001.1, read on the forward strand.
GTTTCGGTAGCGCAGTAATTGGACGGAGAAGTTGGGATCTTTCGACGGCCCAATTGAGGGTTAGCGTAATCCGGAGCAACCTGAATTCATTTGCCCGGGATGCAGACTACGCGACGAAGTGCACTCCGTAAGCGGAGCTTTCACGAAACCAAATCAAACTCTACGCCGCGGTGTAGTCAGCGGCCGAGCGCGAAGAACTGGTTAAACGGATTCTGAATTGGCAGCTTTTCGAATTTTGAAAATCCGGCTTCTCCTGCAAGTTCGCGCGCGCCTCGCTCCCCGATCACGGTTCCCAACCCCGCGCCATTGTGAGCGAGCGAAACAGCCATGCAGTGCAGCGGGCTTATCGCATGAAAGGTTCGACCGAGTGGATTTCGATTTTCGTGGGCGTCATGCGAGCAATTTGGTTCCGACCAGAGATAAACGCCATCAAGTGCCAGAACGCTATAAATTGCTCTTAGAGTAGCAACTGGGTCGACCATATCGTGAATGCAGTCAAAGCTGCAGATCAGGTCGTATTTGCGGTCCCATGGAATTTGATCTGCGGGACCTTGGACGAATTCCACGTTCGTCAAACCTGCACTCTCGGCCAATTTTCGGGCGGCGGTGATACTCCTGCCATCGTAGTCGATGCCGAGGAATCGTGATTTGGGATACGCCTTAGCCATGGCTACCGTGGATTGGCCTCTACCACAGCCCACGTCGCCAACCGTAATCCCTTTCTCAAGTCTGACAATCAATCCCGGCACTGCTCCTAGCCAGTCCCTGCTCAGGAAATTCACATAACCCGGGCGAAAGAAGCGCTCAATAGCCGGTGGAATCTCGTCGCCAATTTCCGAGTATGGGATCCCGCCGCCGTTCTTAAACGCGTCCATGATCCTCGGCACGTTCAAAAGGGACGGAGCCGTAAAATGGAACCCGCCGCCAACGAACATCGGACTGTCCTCGTTCGACAACACGAACGCTTGTTCGGACGACATCGAATATTTCTGAGACGTTGCGTCGTAGTCGATGTACTCGGCGGCGACCATGGCGCGCAACCACTCACGCACATAGCGTTCGTTGAGGCCCGTCCTTGATGCAAGCTCACTGCTGGTAATCGGACCAGCCCCGTCCATGGCTTTGTAGAGTCCGAGGCGATCTCCAATGTAGCCCAACGCCATGATGAATGCTCCGCCCATATCGCCGACAACTCGAAAGGCCAGCTCTTCTACCTTCTTCATGTTCAATTGTGCCTGTGCTGCCATAGCTCCTCCTGTGCACAGAAATTCTTTTGTCGAGGCCGCCAGATTTTAAGCTGCGTTGATATCATCCTAGCGCTTTCGACCAGCGTTTACAGCCCGTGAGCGGCTAGGCGACAACTTGCGGTACAGTTCCTAGCGGCCGCCCGAGGAAACAACCGGACAGCTTGATCCACGCCATTCTTAGAAGTGATCAGCCATTTGACGAATCGTGGTCAGTTGGTCGGCATCCGGCAATCGGGGCTGCGACGGATCGGAACTTCGGTCAATTGCCGGATTGCCCGTCATTCGCTCACGGCATCGGGTCGTTAGTTAGAGACATCTTGAGAGTAGGGCGCTTCTCTTGAGTGCATTGTTCCGCCGTCAAGGCGGCTACGGGATAGAAAGGAATTGCAGGATCTCGTGCATGACCCGAGCACTTTGATCCGTTTGGAAGAGAAACTGTGCGTGCGCGGAACCATCCAGAACGACTAATTGCTTCGGCTGAGGAGCCTTTTCATACTGTGCGCGAATACCAGGAAGGCGCCGACCGCTGTCATTAGCGTCGTCCCGGGCGACAATGAATAGGACCCGCGACTTCAGCTTCTCTGCCGAGAGGTTCGGGGCTGCACCGAGCAAGACAATGCGGTCAATCTCACCAGGGGCGGATTCAATGGACGCGTCGCCCGCAGCCGAGCCGCCGAAGCTGCCTCCCACTACCGCTACCGTTTTTGCGCCGTGCGCTTTCAAATATCCAACCGCGGCGAGGACATCGTTTGCAAACGGGGCATGATCGAAGTCCGCCTGGCCGGGACCGGTGGAGCAGCCGAATCCACGAAAATCGATTGCGAGTGTTAGAAATCCATGGGACATGAGAATCCGCGCCTGCTCCCGCCAGCTCTCCTTATTGAATCTGCCGCCGTGAGCGAGAACAACGGCGCGGGTACCTTGGCCATAGACGTCAGCGCAAACGCGGCCACCGTCTTTCGTGGAGAACGAGATCGTTTGCTGTGCAGTTCCCGCCGTTGTAACAGCCACAAGGAAAAGCGCCGCGTTAACAACCGACATTTGGGAATTCTACAACGATTCTGCGTTGGCGACGAATTGCTCCACCGTCGCCGCGTAACCACGAATCTGTACTCTGCTGCATCACTCGCATCCCACGGCTCCGGCCCGCCAGAATTCCGAGTGCATAGTCGGCAAACAAGAAACTGACAATGCGGTGGACGGCTTCCTTATCCCGTTATCGAGTTAAGCGGCTCCGGAGCAGGTCTGGATGCTCGCTCACCGCTTTGGGAACCATGGCGCTCATCCTCTCCATGCTGGTGGCGCGGTCGCCTGCATCGTCTGTACCCGGGCCTGCCTCTGTCCGCGCTCTGGAACGAACTGTGCCCGAACTCATGCGAAAAAACAACGTACCAGGCTTGTCACTCGCGCTGATCCGCAATGGGAGAATCATTGGGCGAAAAGCTTTGGCGTGAAGGAAGGCGATGCCCCGGTCACAAACGACACGACATTCGAAGCGGCCTCACTTAGCAAGGTCGTCTTCGCGTATGCCGTGCTGAAACTGGCTGACCAGGGCAAGATTGATCTCGATGCGCCCCTTCAAGATTATCTTGATGCCTCTTATATCGAAGGCGATCCGCGCGTCAACGCAATTACAGCCCGACTGGTCTTGACCCACCGCACAGGCTTTCCCAACTGGCGCCCCAAACAAAGACTCACCATCCACTTCGAGCCTGGTGATCACTTCAGCTACTCGGGGGAAGGCTTCGTCTTCCTGGGAAAGGCTGTCGAACGTATCACCGGCCAGAGTCTCAACGAATTCATACAACAGATGGTATTCACGCCGCTCGACATGACCAGCAGCAGCTATGTTTGGCGTCAGGACTACGATGCGCGCACGGCGATCGGACACGATAAAGATCGTCAGGCTCAGGACAAATGGAAACCGAAGGAAGCGAATCCTGCCTCGTCTTTGCAGACCACAGCACTAGACGATGCACGCTTTATGACCGCGCTCCTCCACGGAAAAGGTTTGAACCCGGACACGCTGAAACAGATGGAGACTCCACAGACTGCGGTGCAGCAGAATTGCACCGCCAATTGCTTTGACGTCGCCCCTCTATCTACGACGATCTCTTGGGGGCCTCGGACTGGGCTTGGAGAAAACCTCCGCCGGTCCAGCCTTCTGGCACTGGGGTGACAATGGTGCATTCAAGGCTTATATGGTCGGCTTCCCTGAACAGAAATCGGGATTCGTGATGTTCACCAATTCCGAAAACAGCCTCAGCATAGCCGATGCCGTGGTCAAAACAGCATTGGGCTTCGACCAGCCCAGTCTTCAATGGCTCAGACACCCCTGACCGATTTCCACGTCAATTCACATTGTGTGACTCGTCAGTTTCCGGAGGTATGGTAAGCAACCTGGACATTAAGTGCGCGTAGCGCGCGATCCCGGAACAACGGCGTCGGAGAATCGACATCGAGCCAGACTGATGCGTTCACCTCAGCGGTCCCATCGGCGATGTCGACGGTCGTTTGATCAGGAACGGATACTCCCGCTATTCAACGAGCGCCTGGTAGGCAAGCACACGGAAATCGTACTGCGCGGGCTCAATGCTAACCATATGCTGGGTCATGAAGATCCCAATCAGTTCCATTTTCGGGTCCACCCAGAAGTATGTGTTCGCCGCCCCGGCCCAGCCGAATTCACCTGCCGAGCCAGGCAGCCCGGATCCGGCCGCATCCATCAGCACCCGCGAGCCGAGACCGAAGCCGTAACCGGGCATGGCCAGGATCGCGACGCTGTAGGGCATGAGATTCGACGGCAGGTGATTGGCGTGCATTAGATCTGCAATCGCGGGGCTAATGATACGTTCGCCGTCAAGTTGCCCCCGGTTCAACAACATCTGGGCAAAGCGCAGATAATCTGCTGTGGTTGAGAAGAGGCCATGACCACCGCGCGCAAACGTGGTCGTGTTGTCGGTCGGGTAGGTCTTCCAGACGTCGTCTGTTCGCACTGCTTTAGCGGCCGAGACTTCTCAATTTCCGGTAGCCCGTAAACCAGTCACAATCCGGAAACCACGCTTGACTTCGAAACACATGGCGACGCCTGAGGAACTCACACGTTAGCTGATGCCGCGGGTTGAAGCTGAAACCGAAGCGCAGCAGCTTGCTTTCGGAGTCTAGCCGCCATCCGAACAGAAGTTTCTTTCTCTACATCGTTTTGCTTTACTCAACCCTCGACTATAGAGTTCTCAGGAACGCGATCAGAGCGGCTCGATCATCGACAGATAGCTGTAAGCCGAATTCGTGGCCCTTCACGCTACAATGCCTTCGATCCGGGCGGCAGAATCCCGTCGGGACATAAGTGTCGTTCAAGCGCCTCGGATCGAACCACTCTTCAAGACTGCCGACCCAACCGCTATGTCCGAGTGGGATGCGGTACCAGACGCCGAGCAGCGAAGGGACTTTGTAATAACCGGTGCCCCGCCTCGTGTCCATCGTAGCTTCCGGATCCGTTCCCACCACCACCGGCAGGATGTCATACCGGCGACGGTGTTCTTCAGGAATCCGAAATCCTGCCGCGGGCGTCAGCTTGTTGTTTGTATAAAGGGGCGGCGGGTGGCAATTGCCACAACCTTGGCTGAAGAAGATGCGTTCGCCACGGCGGGTCTGTTCATTCGCGTGGTGCGGATTTTCGGGGGGCCGAAGCGAGTAAAGATATAGCGCCAGCGCATACAACTGCTCGTCGCTGTAGCGATCGAACATCTCGGGAGTTAAGTTCTGTCCGGGAAAGAAAGAAGATATCGGCACGAATCCGGCAAAGGAAGCAAGGTCGTCAGCGCCCTGATTCAGCGCCGCATAGCGCATCAGATCGCCGATCCCGCGGTGAACTTGTAGCCCTGTGTGATCGAGGTAAGCACGATGCTCCACCCCAATCAAGTCGGGGATCTCCAGAGGCGTATCGAGCGAGAGCCGGTGCCGCGTCATGACGCCGGGTGGACGTCCATCCAGCAACGCAGCTAAGCTCTTGGCGTCGAGGCCTTCAAACTTGGAGGAGAGTTCGGACGGGGCCCACGGTTTCGAAAACAATTCCTGCAACAAACTGCGGTTTTCCGTGATCGAGCTTGGTTCGGTTCCGATGGTTTCAGCAAAGGCCGCATCAAAGGGAAAGTTTCCTGGGCCACCCTGAAGTACGGAACCACCGGGAAGAACGCGTGTATGACACAGAGCGCATGCCGCTATGCCCAGCTCAACTTTGCCCTTCTGGCGGACGACGTAGCGCATAAACGGAAGCACACCGTCAGACGAAAGCGGAGGCCGGACCGCTTCGTACCAGGATCGGCGGCACACGTAGAGCTCCTTATTGTGTATCGGCCCAACGCCGATCTCGCCGTATGCAATCGGCGCCTGGAAGACCATCTCTCCCGCGCGGATCCAATCCTCGCGCCTGCGGAGCTTTCCGGCATCCCAGACTAGTTTGGGTTCGCGCTGCTTCAGCCATTCCATATAACCGGGCGGTTCGCGGTCTGGATGGTAGACCGGGTACGACTGGTAGATCGGCCGAACCGGCATGCGGTAGTAGAACTCCGCCGAGATGTGTTTCGGAGAGTATTCGGGATGGGAGAGCGGAATCTCTAGGGAACTGATCTCCGGCTCATCCCACGTTCTGGGAACCTGGGGCCGGAACAAATCGGCGGCACTCGCTTCCGCTACAAAGCTGAGGGCAATCAGCAACGTCGCCCCGCTAACGCTGTGCATGTGGCGAGTATGGCCGAAAACGGGGCCGATCAGTTGATCGGTAACGGCGAATTAACGGCTAACGCAGCACAGGCACCTGACGCCTAAACTGCGACACCAAGAATCTGTCGCCGAAGATCGGAGAGGGCTGGATACGGCCACAAATCTTCGTATTTGGGATCAGTACACATCCAGGGCAGCATAATGTCGCGAGCCTCAAGGGCTTCTTCCAGCCACGCGTTCGACTTCGGGCGGTCGCCGAAGCTGAGGTAGACCCAAGCTAAGCCGCTCGCCATTGGATGTGGTCGCGGGAATCCGGTCTCGAGCGGTGCAACGATCTCACGCGCACGCTCAAACTCTCCCAGGCGGGCGTACAAAGAAGCAAGATCCGTCAAATAGACCGGGTTCTCGCCTCCAACTTGCACTGATTTTTGGATTGCTTGCAACGCCTCACGGTAGCGTTGCAGTCTCTCATGAACCCATCCAAGCGTCCAGTGTGCCTCAGCGAAAGCCGGCTCCAGAGCAATGGCAGCTTTTGCCCTCGATTCTGCCTCCTCAAGGTTGCCCGCGAAATAGGGAACTGGCGGCGTGAGTATGAATCACGGGGGCGAGCGGATCGATCTTCAAAGCTCGTCGAAACGACTCTTCTGCTTCGTCGAGGCGCGTTCGCAGCGCAAGGAAAATGCCTTTGAGATGCAATGCTTCGGCGAGATTGGGATTCAGCTGCAGGGCGCGCTCGAACTCGGTGAGTCCGGGGTCCCAGAGCCAATCATAGATATGGTGAATCCAGCCGAGTGTCAGGTGGGCGTGCGCACAATGGTCGTCTAGGGTAATCGCCCCCTCGGCAGCCGCCCGGGCAGCGCTAAAGAGGGGTCCATTCGGGCAAGTGCCACCCAACGCCATAAGTACCTGGGCTTCTGACAACGCAGCCAAAATCTGCGCGGAATCAGGTGATAAGGCCGAGGCACGTTGAAAGTATTCGAATGATTTCTCGAAGCCATCGAGCGTCCACTGATTACGGTGGAAACGGCCGCGCAAGTATAGGTTGTACGCTTCGGTCGAGAGCTCGGCGGCGGAGGTCTTCACAGCGGAGAACGACTGTTCCCCTATCAGAGCTGCGCTGATCGCGTCTGCAATCGCGGCCTGAATGCTTAGTATGTCGTCCGCTCGTTCGTCGTAGTTGCGCGACCAAACCTGGTATCCGGTCTCGGCGTCAATTAATCGTGCGTTGATACGAAGGCGGACTTGCGAGTGACGGACGCTCCCCTCGATCAAGTATCTGGCTCCCAGGGTACGGCCAATCTCCTGCACGTTGCCACCCGTGCCTTTGAACTGGAATGCTGACGTTCGTGCGACAACACAGAGCCCCGGTACCGTCCCGAGCGTGTTCGTGATTTCCTCGGTCAGACCATCGGATAGATACTCCTGATCCGGTTCAGGTCCAAGATGAACGAAGGGGAGGACAGCAATCGCGCTGCGCGACCGTGGCATGTCGCTTACGGAACCGCGCGGCACAATTCGCGGCGCGTACGAGCCTCTGGGCAGTTCAATCAGAATCGGGTCGTTTGCTCCGGCATTCTTGTAGTACTTTTCGAGACGAGCCCGGAGCTTACTAGCTTCGACTCTGACGATGGAGTCGAGGCGAGGATCAAACGTGCTGCCCCGGTCTAACACCGCGACCCCGACTGAGTATTCTTTCAATTGATGGCCACGCCCCGCGAGCGTTTCCTCGACCAGATAGCGGAGGAGCAGCGAAAGCCGTCGCGCACCTGAGAACAGTGGATTCGCAAGCACCTTCTCGAGCTGTCTCTCGGCGTCCTGCTGTCCCGCTGCGTCCAGACTCGCCATTTCCCAAACACACGACTGTAACAGATCTTAGCTAGGCGGGTTTGGCAATCCGGCAATTGGGCTGCGACGGATCGGAACCTCGGTCAATTGACTGATTGCCTGTCATCCGCTCCGAATCTTCGAGGCCGTTTAGCAACCATTCTTTATACTGAACAGCATCTGCCCGTCGATGCGTCACAGCGGCTGGACTGCAATTCGCATCGCCGTCAGCGTGCCGGAAAAAGGAGAGTCTATGGTCACTACTACTGAAATTGCGCCTGAGATCTACCGTCTCGCGATCTTCGTTCCCGAGATCAATCTGGAGTTCAGTCATTTCCTGGTCCGAGATGAGGAGCCGCTTGTTTTTCATGCCGGACTTCGAAGCATGTTCCCTATCTTGCGCGAAGCGATCTCCCGTCTCATCGATGTTTCGAAGCTTAGGCACATCGGGTTCAGCCACTTCGAGTCCGATGAGTGTGGAGGATTAAACCAGTGGCTTGAAGTCGCTCCCACAGCGCAACCCGTTTGCGGGCTTGTTGGAGCTATGGTGAGCGTGAATGATTTCTCGCTTCGCCCCGCTCGCGTGTTGACGCGGGACGATGTCTTACCGACTGGTCGGTATCGTTTTCGGTTCCTGCCCACTCCTCATGTGCCGCACGGGTGGGATGCCGGCGTCCTCTTTGAAGAGAACGAACGGACGCTCTTCTGCTCCGACCTCTTTCATCAATGGGGCCGTCACGAACCGGCCACCGAGAAAGACATTCTGGAACGGTGCCATGATGCGCTGCGGGAAACCGAAGCGGGTCCGTTTGCAAACTACGTGCCCTATACGCATCACACCGGACGCGTCCTGGAAAGCTTAGCGGAACAGGAGCCGAAGACACTGGCAGTTATGCATGGCTCAAGTTATTACGGTGATGGAGCACAAGCCCTGCGAGATCTGGCGGTCGTGATGCGCAACGTGCTCGGACCCAAAGCACAGGACGGAGAAACAACCTCCTCCGGCATGATCAAAGCTTAGACGCAGTACGGCAGCGCACGCGAACCTCTCCAATTTCCGAGTGGTCGGCATCCAGCAAGTGGGGCTGCGACGGATCGGAACCTCGGTCAATTGACGGGTTGCCCGTAGTCCTGGCCATGATCCAGACTAGCTGCTGTAATCCGAGCTTGCACATTTACAGCGGGGTAGCGGAAGCAAAAAGCGCCAAGGAGGATGCGGCCATCGTTCGTATGTGAGCGTGCCGAAATACGGTGCAAGGAGGCCAGAATGGGCAACCGACTTCAGCCATTCCCCGTAACCGAGGTAACACCAATACCGTCCTGACGGATACGTGCGCCGAAATGTTGCAGTCCTCGCGGCAGTGCCTTTTCTGACGTTAGTCCCGCTGCATTCCCAGCAAACTCCAACCATTCGCGTTCCGGTTCGACTTGTGAGTGTACCCACCCTTGTTGCATCAAAGGAGGGCATTTATATCCCAGGACTGCTGGCCACCGACTTCCACCTCTCCGACAATGGCCAGGAGAAGGCATTCACGCTGGACACTTACAGCGCATCACTATCCCTCGTCGTAGCCATCGAGGTCGATCAGAACGTCAGAGACTACGTTCCTTTCATTTCAAGAGTAGGCAACATGATCGAGAGTGCTGTTGCAGCCGAAGGAGGTGAAACCGCGCTCCTCACCTATAACGACGAGGTCGCTGTGGCGAAGTCCTTCAAAAACGGAGAACTGTCCGCGATCCTGAGAAAGATCACTCCTTCCGGGCATGGGGCAAGGATGGTGGACGCGGGAATGAAAGCTGTCGAACTTCTTGCGACGCGAGATCCGTCTCATTCACGAGTTTTGCTCCTGATCGGTCAACCTGCGGATGAGGGTAGCCAAGGCAACGTGAACGAGTTGCTTGTCAAAGCAGAGGAACACAACGTACAGATCTACACTCTCAGACTTCCTTTGCTGAATAAGGCATTCGTCTCAGATAGTTTCCAACTTCGTGGCTTGCCAGATCAGGGTTGGCGTGGCGGGTATCAGGCCAGCATGGAATTGACGAGAGCCATTCCAGCCCTCCGACATGCGACGAAATCAGCTAACCAGAAAGATCCGTTCTCTTTCTTGGCGGTTGCTACTGGAGGACTCCAACTTTCGTTTCGGAAGCAAGGCCAGTTGGAGAACGATCTGATTGCAATGGGCGATGCACTCCGAAGCCGTTATCTATTAAGTTTCGCGCCGGAGTCTGACAGCGTCAGCTATCACAGGATCGAAGTTACCGTAGACATTCCCGGTGCAACCGTGTACGCACGCCCTGGATACCGACCAGTTCCGTAGATGTTAAATCCGAAGGCGGGTTAACAACTCGTCCAATTCTTTCGGGCACGCTTTCACTGTGGTCCGCAACCCGGACATTACGGCCCAATTTCCGAGTGTCTGCAAGTCGCAGATGCCCTAATCTTCGGAGTCGCTAGGCGAAATCTGATTCGGCGACCGGCTAACCAGGAAGTAACGACGCCTACGAGAGGCAGTGTAGTTGACCGACGAGTTTTGGAGTTTACGCCTTTCCCAACCGCCAGCAAGCGGGCATTTCACAGCCCGTCGACAGTAAGGGTTACATCCAACGGGTTACATCCAAATCCCGGGGTTCCAAGAAAACTGATAGACTCTACCCCAGCGCTGAAGGGCGGTTCCGTCCCGGCGCCTCCACGCAACTGTAAAGGAAGTAACATGATGAAGTTTTTCTTTGCCACGCTGCTTGCAGCCTCGTTGGTTTATGGAGCGGATGGGCCCAGTTCTGTCGGGGCCTGGAAGCTCAATGCAGCAAAAAGCAAATTCTCGATCGATCCGGACGGCCCTCGGGAGGCAACGCTAACGATAACAGACAACGGTTGGACGTACAGTGCGATTACCATGTCGGGCAAGAAATCTGATTTCAGCGATAAGGGGGACGCCACCGTCACGGTCAAAAATGAGCCGACCGGCAACCCCTATCTCCAGGACATTCGGATAGTTCTCAAGGAAAACGGTAAGGAAGTTCAGCGGACCGTGGTGGCGCTTCTGCCAGACGGAAAAACGCTCCTTACCTACAGTTCGGGCGTCATGCAAGATGGAAAACCGTTTTCCGATGCCATCTACTGGGATAGAGTCCCTTAGCTTCGAGCCGCGAAACGACAACCCACGGCTGTGTGGCTTATAAATCTGACATCCGCCCAGCCGTCGATGTTGGGCACAATCCGGCCTACGCCAGAGCATCTTACCGGTTCTGTCCAGATTGGCCGTTACACGACCAGTTGGCGAGTGCAGCAAATCGGCGATGGACTTGTTCAGCTCGTATCGGGCCGACACTTTCTGAGTGGCCGACCACATCGGCGCCACCAGGTCTTCGAGGCACCCCTTTCAAGTATTGTTTCGATGAGATGAAAAAGGATTGCAGGTGAAAAAACTTGCGTAACATCGGAGCACAAGCTCCCGGATCCCGAGCCTTTTACTTCACCCCTCGGTTGAAAAGGATAAAAGAAGGCGCATCACTCCTGGCGGCGACTAAGTCGAGCCGCCCGTCTCCATCTAGGTCGCCGCTGGCCATCCCATAAATTGCTCCCTTCCCATCGCCGAACGGATGCGCGTCGAAGGTCCTGCCCGTTCCATCGTTGTAATAAATCACACCACCGGCATTAACGTAGCCCACGATGAGATCCGGGCGGCCATCTCCATTGAGATCTGCGGATATCATCGAGTACGGCATACGTTCTTCGTCTTTTCCTGCCAGCTCCAGCGCGTCCGGTTTCTGAAACTGAATGCCGGACCCGAAATTGCCTTTGCCATCGTTGAAGTAGACAAAACAACCGAGCCTCGCCGGACAAGCGGCGATGTCGAGTTGACCATCGCCATTCAGATCCGCGACGGCGATTGCGCGGATCGATGCTTTAGCCGGTCCCCAGGGCTTGCCTTGGCCCGCCAAGTTCCGGTTGAAGAACACGCGGCTCTGGCAATCGTCGCGGCATGGGAATATGACGGTCGTTCAAGCCGTCGCCGTCGATGTCCGCGATTACGATACTCGCCGCGCTCGGCGTATCGCGTAAGCGGGTTACATTTGAAATGCAGCTTTCCGTCGTTGTAGCAAACATAGGACGTCATCTCGCGATTCGCGACAGCGATATCTGGGTAGCCGTCGCCGTTCAGATCTCCAACTGCCGCATTCCGTGTTGGCCATTTCGGATCGCCGTAGGTGCCACCCACCCTGAAGTGGCCAATGCCGTTGTTGACTAAAACAGTTTCGGATCGGGAGCGTCATTGCTCAGAACAATATCCAAATGCCCGCTCTTCGTCATGTCTGCGAGCGAACCGGAATAGCTCTTTGTGGCGTTGCTCGGCAGCGGAGGGCCCGGAGCGAAGTGGCCCTTTCCGTCCCCTAGCAATACCCTGCTTGTAAGTTGCCAGTGCCGACCTTTGACCAGGACAATATCAGGGTGGCCGTCCGCGTTAAGATCACCAATGCTGGCGTTGGAAGATGTCTCAGAAACAGTTTCGAGTGGAACGATCTCGAAATCCGTCACTTCCGCGAAGCACATAAGCGCAGATGCGACCATCCAGAAAAGACGAGGACACGCAGACGCGTCATGGGTGACTTTACTCCTATTGGGCACGTATGGCGAATTCCGGCATCGCATCCTGGCGCGGTCGGCAATTGAGTCGCGCCGCCAATTTTCCCATAGCGGTTACACATGTCTAATTCGTCGGTATCGGTCAACTGGGCCCGGATCACCTGTTCGTCTCACGAACGCTCAACAAACTTGCCGAAATGTATTGTGTGCAGGGCCGGTATCAAGAGGCCGAGCCGCTCTTCCTACGTTCTCTGAAGATCACAGAACAATCGCTTGGTGCTACAAATCGGGGCGCCGCCAACGTGCTATCCGACTACGCGTTGCTCTTACCGAACATGCACAGAAAGGATGAGGCTCACACACTGGAAGCACGCGTTCGGGTGTTGCAGGCAAGCTGCGATTCAGAGGATCCGGCGACATTCCAGAATTATGCGCTTCTACTCAGCGCATATTCGTTCGCCCGCATCACGGAGTACGTCGCGGATCGCATCCGAGCTGAGGAATATATTACGCAAACGTTTGTCATCAATGTGATCGGCGATATATTGGATGTTTGAAACGGCCAGTCTGTATGCGGCAATGCCGGCATGAGGATCGCCGCATTGCATCTCAATTCGGCCGAGCATCGCATGCGCCCGCCAGGCACACAGAATGGCAGGATAGCGGTTAAGCATGGAACATGCTGCTGTTATTTCTCCAGCAGCCGTGTCGAAATCAGCGGAGAGCATCGCGATTCGCGACAGCAAGGTGCGCGCGATGACGATGTATTTGTGTGCGCCGTATTGAGTCGCTTTCTCGAGCAACGCCATTGCGTCTGTTCTAGCTAACGTCTGCTCGGCTCGCGCATGAAGGAATCGGATTTCGAAGCGCCACCGAAACCACGCGTCATGTGAAAGCAGAGATGCGGCGGTTCTCATCGCGGAGCAAACAGTCGCCTGATCCGAGTCCAGGTGATCCATCGCCAGATTGATGACGGAATTAACCTCGGCTTCTCCAAAGCCCGCTTCATGCCCAACGGCAGCGCCTTTCCGATCAAAAGCCTTCGCTCCTTCGAAATCCTGCATTTCACGATGGATCCAACCGAATGCGTTCGGCATGCGCGATAACCAGAAAATTTCACCATTGCGCTTCGCAATGTCCATGGCGGAGCTCAGCACCGCAAACGCCTCAGACACTCGACCCAGATTCGCCAGCGTGAGGCCGAGGAAATAGTTCGCCTTCGCAAACTCGAATGCGTCACCGAGCTCGAACGCCAGATCGATCTGTTTCCGAAACATCTGTTCCGCATCTTCGTATTCCGAGCGGAAGAACGAAAGTCGCGCACGTACATCGAGACTGTCGAGAAGCGTCTTCCTGTCGAGCGAAAGAGAACATTGAATTAACGTCCGCAGCAGGTCCTCGGCCCGAGACAAATCGCCGGACGCGAGATGCCCCTGCGCCATCAAAGCAAGAGCGCGCAGGTGACCGGCTTCGTTCGCTGCGGACACTCGAAGGACGTCCTCAAGCGTCGATTGCATCTCATCCAGGCGGTGAGCCCAAAAAAGCGTATTGCCGAGCGTGTACAGCGCGGCGCACTCGAGTTCCGCCGAGCCTGCCGTGCGCGCCCGTTGGATCATCTCGCGGCCGTCGGCGATCGATAAATCGAAACGGCCCGTCGCGAGATAGACGGCTGCGCGTTTTTCGTAAATCCTGAACTGAGCCTCGGCGCGGGCGCTCTCTGCGAGCCTGGCGGACACTTCGATGGCGCGCGTGTAATGCTCTTCGGCCTCGCTGTTGGCGTACATGTTTCGCGCATTGGCGGCTGCAATCATGAGAAACTCGACGGCCCGCTCCCAGTTGCGCCCGCGCTCGAAATGCATCGCGAGTTGCCCCGCAATGCGCGGCGCCAGGCCGCCGTAATGTTTCAGCAACTGCTCGCCCGCGATAGCGTGTAATTGTGTTCGTCGCGCGACGACGATCTCTTCGTAGAAGAGATTCTGGTAAAGCGCGTGGGCAAAGGCATAGCGCGTCACGAGAGCGCCATCCGGCAACTCTTCTTCCGCGCGAACCCGGATCAGCCGATGATTCTGAGCGAGAGATACAAGGCCTGCTTCGACGCGCAACTGTTCGGTATCAAGCAGCCGAGCGACAACGCTGGAGAGGAACTCCTCGCCCTCGATGCTGGCATACTGCAGTGCCAGACGGGCATCGGGTTCGAGCACCTCGCTCTTCTGGCGGATCATCGCGCGAACGCTATCCGGTATCTTCTGCACCATCTGAGCCGGAGGGCTCGCCACATTCCAGCTCACGCCGTCATGAACGATGTCGCCGGAATAAATGAGAAAATCCAGCAGGCTTACGGTAAACAGAGGATTGCCGTCCGTCCTTTTCCAGATCAGAGACGCAAACTCGTCCGGAAACTGATTGTGCTCGAATCGCCGGCAAAGCAGAATGCAGACTTCGTTGTCGGTGAGCGCGTCCAGCACGATCTCGTCGCACAACTGCCGCACTTTCATATCCGCGATGCAGTTCTTCAGAGGGTGATTCGGGATTTGGATATCTTCAGGACGGACTGTGCCGAGCACCAGTACCCTCTGTGTCTCTATCCGGTGACATAAATGTCGCAGCAGGTCGATGGTGGGACGATCCGCCCAATGCAGGTCTTCAAGAAGCAGAAGCAACGGAGCGTCCAGCGAGAGCGTCCCCAGGGCATCTCCGATCTCGCGCAACATGCGCTGCTTCGTTGCCCCCGCCGTCTCGGACCGCAGTGCTTCAATTTCTGCTCCCGAAAAGAAGGCCGGCAATTGCAGACACCAGGTCGGGGCTTGTCTGCGGAGGTGATTGCTGATCTGATTTCCATGCTCACACACCAAATCGGAAAGCGCCTCCAAAAACGGAAGGTAGGATTCGCCCGGACCATATTGCTCCACCGAGCGACCCGTCGCGACGCGCAATTCCGGATGCCGAGGGTGAATCGAGTTTATAAACCGTTCAGCGAGTGAGGATTTACCCATGCCGGCTTCGCCGGTGAGAAAAACCAGCTTGCCGCCGCCCCCGAGCATGTTTTCGAAATGTCCTTCGAGCCGCTTCATCTCGAGGTCGCGACCTACGAAGTTCTGGGAAATCTTCAGAGCCCGCCGCTCCGAAGCCGGATCGCTGGTGGAGGACGGTGTTGCGCGTAGTTCCTTCGTCAATCGAAGTTTGGGCCGATGTAGGGCCGGACCATATCGAATCGGCTTCGGCCTCTTGTTGATCCGAAGCTCGGGAGGTCGTCAGCGTGGCGGAAAAACGATAACCACGTTTCGGGACGGTCACGATGTATTTCTGGTCCCGCGGGCCCTCACCCAGTATCTTGCGCAGAGTGGAAACATTCCTTGCCAGGCTGCCTTCCTCTACAAATGCGTCCTGCCAGACCCGTCTGAGCAGGTCTTCTTTATCAGCGATCCTGCCACTACTCTCAACCAACGCCAAAAGCGTGTCATAGAGCCTGGGCGCGAAGGGGATGATTTCGCTCCCTCTGAAGAGAAGGCGCTGGTCCCGGTCAAGCCGGTAAGGTCCAAACTGCAGGCTTTGACTTGACTGGGGTGCCATATCGATTTCAGGATTTTATCCGAATTTCTTCGGAATCTGCGAAGGACATTCGCGGTGGTTACGCCGTACTCTCGCCTTGGTGGCGGATACAACAGTCTGCACGATCCGGAGGGACACATGATCAATGGAAACAATTTTTAGGGATCCCGGCCGCAACTGACGTCGCGGTAATTGGGAAAGCGGAGGCTCAGAACCCAGTCATCGACTGGAATGATACGGCGGTCGCGACGGCCCTAGCGGCCAATCACGCTAAAGTTCGCCAGACTCAAACAGCCAAAGGTGAGAACAATGAGCAGGAAACCGTTGTGGAAAGCCTTGTGCGGTCTGCTGATGTTGCTGCTTATCCCGTCGGCCGGCAGATCCGATGTCGTTCAGGACTGGGACGCGATCATGCAGGCCACCGTCAGCCCGCAACCCCCGTTCCCGCAGGCTCGATTTGCGGCGATTACACAGCTTGCCGTATTCGAGGCCGTCAACGCAATCACACGACACTACAAGCCGTACCTCGGAACGATAGCCGCGCCCTACGATGCGTCGCCTGAAGCCGCGGCTGTTGCTGCCGCTTATGGAGTCCTGAGTAATTACTTCCCTGCCAGCCTCTCCACACTGAATGCCGCGTATGCAAGATCGCTCGCGGCGATCCCGAACGGCCCCGCGAAAACGGCAGGAATTGCCACCGGCCAGGCCGCTGCCGCCGCCATGATCGCCGCACGCGCGAACGACGGTTCGAGCCCGCTCGAATTCTATCTACCCACCTCATCCGATCCCGGGGTTTGGCAATTTACGCCCAGTTGCACGGCGGCCGGTGGACTGTTTTTCAATTGGCAGAACGTGACGCCCTTCGGTATCCGGAGCGCCAGCCAGTTCTTTCTGGGCCCACCTCCCGCCCTCACCAGTGGCCGGTATACGCGGGCCTATGACGAGGTGAAGGAGTTGGGTGACGTGAACAGCACCGAGCGGTCGCAGGACCAGACGAATGTAGCCCTGTTCTACGATGATGAGATCCCAGTCCTCATTTTCAACGACGCCGCAAGGCAGATCACCACCGCGAAGCCGAGATCATTATCCGAGAACGCGCGCGACTTTGCGCTCATCAACATGGCTATCAGTGATGCAGCAGTTGCCACCTTTTACAACAAGTACCTGTACAAATTCTGGCGGCCGGAAACCGCGATTCACGATGCTGGCGATGACGGCAATGATAAGACCACCCCGGACCCCAGCTTCAAGCCCCTGATCACAACGCCTTGTTTCCCCTCCTATCCTTCCGCCCACGGCACTTTAAGTAACGCTGCTAGAGAAGTGATGGAGAAGATCTATGGTGAGGGCCCGTTCTCGATTACTCTGTCGACGCCCGCGCTCCCCGGCGTGACAATGCATTACTCAAGGCTCGAGGAGATCACCGACGACATCTCCGATGCGCGCGTTTATGGCGGAATCCATTTCCGCACCGATCAGGATGCAGGCGCGCGGCTGGGATCCCGCATTGGCGATTACATCTACAATCACAAGCTCCGGCCGGAGCATGACAGGGATCGTGACGACCGATAACGCCATTTCCCAAGAGGACACGAATAGATAGTAATTCAACGAAAAGAACTCTGCTCGACGTGCGAGAGTTCCGAGCCGATCGTCCGCCACCCGTCAATTGGAATCACAAACTGGCACGATGAGTGCCAAAAGCTCCGGAATTCATGTACGCTGATTGACAACGCCTCCTGCTCATCATAATATGACGTGTAGCGACGTATTGTGATGCGTAGTATACCAGCTGCAAGGAAACGCCTCACGGACCCGGTTCTATTGATCCTGGTGCGCCTGACAGAGAAACCCCGCCATGGCTATGGTGTCATGACTCCGGCGGGCCGTAAACAACTGCAAGCGGAGTTGGAAAGGATGAAACAACTAACCCGCGCGGCAACTACACGACTCCGACCGAGAGAGGCCTGACATGAGTGTGGGGCAAGGCTATGGAACTCTAATTCGACTTTACCCGAGCGATTACAGAGCGCTGTTCGCGTGGGAGATGCAAAATGCCTTTGAGCGCGCCGCGGAGGAATACCGCGCCCTGGGAGGGCCGGTTTTCGTCCGATTTCTCCTGAGCGAGTTCATCGGTATTTTGAGCGGGGTTGGCGCCGAATGGATCGCCAAGTTGACGACCGACAGGTCGGTCAGGGGCCGCTGCCTGCCCGATTTGCGGATGATGCGCCCTCCCGGCGTGGCCCGGGAGCTATGGTTCGCCGCATCGTCCCATGGCCATGGCCAAAGTCTTCCACCGGTCGACGTCCTCTCAGCGCGGGCGCGGGTTCGATGCTGATCCCGCGCCTGGTACACGCCATTGCCAATCATGACTTTTCGGGTGCACGTCGCTATTCCTATGAGGAACGGCTGGCGCGCGAGGCACTGCGCTGGCTGCGACAGAATTACCATGTCTCGGCCGGATATGCCCCTGAATCCCCGCGTACACAGGTACTTTGGGTTAGGCTTGTGGAGTTCCATCCCTGCTGCCCTCATTGTCGAGGGTGGTTTCTGGGTCCTTGCGGTTATACTCTATGCCCGCTCTACCCACGCCAAAACACGTGTCGGCGTCTACGCGTACTGGACCGTGGTGGCTTTCCTTACCCTGGCTTGGTACAACAATCTGGCAGGGCCGCCACCTCCGAATCCGCGAGCCGTTTCGCTTGGCAGCCTCGTGTTCTTTTCCTTGGTCGTGGGCTGGGCCTACTGGATGAACCGGCTACGACCCTGGATAGGGCCGCAATGGCGCGTGGGGAGATCCAGAGATACGATCACGATAGTCCCCGACTCGTGGACTTGAGTTCTCGAACGCGTTTCCGGCGACCCTTTCAGCAACGATGACTGACGACGGCGGTCAGAGGCAGCGACCCTCGTGAGTGAGACGTGAACGGAGGAACACAATGCAACAGTCGTACGCTTCGTCGCCAGCAGCGTCAGACGACGCTTCCTATCTCGGAACTTACGCCGTGAGTTCTGTTGTGACGAGCATTGTCCGGTAGAGCGATGATCTGTTCGCGCAGATGAAGGGTCAGAAATATGAAATATCTCCGGAGGGCCGCGGGAACTCTCGCGCACCTGACCAGAATAGGGTGTTGCACACACCAGTGAACCAGCTTCTTCGATACCGTCATTCCCCGGGGTTATTACCGAAAGCGCCCTCGGCTCGGGCGGTTTGTCAAGCACCCCAAAATATCCCCTGCGGCGCGAGTTTCCTCCGTTCCGAGGCTTGGCGCAATCCACGGCGGATGAACGGAAACCCGCCTTTCTCCGCTAGCGCCACGAGCGAACCAAAGACAAAAAATGTCTCGTTCACGGCGCACGAAATTATTTCACCTGCACAGCCACAATGCTTTGGCGTCGCGCTCTATTCGGCCATCGATCTGCCGATCGCGAAAAATCTGAGTTGCGCAAAACGTTTCACGTGAAACATTCCCGTCTTTGCAACCCGAAATGCCAAAGCGTGTAGCGCTTGATTGTTGCCCTCCGAAACGTCGAAGAATTACTACCGCCGACCCCTTTTATAGACGGTAAAAACCCCCCCTGGTGAGCAGTTGAAAAAAATGGAGCATGAGCTCATGTTTAGCGAGGGCAAGCTAGCGGATCGCCGCCTCAAACGATCGGAACCTTTTCTCGAGTTCCCACTCCTCCCGTGCTTTCTCGCTGCCGCTCAAAAATGTCGCGCACGCCGGGCGCGGATTCTCACCACCCGGTGTCGTACCTGAACACGCCGCCGTCGTCGCTCTGAAAAGCTCGGCCGTGCGCCAGAGCTGGGCTCCTGAAATAAAGCTATGCTCGATGCTGGTTCGAGCCATATCTTTTAAATCTTCATAATTCAGCCCGAACTCTTCCACGGCACGCTCATACTCATGTGTCAAATCGATCCGGGAGACGCCTTCATCATCTGTTGAGAGCGCGACAGGTACATGGGCCGCGCGATAAATCGGCAATGGATGACTTTTGCCCTTGATTCCGAGAATGACGTCGTTGCTGGTGAGATTGATCTCTACCATGACGTGTCTGGCGGCCATCTCCTTCAGTAGCTGCTCCGGTTCGCGCTCATACATCACGTCCACGCCATGCCCGATTCGCTCGGCATGTCCCAGTTCCACCGCCTCCCGGACATGAAACTTAAGTCCATCAGGCGGCACAAGGCCGGGCGCCAGTTCGCCCGCATGAAGGCTGATGTGAACTGTTGGGTAGACCGAGTGCAAATAGCCGAGCATTTCCATCTGGCGGTGATATTCACTCATAGGCAGATACCAATCTTCCGGTTGTACGAAATTAACGCCTTCGACAGTCGGATCGACAGAGGCTAGCTCGAATCCCAGCAGCGTTTGCGCGAAGACCCGCTCTGGAGGGTGAGCGCGCAGTACCTGAAACAGAAAACGGATCCGCACATTGCAGGCCGGCAGGCTATCCCTTTCGGAACACCGCTCTATCCGTCGGCGATCTTTTTCTGCTTGCTCTAGCTCGCTGCGATCAATCTCGACATTCCGGCGTAGGCCCTTCTCGAGCAGAGCTTTCCGCGTGGCCTCCAGATTTCCGCTCCACCCCATCTCTTGTCCGAGCCGGATGGCCTGTTCGGAATCGGGCGTGTGCATGATTTCGAGGTACTGTTCATTCTGTGATGCGGCTCGCTTCGCCACTTCGTCAAGCCATTCGCCCAAATGTATGCTGCCGTCGATATTTCCGAACCGAGCGAAAGTCGAGAAGAATTGGTCGTGTCCGCTCACCCCGGCGGAGGGGATAAAACTGCGCATGGAGAAGGCATCGACCAGTGAGCTATAAAGGTCCGGATTTCCGAACGCGCTCGCGATTGCCACCGAGTTGCCGTCGCAGACAGGCGTAAGCGCCACACTGCGCGTCGTGCCGTGGCTCGGGATAACTGTCATCGTGGCAGTGTTGACGCACAGATGATCTTCCGCTGCGTTGCGGATCAGCGTCTCAGCATAGACGGCACCTGCCAAATGCGTATGCAGGTCCGCTCCTTTCGGCATTCTCTCCAAAAATGCCCTGAGCGCCAGCGGATTGTTGCGAACGCGTTCCAGTGCCCTGCTCGCCGGTTGATCTATTCTCGTCGCGCCAGTCCGGACCGGTTGTCCCGTCAAGGACAACCCGACCGAAATCGCCAATGTGATGATGCCAACCTTTGGGGAAGTTCTACGCAATTCCTGATCTCCTGGCAGATGTCTTTTTGCTTTCTTTACCGGATTTTAGAACGCGGTCGATTTGAGCATTTTGATGCTAATGTTTCGCTCTGATCAAACCGATGTGTCTGTTGTGAATAACTCACTCGATACGAACAGCGAAACCGCGGTGCTAACTCTGACTTCTTCCGATTTTTCCGGGCGCGCTAGAAGTATGCCTTGCCTGTTCCGCGGCATAGAAGGTAACCGGCTGACGGTGGATTCAGAGGAACGCGTTCCGCTATCCGCGGTGGTTAGCGTTGAACGTAATGACGTGCTCCTTTTGGGCGAAGTCATTACATCCGTACCGGTAGCGAACGGATCTTGGCGCTCAGAGGTTAAGGTCGAGCAAACACTGACCGGACTGCAGAGCCTGATGAATCTGCGTTCTCATCTGGTCGGTCAGGGCGTCGGACAAGCGCCTGAGCGAAGTCTCTCGCTGGTATACGTGTAAATCCTAGGCCACGCTCATGCGCCTTGAGCGGGAGTAACCTCTCGGGTGATTAGCTATGCTGCAAAGTGATGCAGAAAAGGGTCGTCATCTTCGGGGGTGGTGGCCAGCTCGGAGTAGAGCTGTGCAGGGAATTCGAGCGTCGAAAGTGGGCGGTTCAGCGCTTCGATCGACAGTCTCTCGATGTCACCGATTCCAGTCGCGTGGAACACGCAATTGGCAACGCCAGCCCGAATATTGTCATAAATGCGGCTGCTTATAACCAGGTTGATATTGCGGAGCAGGAGCCACTGGCCGCATATCAGGCCAATGCGCTTGCGGTGCGTAATCTGGCGATGGCCTGCCGTCAATCGGATGCACAACTGATTCACTATTCAACCGATTACGTCTTCGATGGTACGAAAGGAAGTCCGTACGTCGAAACGGATCCCACTCACCCGCTCGGCGCTTATGCGGTCTCGAAACTTGGCGGCGAGCTTTATGCTCAGGCCTATTTGTCGGATCCACTGATCATCCGCACCTCCGGAGTTTTCGGAACGGGCGGGATGTTCACGCCGCGCGGCAATTTTGTTGAACTCATGCTGCGGCTCGGCAAGAGCAGCAATCCTATACGCGTTGTGGAGGATCACTTCGCGTCGCCGACGTATGCGCCTGCGATCGCGCTGCGCACGGCCGACATCGTCGAAAAGGGTCTACGCGGCGTTTTTCACATGGGTGGCGGAGAAGCGATCTCGTGGTACAACTACGCCAAGCTCATTTTCGAATTGGCGGGAATTTCTCCTGCTCTCCAGCCAAGTGACGAACGGCAGTATCGAACAGCTGCCCGGAGGCCAAAGTTTTCGGCACTAAGCAATCAGAAACTGGAACGCGCGGGAATAGCTCCCATGCCCCCTTTGCGGGAAGCCGTTAGAGAGTACCTGGAAGCCCGTCAACACGTTACTGCGCATCGTTCGGAGTAGCATAATACCCGCTGCGCGCCTGAACCCGGTAATCCTTGTTGTCCACCTTGATTTCGATGTGGCGGAAGCTGCCGTCGCGGTTAGTGTTCGTCGGCACGTACCCGATCGAATACTGATTGCGCAGTTCGTCCTGGATTTCTTTGAAGATCTCGCTCAGCGGATGCTTGTTGTCAACCGAGAACACATGGCCGCCCGTCTCGCTTGACATTTTGCGGAGGTCTCCCTCGCCGCCTCCGCCAAACATGCCCGCCCGCATGTAGAACCCGCGGTCCACGTAGTAGATGCTGTAGATAATCGCGTCTGCCTTCTGCGCCGCTTCAATCGCGGTCCGGATATTGTACGTGCTTCCCTGGTCGTCGCCATCGGTGATCAGGACGAGTGCTTTTCTTCCCACCTCCGTCCTTAACTTTTCGTCGGAAGCCAGATAAACGGCGTCGAATAGCAGGGTTCCCTTAACAGCGCCGGCCTGCGGTACCGGTCCTTGATTCGGGATAGGTATGGGACCAAGCCCGGGAGACTGCCCGTCGCCGCGTAGGTCGTTCAGCGCTGAACTCAGCAAGCGGGAGGAGTTCGTATAATCCTGAAGCAAGTCAGTACTCTTTCCGAACGAAATCAGAAACGCTTCATCCTTCTTCCGGATGACACTGGAGAAGAAGGCCGCCGCCGCATCGCGCTCAATGTCGATTAGACGTTCCTGGCTTGCGCTGATATCTATCAGAAGACCAAGCGTGAGCGGCAAGTCCGTTTCACGAGAAAAATGCTGAATTGATTGTTCCTTCCCGTCTTCCTCAACCGAGAAGTTGTTCTTCTCCAGGTTGGGAATGAGCGCGCCCCCCTTCTTAGCGCGAACAGTGAAGAAAATATTAACGAGATCTACTCCAACGCGAATAGTAGGCTCCTGGCTCGGTGCCGCCTGATCCTGCTCAGGTCCCGGCGCTTGAGGTGCCGCGAACAGAGTACAGCCAAATAAAATAGCGATCGCCGGGAGCCCGCAATAGCGGGTAGTCTTAGGAATCGAACTGCCCATCTGAATTAAGATTATCTCCGGCTAGCTGCGAGGGATTCTGGCTTAGGATGGAATCGTCCGCCTAAGACCTGGTTCATGAAAGCCGCAACGCTGCACCTTCGCTCCGCCGATCCTGTAATGGCCGCGATCATCGATCGCGTGGGACCTTGTCTCATGATGAAGCGATCGCCAACCTTCGAGACGTTAGCCCGCTCTATCACGTTCCAACAACTGCATGGGAAGGCCGCCGCGACGATTTTCGGCAGGCTGCGAAAGGCGGTAGGCAGAAGATTCACTGCGTCAGGCTTTCTGAGGCTCACGCCAGAAGAACTACGGGCCTGTGGTCTCTCACGGCAAAAAATCGCCTCTCTGACCGATCTGGCAGAACGGGTGGTCAAAAAGGAAATTCGGTTCCACCAACTTTCGCGCCTTCCCGATGAGGAGGTCGTGGTTTTGCTTTCTCGAGTACGCGGAGTGGGTGTCTGGACGGCACAGATGTTCCTGATGTTTGCTCTCGAACGGCCAAATGTCATGCCGCTAGGAGACCTGGGCATTCGCAACGCTGTGCGAAAGGCCTATCAGCTGGAAGGCCTGCCGAAACCGGCAGAACTGGCTAAGATCGCCGAAAGATGGCACCCCTACTGCAGCATCGCGAGTTGGTACTTATGGCGCAGCCTCGAAGGCATGACCGAACTGTAAACGACCATTCCGGCGCGTCAACCCCGGGCACCAGGCAGTGTCCCCAAGGGCCGATCGGGTTTGAAAACCACCACTCCCAGCGGAGGGAGTACAATCTCTGCCGAAGCCGGCCGGCCATGCGAGGGCAGGTCTTTAGCATGGACGAACCCGCCATTGCCAAGGTTGCTACCGCCGAAGATTTCAGCATCCGAATTGAAAATCTCGCGATACGAGCCGGTCTCAGGGAAACCGATCCGATACTTGGGATGTGGTGTCGGAGTAAAGTTACAAGCAAAAACAAGATGATCTTCTTCGCGGCGGGCGCGGCGCACGAATACCACTATCGAGTTGTCGGCGTCGTGGAAATCGATCCACTCGAAGCCTTTGTATTGAAAGTCGACTTCGTACATCGCCGGCTGGCTCCGATATAACTGATTGACTGCCGCGCAAAAGGTCTTAAGCTTCTGGTGTACCGGGAATTGAAGCAACCACCATTCGATCTGTCCTTCGGAGTTCCACTCTGCGGTCTGGCCGAATTCGCAACCCATGAAGAGCAACTTCTTGCCGGGGTGCCCGTACATATAGCTTAAGAACGCACGCACGTTGGCGAACCGCTGCCACTCGTCGCCCGGCATCTTGTCTAGAAGCGCGCGTTTTCCATACACAACTTCATCGTGCGAGATCGGCAGGACGAAATTCTCACTGAATGCGTAGACCATGCTGAACGTGATCTCGTTCTGGTGGTATCGGCGGTAGATTGGGTCGTGCTCGAAATAGTGCAGCATATCGTGCATCCAACCCATGTTCCACTTCATCGTGAATCCCAGCCCATTCAAATAAACAGGGCGTGAAACACCAGAGAAAGCCGTCGACTCCTCAGCGATTGTGACCGCCCCGGGTACCTGGTGGACCAACTCATTCGTCTTTCGCAGGAAGCTAATTGCCTCCAGGTTCTCGTTTCCGCCGTAGACATTGGGTACCCATTCGCCCGGCTTCCGCGAGTAGTCGAGGTAAAGCATCGAAGCTACCGCATCTACGCGCAAGCCGTCGATATGGTACATCTTCAACCAGAACATCGCGTTTGAAATGAGGAATGAACGGACCTCGTTACGCCCGAAATTGAAGATCAGAGTGCCCCAATCCCGATGCTCGCCAAGCCGCGGATCCTGATGTTCGTACAGAGCCGTGCCGTCAAAATATGCCAGGCCGTGAGCATCTTTGGGGAAGTGCGCCGGTACCCAGTCCATGATTACCCCAATTTCGGCAAGGTGGCAGCAATCGATGAAGTACATGAAGTCTTCCGGAGGTCCGAAGCGCGAGGTGGGTGCGAAGTACCCGGTTACTTGATAGCCCCAGGAAGGCGAATAAGGATGTTCGGCAATGGGCATCAGCTCGATATGTGTATAGCCCAGCTCTTTAACGTAGGGCACCAGCTTCTCGCCCAGCTCGCGGTACGAGAGCGGCTGACCATTCGCATTGTGCATCCATGAACCGAGATGAACTTCGTAGACTGCTACCGGAGAGTCCAGCAGACTCGTCTCCGCCCGGCGCTTCATCCATGCCTGATCACGCCAGGTGTGCTTCGAGAGGTCCGCTATACGAGTCGCTGATTTAGGCGGCGTTTCCATCCAGAAGCCAAATGGATCCGCTTTCTGTTGGCTGTAACCCCGGAAGCGCGACTGTACGGCGTATTTGTACGGCATACCTATCTTTGCTTCCGGAATAAAGATCTCCCAGACTCCTCCCGTCCGGGCGCGCATCGGATTCTGCCGTGTATCCCAGCCGTTAAAGTCGCCTACGACGCTCACAACGACCGCGTTGGGCGCCCATACCGCGAAACGAACTCCTTCGACGCCCTCAACCGTAGCGCTGTGGCTGCCCAGCATGTTGTACTCCTCGAAGTTTGTTCCTTCCGAGTGCAGGTGAAGATCGAAATCGGAGATGATCGGCGGAAACCGGTAAACATCCTCGACCAGCGAGACCTGACCGTTATTGCTCGTGATTCGGAACTTGTAGGATGCAGGAGCAGTGGGGGACCGAAGTGAGAAAATCCCAGTCGAGTGAGCCCGCTCCATTGGCGTGACGGCGCCATCGCTTATGACTTCTACGGCTTTTGCATGAGGATAGAAGGCTCTGATTTCCCACTGGCCCTTGCCGTCCCGCCCGTCCTCAGCCGCAAGAGCGTGAGGCCCCAGAACAGCAAAGGCATCGCCGTGGTATCCACCTGCTATCGCTTCCATCTCGTGTTCAGTCATCGCACGTTTATTATGGCAAGGGAGAGAGCGCTACTGGGTAGCAGATGGATACCGAAGATCTTCCAGGCCCAAGCGCTGAAGCGAGATCAGCCACCCATTGGAACATCACCTAAACCTGCGAGAATTCATCCTCTCTTTGCCGAAGGCTGAATTGCACGTCCACCTGGAGGGTAGCGTAGAACCTGAAACGATCCGGGAACTCGACCCCAGCCTGACCCTTGCCGATATTCGGACCGCTCTTCAGTATTCAGGCTTCGCCGGGTTCTTGAAAGCTTACGTCTGGGTTTCGCAAAAATTGAACTCGCCCGAAGCTTACGCTCTCGCGACGCGGCGCTTGCTTGAAAAATTGGCTAGCCAAAATGTTCTCTATGCCGAAATCACTTTGTCCGTGGGAGTGATTCTATGGAAACAGCAGGCGTTCGAATCTGTTTTTGAGGCCGTGCAGGCCGAGGCCAGCCGCTTTCCCGCGGTCACCGTTGGTTGGATCTTCGATGCAATCAGGCAATTTGGGGTCGAGCCGGCTGCCCGGGTTTTCGCGATCGCCAAGGAATATCGCCCGCACGGTGTTGTCGCAATCGGAATCGGCGGGGATGAGGAAAGGGGGCCGGCCTCATGGTTCGAGAGTCTCTATGCTCAGGCCAGAGCAGCCGGTCTCGGATTGACTTGCCACGCTGGCGAGGTGTCGGGACCGGAGAGCGTCTGGCAGGCGATTCAGATCGGAGCCCAGCGCATCGGACACGGTATCCGGTCTATCGACGATCCGCGTCTGCTCCAGACGCTCAAGCTGCTCAATATTCCGCTCGAAGTGTGTCCTTCTAGCAACGTTTGTACCGGCGCGGTAGCGAGGTTAGAAGAGCATCCGTTTCGCCGCCTTTGGGATGCAGGCGTTCCACTGGTCTTAGGGACCGACGATCCCGCCTTGTTTTTCACGGATGTGTTGCGCGAATATACGCTGGCAGCGGAAATGTTCGGTCTCTCGCGCGATGAGATCGCGAGACTTGCGAGTAACAGCCTGGATTACCGCTTCCAAAACGGCCGGCTAGCCGCGAGTTTGCCCAACTCGATCGTCCAGTAACAGCCGGAGAAGAGCTTCCAATTCGCGAATACGATCCGTAAGCTGCTCGACATCCGATACCTCGGTCTCGCCACATGCTGCAATTTGGCCGTGCTCCAGGGTTCCCATGCTTTCGCCCCGCACTCTCACTACCCGGCCGGGGATCCCAACTACTGTCGAGCCTTCCGGAACCGAGTGGACTACCACCGAGCCCGCTCCCACCTTCACGTCATCGCCAAGCCTGATATTCCCCAGGATCGATGCTCCCGTGCCCACTACGACGCGGTGACCGACCGTTGGGTGTCGCTTCCCACCCTGATTGCCGGTACCCCCTAAAGTGACTCCCTGATACAGCAGCACGTCATCCCCGACTTCTGCCGTTTCACCGATCACCACTCCGAGCCCGTGATCGATAAATAATCGTTCCCCTATCGTGGCGCCAGGGTGTATTTCAATCCCCGTCAAGAAGCGGGCAAACTGCGAAATGAAGCGGGCAACGACGTACCATTTGCGCTCATAAAACCAGTGTGATACGCGATGAAACAGTACCGCGTGTAGCCCTGGGTAACACAGCAAAATCTCCAGAGCACTTTTGGCGGCGGGATCCTCGCGTTTAATCGCGTTGATGTGATCGCGCAGCGGCATAGTTTTCATTGTCGCTTAGCTGATGATTTGGATTTCACTGAGGATACCGGGAATCCCAAATGGGCGCTTGGCGTTCGTGTTAAACGGCCAGCGCGCTGCCAGCCAGCAGCAGACCGATCACGAAACAGGACAGGCTGGTGATCAGGCCGACCCACCCCCTGCGCGGTGATTTGGCGAATTCCTTCCAGATTGTAACGCCCAGCCATGCACACGCTATGCAAGAGAGAAACGGAATAATCAAGATGAGTGATGGTTGAGGAGCTGGATCTTCTTGTGCACCCAGCGCGAGTGAGACCGCCAAAGCTCCCAGCGCGAAAAAGAAGCCGCTCAATATGCCGCTGGCATGCGGTCTGATACCGCCGGCGAGATAACTTCGAAAATCAATGGGCTCACCAGTCACCTTGATGTTCATAAAGAAGAAGTTGAACAATGGGGTAGAGATCGCGGTCCCAATGAAAAGCAGCAAAACTGTCGCGTAGGGGCCCGGACCAAAATCCGGATTTGAGGTTCGCTTAAGAAGCCAGTGAACAAAACCCAGGGCACCGCCTCCCAAAATCGCCAGAATTCTACCTTTCGTTCGTTGGCTTTGTTCGCTTGATAACGATGCCGGCCGCTTTGGTCCGGAGATGAGTGTTCGTTTAACGCGTATCCCCACGCCGACGCTCGCCAACAGCAGGAAGATAGCGGCTGCCATAACAGATGGCATGGGCGAGGAAAGGAAGTGGGAAAGCGCCGTCAAGACCGCTGCCATCCCGAAGCTGATCGGAACGGCCACGGAAATCCCTAGTAACGTGATGCTTGCCATGAGCAGAAGGTTGGCAAACGCCAGTACAAAGCCCGTTCCTACCACCCAAATCTCTGCCTCTCTCCCGGCGATCACGAGCCGGTCCGAAAAGGACATCTCAGGCCCTAAAATTCCCAGCGTATAAGCGGCGATGATGGCGAAGAGAAAGCCGCCGAGGGCAAAATCGAGCGCGAAGAGTTCGAACCGCCACTGGCCTTCACGACTCTTGTAGAGGTTGGGCCAGAGAGTGAAGCAGATCAGAGAAAGCAGAAGCAGCAGCAGGCTGGCGGTGTAAGTTGTGGGAACAACCACTCAATGCGCCTGCGGCCTTAGCTGCCAAGTTCTATTGCACGTAACTGCTCTGCAACGAAACAAGCGCGGTCGGAACCGAAGCTGATGACTCGCCGGATCCGTAATAGTTTTGTACTGCCAGGTTGTGGTAGATGTTGCCCGCAACTCCTGAGGCAATCGGGCCGCTAACACCTCTGCCGCCGGTGAGCAGCACGACGACCACTAGTCTCTTTTGGCCGATATCATTGAAAGAACCGAACCAGCCCAGGTGAACCCCCGGCCGCACCGTGTCGGTGCAGGTCCCTGTTTTTCCATAGATGGTTTGGTCGGCGTCCGTGAAGCTCACGCGGCGAGCGGTTCCATATTCCGTTGCGCCCATCATGCCCGCCTTCACTGCGGGGATCAGATCCGTCATGTCCAACTCGCGTTTAATCCGCGGAACGAGCTTCTGGACTTGTTCTTGGTCCTTCGGATATTGCAAGTAATACATGGTCCCACCGTTCGCCACGGTAGCTACAATGCTCGTCAGCTCGAGAGGTGTGAGACGGATGCCGTCCCCGAAACTCGTCATCATGCCGATCCCACTAGCAGGCACTTCGCTCGCTAGATCGCCAGGCTCTTCACCCGGAATGTCCAAGCCCGCCTTCTCACCCAGCCCGAAAAGCTTGCCATACTTCTGCACCCGGTCAAATCCAAGCTCTTGTCCGAGACGAGCGAAATAGTAGTTATTCGACACAGCGAGCGCTCTCGTCATGTCCATCGATGAACGCCGGGATATACGCACTGCAGAAGTGGGATCAACGACCTGTTCTTTCAAAGAGGCCAACGATACCATCAATTTGACTGTTGAACAGGGTTGGTAGGCACCCTGCATCGCAAGCTTCTGGTTGACCATGGTCAGGATTCGTCCGCTTCGGGCGTCTGTCACGACCACACTGCCGTTAAAGGGACCCAGAGCATCGACAGCGGCTTTGCGAACCACCAGGTCCTCGCCGTCGACATTGTCGCCGAGCGTTGAGTCGGCAAAGGTTGGTTCTGTCCAGGGATTGAAGTAAACGTGACGACGGCTGCGAAGACGTTGATGGGCAGTAGCTGCAACAACGGTCGACTTTGTCGTCGTGCGAATCACGGCGGCTCGCGTGGTGCTGCGGTATGTAGCGCGGCCAGTTTTTCGGGAGACAACCGTAGTGCTGGCCGGGACCGTAGCACGGCGTCTCTTTACGATGCGATGTCTCCTCGTAGTCGATGTCACGGGCGTCGTAGTCTGAGAAAGCGCAGGACGAAGGCCGACCACGCCATAAGCTAGTATTGCTGCCAGCAATGCAAAGATTCGATCACGATAAACAGGATGCGGCATTATGCGCTATCCCTTCGGGAGATTAACATCCATTAAACCAATCAAAAAGTAAGTGCAATCGAGCAGCCGAATTTCGCCAGACAAACCAACGAAGAAACCGCCAACCCACTGCAATTGAGATTACCTATATAGTAAGGATTCCTGTAGTTTACGTCAACCGGAAGATTTTGCGGCAGTTAGATCCCGGCCAGGCGCTAGGCGGCCGTGAGCCCTCCGTCGATGGTGACAATGGATCCCGTCATGAAAGCCGCTGCCGACGAACTGATATATACTGCCAGGTCGGCTATCTCGTCCGGTTTTGCCAGTCGTCCCAACGGCTGTCGCTGATTCAGTTCCGCTCGCACTTTGTCTTTTTCGTGCCGATGGTACTTCTCAAGGTAGCCTTCGACAAACGGCGTGTCCACCGTTCCCGGCGCGATGCAATTTACGCGGAACTCGGTAGGGTAGTCCACGGCAAGCTGTCGGGTCATCGCGTGTACTGCTCCCTTTGTGGCGCAGTAGGCAAACCGCCGCTTTATACCGACCATTCCCGCTACGGAGCCGATATTAAGAATAGAGCCTCGAGACTGGATTACTAGCGGCAGTGCCGCCTTAATCGCCAGGAAGGTTCCTTCGACATTTACTCGAAAAAGTCTCTCAAAATCGGCAGCTTCCGTCTGCTCCACATTGCCAACCAGTCCGATTCCCGCGCAGTTTACCAGGATGTCGAGCTTAGACAGCCCGGCGAAAGTCCGGCTGACCTCGTGCTCGTTTGTGATGTCGCATACATATGCTTGGGTATTGGGGACCGAGCGCGCGATTTCTTGCGTTCGTTTTTCGTCTATGTCCAAAACGACGGCGGATGCGCCCGCGTCGCTGAATTTCCTTACGATGGACTGCCCGATTCCGCTGGCGCCTCCGGTAACCAGAGCTGTTTTGCCATCGAGCCTGAAAACGTCAGACATGTGGACCATATTCGCACCCACGATTCGCACCAACTGACATCGTTACGCGCGTGAGGCCAGCCGTCCCTGAAGATCGTCCTGAGTTGCCGGATCGAGCTTGCCACCCTTCTGAGTGATGTAGAGCACATCGATGGCTCGATGTCCCTCGGTATTCACCAGTACGACCTCGATATTGCAGTTCGCCGCGGTTAAGGCCGATGCGAGGTCGAATAGCAATCCGGGCCGATCGTCTCCGATAAAGTTCAGCAGTGTTGAAGAATCCGACGCGAGATTATCGAATCGGATAGTAGATGTCCTCCGGGAAGCGGCGGGCGCGGTTTTCACGCGGCGTCTCTTCAGGAGATCACTCACCTCGATGGCGCCCCTGATGACGCACTCCACCGTCCAGCGCAGGCGCTCAACCTCATCGGGATTCAATTCGAGCGTACGTGCCGGATCTGTAAAACGGAACTCATCTAACGCGCATCCGTTCGAGTTCGATGCGGCCTCCGCTTTAACAATATTCATCCCAAAGCTAGCCAGTGTCCCGCAGAGCGCGGCAAACAAGCCCGGTTGATCGGCCGCGAGCACAGTCATCGCATATGCGCCCGGTTCGCGGTGTATTTCGAGCGCCACGCCGTCACGCAGCCTCAACTGTTCCAACCGGAAGTGCTCCTCGATCTGCGAAGTGGAGTGAATACGCCTATAGCGCGTTGGGAACCCTTCCAGGAAGCGCGCCAGCTCGGGGGGGCCAGGAACGGTAATAGTCGCATCAGCGGATTGAGAAATGCGTTCCGAAGCCAGTTCCCGGGTGAGCTGCGCGGCAGCCACCGAATAGACGCGCCAGAGCTGTTCCGCGCGCCACGGGGTCATAGCGGTCGGGTTTACGGCCGACACATCCGCGTAAGTAAGCAGCGTTAGCTTACGCAGCTCTTCGTAGGTGCCGATTTGTGAGCTGAGAAAGCGCCCGGTCGCGGGATCATCCAGATCACGACTGTTCATCACGAGCGAGAGATCGAGATGATGCGCAATCAGAAATTGAATCGTCTGTTGTTCAGCGTCCGGCGTACCGATTGCCGCAAGAAACTCTGAAGCTGTTTTGCAGGATCCGAGAACGTGATCGCCCGGAGTCGTTCCCTTTCCGATGTCATGCAGAAGGATTGCCATACGCAATACCGGCAGATTGTCGTCTTCCCCGGCGAGTTGACGAAAACGCGCCGATCCATCGTCCGTGTTTGCGTCCTTGCTTGCGAGAAGATCGTCGATCGACTCGATCGCGACAAGGGTATGCTCGTCCACGGTATAACGATGGTAGAAGTCCCGCACCACCAGGCTGTCGATGCTTCTCCACTGCGGGAGAACAGCTGCGAGCACATCAGAATGGTGCATGTTGTGCAAAGCCAACGCAGCGTGTGGCTGGTCCAGCAGCGTGCGCCAATGACTCCAGCGCGGCTTCTGGTCTACCGGCTGTACCAACGCCCCAACGCGCTCGCGGACGCGCCGCTCAGCGTCCCAGGAAAGCGGGATGCCATGACGGCCGGCGAAAGTAAAGAGGCTGAACACTGAAGCGAGCGAAGCCAGTGTAGTTGCTGGGTTTCGCAGCAGCACTCGGTTGTGCGCCACGGTGAATTCCGAAGTAGACAGCCGGTCGCGGCGATCAAAGAATTGACGGAAGAGGCCCGCTTCGCCGCGACTTATAAATTCGAGCGCCTGAAGACTTGGCTGAAAACAGGAGCGCGCGTAGCGGTAGTACTCCCTCATCCACTCTTCGGGCGTCAGCGGTTTTTCAGACAACTTTTCGGCGGCCTCATCCTGAAGCTCGAATGACAAAAGATTGTTATCCCGGCCAGAGCGTTCGTGCAGAAAAAAGCGTAGACGATAGAGAAACTCCCGGGCATCGTTAACTCCGGCGGCCGCATGCCGCAGCGGTTCTTTGTCAGGAGCAAGCTGTGCCGCCCATTGAAGGAAATGAATATCGCGGACGCCGCCCGGCGATTCTTTTATGTTGGGTTCGAGATGATAAACCGTGTTGCCGAACTTTGAGTGCCGGCCTGTAGTCAGGTCCGACAGACCACGCAGTAACTGCCGCGACTGGTGCTTGAAGAACTCAGGCAGCCTTCCGGTGAGAGATGCGAACAGCTCGGAGCTACCCCACAGGAACCGCAGATCGAGAAGGCTGATCGAAAGGTGAATGTTGTTCTCGTGGAATTGACAGCACTCATCCACGGTCCGCACGGAATTACTCGCCTTAACAGATGAGTCCCAGAGAACCCGTAGAAATTGACTTAAGGGTTCTTTTAATTGAGCATCTGGCTCGCGTTCAAGCAGTACAAGGAGATCCACATCAGAGAAGGGGAATAGTTCGCCTCGGCCATAGCCGCCTACGCCGAGAACAGCAAAAGGAGTCGAGACACCATTGCCGAGGAAATCACTTGCCGCTGCCGTGACCACACGATCGACTTGTTCAGTTCGGGGAAAAGAGATCGCAGCCAATTTTTTTCTTACAACGCTGCTTCGCCGGTGTCGTCATTTCGGATTCGCATCGCGTCGAGCACTTCATACACGAAGATCTTGCCATCGCCCAGCTTTCCGGTGCGCGCGGCGGAAGCGATCGATCTGGTGATCTCCTCCAGCCGCGAATCCGGCACAACTGTCTCGATCCTGATCTTCGGCAGGAGGTCTATTTCGTATTCCATTCCGCGATACACCTCTTTATGGCCTTTTTGCCTGCCATGCCCACGCACCTCGGTAATCGTCAGGCCATCCACCCCAATGGCCTTCAGAGCTTCTTTTACATCGTCGAGTTTGAAGGGCTGAATGATTGCTTCAATTTTTTTCATGGGTATGATTCTCTGAGTGTTCTCTCGCCTGTTTTTAACAGGGCTACATCTCGAAGTTGTAACCCTCCTCGTCGTGCATCGCGAGATCGAGACCCTCGCGTTCCTCGTCGGCAGAAACCCTGACTCCAACCGTAACATCCACGATTTTCAGAATGATGAAGCTAGCGACGATCGCCAAGACCCACGAGATTGCCACGCCGGCGAACTGATTCAAGATCTGATGTGGATTGCCGTCTACCCAACCCAGGGGTAAAGGCTGTCCGGAAGCATTTTTCAAACCATCGTTTACCAGATTTGTTGCAAAGACACCTGTAAGAATCGCTCCCAGAGTGCCGCCTGCTCCGTGAACACCGAAAGCATCAAGCGTGTCATCGTAGCCGAACTTACTCTTCACGGCGGTGACCATGAAGAAACAGAGTACTCCAGCCAGAAAACCGATCAGCAGGGCCGGAAAGGGCTGTACAAACCCGGACGCAGGCGTGATCGCAACTAGTCCGGCGACGCAGCCCGAAATTCCTCCAAGCATGCTCGGCTTCCCATTTCTCAGCCACTCTGCGAACATCCATCCGAGAGCAGCTGCAGCGGCCCCGAAGTGGGTCGCAACGAACGCGCTGGTTGCCAAACCGGACGCATTGACTGCGCTGCCCGCATTAAACCCGAACCAGCCGACCCAAAGCAAACACGCTCCTATCACGCTGAGCACGAGGTTGTGCGGCTTCATCGCTTCGCGAGGAAATCCGATCCGCTTGCCTAGATAGAGTGCACAGACCAAGGCGCTTACACCCGATGTGATGTGAACAACTGTGCCGCCGGCGAAATCGAAACAAGGAATCTTGCCGCCCAGGAAGGCATTCAGCAACCCGCCCTTGCCCCACACCATGTGCGCCATCGGGAAGTAGACGAATGTTGACCAGAGACAGGTAAACAACAGCATCGCACTGAACTTCATCCGTTCCGCGAATGCACCTGAGATTAGTGCCGGCGTGATGATGGCGAACATCAACTGGTAGATCATGTAAGTCTCGTGGGGAACAGTTGCGCCGTAATCGGGATTAGGAGTAGAGCCAACCCCGCGTAAAAACGCGTAACTGAAGTTCCCAATGAATGAGTTGCCGGGCGCAAAGGCAAAACTATACCCGTAGATCGCCCAGAGCACGGTGACGACAGCCATCAATACAAAACTGTGCATCATGGTGCTGAGCACATTTTTGCGGCGCACGAGTCCACTGTAAAAAAGAGCGAGACCGGGACCTGTCATCATAAGGACCAGAGCGGCGCTCGTCAGCATCCATGCGTTGTCGCCGGAGAGTTGCGCTGCCTTCGTTGCAGTTTCCAGCGCGCTGAGGCGCGCCTCCGTCGTTTGCGTTGCCTGAGCGAGCAATTGGCCGCTACACAAGGCACCAAGAAGAATCGAAATGCTGCTTACTCGAATCATAGAATGGTTAATCGTCGTTCCAAAGCCTACAGAGTAACAGCGTTACCAGGCAGAAAATTCTATCCCGCGTATCGAAACCTTTGATCCAAACTAATGGCGGCCCGAGACGCATCACATCAGAACATACCGCCGGCGGTAAATCCCTGGCTAATCGCGATAGCAGTTATTTTGCCGGCCTTCATGGAAGTGATCGACACCTCTATTGCTTCCGTATGCTTGCCCTATATCGCCGGGAGTCTGTCTGTCTCAAACGACGAAGCGACATGGGTCCTGACATTCTATCTGCTCTCGAATGCAGTTGTGCTGCCGGCGAGCGCCTGGTTTTCTTTACGGTTCGGTCGAAGACGTTTCCTGATTTCGTCGATTATCATCTTCACTATCTCTTCTTTCTTCTGCGGGGCGGCTAACAGTCTCCTGGTCATCCTGATCGCCCGCCTGGTTCAGGGCGCTGGAGGGGGAGGATTGCAACCACTTTCGCAGGCAATTCTTACGGAGAGTTTTCCACCGGAGAAACGCGGCCTGGCAATGGCCATGTTCGGGCTTGGAGTAGTTGTGGCTCCCGTCTTAGGCCCGACGCTCGGGGGCTGGTTAACCGATCAGTACTCCTGGCGATGGGCGTTCTATATCAATATTCCCGTCGGAATCGTCGCGGTCCTGCTCATTATGCGCTATGTGAATGACCCGCCTTACATCACCAACGCCAAACCCGGCAAGCTCGACACTATCGGATTCGGCCTCCTTGCGATCGCGCTTGGTTGTCTGCAGATCATCCTTGATCGCGGCCAGCAAGACGATTGGTTCGGTGCGACCTGGATCCGTTACGCATTCACCATTATGGTCGTCTGCGGCATTTCTTTTGTCTATGTCCAGCTCACCCGTGAGAAGCCGCTGGTCGATCTCAAGGTCTTCAAAAACCGCAACTTCACCATGGGTTGCATTCTCATCTTTATGTTTGGAGCGTCGGTTTATGCAGCCGTCACCCTGCTTCCTCTCTATTTCCAGTCGGAGATGGATTACTCCGCCTGGTGGGCGGGGCTGGCAGTGGCTCCGCGCGGTATCGGATCAATTCTCGCTATGCCACTTGTCGGTCTCCTTGTCTCTCGTGTGGATACGCGGATATTGGTGTCCTGCGGGTTTGGCGTGTTTGCTATCTGCAGTTTGATTTGGGCGACTCTCACTTTGCAGATGTCGCCGTGGTCCATGACGATACCCATCGTTATAAGCGGATTCTCGCTCGGATTGGTGTTTGTACCTCTATCGGTCGTGGCGCTAGGAGACTTGCCCGCGCAAGCGGTGGGCAACGGTAGCGGACTCTACAACTTGATGCGCAACATCGGCGGAAGTGTAGGCATATCCATTGTGGATACACTTCTGGTCCGCCACCAACAGCTGCATCAGAACGAGTTGGTTCAGCACACGGTGCCGACGTCTTCGAACTACCAGCAGTATCTGCAACACTACACCCAGCTATTCTCGAATTACGCGAGCCACACGACCGCCCAGACTCAGGCGCTCGGACAGGTTGGGCGTGTCTTGGGCCAGCAGGCACAACTCTGGTCATATGTGGACGATTTCCGCTACATGGCGTTGACCTGTTTATGTTGCGTACCGCTTGTTTGGGGGTTGAAGAAAGTGCGCGCCAGAGCTGGACCGGCCGCAGGAGCACACTAGCCGTTCCGGAACAGCGATTTGGCCCGCGAGCAGGGACGGGTAGAAACGAACTTTGCAGGCTGTGGAACCGGGGCTAAGTTATCTGGGCTTCATTTGCCCGTGACTCACTCGAATGTTTGGGCGAACGTGATTCGATTATTTTCACAATCGACCACCTTGAACTCGCGGAGACCCCACGGATGGCTAACGGGTGGTCCCAGGGTTGTGGCGTTTTTGGCCCGCAGTTCATCGTAAAGCGCGTCCACGTCCGCGACGAATACCTCACAAGAACCGATTCCCTTGTGTTGTCCGGTTCTGGCGATGAGCAGAACGGTGATCGCGTCCCTATCCATGACGCCGAGATCGTGCTGCTGATAATTAATTCGGAAACTCAGGACCTCGCGGTAGTAAGTCACAGCGGCCGCCACATCGTCGAAGGGTAGTTCCGGCAGCGCCTGTCGTAGACCATGAGGTTGTTCTTCCCGGCGGCTTGGCGAGCTCTGCTCCTTGTGATAGCTTTGCCCGAACCAGAGCACGTTATCATCCGGGTCACGGATTTCGAACATCCGCATCTTAATCCAGTTGACGCTTTCAATCTCGGTTGGAGAGCCTCCGCGCGCGCGAATGGCCGATCGCGTGGCGACAACGTCGTCGCTCTGCAGAAACAGGATGGCCGATCCAGGCGGTCGGGGAGTTTGGAAGGCCCAGTCTCCGGGCGCGTACCCTTCTGCCTCGAACCGGATACGAGCGGGTCCCAGCACTGCCTCTATGGCCCCTTCCAGTTGCCGTACCTCGAATCCGAGAACATCGCGATAGAAGGCCATGCTTCGGTTAACATCGGCAACCGGTAAGAATCGCATCGCCCGGACTTGCAATCTTCTTTCCCCGATCTAGGTCAACCTGGGCCTTCAACGCGCGCCAGCTTGAAAATCCGTGTTCACGGGCAACGTTGAGGAGAGCGGTCGCAAGTTTCGCGTCCGGATCGATCCGACGCAGTTCCTGCAATCGATTTTTTGCTTGTTTTCTGAGATATTCGAGCGACGGATGCTCGGGGAGCTTTGAGTGTGACATCGACACCTTCCTTCCAGTTGTGCCCGGTGTCCGCATGTGACGGGCTGGAAGTCAGGGTCTCTAACGAAACGCTTAAAGATCAGGTGGGTTGAACCCTTTACGCGGACCGTTTGCCGCCCGTCGGCGTCGCCTAGCTTACCACATGAAAAGCTCTTTCAGTTCCGTGGCCACGTGCAGGCGATCCGGGTACTCGCGGCAGAGTGATCAGAATTCCAGCCGGAACGTGGCCTGACCCTGGCGGTTATTCAGCTGTGAACTCAGGTTCGTAATTTGACCGAAAGTAGAGTGAAGCGAGTTGTTATCGGGAGCTTGCAGCCGCGTTCGATTGAAAAGATTGAAGTAATCGATTCTCAACGTCGCCTTCACGTGTTCGCCTATGTGAAAGTACTTCAGCACGGCGATATTCTCGTCCCGTAATCCCGGGGTTCGAAGAGCGGAGTAGGCACGGAGTGAATCGCCGAGTTCCCAAGGCCCCGTGTTCACGAAAGCGTTCGTCGGGAACTGCACAGGCTGCGTGCCGCTAGGATTCCTAAACCAATTCATTGACAGGTTGTAGCT
This sequence comes from Terriglobia bacterium, assembly GCA_963841675.1. GTDB lineage: Bacteria > Acidobacteriota > Terriglobia > Bryobacterales > Bryobacteraceae > Bog-105. The sequence goes on from CAWJEH010000001.1 coordinate 275,507, forward strand.
ATACGTGGTCAGAGGTACGTTTGGGTTGATATCCGGCCGGTCAAAGGAGTTCACGAGTAAAGGATTGTAGCTGTTGTAAGCGCCAAAAGGAAAGCCACTCGAATAGGTTAGAATTCCGCTAGCCTGCCAACCGCCCAGTATCTGCCCCAGAACGCCTCTTGAATTGAGGTACTTTTTCCCGGGTCCAATCGGAAGCTCGTAGGTGGTTACGATCTTCATCGAATACTTCTGGTCGAGATACGACGGGACATACTCCGGCCGGCTATTGAATGCGTTCAACCCGTTGGGTGAATAGGGCGCCGATCCGATTGCGGTATTCGCCATGAGTCTTCCCGTTGTCAAAGAACTCAGAAAGCTCAAGCCACCTGAGAAGCGCTTCTCACCCTGAATCTGAGCTGCGTTATAGAAGGCTGTTCCGGCGAGCTCATAGGTAGGGAAGTAGCCAGAGTACTGAGGGAACGGCGTAAGGGCCTGAATCACGGTTGCAGCGCCGCCGAACTGCTGGACGAATCCGGGGTAGGGAATTTTTATTCCTGCCGCAATGGCGTCAGGCGAATTCACCGGTTCTCCCAACAGGGCGCCGTATTTCAGAACCGATGGGTTTGGCTGATTGGTCAAGGAGAGGGTCGTGGGTAGATGGATCGCCCTGTTACCCACGTAAGAGGCCGTTAAAAACATGTTCCACGGCAGTTCTCGCTGGATGCCGATGTTCCAGGCGGAATTGTAGGGCGCTCTACCGTCCTGCAGCGGATTGAAAGCGAAAATGACGCCACCGTTTCCTATTGATGGACTAAAGGGGGTCGGCTGCGGGTAGGGAAGCGGGTTCGTGTCCCAACTGCCCACCCCCGGAACATTGCCCCCGCTCGAGTTGCGCAGGTAAGTGCCAGCAAGTAGAGATGACATGAAGGAAGCCGTAAAGGCGGTCCCGAATTCATATGCGCCGCCATCCAGCATAGACATATAGAACCCTGATCGAATCACCGTCTTACGATTCAGGGAATAAGCGAGTCCCACGCGCGGCTGATAATTCCTCCAGTGAATAGCGGCGCGGTGGATCCCGGAGCAGCCGTCACAGTTACCGAACTTGGTCGCGCCACCTGGTATTCCGCCGGCGCCAGGGTCCGGCTTGTTCGCATCTACATAGATAATCTGATCATTCGTCTCAGTAAAAGGCACCATGACGTCCCAGCGCAGACCGAGGTTGAGAGTCAGGCGATTGTTTACCTTGATATCGTCCTGCACGTAGGCGGCGAACTCCTTGTTTCGCAGATGATTCTGGGGAGAAAACTGGCGGATATCGGCGTCTGCCTGACCTAGAAGGAAACTAGCGAAGGAGCTGCCGTACAGGCCAAAATTCGGGTCGCTGGAATTCGGGATCGATGTTGTTCGCTGGCTGAAGTTAAATGTGCCACCGCAGAACTGGCACGAAATAATGTCTTGAAAATCGCGACGGAACTGGCCCCCAATGTTGAGGGTGTGGCGTCCGGTGGTCCAAGACCAGTTATTGACTGCCACGATGCCCAGTTTGCGGTTGTTAATCTCGGTGAGTCCACCCGAACAGCATGCGAGATAGGCGCCGCCGTTGGCTCCCCAAGATGTTGGCGCATTTTGCCCGTCGAAGCTGATCAAGGGGAAAGTATTTCCACCGGCAACGCCAGGGAAGCTTACGTTGTCGTTCGCGTTATTCTGCTTTTGAATGTAACCGATCCAATCTGCGCCCGCAGTTACTACGAGATGTGGATTTATGGTCTTTACATAGTTCAATAGAAAACCGGAACCAAGGTTGAGGTTATCGATACCACTCTGCAACGCATTGCTGAAGGGAACGATGGGAGCGGATGTGAAGGAGGGTTGGGTTACCACGTCGCGCCATTGACTAAAGTGGATGGTTTGCGACGAGGTGATGGTGTGGTCGATTGTATAACTCCAGAGATGCTGATTGATGGCCACAGAATGTACTGCGGGAAGTTCGTTGCTTTGCAGGCCGAAGTTGATTCCAGCAGTATTCGGATTAGGGATTTCAGGCAGAAGAGATTTTGCAAGCCCGCTGAAACGCGATTGAGGAATGACGTTGCCCGGAAACGGCTTACCGGTAAGAGGGTCGTAGATGGGAATGAGGCTACCGCTAGAATCGACGAAGTGGCTGAAGTCGCCGTTCTTCATGGCCACGGTCGGTACGGTGCCGATGTCGTTTTGAGCCTGGTTCTGTTTGAACCAGTCTTGGGACAGGTAAAAGAACGTCCGGTTTTTACCCTTGTAAATTTTCGGAATGTAAACGGGACCGCTGAGCGTGAACCCGTAGTTATTCTGCTGGTCAACTGGTGGAATCGGTTGCCCGGCGCTGTTGAACGTTGTGGCAAACGGGGCGAAGTAAGGCGAATCTAAATATTGGTTTCGGAGAATCTCAAATCCGGCCCCGTGGAACTGATTGGCTCCTGAGGCCATTTGGTAAGTTACCGCGCCCTGCCCGAGGCCATACTGCGCGTTGAACGTGGAGCTGTTGACACGGAACTCACTCACTGCTTCATAGGGCGGATTGATATACGTCTGGTTGCCGGCGAAATCGACGAAGGCCACCGGTACACCATTGAAATCCACTTCATTTTCGTAGGTGACCCCGCCGTTGATCCAGTGGGAACTAGCATTGCCCTCTACACCTGGGGCAAGATACATAAACGAGTCAATCTGCCTGGCCAAGCTGTTAATCTCGATAGGCGCAGTCTTCACCAACTCCGGTTCGAGTGTTGTGCCTATCACGGGCGACTCTGTTTCCAACGAGAGGGTCGAGCCCTGCACCTGCACGGTCTGGCTAGTGGCGCCAAGCTCCATCTGTACGGTGAGACTCGTCAGCTTAGCGACTTCGACCACAGCATCCAGTTGGGCCTTCTTGAAACTTGGCGCATCAATCGAGACGTTGTACTGTCCAGGAAGCAATCCAACAATGGTGAAGTTTCCCTCAGAAGAAGTGCTGGTCGAAGAGGTAACGCCGGTGGCCTTATTCGTCACGACTATTTGCGCTTTGGGGATAACGGCGCCGCTGGAATCAGTGACGGTACCGTTCAGTCCGGTGACTGCCTGAGCTTCTAAGCGAACCGCCGAAAAGAACAGCCCGACGGACACTATGAGTACAGCGATTGACCGGACGATCGAGCGGCTGTGCAGATGCCAATGCAGATGTTCTAAGTGTTTCTGATTCACGACCTCACCTCTTGGCAGTTCTTTTGTCATGCGATTTGGAGTGCCCCACAGCGACGAGGTGCCATCAAGGCAGTGACACCGCTTTTGCTACCCCATCCCTGACCAGAATGAGCTTAAGTCAGGCCGTGACCAGGGTTATAGAAGATTTACGTGAATGTTTGTCGAAAAACTATTGGAGAAGCAGGACGAGTGGGTGCATCCGGTTTGAGATAGTAGGATCCCGATAACCGACGATAGCCTTGCGCTAGATGTCTGGTTCGTTTTGCCGTTACTCTGCTGTAGATTTGAGCTCGCCGTTCGTGGCGCGCTCTGAATGGCGAAAAAGAATGAGCGATGGAGACATGCGATTACGGGATAAAGTTGCGATCGTAACCGGAGCGGGAAATGGAATCGGCCGAGGCATCGCCCAGCGATACGCCTGTGAGGGCGCGGCCGTCGTAATCGCAGAGATCGACACTGCGGCGGGCCAGGAGGTCGAGCAGATCATCCGTGATCGTGGTGGCGAAGCACTCTTTGTGCAGACCGATGTTTCCGATGAGCGGCAGGTCGAGGCCATGGCCGAAAAGGCGCTGGAGTGCTACGGCAGAATTGATGTGCTTTGCAATAATGCGGCGGTGCTGCTCTTCCACAACGAGGCGCGAGCGCATGAATTGACAAATGCGACCTGGGATCGTACGATGGCCGTCAATCTTCGCGGCTATTGGTTGTGCTCCAAGTACGTGATTCCAGCCATGCTCCGGCAGCGTGGCGGATCGATCATTCTGGTGGCGTCCCCGACAGGCCTGTTCGGCTTTACGCGGTTGACCGCATACAGCGCCAGCAAGGGCGGAGTGGTCGGCCTGATGCGTGCCATGGCGGCAGACTACGCACCGAACCACATCCGAGTCAACGCCATTGTCCCCGGCACTACTGACACACCTATGAACGGTCCAGTGCTGTCCGAACCGGGCACCCGGGCACACTATGCAGAGATCGCACCGGCGCGCCGTTTGGGGAAGCCGGAGGACTTAGCCGGCATTGCAGTCTTCCTGGCTTCGGAGGATTCCGATTACTGTGTGGGCGGCGTATTTACCGTGGATGGAGGGTTGACGGCAGTCTGAAGGCCGCGGTAAATCGTACGTTCCAACCGGCGCGCCGCTCGTCAATTCCTCGAGTCATTCGTAGGTGGCCGGGTCAGGCAGCGCGATCGGGTATCGGAACGCGCGAGTATACGTGGCCAGTACGCCGAAACCGATCAGAAACCAGATCCCGCCGGCGATCTTTGCTGGCGTGCCCAGTCCAAACCAGATGACCGTGCAAAATAAGAATCCCAGACCCGGCAGCACGACATCGGCGAAGAATTGTCTGGTGTGCTCGCGGCGACTCCGTACCCAGAACTGCCAGAAGACCGCGAGATTGACGCCCATGAAGCCTAGAAATGCGCCGAAATTCAAGATTTCCGCGGTCAATTCGTAACTCATAACGAGCGCTCCAAGGTAGGCCAGAATTCCGAGGAGCCAGATGTTGCGGTTTGGCGTATTACGGACCGGATGGAGGTGAGCGAAAAATCTGCGGGGGATCACGCCATCTCTGCCCATGCCAAACAGCAGGCGGGCAGCGCCTACCTGTGTCGTCATGCCAGCGCCGATATTCGCGATCACCAGCAGAATCGCCATAGCCTGGAACAACCATACGCCGCCAACCCGCCCTGTTACCTCGATGAAAGCCGTTTCAATGTTCGAATAGGTATGGTAATTGGGCCAAACAAGCTGTCCGAGATAGACCAGCAATCCGCCGAAGAGTCCCGTAAAGACGCACACCGAAACGGCAGCTACCATGACGTTGCGGCGCGGATTTCTGACGTCTTCGGCTAACGTGGTCACGGCGTCGAAGCCAAGGTAGGTGAGTGCCGCGAAGGAAGTGGCACCGAGTATGTCACGGGCATGAAAGGTTGCGGGATCGTAGAAGGGTTTAATCGAGAACAGACCTGACAAGCCTTGATGCGCGAGAAGGTAGCGACACGCTAGCACAACATAGCCCAGCAACACGCCGAACATAAACACCAGCAGGATTTTGTTAGCACCCGCCGTGGACCGGATTCCGCGCAGGTTAAGAAAGGTGATGCCGGCGGCGAAGAACAATGCGCACAGTGGATAGGGCAGCGCGGGCGCGGCACGCTTGAGAGCCAAACTGCCGTAGATCACGCAGAATAGCGGGCTCACGACGTAATCGAGCAGCATGGCCCAGCCCGACACAAATCCCAGATAGGGGTGCAGGCCGCGACCGACATAGGCGTAAGCTGAACCAGCGGACGGGTAGAGAGCCGCCATTCGTCCATAGCTGATGGCGGTTAAGACCATCGCGCACATCGCAGCGAGAATCGTGACCACAGCATGGCCGTGAGAACGGAGCTCGGCCAAGCCAAAGACGGTTGCCGGAGCGCTTGGCGTTACCGCAACGATTCCGTAGAGGATCAGGTCCCAGAGAGAGAGGACGCGCCTGAGACGGGCAACACTCTCGCCGCTCCCGTCCTGGCTCGTGGCGATAGTCATCAGACCTTCGCGGTCTGGCCGCCGTCCACGTACATGGCTGATCCGGTTACAAAGGACGACTCGTCGGAGGCCAAGAATAGTACGGCGTTGGCCAGTTCCTGCGGGCGACCGAAGCGGCCAATCGGGTGGGACGCCTTCAGCTGTTCCAGAGCTTCCCCGCTCAACGCGCTTCGAATCATTGGAGTGTCGGTAGCGCCAGGGACAAGCGCGTTGGCGCGGATGCCCTGTTTGGCGTGATCGATTGCGATTGCCTTAGTCAAGAGCGTGACACCGGCTTTGGAGGTTACATATGCAACAGCATTGGGGCAGGCGTCGTGAGCACCGACAGTAGAAGCCACATTGATGATCGAACCGCCGCCCTGGCGAATCATGTGGGGCAAGACTGAGCGGCAGCAGAGATATGTGCCGGTGAGGTTGATAGAGAGGACGCGGTTCCAGGATTGTTCATCGGTGTCGAGGATAGTGCCGTAGTGAAGCACTGCGGCGGCGTTGAACAGAATATCGATTCGCCCGTAGAGCTGGAGTACATCATCCACCATGCGCGTGACCTGAGTCGAATCCGAGACGTCAACATGCAGGAAAACAGCTTGCCCGCCCGCAGCGCCGATGGTGCTCGCGCATTCTTGACCCTGCGGGTTGTAGTCTGCAACGGCGACGCGTGCCCCCTCGCGAGCAAACAGCTGCGCAGTTGCCTCGCCGATGCCCGATGCGCCACCGGTGATTAGCGCTACCTTGTCCCTTAGCCGCATTTGATATTTGGAGCCAGACTAGCAAGATTCCTACGCGGCTGGTCTGAATGGCTAGGTGAAAACTCTAAAAGTCTTGTGTGAATTCCACGAGAGGGGCAATGTTTCGCCTTGCTAGGGCAACAAAAATTTGCGAGATCGTAAGAGACTGAGCGAACGCAAGCTCATTACCTTTGCGGTATATGCCATGAACCGGCGCGACTTCTTGAAAGCAGCAGTAGTCTGCGGGGCCGCTGGAGCGGGGAAGAGGATGGTCGGGCAGATCGTCAGACCTGCGACTGGACCACTGCGGGTTCATCCCCAAAACCCGCGCTACTTCGCTGACGCGAGTGGAAAGCCCGTCTTTCTCACGGGTTCGCATACGTGGGCGAACTTGCAGGACACGGGAAACCCACCGGTCCCGACATTCGACTGGGAAGCGTACCTGGCGATGATGCAGAGTCACAACCATAACTTCATGCGGCTGTGGGGATGGCAGCAGTCGGCCTGGGCGCCATGGACGCCGGATAAGATCCTGTTCGAACCCACGCTTTACGATCGTACCGGGCCTGGAGTGGCTCTTGACGGCGGTCCGAAGTTCGACCTGACGAAGTTCAATCCGGCGTACTTCGATCGCATGAGGGCGCGAGTCAGCGAGTGCCGTGATCGGGGAATCTACTGCGCAGTGCAGCTCTTCCAGGGCTTCAGTTATAACCGGCCACACCACTGCGGACAACAAACGTGGTCGGGACACCCGTTCAATACGCAGAACAACATCAACGGACTGAACGGGGATCGCAACGGCGACGGCCAGCCGGATCTCGAAGATCCGCGGGTGCGCGAACAGCAGGTAGCGTATCTGAAGAAAATCATCGAGACGGTCGGTGGCCTTGACAACGTGCTGTATGAAGTAGTGAACGAAGGCGGCGGCAAAGACTGGGACTGGTGGGTAGTGGATACGATGCACCGCCTGGAATCAGAAAACGGAAAACGGCACCCGGTTGGATTGACTGGCGCGGGTGTGGAGCGCATGGAAGAGATGATGGCCAGTCCAGCTGAATGGGTTTCGCCGTTCGGCAGACAGTTTCTTTTCGATCCGCCTGCCTGGGACGGCAAAAAGGTCAGCGTGAACGACACCGATCATCTCTGGGGACACGGCGGAACGGTCAGTTGGGCATGGAAGAGCTTTGTACGGGGCCACAACACGCTGCTGATGGATAGTTGGGACCCGATCGCGGGAAGCCCGTGCCCGGAGGTGAATTGGGGGCCGCGCCCTGGATATCCGTTGCGAGATCTTAACCGTCGCGATGACTGGACCTGGGAGCCGGTACGAAAAGCGATCGGTTTTACCCGCTCCTATGCACTGCGAATGGATCTTGCTTCCGTCACGCCTCAGAATGAGTTGGCTTCGACGGGTTATTGCCTGGCGAATCCTGAGCGTGAGTTTCTCGTGTTTCTACCCGAGGGCGACCGGGTGGAACTGGATATGACCAACGCCCAAGGCACGTTCAGCGCAGAGTGGATGCGGCCCGCCGAGGGCACGACCGAGTTCGGCGGAAGCGTAGGCGGCGGTAAACGGCAAACGCTTGCCGTACCTTTTAGTGGCCCTGCCGTACTTTACGTCAAGCGAGAGAACAGGTGAAGGCTGCAGTTTGGCACGGCCGTAAGGATGTTCGCGTCGAGCGAGTAGATGATCCGCCTGCGCCTCCACGAGGTCAGTTGCAGGTTCAGGTAGCCTGGTGCGGCGTCTGCGGGACGGACCTTCACGAATATGTGGCTGGACCGCTTTACATTCCAGTCGAACAGCCGCATCCGGTTACAGGTGTTCGAGCCCCGGTGATCATAGGACACGAGATGTCAGGCACGGTGATCGCCAGGGGTGAAGGCGTCGACGATTTCGTTCCCGGCGACCGGGTCGCAGCGTGCCCGATCATTGGCTGCGGCAAGTGCCGTTGGTGCGGCACCGGGTCTATGGCGCAGTGCGATCGGGTTGCATTCCTCGGCAGTTCCTGGACCGGCGGCGCTCTGGCCGAACGCTTGAACCTGAATGCGTATCAATGCTACCGGCTGACTGACGATATTAGCGATGAAACCGGTGCCCTTGTTGAGCCGTTTTCGGCTACTGTCCGCGCGGTCGCGCAAGGGGCGCCTGGAGGAGAGGATTCTGTCGCTATCGTCGGCGCTGGGCCAATCGGCCTGATGTGTCTCATGGCGGCCCGTATTCGCGGTGTAAAGCGTATCGCAGTAGTAGAAATGGCGGAACGGCGTATCGCGGCTGCGAAAGCTTGTGGCGCTGATGATGTGATCAACCCGAGGCACGGAGATCCGGAAAAGCAGGTGTTCGATCTGACGAACGGCGAGGGCTTCGATCTGGTGATGGAGTGCGCAGGGCAGCCGGCATCGGTGTTGCTGGCCGGAAAGATAACACGCACACGCGGCCGTCTGGTGATCATGGGTGTCTTCGATAAGCCGGCCGCGATCGATCTCACTGACTTGGTCTTTCGTGAGAAAACCGTTTCCGGCAGCATGAGCGGCTACGGACTCTACGAAGAGACGATCCGCCTCATGAGCGATCCGCGCTTCCGAGGAGACCTGCTCATCACGGATCGCATTGGGCTTGACGATTTGGTCGAGCAAGGGTATTACGGGCTACTCAACGAAAAAGACAAGCATGTGAAGATGCTGGTTCGGCCGGAATGAGCTGATCTTTTCCTGGTTCGATGCTACTGAATCTGCGTTGGAAAGCCTGCTTCGGTGGGTGTGGTCACTGCGCCCGCCTCCAGCAAACGCTTCTTGCCGAATTGACTACGATAGGCTCGGGGCGTGGTACCCACCAGACGTCTGAAGGTCGATCCGAAATGGCTTTGATCGCAAAAACCGGTCTCCTGGCTAATATCGGAAATGCTTTTCTCTGTCGTTCGCAGCAGTTCCTGCGCCTTGGCGACACGAAAATGATTGACGTAACAAATAAAAGGCTGGCCCGTTACGCGCTTGAAGAGGAACATGAAATGCGAACAGCTCATCGCGCAGCGTCGCGCTGCCTCCGCTACACCCACGTGCCGCGAAAAATCCGATTCGAGAAGCGAGAACACTGGCTCGAGCCGCTGTAAGTCCGCGTCCCGCTGGTTGAACGCCTCTCGCGTATCCAATAGCTCGGCATAGTGGTTCAGGAGCAGAACGAGAATCATCTTCAAATAGGTTTTGACTGCCAGTCGCGCGCGTGTGTTGTCCGCAGGCATGCCGTTACGGATCTTCTGCATGAAAGAGAAGACGTCTAACGGAATACCCGTCTCCGCCGGTATCACCATTGGAAAGTCTGGCCGCTGTTGGAAGAACGGCATCAGGTACTCGGCCGTCTCCGCGCTGGCGGGATCATTCAGCAGCTCAGGCTCGAAAAAGATGAGCGCGAGTTTCACCTGCGTCCGCGGCTCGAGAAAAATGCGGTGATAGAGTGACGGGCCGATTACCACAAGATCGCCGCAGTGAATGGGACAGCTTCGATCCTGCAGTTCGAACAGCGCCGAACCCGAGTGCACGAACATGATCTCGCAGTAGTCATGCCGGTTCATGCGCACGTTCGGATCGGTGCAGGTGAAACCCAAACAATCCAGCGGAAAACCCGGCCGGAAAGGCCAGACGTGAACACCGCTGGCGCTAATCTGCCGCTCGATTACGGCATTGCCTGGTTCCCAATGCATCCAGGAGCGGGTGGGACGGCCCCGGTTAAATCGCTGCTCGTGAGCGGGGGCCGTCCTGCTACGGCAGACGTCACCGAGAGCTTGGTTCGGGAATATCATAACTCGATTTACGACTGAACCTCCTCGCGCGTTTTTTCCAGAGTTTAAGAATTGTAACCTGCCTGGGACGTTCCGAATAGTCAGCGGGACCGGTAAAATTCTTGTAATCCTACGATTCTTGCCCCTTGCGGTTTATCTTGATTCCTAACCTGCTGCGGCAACAAAAAATCGTGAGATGGCAACAGAATCCGCCCGGCTCCGCGGCTATGCTTACATGTTCGAGGATTTATGCACAATGGCGAGCTGAACGGACATGCACGCTTTCGAGATCGCGTTGCGCTGGTCGTCGGAGGAGCGCAAGGGATCGGGAAGGCGATTGCATTGAGATTGGCTCGGGAAGGCGCTCACGTCGTCATTTCTGATATTGATTGTCGAAGAATCGACGAGACCGTAGACGAGATGTGCCACGAGCATCTAAGCGCGTGCTCCGTCTATTGTGACGTTCGTGATTCCCAGCAGGTTCGGGATATGGTGACGAAAGCCGTTGCCTGGCGCGATCGGATAGACGTTCTCATGTATGTAGCGGGCATCGCACCCTCGGTTCCGTTCCTCCAAATAAGCGAACAGACCTGGGACGACACGATGGACACTAATCTCCGCGGAGCATTTCTCGTATCCCGAGCTCTCGCCCCACACATGATCGGCCGTGGCCACGGCAAGTTGGTTTTTATGGGTTCCACAAACTGTTGGGATGCCGAAGCTCAGTTAGGGCACTACAATGCTTCGAAGGCCGGTTTGTATCTGCTTGCGAAAACTCTAGCGCGCGAATTAGGGCCTTATGGGATTAACTCTAATGCTGTTGGCCCCGGGTTTATCAAAACCCGCCTGACCGAACCCGTTTTGAGGAATCCTGAGTTTATGAAGAAATATGACGCGGAAGGACGGCTCATACCGCTCGGCCGCCTCGGTACGCCAGACGACGTAGCAGGACCGGCTCTCTTCCTGGCATCGGCCGATGCCGATTACGTAAATGGCGTCCTGCTCTTTGTCGATGGAGGGCAACTTGCTTAAGGCTTTGCGTCTCGTTCTCGGCTTACTAACATCAGTTTCGTCATTCGCGTTGGCTGCTCCGCCTGACGTGTCGTTTGCGCCGACGGCATCTTCAGTCGAAGCGTATGACTTTGTGGAGGTCACGATCAACGTCTCCAATCCTGACGTCCGCAACCCATTCACCGATGCCTCGGTAATCGGAACCTTCTCGCCCACAACCGGCGGCAGGGAATGGCACATCGACGGATTTTGTGACTCGTCCGACGGTTCGGTTTATAAAATTCGGTTCACGCCTCCGACTGCCGGTGACTATAAGTACGCCATCACATACCGGCAGGGACCTCTGCAGAAAGATTTCAGCGGCAGCTTCCATGCTAGCGACGGGCATCGAAAGGGACCCATTCGGATCGATCCGCAGTACCGCTGGCATTTCATCTGGGAGGGAAACGGCGAACACTACTTTTTTAATGGAACGACCGCTTACTGGCTTACGGGCTGGAAAGACGAGCGCATTATCCGCAACAGCATCGACCGCCTCCACCGGTTAAAGGTGAACCGAATCCGCGTGACCGTTGCCGGTAGAAGCAATCTCTACTTTGGTGAGCCGGTGATGACGGGCAATAACTACTCGAACTTACCGACCGCCTGGGTCGCAGAACGTCCGAACGACTTCAGCCATCCCGGTTTCGATTACACAAGATTCTATATACCTCTCTGGCAGAAATTTGAGCGCATGCTCGCCTATGCTCGCGACCGCGATGTGATTATCTCAGTGGTTTTCGACATGAACGACAACAAAGTTCATCCGGCAGCAGGAAGCGAAGACGAACGGCGGTTTCTGCACTACGCCGTCTCTCGATTCAGTGCTTTCTCCAACGTCACCTGGGATCTCGGCGATGATATGGAAGGATATCGCGATGACAAGTGGGTCCATGAAGCGGGCACGCTGGTAGAACAGTGGGATCCTTACCAGCACCTGGCTACCAGTCATCCGGTAAAAACCATTCACCAGGACCGCGGTTCTGACTGGTTTGGTTTTACTTCCTATCAGGATTGGTCACGCCAGCAGCACGCGCTGATACTGGCCTCCCGCGAACTGCAGAAGAACGCCGGCAGGATCATTCCACAGACCAACGAAGAATACGGGTACGAAGATCATTATCCATTGTGGGCGGAGCCCGGATCTGACTCGGCGGACGCATTGCGCCGAACCGCTTGGGATATCGTGATGGCCGGCGGTTACCAAACGGCAGGCGAGACGTGCCGGCGGGGTACGAATATTTATCCTGATACGGGTGGCGGTTGGATGAATGGCCGCGGCGACGACACCATGACTATGTTTCTCGGATACGGCCACATGGTGGACTTCATTACGAGTTTCGAGTGGTGGAAAACCGAGCCCCACGATGAGTTGGTAAGCAATGGGAATTATTGTCTTGCCGAGCCCGGCAGGACATACGCGGTTTATCTGCCCAAAGCCGGTAACGTAACTGTGAAGCTTGAGCCAGGCAGTTATGATGCGACCTGGGTCTCCGCTCTCAGCGGCGATAGAGTGCCATTGTCTGCTGCCGAAGGCCCTTCATGGACTTCTCCGGAAGCGCCAGATCGAAATGACTGGGCGCTGTTGTTGAAAAGAAGACGGTGAGATGCCCTTCGTGACAGCGACGACACTCCTTTTTTCTCGGTGAAAACAACTCAAACAGGCAAATCTGGAAAGACCAGCGAAGCGGAGGGCGGAATCCTGACAGGCAAAGGCTATCTGATTCACGATCGCGATCCGTTTATTGTGACGATTCTGCGCGAGATTTTGGTAACCCGTGGCGACTCGCTGCGTTAATTGAGATCCAATGAGTTGTTTCGCAAAAGATTCCGATGGCCGGGCTATCTGCCTGCGCGCGAACCGGTGATGAGTATGTCCACTAAACGCCTGGCGCTTTGCTGCCAGTCAGGACTTGATTCCAGATATGCGACGCCGACAAGGGCGCGAAGTAAATCGATAGGGTCGACGCCTTTGCGCACCTCGCCACTCTTAATCGCACGCTTGACGAGTGCTCGCATAGCGTCATGGATCGGAGCGTAGGAAGCTTCTACCACCTTCGGTTGGCCTCCAATCGGGGTATTCAGGGCGGGGGCGATGATCTTCTTCGTCGCGATGTAATCAACAAACAACAACATCCAAGCTCGCAAGGCTTCCATTGGCGGCATCGTCTCAGCGAATTTTCGCTCTACCGCGGCCAGCTTTTCTACCTCCGTCCGATAGACCGCCTCGAGAAGATCATCACGCGTGGGGAAGTGTCTATATAAGGTTCCCGGACCGAAACCTGCCTCTTTCGCAATATCGTCCAGGCTGGCATTTGCTCCAGATCGGGTGAATGCCTGCTTCGCCACTTCGAGAATGCGCTCTCGATTACGTTGCGCATCGGCGCGCGGCTTTCTGTCTCTGAATTCAGGAGCTTTCGTGGCCATCAAGAAATTCTTGCACCCGGAGGATGTCTCCGATAATCTAGAAGCTATACGGAGACTAACTCCGTTTATAGCAAGTTGGTCACGGCTCGTCAATATCGCCGGGTACGTGCCTCGATCGGGCCGGAAGGAGAAGAAGTATGCGTATTTTTGTTACCGGAGCCACAGGCTTCATCGGTTCCGCGATCGTTCCAGAACTGATTGACGCGGGCCATCAGGTTCTGGGCCTCACGCGGTCGGAGGCGGGCGCCGAGTCGCTTACGGCCGCGGGCGCCCAGGTGCATCGCGGCGATCTTAACGATCTCGAGAGTCTGCGCAAAGGGGCGGCTGTCTCGGACGGCGTAATCCATACGGCCTTCACTCACGATTTTTCGAAGTTCCAGGAGGTTTGCGAGGTAGACAGGCACGCTATAGAGGCGTTGGGCTCGGCACTGGCGGGCTCCGATCGGCCATTGCTCGTTACTTCCGGGACCGCTATCGCGAACGGCACGCCGGGCCAACCTGCAAAAGAACGGGACAATCCCGAAAGTTCGCACGCGATTCCACGGGTGGCTTCGGAGCAGGCCGCTGCTTCCGTCGCGGCAAAGGGCGTGCGCGTGGGGGTGGTGCGCCTCCCTCAGGTTCACAACACCGTCAAGCAAGGGCTCGTCACTTACGCAATCGAACTGGCTCGCCAGAAGGGCGTATCGGCCTATGTGGGCGATGGACACAACCGCTGGCCGGCGGTGCATGTCCTCGATGCGGCCCGTCTCTACAGGCTCGCACTGGAGAAGTTGGAAGCAAATGCGACATATCATGCAGTGGCAGAGGAAGGAGTGCCCATGCGCGAGATTGCTGAAGTCATAGGCCGAGGCCTGAAGGTGCCGGTCATCTCCGTATCGCCGGAAGAGGCTCCAGCGCATTTCGGATGGCTCGCCGCCTTCGCCGGTCGAGACCTTCCGGCCTCAGGCGTGCTCACGCAGGAACGGCTGGCGTGGCGCCCGACCGGACCCGGATTAATCGCCGATCTCGAACAAATGCACTATCACGAAACTGAGACCGATGTCGCATCAGCCGGCCGAGCGAGAGTAGGTCGTTGATTGGTGGATATCCATCGAATTGAAATAGGAGGATCGAACGATGCAAATCAAAGATGGTGTTTTCATTGTCACGGGCGCTTCGTCCGGGATCGGGCGCTCGACGGCGATCGCCCTGGCTGATCGCGGCGCGAAAGTCGCTCTGCTCGCTCGCGGCACCGACGCGCTGGAAGAATTGGCGCAGCAGCTTCCAGGCAGCTTGCCTGTCACCGTGGACATCACGCAGTTCGATCGGGTACGGGAAGCTATAGGTGCCGTGCACCGGCATTACGACCGCATCGATGGTCTCGTAAACAATGCAGGGCGCAGCTATGCAGCCGCCGTAGAGGAGATCGATCCCGTGCTCTTTGACGAAATCTTCCATCTCAACGTGTTGGGGCCGATTGTCGCGATGCAGGCTGTGATTCCGCTGATGCGAGCCCAAGGCAGCGGAAGCATCGTAAACATAAACTCGGGAACTGCGTTTATGACTGTTCCGCAATATAGCGTTTACTCGTCTTCGAAGCGCGCCCTTCTTGGCTTCAGCCTGACGGCACGCGCCGAGCTTGAAAAGGACCGCATCGTCGTCAGTGAAATCTACCCATTCATCACGGCGACGAACTTCGGCAAGAACAGGATGGGCAATCCGGCCGGCGGAGGACCGTCCTCCAATTACGCGGAGGGCGACAAGCCTGAATTTGTGGCTGGCCTCGTTCTGCGGGCCATCGAAGAAGGGCAGGCTCAGTATTTCGCGAACGATCGTCTTCGAAAAATGGCGGGTGTGACCCAATAGCAGCATTAAGGCATCTTCGCTCCGGGAAACGCTGACGCTTCAGGTATCAGGCCATCCAGTGCGTGTGATGGCGACCCGGAAATGGTTTGCCGATAGTCCTGATCCACGGCTTGTCGGCCTCCAGCACCTGGGATGCGAAATGTTCCAGCATTCAGTCGGAATCACCGGGTCATACTACTCGATCTCCCGGGATTCGGTTCGATGCGCAGATACGCGAGGGCGTTTTCGATTGCGCAATCGCCGGCTTGGCTTGCTGAAGTCCTGTCACGCCTCGCAATAGAACAGGCGGCGCTCATCGGGCACTCCATCGGTGGAATCCACGCCGGCGGAAAGCCCAATCATCCTTGTCCATGGCCTTGGTGTCTCAAGCCGCTACATGACGCCGCTTGCTTGTGAACTGGCCAGGCAATTTCCCGTCTTCGTCCCGGATCTGCCGGGGTTCGGGAGGAGCAACACACCAAGGGGGTCCCCGATGTGGCCGAACTGGCTGAATACCTTCGAGATTGGCGTCGTTCGGTGGAGGTTGGCCCAACCGTCTTTTGTATAGGAAACTCTATGGGCTGTCAGGTCCTGGTGGAGTTGGCCCACCTCGAGCCGGCACTCGTTCGGGGGCTCGCACTTCTTGGGCCGACGATGGACCAATTCGCACTCACACGGCTATCTCATGTCGGCCGCTTGCTGCGGGATCAATTCGTGGAACCGCCATCCCTGGTGCCGTTGCAAGCATACGACTATCTGAGCAACGGGCCGTTCCGTACAATCAAGACCTCAGAGGCGAAAAGGATCCGATCGTGTCTCAGGCCTGGGTCGAAGCTCTGGGGCGTGCGATGCCGGCTGCGCAAGTGCGAGTAATTCCGAATGCCGGGCACGCGTTGAACTATAACTCTGCCCCCGTAATCGCTCCTATTATCATCGACTTTTGGCGAGCCCGCGGACTGAACATCTGAGAAGCGGGTGCCGAAACGGCATGCGGGTAAATGCCGATAGCCAGTAACCCAATTGCGTCTGGCGTATTCCAATATCAGGAGTGCAAAACTTCGAACTACTCGAACACCCTGCTGATGTTGGGTTTCGCGCTCGTGGCCGGACGCTTGCCGAACTGTTCGCAACTTGCGCGGAGGCTTTGATCTCCATTATTCTTGATGCTTCGCACGCGCGGGACGCACAGATCTGGCACCTCTCGGCGGAAGGTATCGACCTTGAGTCGCTCCTCGTAAATTGGCTGAATGAGGTTCTCTACTTTGTGGACGCGAAACGCGTCGTCTTCTCTTGGATGGAGATCGAGATCGACGGCTACCAGGTAAATGCAGTCTGTCACGGCGAGAAGCTCGATTCTCAGCGCCACCCCACACGTGTTCTGGTGAAAGCCGTGACATATCATCAACTCCGAATGTTCGAATCGGAGGATGGCTGGACTGCGGAGATATACGTGGATGTCTGAGTTGACACTCGAATCCATCGATGAGTATCGGTATCGAATCTCAAGCGATCAGATGCCCGGCATGCGGACTGGCGTGCTCGTATTCTCGAGTCCGAAATTGATCGCGCACCTTTCGAAAGATGGCTCCTTAGTCCAGGCCGCCAATGTCGCAACCCTTCCGGGTATTGTTGGGCTGAGCCTCGCGATGCCCGACATCCATCAGGGGTACGGCTTCCCGATCGGAGGAGTCGCCGCCACGGACATCGAACACGGCGTCGTGTCTCCCGGCGGCGTCGGCTTCGATATCAATTGTGGTGTCCGGCTTGTTCGCACGTCACTGACGCGGGCGGATGTGACGGGTCGTTTGAAGCAGCTGCTCGATCAGGTCTTTCGCGACGTGCCGTGTGGAACGGGAACGGAAGGCCGCCTCAAGCTGAAGCGTGGCGACATCGATCAGGTGCTGCGACACGGTGCCGCATGGATGGCGCAAAACGGCTATGCGGAGGAGGGGGATGTCGAGCGCGCCGAAGCGTCCGGAGAAATGAAGGAGTCTGTTCCCAACAAAGTTTCCGATCGTGCAAAGGAACGGGGCGCTCCGCAACTCGCCACACTCGGCAGCGGCAATCATTTTCTCGAAATCCAGTACGTAGATCGAGTGCATGACGTACCTGCCGCAACTGCGATGGGTATCGACAAAGATCAGGTTGTCGTTCTCGTTCACTCCGGGTCTCGCGGTCTCGGTCATCAGGTCTGCACCGATTACGTTGCGCTCATGAACCAGGTCATGCCGAATTACGGCATCACGCTGCCCGATAGGCAGCTCGCCTGCGCACCCATTCGATCGCCCGAAGGACAGTCATACCTCAGCGCAATGGCGGGAGCGGCGAATTTTGCCTGGGCGAACCGGCAAGGCATTCTGCACTTTTTGCGGGGAGCCTTCCGCCGTGTGTTCGACAACAACGTTCGCCTCCAACTCATCTACGATGTGTGCCACAATATCGCGAAACAGGAAACGCACGTCGTCAATGGAAAGAACCGGCGCGTACTGGTGCATCGGAAAGGCGCAACTCGAGCCTTTCCGCCCGGCCACCCTGAGTTGCCGGCTGTCTACTCGGAAATAGGTCAACCAGTGTTCGTGCCCGGTAGCATGGGGACCGCTTCGTGGGTTTTGGTGGGCCAGCCGGGGGCAATGGCGGAGAGCTTCGGTAGTGTCTGCCACGGTGCGGGTCGGCTGTTGAGCCGCACCGCAGTGCGCAAAGGAAAAAACGTTCAGGAGGAACGTCGAAGGCTGGAACAAAACGGCATCCTGGTCCGGAGTGAATCTCGTGACGGCATTCTGGAAGAACTGCCTGAAGCGTACAAAGATGTCGATGAAGTGATCGAGGTCGTTCACAACACCGGATTGGCGAGGAAGGTAGCGCGCCTGAGGCCGTTAGCCGTCATCAAGGGCTGACGAACTAGCTGTATCGCTGTCGCGATCTTGTTTCGCAACGGCCGCCATCTTATCAAGTTCCTTCTTGTGTGCATGCTTGCGACCACTGCGATGCCCGCCGCTTCTCTGCAGCCGTTCCTTACCGTGTTTTTCCGCCGTCAAGTCGCGCAGGATCTTGCTGTAGCCCTTCAGCTCGCCGACAGCGTGACGGATAAATCGCATGTTACCGTTGCTCCAGAAACGCGACCCATCTTTATGTACGGAGGATGAAAGCGTAGTCAGGCGTGTGCTCTGTCGATGTGCGGAATAGTTGCTCTTCTGCTCGCAAACCTTCCTCTCCTTCTGGGCAGTGCGCAGGCGAACTCACCGGGACACCGAGACCTGTGTCGATTCCGCAGGAAGCATCCACTTCGATTAGCGGGGAGCCAGCACGCAGCAACACGGGAGATAACCAGGTTCCGATACGTGTTGCACTGACTGGAAGTGATAGGGGCGAAACTCTTTTCAGCGACGCTGCGCGGCGACCATGATTCTGAAACATTGGCGGCGGCCACCTCCGGACTGTACACTTCGTCTGCGAACCTATTTGCCGAACGAAAACTGCAGGCCCGCGGCCGTAGAGAAACTGTTGATAGGTGTTCCGGCCTGATGTAAGCAGGACGTACTCGGCAGGCACAAGTTCGAGCGATAGAGGTCCCTTCCGCTTGATCTCCAGCAAGCTGAAATGTGAAACTGTGCTGGATGGTACCCGCATAACTGTTCCGCGTGTCGCCGACTAAGGGCTGCACGAGGGGCACAACCTTCCGTTCATTGCTCGCCAATTTCCAGGCGACACCTCCAAGCCAGACGTGGTTGTTCATACGGATACCCTTAAAGCCGCCCCAGTAACTCTCATGCTCGAATGTCAGACCGATCCATACCAACCGTTCAAGTTTCCGAATCCGTTGATTTGGTCGGCATATTCATAGGTCCAACCGACTGTTACATCCGCCGTCTGCGGCAAGGCCGGGAAGACAGAAGCAAAATCACGAGAAGCCTCTGACTGAGATCGCTGCCGATCCCATTGTGCGTTCTGAAACTGCAAGCCAAAGGCCGCATCGCGGAAACCAGCGATGCCGATATCGTGGTCCTCGAAAAGGAAACCCTCGAAATAGGCGAAGTCATTGCCAAAGGCCGCCGCTTTGTCGTGAACGGCGCGCTGAATTTTCGCGAAAGCTTCCTGGAGGAAAGCAATCGAAAGGTCGAGCTCTATGGAAACAAAAGGTAGACAACCTGAAACCGACCCGCAACGGGACGCAACACCATGCAGCCCGGCAGGCACCCTCATTGTCATTGGTGGGCACGAACAGAAGGAAGGCAGCCGACCCATCCTCGAGTTAATCGCCAAACGTGCCACTCGCGGGAAAATTGTGGTGATCACCATCGTGAGCGAAGAGCCCCAGGAGCAGTGGGAACAATGCCGCGCCACCTTCGCCGACCTTGGTGTCCGCCATATCGAACTACTTGATGCACGCAGCCGCGAAGAATTGATAGGTGAAGAACGTGCCGCGCTGCTGGATGAAAACACCATCGTCTTCTTCGCCGGCGGCGATCAGATGAAAATCATGGGTAAGTTCGGGGGAACGCCGCTACGTGACCGCATGCGCGAGCTCTACACCCGAGGTGCGCTCATTGCAGGCACGTCGTCTGGAGCTTCCGTCATGGCGGAGGTCATGCTCTCGGCTGGTGAGAGCGAATCGTCTCCGTGCGGCGACGAATCGCTCCGTCTCGCACCCGGATTGGGTCTGATCTCGGGGGTCATTATCGATCAGCACCTTGCCGAGCGTGGGCGCATCGGTCGCCTTTTGGGCCCGTCGCACGGAACCCGCGCCTCCTCGGTATCGGCATTGATGAAGACACAGCATTGGTGCCCCGCGGTCATTCGGAAGCAGCCGTCCTGGGATCGAGCGCGGTGTACATCCTCGACGGGCGGCACGTCACGCATTCTGACTCTGGCCAGCAAGACCAGAAGATTATCTCTGTATTCAATGCAACGCTTCACGTCTTAGCGGCCGGTGACCACTTCGATTTGACAGAGCGCCAGCCCCGCGCCGGGCGCAGCGAAGACATCGAATCACAACTCGTTGAGGCACGCTAGGCAGGGGTACTCGAAAAGGAACGCTCGTCATGGTGGGCGGCCGAGAAGACCGCACGGGCGATCGAACCATTCTGAAAGAGATCGTCTCGATGGCAGGCTCCGGCCGAGTCGTCGCCCAAGTGTCGAGCGGCTCTAAGCGCGCTTTCCATTGAGACGAACTTAGCCCGGGCGACTCTGTGAGTTTCCCAGACTCTTTGCCTCGATGTCGACGCTCAACCATCTGAGCTACCCCAGTGCGGGATGTTGTGCCGGCCATGCTATTTCGGTTCCGGCAAAACCAGACGGAGCTGGGTTCTGCTGGCGCGATTGGCTTCCTGATTGAGCTGGGCGGCGACTTGCTTCTCACGGTCCGCTTGCTGTGGCTTGTGTTCACGGAGCAGCAAAACAGCTAGCTTGTAGTGTGCCGCCGCGAGCTTCGGATCTTGGCGGATAGCGGATTCTAGAAGCTTCCGAGACGCTGCGAAATTGCCTTCGCGCATGAAGATTTCGCCCATAGTCATATTGGCTCTGGCATGTTGCGGGTTTTGGCGCAGAACGGTTGCAAGCAGCTTTTTCGCCGTCTCCATTTTCCCGTCGTCGTATTCAAGCTGCGCGAGCTCATAACGCGCAGCGGTCAAACCGGGATCCAGCTGAAGACAATGTTCGAGCTGGCGCCGCGCATCATCCGTGCGATTCAATCTGATATCGATCCACCCGAGCGCGTAATAAGTAGGTCCAAAATCTGGATAGCGTTTGGAGAACTGGCTGAAGAGATCGTATGCTTTTTGCCAGTTCTCCACGGAGATATTGGCTCTCGCAAGAAGGTAGAGCACCGAAAAGTTGGCCGGATCGAGACGCTGAGCGTGCTCAAGTGCCGCGATCGCGTCCGGCCCCAGGTCGCGGCGGATGCAAACATCTGCAAAGTGAACCAGCGTCGGAATGTCATCCGGCGCAGCGGAGCGACACCGTATCAAATAGGCCAAAGCCTTCTCGTCGAGATGTTGCCTTTCAGCGGCGGTTGCCGCACCGTTGAGCGCCGCTATATCGTGCGGTGAAAGCGCCAGTGCGCGCGCAAAGCTCTGTTCCGCCTCCATCGGGCTTGCGGAAAGCTCGGCGCGTCCTCGTTCATCCCAGTAATCTGGCACTCCCGACAGGGCTGGTTGCAGGGAGTTCAGGTCACGAAGTGCTTGTGCGGGCTCGCCAGTGCGCAGCCTGGAAGCCGCGAGGCTAAAGAGCACTCCGGGCTTCCCGCTTCCGAGCTGCACCGCACGGGCAAGATTCTTTTTGGCGTGGGCGTAGTCAAGCTGCCGGAAAAATAACAGACCGAGATTTTCATTCAGCGAAAGGGAATTCGGAGCGATCTGCAAGCCCTGCTCAAATGCTCTTTGCGCGCTCGGAGCGTTCCCTAATTCACTGTCAGCAATGCCCAGCAGATTCCAAAGCTCCGCACTCCGAGGATAAAGCCGAAGGTCTTCTTCGCACTGTTGCCGCGCGCCGTTGAGGTCACCGAGCTTGATTCTGCGTTCGACGTCCCGAGCGCTTTGATCTGCTCCGTTTTGCGCTGCAGAGGCAATTAGAAGACAAAGCGTCACGTGAATAGCTGCGGCACGCGGGCAAAAAGAAAGCCAACGGAAAGCTAATAGCTGCAGATTACCTCGAAGTCTTTCGAGCAAGAATTCTTTCAATAAAGTCTTGCAAGCGGATCTATAATCCAGGCAAGCGTCTGAATCCGAGTCGATTTTGGGAGCGGGTCTTGAAGCCGTATCAGAAGTTTCTGTTTGCGTTATTCGCATTTAATATCTTCCCGTCAGTGCATCTGATTGCCCAGACGAATGAGGGCATTCTGACAGGAACTGTCATCGATCAAAGCGGTGCAGCCATTGAGGGTGCTCAAGTAACAGGCAAAGCCGAGGCGACCGGGACGACATTAACAACCGTAACCGGCCCCGGCGGCGGATTCCGGTTTCCGTCTATTCCTATCGGTTTGTACGATGTCACCGTAAAGCAGCCTGGGTTTAGCTCGGTGACACAATCCGGGGTGAATGTCGCGATCAGCACGACCACGGCAATCAAAATCACCATGAACGTTGGGAAGGCCGAGCAATCAGTCACAGTGCAGGCAGATGCGACCACTATACAGACCCAGAGTTCAGATATAGGAACTGTCGTCACCACGCGACAAGTGGTCGAGCTTCCGCTGGCGCTCGGCGGCGTCGGCGCGCTGCGGTCTCCGGAGGCCTTCGCTTTCTTGGCCCCCGGTACAACCGGACCGGGAACAGCCGGTAGTTCGAATGGCGTGTTCATCTCCAAATTGGGTGGGGGGCAGAATTTTGGAAATGAAGTTTTACTCGACGGAGCAAGTATCCTCAGAACAGAGAATGGTTCATCCTTCGATGAAGCTGCGCCCTCTGTAGAGGCCATCTCGGAGTTTCGCGTCATCACGTCCACGATGCCCGCGATGTACGGACGAACGACCGGCGCTGTCGAGGTATTCGGGACCAAGTCAGGAAGTAATCAATTCCACGGCACTGCCTACGACATTCTGCAGAATGAAGATCTAAACGCAAATTCGTGGTTCAACAACGGGTATGCGGCGAGTTGTACGCCACAACCTGGGTGCCGTTCGCAATACGCGAGGCCGATCGACAAAAAGAATGATTACGGAACGAACCTGGGTGGTCCTGTCTGGATTCCGAAAATTTACGACGGCCGAAACAAAACGTTCTTCTTCTTCAACTGGGAGCAGTACCGGCAAAGCATTGGCGGCACCAATACAAGCATCCTGCCCACGACGGCCCAACGATCGGGAGATTTCTCAGGAGTATTGAACACATCGGACGTGCTGGGAACCAATCCATGTACGGGTCAGCCGATTTATCAAGGCGAGATTTTCGATCCCAACTCAACCACAACTGGATTGAATGGGCTGCCTTGCCGGGCAGCATTTCCGGGTAACAAGATTCCTGCTTCACGAATTTCTCCAGTTACCAGAAATTTTCTGAATTACCTGCCCGCGCCCAACATCTCTGATCAGCCTGGCGTTATCAATTATGCTCTCTCGAGTAACACGCCGCTGTACAACACAACCTATACAATTCGAATCGACCAACAGATTTCCGACAAAAGTAAATTCTTCGCCATGTACGATACGCGTGACAACGAACGTTATACGTCTGGAACTTATACTCTTCCGCCGCCAATCGATCCGAACGGCTGGAATCAAAGTTTCATCACGCATTATGGGCGAGCCGGTTGGGATTACATCTTCTCCCCGACTTTAGTGAATCACCTCAACATCGGTTATAACCGCACGAACAGTCAAAACTACACAACCGGTGCGTTACAGGCAGTCGCCGGCAAATTCGATTGGGCATCTAAGCTAGGCATCACCGGGCTCGCGGGCACGGAGTTCCCGATCGTCAATATCGGCGAGGGAGTTCCAGCGCTGAGCCGAGCCAATGACGACGCCAATGTAGACAACGGCGAGCGTTTCAACAACAATATCACCTGGATCAAGGGAAATCACAACCTCACATTTGGCTTTGATTTCCGCAACCAGCTCTACGGAACGTATGGATTCGACACGGATACCGGCGTCTATAATTTCGCCCGCGCCGAAACCGCGGCGACCCAGGCGCTGAGCGGCCAAAGCGGCAACTCGATCGCCAGCTTCTTGCTCGGAACGGTGGACAATGGCAATGCTACCATCCAGGCCCACGTTCCGCGCTGGACCTTTCAATACTATGGAGCCTTCGCTCAAGACGATTGGAAGGTCACTCCGCATCTGACTCTAAACGTAGGTTTGCGATGGGATGTAGACGTACCCCGAATAGAATCTCATAACGATACCTCTAATTTCAGTCCGAACGCGCCGAATCCGGCGGCGGGTAACCGGCCCGGCGCAATGGTCTTCGCGAATACCTGCAACGGCTGTAATCCGCGGTGGGCTGACCTCAAGTGGCACGACCTCGGCCCCCGTCTCGGTTTCGCTTACAATCCGAACGGCGGCCGCATGGTCATTCGTGGCGGATACGGCGTGATTTACTCGCCCCTGCAGTACACCGATTTCGGTGGCGCGCAGGTGCAAGGATTCTCCGCAACTCCGAATTTTTCGAGTCCGAACGGCTTTACTCCGGCATTCAACTGGAATAGCGGATTTCCTGCATTTCCACCCGCTCCGATTACAGATCCTTCAGTGGTAAACACCGGAACGCCCGACTGGATTCAACCGCGCTTTGGGCAACCTGGCATTATTCAAAGCTGGAGTTTTCAGGTACAGGAACAGGTCTCGAAGGATATGGTTGCAAGCGTGGGATATGTAGGATTGCGCTCGCAGAATCTGCGGTCGAATATCATGAATTCGAACAATATCCTGCCCCAGTACTTTGCGCTTGGGCAGGCATTGAACCAGCCGGTCTCTAATAACTCCCTTGGAATCAGCGCCCCTTATGCCGGTTTCTACAATGACTGGGGCAGCACCGTGAACGTGGCACAAGCACTTCGGCCCTATCCGCAGTACAACTACATCTACACGGACGTGCTGCAGAACATCGGTCAATCTACGTACGAGGCATTACAAGCCTCGCTCGAGCGGCGCTTCAGTGCCGGTCTTAGCTTGCAGGCTTCTTTCACCTGGTCGAAGACGATTACGGACGCGGATAGCCTGCTTCCAAATACGGCAACCGGTGGAATCAGCCAGGTTCAGAATCCTGATAACTTAACTCAGGAGAAAGCCTTGAGCAGCCAGGATATTCCATTTACCTTCACGGGAGCCTTTCTCTACGAACTACCCTTTGGCCGCGGTAAACATCTTCTGAATCACGGTGTCGGATCGGCTCTCCTCGGCGGCTGGCAGATAGGCGGAGTGCTTCGCTATCAGACGGGAACGCCCATCTCGTTTGGCTGTGCAAACGGAATCCCAGACTGGCAGAACTGCATTCGCTTCAACCGAGCCTCGGCCGCTCCGCTAAACCCCTCCGTCGTAAATGGGTCCTTCGATCCGTTTACTCAGCGTTACTTCAACCCTGTCTGTAGCTATCTGGGCGAAGCAGGATGCGCCTTCGCCGACCCTAATACCGAGGCCATCGCCCAAGGCAGCAACGTGACCGTTCAGCAAGCGCGAGGCGGTGCATACGTGCTGGGTAATTACCCTCGCAACAACGGTGACGCTAGAAGTCCGAATTATTACAACGAGGATTTCAGTATCATTCGAAATTTCCATCTCTTCGAATCTGCCAGCCTGCAGTTTAAGGCGGAGCTGCTGAACGCGTTCAACCGGCATATCCTTAACATTCCTGATACGGCACCCTACGACACGAACTTCGGGCTGGTGAACAGCACGATCGATGCGCAGCGGATTGTTCAATTCACGATGCGGCTTAATTTCTGACCAGAACTGGACTTCCTCGATTTCCTTCCGGATCGCGGGTAATCTCGAGCAGGCGGCAGGAGCCCAGTGATTCTACTCACTCCTACGTGTTGGATCGGGGGCGCTACCCGGTGTCAAATGCTAGACGGATCAGTCGGTAACGAGGTCACGGTTCCCGGTGTTCTCGCAGTGCTCTTCGAGAGAGTAGCGAAAATATGTAGGCGCCCTAAGGCATCCGAATCGTCGCTCTGCTAGTAGTCTCCGGAGACCGGGTGGACGGTTAACCGAGACTAGACGGTGATGCGACGAGTCTCAGTTAGCTTTTATCGCAATCGAACCACTGTTCTCGGTCTCGTCGCTTACGTGAGACTCTTCGCCCCACTGGACCAGATTTTTCGCAAACCGTTCGAGAGCCGACCTCGCCAGATTCTGCCGGACCGCTTCCATGTCCGGCCGGGCCGAGATATTCCATCTGCCCATCTGCGCGAATGCAACTTCACCCTATTGTGCTCGATAAGGTATCTCCCGGGTCCAAGCTGAGCATTGAGCCTGAGAGAGAATCCAGGAGAGGGTGATCAGCAACCAGGTACGCGATCTGACTCCCAGGCCGCCATGACGCGTTCTCGGCGAATGTTATGCCTTCCAAAAGTGTTCCCGTACCTCCGAGGCCCATCGAGTCCCATATCAGGAGCTTGCCGCCGTTAGCGACCCAGTTCTCGATCTGTTTCTGATACTTGACGAAACCGGGAGCGAACGTGTCATACACGATCGCGATCTTCGCGTGTGCAAACAGATTCGATTCGAGATGATAGCTTTGCGCCGACCATCCAGCTCTCTCTCGTTCCTGCTCTACGAGCCAATGAAAAACTCGAGATGCATCATTCATGGGACCGTCCAGACCCAGGTACACCAGGTCGGCGCCATGGCTCGAAATCTGTTTCTGACCGCGATAAAAGGCCAACTCCTCTTCGAAACCTTTGTCAGCGGTCTCCCAACGATAGTAGTAGCCGAGATCAGTCGCGTGCAGGTATGCCTTAGAGGCAAGTTCATCGAGCGCTGAATATTGGTTCGTACTTTCAGCGTCAAGCTGCAGCATGCGGTCCCTACCGGCCCGAATCTCTTCTCAAATAGCTCGAGCGTGAGGTCGTCGAGCGGTCTTGTCAAGGTAATCGCCGAGATCCTCCCAGCGATCAGAATGCAAAATCCCGTTCAACGACCCTCCTGGCTGACAGCCAGAGGATGGTAATTCATGTTGAAGACGTTTACGACGTTTTGTAAGGCCGGCATGATGGGACCAGTTTTGACGTAGTAGTTGTATACCGCCCTTCCCGCAGCAGCACTTCTGAAGTGCCGCGCCAGCCGGTCCGTCCAGAAGCGCTCCTCCTCCGCGGCCGGACGCTCAGGGTTCCAGGAATATCGTCCAAATTCCTCAAGCCAGATCCAATCGCGATCAATGGTCGAGAGGCGAGGCTCCGTACGGTCCAGAGATAGTGGCCAATCCCATGAAACCGCGGGGTAGAGGTGCATTCCCGCGACATCCATCGATTTCCATATTCTTACCATTTGCTGAATGAAGACAGGGGAGCCCCAACGAAAAGGTTTGATATCTCCGTTCTCGTGCACATTTATGATGTGATTTTGCCCAAAGGAAATCCATGTTGCATTGCGGGGATCTGGGTAAGGGCTCACGATCATCTCGGTGTTGTGTTTCATCATTGTGTAGAGCTGATCGTAATTCGGCTTTATCACGTCGCGGAATCGATAAGGATCGATGTCCACTGCCGCACAATGAGGGGCGGGTGCTTCCCGGTCTCTTTAATGCCGGCGATAATCGCGTCTCGTATCCATTCTTCCGAGTTGATATGCAGAGCCTCACCGGCTGTTACCATCAAGCCGACGCTGGGATACGAGTTCACGAACTCTCGGACGCAATAGCGGGTGTAAGCTTCGAGTAGCCGTGTCGAAGCAGGATTCTGAACATGGACCCGCTCGGCCTCGTGGGCTTTCGCAAATGCAGGCAAGACGTGGATGTTGTAAAAGTGGAACACCGTCCAGATACCGCGTCGATCCGCCTCACGAGCGAACCATTGCAACTGATCGATGTTGCGTTTTAATTCCTGGTCGCCCAAGGCCCGCGCCTCAGGGTACTTGCCCAACGGTAAGAAGTAAGGAAACGGGTGTCCATTCCAGAAGAAAATGGTGTTGTAGCGGTTCTCGACAAGCTGATCCAGGTATTCCAGCATGAGCGCTTTATCAAAGAACCACTGAAAATTATCAGGAGTAACGGCCCAGTCATATTCACCCTGCTTCATCCAGAACAGGTTGGTACCGCGAATCTTCATCACCGGCCGATCCGTCACGTCGAGTTGCGATGGCAACCGCTGGTTCTCTTCTATGCGCCGTGCCAGCTCTAAGCAGCCATACAAAACACCTGATGGATCGCTACCTATCACCCGCCAATCGTTGCCCGAGCGCAAAAGGCGGAATCCCTCAGTCGCGTGATCTAACGTAAGGGGGGACGCGCCGAACAATGACGATGCTTGAGTGCCGACTAGAATGCGGGAATGTGCGGGCAACCTAACCCTCGCCCTCGCGATAGCATCATTCAGCCTGGATGCGGCATACAATTCGCGCGGTGTCGCATCGGGCGCTGTGATCACCGCACTCCCTTCAGCAAGGCACGGCAGCACAGCCGCAACCAAAACCAACACCGCGGACGCAGGCGACTTCATGCGCTATTGGTCGATCTGCTCCTTAACCACCGTGGGCGCAGCCAGCGCGGTCAGACGATCAATGTCAGTGACCTTGTAGAGATCGAGGCAGAAAAGGTCGGCTGCATCTTGAAACGACACCGGTTTGTCCACGAGATATCGCAGGCTAGGCATGCCTTTCCTAACTGCCACTTCAGAGAACAGCGAGGGGTCCAGAGCGGCTGCGACGAGAGCAACGACTTGAGTACGCCTGCCACTGCTCTCCAAACGTACTCTGGGCGAACCGGCGCGCTTTAGCCAGCGAGCAAGCTCGGTCAGATGAGCGACTTCGATCCCTAAGGGACGCGCGCCAGTCGTACTTATCATCTGCTCGAAAAGCCAAGTGGAATCATCTTTCCATGGCTTTCCATAGAAAGGAAGGTCAGCGGCTACAACCTGTTCTCCGCGGGTTATGCGATCGGTAACCGGATTCGCAGTGGCATCTCGCCCATTGTCGTCGAGAACGATTGTCGCGGGTGCCTTTTCTTGGCTGTCGATAGGCTTCAGCCAGACAGCATCTGTGATCAGACCATCGGTCATGGCGAAGAGATGCGCCCGCGTTTCGACTCCGTGATGTTTAGTGATGCCGATAGTCCAGAGGCGATCTACTTTCACAGGCCGGTAGCGTACAACTTCTTTTAAGTTCGACCGTTCCGTCGCGAGAGCTGAGGCATTCGACGGAACCGGCGCACGCTTCAGGTCGTCTGCGAATCTCCGTGCCAAGGCGAGGATGGTCAGGTTGTCTTTGGGAAGGCCGACGACCAGGTCGTCGTAGCTTTTGATCTCAGCGCCAACCCCGGGGCCTTCCGTGATCGGCGGAAGCTTGAACTCCCGGCTGAAGAAATCGTAGGCCGCCATCCGATTATCAAGGAGGTAGTTGTGAGTGCCGGGGTCTCGATTCTCGTGCCAGGCAAAGTTGCCTTCTTTCCCATAAAGCGCAAAGAAAGGACGAATCGAATCAAAGACGCCAGGCTTCACCATTGAGGCGCGAAAACAGCAGTCGTCTTCAGCGTTGTAAGCCAAGAGCGTTGGGCGCGGAGCCATTAAAGCGGCCAACCACGTATAATCGCGACCCTCAAAGAGATCGGTTGCTGATTGCTCTACATCTCCTATATCGCCAAAATCTTTTGCTTCTACTCGCGGCACGATAGACGAGAAACCGGCTACCGGCACTGCTACTTTCACTCGTTCATCGAGTGAGCTCAGAATGATGGTTTGCCAGCCGCCTCCTGATAATCCCGTCATGCCCAAGCGCGACCGATCCGTGTTCGCATGATCGTAGAGGTAATCTAGACCGCGCCGCATGGCCAAATAGAAAAGCCCCAGTTCGTTAGCACCAACTAGGTCCAGATGAGCTCCATACCAGTGCTGGTTGAACTCGTTTCCCAGTTCGCCAAATGAGAGCCACTCCAGATTCAATGCCAGAATTCCGTTCCGTGCGAATGTAATACACCGCTTCTGCTTGTATTCAACGGACTTGCCTGGTGCACCCACGTGTCCATTTACGTTCAATATTGCCGGTACCTTGCCGTTCAGGTGCAAGGGCTCATAAAGGATGGCAGTCGATTGGAACCCTGGCACGATTTCGTATCGCAGCTTCCGAATTTGATAGCCGTCGCCGGGTGTGACTCCCAGGTCCTCAAATTTTGGCGGGGCATCAACCCATTCTTTCGGCCATCCATGAAAAACGATATCGTTTACGAGCTGTTGGCGAATGCGATCGGATTCTGCCGTCCACTCGGCGGCACTCTTCGGGGTAGGCAATTTGCCAACCCTGTGCAGAATGAATTGTCGCAATTGGAACAGCGCAACTTCCGGCGATAAGCTCTCTTCTTTGAGGATCCCTTCCAGATAGCGTGGCTCAGTTTGCGCCAGTAACGGCGCGGCGCATACGAGGAATGTGAAAAAGACGCGCCGGCATCTAGTCATTAGAAAGTGATTCTGCCTGCAAGCTGCATATTGCGCGGTGTCGTAACTGCACCTGTCCATGTTCCGAACAGAGGACTGCCGAGATTAGTAACGAATGCCTGACCTTGACCCCAGGTCGTACCCTGAGTGAAGAAGTGCCAGTTAAAGATATTGAAGAACTCGGCGCGAACCTGGAATTTGACCCGTTCTGTTATGTTGATGTTCTTTTCGAGGACGAAATCGAGTTTCTCGAAGCGCGGTTGTCTGAAATTGCTCGTGCGGGGACCGTCTCCAGGGTTGAAGCTGAACACTCCTCCATCGGCGCCATTTTGAAAAGCCGCCCGGTTGAACAGGGGACCGTTGTTGGGATCGTAACCGTTAGGGCTGGTAAGAAACGGATTTTGCCCCTGCAGCACCGCGGGTAAGCAGGCCATCCCAAACTGGCCCGGGATACTGCACTGACTCGAGTTGAAAATGTATGGTGTTCCCGATTGAATGCGATAAACAGCGTTGATTTGCCAGCCGGAAACAAGCTTGCCCATAAACCCGTCTGCACTGCCCAGAAAACGTTGACCTCTGCCAAATGGAAGAGCGTAGACAGAGGTGAATGAGAATGTATGCGGTACATCCTGAGCGTCCAGCGACTTATTACGTTGCCTTTGGTAGGGAGAGATCAGGCCGGCATATTGGTCGTAACTTGCCCCGAACTGCTGATCGCTGCCGCTGCTGATGAATTTACTCCAGGTATAGGAAGCCAGTAACCAGACTCCGTGTGACATGCGCTTCTCCGCCTTTAGCTGCAGCGAGTTATAGCTCGAGAAGCCGGCGTTTTCATTGTTAGGAGTAAGGAGCCCGCAGAACTGGGGAAAGGGCAGCAAGGCTTGTGCTACAGTCGGCGCGCATTGCCCATTGGTTAACTGATCAACCCAGCCGGCATACGGAGCGGCAACTCCGTCGAGTGTGGTTTGACCGGGCTGGAACTGATCGTAGAGCGCGTTTCCCATCGACAGCAGGCTTCGGGTTAAGCACGTTCGGGGAAGTGATTCCTGAGATGAGGTGCGTGCCCTTGTTTCCCACGTAGGCTGCATTTACATAAAAGTTGCTGGTAAACTGCCGCTCCACGGTCAGGTTCCACGCCTGTGTGTAAGGTAGATGGCCGTTATTGAACTGCCGGTATACGCCTGGAGTTTTCCCGTTGTCGAACGCAAGGTTAAAAAAGGGCGGAGCTTGGTATTGTGCGTTCTGAAATCCTTCGTTGAACATTGTTCCGGGAGTAATTCCTCCGTCGGTGCTGTTGAGAACCACGTTCGTGTTGAATCCGTCTCGTCCTCCGCTCACACCTGAGTTCCAACCCGGGTAGCTAAGAGGCTGGAAGAAAATGCCGTATCCACCCCGCACCACGGTTTTCGGATTGACTGCATAAGCGAATCCGATCCGAGGAGCAAACTCTTTCATGTTGGTTCGGTCCGGATATGGTTTCCCGAAACTTGCAGGATTCTCTTGGCCTGCCACATTGCCGGCAAACACCAGAGATCCCGGCAAGTTCCCGGCGCCCGGATTCGGCAGATACGGATCAATGAAGGAGAAGTTGTTATATTTCTCCCTCGTGGGTGTCGATATGTCCCAACGGACGCCCAGATTCAAGGTAATCTTCGGCAGTACCTTCCAGCTGTCGTTAACGTAAGTGGCAATGTATTTCTGACGGATGTATTGGGTGGCCAGCGTAGGGACGTACAGGTTGGCTTGGGCGACATAACCCAGCAGGAAACTGGCAAAGTCGTTCCCACTTTCAATTCCCCTCAGTCCTGTATTCAGAGCAGAGTACGTGTACGTGCCTGACTCATTCCCTTCGTTGCGTTCTTTATCCTGGAGCGCGCGGTATTCGCCGCCAAAAGAAAATGTGTGCTTACCTTTCACCCACATCACGCGATCGTTTGTGAGCCATGCCGGCCGCGTCGTTTCGCCGGCCGAATTGCATCCCATGCCGGCGTAGTTTTCGAAGGACAGAACAGGCGGCAGGTCGTTGTTTAAGGCTCCCGGGATCTTCGGAAATAACCCTGCCTGCCCAACATCCACGCAGCGGATGACGGAAAGAAATGTCGTTATATCCGATGTTGAACGTGTTTACGAGGTTGGGTCTGAATATGTGGTCCCAATTACCGCGGTTAGCGAAGTCATAGTTGGGCTCGCGATAGCTGTTGGCGTCGATCTCGACTGGAAAAACGTGCTGATTGTTGCCGTAGGACCCAAAATAATGCACGGTCGCAACGAAGTGGTCTGACTCACGCCAGTACATGTCGCCGCGGATATCGAGTACCGTACTATCGGCGTTGACGGTGCTGCTGATCGGCGTGGGTGGCGTGTAGTTGTTAATAACTCCAGGCAAGTTCGGCTGCGGAAGGTACTTAAGCCAGGCTGCCGCTCCACCGGTAGCCAGGCGGGGGTCCGTCCCGCAGATCACATTCGGATGATGTCCGTCGCAACCCATGAATTGGCTGCGAAGCACGGGGAGATTGTTTGGGCCAACGGCTAGATTCGCGTTGTAGTTTGGGTTGTTTCTGGTTGTCGCAGGATCGTATATCGGAGCCGGCCAGTCACTGAAGTCTCCCGATCTCTCTTGGGCCGTAGGGACTGTGTAGTGCGGTGAACTGGTCGATCCCCGCAATCGAAACGCCTCGTAATTGGTGAAAAAGTAGCTCTTCTTTTGGCCGGACGAAAGAATAGGCACCTTGATTGGCCCTCCGACGTTGCCGCCAAAGTCGTTCTCGATATCCTTGGGCCGCTGCGCCACTCCAAAAGGACGCGCGTTGAAAGCGGTGTTGTGAATCAGGTAGTAAAGCGCCCCATGGAAGCTGTTGCCACCCGCTTTCGTGACCGCTGTTAACACGGATGAGGATGTGTAACCGAATTGCGCATCGTAGTTCGAAGTCAGCAGCGTTATTTCCTGGATGGATTCTGGCGACATCGGGTGTCCTGTTACGGCCAGTTCGATGCCGTTCTGTCCCAGTGAACCGTCCACGATGGAGACTCCGTCGAGCAGGGCCTCGTCGGTTTCGTTCGTTCCGCCATTGATCCGGGTATTGAAGTTCAGCTTATCCTCGTCCCCGCCCGTCGTCACACCGGGCAGAAGGCGGGCGAACGCAACTGCACTGCGTGTGTGGCCGCCGAGAATCAGCGGCAATTCCTCCAGGGTGCCCGGTTGGATCGTTCCTTTCTGCACTCCGGACTCATAATTCAGCGGTGAGGCGTTGGCAGAAACTTCCACCGCCTCGGAGGTTGTACCAAGTTCAAGGGCTATGTTTAGTCGTACTTGTTGATCGAGATTTACGGAGATTCCACGCTGGATGTACTCGCGAAAGCCCTTTACCGAAGTTCTGAGCTCATAGACCCCGGGCACAAGACCAGGGAAGGTATAGTAGCCATCCGAGTCTGATACCGCTTTGACCACCTCGGAGGTGCTTAGTGAGCGCAAGGTCAGTTCGGCACTCGGAACGGGCGCGCCGGATGGGTCATTAACCATACCGCTGATCAAGGCTGTTGTACCTTGACCCCACATCGTGCTGCAGAGCCATGCGCAGACGACGCAAGCCAAGAACTGTCGCAGTGTGAGACGGCACAGAGGGGTGGAACTTACGTGCAAGATTGTCACGACATTTAACTCCGTTTCGAGTAATTGGCCCAATAACTATAGCGGTGCCCATCGGCCCGCAGAAGATTGCACGAAGAATCACCAACTACGTGTGGACATATGTGACATGAAAAACGAGCTCTGTCAAGCCCTTTTTGGTAATGCAAGACGTATGTTCATGAAACGGTTCATCTTACAATTAAGGTGTCGTCGTCCTTCCGGATGCTAGTGTCAGTAGAGGCGAATGTCGAGTGAGCGCAACAGCATCTGTTCCCGCTCCTCGCCGGCTTCTCGCAACGCCGCAACGCGTTGCGAGTGTTTCTCGGCACGGCTATCGCCGACTCGTTTGTAGAGAAGCAGAAGTTTGGAATTGGCCTGATAATTGTCAGGTTCCAGTCGAAGAGCCACGTTTAGATTCTGCTCAGCAGCTTGGTATTCCTTAATCCGGATTTGCACGCCTGCAAGTTCGATGTGGGCCTGCGCGCTTGCCGGATTGGCCTGAATGGCACGTTCGAGATCAGCGGATGCCTCGACCGTATTTTGTTCTCGGAGAGCAAGCCGGCCGAGATACAAAAGAGCCCCCGGTCGCGTTTGGGGGTGGATTGCGGCGAATTGGAGTTCCTTGCGCGCCGCTTCGTTCTGAGCGGCATCGAAATAGGCGATACCCAGGGCGAGACCACCTCTGGGATCTTGCTGTTTCAAATTGCGAAAGATCATGAAATGCTGGATGGCTGCGTCTGGATTGTGCCGCTCCAACTGAACTGCGCCCAGAGCGTAACTGTAGTAGGCGTTACCAGGGTCGAGACGAACGGCCTCCTGCAGGGAAGCCTCAGCCTCCGGGGGCAATTTAAGCTCGATGCAAGCTAGCCCAAAGAGAAAGCGAATCGCCGCGTTCGCAGGTTCCAGGTCACGTGCGTGCGCGAGATAGCCTAGTGTTCCTTCAAGGTCGCCTGCCTTGTAGGAAACTCTTGCGAGATGCGTCAGCAAAGCGGCCGAGGGTTGATCTGGTGTTTCAAGCGCTCTGGTGAGCATCCGCCGGGAGTCGCCGAACCTGTGCTGTTCTTCGTATAACGCAGCGAGTTGTTCCATTACGGCCGCAGATGTGGAACCTCGCTTGACGAGGAATTCCAGCAGCGTCGCCGCCGAAGCGGCTTGATGACTCTTTATCAGGGCTGGAACAATCGGCAGAACATTCGTCTCTGTCAGGTCAGGCGCTTCTAGCAGTTCTTTGGCCGCTGCTCGGGTAGCCTCTTCGTGCTCCAACCCTGCTTCATCTGCGCATCGCAGCGATAAGACAACGGCCCCACGTTGTTCTTGGCGGGGCACTTGTGAAAGCTGTGCTAATGATGCGCCGAACCTGCCGAGTCGATTTAGCAGCAGCGCGGCCTGATACCTGGCTTCCGTATTGCCGGGCTCGATTGCGGAGATCCTGCTATAGACATCCAACGCTTTCTCGCAATAAGCACTATTCCTTTCCGACTCTGTCTGGTAAAGGCGACCTAGATTCATGTACGCTCCGACGAAACGTGGAGCAACCCGGAGGGCTTGCTTAAAGTCAGCTTCGGCGGCACTGAAGTTCTCCTGCTGCGCATCGATAACGCCGAGGAAATTGTATAAGCGGGGGTCGCTCGGTAAAACATCGAAAGCGTGTTTTATTACGCGGCGTGCATTCTGAAGGTCCCCCGTTTGAATAGAGCGCTGGATGTCGAACAGGAACTGTTCGCTCGGTTCAGTATTTGGCGCAGCAATACGCGCCTCGCCGCGCGCTGTCAGGGAACATATGGAAACAACGACGATAGCAGCTCTCCGAATGAGAAAACTCGTGGCCGGCATGCTTGCGAAGAAACTGACGCGTATTATAACGCCGGACGGCTTGACTAAAAACAAATCTCCCGTTATCGTAAGTCCCAGGCGACCGTCAAATGCGGCACCGTTTTTTTGACCATGTCTGGGACGCGATGGCCTTGCTGGCGGTGTGTATCGGAGCTTGCTCTGGCCAGGAGCTGAACGATCCACCCCCGGCCCAAAGTGCTGTCTGGCTAAACGCTCTTCCGATAAGTTCGGTGAAACGATCACTCTTGGCGTCCGCAGTCCGGCGGTATGACTATCCCCAGGCGGAAGCGCTTCTGGCGACGGAAGCCGAGCAGAATCCGAAATCACAGGTACTCCTCCTGTCCCTCGCAAACATTCTGTTTCTGCAAGGTAAGCAATTGAATGTGGTGGTGGCTTTGAAGAAGGCCGAGTCACTCGGCCCGCTCAACGAGCAAAGTCAGTTTTTATTAGCCTTGTCATATATTTCCCTCGAACGCGACAATCTCGCGATTCCTCGACTTGAACAACTTCAGCGCTCAGATCCTCACAAGGCTGTGTATCCATATTGGCTGTCGCGGATTAGGTACCGCAAGATGAACCTCGAGCAGGCTCTATTCTACGCACAGGAAGCAATCGAAACAGAAGCCGGCTTCGCAAAGGGTTACGATCAGCTCGGCCTCTGTTACGCAGGGCTTGGACGTAACGAAGATGCGATCATCGCATACAAGAATGCGATACGGCTTACCGATGCGCAGTCGCTTCATTGGCCTTGGCCTTCCCTGAATTTGGGAACTCTGTACCTACGATCCGAGCGATTGCTCGAAGCCGAGAGTGCTCTGCGGAAGTCTGTTTCCGTACAGCCCAGCTTCCCGGTTTCGCATTTCCGGTTGGGTCAGGTTTTGGAGAGAGAGGGCCGTGGAAGTGAAGCCGTTCAGGAGTTAACTGAGGCTTCGCGACTCGACCCAACTTACCCGGAGCCGCATTATATTCTCGCCAAAATCTTCCGGCGGCAAAACGACGCTAAGTCGGCGGACGAACAACTTATACTGTTCCAGCGGCTGCGGGAGGCTGACATTCGAAATAAAGTGACGCGCCCCGATTAGCCCATCGAGCTAGGAACATCACAAAAAGTCCCGATATTTGAATTGACTCTTCCGCTGTTCTTGCCGCAGCATAGAGTGATGAAGCGGTTCACCGTTTCGAACCGAAGATCAAGCCGCCGCACTGTTGCGACGATTAAAGACGTAGCTCTTCGTGCAAATGTCGCCGTGGGAACGGTGTCACGAGTTGTTAACAATCACCCGGACGTGGATGAAGAGCTGCGCTCCCGCGTGCTCCGAGCTGCCGAGGATCTCAAGTACCGGCCAAACGCTCGAGCACGGAGCCTCGCAAAAAATTCTTCCGCTCTGGTCTCTTTCATTCTCAGTAACCGCGATTTCCTGCACCCTTTTCACTCGCACGTCTTGCAGGGAGTTCAGGAATTTTGCGAAAAGGCGGGCTACTTCGTGATGTATACGCGCTTTGAATATTCACCGGATGTCAGCGCTACGGACTTGATACTGCCCTTAGTGCTTCAGAGTCACGGGATGACCGATTCAGTTGTGCTGGCCGGAACAAACTACCAGAATTTCAGCGAGGCGCTTGAGAGCAGGGACATCCCCTACGTTCTTCTTGCCAACAATTTTGTGAGTGAAGGATCTCGCAAGCCTGTAAACCAGGTCCGCTTTGATGATGAAGCCGGAGCAGCGGATGCTGTTCGTTACCTCATCCAACTCGGGCATACGCGGATCTGCTATATCGGCGATATCTCAGTTCCGTGGTACCGGAGCAGGTATGAGGCATACTTGCGCGAAATGGAGAGAGCTCGGCTTCAGCCGATAGCCCAGACGCTCGGGATGTCAGATGACAGATTCACCAATGGCCTGAAGAGCGTGCAGGAAATTCTCGACCAGAAAGTACCCGTCAGCGCTATCTTTGCCGGTACTGATGACGTGGCGTTTGGGGCGTGGGAGGGATTGCGCCGCCGGGGCCTCGAAGTGCCTCGCGACGTTAGTTTGATCGGATTCGATGACCAGCAGCCACAGCTGGTATTTCCAGCTTTGACGACCGTGCGGGTCGACACGGGCGAGGTCGGAAGACAGTTGGCCAAAATGGCGATCGCCAGACTGAAAACGAATGGACGGCCAGTTCCCGAAGTCGTCGTCCCAACCAGATTGATGAAACGCGAGACCTGCCGGTCCCTGATGAATATCCAACGCGCGAGGAGGAAACGTGACCTGTAAATCGATCGAGCAAGGTGAGCAGTTCTGGTGTGCCGGGAACCTTACACAATGCTGATCCCGAGGAACGAGACCTCTTGTTTTGAAGCGGTGCTTGAAACAATCGAACCCGGTCGCGCTACGCCGCCAAATGCTCACATCACTTTCGTGCAAATGTATTTCTTTGTTGGCGGTAACGCTCGTGTCCACATTGGGGGCGAGATGTCCGAGGTCGAAGGGCCGGCGGTTGCTTACGTGCCGAAACAGGCGCAGCACTACGTCCAAAATATCGGCAATGGCGCTTTGACCTACATATATGTAAGCATTTGGCCAGGCGAAATTCCACCAGTGGATGGCCGTACCTGGCGCGAGGCATCCGAACTCATGATCAAGGCTTATGACTCGCAACGTTACTCGCCGCGGCATTCATGAGAATCGACGATATCCGTACCGAATGGCTGCGAGTTCCTATATCTCCGCCAATCGCAGACGCCACTCATGTGCTGCGGTTCATGGACATCATAATCGTTGAAATCCGGGCGGCCGATTATTTCGGTCACTCGTACATGCTTTCTTTTGATTACGCTCCGTCCCTATTAAAGGGCGTGATCGACCTTGAACTGAGGCGTCATGTCTTGGGTTGCCCAGCCGACGACATCCGCGCGATCTATGAGCAGAATCTCCGCGCCACAGAATACATCGGCTCAGAGGGTCTTGCTATGTGGGGAACATCAGCCATAGATGTCGCCCTTTGGGATCTCTTAACCTGCCGTCTCGGAGTGCCCGCGGCTGTCCTCTTCGGGCGGCAACATTCGGCTGTCCCGGTCTACGGCAGTGGCGGTTGGCTATCCTACTCCGACGACGAACTCGAGGCAGAAGTGAAACGATACATGGCTCGCGAATTCGCGGGCGTGAAAATCAAGATCGGCAGCCTGCAATGTGACCGGGATGTGGAGCGCATTCGGGAGGTACGCCGCCTGCTTGGACCAGATCGAAAGCTGATGGTGGACGCTAACCAGGGCCTCACGCTCGAGCGCGCGCTTCGTCTGGTGCGCCGCATCGAAGAGTTTCACCTGGATTGGTTTGAGGAGCCATTTCCACGAAACGACGTCGATAGTTATGCACGGTTGTCCGCGGCAACGGATATTCCTCTTGCGGCGGGTGAACGGGAGTTTGGGGTAGATCCTTTTCGCCGCATGGCAAGATCTCGTTCCATATCGATTCTGCAGCCGGATCTGATGCGTGCTGGTGGTGTCACGGGATGGAGACTTGTGGCTGCGATTGCCGAGTCCAGTTTGTTGCGAATCGCTCCGCACTTCTATCGTGAATACGATATACACTTGGCCGCCACGCAGCCTAACCTCGTCGCAATCGAGTCCTTTGACTGGCTCGGTGACTTGTTAGAGGATACTTTTGAAGTTCGAAACGGTTTGGCCGTGGTGCCCCAGCGGCCAGGATTCGGAGTCAAATTTCGACCCGAAGCAGTCAATGAATTTCGCGTCACCTCCGGGTGAATTGTCGAACGCGACAAATTGGTCTGTTCCGTCGGTTTCGAGGCCCATAGTAAAGCTGACTAGGGGATTGCCGCTCTAATCGAGATCGAACGGCCGTTTGGGCGGATTGTCAGAGGTATCTTCTTTCGCCTGGCGGAGTAATTCTTCGAAGCGTTTCTCGCGCACTTTATCTCCGCTCAGGTGAGTCGCGAAGCTCTTTTCGAAAACGTCGTTCCGGCGCTCGGCTTCCCCTTTTAGCTGTTCCACCGCGCTATGGAGATCCTCGATAAGCGGCTTTTTTTCCGGTTCGCGATGATGAGTCACAAGTTGCGTTTCAGAATCGATCTGAAGACTCGATCCGCAAGATGGACACTTGACTTCGAACAGCTGTCCCTTTCGCTTCGCCATACCGGAATCGTAGCGCATTCAACGCTGCACATCGTCTGCTGCTATTCTCTGGACTGCTAAACGATGGATGCCGTCTTCTCCTGGATTTCACGCTATGGATATCCTGGGCTCTTCGCGCTTCTTATGTTGGGTATTGTCGGCCTTCCTGTGCCTGACGAGACGCTTCTGGTCTTTTGCGGATATCTGATTTGGAAGGGTCACTTCCATCCGCTCGCCACGTTCCTCGCTGGTTTCGGTGGTACCGTATGCGGCATCTCTATCAGTTACTTCCTGGGCAGAACCTGCGGTCACATCGTCATCTCTCGCTATGGCCGTTTGATCGGCCTTACCCCGGACCGTTTAGATCGCGTCCACCGCTGGTTTGATCGCCTTGGCACGTGGCTCCTGAGCATCGGCTACTTCATTCCGGGAGTGCGACACTTTACGGCGCTCGTGGCCGGAACCGCTGGCCTGAGTTGGCGTGCATTTGCTCTTTTCGCGTACGGCGGCGCGGCCGTCTGGGTGGGGATGTTTCTATCGGTGGGCTACTTCATGGGAGAGAAGTGGCAGCAGAGCTCAGCCACTATCCACAAATACGTACTGCTGGGCGTAGCTATCGCAGTTGGGGTCTCAGGCCTGGTCTGGATCGTTCAAAGGCGTCGGACGTCAGACTGAGGTTGCAAGCGGTGAAGCAGGAACGGCACCTAACACTCCTCTGATTACACTGAAGTTGCATGTTGAATCGAATCTTGAAGTGCTGTGCGTGCTGCTCTTTCCTGGCTCTAAGCCTGATTCGGGCTCAATCGCAGCACACTGATGTTCAGTCCACCAGCGGAGTGGATTTGGGTGCCATCGACACATCCGTTAACCCCTGTCAAGATTTCTATCAATATGCTTGCGGAAACTGGATGAAGAACAACCCCACCCCGCCGGATGAAGGCAGATGGGCACGTTTCAATGAGCTGCTCGACCGCAACCAGATCATTCTGCGCGGAATTCTCGAGGACTCCGAGAAAAACGAAACCCGTTCCCCGATCGATCAGAAAATTGGTGGCTTCTATCAGTCGTGTATGGACGAGCCCAGGATCGAACAGTTAGGAGCCAAACCTCTTTCGGCGGAACTTGAGCGGATTGCTCACGTTGCGAGTAAGTCGGAGCTTCTGGACGAAGTAGCGCGCTTGCAAGCCAAACAGGTGAACGTCTTCTTCCATTTCTCCTCTGCTCCGGATTTCAAGAACGCAAAGATGAACATGGCGGATCTCGACCAGGGCGGCTTGGGTTTGCCGGAGAAAGACTACTACTTCCGCACTGATGCCAAATCTGTCGAGATCCGGGCGAAATATGTAGCTGCCATGGCGAAGATGTTCGGCCTGATCGGAATTTCCGATTCGGATGCGAAAACGAAAGCCGCCTCTGTCATGTCGCTCGAGACCGATCTGGCAAAATCGTCGCTCGACGTGACCAGCCGCCGCGATCCGCAAAAGCTCTTTCACGAAATGCCCAGAGCGCAGCTGTCACACCTCAGCCCCGATTTTGATTTCAATAACTTCTTCACCCGAGTGAGTTCACCACAGTTCACCACGATCAACGTCGAGGTACCCGCCTTCATAACTGGCTTTAGTCAGCTTGTAAGTTCGCGGCCTATCGCCGATTTGCGCGACTATCTGGTATGGCACTATCTGAATGCGAGCGCATCACTCCTATCGAAGGGCTTCGTTGACGAACGCTTTGATTTCTACAATCGGACTCTATTAGGCACAAGAGCGCTCAAGCCGCGTTGGAAGCGCTGCGTTACGGCTGCAGACGATGAACTCGGCGAGGCTTTAGGTCGTAAGTACGTAGAGAAGACCTTCGGCGAAGAAGGTAAACAGCGCACACTACGCATGGTGCAGGAGATCGAACACGAGATGGCCAAGGATCTCGAATCTCTTACCTGGATGAGCCCTCAGACCAAAGAGCAAGCACTCGCCAAACTTCGTGCCGTGACGAATAAAATCGGCTATCCGGACAAGTGGATAGATTACTCTAGTGTGGCCATTGTCCCAGACGACTATTTCGGTAATACCTATCGGGCCCGCCAATTCGAGTATCGACGTGAGTTGAATAAAATCGGCAAGCCCGTCGATCGTGGCGAATGGGAGATGACGCCTCCAACAGTGAACGCCTACTACGACCCGACTCAGAACAACATCAACTTTCCTGCCGGCATTCTGCAGCCCCCGTTTTACTCCAACAAAGCGGATGACGCCGTGAACTATGGAGCAATCGGCGCCGTCGTGGGACATGAATTGACACACGGTTTCGATGATCAGGGACGTCAGTTCGATGCCGATGGCAATCTCAAGGATTGGTGGCAGAAAGAAGACGAAGATAGATTCAACAAGCTTGCCGACTGCACCGTGAATGAATATGGCGGCTTCACTCCGGTACGGGGTGTCGAGTTGAACGGACATTTGACGCTCGGCGAGAACACGGCCGATAACGGTGGCGTCCGTCTGGCGTACATGGCTCTCATGGACGATTTAGCCAAAAAGGGTATTCCGGTCTCACAAGAGAATGACGGCTACACGCAGGCCCAGCTGTTTTTTCTCGGTTACGCTCAGGACTGGTGTCAAAACGTTACCCCGGAAACTGCTCGTTTCCTGGCTCAAACTGACCCCCATTCCCCTGGCAAATTCCGCGCCAATGGAGTGCTGAAAAACATGCACGCCTTTAGCGAAGCTTTTGGATGCAAGCCATCCGATGCGATGTATGTAGCACACGGTCAAGGCTGCCGGGTCTGGTAAACGTCTAGTTATATGGTTGAAGATTCACTCGCTAATCCGCTGTTGACAAAGGTACTTCCGATCCAATTCGGGACGATAAAGGCACCGCATGTCGAGCCGGCTGTTCAAGTATTAATTGAAGAGATGAACAATCGCTTGAAGGATTTGAGCGCGCCTCACGTGCCGCGGACTTATCCCGATATCTTGATGGCTCTCGACAGCATGACCGAGCCTCTCGATTTCGCCATGTCTGTTACCAGGCACCTGGAATCGGTGGCCAC
The DNA here is from genome assembly GCA_963841675.1 of Terriglobia bacterium. Lineage (GTDB taxonomy): Bacteria > Acidobacteriota > Terriglobia > Bryobacterales > Bryobacteraceae > Bog-105. The sequence continues at coordinate 318,677 of CAWJEH010000001.1, forward strand.
TGATCCAGAATTGAGAACGGCGTACAACGCGGTACAAGGGCCCGTGAGTCAGTTCTACACTTCGATCGCGTTAAACCAGCAGCTTTGGGAAGCGGTAAAAGCCGTGAACGAGGGCACTGATCACGCCGCTCTTGCCCCGGTTCACAAGCGTCATCTGGAGAAAACAGTTACCGGTTTTCGTCGCGCCGGTGCGGACTTGAGTCCTGAGGGCAAACAACGCCTGGAAGAGCTGAACGTAGCTCTCACTCAGGTTACGACGAGGTTTTCACAGAACGTTTTGGATGCGACAAATGCTTTCGAGCTGATCGTTACTGATGAAAGCGTGCTGGCTGGTTTGCCGCCATCGGCGATGCTGGCCGCGCGAGAGAGTGCGAAAGGGAAGGGCAGGGAAGGTTGGCGGTTTACTTTACAGGCGCCGAGTTATGTTGCAGCCCTCACGTATCTGGATGACCGTACCCTCAGGCAGCAACTGTGGGAGGCCTCCAATAGTCGAGCCACTTCCGGCGAGCTTGACAATAGAAAGCTCATTATAGAGATCCTGCGATTACGCCGGCGCAAAGCACAACTGCTAGGCTATCGCGATTTTGCTGATCTTGTCCTCGAAGAGCGTATGGCCCACAGCGGCGCACAAGCGCAGACTTTCCTGGAGGATCTGTTTCACCAGACACAAAGCCACTTCGAGCGTGAGAATACAAAACTCCTCGAACTCGGGCGAGAAATCGGATACGAAGTGATCGAGCCGTGGGATGTCGCATACCTGGCGGAAAAACAGCGGCGGGCACTATACGACTTCGATGAAGAAGAGCTACGGCCATACTTTGAGCTGGATCGGGTCGTGGCAGGTATGTTCGATATCTTCAGTCGCATTCTCGGAATCAAAGTAATCGAAGAACCGGCGATACCTGCGTGGGATGCAGCAGTCAAGTACTATCGGATTGAAGATGCCGGTTCCGGGCAGCTTCTCGGCGGCTTTTATGCCGATTGGTTCCCGAGAGAAAACAAGCGGGGCGGAGCATGGATGGATTCTCTTGTTACCGGTAATCCCGATGAGAATAGACCGCACGTTGGTGCGATCTGCGGTAACTTAACGGCACCCGTTGCGGACCTTCCGTCACTTCTCACTCATCGTGAGGTGGAAACCATCTTCCATGAGTTCGGCCATCTTCTACACCACAATCTGAGTCGCGTGCCGGTCCGCGGTCTTGCCGGGACCAATGTCCCGTGGGATTTTGTTGAGCTTCCATCGCAAATCATGGAGAACTGGACGATGGAGCAGGAGGCTTTGCACCTATTTGCCCGGCACTACAAAACGGGGGAGGGCATTCCCGGAGCACTGTTTGAAAAAATGAAGCGTGCTCGTACCTTTCGTGCCGCTAATGCGCAGGCGCGCCAGATTGGTTTCGGCATGGTTGACCTCAAGCTCCATCGTGAGTTCGATCCCGATTCCGATCAGGATGTCATGGAGTTCGCTCGGTCTGTTCTTGCGCAGTTTTCCCCCGCTCCCTTGCCGCGCGACTATGGGATGATCGCGAGCTTTACGCACTTGTTTGCGAGCCCAGTGGCATACGGTGCGGGCTATTATTCCTACAAGTGGGCCGAAGTTCTCGACGCGGACGCTTTTACTCGGTTTCGGCAGGAGGGCATCTTCAATGTCGAGACCGGCGTGGCTTACCGGCGTGACATTCTCGAGCGCGGAAATAGCGATGACCCGGTTCAACTCTACCGTGACTTCATGGGTAGGGATCCGGATCCGAAAGCTCTTTTGGAGCGCCTTGGACTTCTCGAAGAGACAACCGCCTGAAACAAGACGATGGACGTAACAAACGAGCAACTCAGAGACGCTCACGCAAAGTGTCTCGATGAGCTCGCGGCCGTCAGGCGCGAGGCTGACGAAAGCGCGGAAGCGGCTCGTGCCGCACGAGATGAGCTGCAGTATTTCGTCTACGCCGCCAGCCACGATCTTCAGCAGCCCCTTCGAGCTATCGGTACGCATGCCCAGCTGCTGCAGCGCGAACTTTCGAAAGACGAACGCGTAAGAGAGCTCGCCACCACCATCCTGGATAGCGCAGTCCAGATGAATACGCTCGTTCGTGACCTCTTGACATACTCCCGCACCGGAAATGTCGCAGAGTTGGCGCCGCTCAACCTCAACGCGCCGCTGCAATGGGCGTTGCTAAAGCTGGCTGGTCTGACTCAGGAAACGGGAGCACAGATCATCACCGGCACCCTGCCGGAAGCTCTCGGTGACGAACAACAAATCGTCACTGTCTTTGAGCAACTGATCACCAATTCCATCAGGTATAGAGGCTCGGAATCGCCCAGAATAGAGGTGTTCGGCGAAGCTGGCGAGGACAGTTGCACAATCTCAGTCCGAGACAACGGTTCTGGGATCAAGGCCGAATACCACGAGAAGGTGTTTCAACCTTTCCAGAGGCTTCACTCGAATGACATACCCGGCAGCGGCCTCGGCCTGGCAATCTGTCGCAAGATTCTGAGAGCCCATCACGGCAGGATCTGGGTAGAAAGCGACGGTGACCATGGTTCAGCCGTCAAATTCACGCTTCCTATTTAGTCGGTATCTGCGAAGCACAAAACTCAGGGCCTGTTCTTATCAGCAGGAGTGATGTCGGTGAGCGGGAGATCCCAATGTGCCAATAAGATTTCAAACCGCCGTTGCTCCTCGCGTTTGTAAGTCTCCTGGTCTGGCCAAAGCTGTTTGATCAGCGCCTCTTCCTGAGGATTTGCTGTTGTCGCCAGCGTCGAGTTCTTGAATCGAATCGTCACCCGGTAATCCCAGCGCGCTTCTTCAGTCATATGATTAGCTGGGGTTTCGATCTTTACCCCGATCATGCGCCCGCTCTCCACGTTTTTTCTCAGCAGCGGGTAATGGTTCTTCAGAAACAACTGCAGAAATTCCTGTTGATGTCCCCATTGAACCTTGTAATAATACTCGACCGTGTACGGCTGGTCAGGCGCACCTTGCGGTGGCGCTCCCTGCGCAAAGATCGGCCGCGAAAACACCGCGAGAATGATCGCGAGCAGCACATTCTTCATTTGCCTTCTCCAATGGTTTTATGGATTGTAGCGAATTAGAGCCACGCGCTCAACGCCGTATCTGGGTTGCACCCCAACTGCAAGCTGCGTCACACTAGACATATGGATTCTTCCGAGCAGAAGCTCAAAAGCGCGTTCCAAACAGTCTTGGGACTGAATGGTTCCACCGATTTTTCTAAGGTGGCCTACGGCCAAACCCAAGGCTGGGACTCCGTCGCGCACATGGCTCTTGTTGCTGAGATTGAGACGCAGTTCGACATCATGCTGGAAACCGAGGACGTGATCGACTTATCGAGCTTCCAGAAGGGACAAGAGATTCTTTCGACGAAGTATGGCGTGGAGTTCGCTTGATTTTATCGGGGAGAATCTGTCTCGTAACTGGATCAACGCGGGGAATTGGTTGGGCTACGGCACGTCGCATGGCGGCGGAAGGCGCCACCGTCATTCTAAATGGGCGCTCGAGCAAGGACGCTCTCGAGGAACGCACCACACAGCTCAAATCCGAATTCGGCGTGGAATGTCTCAGTCTCTTAGCGGATGCGAGTGACCCCGCAGCTGTGAGCGGCTGTTACAAAGAGATCTTCAAGCGATTCAAGCGCCTTGATATTTTGGTCAACAATGCCGGTATTTTGGAACACGCTTTGATCGGAATGATTCCCGCGGCGATGGCTCGCACGGTTCTGGAAGTGAACACCATGGGGCCGCTGTTACATATGCAGGAGGCGGCTCGTCTCATGGGTCGGCACCAGTCAGGATCGATCATCAATCTGACGTCGATTGTCGGCCGCTTCGGCATGGAAGGCGAGAGCGTCTACGCAGCATCGAAGGCTGCCGTGATAGGGATGACGATGGCTGCTGCTAAGGAGCTTGCGCCGAAAAAAATCCGTGTGAACGCAGTCGCACCGGGATTTATAGACACGGATATGACCCGCCAATTGCCTGCGGACAAATATGCCGAACGCTTGAAATCCGTGAAGATGAACCGCATTGGAACGCCCGAGGACATCGCCAACGCGATTCTATTCTTGGCATCCGATTCCTCCACTTATATAACCGGCCAAGTGATAGGTGTCGACGGTGGAATGCTGGTCTGAGGCATGATCTTCGGAATTGACCGGTCAGATAGATTCCAGCGATCGGCACTCGTCGACGCGGCCTCAGGCATCTGCCTGCGCTATGAAGAGTTGGCGGCTCGGATCGAAGCCCTGACATCTGCATTGTCACACCGGCGGCTGTTCTTCCTCTTCTGCCGCAACGATATTGCCACTGTGGAGTGGTATTGCGCGGCTTTGGAATCCGGCGTTCCGGTTGCTCTGCTTGACGCAAATTTGGCGCCCGAGTTGATGAAGCCGCTGTTTGCTGCCTATCAGCCGGATCTCGTGTTTCATCCTACCGCCGCCCCGGAAGGACCGTATCGTAAGGGATCCGTAGAGGGGCTATGGGAATCGGAAACAGATATCTCTTTGACTCACCCGGAGTTGGCCCTTTTGCTCTCCACCTCAGGCTCAACAGGCAATCCCAAGTTTGTGCGACTGACCAAGCGGAACGTGACCGCTAACGCGGAATCCATCAATGCCGCTTTGGCGATCGAACCACCGGATCGTGCAATCGCAAGCCTTCCGCTGCATTACTCCTACGGCCTCTCCGTCCTGAATACGCATCTGCTCGCAGGAGCTTCTGTCGTTCTGACAAATGCTGGACTCACAGATCCGTTGTTCTGGCGCGCAGTGCGTGAGTATCAGTGCACTTCTCTGGCAGGCGTGCCCTACTCGTATCAGATCTTGCAGCGATTGGGCCTGGACAAGATGGAAGTTCCCACGATCTTTACGCTCACTCAGGCGGGCGGCAAATTGGATGACAAATTAGTTCTTGCTTTTTGGGAGCGCATGAAGGCGCGTTCCGGCCGATTCTTCGTTATGTATGGTCAGACGGAAGCTACCGCTCGGATTGCGGTGCTACCCGACGGCGCGCTCCCCGAAAAACTCGGATCGGCAGGTCTTGCGATCGCAGGAGGGCAGCTTCAGGTCGTTCACGAAGATGGGACGGCATGTGAAGCGGATGTGGAAGGAGAACTCGTTTACAGCGGTCCCAACGTGATGTTAGGGTATGCCTTGGGCCGGCAGGATCTGACTCGCGGTGATGATTGCCAAGGAGTTTTGCGCACTGGAGATAAGGCCCGGCTAGATCGCGATCACTACGTTTCCATTCTCGGCAGAATGCGGCGTGAAGCCAAGGTCTTCGGGCTCCGTTTGAATCTCGACGATATTGAAGCTCAGGTACGTCCATACGGACCCGCTGCCGCTATAGCCGCGGGTCAGACCATTCGCATCTTCTGTGAATTTGACGATGGCATATACGGTCATTTGCGCCAGGAACTCGCCATGCGTCTGCGGATTCATCAGCAGGCATTTGAATTCGTACAGATTCCAGCTTTGCCTTTAAAGGCGAATGGGAAGATCGACTACCAAAAACTGGGGCAGCAATGACTGTACTCGAAGACCTGCTCGAACGGCCCCAATTCTCCGTTCCCCAACAGGAGAAATCACATCTATTGCAGTCCGCTCTGGAAGAGCTGACCCAATACCACCGGTGCAACTGTGCCGAGTATCATCGGATTCTCTCGCTTCTTGACGGCGATGGTCACATCTCAGATCTCGCCTCTTTGCCATATCTTCCAGCTACTTTATTCAAAACTCACGCGCTGCGCTCGGTTCCGCAAAGTGAGATCTTCAAAACGCTGACTTCTTCCGGGACTACGGGCCAGCAGGCCTCTCGCATTGTGCTGGATCGCGAAACGGCACGGCTGCAATCTACCGCTCTCTCGAAAATTATGATGCATGTACTGGGCCCCCGCAGGCTACCGATGATCCTGGTCGAGAGTTCAGGCCTGATCAAGAATCGCGCATCATTGTCGGCCCGGGCGGCGGGTCTCGTTGGTATGGCGAATTTCGGGCGCTCTCATTTCTACGCGCTCGACGACAACATGGAGTTGAACGAACCTGGGTTGCGCGAATTTCTGGAACGATATGGAAACGCGCCGTTCCTGGTCTTCGGGTTCACATTTATGGCCTGGCAGTATCTGCTGCTGCGGATTGCCGATCTGGAACTGGATCTCTCGAATGGAATTCTGGTGCATTCTGGCGGCTGGAAGAAGCTGCAGCAGATGGCGGTGACGAATGCCGAATTCAAGCAACGCTTTCGCGAGAGCACCGGCTTGCACAGGATATTCAACTTTTACGGAATGGTAGAGCAAGTAGGTAGCGTGTTTCTTGAAGGCGAAGATGGATACTTGTATCCACCCAATTTCGCCGACGTAATTATTCGCGATCCCGTGACCTGGAAAGAAGCGTCAGTCGGAGACACTGGCGTGATTCAGGTTATCAGTTTGCTCCCTCGCAGTTATCCAGGTCATTCTTTGCTGACTGAGGATCTCGGGGTTGTTCACGGGATCGACGACTCGACCTGCGGCCGGCTCGGTAAACGATTCTCCGTCATTGGCCGTGTCCCGCGCGCGGAACTGCGAGGATGTAGCGACACTCATGCCGCGAGTGTGGCATGAGGGTGGAGCGTATTCTTCCCAGCCCGGGCTGGACCACAACAGAGGATCTCGAAATCACGCTCCGTTCGAGGCCTTCTCAGCTGCAGCCCTTTGCACCGGAGATTCTCGAGTTTGTCGCCGGCTTTTCCCGGTCGATTTTCCAATCGAAGGAGGCCGCGGCATATCCTGAGCTGACCGCGTTGGCCTTCTGGATGCGCAAGGCCGAGCTGCAGCGTTTAAGCCAGGATTTCGAAAATGCGAATACGCGCGGCGTATTGTGGATGCCTCGCGGGGTGGTATTGCACTTCCCGCCAGCGAATGTCGACACCATCTTCGTCTACTCATGGCTTCTGGCGACGCTGACTGGAAATCGCAGCATACTCCGGCTCTCAACGCGCAGCACACCCCAAGCCAACCTGCTCTGCGATCTGTTGAGCGAGCGCCTGCGGTGTGCCGGACCCGAATTGGAAAACTCGATTACTGTGCTGCGCTACGGTCATGACTCCGCCCTTACTGCCGAACTTTCCGCTATGTGTGACGTTCGCGTGATATGGGGCGGCAACGTCGCGGTCGCAGCCATTCGAGCCGTGCCCCTCCCTTATCACGCTAAGGAAATCTCATTTCCGGATCGTTCTTCGCTCGCGGTTCTCGAAGCCGAACAATATCTGAACCTGGAGGAAACGCGGTGCCAGGAACTCGCACATGCCTTCTATAACGATGTCTTCTGGTTTGATCAGATGGCTTGCTCATCGCCGCGTCAACTCGTTTGGGTCGGCGGCGCAGAACCGGTGAAGATTGCCGCACGACAGTTTATCGAACGGCTGGCTCGCATGGCGGAATCGCGGGGCTACAGCATTGCCCCCGGAGCCTGGCTTCAGAAGCTGGTTTTTACGTGCAGGGCGATCCTGGAACAGCCGGTGACGTCCGTGGTCTCGAACCAGGCCATGACCGTTCTCGAACTCGACCAAATGGCATCCCCTCCCGAGGAACATTGTGGATCGGGATTGCTGTTTCAAGTGCGAGCCGATAGCCTGCTGGACTTGGCCCCTCATCTGCATCGACGCGATCAGACGCTGAGTTACTTTGGTTTCTCCGAAGATCAGCTCAGAGAACTGGCGACGGCGCTTGGCGGGCGAGCCATCGACCGGATCGTACCGATCGGTCGTGCTCTGGATTTTCACCGGTATTGGGACGGCTACGATCTAGTCCGCGAGTTTACCCGCGCCGTTTGGATCGAGGCAGCCCCGCCTGCTACACGTAAAACGCGTCCCCAGTAAGAAAGCTTGTCTCGACGGTTAGCTGTTTGGGTAGTCGGCTCTTGGGATCTGCAATCCAGACAGGCTCTTCCCTGAATTTAGACATCCCGCAGCTCTCGAAAACCTGTTGCATGAAGGGCAGCGACGAACACCCCTGGGCTTCGCTCGCGCCCTCGTTTCGAACAAGAGCGAGACAGGCTGAAAACGCTGGTCCCTGCTGTGTTCCTTCCGCGACGAGGTCCAGGATGCGAATACGAGAGCCCCGTCGCGCAGTGAGGAAATGGCCACGCGGATGTCCCTCGCGTTCGAGGACACCTGCCTCTACTTGTGCGTCAGGACATTCGATCAGATAACGAAACCACCCGAGACTGCGCTGGATCGCAATGCATTGTTCCTCTGGCTGCCAAATACGTGATAGGGAGGTCCGTCGCGCCATCCATCCTTTAGACTCCGGGAGAGGCGTTTGCTTCGTCTGAAGCACGAGATCCCGGCCCATTCTTAGAGGTGTTTTCTTGTCGCGATGGGCTTGGTTCCAGAATCGGAAAACTCGACGGTAGTAGTTTGCTGGAGCGGCAGCACGGAACCAGGGAGTACGGCCTAGAATCGCCCGTGCTGCTTCGGATGCAGTCGTCGCGACCATTGTTCCAATCTCAGAGATGCAGTTGCGGTACACCAGCATCCCGCCGCCCGGAACCTCGCTGCCCGCAATCCAATCGATAATTTGATGGCTTTCGACAATCTGCCCGTCAGATAGAAACCGGAGCGGCGCGATGCATCCAAAAGCAGCAATACGCCCGTCTTTTTCAACAGCGCGGCAACGAGTTTGACCAAACCACGGGTGCGGAGCATAGGCCTTCCACTGCATACTTGCTGCTCGAGTGATAGGATTGCTTACCAGACCTTTCACTCTTCGAAATAGCTCTGCAACCTCTGGCAGTCTGTCTGGTGAAACCGGACCAAAAGTAATGGACATCCGGTTCCATTGTCCCTGGCAGGGCTATTCGTTCTTCTTTGTAGTTTGCGTGAAGAAGAAGTTCCCCGGCTGATCTCTCACCGTGTAGTCATCCGGCACCTGAAACAAGCTGGCGGGAGGCTCGGAGCGCTGAATATTGGTCAGCCGATAAGTTGTCTCCCCCATTCGCGGGTCGTTTGTCTTGCTCATCACGAGCACTTTCAAATCCGGGGAGTACCAGGTCTCGGTCGTGATCGTGATCGGCTGTTCATTGCCAACCGTCCCAGCCGGGATCGTCCGCGTAAGCTGTGTGCCTTGTGCCGCTACTCCCTCGATCGTTTGTGTTCCCAAATCTGTCTTCACAGCGTCAGAGTCGAGCGAAGTCTGAAGCTTGGGGACTAGCTGCACCGAGACGCTCGGTGCCGTCGAAGAAGAAAACCATGCTTTCCCCGCGAACGCCGGCGGCGGTGGCGGCACAACCGCGCCCGATTCAGCCAGTTTCGTTTGTGCTCTAACCTGTGCGAACGGCATCTTGATCGCGGTCTTTGTCTGAGCATCTAAAGTCCAATGCACTCCCGCGACCGGATCCTCTATCCGCACCAGATGCGGAGCTTCTGCTGATCCCGACGAAAGCGCGGGCAGCATCTCGTCCCGCCGCACCCGTCCCTTGCTGTCACGCGCCACGCTCCCCGAGGTGCTCTGTCGGATCCTGTTTCCGTCGGCTAGAACCTGCACGCGTTCCGTTTCCGTCTGTGCCGAATACGGTGCTCCGGCAACTGTCGCCATCGGTCCCGCCATGGCCGCGGTGATTCCGACCGGGCCAAATTCGGCAAAACTACCCATCTGCAGCAACACCGGTTTGTCGGACGTCGTGTCCTTCGGCGTAACGGTTGTCTGAGCTAGCATGCTGACTGCAGACACAGCTCCAATTACTAACACCCGATTCATATTCTTTCCTCTCCCAAATCTGAAACTATTGCACTAGCCGCACTGCTCGCGCTACGCCATCCTGGCCAACTAGCAAATCCGCGCTGATCCTTTCGTTTGTCGTCGACGCGCCGACAGGCACGCCCAGCCTCCCCAGTTCGGAAGCCCGCAACCTGAGCCGGACAATGATGGCATCTTCCATGGGTACGCCGCTTTCCGCATAAGGCAACGCCACGAAACCCGTTGTTCCGCCTGAAGAGCTTTCATTGACTGGCGTCACGTGGGTCATTCGGCCCGAATGCCGGGCCAAAAACAATCCAAATCCTAGGGCGCCGCAAATCGCAGCGCTTCCTGCGTATCTCCACATGCGCCGCGTTCGTCTCTGCGTTCGAAAGGCTAATAGCAGTCGTTCTTCCGTTGCCGCGCTCGCGTCTCTCGGAAGCATTTCTGCCATGCGATTCAAGCTCTCATGTAAATCAGGTGAATGATTCATGCCGGGCATCTTTCCAACCTCCGCAGCTTGAGTTGCAGGATCTTGCGGGCTCGATGCAACCGCGAGCGCACCGTTCCTACTGCGCAGCCCAACTGCTCCGCGGCCCGCTCGTACTCCACACCTTCCAGATCGCAGAGCGCAATGATCTCGCGATACTTCACAGGAAGATTGAGAATCGCTCTTCTGAGTGCATCGAGCTCCTGCGCCCGGCCAAGTTCATCCAGCAAATACTCGCCTCTCTCGCTACTCAACCCGATCGCATCGGAAACGTTCTTCCGGGCTTCTCGCAGCTGCCGCCGTACCTGGTTTCGTGCTGCGCCAATCAGATATCCCTGCAAACTGCCGCGCTCGTCCGCGTACCGCGAGACCTCCCTTAGTAGAATGAGAAACACTTCTTGAGTTACTTCTTCTGCCGTCTCCTGTTTGCCGGACATATGCAGCGCAAACCGGAACACCGGTCCCTGATGCCGTCTGTAGAGGATTAGAAACGCCTCTTCATCGCCTTTACCGGAAAGCCGCAACAGTTCCGCGTCGCTCAATTTATCGTTGGCCGCTTGTCTTCTCACTCGATCCGCGTCGCTTCATACGGTATTACCGCACGGTCCCGTGAAGTTCCAGATTTTTTCTGTCTCGTCAGTGGCGCGCTTCAATCGGATGAGGCCCGCTCGATTCTCTCTTTCGCCGTTCGGATGCCCTGCAGCAGCCTATTGGCATCTTCGCTGGAACAATCGGTCAGATACGTGAAGAGGCCCTGCACCCAATCTCGTCTGCCAAGAGGTATCAGGGCTTCTAGTTCCATTCGAATCTCGTCACTCGGATCTTCCGGTCGCGGTTTCTCCATCGCCATCTTGACGTCGATCGCCTTGAGAGACGTTCGACCGGCGACCACTTCCAGAATGTCGGCCCCGAACACGATGTTGCTATGTTCCTGTTTTGACAGTTCTTCCCGAAGGTGAGTGAGCGTCTTGCGTCCTTCGCGCTCCTCTTCGGAGAGCTTCCCTGCTTTTTCGAACTCGTGACTCACGATGGCATGTTCCATCTGCCGCAACAGGACTCGAAGTCGTGCCTCCAATTCCCTGATTTCCGCCGGGTTCGCCATACCGCCGCAGCTTTACACGGGTGCAGGCGTCATCGAGAAGGTCAATCGCCCGATCAGGTAACGGACGATGCCGCAGAAAACGTCCTGATACCGAAACCGCCGTCTGAATTGCTTCCGCGGACAACACTACGCCATGGAACTTCTCAAAATCTTCTCTAGCGGCCTCAAGGATCTGAACCGTATTTTTCTCGGTTGCGGGCAGTACGCTCACTGGTTCGAAGTAACGCGCAACCGCATCATTCCGGTCCAGAGCCAGTCTCAGTGAAAGCGGCGTGCCGGTCGCTATCAACTGCAGCTTTCCTTGTTTGAGATAGCTTGCGAGTGCCGGCATCGTCGTGCGCAGGTCGAATAGACCGCGAACGTAGAGAATCGCGCCCCCATTGCGAGCGATCTCACTCACCTTGTGCCGAAGCGAGCTCGTGGCGGGCCGCGGGGAGGACGAGACCGAAAACCCTTCGGCCAAGTCCGGCGCATCCACCACAAAAATCTTTCGTTCTGCCAAATCGGGCGGCACACTGCCCCGGGCAATGCGCTGCGCCAGTCCGCGAACAATTGACTCTTTACCAACCCCCGGTTCGCCGATCAAGACAGGATTGTTTTTTACTCGACGTAAAAGAATCTGGATGATCTGCTCCAGTTCCCGTTCCCGGCCAATCAGCGGCCCGACTCCGTCATCGCTGGCCTCGGCCACGAGATCTCGGAAATCGTCGTTCGGTAACATGCGAGCGGACGAGTAAGTGGAAGCCCCGGCGTCTCCTTTAGCGCTCCCGGCCTCTTCCTCCAGTTGCGAAAGGCTGATGCCGCTTTCGAGCATCACACGTACAGCGATGCTCGATTTCTCCCGCGTAATGGCTAACAGCAAATGCTCGGCGCTAATGTACGGCTGATGGCGTCGGCCGGCTTCGAGCGCGGCGTGGTTCAGGACCCTTTGGCTTTGACTGCTCAGCGGGAGATCAACCGACGTAGAGACGCCCTCGCTCTTGCGCGGAGTCTCGCGTTCGACCCGATCGCGTACTTCTTCCAGTTTTTGCGAAGATTTGAACAAACGAACTGCAAGCGTTAAATCTGCCCGCAGGACTCCTAGCAGAAGGTGCTCAATCTCGATCGACTCGCTGCCGAACCGGCCGGCTTCGTAAAGACCGATGAAAACCGCTCGTCTGGCTGTCTTTGTATAGGTTTCGAACATGCGCGCTCATGTCCCTGGAGCTTGCAGAATAGTCTATCGCTCATTACGCTGTCGAATTATCCCGCCCGAAAAACCTTTCCTGCTCACGAACCTGTGGCCGCCGGTCTTTGCGTCAGTTCTCTCTTCTCACCTTTTTGTGAACCCGCGGTCACCTGATCCTCGTAAGAAGGTAAGAGGCTCGAATGCAGAATCTGGCTGGTACCTTTCGGTATACTTTGCGGCAGTTCCGCCTTTCCCCGGTATTTACGTCGGCCGCCATACTGACACTCGCTTTGGGAATCGGGGGAACTACCGCGATCTTCACCTTGATTCACGCAGTGATGCTGCAGTCGTTGCCCGTTACGGATCCCGCCCTTCTGTACCGGATTGGGGATGGTATTGACTGCTGTGTTGAGGGAGGTCCGCAAGACCGCTGGGGTATGTTTTCCTTTTCTCTTTATGAACGCCTGAAAGCCGCGACTCCCGAGTTTCAACAGCGTGAGAAGTATGGAACAGCAGGTCGACCTGACATTCGACCAAGAGCGCGCGGTCGCCAGTCTCGCCGGACTCTTCGGGATCGTGGCTCTGCTCCTCGCTGCAGTCGGCCTCTATGGTGTAACGGCCTACACGGTTGCGCAGCGGACAACTGAGATCGGAATTCGGATGGCGCTCGGCGCTGATCGAACGAATGTGGTTCGAGACGTACTCCGGGGAGCCTTTGTTCGAGTCCTCATTGGGCTTGCATTGGCCATTCCGCTGGCCGTAGCCGCCGGACGCCTGATCTCGAACCAGTTGTACGACGTTTCGTTCTGGGACCCGTTCGCTTTAATACTGGCTGCTGCGGCGCTCGCTATTTGTGCCTTGATAGCGGCCATGATCCCGGCCAGCTTCGCCGCTTCCATATCTCCGATGACGGCGCTGCGAACCGAGTAGCGCGTCAGAACATAAGCCGCAGCCCGAACTGAATCTGCCGCTCCGGTAGCGCTGTCGAGCTAGACACCCCGAACGAGGGTGATCCGAGTATCTGGCCGGGAACGTTGAACGCGTGCTGGTTGAAGATGTTGAAGAACTCGCTGCGAAACTCGATCTTTATTCTCTCTGTGATCGCAGTGTCCTTTACGAGCGAAAAGTCAAAGTTAGAGAACGGTCGCGTACGGAATGTATTTCGTCCGAGATTTCCGGGCGCTGTCTGCACGACGTTGCCATTCGCCAGCGTCACTGTCGGTGTGCCAAAATACTGTGACGTGTTGGCAAGGACAGAAGACGAAAACAGCGCTGGTCCTCCATTATCATTGAGCGTCGGCTGCTGCAGGAGAAACGGTCTCGTCGGCTGATAACCCGCGTAAGTGTCGGTTCCGAACTCTTCCGTGCCATAGGGTGAGTTGACGGTGAAGGGGAATCCGGATTGCGCCGAGATGATGCTCATCGCCTGCCACCCGCCAGTCAACTTCTTGGGCAATGCGTCCAGAAACTGCCACTTGTCCATCGGCATCGCATACTGAAAATTCATCACAAACCGCTGTGGAAAATCAAATCCCGAATGGGCTTTCTCGCAGGAATAACACAGCGGGTCATTTGGTAGAGTTCCTGAGTTCGCTGCGTTGAAACCGTTCCATACTGTAGACGCATTGTCGAGCGTCTTAGAAAAGGTGTAAGCGGCCTGAAACTGTATTCCATGCTCTATCGAGAGCTTCCGGAGCTGCACCTGTAAGGCGTTGTAGGTCGAGTGGGCATGATTGTCGGTTATTTGAAATTCTCCGAGGCCGGGGTTCACGGCGCTATACGGGGCGTACTGCGGAAGAGCGCCGGTATAGGCGTTTGGCCACGACGAGCCATACAGACCCACGGCGTTATTCATGGCGTAAGATGCCTGTAAAGCCATGCTGCCCGGCAGCTCTTGCTCTAGTGTTACGTTGCCCGCCATGGTATAGCCATTCTTGAAATTGACGGAGGTAAGATTCGTTGTGATTGGCCCGCCGAAGAATGCCGCCACCGGCGCAAGGTTCACGGGCGTGTTCGGCGGAATCTGTTTCGTGTCGCCGTTCGGCGGCAGTATTTGCCCCGATAAGCTCCGGATCGGCGGCAATCCGACTACCGATAGTGGCGTGGCTGAGAAAGTCGGATTTATCGTACTCGAGAACGACGCGTCGGGAAAGTTTACGAGCGCCTGGTCCGGGAAGACCGTCGGCGGATTATTCGTAAAAACTCCAAAGCCACCGCGAAATACGGTCTTACTCGTCAGGCTTTCCGCAATTCCGAAGCGCGGTCCAAAGCCGCGGTAATCCGGACGATAAAGCGGGTCGGCATGCAGCACGAGCTGACCGAACAGGTTGCCGCCACCATACTTCGGATCGTTCACGATCGCGTTCAACCGGTCTCCTGTTTCGCTCGGCACCGAGTTGAATTCGTAGCGGAAGCCAAGATTGACGGTCAGGCGTGAAGTGACCTTGATGTCGTCTTGGAACCAGCTACTCAGATGCCAGATACGAACCCCATAGGGCGCCGGATTTCCGGGTGCGCTGAAACCGGGCATGCCCGTAGCGCGGATATAGGCTCCTGGCGCGCCCTCCATAAAGCTGACTAAAGAATTCGGGCTGGGCGACCCGGCGGGCAAATCTCCACCACCCACAATCGGAATGGCCGTGGGAAGTGCGACGCCCGGGATTGAATTGGAATTGACCCTGTGGGCCACCTGTTGAGACACCAAAGCCGTTGTCCCGCAGTCGCCGAATCTGAGCTCCCGAAATCCAGCGTGTGGCGGCCTTTCGTCCAGGTGACTTTCTCGGTTGGTATGAACTGTGTAATCACGTATTTTGTGAAGAAGGTGTCTGGCCCGTAGGTCGAGAGGCTACCATCCTGAAATGTATTTTGCGGAAGCGACTGATTCGCCATTGATACTCCAGTTACTTCGCGGTTCAGCCCGAAACTGAACACATTGACTAGAGTGGGTGAAACTATGTGCGTCTCTGAGGCGGCGTAGTTCCGTGGATTATTGAAGGTCCCATTCGAAAAAGAACGATCCTCCGAAGCCGCTGCTGGATCCGAGAATTCAGTCTCATTGTTGATGTACGAGGCCCGGATGAACATCGAGTCCTTAACAGAGAAGTTGTGATCGCCGCGAATCGAGAATTGATCCGCGTTGCTCGGCTGTTTGAACTGAACGTTATAGGTTCTGGGCCCATTCGGTCCTGTGGGATCGTTGGGCACCGGATACTTGTTCAATATCGATGCAGCGATCGGATTGAGCGGCACCTGAAGGGTCTGTGACTGGCCGTTGGCATTCGTGACGGTCACAATGCCTTGCCGCTCCTGCTCGGTAGGTACCGACATGATCGTCGGCTCTCCCAATCGCTGCCTGTAACCGGCATATTCGCCGAAGATAAACGTCTTGTCCTTTTTGATGGGACCGCCGAAAGTACCTCCAAATTCATTCCGCTGAAATGGAGGCACCGCGTTCGAGAAGAAATTGCGCGCATCGAGCGCGCTGTTCCGGAGAAACTCAAACGCACTACCGTGAAATTGATTGGTTCCCGACTTACTGGCGATCTGTACGATCGTTCCTGCGCCCTGACCATATTCCGCTGAATAATTGTTCTGAAGTACCTTAAACTCGGCAATGGCGTCGAGATTGAAATTCCAGAACTGCACGTTTCCCATTTCCGCATCAGTCGTATCGATGTTATCGAGCATCGCAACCTCTGTCTGCCCGCGATTGCCATTGCCTGCCCACTCCGGCGCCTGCCATCCAGTGGCATCGGTCTCGATGTTCAGACCGGGCTGCAGCATGACGAGGTTCGTGATAGCCCGCCCATTGAGCGGCAAACTCTGCACCTGTTGGCCAGTTACTAAGCCGCCGAGCGATCCGTTGACGGTAGTTATCAGTGGCGGCGCTGCTGTCACCTCGACTGTCTGCTCGGCGCCCGCTAGTGACAGCGTAAAGTCGAGTTGTCTCTGTTGGCTGACGTCTAGTGTCACTCCTGTAGATCTAGCCGTTCGAAACCCGGACACTTCCGCCGTGACATCGTAGCTGCCCACGGGAAGCTGCGTCAGTGTGTAAGTCCCGAGCGTGCTGGAAACGGTGCTGCGGGTGAGGCCGGTCGCCGTTTGGACTGCGGTGATTTTGGCGTTCGGTACTACCGCTCCCGACGGATCAGTAACGGTTCCGAGAATTTGTCCGACTGCCTGAGCGCGCAAACTCGCGGGCACCGAGAGTCCGGAGACAAGTGCCGCAAGGAGCAAAAGATGTCCCTTCATATCTCTCCACCTTTTCTTGCTGGGGGTATTGGCAGTGAAGTATAGCACGCGATTCGCGTGCAGACGCACCGCTGACTCGCTGCTACTTCGCTGAGGCCCGATCAAGATTGTTCCGCGCGTCTTGTAGAGTCGGATCGAGCGTTAGCGCTTTGCGAAACTCTTCCACTGCCCCCGGCGAGTTTCCGCTTTGCGCATAGGCGATACCAAGCAGGTTGTGTGCCGGGGCGAAGTTCGGCTGTTGTTTGACGAGCTTCGATAACTGCTCTATAGCGGCTTGCGGATCGCTCTCCTGCAGCAAACATGTCGCCAGAATGTAGCGCGCGTCGGCGTTCGAAGGCTCGAGATTGAGGACCTCTCGCAGTTGGCCCTGTGCCGATTTGAGATCGCCTTGGCGATAGAGAATTTGGGCCAGATGCAAGCGTGCCGGCGTGAAAACCGGATTCTGTTTGAGGGCTTCTTTATACGCCTGGATCGCTCCCGTGGAGTCGCCGCTACGCTCCCGCATCACACCCAGTTGATAGCTCGCTTCCGTCCACTTCGGGTAATCCTTCGCTACTTGCTCGAGTTCGTGTTCCGCAGCCGGCAAGTCACCTTTCTCACTGAGTGCCCCGGCCAGATTGAAGCGGGCCTCTCCCAGGTCCGGCTTCAACTCGAGCGCTTTGCGGAACTCCACGATTGCTCCGTCCCAATCTTTTCGTTGAGCCAGCAGGGTCCCGGCGCGGTTAGCACCCTGCGCAGCATCGCGCTTAACGGCCTGCTGATTTAGCTGGTCTGTATTCGAAAACTGCGCCCGAGCTGTGGCATCGCCTTCGCTCCGCAACAGCCTGGCCAGCGCATAACGAGTCGTCTTGTCTTGCGGATCGAGTTGAAGCGCGCGCTCGAACTCGGCGCGCCCCTGAACCTTATCGCCGAAGTGCTGGTCGATTAGTCCCAACTCGTAATGCACGCGAGCATTCTTCGGGTTGAGCCGCTCGGCCTCTCCCAGTTCACGACGGGCCTCATCATAATCACCCTTCGTCCGCTCGATTGAGCCCAGTTCGGCATAAGCATCTGCCGAATTCCGGTCTCGCCTTATCGCTTCCCTCGCGAGCGCCTCTGCCTGGTTCGTATTTCCTTGTTCCGCTTCCAGCCTTGCCCATTCAAGGCGGGCCGCCATGTTGCCAGGATCGTGGTCAATAGCGCGCCGAAACTCGCCCATCGCATCTGCGGTTTTACCCTCGCGTGTCAGCAGCAAACCCAAGCTGTAGTGCGCACCGGAGTTCGCGGGATCAAGGCGGAGCGCCTCGGTGAGCGCGCTTGCCGCGCCACTTGTGTCCTTGGTTTTCATCACTTGAACGCCGAGGTTGTAAAAGGCATCGGCAAGATTGGGGTCGAATCCCGTGGCCTTGCGGAAATTGGCGATCGCCTCGGTAACTTGTCCGCGGCGCGCCGAGACGATTCCCATTTCGTTCCAGGCAAGAGCCATCCGCGGATCGATCTCCAGCGCCTTCGCCAGCGCCTGCTGCGCTCGCTCGAGTTGTCCTAACTGGGCGAGTGCGCGCCCCAAGGCGTAGTCTCCCCAGGACCAGGCGGGGGACTGAGCTATTCCCGCCTGCGCCACCTTCGCTGCCTGCTGCGCTTGTCCGGCGTCCAGTAAGGCCGCTGCTAGGTTGTACCGCGCCTCTAGATAGCGCTTGTTAGCCTGCAGTGCAAGCTGAAACTCTTTGAGGGCGGCAGCATGCTTTCCTTGCCGGTTGAGAACGATCCCCAAGTCGTTATGAGACTCCGCTAAGTTAGGATTCAGGGCGAGCGCGGCCCGAAATTCCGTCGCCGCATCATCGAGTTTGCCTTCTCGATACAGTGCGACGCCCAGATTGTAGTGAGCCGGTGCGTTCGCAGGTGCCTGATGCATCTTCGATTTCAGTTCATCTGAGGGGACCTGCTCGAACGCAGACTCACCCCGGACGTCGGCGACGCTCAATGCCAACCAAATGCATAGCGTTGCTGTAAAAGCCCGCGCTTGCGCCATGAGGTTAAGCCTTCATAATAGCTACAGTATGCAATTGAAACAGGCCCCTGCGGAATCCATAAGCCAGGTTCCGAAGTGGTTCGAACGCAGCTTTGATTTTGCATTTCCGGTAGAACTGTTTCCCAATCTCTGCGCTCGTCTGCGCGGCACTCCGGCCAGACTCGAAGAGGAGCTTCGCGGCCGCCCACACAAAGTCCTGATCGCCAAGAATAAGGGAAAGTGGTCGGCTCAGGAACACGCCGGGCACTTATTGGATCTCGAACCGTTGTGGCTGGCGCGAGTGGACGATTACGTGACAGCAAGCGATCAACTCACGGTGGCGGACTTGAGCAATCGAAAAACGGATGAGGCGAACTACAACGCACGTCTACTCGAACAGATTCTGATTGAGTTCCGCATGGCCCGAGGACGACTTCTGAATTGCGCGAGCGAATTGGATTCGCCACTTTTTGCTCGTGCCATTACGCATCCGAGGTTGAAGATCCCGATGCGGCTCGTAGACCATCTTTACTTCGTTGCTGAACACGACGATCATCATCTCGCACGAATATGGGAGCTAATGGAGGAGCATCGGAGAGATTCCTAAACAACGGCAATGTCCAAGCTATCCGGCAAGTCTACCCGCGGGAAATATGTCGTCGAGGCCGTAACGAAGGCGCTTGATGTTCTGGAGGCACTGGAAGGTAGCGACGTTGAACTGACCCTTACGGAAGTTGCCGGCTACGTACAGCTTTCCCCCAGTTCGACGTTCCGTCTTCTTCACACGCTGGAACAAAGAGGCTGGGTGGAACGTACTGGGCGCAGTAAAAAATTTCGCAGAGTTCGCCAAGGAAGGCTGTACAAGATTGCGTGGGCTATGTTGTCGAGTCAGTTCTCCTTTGCGCTCGATGTAACGCGCGGAATCCAGGAAGTCGCCGCCCGGCATGGCGTTCACCTGTCAATTACGGACAACTGTCTCAATGCCGACGTGGCAATCCTCAATGCACAGATGCTGGTGAAGGAGAAGGCAGACGTCGTCATACAGTGCCAGGCGCATGAACGCGTGGCCCCAATAATTGCTCACTTGTTTGCGGAAGCGGATATTCCCTGCATTACGGTGGACATTCCTCAGCCGGGAGCAGTGTACTTTGGCGCCAACAATTACGAAGCTGGTCTCATTGCCGGACGCGCTTTGGGCACGTATGCAGCCCAGCATTGGGCGGGCAAGGTTGACAAACTTCTTCTCCTCGAACTGCCGCAGGCGGGTCCAATGCCCCAAGCGCGCATGACAGGAACTCTGATGGGCGTACGGGAAATCCTCGGCTCTCTGCCGGAATCCGCCATTACTCACCTCAGTTGCAAAGCCACATTTCAAGATAGTCTTCAAGTCACACTTGCGGCTCTCGAAAACCTTCCTCACAGCTCGCAGCTACTAATAGGAGCAATCAATGACCCTAGCGCGGTGGGAGCTGTTCGCGCCATCGAGGCGAGCGCCCGAGTATCGCGCTCCGCTGTAGCCGGTCAAAACTGCACGTTGGAAGCCCGTGTTGAGATGAGAAAGCCCAACTCGTGCCTTATTGGTTCTGTGGCGTATTTCCCCGAAAAATACGGTGAACAAATCATACCGCTTGCTCTTCGGCTTGCGAACCGCCTGGCAGTACCAACAGCAATCTACGTGGAACATCGGTTCCTCAGCCGGGCCAATGTAAACGACTTCTATCCCACCGATCCCGAAGATCTGCCTATGGAGGCCGACGTGGGTCGTGAACTGCCCAACGAGGCACATCTTTCTCTCACTTCCGAAGCTTAGACTCTGAGCTTTTCATACAGTAAAAAAGCATTTTTAACGAGTAAAAAACTTCTTGACCCGACGACAGACCCGGGCTATACTCGCTCCACAACGCTAGGAGGCTCCGTGCGCCAGGTCTGCATACAGGTTCTTCTCGCCCTGACCATCACCGTCTGTGCCAGCCGATACGCTTACGGTCAAAACGGCTTCGGTACGATACTCGGTACCGTTCGTGATCAGTCGGGCGCGGCGGTACCGCAAGCCACCATCACCGTAACGAATGTCGGAACTAATGTCGGTCAAACCGCAAAATCAGGGCAGGATGGGAACTACACCGTTGTCAACCTCATTCCGGGCGAATATCGGGTTCGCATCGAGTTACAGGGCTTTGATACTGCCGTTATCAGGGGTCTCACTCTCCTTGTGAACCGCGAGTTACGCGCCGATGCGACCCTCCGGCCTGGTGCGGTTCAAACATCGGTTGAGGTGCAGGCTTCAGGGGCTTTGATTCAGACGGACTCCAGCAGCGTCGGCAAGGTCGTGGAAAATAAGCAGATTGTAGATCTTCCGCTGGTCAGCAGAAATTTTATGCAGCTTACAACGCTCAGTCCAGCGACTGTAACTGATAACAGCGGAACTCTTGGGAACGAGCAACAAACCTATCGCACCCAGCTTTCCGGCGGCGCCGTTTGGGTGGGAGGCGGACGTGGTGCCTCGAATTCCTACATGATTGACGGAGTAGAAAACAACGATCCCGGTTTTCAAACGCCTGCCATCACCCCTCCCATTGACGCGATCCAGGAGTTCAACCTGATGAACAAGAATTACAGCGCGGAATTTGGGGGTAGCGCGGAGCAGATCAACATTGCGATCAAGTCGGGAACTAATCAGTTCCACGGCACTGCCTACGAGTTCTTTCGCAACGATGTGCTGGATGATCGAAACTTCTTTGCTATCCGGGATCCTATCTCGGGACGTTCTAAACCTCAATTGCGATATAACCAGTTTGGTGGGACTCTGGGCGGCCCAATCGAGATCCCGCACCTGATACATGGGAAAAATAGATTATTCTTTTTCGGTAACTACGAAGGCACACGCGTCCGCCAATACTCGAGTAGCACAGGCAGGTATCCCACCGCCGCTGAACTCCAGGGTAACTTTTCAGGTGATCCAACTATTTATGATCCACTCACCGGATCGCCCTTCGCCGGTAATCAAATCCCGGGCTCTAGAATCGACGCCAAAAGCAAACAGCTCTCGTCGTTCTTTGCTGCTCCGAATGTCAGTCCGCAGCCGGGTTATAACACGGTAGGCTATTTAGCCTCGCCGAACAACATAGACCAGTACCATATTCGCGTGGATGCGCAGATCTCGCAAAAAGATAGCCTCTTTGCGCGCGTGTCCGTTAGCGACCAAAGTGAATTCTCCCCGAATCTCGCACCGCTTCTGGGAACTACCGACAGCCAGTCCGGGCGAAATGCGGCTTTGAGCTACACGCATTCGTTCACTCCAAATCTAGTCAACCAGGCACGATTGGGATTCAATCGCCCCCTCTCGATCCTTGCCCAGCAGGGTGCTTTCGGTACCGATATCGCAGGATCGCTATTTACAGGTACAGATAAGTCGCCGATTACTTATGGTGCACCCTTGTTGAATCTAACTAATTACTCGAGCGCAGGTGCTACCGGCAACGGACCCTTGGACTATACAACCAACTTCTGGAGCGTCGTCGAGAACGTCAGCTACAGCCATAGCGCCCATACCTTGAGAGCAGGATTTGAATACCGGCGCCTATTTTTCAAAGAAGTGAATGCGTACCAACCACGAGGCAATATTAGCTTCACCGGTCTCTTCACCGGCGGGCCGCTCAATCCCGGCGGTAATGCCGCTGCCGATTTTGTTTTGGGATTGCCATACAGCGCAGCAGTTAATCAAGGGAATTTTACTGGCTGGTATCACGGCAACGGATACAACTTCTATGTTCAGGACGACTGGAAACTTACTCCTCGTCTCACGCTCAACTGGGGTTTACGATACGAGTACGCCACACCACTGGTCGAAGAAGGGAACAGGGTTTCCGAGTTCGATCCTGGTTATCCAGGTGGCCGGCTCACAACTCCAGATAAAGCAATCGTCGATCAGTTGAATTCCCCATTGATTGCTTACAATCCATCGCGGGGTTTAGTAAATCCGGATAAGAACAACTTTGCGCCGCGGGTAGGGATCGCCTTTCGCCCGTTTGCAAGTAACCGCGCGGTAATCAGGACTGGTTACGGCGTTTACTACGACACTTTCGAATACAACGAATATGTCTTTCCGGTATTGAATCCACCCTTTCAAAATACCTCGTCGTTGTTTGCCACTAAGACGAACCCGATTGACCTTGATACGCTCTTTCCCAGCTCTCCCACTCCCCAACCTGTGCCGGGTACTTTATCCAGCTTGACATTGGATCGCGGCAACCGTACGCCCTACGTCCAGCAATGGAACTTCGACATCGAGCAGGAGTTGGGAAAGAACTGGGTGCTTGAACTAGGTTACCTAGGCTCCAAAGGTACGAAGTTAGCCACCCGGAATCAGATCGGGCAGGGAGATCTTCTCGTGCCCGGTCCCAACGCGGTGATTGTTTATCCCTACTACAACTTCTCGTATATCCTTGCAGACCGGACAGAGGGAAATTCTAATTACAATGCCTTCATTGCCCGGGTGGAGAAGCGCTTCAGCAACGGTATCTACTTGTTGACTCATTACACTTGGAGCAAGTCACTTGGCATCTCTTCTGCCGCTTGTAGCGTGGGTAACGACTCCTGTCTAGGCCGTCAGAATGTTTGGGATCTTCGGGCCGACTATGGACCGAATTCCTACGACGTGACACATCGGTTCCTCGCGAGTTTCATCTGGGAGCTTCCAATTGGCCGAGGCAAGGCCATTGGGAACAGTCTCCCGGCCTTCATAGATAAAGTGATCGGCGGCTGGCAAATAAACGGGATCTATCAAATCCAGAGTGGGTTCCCATTCAGCGTTTATGCGGTGGATAACTCGGGTACAAACGGCAGCGCGTTTCCCCGTGCCGACTTGATCGGCAACCCGAATACGGCGGATCCCGTTGATCCGACGCGTGCCTTCAATCGCTATGCCTTCTCGCAGCCATCGATCGGTACATTTGGAAACTCGGGGCGTAACATCCTACGCGGGAAAGGCTTAAACAATCTTGATTTTTCGCTATTCAAGAACACCCATATCGGTGAGAAACTCAACCTGCAACTTCGTGCGGAATTCTTCAATTTCCTCAATCACACTCAGCTAGGCCCTTTTCCAGGAGACCAGTTCAGCTTAGATCCAACTTCCCAGTTTGGCGTTTACCTGACTACTCAGGAAAACGCCCGGGTCGTGCAATTGGCGGCCAAGTTCATTTTCTAGTGCACTGTCCCGGCGATTTTCGATGCCGCGCAATCGGAGCCATAAGCGAAGTGATTGGTCTCTGCATGAACACTGAAGACGCATAGGCACATCTAAATTTATGCCAATCTCTTCGAAGTCGAATATCGAAAGCTTTCAGCCTCGGATTACTCCTGTTCCTGGAAGATTAAAAGGCAAGACGGCATTGGTTACCGGCTCGGGCCGCGGAATTGGGCGGGCCATTGCGGAACGCTTGGCGTTGGAAGCCGCCAATGTTGTTGTAAATGACAAGGAATCGAAATCCGCACAAGACGTGGCATACAGCCTTACTGAGTCCGGCGCGCAGGCGCTTGCAGTCCAGGCTGACATTTCCGACCGCAGCTGTGTCGAGGAGCTTTTTGCGGCGATAGAGCGCCACTTTGGTGAACTGGACATTCTTGTGAACAACGCGGGCATCATCGTTTTTGGCAGTCTGCTTGATTGCCGGATCGAAGATTGGGACCGCATGATGGCGGTTGACCTCAAAGGCCCATTCCATTGCACGCAACTGGCTGCGAAACTCATGTTACGCCAAGGTCGGGGTGGCCGCCTGATACATATCGGTTCAACAGCTTCCCTGCTTCCCGCTCCCGAACAGGCTGCTTACTGCGTCGCAAAAGCTGGACTCCGTATGTTAAGCCGAATAGCTGCTCTGGAATTAGCGTCATCTGGAATAACTTCCAACCTACTTTGTCCTCAAGGAGCTGTAACCGATATCAACCGCGACCTTTTGAGCGATCCCCAGATCATGGCCAAGCTCGAGGCAGCTCTCCCCATGCGGCGGCTGGCCAACGTTGAAGAAATCGCGGCTGCGGTCGCCTTTCTGGCGTCCGATGAAGCTGCCTATATATCGGGCGCGGAATTATTGCACGACGGGGCGGCGAGTATTAGCGCGCTTTGGTGGCGGTGAACGGAAGGAGAATAATGGTCAAACTCGGCCGAATTTTGTTTGTCGCAGTTTTTGCCTCTGTAGGTGCCATCAGCGAAGAGGCGCAAAAGGTGACGATCAACTGGAGCAACGTGATTGCTGTGTCCCAGGCAAACGCGACTTTGCAGGCGGTCGTAACGCCGTTAATGAGCCGCAAATCACCAGCGCACGATCAGGTTTGGGGTGCATTACGAGACCTGCACGCCCAGTATGTGCGTTACGTGCCTTGGCTGCCCTATCCCAAGTTGGCAGTTGCTGAACTGGAGCCCCCCTCAAACGGAAAAACCTCGTGGGACTTCTCGCTGATTGACCCTTTCACGGAGGACTTTTTTAAGGCCAACACTGCGCGGCCGGTCATCGTTAATTTCAGCACGATTCCCCAGTGGATGTTTAAGACGTCTACGCCGGTCAAATACCCGATGAACCCCGATCAGGAGACCTGGAACTACACACAAGGTACCGAACTGCGCGATCCGAGTATGAAGGAGGTGTGCGACTACTATACGCGGCTGGTGAGCTGGTACACCCAGGGCGGCTTCACGGATGAATTCGGTAACCGGCACCAGTCGAACCACCACTTTGACATCGATTTTTGGGAAGTCCTGAACGAGCCCGATCTGGAGCACACCATGACGCCGCAACAGTACACCACGCGGTATGACGCCATCGTTTCAGCCCTCCGCCAGGTGCAACCTCGCATGAAGTTTGTCGGTATGGCTCTGGCCGAGACCGCCAATCGTCCTGACTACTTCGAGTACTTCCTCGATGCGAAGAATCACAAACCCGGCATTCCGCTGGACATGATCTCTTATCACTTCTACGCACAACCTGAGGCGGACCAGCCTTTCGAAACCTGGCAATACACCGTGGCGGACCAGAGTCTCCGGTTTATTGAAACGGTAAAATACGTTGAGACCATTCGCAAACGGCTTGCTCCGCGCACGGGAACGACAGTAGATGAACTGGGCGTCATTGCGCCCCAGGATGTGTTGCAAGATAAGCCTGACTATGTGTTCAAGCCTTTCCCGGACTATTACTGGAATCTCTGCGCGGCGCAATATGCCCTTTTATACGGTGAGCTGGCGAAGCTGGGGATCCAAGGTGTGGGGTCATCGGCGTTGATGCAGCGGCCCGGATTCTTTCCGAGTGTCTCGATGATGGATTGGACCAACGGTAAGCCGAATGCCCGCTACTGGGGGCTGAAACTGATTCGCGACAACTTCGGTCCGGGAGACAAGATTGTTTCTGCCGTTGGCACGCCAACTGTTTATCTGTTCGGTGTTGTTAGTCCTAAGGGAGAAAAGAAACTCCTCCTCGCAAATCTGCGCAACCGTACCGTACAGCTAGCCGTGCCAGGTGTTTCTGGTGCACGGGAACAGTATGTGGATCAGACCACCGGCTACTCGCAGCCCGGGTCGAATCGCATCACTCGTGGCGTCGTCAACTTGCAAGGGCTAGCCGTCGCAGTATTGACTCTCAAATAGGTCTTGGACGATAAGCGCCGCATGAAAATTCGACAAGTAAATTGCCATGTGGTCCGGATGGGAGGTTCGTGGCTTACC
This sequence comes from Terriglobia bacterium, assembly GCA_963841675.1. Taxonomy (GTDB): domain Bacteria; phylum Acidobacteriota; class Terriglobia; order Bryobacterales; family Bryobacteraceae; genus Bog-105. Next base: position 345,119 of record CAWJEH010000001.1, read on the forward strand.
GAGTCGGTCGTCGCAAGCCCGATGTCCATGTATCCAGACTATGTAGACACTCGATCCTCCTGGTACCGAACGATGTCCGCCGCGGTAATAGAAGTCATTTTGGAAGACGGCACATCAGGTCTCGGCTTTGTTGGAGGTGCCAAAGGAAGTGCGGCCGCAATTATTCTGGATGAGCAGTTTCGTGATCTCCTGATCGGCCGTTCCGTATTCGAAACGGAATTGATTCAGGAGCAGCTTTATCGCGCATCGATTTTCTACGGCCGCGGAGGTTTATCTCAGTGCGTAATATCCGGAGTGGATATTGCATTGTGGGATGCCAAGGGCAAGCTCGTGGGCCAGCCTGTGTACAACCTGCTTGGAGGAAAAACGCGGGAACGCTTGCGTTGCTATTACACAGGAAATGATCCCGCAGCGCTCGAACAATTCAACATCTCCGATATGAAGATTGCTATTCCCTATGGGCCGGCACATGGCCAGGAAGGAATGCGCAAGAACGAGGATGTTGTCGCGCGCGCGAGGGAAACTATCGGCCCGCAAGGACGGCTTGCGATCGACATCTATATGTCGTGGGACGTGCCCTACACGCTCAAAATGTATGAACGGCTGCAGAAGTTCTCGATTGCCTGGTTGGAAGAGCCGGTTGTTCCCGACGATTATGAAGGATATCGGGAGATCCGGCGATCCGTGGACACCATGGTTACTGGAGGCGAGCATGAATACACCCTCGATGGTTTTCGTCGGTTGATCGGCGAAGGCTGTGTAGATATTGTTCAGCCTGACATCTATCGAGCGGGCGGCCCAACGGGTCTCAAGAAAATTGCAGCTTTAGCGAAGGCTCACCACATCAAGCTGGTTTGTCACGGAATTGGAAGCCCTACTTACCACTTCCTCATTTCTAACGGGCCCGAGATTACGCCGTTTTGCGAGTACATAGACATATACAAGAGTTCGACAAGAGAATGGGTACTCACGGAGGATCCGCGCCCCGTCGACGGTTGGCTTACTCTCACGGATAAGAGCGGGTTCGGGTACGAGTTGAATGAGAACGTATTCAGCAATTCATCGGCGAAGGTAGCTCCCATCTGGTGAAGCCTTTGTTGTAGCAGTATTTGTATCGGTGTACAGGAATGTTCAACGGAATAATTCCAGTCCTTGCAACACCATTTGACGACAGGGGCGAAGTCGATCTGGATGACTTCGAACGCCTCGTCGAATTCGCCATAGCCGGCGGAGCCCACGCGCTCGCAATGTTTGGTTTGGCGAGTGAATATTACAAACTTGACGACACGGAACGTCGCCGCCTTCAATCGGTTTTGCTCCGAACTGCTCAGGGACGCGTGCCCGTGATCATCTCTATTACTCATCACGCGACCGAGATTGCTGTACGTCAGGCAATCGAAGCGGAGAACGAAGGAGCGGACGCGCTGATGATCTTGCCACCGTTCTTCTTAAACCCAACTTCGGATGCAATCCTCGCACATGTGGAGGAGATTATAGGTTCAGTCCACGTCCCAACATTGCTTCAATATGCCCCTGCACAAACAGGCTTGACTGCCGAGACTGTGGCCAAGTTACCGATCGACGCTGTCAAGATCGATGCGGCTAACTCGGTGGATGCGCTCTTGAGCCTTTCACATATAAAGAGCAGGTTAGTCGGATATATCGGGCTTGACCTTCCGAACGCTGTAAGTGCAGGATGCTCCGGATGCATGCCAACTGCTTCGCTTCTTTCCCCGTTTATTGAAATCTGGGAATCGCTGATGCGAGACCCCGAAGTGGGAAAGAGGAAACACTCGCAGATACTTCCACTCCTCAGCTTTATGATGCAATCGGTAGAATTCCTGATTTCAGCCGAAAAACGCCTGCTCCACTCCCGTGGAATTATCAAGAATCCATATTGTCGGCGGCCTGCGGCGCTCTTATCTGACTCCGATATCGAGCAGCTCAACCAATACAATCTATTGACCACGCCCAAGGGGCCCCCGAACTATCGAGCGAACTATTCATAGCGCAAAGCGCTATTCGGATCGATCGAGACGGCACGCCGAATGGGCCCCCAGGCTGCGAGTAGGCCCGGTCACGATCATCACCAGAAAAACCGCCCCAAAACACAACGGATCGTTCGGCTTGAGGCCCGGGACCAGGAACATCGCCAGCGGCTTCGTGAAAAAGAGCGCGAGGAAGAGGCCAACCGCCGATCCGGTCAGCGTCACTGCCGCCACATTGCGCAGGATCATATTCGAAACATTAGCGCGCGAAGCCCCGACAGCCATGCATATGCCAATCTCACGCGTCCGCCGCATTACCGAATGAGCGATCACGGCATACAGCCCGACCGTCGCCAGTAGGAGCCCTAGAAGACCGACAGAGCCAAGCAGTACCGCGCCAACCTGGCTCGGCAAGAACGCCAGACCGATGCTCGCGTATTCTGTCTGGACTTCCGCGCTCGCCATCGGATCGATACGATGCAGTGTCCGCCGGATAGGCTCGAGTTGAAGGATCGGCGAAATGATCGACCGGACCACGAACTGTATGCGTAAACGGTCATTATCGATCTGCGACAGAGGTTCATACAGCTGAGGCTGTGGATCCTCTCCAATAGTCACCGTCTTTGTGCCAGCGACGACGCCAACTATTCGGTACTGCGTCTTTTCGTTCGGCATCCATGAGATCAGAGTCCCGATATGTTCGCGGTCACCGAGGTAGCGTTGCGCGAACGTCTGGTTTACGATGACAACTTTCTGTTTCCGGTCGTCCATTGAAAAAGTCCGCCCGCGAACTAACGGAATCCCCATCGTCCGAAAGTACATGGGCGTGACGGCGTTCCACTTGAAATACGCGGGTTTTTCCTGGCCATTGTCGGGAAAATGCAGGCGCACGCCGAGCGACACATTGTCCGTGAACGGAGTCAATCTCGCAGCAGCCACGGATTCGACACCGGGCAACGCTCCCAGTCGCCCTAGAACCACGTCGATGTAATGCGCTTTGCTTTGGGAGTTGTCGTATCTTCCCGGCGCAAGGTTCACATCCGCGCGGAGCGTGTGTCGCACATCAAAACCGGGGCTTATGGAATTGGCATTCACGAGATTTCGCAGGAAAAGGAACCCTGTTGTCAGCACCACGACCGATATGGCTATCTGCACCGCGACCAGGGTGTTACGAAAACCCGATTTTCTTTCGCGCGCCAGATCCGGCGTAATCGCCGCTTTCAACGATTGCGACGCGGGCAGCAGGCCACAGACCAGCGTAGCGACTGCGGTTAGCAGAGCCGAGTACGCGATGACCCGCCAATCGGGTGTGATTTGAAGGTGAATGGGGATCGGCAGCGGAAGTTCAATTCGCGCCAGCAGGCTGGCCGTAATCTGCGACAACACCAGGCCCAAAACCGTCCCTAGCAGCGCGAGCAGCACGCTCTCCGCCAGAAACTGTTGCAGCAATCGACACTTGCTTCCTCCCAATGCGAGGCGAATGGCCGTCTCTCTGCGGCGGGCCGAACCCCGCGTCAGCAGCAAAATCGCGACGTTTACGCACGCAATCAGCAGAACAAGACCGACGATGAGCAGAAGAACCACGAAGAATATGCCGACCGGCATAAATTCGGGTTCCTCTGCGAGGCGCGCGTAACCTGCCGTCGGCGATACTCTGATTTCTTGCGCATACTTGCCTTGTGACATCGGCATCGCGACGTCCATGCGCTTAGCGACCGTCTCCAATCCGGCCCGGGCCTCTGGTATCGACATGCCGGGCTTCAGCCGGGCATAGATCGCGAGCGTTGTAGTGTCCAGCCAGCGTGGCAGATAAATATCGGGTGACAGCCCGAAGCCGAGCAGAGTCCTGTGATGCTCCGGCAGTATTCCCACAATCGTACAGGCCCGCCCATCCAGATTGATAGATTTTCCAATCGCGGAGGGATCGCCCCGAAAATACTTCTTCCAAAATCGGTAGCTAAGGACGCTCACCTCTTTCGGATCGCTAGGGATGAACCCGCGCCCGTGAAGCATCGGTGTGCCAAGCATCGTGAAGTGATTCTTGGTTGTGTAAACGCTACAGAGGCGATGCGTCTCCTTCCCATCGTTGAAATTGGTGAACGCTTCGATATCTTCGCCCGCGACGTCTTGAAACAAGTCGCTCTTTCGCAGAAACTCGATCGCTTCCATTGGGGCGTTGCTGCTGCCCGCCAGTCGAATTGCAACCAGTGAGTTGGCGTGTCGTACGGAGGGTTGGCTGAAGAGCAGCTCGAGTCCAAGCGAAAACATAGCCGCATTCACACCGATGCCCAAGCCGAGCGATAGCAGTGCGCTGACCAACAGCACAGGAGAGCGCCAGAGTCCACGTGCGGCGTAAAGCAAATCACGCCAGAGATTTTCTAGAAAGTTGAAGCGCCAGAGGTCGAATGCTTGCTCCCTGATGCTCGTGATATTGCCTAGCGTGATCTCATTCCGATGCCGCTCCGACATCTCCCGATGAAACGCAAGTTCCGCGTCGAGGTCCTTCTGAAGGCGTCTTCGGTGCCAGAGTTTGAGCAGGAAGCGGCGCATGGGTTTTTACCGTTCCAGTACCTTGGCGACGGCGCTGGAGAGCCGGCTCCAGGTCGCCTGCTGCTCCGCTACCAGTGCCTCACCACGCCGAGTTATGGAGTAGTATTTTGCCTTGCGGTTGTTCTCCGATAGGCCCCATTTCGCGGAGATGGCGCCGTCCAGCTCTAGGCGGTATAGGGCAGGGTAGAGCGATCCCTCCTCGACCTTCAGCACTTCATCTGAAAGCAAATGAATAGTTTGCGCAATCGCGTACCCGTGCATGGCGCCCCGCCGTAGGGCGTGCAGCACGAGTAGGTCGAGCGTGCCCTGGAGCAGGGCCGGTTGAGCGGCTTTTCCCATAGAATCCTCCTATGACGATCTATGGGACAGTATGACCTTCGCTCCCCAGATTGTCAAGGGGAGCCTTTTTTTATAGACGGTAAAAACTATGCCCCGACAACGGCTTCTTCCGGCACTCCGGCTTCCTTCCGCCGCTTGAGAAACGGCATCATTCCGCGAAGTTCCGCGCCCACTTTTTCGATCGGTTGGTTCTTAGCCGCGTCGCGCATGCCGAGGAATTTGTTGCGCCCTTCCCGATTTTCCGTGAGCCACGCTCGCGCGAATTCGCCGGATTGGATCTCGCTCAGAATCTTCTTCATCTCCGCGCGCGTCTGCTCGTTGACGATGCGAGGTCCGCGCGTGTAGTCGCCGTATTCGGCCGTATCCGAAACCGAATAGCGCATGTAGCCGAGACCTCCTTCATAGATCAAATCGACAATCAGCTTTAGCTCATGCAGGCATTCAAAGTACGCAATTTCCGGCGCGTAACCGGCGGCAGTTAAGGTCTCGAACCCGGCCCGGATCAACTCGCTCACGCCGCCGCAAAGAACGGCCTGTTCGCCAAACAGATCGCTTTCGGTCTCCTCCTTGAAGGTGGTCTCAATCACCCCGGCTTTTAGGCAGCCGAGCGCGTGAGCATAAGCCAATGCATTCTCGAGTGCATGCCCCGATGCGTCTTGCGCAATCGCAACTAGTGCCGGAACTCCCACTCCTTCCGTGAAGAGCTCGCGTACCCTGTGCCCTGGCGCCTTTGGAGCAATCATCGAAACATCGACATGAGCCGGCGGTTTGATTTCGCCGAAGTGGATGTTGAAACCGTGGGCGAACATCAGCGTCTTGCCCTCGGTCATGTGCGGCGCGATGTCCTTGTTGTAGATGTCGCCTTGTACATGATCCGGCACGAGCACCATGATGAACTCCGCGACCCGAGCGGCATCGGCGACCGAGAGAACCTTCAAACCCGCGGTTTTGGCCTTCTCAACGCTTTTGCTGCCAGTTGGCAGAGCTACAACGACATCCAGGCCCGAGTCGCGCAAGTTCAGCGCGTGAGCGTGACCCTGGCTGCCATAACCCACGATGGCGATCAGCTTTCCTTTCAGGTGAGCAAGGTTTCCGTCTTTTTCGTAAAAACGCTTTGGCATATGTGTCCTCTAATTTTCAGTCCGCGCCTTGAAGCTCGAGCACTTCCTCCGGAGTTGCGCCGCGCGGTATCGGCGGAGATAAGCGCAGTTTTTTATTGTCCAGCGGCATCGAGACCATCCCTGATCTTGTCACTTCGATCTCGCCGTAACTCCTCATCACGTCGATAAACTCGTCGAGTTTTTCCGAATCTCCGGTGGCTTCGAGCACGAAACCTTCAAGTGTCGAGTCAACTACTCGAGCATGGAAAATTTCTGCTTCCTTCAAAACGGCTGTCCTGTTCTGCTGGTTGGTGCGCGTCCGCACGAGCACCAGCTCCTGATTCACAGCCGGGCCTTCCGTCACGTCCGTAGCTTGCAGAACGTTGATTAGCTTATTCATCTGCTTGATTACCTGGGCCCGGATACTCGATTCGACATCAACTGAAATCGTCATCCGCGAGAGCGTCTGGTCCATCGTTCGGGCAACGGTAAGGCTCTCGATGTTGTAACCGCGCTGACTCAATAAGCCGGTTACGCGCATCAGTGCGCCGGGCTTGTTCTCGAGCAGAAGAGAGATGATCTGTTGCATATCGTCGTGATCCTCTATACTTCAACCGGTTGCGGCGGACGCAAAACCATTTCGTTGATCGCACCGCCGGCGGGCACCATGGGAAACACGTTCTCAAAGGGAGTCACCTTCACATTGAGGAGATAAGGACCGGGCTCGTCAACCGCGTCGCGCAGAGCTTTAGGCATCTCCTTCACGTTTTCTACCGTACGACCCTTGAAGCCATAGGCACCGGCGAGCTTCTCTACATCCGGGAAAGAACTCAATTCTACCTGGCAGAGACGGTTGTTGTAGAACAACTCCTGCCATTGACGAACCATGCCGAGATGACCGTTATTCATGACGATGATCTTGATCGGCAGCGCATGGTTCACGATGGTGGCGAGCTCCGGTATCGACATCTGAAATCCGCCATCGCCGACTATTGAAAACACCAGCTTGTCGGGCCGGGCAAATTGAGCCCCAATCGCGGCCGGCAGACCGAATCCCATCGATCCCAGACCGCCCGAGTTAAGCCACAGCCTCGCCTCGTTGAACCGAACCAGTTGTGCCGCCCACATTTGGTGCTGACCCACGTCGCTCGTGACTATTGCCCGACCGCCGGACAGCGCGTCGATTTCGGCCATCAAGTGTTGCGGCTTGATCTCGGCGTCTGATTTCTCGGAAACCAGCGGATGCTCCGCTTTCCAGTCGCGGATCTGCTTCCACCAGGCTTGGCGCTTGGAAGCATTCTTCTCGCGCATCGTGCCAGCCAGTTCCTTCAGCTCTTGCACCAGCTTCGGTATAACTCGCTTAACGTTTCCGACGATCGGTAAATCGGCATGACGATTCTTGCCGATTTCAGCAGGATCGATATCTACGTGAATGACTTTCGCGTGCGGAGCAAAGGCGCTGAGCCGGCCCGTAACGCGATCATCGAACCGGACACCCAGCGCGACGATGAGATCCGTATTCGTCATCCCCATATTCGCCGCATAGCTGCCGTGCATGCCAGGCATGCTGATGAAATTCGGGTGCTCGGAAGGCAGTGCTCCCAAACCCATCACGGTACAAACCGTGGGCGCATCTATCAGTTCGACAAATGCGCGCAGTTCCTCGCTGGCGTTGGCCGCGATCACGCCGCCACCACTGTAGATGAACGGACGCTCGGCTTCCCATATCATCTGCGCGGCGCGCCGGATTTGGCCTCCGTGTCCGTCGCTGTAAACCTTGTAGCCCGGCAAATGAATCGCAGGCACCGGCACATACTGCGCCTGTCCCTGGAAAACATCCTTCGTGACGTCTACCAGGACCGGTCCCGGGCGTCCTGACGCGGCAATATAGAAGGCCTCATGAATCACCTGCGGAAGATCCTGAATGTTCTTCACCAAGAAATTATGTTTGGTGGCCGATCTTGTAATCCCGAAAGTGTCCGCCTCCTGAAACGCATCCGTGCCCATCAGCTTTGTCGAGACTTGACCCGTCAACGCCACGATCGGAATGGAGTCCATCATCGCATCCACCAGCCCAGTAACCAGGTTTGTCGCGCCCGGGCCCGACGTTGCACAGCAGACGCCAACCTTTCCGGTTGCTCTGGCGTAACCCTGCGCTGCGAAAGCAGCGTTCTGCTCGTGGCGCACCAGGACGTGCTTAATCGGGTGGTCGTACAACGCGTCGTAAAGTGGCAGCGTCACACCGCCCGGATAGCCGAAGATGCAATCGACATCTTCACTCATCAAACAGTTCAAGAGTATCTTTGCGCCGGAGAGGGTACCAGAAGAGGACATGATTACTTGAAACTCCCTGTCATTATTTTCTGACTTCAAAGGGTACACAAAGAAAAGGGCCACCTGGCTGATCGGTCAATCCCGCCGGTGGCCCTTCTACTGAGTTGCAAGGCTCCTAAGCGGTAGGTACAACCGCTACGACGAGCCTTACAGTTGTTTGAAGCCGAATCATCTTATATATACAGAGACCGGAGCGCCCGATAAGGCTCTCATCTTCTCTGCATGAAACCAAGTTAGCCTAGAAGCACTTTTTATGCAACAGAATACAAACATAAAAAACATTGATGGACACGGCGTGCCCTTTCATCGCTTGTGAGAGCAACAATCCTCCGCTACTAAAGGCATCCCAGGCGCCATTTGTGCTTTGGAATTAACGTTGTATCGGGTGCGTGCGTCGAACAATTTCTTCACCTCGTCACGAGGGAGCGCCCGCGCTCCCCCCAGCATCTCAGCTACGAAGGTGATGCGAGCGAAGTGCTCCACCATCTCCATGCGAAAGAAAGCCTCCCAGACGTCCCGGCCGTAGGCAGTACAACCGTGGTTCTCCAAGAGCATCGCGTCGTACTCGGGAATGTACGGGAGCATGCCATCGGATAAAGCGGGCGTCCCGGGTAATCCGTATGAGGCCAGGGGCACTGCTCCGAGTTGTATTACGACCTCGGGCAGCATGGCCTTATCGAGCGCCTGCCCGGCACTAGCGAAACCGGTTGCGGTAGGAGGATGCGCGTGGACCACCGAACGTACATCCGGGCGCAGAGAATAAATTGTGATGTGCATGGCGATCTCACTGGTCCCTTCCCGCACACCTTCGACTTTCGCTCCCGTCATGTCACAAACAATGAGATCTTCCGGCCCCACGAAACCCTTGCTCACAGCCGTCGGCGTACAGAGTATTCGGTTGTCATCGAGCCGGATACTGATATTCCCATCGTTCATCGCCACCCAGCCTTTGTCGTAGACGAGACGGCAAATACGAAGGAGATCCTGGCGATGCTCCTGCTCGGTCTTGCTCATGCGAATCTGATTTTATCAGGGGAACGTGGCTAGCACGGCTACAATGAAAGCCGTGGACAAACGCCGCATGTGCCCAAATTGCCGGGCCTTCATCACCACCGCAGACCGGATCTGTCCATATTGCGGCGTTCAGCTAGGGCCTCGAGCCGTGGATCTACGAGCGACGCAGTTTGCAGCGTCTTTTATTCCCCACGCGAATTCGACCACAGTCATCATTTTGATCATCAACGTAGCCTTCTATCTGGCGGAGATGTTGGTCAGTTACAGACTGACTAGGTCCACCGATATCAGCGGGCAAGTAGCGGTCCTGCTGGGAGCCAAGTACGGGCCACTCATTCATGCCGGCCAGTTTTGGCGTCTTATTACAGCCGGCTTCCTGCACGGCGGGTTCATGCATATCGCGATGAATTCCTGGTCGTTGTTCATTCTGGTTCGAGAAGTGGAACAGTTCTACGGTACAAGCCGGCTCATCTGTGCTTACGTATTTTCGACGTTTACAGGTTTCTTGTGCAGTCTGCTTTGGTCTCCTGGCAGTCTTTCGTTGGGTGCCTCGGCCGCCTGCTTCGGCATGTTCGGAATTATGCTCGCAATGGGGTTGCGACATCGCGCCGACCCGCTGGTACAGGCAGTCAAAGCGCACTACGGCCAGTGGCTTGTCATCGGCCTGGTGCTCAGTCTGATGCCCGGGATTGACATGGCGGCGCACGTTGGGGGCTTGATCGGTGGATTCTTGGTCGGTTGGCTGGCTGGACTGCCCGGTCTTCCAAATACTCCGCGAGAGACACTTTGGAGAGTGCTGGCGGGCGTCGCCATCGCCGTAACGCTATATGCCTGGTTACAGGACTTTCGGTCGTACCATATGCTTGTCAGGAGTCTCGGCAACGCCTAGAGGGTGAAGCTCGGGGCGTGTGCGCCGCCAGCAGGCTTCGGGTATCATGGCTGCAACTAGCGTTGGTACAGCTACTCCTGATTCGGGGAGCAAAGCAACTGCTCACGTTGCGAGGATCCAATGGTGTTCGCCAGGGTTCAGCTCTTGATGATCTTTCGATAATCGAGGACGGGTCGCTTTTGATCCGCGATGGGCTGATTGCGCAGGTAGGTTCCACGAGGCGCATTGAAAACCTGAAGGAAGTTAGGGGTGCGGCCGAAATCGCCGTAGACGGAGCGATCGTGCTGCCTGGCTTCGTGGATGCCACATTGCAACTCGGTCCGACCGCTTCACTCGGCGCGGGCAAGCGGCAGAAGGCCTCTGCATTTTTCGAGGAAAGCCTACTATTGCTCCGTTCCTTTCTCCATCACGGAACCTTAAACGCGCAAGTGAAGGTGGGCCAAGCAGGAGTGAGCTCCGATATCGGCCTTTTGAGGCAGCTCGCCCGCATCGGCAATCACCCGATCGGTATGACGCGGTCCTGGCAGGTCAGCCGGCTGGTCCGCCCGATCTCGATTGGTGGGGGTGACGACGAAGTCAATTTCCCGCGATTTGCAAAAACCAAACTCGTCCAGACCGTCGAGATCGACGCCACCCTGAGCAATGCAGCACGTGAAGCTCTGTGCACTGCCGCACGGGACAGCGGACTGACCATCAATCTGTCCTGGCCGGGGGGTTCGCCGGAAATGCTGTCGGAGCTTCTCGATCGCGTTCGCCCACGGGCTGTCATTTGTAGCGCCGATCTGACCATCGGAGAATGCGTGGCGCTTTCCCGCAGCTCTATTCCGGTGGTATTCTCCACCACCAAATCCATCACCGAAGGCAAGCTCAGCGACGCTCTTCTCAAACTGAGAGACTGCGGAGCAGCCATCGCGCTCTCGACTGGGTATGACGCCTATCACATGCCAGTGTTGAATATGCAGTTTGCGATTGCTCTTGCCGTACTGCGTTTTCAGCTTGGGACCGAGCAGGCACTCGCTGCGGCTACGATTAATGGAGCGCATGCGCTCGGTCTGGGTCATGTGCTGGGAAGTTTGGAAGCTGGAAAGCGAGCAGACCTCATTGTCATGAATCTGCCTGATTATCGTGAAATTCCCCGGCGGTTCGGGACAAACCATGTAGGCATGGTGATTCGCGAGGGGAAAATTGTTTTCAATCGCACTGGCTGGAAAGTGAGTGCAGCTTGAAAGAATCGCTTATCGAATGCGTGCCCAACTTCTCGGAAGGCCGCAATCCTGCCTGTGTCGACGCGATCGTCTCCGCTATTGGTTCGGTCCAGGGAGTGCGTGTTCTAGATCGGACGAGCGATTGGGACCATCACCGCACTGTAGTCACCTTTGCTGGCCGGCGCGACGTAATCGTGGAGGCCGCTGTCCGTGCGGCCGCACAGGCCGCCAGTTCCATCGACCTCACCAAACATTGCGGCATTCATCCAAGGTTGGGCGCGCTCGACGTACTGCCGTTCGTGCCGCTGGGAAGCTCTACCCTTGAAGACTGCATCGCACTGGCGCATCTTGCCGGCAAGCGTATCGCTCACGAACTTGGCATTCCAGTCTACTTTTACGCAGCAGCGGCCACCCGACCGGACCGCGTCGCCCTGGAGAACATCAGAAGAGGCCAATTCGAAGGTTTAAGGGAAGCTGTGCCCATTGATCCGGCCAAAGTGCCAGACCTCGGCGGCCCATTGCTGCACCCGACGGCCGGGGCAGTGATCATAGGCGCCCGCAAGGTCCTGATTGCCTTCAACATCAATCTAAAGGCGACCGATCTCGACCTTGCGAGACAAATTGCCCGGCACATCCGTGCCAGCAGTGGCGGCTTTCCTTGCGTCAAAGCCTTGGGCTTGCCGCTCATCTCCCGAAATCTGGTGCAGGTCTCAATGAACCTCACCGACTTCGAGCGAACTCCGCTGCACGTCGTTTACGAAGAAGTAAGACGACTAGCGGCCGCACGGGACGTCGAGATCGAAGGAAGCGAGCTGATCGGCTTACTGCCCAAATCCGCGATGGAATCGGCCTTTGCATACTTCCTAAAGCTGCCAAACTTCAGCTCGCGATGTGTAATCGAAGATCAAGCCCGGTGCCTCACCTTCGATGCCGTCGACCTGCCCGGCCCGTTCTTGGCCGGAGAAAAGGCTTGTTGACAGTTTGGACGATCACGCGAACACGTCTCCGTATGATGGAGGAATGTCTGCCACCGTTACTCCCAGCGCTGCGGTAAACGCAACCGCCCCGATCGAAGGCGCGCTTGAAAAGGTAGCCGAGCTGGAGCAAAACTATCTTTTACAAAACTATGCACGCTATCCGCTACTTCTGCATCGCGGGCGCGGCATCTATGCATACGACTCAGAGGGCAAGCGCTATCTAGACCTCATCAGTGGAATCGGAGTGAATTCACTTGGCTATGCGCACCCGCGGATCACGAAGATTATTCGCGAGCAAGCCGGCTTGTTACTCCACACGTCCAATCTTTACTATCACGAGTACCAGGGACGCCTAGCGGAACGGCTTGCAAAAACCAGCGGCTTGCAGCGGAGCTTCTTCTGCAACTCCGGCACAGAAGCGATGGAAGGCGCGCTCAAAATGATCCGAGCCCATGGTAATTCAGTCTCTCGCGGAAAGACGGAGATTATCTCTCTCGACAATTCGTTTCACGGCCGCACGCTCGGATCCTTGTCGATCACAGGTCAACCGAAATATCGTAAGGACTTTGAACCTCTCCTGCCCGGTGCTCGATTCGTTCCCCGAAACGACATCGCGGCTCTCGAAGCCGCTGTGACTGAAAACGCAGCCGGAATCGTACTGGAGTTCATCCAGGGAGAAGGAGGCATCAATCCTGTTTCAGAAGCGTTCGCTCGGAAAGCCCGCGAATTGGCTGATCGCTTCGACGCGCTTCTTGTCCTCGATGAGATCCAGTGCGGAGTTGGCAGGCCGGGTGTTTACTTTGCCTATCAGTTGCTTGATCCGGTTCTACAGCCGGACATTGTTCTCGCTGCCAAGCCGATGGCTTGCGGCATTCCTCTCGGAGTCATAATCGCGAATGAAAAAGCCGCCGCTACGATCAAACCTGGCATGCACGGCTCCACTTACGGCGGAGGTCCGTTAGCCTGCCGCGTGGCGCTCGAATTTTTCGACATCCTGGATGAGTTGCTTCCCTCCATCAATTCGGTGGGTGTCTACTTCCGGATGAAGCTGACGGAACTTATGCATGCCTTCTCGTTTATCAAAGAGGTCCGGGGTCAGGGTCTAATGATTGGTGTTGAACTCGATCTCCCAGGCAAGCAACTCGTACTCGACGGTATTCGCGAGGGACTGCTCTTCAATTGCACCCACGACACCGTGCTTCGCTTCCTTCCGCCCTACATCCTTTCCGAGCAGGATGTCGACCGCGCTATCGCAGTCCTGAGGAAGATCTTCAAGAATGCGAAGAAGTAACCCATTCTGGTATAAACTACCAGAGAAATGTTTCGGATCGCTCTTTTCCTCGCAATAGTCACAGCGGCCTCGGTGTGTACTGCTAGGCCACAGGGTGTCCACACCCAACAGTCTGCGGTTGGGACAGGTGATTTGGCAGGGAAATGGCACTTTACCCTAAACACGGAGGGGGGTGACCGTGAGGCGGTCGCAATATTCAAGCTCGATGGGGATCAGGTGACTGGGAAATGGGACGCAACGGACGTAAAAGGTACTTATAAGGACGGCGACTTGGACCTGGCTTTCCCGTTGAATTCCGAGGAGGCCGGAATGACGGCCACCTTTAAAATAAAAGGCAAATTGAAAGACGGTAAGCTGGTCGGAAATTGGGAATTTTCTGAGTACAGCGGGACGTTTACCGCTGCCAAGAACAAGTAATACGTCCCGCGATGAGATCACTCACAGGAAAGCTCACAGCGGAATCTGTTGCAGCTCAGTAAAGGCCTTCTCCATTTTCTGACGGATACTTTCGTTGCTGAGGATGAGCTTAGGTACAGAGACATCCAGTTCCAGCACCGGAACTCCCGCCCACAGCGCGGCCGCCGCCGAGGGGTAAGGGCGGTTCGCCCAAAAATCTTGCTCCTCGTTTAAGACAAAAACGGGACGCCCGTATCTAGTCAACGCCCGGTCTACGAAATCCTCCCTGTCCGCCACCGATGTCCGTATCGGCGTGTAGGAGATCCAATACAGAGACTCTGAGCCGCTTCCTTGACCGGGATACACCTCTGTAAAATCAAGGACCAGTTCAATCCTGGAGTTCGAGACCACAAGTGCGTCCACGAAGGTCCCATTCGGCTGGTAACGCCGAGGCGTGGAAGTGATTTTGTACGAAGCCGGCGAGGACTCCGGCGTTACCTTCAGGCGCTGTCGAATTGCAGCCTCCGCTTCCTGCGCCGTCATTCCGAGCTTCAGTCCGAGAATGTCGTAGTCGCAAGGCGAGTTGCTGAGGGTAGGAGGTGTTTGTGCGAGAGCGCACAGTCCAGTAGCGAAATAGATCCACAAACGGGAATATAGTGTCGTTCTTTTTACGGCTCTAAACACAGCAATAATATTGTCGCAAGAAAATCTGCAAGGCGGCTTACTAAGACCTGTGGAGCGAATGGTGCCGAAGCGGAGCCACACCGCTCGAAAATGAAAAACCCATTTCTCTAGAGAGTCGTAGTATTACCGGCGGGAACCAAAATCGCGGTCATTGACCCCTTGGATTTGGGCATCCGCGGATCTGCGCCGTAGGACTGGATTTGGTCGCGCCCAAACTCCGCTTCCGGAAGCGAGCAAGTAATGACGACAGTTCGGCCCGTTGTATCCACTTCGACGGCATGTTGGAAGGCGGTCTCGAGCGGGAAAAAAAATAATTTCTGCAGCATCTCGATCACATAATCATAGGTATGCTCATCGTCGTCTAGCAGCACAACGTGGTAAAGGCGCCCGTGCTCTTCGACTCCTTCATCTTGAAGAGCGGGCGTGACGCCCGGCGTAGATACAACGCTCGGCATGATTGCAGGGTTTATTCTACCGTTGTCCCAGAATTGCCGCGGAAATTGGTAGAATGGAGCGTCCACCGTTCATCAGGGGGGCGCAACGGATTCGACGGGATTGAATCGTTGCATGAAGGCGTGTCGGGTTCCGAGCTCCCGTAAAACGATCGGAAAACAACAACTGCCAATAATCAGCAGTTTGCATACGCTGCCTAATTAAAACCTAGGTAGTGCGCTTCGGTTGACGAGCCTGCGCGTCAGCCAGCAAGCGTCATGTTGCAGGATAGGCTCAATGCTTCGGTCCGGAGCACTTGGGCCGAGATGAATCGGACTAGGCGGCAGTCGCTCTTGCCGGTTTTTTAGGCTGTCGCTGAATCCAGCAGAACCGGATACACACGTAGTCTTTGCGCAGCGGGCTTTTTCGGACGCGGGTTCAACTCCCGCCGCCTCCATTACCAAACGATCTCGTCCTATAAAGCACAGACGAGGCCAGCTCACTCTCCTGCGCTATTTTCTCTCACCAACGGTGCGAGGAATATCACCGTCGCGAACTTTGAATTTCGTCCTACGGATGCCTGACTGAGGTTGAGCTGACCGTTGTTCCAAGCAAGCAAACCCTGAATTGATTCAAATCAAGTAAGTCTCTTGATGGGAGTTAGTTGGTGCGCCCGAGAGGACTCGAACCAGCGACCTTCTGCTCCGGAGGCAAACAGCCAAAATGTCTTACTCCTTTGCTTTCGTACCGCAGCTTCGGACAACGGTTGTTTTCGTCCACTTCTTGTCCACTTTTCTGAAAGAAAACTGTTGCTTCCGCTGATGGAAAGAGGCCGCGCGCCGCTTGGCGGTGGCGATGTTGCCGTGGAGTCGTTCGCCAATACCGTAGCGACTGGCGCCTACCGGTAGGTCCAGTCATGGTACACAATGCGCTCAGTTTGCCTCTCCGCTCGGGCCTCATGGATTTCTTGCCAGCTTGGGAATCTTCAGCTCATTTCCAAATAAAGGACTTATGCGCCCATGGACGTCACAGGTTTGTTCGAGAACCCGGCTTAACGAACTGATGTGAACTAAACTGGGCAGTTCGGGTTTTGGCTCCCAAGACCAAGTCAGCCACTCATAGATTCCCTTGCCCAACGCACGCCGAATTGGCTCCGGCGTTGACGCGAGGTGAGGGTTGCAAAACAATAATGGTAGTGTCGCAAACGGCGCAGCAGGGTTGGTAAGGTAGGCGGAGTGCGAAAGAACCGGCCGCCGGTGTTCCGAGGGCGACATTTCCAAGATGAACTGAGCGTCCTGTGTATGCGGTGGTATCTCCGGTATTCACTCAGTTATCGCGATCTGGAAGAGATGATGGCAGAACGTGGTCTGAGCGTCGATCATTCCACCATTGCTCGTTGGGTTTCCGCGTATGCTCCGATTCTGAACGAGCGAATGCGGCGCCATCTCGGCAATCCGAATCGGTCCTGGCGAGTGGATGAAACCTATCTCCGTGTGGGCGGCATCTGGACTTCTCTATATATGGCTCTTGATTCAGAGGGCAACACCATCGAGTTCATGCTCTCGCCCTACCGAGACCGAATCGCAGCCAAACACTTGCTGCAGCTGACCTTGTGGCGAGTCGGGCACCTGCACCGCGGGTCATCAACGTCGATGGGGATCCAGCATATCCGTCTGCCATCGCTGAACTGAAACAAACAGGGGAACTGTCGAAGGTCTGCCGATGCCGACCCTCGCCCTATCTGAACAATATCATCGAGCAGGATCACCGGTTCGTCAAGAAGCGCATTGTCGCCGGTCAGTGGTTTCGCTCCGTTCAAGTGCCGTGAATACCATCCAGGGATACGAAGCAATGCACATGATTCGCAAGGGACAGATCCGATGGTTGCCGAAGGGCGATATCGCAGGTCAGGTCCGATTTGTGAATTGTGCCTTCGGGTTGGCTGCCTGATGCCCGCTAGCTCACCCTACCGCTGCCTACACTCACTCATTTGCGACACTGCCACCTAACTCGGCGAGCAACAGTAGAAAACCGGGGTCTAGGCTCCAGCCGGAACAATCAGCACGAGGCCGTCGTCTTCGGGACTTTGTCCCATTCGGCCAGGGACGGTACCGTTGCTGAATGTTCGCGTCTGAGCTAGTAATGTAGACGCCTCGAAACATCTGCAAGGACTGGTTCATGCCGCCGTCGATCAATCTTCCCGCGCTAGCTCGAGCGACGGATGTGCGACGGAACTCCGCCAGCCGTCAATTTACGCCTTCGTTCGTACACCACAGCCCAAGCTGGAGCTCGCGTTGATAAGCTTCGCCCGTATGTGCAAACTGTTACTCGCCTCAGCACTCATCCTCGCTGCAACCAAGCTACAGGGCCAGGCACCTGAATTACAGGTTTTTGGACCCGGTCACATTGCTGACGTGTACCAGGTGTCTCTTGGCCGTGGCGCCCTGCTGCTCGAATCCATTGACGAAGTAATCAAAGCGAAAAATGTCCGCGACGGCCAGATAATCATCAGCGCTGGATCGGTGCACGAGTGTACCTACCATTTCGTCACGTCCGCCGCTCTGAAAGCGCAAAACGAGTACAGAACCGTGAAAGGACCTTCGGAGATTCTTAGCGGCGGCGGGATTATAGCGGATCGCGCGCCGCACATCCACATCGCGCTCTCGAACCCCGAGAAAGGAGTTTACGGAGGCCACCTCGAGAAAGGATGCCGTATCCTCTACCTTGCCGAGTTCACGCTCTTCCGCTATGCTGGTCCGCCGCTGACCAGGAAATTAAACCAGAACGGCACCGCCTTGTTGCAAGAGAAGTAATCGAACCGTTGCCTCGTCGGCGATATCAACGGAGAAACGGCACACGGAATTCACGTCCCGCGGTTTTCACTGCTGTCCTCATTCTGAGATGATTCGAGCTTCTCTGAGGGTGGCGTCGCGACGGGGCCGGGGCTCGCCACATCCTGGATCTGGCTCGGCGGACGGGCGATGGCGAATTGGGTCTTCTTGCTCGCCGCTTCCTCCCGCTCAATCTCCTTTTGATCTTGGCTGCTGGTACTTCAACAGCTACTCTCCCCTGTTCAGTCGAAGGAATAAATTAGAAGGCATGAGCAAAAGAGCCCTATCAAATCTACCGGAGCGCACTCCAGAAGAGTTGGTACGCATCCAGCGGTGGCTCGCGAACCAAGTGGCGTCACAACGTTGAAGTCATCTCGGGTGTTGCTGTCGAGAAGGTTGATACCGGCACCTGGGCGCATCAGCGCTGTGAAGCTCGAATCGGTCATCTCTTTTGGAACTTACCGGAACACGTAGGTGTGCCCGAGGTGGACTGTTTCATGAATGGCGACCTTCGCGTGCCGGATGTCGTTGTTACACGGATGAGGCCAACTCTGAAACTAGGGCGACTCATCGAAGTCCCCATGTACGCCTTCGAAGTGCTTGCCGAACAAGAGCCAATCGTGAGTCTCTTCTATAAGTGCCAGTTCTACCTCGATGCCGGCGTGCAAGGAACCTATGTTGTCGATCCACACAGCAAGCAGCTTTGGAAATATACGCCTCACAAAGTCATACTCAAGTCCGGAAATGTATGCGCTCTCCCCGGTATAGAGGGTTTTGCCGTAGAAACCAGCCGCCTTTTTGAGGATTGATTAACGAAGAATGCGTCAAGCGTCGCGTGGCTCGAGGTGCTTAAAAGAAACAATTTCTCTGCCGCTGTCATGGGCAATCGGGCCTAACGATTACCACCTATTCGGCGGCAATATAACCTGGACGCGCATAGACGGTGGCGGCTGGTATGTCCACACGGACGAGGACTTTGTGGAAGCCGACATCATATCGATTAGGGCGATAACTCAGGAAGTATCTGCTGCGTAGCGCATCACCAAGGCCGATAATCGCGTTCTCCAGTTCTTTCTGCCTCCGGAAATGGAGTTGAATTCCGCCCGTTGCGACTGTTAGTAGCGGGAAGCCCTTCTCGAAGTCACCAACGGTCTCCGCGAACGGCAGCACGAGTCTGACGACATCCCGGTGTAGAGTGGATTCCACATCCTCTTGATTGAGACCGATGAGGTGCTGTTTGTTTGCGTCGTCGATGACCACCGTTTTGATCGGTAGTGGCAGATCGTAACACTCCGGCTTTATCGCTCGTCACCTCCCTGTTCGCAATCCCGACCGGTCGAGAACTGCCCGCGGACCTGACTTACGGGGTGGCGCCGTCCGCGGAGGCCGGTTTTATGTTGTAGTTCACCTGGAAGAAGTTGGTCGGATCGTACTTCTGCTTGATCGCTCGCAGTCGAGGCAGATTTGCACCGAAAGCCGTATTGATTACTTCTTCGGATTCGACGTCGAGCGCCGAGGCCAGGTGCGCATTTGCGGAATAGGGAAGCAGCATTTCTTCACCGCTCCGCGCCCATTCACGATGTATGTGAGTCTCGGCTGGATCCTTCCACTGTGCACCGAATATGATGTCCCAACGAAGATTACGATGCGGATAGGCGGTGGCGTCGCTTGCGATTCGTCCAGCCGCCCCGCCGTAATATTCGATGATCAGAAACGAGAGCGGCGACTTCAGTTGATTTCCGTGTTCCACAATCGCCGCGATCCCATCGTCAGGCAAATCTCTCTGCAGCGTCGATTTCCAGTAATTCTGATTTCCATCAGGAAAGGCGAACGCCAAGAGCGACTGCATCGCAAGAAATGGGACGGCCTGGATGGTGTCCATCACCGGAACACCAAACCTGCGTAGTGGTTCAAGAACTCGTTCCCCTTCCGCGCAGTTACCGCAATAGCAAGGAATCACGCCAACAATCGGACTGCCGTCTGGACCGTATAAAAACGCGGCATAAGCCGTAAGTTCGTCGGGAGCTCCTTCCATAAAGTCCCGAAAGTTACGAAGAACGTCCATTGCTGCGTGACGAGGGTAGACAAGCAGACCACCGAGAACAGTATCGACCGGGTGCGCTCGAAACTCGAATGACGTCACAACGCCAAAGTTCCCGCCGCCCCCGCGCAGAGCCCAGAAAAGATCCTCATCCCCCGACGCGCTGGCTGTCAGGACACCGTTTTCGGCCGTGACGATCTGGCACGAGAGCAGATTATCAATCGTCATGCCATACTTCCGCTGCAGCCAACCGACTCCGCCGCCCAGCGTCAAACCGCCGATCCCGGTTTTCGGGATAATCCCGCAAGGGACGGCAAGACCGAAGACCTGAGTTTCACGATCCATATCGCCTAGAGTGGCCCCACCCTGAACCCGAACCATTCGATGCGCAGAGTCAACGTAGACGCCGCGCATGCCAGACAGGTCGATGACAATCCCGTCATCGCACAGCGCTCGGCCACCGACATTGTGACCGCCGCCTCGAATCGCGGTCACTAGCTTGGCGCTGCGAGCGAAGTTCACGGCCGCCAGGACGTCGGCCAAACCTGAGCATTTGGCAATCAGCCGCGGACGCTTCTCAACACTCGCATTCCAGATCCGGCGGGCCTCATGGTACCCGGCGTCGGCGGCTTCGAAAACCTGTCCGCGAAATTCCGACCGAAGGGCTTGAACGTCTAACGTGGGCATAGTTGAAATATTCTACCCAAGTTGTGTTCTCAAGCTCCATCGGTCTTAGCTTCGCCCAAAGGCCCTGGTTAATCGGCGACCTGGAAAGTGAGCCGGCCCGGGTGATACGGAAACATTGACGGCAGGCACCCTAGCTTCGAATGCTTGCATGAGCTGAAGCGCGGCTCGGCCCGTCGCCATCCGTTGCTTCTGGGCTCGTATGTCGCCGGCAGACGCCGGTTTCTATGGTCGCGACGACCAAGTGGTGAGGTAAGGTCCACGCCGACATCTTTGAAGAAGGCCTTCAGGGCTTTGGAGTTTTGCTTCATGATCTGGTAATCGACAGATCACAAATTCGTAGTAGACGAAGAAGGGGCAAGTCAGGCATTTCTGGCAGCCCACCAATCCAGCCGCCGAGTCCCGATCACGAGCCGCCGGCGTCGATCGACCGCTAGCCTCTACGTAGATCAATTAGCGGATAAGCCGTCAACCCGTCGGGGTACTTGACGTCGCTCGCGGCTGGTGTTCGCGGCCTTTTATCAAGATCGTGAGTGCCTCATTAGCCGGGGCATGGAGACCATAACTCGGATTTTCACGCGCAACATAACCATTGAGCGAATCTATTTCGGTTCGCTGCTTGCGGTCGGTGTGCTGCAACATGGAGGGCCGGTGAAATTTATGAGAACAGTATTCCTGAATGGCAGCTACTGAATCGTTCATCGGCAGCGTAGGGTTCTTCGCGCACACCAGTGCCATTGTTTCCTCAGTGATTCGGCGCTGACATTCAAGGAGCTCAGGAACTTCTTGAATGTTCCCTGGCCGCAAGCCGGTGACGGCACAAAGCGCATTAATCCCGCAGTTGTGGACGAACTTCGACCAGATGGTTGCGATAGTGTCATCTACGGGTGCCGGTTTTCATACCGGCATTCTTCAGCAGTCCCGTCATTGCACCAAGCGCCGCAGAATGCGCCGCGATCGAGCTCACCGATATACGTTGGGCCATTGTTGGTATGGCAAACGAACCGGGAGCCTGAAGATCGCCGCTTTGAAAACTCAGCCCTGCGAGTACACGCGCGGCGTCCAGCTTTTCGGAAAGTATTTCCATATTACCGACGCCATCGTGCACGGTAAGGCAATAGCCGCTATCCTTCAAAATCGCTTGCGCGGTTCCCGCCGCTTGATGTGTCGAATATGAATTGACGCACACGAGGACTACATCGGCCCTGCGCAGTTTGGCAATTCGTTGGTGGCCCGGGGCCTTACAGTGAAATCTCCGGTTAATCCCCTTACGTGAAGGCCTCCCGTCTCAATTGCGACGACGTGCTCTTGGCAGATATCGAAAAAGAGCGACATCCTCCCCGATGCGTGGAAGATTGCCACCATAGACCGAGCCCATATTGTGAGCGCCAATCACAACAAACTGCATGCGATCGATGATAGTTGTGCCGTATCGAGCCATTGAAGTCCCATCAACGCTGTGAACGACTGGCCGGAGTGGAACCAGTTTTCCTTGATCGGTTCCGAAAACTGCCCACGAGCGGTTAGCGGCCCACCTTGGATTAGAGGCGGTCATCAAGTACCTGTCCATGCGCGCCGTCGTATCAGGGACCACGACGTCCGGGGAATCGACATCGCGCCCAGACTGAAGGGTTCACATCAGTAGACCCGTCGGCGATGTCGACGGTCGTTTGATCAAGAACGGATACTTCTGTTATTCCACGAGCGCCCGGTAGGCAAGCACA
>CAWJEH010000002.1:0-78160 GCA_963841675.1 Terriglobia bacterium
TGGCCAGCAGATAAAGAATTGAAGCTTCGCTGTACGCGTCCCAGCGCGGCTTCAGAAAACCGGAACCCGGCATCACTCCGTGCGAGAGAAGATACGGACTGCCATTCAGCATCCAGACGAAATCCACCCGGTCAAAGATTTGTCTCGCCAGTTGGCGGATCTCACGGTCCGACGAAAAGTAAGCTCCCGCCGTCAACACTCCGGCAAAAAGCAGAGCTGAATCGACGCTCGAGATTTCCGAATCCATCGTTCGCAGCCCCGTTCTTGCATCGACAAAGTGCAGAAACCAGCCGTGGTCGTGAAACGCGTGTCCCCACAAGTACCGCAACGTGGTTAAAACACGCTCGCGCGCGGCCTGTCGTGTAACCCATCCATGCTCAGCGCCGATGCACAGCGCCGTGAGGCCGAAACCCGTGGCCGCTACGCTGCTCACCTGGCTGGCAGGTGCTCCATCCATCCTGGCCCGATCCAGAAAGAGACCGGTCCGGTTGTTCCACTGCTCCCAGAAGTAGCGGAAACACCGCTTTTGGTAATCTTCGAGGAATCGCCGGTCATCAGCATTCAAATTCGTTCCCGGATTTCCGGAGAAATGGTGGTCTCCTGCTCGACCAGGGGTTGCCGAGCTGGCGAGGGCTTGCTGCGCGGCTACCAGGGCTCCTGCGGTGGACAGGAGGAAGCCCCGGCGCGAGGGTTCCGGACTTTTTCGGCTGAACACGTTCAAGGCTCTTCGGAATTCTGTTGCAGATTTGGCGCTTGTCCGGAATTTAGTAGCGGCTCAACCGCTTTTTCTCACCTTATCTGCTTAAGAAAATTTGTGAGCAAGCCGAAGGCCATTCAGTCCCTGTTCACACGCCGGTTTTCAATTGATCGGCCGCCATTGGCGTCCATCTCTCTTCAACAGCTCGTCCGAGTCTCCCGGGCCTTGGCTGCCGGCCGTATAATTTGGGAAATTGTCCGGCGGCGTGGATGCCCAGAAATCGAGAATCGGTTGCACGACTCGCCAGCCTGCTTCGATATTGTCCGCGCGCTGGAACAGCGTTGGATCGCCAATCATCACGTCGTAGAGAAGAGTCTCGTAACCCGTTGCTGGTGCTGTACCGAAGTAGTCGTGGTATTTGAAATCCATCCGCACATCGCCCGCTTTCAATTCGGGCCCGGGCACCTTCGCTCCGAATTCAAAAGAGATTCCCTCGTCCGGCTGGATCCTCAGCAAAAGCCAGTTCGGAATCGGTTGTTGCACCCCCATCCCTCGTAACAGTGCCGTTGGTATATCTCTAAATTTGATCGCAATCTGTGTCTTCCGTCTGGCCATCCGCTTGCCCGTTCGAATGTAGAACGGCACTCCGCACCAGCGCCAGTTGTCGATAATCAGCTTCAACGCCGCGTACGTCTCAACATCCGAATCCGGTGCTACGTCTGCCTCTGCGCGATAGCCTGCTACCTTCTCGCCGTTGATCTCGCCGGGCCCATATTGCCCGCGAACTGCGTGACACTTGACTTGCTGAGGTTCACAGATCCGAATGGCTTCGATTAACTTAGCCTTTTCCGAGCGGATACCGTCAGCGCTGAAAGAGTTTGGGGCTTCCATCGCCGTCATTGCTACCAGCTGGAACATATGATTCGGCACCATATCCCTTAGTGCCCCGGTCTTTTCGTAAAAGCTACCCCGCTTCTCCACGCCCACTGTCTCAGCGACGGTGATTTGCACGTGGTCGATCCGATCACGGTTCCACAGAGGTTCGAAAAGCCCGTTGGCAAAACGAAACATCATGATGTTCTGAACGGTCTCCTTGCCCAGGAAGTGATCGATCCGGTATATCTGGCTCTCGTTCAGGATGTTCAAGATCTGTCTGTTCAACGCTTGCGCCGAACTCAGATCATGCCCGAATGGCTTCTCGATCACGACGCGCCGCCAGTCCTTCTCCTGCTCCTTGCCCAATCCGCTTCGGCCCAGTTCCTCCACTACCGTTCCGAAGAACCGGTCGGCTATCGCCAAGTAAAAAAGATAATTCCCCTCCGTCCCGTTCTGGTTGTCCACTTCCGCCAGCTTGGATTTCAGTAACTGGTAACTCGCCGCCTTGGTCAGATCCCCCTGCAGGTAAGACATCTTGCTTTTTAGCCATGTCCAGACCTCTGCGTTCAAGTCTCCCTTGCTCTGCGGTCCTTTCACGAACTCCTGCACCATCTCCAAGAGTTCCTCGTGCCAGGCGTCGTCGTTCTTCTGTGCCAGGTCGAATCCCACAATGGCAAATTCTTTGGGAAGCAAGCTGGCGCATGCCAAATTGTAGAGCGCCGGAACGACCAGCCTCTTTGTCAAATCTCCGGCCGCTCCGAAAATGACCATGCAGCATGGTCCCGCGGTTTTCGCGCCGCTTGCTCTGTCATGTGGCATCCTTTTATTCTCCCGTGTCCTTTCCAAAACTAAAGATATGAGCCTCGGCCAACAACTGGCATTCTTACTCATCTTGGCAATCCCGATCGCATGTGTTGCCTGGACGATCACCCACGAGGAGATCTTTCGTGAACCCCGCGACTGGTGCAAGAAGAAAAGCGATGTCTGCTCCAGGCTGGTTCAACGCAAGTTCTTTTATCTCTTCACCTGCGAATACTGTTTCAGTCACTATGTGACGATTGCGTTCCTCTTTGTCACTCGCTTTAAGCTGCTCTACACGGATTGGCGCGGCTACTTAGTCAGTGTTTTTGCTTTGGTCTGGATTGCCAACATCTATATGAATCTCTACGCCCGTATTCGGCTGGACATCAAACGAGAGCGCGTCGAGATCGCTGCCCAGGAGAAAAACATCGATCAGTCCAGTGCTTCTGGGAGTTAACAGCCGCTTTCGGTATGCGATGGTCTCGAAAGCCGCTACCGAACTGAAATGGAGAACTTCCGGCGGCTTGCGGCTTAGAAATGGAAGCCTATCGTGCCGGTGAACGTTCGCGGCGTCAAATAGTGCGTCCCGCTGAATGTTGAGAGGAAATTGTAAAGCGCGTATTGGTTTGTCAGGTTGATCACCTCTAGGCGAGCGCTCCACTTGTAGCGGTCATTATGGAAGAGATTGTCATCGCCGATTGCCAGATCGAAGACGTGGCGCGGCGCAATTCGCGCCGGATTGTGATCGTTGTTCTCCGTGCCGGGTGCAGGTATTCTGACAAGATTCGAACCATATTGTCCTGCCGGGCAAATTCCTGTTGGGCTGATCTGAGTCGTTGGTGTAGCGCGTACGCTGCCGCAAAAGAGTCCCGCCTCGAATTGTTGATCGGCTGTCAACCCTGAAACGTCCACCAGGGTGTCGGTTCCATTCGGGCCGTTTGCGCAATTGCCTCCCGCGCAGGGCACTGGGCCAGCTACCATTCCGCTGTCGTACCGCCACGTGAAGCCGAACCAGGGGCCATTCTTGATGGGCTGGTACTGCAGGTGAGTCGTCTGGTTAAAGCGCTCATCGTGGTCGATGCGGAATACGCTAGTTCCTCCTCCGCCCAGGCTCGATGGTGTTACTCCGATCCCGCTGACCTGGGGTTCAAAGAAACGCGCCGCAACGCTGGACATAACGACGAATGCCGTTAGCCCATGGAAGTTGGGCAAACTCCCGCGCATCGTGTAACCCGGGATCTTCGATTTTGCCCATTCGATCGGATAGGTAATCGGCGTGTATCCGAGTACGCTGAAGTCGTACGCCCTGTTGGTGTACTTCCAGATGTACTCCGCATCCAACACGAAATATTTTCCGAATGCCTGTTCGAAGCCGACATGATACTCGTTCCGCGTCCCGGGCCTGAGGGGGTTCGTGAGGCACGGGTAACCCTGAGTCACCGTTTCGAGTGCGTTTACCGCTGTATCATTGCACCCCAGACTGGAAAGAACCAGATTCTCGTTGAATGGTGTTTCAAGTGTATGCGCGTATGAGATGCGTAGGACCGTTCCCGTTCGTTTGAGGTTATACGCCAGGCCGGCCCGGGGTTCCGCCTGCGTTGCTTTCGTAATTCCGTCGTAAATGTCACCGCGAATACCTAAGTTAAAGGTCCAGTTCTTCACTGAGATCGTGTCCTGGACGAACAGCGCTGTACTTCTGATGTCAGCGTGTCCGCGCCAGAGATAAGTGCTGCTGGAGGAGCCGCTACAACCGTCCGCTCCGGGTAGCACCCCGGTCCTGGTAAGGTCGTAACACCCAAGAATCGGCACGAATGACGGATTCGGCGTGAGCGGTCCGGCACAGTTCGCCGGATTGGTCAGCCCCGCGCCTGTGTAAGCGCTGCCGTCCGAGTTCAGGCATACGGCGTTCAATGTTGGATCGACGATTCCGAAGCTGTCGTTTTCGGTTAGCAGGGTGTCCTGATAAGTGATGCCGGCCTTCAGACTGTGAATCCCGTTGAGATAGGAGACATCCGCTCGCAGTCCCAGATTGGTCAACCGGCGATCCTGGCCGATAGTCTCGTTCTGTGTACCGGGAGCGAAATCGGCAAACGGATTGTCG
This sequence comes from Terriglobia bacterium, assembly GCA_963841675.1. Taxonomy (GTDB): domain Bacteria; phylum Acidobacteriota; class Terriglobia; order Bryobacterales; family Bryobacteraceae; genus Bog-105. The sequence continues at coordinate 4,476 of CAWJEH010000002.1, forward strand.
CTCGGGTAATAGTTGTATTGGTCCTGTCGCGCGAAGGCGCCCAGCGTCAACACTGAGTGTGGGTTCAACAAGCGTGTCCATGTCGGTGCCACGTTGAACGTCCTGATCTTTGATCGCTGATCCTGGGAGCCTACCGGTAAACCGTCCGGGCCCACTCCACCATTGTTTACAGCCGTGCCCGACCACGCCGTCGCATCTTGTGCGTCGAATGAATTCGGAGTCTGGAACCACGAGCGAGTCAGGAAGAAGTTCAGGTTGATCGTGTCAGCCAACGACGGTTTATAGTCGACCCGGTCGAAAACACTTTCCTCGTTGCCTTTGTCGTGCATCACCGCAAACTCTGGCGCATCCAGGAACCTGCCCGTGTTCAGCCCATTTACGGAGATGAAATTCCCCAATTTGTTGCCGCCGTAGGCAAGATTGAATCCTCCGTTCGTCGTCCCGAACGTGCCGTACGATGCTGTCACGTCGCCGTGCGGCTGAGTTACTCCGAGCCCTGACCGGGTCGTAGCGACAATCACCAGGCTTGTTTTGTCTCCATATTCCGCCGGCGGCGCACCCTCGATCACCTGCATCGATTGCACTGCATCCGCCGGAAGTTGGTTCGAAAACGTTTTGCTCTGCTGGTCCGTGATGGGCTGCCCGTCGACCGAAAAAGAGTTCGAGGCGTGGTCTCCCAGTCCGTGGAACATGCCGTTCGAATCAGCCGCTACCCCCGGCGAAGACAGCGTAACCAGCGAACTCAGCGATGACGATGGGCTCTCCAGAGGAAGCTTTTGAAAAAGCGAACGATCGATGTTGGTTTGGTTTGTGGGGCTCGTATCGATCAGATCCTGGGAATCGGTTACTGTCACCGTCGTGGCCTGAGTTCCAAGCGCGAGGCTCACCTTTACCTGGACGGGTATTGGTGAATGTACGTCCACATCCTGTTCGTTGGTGCTGAAGCCCTGGGCCTGTACGCTCAAATGATAGTGGCTGAACGGTATGTTTCCGAACTGAAAATTTCCCTGGGCGTCGCTGGTAGTTGTTCGAGTGAAGCCTGATACGGGATTTTCAATACTGACACTAGCTCCGCCTACCGACGCACCCGACGGATCGAGCAACGAGCCTTTTATATTCCCTGAACTGCTGACCGATTGTGCGCTGCTCGGAAATGAGGTTGTGAATAAGAGGACGATTCCGGCAAAGAGCGTCCGGAGAAACTTTACCATCTGCTTGAATTATGACTGGTGAACAAAACAGACTTTGGGGTATTTCCGTCGACGGGCAGAGATGCGACGTAAGCGGACTGATTTGCTCGGCGAGCGGCCCGAGCCGGCATTCGCGCCGGTCCGGGAAACTCTCCACCCAAGCCATCCGCCGCCAGCTATGATGCTAAGAAGGCAGGTCTCGATAGGTTAAAACCTCAGGTCGGCTGATTTATGAGCTTCTCGAACAAATGCAGAGCGCCCATGGTGCTCTTCGCAGCCGGCTTCTGCATCTACTTGAACATCTGCACAGGGCAGTCAAACGAGAGTGGGGAGCGCCAGGAGTACAGCACAAAACTACGCGAGAATTACAACTTCCATTTCGGAAAAGATAATATTGCGGCGCCCGGGAATGCCGCCATCGAAGACAACCAGTTCATTCAGCCGTCCGCTTTCCCCTCCGCTTCATACTGCGCGCACTGTCATCCGCAGGCATATAGCCAGTGGCGTCAGGCTCTTCATTCCAACTCCTTTCGGACGCCGTTCTACCGGACGAGTGTCAATATCCTGCTTCGCACGAAAGGCATTGAGTATACGCGCCACTGCGACAGTTGCCACAACCCGATCGGCGTGCTGACCGGTGCGCTGACGCAGGATTCGAAAGTCGATCGCCGGTTTGACGAAGACGGGCTCACGTGCAGTACCTGCCACTCGATTCAACGCGTCCGGACCATTGCGGGCAATGGTGGCTTCGTGATGGGCGTTCCTGCCGTGATGGTTGACGAACAGGGTAAACGCATCCCCGGAATTGTGCCTGACGAGCAGATCATGAAGTATCCGAAGCGCCATGCTGAAGCGGTCATGCAGAGCTTCTACCGAACACCCGAATTCTGTGCCGCGTGTCATCAGGCGGATCTGCCGAATGCCTTGAACGATTACAAATTCATCCCCGCATTCAGTACCTTTAGCGAGTGGCAGAATTCAAAATTCTCCCATCGCAATCCGCTCACCTTTTACCAGAGCGACTTCGGCAGTTGTCAAAGTTGCCACATGGTGCGCGTCCCCTCCACATCGCAAGAGTATGGCGCAAAAAAGGGTACCTTCGCCTCGCATCGCTGGCTGGCCGGCAATACCGCGGTTCCTTATTACTACGGATTCAGCGATCAGCTCCAGGAAACTATCAAATTTCTTCAATCAGGCATGTACCTGAACGTTGACTTATTTGCTCTCGCGAAGCGGGGTACGAACCAGGTGGTTGCTCCTCTCGGATCCACGCCTTTCGACCTCGCTGCGGGCGATACGGTGCAGATGAGGGTGGTCATCCAGAACAAAAACATCGGCCATTCTCTCGTCCCGGAAGTCCGTGATCTCTATCAGGCCTGGGTGGAGTTTACCGTCAAGGAACAGGACGGAAGCGAAATCTACAATAGCGGTTTCGTTCAGCCTGATGGCATGCTCGACGAGCGGGCCCACACCTTCGCCAATCGTCCCGTGGATGTTGTGGGCCAGTTTGTAGACAATCACAAAGTTTGGACCATCCACTCCGTTGCCTACGACAACACCATCCAATCCGGCCGCTCCACTCTCGTCCGCTACGAATTTCACATTCCCGGAAACGCCAAGGGACCCCTTACCGCCACAGCGCGCGTCAACTATCGCCATCTACGGCAGAGCTACTTGAACAACGTTCTCGGGAAAGATCATCCGCCGTATCCGATCGTAGGATTAGCTTCTCGTACCCGTGTTTTAAACCTCGGGAAAAACGTTCCTGTTCTTCCCGAGGCGAACGACAATCCGGATTGGATGCGCTGGAACAATCTCGGTATCGCCTATCTCGATCAGTTGCAATACGCCGACGCTATGCGGGCCTTCGAGCAGGTCGTAAAACTTCGGCCCGACTACGCCGATGGGTATACGAACCTCGGCGTGACGAACATCTCATGGGAAAAGTACCATTCGGCTCGAGTCAGTCTGGAGAAAGCTCTTGAGCTAAGTCCGGGAAATGCGCGTGCGCTTTACTATCTGGCTTTAGTCGAAAGAAGGGAAGGGAACTCGGAAGCCGAAGTGTCCGACCTGCAAGAAGTCGTAAGGCTCTATCCACAGTCGCGGGACGCGCGTCGTGAACTCGGGATCTCCTATTATCAGCAGCACAAACCCGATGAGGCAATGCAGCAGTTCCAGGCGCTGCAGGCGATTGATCCCGACGATCTCGCCGCGCACTACAATTTGGCCATCCTATACCGCCGCGTGGGGATGAAGAAAGAGGCTGCGGAACAGGCCGCGCTCTTCGAGACCAAACGAGTAGATCCCGGCGCGCCCACTTACTCGCTTGATTATCTGCGCCGGCATCCGGAGATCTCAACCGAGAGTGTGCCGTTCCACTTACATACGGACGTCTCTCAAGACTTTGCCGCGACTAAAAGTCCGCGCTGAACGAAAGCCTTACTGCGGGGAGCCCGGTGCTTGCGCTTGGCGCATTGCAATCGTACGCGCGTCGGATGCGGCCTCGACCGCCTGCCGTGCGGCGTTGGTAGTTCCCTTGTAATCTTTTTCTGCATACGCAGCTTCGGCTTGGGCCAGGTAATTTTGTGCCTTGGCCAGTGTGTCGATTGCGCGTTTGCTGGCGCCGTCAGCACCGGCAATCTGCGCAGCGTTACGCGCCTGGTACAGCGTGCTGATCGCTTCATACTGGTCCATCGAAACCCCGGGTTGATTCTTCATCTTCGCCGAAGCCAGTTGTGCTGCCTGGATGTTCAACGTGTATTGTCCTCGAGGCAGTAGCTGGTATTTAGCCCTGACTTCTTCCGCCCGCCCGATCGTATCGGGACGCACTGCGCTCTCCAGAATCACCACGTCGCTCGGATAGGGAACAGCGAAATACGGCTCGGCTGTAACCAGCAGGCCGAACGTAGAGTAAGGCGATGTGATGTGCATGCTCGCCTTGTCCGATCCGTCAGGAATCAGCTCGCCGAGGTTAACCGCCTTGCCTTCCGGCGTGATCGCCCACAACACGTACGTGAGATATTCGTTCCCAAAAACCGTAGGCGGACCAACCCTCTTCACATTGAGATCTATCTTCGTATAGCCGTTCTTGACTTCAACCGTCGCGCGGCCTTCCGCTTTCGGCAGCAGCACCGTCCCTTTGATATCGATCTGGGTCGGTCCCGCATGGCGTTGAAAATTGATGGCGTCGAGGGCTCGTTGGACCACCGTGACGCGATAAATGGGCACATGATCGTTCGACGGCGGCGCGGAGGTTTGAGCGGCTGCACTCGAACCAGTGCAGGGCAAAACTATCAGTGAGATCAGGATCGTCAGCGAAATACTGAAGCGCATCGTGTCACTTTCAGTTTGCCATCCGAAAAACTCGTCGGCCCAGCACTCCTCGAAGTGGTGCTAGTATGAGAGCGATATTCGTCTCCTGCGAGCTGTGCTAATCCTCCCGCATTAAAACACCGTGCCAGCGGTACCGTGAATTCTCCGTTAAACCAGGTGTTCAGGTGTTGTCTTCGATTCACCTCGTACTGTGACGCCTCTTGTCTTTTCCCTCTTGCCCGCCTTCGCCGCGGTTTCTTCGCTGTGGCTGGCGCTTGCGATCTGGCTCCGTCGCCCATCGCCACCGGCCATAACTCTCGGCCTCTACCTGTTCTCCGTCGCGGTCTGGTCCTTCGGCTATTGCTTCCAACTCCGAAGCGGTGATCTAGCCGGTCAGATATTTTGGAGCAAAATCGAATACCTCGGTCCCGCAGGCGTTTCCTTAGCGGGTCTGATCTTCGTGCTCCAGTACGCCGGTATCTATAGGTGGGTCACGGCTCGCCGCATCCTTCTCCTCGCCGTGATCCCAATGGCGACCCAGGCCCTGGTTTGGACAAATGCCATGCACGGCTGGATCTGGCGCCGCGTTTGGCTGGACACAAGCGGATCCTACCCCACACTGGGTCGCGAGCACGGTCCTTGGTTCTGGCTCTTTTTGGGCTACGGCTATGGGCTCTGTTTCATCTCCATGGTTTTGCTCGCTCGCGTATTGTTCTTGCGCCGCGGCATTTATCGAAAGCAGGCTGCGATCCTGCTGCTCGGCTGCGTAGTGCCCTTCATCGGCAACATCTTGTATTCGTTCGGCGCTGGGCCGCTGGCGAACTATGACCTGACGGTGTTCTGCTTCTCCATTACAGGCATCTCTACGGCGTGGGGGTTCTACCGATTTCGCCTGTCGGTCATCATGCCCGCGGCTCACGAAACTGTGGTTGAGGGGATGAGCGATGGTCTCATCGTCCTCGAACCCGGTGGAAACGTGGTGAACGTAAACCGCGAGGCCACGACCATCTTCGGATCTCCGGCATCGATGCTTGTAGGACGGCTGGGGGTGAGCGCGTTTCAGCGCCATCTCAGGTTTGCTGAGCTCTGCGCGGCTCCTGTTGAGACGAGAGTCGAGCTGGATATTGATCGAGGCGGAGAATGCCGGCGCTTCGATGTGAAGTGCTCCACACTGCGCAACCGTCGGGGTCGCCCTACTGGCCACCTGATAGTGTTGCGCGATATATCGGAGCTGAAAGCTGCTGAGATGAAGCTTCGGGCAGCGCATGCCATTCTCGAACACCGTGTAAATGAACGCACGACGGATCTCTCTCGTACCATTCAAGAGCTTCAGGCCGCGCAGGAGCAATTGTGGTTCACCGCCTGTCACGACAGTCTCACGCAACTCCCCAACCGGACCCTCTTTCTCGAACGCCTCTCAAAATGTTTAACGGTTTCGGCGCGCGAAAACGCGAGATCATGCGCCGTCTTCTATGTGGATGTCGATCGATTCAAGGTTTACAACGATGGCTATGGCCACCACGTCGGTGACCTCATACTGATCGAGATCGGGAGCAGGTTGAAGCAGTGCTGTCAAAATGCCGGCATGGTCGCGCGAATGGGCGGAGACGAATTCACAGTTCTCGTCGAGAAATTTGAGAACCTCGATGAGGTGTCCGAAATGGCGGAGCGGTGCCGGCTGTACATCTCGAGGCCCGCCCGAGTAGAGTGGCGGGACGTACATCTTACTGTGAGCGTCGGCATAGCTTTCGGTTCGCGAGAGAACGACTCGCCGGAAGAGCTTGTTCGTGATGCCGATTTGGCGATGTACGGCGCCAAGCGCCTCGGAGGCAATCGTTGTGTTCTCTTCGGCGAGTCTTTGCGAACCTCCGCTGTCACACTTCTGCAACTCGAGCAAGACCTCCGGCTCGCCATTCAGCGGCGCGAATTGTCAGTTCATTACCAACCTTTCGTAAACCTGAAGGGCCGCGGAGTTGTAGGCTTCGAGGCGCTCGTGCGCTGGAATCATCCGGTAAGAGGCTTGCTGCTGCCTTCGGAGTTCTTGCAAACCGCTGAGCAGACCGGCATGATTATGCCGATTGATGAATTCGTCCTGGGCGAGGTATGCCGGCAGAAGGATCTATGGAATCGTGCCAACGGCTTGCGCACCGCACCCTTATTCGCCACCGTTAATATTTCGGGTTGGCAATTCTCCCATTCACAGCGCTGGTGGGAGATGGTGAACAACCTGGGCGCCCAAACGGAAGGCATACGCCTGGAAATGATGGAGAGCGTTCTCATTGCCAATGCCCATGCCGCAGCTGAGTTCTTCGAGGAGACGCGTGCCCGAAATCTTCAGATTTATCTCGACGACTTCGGCACTGGATACTCCTCGTTAAGCTGGCTGTCCCAGTTCCCGATACGCACTTTGAAGATCGACCGCTCCTTTGTGCAACGTCTGGCAAACGGAGGTCCCGATCTTTCGATCGTGCGTGCGATCGTCGCCCTGGCGCGCAGTCTCGAAATCGAAGTAGTAGCCGAGGGGATCGAATCCGAAGAGCAGTGTTCCATTCTCCGGGAGCTAGGCTGCGAGTACGGTCAGGGTTTCTACTTTTCGCCGCCTTTGGACGGTGTCACAGCCATGGAGATGGTTCGGACGTCCGAGAAAGATTCCCGGTACCGGAATGCGTTAGCCGCTCTTCACGCGTGAATCCCGCGTTCTGTGTGTTGCGATGCACAGTCGTACCATCCACTCGAACGCCGCTTTCGCCATTCATAAGGAAAATTCGTCAATTCGAGACGAATCGGGATCAGATCGACCGCGACTATCGTCATAACTGGTATGCGAGAAGCGAACCATCAGGGACAAACTGATCTCCTGCGTCTTAGGGCTGCCTATGAGGCGGCATGGTGCCGCTACTTGACGGAGGTCAGTCGCTGGCAGTCTTTGCACGATCAGTCGCCGCTCGATGGTACTTCCCCCCAGGATGCCGAACGGGCGGCGGTCGCGGCAGAAGAACAGTATCGGTGGGCTCGCAACCTGCTTGCGGACTACATGCTGGAGCACGGATCGCGGGGTCGGCCTTCGGTTGGCTCCAGGTTTCAGGGAGTAGTGGATCCTTACCAGACCAGCCACGCGGCCTGCTTCAATCACGCCTGAGGCCTTGTTTCAGCCAGACGATAGAGGTACTGAGCCCGTCTCCCGATGGCTTAACAGCCTGGCGAAGTACTCATCCGCATGCCGAAAGGCGGCTCTCGCGTTTCCTTGATCGACTGCGGCAATTCGGCCGCCTAGACGCTTCCAGGCAGCCGCAATGCAGTCGCGACACCAGGTTACGCTCCGGGCGGAAGCTCGGACCGGCTTTCGCGAGACCTGCACGTAGATTGGATTCGAATGGCAGGACGACAAAATCCTCAGCGCGAGCCAGCTACTTCGGTCTATCATCGCTTCGAACGAAAGTTCATGCGGTAGACCGTCAGCTTCCATCAGTTTGCTTGCTCGCGCCTCTCCGTTCACGATGAGTTCCACGGCAACTTTGCGGGAATTGCCAATTCGTGCCCGCTCAATATGCCAGTAAGGAGCCATATCTGATTTGCTTTGTCGGATTGCTGCCGCTTTGCCACTGATCTTCTCAGGCAGATACGCGGCGATTGAAGCACGTACCGACACGCGTCCGGGCTCGGCTAGCTGGATCTCTTTAGGCAATTCCGATAGCTTTCCCTCTTCGACGCTGAATTCGAGAATGTGGCTGTAGCCATCTGATACGTAAGAAGAGCCATGCCGCATTCCTTCAATCCACGCCTGGTAACCTGCATCTCCCGTAGGCCGAGAGTTCAGGTGCACATAGGATCGGCCGGCTCCTACTGTTTCGAACAGACAAGGAAAATCGGTTTCGCCCGCTATAGGAATGCGGAATCCGCAATTGAGCGCGTGATACCAGATATTTAGCTCGGCAACGGCCGGTGTATCCACGGCCGAGAGAAAATCCACCAGGCCGAACGTGACGTCCACCAGGAACTCGTTAGCGCCATTATCATCGAAACTCGGGATCGAATAGTTTGGCAATTCACTGGCTTCAGTCAAGAGACCATGACCCGTGTGCGCATACCCGGTTACAGCACCTTGTGACTTCGCCCATTTCAGTATCGGAAGGTTCCAGGTGGGCCAGTCCTCAATACGATTCGCGCCCGGATAATCTTGACTCTGCAGTCGCAACAACACAAGATGACCCCAATAGCTGGAAGGGAAGCCCGAAACTTCAACGTCGTAACGAATCAGAACATCGTCATTCGACAAGTTGTCGATGTGTCCCGAGAAAAACTGCTTCTGAAAATACCAGTCGGGTCCCCACGTGAGTATTTCGCCTACATGCAGCCCCTCTCCGCGAACTTGCTGTACTAAGTCGCTGGCAAGTACTCCTTCGCGCGGCGTATTGTAATGGCTGCATCCAGCTGCATGGATATGGTGATCGCCGGAATACCAACCATACTTCGCAGGGTCGATCCAGCGCTCCAACTCGATGTCCAACTGCGCCTTCGATTCCCGGCCAACACGGAAGATTTGTCGTTTGGGCAGATATTCCGGTCCGCGAGAGCTCGTTATGGTAAAAGCTCCTGGAAATAAAGGCACTGAATTTCCACTCGCTCGATAAATCTGCTTTTGAAAAGGGAAGTCCGGAGCGAGGCGTTTCGCCGGGCACGGATAGATGCGTCCCTGCTGGTCAGCGATTAGGATCGATGCGACGCTCGGGGAACCGTTCGCGTCCCGTATCGAGAAGGTGACCGGGACCGCTGGTAAGCAAGTAAAGACCACCGGAACTGAGTCTCGGAAACCGAGGTCGGCCGTTGTCGGACCGGCACTGAAAAAGAATTCGGCCTCACGTTTTCCGGCATCACGGCTGTACAACTGCAAAATTCGATACTCGAGCTCTAGTCCTGATAACTCGGGTGCGAGCGGCGGGCCATTGAACATTTCCATCGCCAGCCAGCGATCGCTCACATCCGCCGAAGTTATCGTCTGGACCGGACGTGAGGCGCCCGGGGGAACCACACCGGTTGCAGTAATTCCCGAGCCAGGTGCATGCGCGGAGTCAGGCAAAGCTTCCGGGCTGCTCGTTCCAAGTACTCCCGTCATTCCAGACTTGTTCAAAACCTTTATTAGGAAAATGCTCCAGCCGCCTTCGTTCAAGACCGCATTCGCCGCACCGCGAACGGCGCTAACCCGGCTTTCGGGATTAATGGCAACATTGAACAGCGTGTAGCGGTCGAGAATGCCCGCAATATCAACCACTATTTGCGGATCCGGAGCACCTCTAACCGCGGAGTTCAGCCGTATTGAATCGTCCGAAGCGAATGGAACACCGAGATAGTCCATCGCTTCTATGACCCGGCGCACATCCGCACAAAATGGCTGGACGTCCACCGCTAACGGCGCTGTTTCAGGAGTTGCAGCGCGCTGCTGGGCGTTGAAAAGAAACACTCCGCACCCGGCACGAATTACGTCCCTTCGAGTCATCGCATTACCGAACGCCGACTAGCCAATTCTCTGAATGGTGCAATGGCTTACGTACTCCACCATATCAATGCGATTTCAGGAGTCACACATTTCATGAAACCGGCAGATTTTCTGAAATTCGGTAAAGAGTTTGCATAAAATGCATGAAACGAGACGTATTGAAAAAGCTTTCGTTCAGGCGAGAAACGCTCGCGCCCAAACGTGATGACCAGGAGGTAGCAGTATGTGCTTGAACAAATCGATGTTGATGATTGTCGCTCTGGCGTGTCTCTTCGCGAGCTCGTTAGGGGCCCAGATCAGATCGGGCACTATAACCGGTACCTTAACGGACGCGAGCGGCGCAATCGTTCCCAATGCCGAAGTGATGTTGACGGACCGGGAAACGAATATCACGACGACAATCAAAACAACGGCGGCGGGCCAGTTTACGTTTCCATACCTCCAGGCCGGGGTTTACAACGTTGCAACCAACGTAAAAGGCTTCGCAGAGTACCGCGAAACAGGTATTCGGCTGGAGAGCAATCAGACGATCCGCGTAGATATAGCTTTGAAACTTGGGTCCGTCATGGCCGCAATTGATGTAAAGGCGAATGCCGTGCAGCTGCAGACCGACAGCAGCACTCTGCAAGAATCCCAGCAAGCCGCGGTCATCAGCGCGATACCGAACATCACGCGAAATCCGCTGTATTACGCATCGCTCGATGCTGGTGTCGTCCCGAGGGGCGTGTCATCGCTAACCATGCAAACCACCTGGATGAATTCATTCGGCATCGGCTTCTACGGAAGGATGAACTGGTCCGCCGTGGGTGTAAACGGAGGTCGAGCGTTCACCAACGATATCGAACTGGACGGCTTGCCAGTGATGTCATCCGGATACAACGAGGTCTCCGTGGTGCCGAACACCGAGTCCTTACAAGAGGTTCGTGTAATTAGCAACAACTTCACAGCAGAGTACGGTCGTGGGCAAGGTGTTATCTCGATGATGACGAAATCGGGGACAAATCAGTATCATGGCGAGCTGAATTATCAGCTACGCAACGACCTGTTGAACGCTAATTCGAACTACAACAATGCCTGGGGATTTCAAAAGCCGCAGTTCAAACTTAATGATTTCGGTGGCTCGATCGGTGGCCCTATCATCAAGGACAAGCTCTTTTTCTTCACAAGCCTGCACTATATGCGGTTCAATCAGGGAATCCCCTGGCTGGAAACTGTGCCGACGGCTTTGGAAAGAACAGGAAATTTCAGCCGTACTTTGATTCCCGACTATAGTGGTCAGCCTGTTCCGGCACAGATCTTCAATCCTTGGAGTGTTACACAGTTGGGACCCAACCTGTATCAACGTGCGCCTTATCCCAACGCGATCATTCCCAACCCAAGCCCTTATGCGCTTAACATTTTTGGCTTATATCCACTACCCAATCGCGCGCCTGCCGATGCATTTAACGACGATAACTTCAGCACGACTACTGCTAAGACGTACCGCAAGATCGACAACAACACGCGCATCGATTACAAGGTGGGACCGCACTCCATCTATGCCAGCGGCGGGCTCGGATACGGCAATATTCTAACTGGAAGCCCTTGGGGAGCGAACTCAGTTTATTTTCCCGGCGGTGACCGGCAAACAAGAGACTTCAACCCGTACGCACAAATCGGCGACATCGTGATACTCAATCCAAGCTTGCTCTTGGACGTTCGCTACGGCATCAACCGCATCAACATGATCGAACAAGGAGGGTCGGTTTCGGGCTTCACGAATTACGACGCATGGGGCGTCCCTTCATCTGTGCAGGCCATCATGCCGGATTATGGTGGAACGCCTGATGTCCTGCCAGGTGGCAATTGGACTCCCTTGAACAATTCCAACAACAACAACAAGCGGGAGTGGCAGACCAATCAGACCGTGACGGGTAGTATCACGAAAGCCGACGGCAGATGGACGCACAAGTTCGGTGCGGAATACCGCGATATGGTAGCAGTCTGGCAAGATTATTATCAGCTCTCGACCGACATTTCCGGCGGAAACTTCACGAGCGAGTATGTCACGGCAAACGGTACTAATGCGTCCCAAAATGTGACAGCTCCTCAGCAGGGTATCGCGGCGGCGTCCCTTTTGGCTGGCGCGGGAGTTTGGGATGTGAACGCGGGCCGGAGCCTGAGACCAATCATATCGGCGAAATATCTCGCCCTTTACACCCAGAATGATTGGCGCGTTAACTCGAGATTGACGCTGAATCTCGGACTGCGCTGGGATCTTCAACCCGGGCCTACTGAGCGTCACAATCGTATGGCCGCGTTCGACCTGTCGCAACAAAACGCGTTTGGGACACAAGGCACGATCGTCTTCCCCGGAGTAAATGGTTACGGAAGTAATCTGTGGAAGACTCAATATAACAATTTCGGTCCTCGCGTCGGTGCCGCATACCAGTTAACAAACAGTATCGTGCTAAGAGGCGGCTTCGGCATTACTTATCTGCCGACGAACACGGGTAATTACAGTAGCCAATTGTTGTACTATCCGAACCCCTTCACCGCCGGTACAAATGATCAGCCGTACGGCTCAAATCCGCATGGAGTACCTGTGGGCCAGTTTTCTGATAACGGCGTAGCGATAATCGTGCCGCCAATCGGTCCCGATGCTTCCAACCCGGCTGTCTATAGCCCGGGTACTGGATTTACGACAAACATTCCAAACGGTCGCGCCATGCAATGGAATTTCACGGTGGAGAAACGATTCTCGTCAGCATGGTTCGCATCCGCTACCTACAGCGCGGCGACTGGTGCCAATCTGCAGACCGGATGGCTTTCCTTTGAGAATCTGCAGAATCTGCCTGCGTCCACGTTGGCTTCTTGGCGAAACCAGTACATCGCCAGCAACGGGACTCTCGATCCTTCCCAGGAACTTATTCCAAATCCCTATCAGCCGGCCAGCGGTCCGCTTCGACCGTTTGGAGGCGCGCTTGGCAACGCGACAATTCCTCAGTACATCACGCTCTTGCCCTATCCTTTGTTGTCTCAGTTGTGGGCGCTGCAGGAGGCTCTGGGGAGATCTAGATATAACTCTTTACAACTGCACCTGAAGCATGCCTTTTCAAGCGGCTTAACGTTGGATGCACACTATACATGGTCTAAAGCGCTCGATGACACCAGTACGATCGCCGAAGACACACAAGGCATTAACAGCGGCGGCGGTAATACATCCTGGGACTTACATAATCAAAATAACAATGTGAAGTACTCGTTCAGCGATCTTCCGAGCCAGTTTACTTTGACCGCCGTCTATAACTTGCCCTTCGGCGCCAATCAATCGTTCGCAATTCACAACTCTTTCCTTCGGGCGATCGCAAGCGACTGGCAGCTAGGCGGAGTCTGGATCTGGCAGGACGGTTTCCCATTCGGGCCCGATGGGTTGAACGATGGTGCTGCTTTGGGACGTACCAATCGGATCGCAGGCGCCTCAATTAAAGTACCTAAGTCTCTCCAGCATTGGTACAACGGCACAACCAGCGTCACCCTTCCTTGTGGACGCGTTGTTACTCCTCCCGCAAATACCTACTTGATCTATAACCTGTGCGCCTTCGAAGGTGACACGGTTACAACTACCAACGGCAATGTCGTACCGGATATTTACTGGTACGGAACTGCGGCGTCCACCTATGGTGACATGCGCGGACCAGGGCGCTTTAACGTCGATATGAGCCTGAAGCGAAATTTTAGGATTGGAGAAAAACTGAATCTTCAATTCGGCGTGGACGCAACAAATGTCTTCAACCACACTCAGTACGCATTGATTCCGGGCCCGACCATTCAGAATAATTTGGGAAGTACCAACACGGTGACCGACACCGCGCTAGGCCTGTCGCCCGGACAAGGTACCAACAACGCTTACGGAACCATGGGAGAGCAGTCATTTGATCCACGGCAGATCGTAGTTAACGTTAGATTGCAGTTCTGACAGCCATTTTCGCCACCGAACCGCGGCTTGCGGCAGGCGAGCCTGCTTGACAGATCCATAATACAGGCGCATACTAAGATTGCTTACTCAGCAAACTTAGGTATAGCTAATATGGCCCGCCAAGACTCCTTCCAAGGTTCTATCCCGCTGCTCGTTCTAAAGATTCTGGCCCGGCGCGGACCCCTCCACGGATACGGTTTAACAACATACATTAAACAGATCTCGCAGGACGTTCTCAAGGTCGAAGAAGGTTCGCTCTATCCGGCTTTGCACCGGATGGAAGAAGCTGGCTTGATCAAAGCGCAATGGGTCACAACTGACAAGAACCGCCAGGCGCGCATCTACGAAATCACGCGGGTCGGAAAACAGCAACTCGAAGAAGAAGAGAGCCGCTGGTGCGCTATTTCGACTGCGATTGGCAGAGTGCTGAGGGAGGCCTAAGCACAACCGATGTCCCTACTGTCGCGTTTCGCTTCCCTCTTTCGCGGCCGTCATCTGGATGATGAGATCGATGCTGAGCAACAGTTCCACATATCTTCGCGGATAGATGAACTGATCGGGGATGGCGTTGCTCCCGATGAAGCCAACAGGCAAGCCCGGCTGCAATTTGGCAGTCGCGTAAAAGCCCACGCGGAAAGCCGTGATGCCAGGCTTTTCTCCTGGTTGGAATCGACGCGTCAAGATGTCTACTACGCTTTCCGCGCACTCATAAAATCGCCCTCTTTTGCTCTCGTTTCCATTCTGACGCTGGCTCTCGGCATTGGCGCGAACACTGCCATCTTTTCAGTTGTGAACGGTGTGCTGCTCAATCCGCTGCCATACCCAAATCCCGATCGCATTGTCGTTCTATACGAGAAGGTTCCAAATTTTGATAAGGGTTCGATCTCATATCCGAATTTCCTGGACTGGCAACGCATCAACCGCACGTTCTCGGCGATCGCCGCATATCGCCCGGCCGGTTTCAGTCTTATGGGAATGGGCGAGCCCGAGCACTTGCACGGAGAAATGGTCTCCTCAGGGTTTTTCGAGATTCTCGGCGTCCGTCCAGTAGTCGGACGTACATTCACCAAAGAGGAAGATCGCCGCGGAGTCAATCCCCCCGCGATGATCTCGGAAGGGCTCTGGAGACGCAAGTTCGGCGCTACTCCAGGTATTGTTGGCCAGCGGCTCATCCTTGACGGAGTCGGACGCACCATCATTGGCGTCGTGCCCTCCGACTTCCGTCTTCGTGTCCAGAATTTCCAGGATGGCACCTCCCTGAACGATGTCTACACGCCCGTAGGTGAATACAACAACCCCGGCTTTTACGCGGACCGCGGTGCGGGTTGGGGACTTAAGGCCATAGGGCGTCTTGAATCCGGTGTCAGTTTCGGGCAGGTGCGCAGCGACATGGATCGTGTGTCTCGCCAACTCGCCGCGACCTATCCCAAGATAAACAGTAATGAGGGCGCCAATCTCATTCCGTTGAAAGAAGACATGGTCGGCGAGATGCGGCCTGTGCTGCTTATCCTGCTCGGTGCCGTTGCCTTTGTTCTGCTTATCTCTTGTGCCAACGTCGCCAACCTGTTGCTTGCCCGTTCCACTTCGCGACGGCGCGAATTTGCCATTCGGATTGCGATAGGGGCCGGACAGATGCGCATCATCCGCCAGCTGCTTACTGAAAGTGTTCTGCTGGCCATCATCGGCGGAGCCCTTGGCTTGCTGCTTGCCAATTTCGGGACGGCAGCGGCGATCGCCGCCGTTCCGCGAGTCTTGCCCCGCGCCGAAGAAATTAGACTCGATCTGCGCGTCTTGCTATTTACCTTCGCCGTTTCTCTGATCGCAGGATTGGTGTTCGGACTTGCACCGGCGTTGAAAACGAGGGGTGCGAACCTCAGCGGAGCGTTAAAGGAAAGTGCAAGAAGTATAGCCGGAATGCGCAGCCGTACTCAAAGCGTCTTCGTCGTTCTGGAAATGGCTCTTGCTCTGGTTCTCCTCGTCGGTGCCGGGCTCATGATCCGCACGCTGTTCTACCTGTGGGCTGTCAATCCAGGCTTTAATCCCCGCGATCTCATAACATTCTCGATATCGCCGCACCCATCGCTCGCAAAAGAAAGCCCTGCTGCCATTCGCGCTTTCCTCCGAAACCTGCAGGGTCAACTGGCCTCCGCTCCCCAGGTTGAAGCTGCATCGCTCAATTATGCATCGAGTCCGATGACAAACGACAGCGACTGGTATTTTTGGTTCGCTGACCGGCCCCGGCCCTCGCATATCACCGATCTCGCAATGGCCCTCGTCTATGTCGTCGAACCGGACTACCTGAAGACGCTACAGATTCCGCTCGTGCGTGGACGTTTTCTGAAGGATAGCGACAACGAGCATTCTGCCGATGTTGTCGTGATCGATGAAAAGCTGGCTGAAAAATATTTCCCGGGCCAGGACCCCATCGGTCATCACCTTGACCTCAACAGTGACCTCTCCGACCCCGATAAGCGGTCGAATCCCGAGATCGTCGGTGTCGTTGGCCATGTTAACCAGTGGGGGCTCGATTCAGACATCTCCACTCCGCTTCATGCGCAGATGTATTTGCCAATGGCCCAGATGACAGATAAAGATACGCTCGGGATGACCCAGTGGCTCGAAGTGTATGTGCGTGGCAGGAATACCATGCCTGCCTTCGAGAACCTTCGCAAGCGTCTTCTTCAACTCAACCCTGGGTTAGTGGCGTTCGAGAGTCAGCCGATGAGCAGGATTGTTTCGGAATCGATCGCCGGCAAGCGCTTTGCCATGAAGCTCCTCACCGTGTTTGCTGGATTGGCTCTGCTACTGGCCGGCATTGGTATCTACGGAGTTCTCTCCTATCTCGTCGGACAACGAACTCAAGAGATCGGCGTTCGCGTTGCCTTGGGTGCCGTGCGCCTCGACCTCCTGCGCCTCATACTGGGTGACGGCGCGCGTCTGGCACTCACTGGCATCGGACTCGGTGTTCTCGCGGCGCTCGGACTCACCCGGCTCATGTCCGATATGCTCTTCGGTGTGAAACCCACCGATCCCCCGACCTTTGCGCTTGTCGCCCTTACGCTTTGTGCGATCGCCTCTCTCGCCTGCTACATTCCAGCGGCAAGAGCGATGAAGATCGATCCGGTGGTCGCGTTACGCGAGGAATAACACCGCACTCCAACTCAGGAACGAAAGGAACTGGTATGTCGCTCGAGCCCACTAGCGCGCCTGCACCACAGGCTCCGAACGCCCCAGCGTGTCGTACAACGGCTGCGCTGGTTTCACCTCGGGGGTTTCCTCGGCCGCTGAAATCGCAAGAATACGAAGCTTCTCGTTGTGCGGCAGCGTGATACTCTTCGTGCCAGCTGGCAAATCGATCGGATAGGCGAAGAGATAGGAGTACTCGTAAGGCACGTTCTCGCCTTTTGCGTTGTGGTGATGTGAACAGTACCACGCGAGACTCGCTCGTTTGATGTAGCCTGGTTTTATTCCGGTCACCTCGGCGTAATCGTCGTGCTCCGTGCGGGCCGCGCGCAGGGCTCGCGCTGGCACTGAAACGTCCTTTGCCCCCCACTGCCTGTCATCCCACTGTCCGATGAATCCGTTCCAGCTCTGGAGGTTCAAATTGATCTTTTGGCCGCCTGCTTCGAAGGTTACTTGCTGATCGCCATCTGCTGAAGCGGCCAACACGTACACGCGATTGTAATGGCCGGAGGGCAGATCGATGGTCTGGCCATTGGCTGCCATCGCATCGGGAACTCCGGCCTTCGCCGGAGCGAGCCGAAGTTGCACATCGTTGAACGTAATTTCCTGCGGCAGCATTTCCGCGGGAAGGGAATTGCTTTTGCCATCGAAACCGTCCGTCGCTGCCGTGCCGTCGTTACTCGCCCCCGCAATCGTGTATGGCAGAGCCACCGGCCTCGAACGGGTACCGGCCACAGTCGTCTGAAGCGCGGCCAAATTTAGCGCGAACGTACGCGGCTGGTATGCGGCGAACGAGGTCACGAGCGCGCGTCCTTCACAACATACGCCTTGGGGGCTGCCTGCTCCTGGTCCCAATCCATGTTCCACGCTGGCCACTGTTTCGGATTGTCGTAGGAGATCGCAAGCCGGATCGGCGCGGAGAGCAACTCCCGGTTGATTGTCTTGTCGAAAATGCTCGCCACATCGCCGTTCGCATTAACGTGGCAATTCCGCGGCTTCACCGCCCGTAATGCGAGTTCGAGCGTCATTGAACGACGATCCGGCAAAACCTAAGTTCATCGAAACAGTAGTCGGGAAGGGATATAGATTCATTTGGCAACGTCGAAGAATTGACCGCGGCCGCCTCCTCGGATGAGTTCAGCGCGATTCAGCCTCTCGAAATCTCGCGTTCGCTTCCCCTCACTATTGATTCCCCGGCCTCCATTCCTGCGGAGAACCCGGTCCAACAGCGAAAGCGCGCGTCTTGGCGCTTTCGCATCGCTCTGCCATCCGGAATTGTTCTCCTGCTTCTCGCCGGAGGAATCCTCCTGCATCTCAGGCGGCCGGCGAGATTGAAAGATCGAGACATCGAGCCTCACTGCCATCACGAGCAATGACGCCGAGAACCCGGTCCTCGCCACTGCCCTCCGTCCTGATGCCAGCTCGTTGGCTTACTCCGATGCAGGGGCCGTTTATCTTCGGCCTCTGTCCGGTGTCGCCCACGCCTCATATGCCCCCGCGCGCCTGATGACCACTTCCCTGAATTGGTTCAAAGATGGATCGCGGCTAGTGGCGAGTGGAATACCCTCACATTCGGAGAAGAGCCAGGTGTGGATCATTTCTCTGAATGCCACGCCTCCTATTCTTGTGGCCGATGACGCTAATAATGGCGTTCATTCGCCGGACGGCCGCCGTATCGCATACACCACGACGGCGGGAACAAAAATTCTGACAGCAAGCTCCAGTGGCGGTGGCGCCACGCGCATCTTGACCGCTGCCGGCTACGATACCTTTCCGTTTCTCTTGTGTCCCCCGAAGGGAACCTTCAGTTTGAGCGGCGCCATTTTCAGGTAAGTGATACCCTGGCCAACTCCTCGGGTGTCGAGGCTGACGAAAATTATCAGTGATTTTTCGAGACGCTCGATCTGAAATCCCACCGCATCGTAGCCGCCAACCAGGATTTGCGGATGGACTCCGCCTGCCCCACTACAAATGGCAAGATTCTGTTTTCGCTCCGCGTGTCGCCTGACGATTACGTCCTGAAAGAGGTGGCCGTCGAACCGGGAACAAATTATCCATCACTGCCGGCCCGCCTTATCAAGCCTTGGAACGCGCCTTCCTCCTTTTCCTTGAGCTGTTCGTCCGATGGCAGTGCTGCGGCTTCGATCTTGTGGCGCGGTAAGCCTGACACTTACATCGCCGACATCAATGCGGAACAACACACCCTGACGAGTATTCGTCGACTGACGAACGGTCCAGCTCGAAATTATCCTCATGCCTGGACTCCCGACTCCCAATCGGTCATCTTTGAAGCGGGTCGTGGAATTAGCTACGGCATTTTCCGCCAATCTATCGTGCAGAAAACTGTGGAAGTCATAGTAGATACTCCGGCGCAAGAGGTTTTGCCGCAACTCACTCCGGATGGCCGCTGGATCCTGTACGCATCGAGCGACGGCGGCGCACCTTCCGGCATTCGAAAGCTGATGAGGATATCTCCGGCGGGTGGTACGCCAGAGTATGTACCGATTGGCGGTGACCTGGATGAATTCCGATGCCCCTTGGCTGGCCACGAAGGCTGCGTCCTGCGTGAGACCAAAACAGATCGGGAATTCATCTACTATCACCTGGACCCGGTTGCCGGAAAGAGAGAAGAGTTGATTCGACGGAAATGGACCCCCAACATTCTCGGTGACTGGGATGTCTCTCCCGACGGCCGCTTTCTTGCAATACCCTCGCACAATCCCGCGCATCCCAGCGTGATGATTCTTTCGCTCCGGCAAGCCGATCCCGCGACACAGAATCGAGAGATCGCCTTCCAGGATATCGGTACGCTCTGGAGCGCAGTCTGGGCTGCCGACGGCCGGGGCTTGTACCTTAGCGCAAAAGGAAATCCGGGAGCGAGTCTCTGGTATTCGGATCTCACGGTCACACTTCGCTCTTGCGCAAGACGAGAGCTCCTAGTTTTGCGGTGCCATCTCCCGATGGCAAACATCTTGCCTTTTGGGAGGACACGCCCAATCAAAACGTCTGGCTCATGCGCTAGAAGTGTCCGCATCTGAACACCTCGGACCGCGGAACCGGAACGCGCGTTCTCCCCAGATGCTGCGACATCGTAGAAAACAATCTGGCGGCTGTGCGGCGCTCCGGTTGCAACTCAGGTAGCTTTTGGCTGACCTCCTCTTCCATCTTCGATACTCGGCGAGAAAGTTTGTGCGAACGCCGGGACTGACGCTGGCGCTCTTGCTCACGATCGCGTTGGGCATCGGAAGCGACGTCTCCGTCTACGGGTTTATTCGAGGATTCGCTGTCCCCCACACGGGGATGACACCGCAAGTCTCGGCAGGCATCTCGCGGATCGCGAGGTTGCTCCGTTTCGCGGCAGGTGCGGTTTTCGTTGTCGCCTGTGGCAACATCGTGTCGTTCCTGCTTGGACGCGCTTTCACTCGATCGCACGAGACCTCTCTTCGTGTAGCGCTTGGCGCACGCGGCTGGCAGCTTATCCCAGAGCTGCTCTCGGATAGCATCGTCATCTCCATAGCCGGCGGACTCTGCGGCATGCTGCTGGCACTATGGACATCGCGCATTCTCCCGGCTTTTCTGTTCGAACAGGATGCCGAGCGATTGCTCTTCGCTCCTGATCTATTCAGCATTGTGATTGCGTCGGCGGCATGTGTCGCAATCATAATCGCGATGTGGCCTTGTGCCGGCGCTGCTGATCCCATACGACCGCCCGGCTACCGTTCTTCGGCGCGAAAGCGCGGGAGCATCCACCTTAACGAGCCGCCTTCGCGCGACCCTGGTGGTCACCCAAATGACCAGCTGCTGCTTGCTCTTGATCTCCACTGCCTTCCTTCTTGACGGTCTACGCGCGGCCTTACGAACGAATCTGGGCCATAGCCTGGGCGAGCCGATTCTCGCTACTGTGCAAGGACAAGTCGGACAGGACGATGTCGCGTACTTCCAACAGGTTGAACAAGCGGTCCATTCCGTGCCGGGTGTTTCAGGATTGGCATGGGTTGAGCAGTCTCCTGGTAATCAACCCGTCTGGAAATCTTTCCGCATCGATCCTCAGCAGTTGCCGTTGCGTGACGTCGTGATGGACACAGCGTGGTTTACGGCCGGCTCGCTCAACTCCTTCTCGCTGCCGCCCAAAGTGGGCCGCCTGTTCGGTTTCCAGGACCAGGCTTGCCGCGTGGCAATCGCTAATGAAGAAGCGGCGGCGAAGCTGTTCGGCAAAAAGACAGTGGGCCGCGTGATTCAGGACTCCTCCGGCCTGCCTCTCGAGATCATCGGAGTTCTCGCGGAAAAAGGGAAGCTTCCAGCAGAGCCCAGCCGCCCCACTATTTACTCCAACCATGCGGATCAGATTGGGCCCGCCCCCTCCCATGGCGCTGCTGCGCGTTTTCGAGCGCCCGTCCCGTCCGAATTGGCGGATATCGAATTAGACGCCAATGTCGTCTCGCCGGACTATTTTGGCGCGATGGGAATATCGCTCATAGAAGGCCGGGAATTTACCACTACTCCAATACCTGGCGAATGCCGTGTCGGTGTGATTAATCGGGAAGCTGCCGACCGCTATTTCGGCGATCACCCGATTGGGGCAGCAGTAATCGATAATCGCGGCGTTCGAACCGCCATTATCGGAATCGTGCGCTCCAGAGCGCTCGGTGCCTTTCAGCGCTCTCCAGAACCCGCAATCTATTTCCCGATGCGCCAGGACTGTCCTCCGCGCATGACGCTAATCGCCGGGGCGCGAAAGCTACACCGTTCTACGCTAGCTGATCTGCAGCGCAAGATTGAGTCGGTGCCCGGGCGTGGTCCGGCTCCTGTCGTGGTAGAAACTCTCGCTACACATCTAGCCCATACGGGGCTCGCTCCATTACGTATTGCAACCGTGATCATCGGTGCTTCGGCTACTACGGCTCTCCTTCTTAGCATGCTGGGCCTGTTTGGGGCTTTGAGTGACGCCGCTCGGCAGCGTCGGCGCGAATTGGCTATCCGCATGGCGCTCGGAGCCCAGCGCTGGCGCGTCATCTACCAAGTCCTTCAAGAAGGAGGACGGCTTGCTGCCGCGGGCAGCATGGCAGGGCTCCTTGCATCCGCAGCGCTCTCAAGGCTATTGGCCCGCATCACTCCGGCCAGCGGTTCCCCGGCCTTATGGGTCTGGCTGGTTGCGCCCTTTCTGTTAGCTGTCAGTGTTGTGATTGCGAGTATCCTGCCCGCGCGCCGCGCCTTACTCATAAGTCCGATTACGATCATGCGCGACGACAATTCCTGAATGCTACCCCTTTGATTTCTGCTGTTGCGCCAACTCAGCACGGAATGCGCGCTCGTGTTCCTGAACAAAAGCCCGGTATCCCTCGGGATCGATGAACGGATTACGCCCGCCTTGCCCGAGCCGGTTGAGCTTCTCCTCCATGCCGTAATACTCGCCGTGAGCGCCCAGGAAAACGTCGCACGGCAGACTTGCCAACACCCGGAACGTCTTCTCATAATCGCTTGCGATCTGCGGATATTGCTTGTTGTCTACCAGTTTGTATCCGGTATTTACGTTGGGGCTCCCGACGATCACCACATGATAACGGCGTCCACCCGCTTCAACCTCGGTCGTCCACGTCGTGCAGCCTTTCGTATGACCTGGTGTGAGGCGCGCAACAAGCGTCGTCCCACCCAACCGGACCGTATCCCCGTCGTGCAGGACGCGATCTACTTTTACCGGAGTCCAGTGCTGATGGTACAGAAAATCGTGCGCCCCTCCGCTCTCGATCTCCGCTACATCGGCATCCATCACCATCAACTTCGCTCCACTGAGCCGTTTCGCCAGCGCGCAGCCGGCGGCATGATCGTCGTGCGCGTGACTGATCAGGATGATTTTTATATCTGAAAAACGAAAGCCAAGCTTTTCCACGCTCCGCCGAATCAGAGGCACGGATTCTTCATAGTCCGGGTTGATGAGAATGTCGCCTTGTGGGGTTGTTATCAAAAACGAGGCAAGATAATTCGTGCCGACGTAGTATAGATTGCCCAGGATGCGATACGGCACGAGCGGCCGGTTCCACTGAGGCGTGAAATCACCGCGCATGATGCCGAAACACAAAAGAAAAATGGCCAAGATGCGAACACGCATAACGTCAGTATCCACCAGCTATGTGAAGCCGCTCGCCGGAACCGACTAACGCCTATCGCACCGTATCGTTGAGGTGAACTTGTGTGCGCTCTGCTGAGGCGAGCCGCTGAAAGGCCTGGAGCTGTCGGCTTGCTTCTTCCTGACGGCCCTGCCGCCTATAAAGAGTTCCCAATTGGTAGTAGGTTGTTTTGATGTCGGGTGCCAGTCTCTCTGCGGTCTCCAGCTCCGTGACCGCCGAAGGAACGTCACCCTCGAGCTCCATGATGCGCGCCTTGGCGACATGCGCCTCGGCGTTGTCGGGGTGAATGCCAAGTGCGCGGGCCACCAGCGATTCGGCATCGTCCACTCTCGATCGCTCGAGCGCGATATCGGCGAGCTTCAACATGCAATTTGTGTCTTGCGGGTTCCGTTTCAGCTCCAACTGAAATTCCTTTTCAGCGGCGGCTCTCTTACTCTCAGTGCGCTCGGATGATAACAGCGCCTCGCCAAGCTGGTAGTGCAAGCCGGATACTTGTGGACCAAGCTCTATCGCTTTCTGAAACTCCCGAATCGCAGGCGCATACTGTTCCTGCGCCATGTAGCTCTGCCCGTACACCTCGTGCAGCCACGGAGAATCGCTACCCGCCGCCGTCATTTGCCGCAAAGCGTCCGCTGCGATTTCAGAATGGAGGCGGTACTTGCTATAGAGCACTTCGGGATCTGTCGGGCTTGCGCGCGCTAGGTTCTCGACAACGGCGGCTGCCTTCTCGAGAGCGCCTGAATCGGAATAAAGGTGCGCCAGCTCCAGGCTCGACTGCTTGAGCAGGGCCGAGTCCCTCACGTGCGGAAGTGAAGCTTCTAGTAATCTTTGGCTACTTGCCGGATTTCCGAGTCTCGCCTCGCACAGGCCTAGAAAAGCTTGCGCATTCCACAAAGAAGGCGAACTCGCGAGTACCGCCTTGAATTGTGCTGACGCGTCGGCGTAATTTCCTTCAACAAACTTGAGCATCCCGAGATTCGCATGAGCATCGACGTTTCCCGGATCCAGTCGCAGCATTGCATTCAGCTCCGATTCTGCTGCAGCAGTGTCGTTCGCTTTGATCGCTGCTTGCGCCAAACGCGCATGCCGGGACAACTCCGCCTCGGATTGCACTGGACCACCTGCCGCCCTTCCCGGCAGCGTGGTCCAGGCCAACAAACAGCTTAGAAGTAAATGTGCACACCGAACTCCATTCGCCGCATTGGCGATTGAAGACTCGTGATCTGCCCGGCCGACGTCTGGTCCACGTTTGCGTTCGGTAAGCCGAGATTCGTGTTGTTCCATATGTTGAAAGCCTCGGCTCGAATCTGAATACGAGTTGCTTCACGATTCAGAAATGATCCAAAGACGAAGTCTTTTGCCAGCGCCCAGTCCGCGTTTACCAATCCAGGGCCGCGCAAAGAACCAATAGAAGCATACCCGAACCGGCAGCAGGTAGGAATCGTAAATGCTGCAGGGTTATACCAGAGCGCTGCTCGCTGGCCGCCCGGCACGTCCGAAGGCGACATGCCCTGAACCGGATCGGGTCGCTGCTGAAAATCCGCATTCAGAGTCGCATTGCTCGAGACGTCCGGGGAAAACGCCAGACCGGACTCGACACTCGTCACACCGCTGAACACCCATCCGCCCAGCACGTACTTCTTGAACCCCGTTGCATTCGAACCGAATGGCCGTCCCGGACCATAGGGAATGTTGAAGGTATGCATCGTGATCCAAACAAATTTTCGATCCATCGAGCCGCTGTTAATCGTTCCGCCCCCCGGACCGTAGTCGATCGCCCGGTTGTAGGTAGTTGGGCTCCAGAACGCGCCATATCCCATTGCCTTTGACCAGGTGAAGTTTGAATTGAGGGTGTAGAAGCTGGAGATCTGTTTGCTGAACACCACATTCATAGCGTTATAGTTCGAATCCGAGCAATTACACGCTAGGCTGATCCCTTGCGAGAGGCCATAGAGGTTGTAGTAGGGACGGCGATTCAGGAGCGGCCCAATGCCTACGTTGGCCGCGTTGATATTTGGCTGCCAGTTTAGATGCGTTCCCTTGTTTCCTACATAGCCCACCGAAAGCGTTGCCCCGTGGCCGATAGCTTGTTGAACCGTGAAATTCCACGAGTCCATGGTTTCCGTCTTCCAATTGAACTGCCGGGTCTTCAGCGTCACATTGTCGGGTGCGGGCAGCAGGCCGTTGCTGGGAAGAGCCGGAACGGTAGCTGCGGGTGGGGTCACGTTGATCGGAAATACTGCCTGATAAACATTCGTCTGCGAAACCTGCTGCTGCGTCACAATCGGGTACCCGCTGGTCAGGTGGTAGAACGTGGCGTCATAGCCCGAAGAGAAATAGCTGCGTCCCAGGCCGGCTCGAATGACCGTGTTTTGCGTCACTTTGTAGGCGAACCCGAGTCTCGGCGCAAAGTCATTTTTCGGCGTCGTCACGTTCGTGCTGTTTGAAACCGAGCCGAGCCCTGCCAGTAAAATGTCGCCCGTTGCCGGATCGAAATTCGCCAACCCTCCTTTGTAAGGAGAGGTCACCGGCGTAAAGTAGTCCCAGCGCAAGCCGTAGTTCAGCGTTAGCTTTGGGGTGATGCGCCAGACATCTTGTGCGTACAATCCCGTTGTCGATTGACGTTCGGCGGGCTCGCCATTGAAAACCGCACGATCGAACGAACAGGTTCCGCCAAGCAGGAACGTCGCCATACCCACTCCGGAAGTGGGATCGCTAGAGTCTCCCGTCGCCGACTGGCAGAAATTGTAGTTTCCGCGCGAACTCGAATTTACCGATTCAAAGTCAAATTGATAGCGGCGAAAATCCACTCCCCATCGTGTTTCGTGTTTCCCGGTCATCTTTGACCAGTTGCTTACATATTCAAACGTGTTTTCCGTATCGAACCGCGGAATCCCAACACCGCTCTGTATGCCCATGAAGAACGCGCCAACCGGTCCCCCTACGCCGATACCGGCAAGGCCTCCGGTCAACGGATCTCCAGTGTTAATACCCGGAATACCGACCTGATTGTTCGTCTCCAGGGCAGCATCCGCTTGCAGCGCGGCCAGATTGAATCTGGCGTAACCGGCGCGGAACTCAGCTAGGAGAGTCGGGCTAAACATATGGACGTAGTTGATTGCCCCGTGATGTGCTGACGAGTTTGCGTTTTCAGGGCTTAGGCCTCCTTGTGAAGGTCCGCCGGCAACCACTCCGAATAATGGCGGATTATTCAGTAGCGTGCTGAAATAGCTGTACCGCACGAAGAATTTGTCGTTGTCGCTGATATTCCAATCGCCTCGCGTGTCCGCCCAGTTTTGGTTGAATCTCTCCTTCACGTTCCCCACGTAGTTGTTGTCTGTTCCCTCGCTGATATTTGGGGCTGGCAGCAGATTCATCAGATTGACCGCAACCGGGTTGATTCGGTTCGCAGGAACGATATTTCCAGGAAAGGCCATACGGCCGCTTCCATCCGCATTCCCCGTCGCCGGATCGTAAACAACATTCGGCAGACCGCTGAAATCACCCGCGCGGAATGCGGCATTCGGCACTGTTGCTATGATCGACGCGCCCTGAATCTCGCGCGCCAATTGGTAATCGCCGAACAGAAAAAGCTTATTCTTCTTGATTGGCCCGCCCAGGCTGAATCCGCCTTCGTTCCAGTTGTATGGCGCGACACCCGTGCCTTTGCCGTTCGGGCCCGTGCCGGCGATCTTTTGCGTGAGCGGATCGGCCGCGAACGATGCGCTATTCCGGTTGAAGTAAAACAGGCTGCCATGTAAATCGTTTGTTCCCGATTTCGTGACGTATTGGGCAACCATTCCCGACGTGCTTCCGAACTCTGGGTCGTAATCGGCCGTTGTGATCTTCAATTCCTGCACAGAGTCTTCCGGAGGGACAATCAACTGTATGCCGCTGAACCCGTAAGAGCGGTCCGTTATCCCATCCAGCACAAACTCCTGCGACCCGGACCACGTTCCGTTGATGTAGGTGCGTATGCCACCGCTCGGATCCTCTCCCGAGCCCATTTGAAAACTATCTGGCAGCGCCCCGGGCACAGTAAGGTACAGTTGCGTAACGTTGCGGCCGAGTGTAGGCAGGTTCTGTACCTGGCTTTCACTCAACGTTTGCGAGACGTCCACCTTTTCCGACTGCAAGAGTTCGGCTCCCGCCGCCACGGTCACCGATTCGGACACGTTGCCAACCGCCATGGTCAGATCGACCCGGACTACCGCATCGACGTCCAGCTTCACGTGTTCACGGGTGAGCTTCGAGAACCCCGGCCGCTCAGCCGCGATCGAGTACATCCCCGGCGTGAGATCCGTGGCGGTATAGAAACCCTCGTTCGTTGTCGTGGCCTGTACCGGAACTCCGGTACCCTCGTTTACGATCGAGATTTTGCAGCCGGCGATCACAGCGCCACTCGCGTCCGTCACGTAACCGTTGATCGAACCGGAGACTGCCTGTGCAAAGCACGCAGGCACTGCGGATAACGCCACACACATTGCTAAAGTGCGGCTAAGGACACACGAAAAGCGATGCATAAATCCCCCCGGGGCCGGCCAAAAGCGGCACCTTTTTTGTCGCAAGCGAAAGCTATCAGAACTTGATCGATGCTGTCAAGAACACGAACAGCAACTGGCAATCGAATATATCACCGCCGTCGCGGCGATCTTCAGCCCGTCGAGAATGCGGGAAGATATAAGGTTTGGCGAGTTAAGTATGGCAATGCGCAGGCGCCGCGTGACTTGCGCGATACACGAAGTGATGACAAGCCCTGACTATTTTTCACCGATTCGCACCGCAGCCTCGCGTTTGGCCCTGACACTCTTGGTCCTGGCGTTTGCTGGTTCCGGCAGATCCGCCGCCCCGAGCGATTTCAGCAAGCCGGTGTTGGTGGCACGCAACGCCCAAGTCCTTCTGGAATTCGATTCGAAGACCAGGACCAGGGTGGTTGCCAAGCTCGCTGGAAGGGCGGTCGTCTTAGGCCCATTTGCGCCTTCCGAAACACTGGTCGTGAATGGCGACCGGCTGCAGGACTTTGTACTGAAGCATCACCGCCAGAAGTCATTCGCCGACGGACGAGGCATGGCCAAACGGCTGACGCTGACTGCCTTCGCTGGCGACATCGAAAAGGAGGAAACCGTAGATTCCTTCGCCAACTTCCCCACGATGCTCTTTGTAAACGTGGCCTATACGAATCGCGGGAGTAAACCAGTCTCGGTAGAGGGTTGGCGAAGTCAGGCGCACACCATTCAAACCGGCGTCATGAGGGACGGAACTAGTTTCTGGTCGCTCGAGAGCGGTTCCTACGAGCAGCGCCCGGACTGGGCGATCCCGCTGAAGCCAGGCTTCCAGCAACAGAACTTCCTTGGCATGAACGCGGATGATTATGGCGGGGGAACACCGGTCATCGATGTCTGGCGTCCGGATGTTGGACTCGCAGTTGGGCATTCTGAATTAGTGCCCGAACTTGTCTCGGAACCGGTCACGATGCCCTCCGCGGACTACGCGACTGTCGCAGTCGAGTCCCAGCAGAAGCGTGTTCTGAACCCGGGAGAAACGCTCAGAACATTGGAAACCTTCCTCGTCGTTCACACGGGCGACTACTTCCATGGATTGCGCGAGTACCGCCGCGTGATGATCGCCAAAGGCGTTCGTCTCCAGAGTCCGCCCACCGATGCGTTTCAACCGATCTGGTGCGCCTGGGGCTTCGGGCGTAACTTCCAGCCCAAGCAAATTGAAGATGCGTTGCCAGAGGCACAAAAGCTAAACATGGGCTGGGTAACGATGGACGACGGGTGGCAAACGAATGTGGGTGACTGGCAGCCCAACCCTCAGAAGTTTCCAAACGGCGACGCCAGTGTCCGTGAGCTCGTCGACAAGATTCACGCGAGAGGTATGAAAGCCCAGTTGTGGTGGGCGCCCTTGGCCGCGAGTCCCGCAAGCGATCTGGCCCGTGAGCACAGCGATTGGTTCCTTTTGGACGATTCCGGATCGAAGCGGAACATCACTTACTGGAAAGCCTTCTATCTCTGTCCCGCCGATCCCGAGGTCGTTCGATACCATCAGCAGCTGGTGGAAAGAATCTTCAAAGTGTGGGGATTCGACGGTTTGAAACTCGATGGACAGTTCCTGAACGCCGTGCCTCCGTGCACGAATCCCGCCCATCACCACAAAACGTCCCTCGAATCGGTTCAGCAACTCCCGTATTTCTTCAAAGCCATCTCCGATGCGGCACACGCCGTAAAACCTGGCGCTCTGATTGAACTCTGCCCTTGCGGCACGTCCTATTCATTCTTTACGATGCCGTACTACAACATGACCGTCGCGTCCGACCCGAGAAGCTCATGGCAGGTTCGCTCCAAAGGAAAGGCTCTGAAAGCGCTTATGGGTGACGAGCTCCCGTACTTCGGCGATCACGTAGAACTCAGTGACGGTGGTGCTGATTTTGCATCGACTGTCGGCGTGGGCGGAGTTGTCGGGACGCAGTATCGCTGGCCGCCCGATGATAAAACGGCCGGGAAAAGAGCCGCCAGGCTGATCCTCACTCCGCCAAAGGAACAGGTTTGGCAGAAGTGGGTTCAGATCTATCGCGACCACATGCTATCTCAAGGGCGCTACCTCGGCGAGCTGTACGACATCGGCTTCGATAAACCGGAAACACACGCGATCGCGAAGGGCGATTCGATGTACTATGCCTTCTACGCTCCGCAGTGGACAGGCCCCGTCACTCTGCGCGGGCTCGGCAGCAAAAAATACAACGTCGTTGATTATGTCAATGCTAAGCCGCTCGGATCTGTGCAGGGTCCTGTCGCCACGCTCGACGTAAATTTCGACAAATCCATGCTCATCGTCGCGAGCCCTGCCGATTAGCCGGCCTCGCGAATTTTTTCGACCGATCCCTTTTCTCTAAGAGATTTCCTAGGACTACCGGGCACCACCTAAACGGCAGACCTGATCCTGAGCGCACAATCGGCGAAAACGGTGAAGGTTCGGCCCGTTAAGCGACCATGACACGCATTATTGACTTCCACACCAAGAATCGGGCCAAGTATACGTACGACATAGACGTAGTCGGCCACACGATCGAGATTAGAGACATCGGCGATGGCAAGACAGTGGCCAACGATGCCGAGAACGTGATCGAAGATCTGGCAGTGCGCGGTTACTCGGTCGATCGATTCGTTATCCGTTACCAGAACAGCTTGGGCTCCTGGGGCCAACTTTTAACCACGAACTCGGCATACAGTGGCTTCGTCCCCGCCAGGGCCGCTTGACTAGACGACCAGTGATTCTTCCTGGCGGATCTTGCGGCTTAATTGAGCCGTTCCCGCCTGGTCCAGCAACTCTCGCAACCGTGGAAATTCCGTCTCTTCTTCCTCTCGGGCATGCGGTTCGATCTCGCTCCGAAGCGCCCGAACGGCCTCTCGCCATCCCTCTTCTTGATGAATCGCCCGTTCCAGTTCGAACACGTGGATCTTCATGCTGGCATGTTCACGGTACAGCTTCTGCGTTGTTTCGTGCCGTTCTGCCTCCGTTTTCAGCAGTGGGTAAATGATGTCCTCTTCCGCCATGGCATGTCTCCCAATCGTGCGCTTGAAGGCAAAGAATAGAATCTTGCGTTTCGCCCAGTCGGTTGCTGGCAGTTGGTCCATCCTGTCCAGCAGTGATAGCAACCTCCGATGTTCTCGGATCAGTCCAGCGAAAGGATCCCGCCCGGCGGTGCCTTGCGCCAATCCGCTCGCGTTGGCAAAAAGCACAGGCAAGAAACGGCCCAGCAATGCTCCACCGGCAGCTCCGATGCCCAGCAGAAGGTAAGTGTTCGTCTTATTCGTCACCTTCGTTTGACGCTGGAGAACACCCAAGCGATCACGCCAGTATTTCTGCTATGTCCAGACAAAAGTCCTGCGGTCATCGCCACGCTTTCCCTGCCTCACACAACAGAAACTGATTCCATCTCAGCCCATTCCTCAGTAAGGCCGCTCTCCCACTATGTTGCCGGGCGGATCGTAGTCACATACCCATATTTCTCTTTTCTCATCTTGAGCGACACCGCAACCCACTAGCTTGGTGCTATGCCAGATTACCTGCGTGTAATGCCCGCATCGCCCCGTGCAGCTATTCGTTTCACGGTTGTAATTGGCTTCCTCCGACATCCACGCTGCCACAACGCTCGATGGACTGGCGTGGCCCCCGGAAATTTCGAAGAGATTCTCTCCGAATTGGCCATGCTGGTGCTCAAACCTCCCGCGCTCAATTAGTGTCTTCGCCCATTGTTGCGCTCTGGTTGCCAACTTATCCGACCAGGCCAGCGGCGGGCTCCCAATCTTGGCTCGATACGAATTGTGCGCTGCCAGCATCTGCTTCGCAATCGAGCCGCCCGGGCTAGCCTCGTTTTGCAGCGAAAACAACAGCAATCCCACGGCGTAGAACCATTTTGCCCTGACGCCTCGCGTAACGTGTCTGCCTGAATGTGATCTTGAGTCTCTCACTCGTTTCTCAGTGTCTGAGCAGGATCGATTTTCACCGCTCGCAATGCGGGAGGGAGCGCGGCCAGCAGCGCTGTACACACGAGAGCAAGGACGGGAGCCGCAATCGCTGCCGGATCGTCGGGCTTGACCTCGAATAAGAGGTTTTCGATGAAGCGCCCACACACCAAGCCTCCCGCCACACCAAATACAAGCCCCAGCGACACCATCGCCGATGGACCTGAAGTGACACGCCGGACAACTTGGGCCGGGCGCGCGCCAAGCGCCATCCGGATGCCGATCTCCCGCCTTTGCCCTGTTACGAAATAGTTCAGCAAGCCGTACAGCCCAATTGCTGCCAGCGCTAATGCAACCGTCGAGAAGAATAGGGAAAGTGAACCAAGTAGCCGTTCCGTTAGCATTTGCCATCGGACAAACGCGCTCTGCTCCTGCGTACTGTGCACCTGCAAATCAGGACGTGTGTTATGAACCGCGGACCGTAACGCCGGCGCCAGAGCCAGCGGATTGCCGGCTGTGCGTATGAGGAACGTATTGTATTGGCTGGTGGCTCTCGGCACGTAAATAGTGGGGCGCATGGGCTCGCGCAGATCATAATAGGCAGCATCACGCACCTCGCCGACAATCTCCATCGACGTAGGTATGTCTTTTTGTTCGAGGACTCCCACAGATCTTCCCACCGAATTCTCTCCGTTCAAGTAGGTGCGCCCGAAAGCCTCATTGACGATGCCCACGCCCGGTAAACGCTGTCCCGAATTGGTGGTGCGTGGCGGCAGATCGCCTGGCCGGAAATCGTGGCCACGTATAAAACCAATGCGCATGGTTTCGAAAAAGCCAGGTGATACGCCCAGAACATAAGGCGAGTTAGCCTCCGCTCGGTGGCCGGGAATTCGTACCTCGGTCCTCCACCGGTTGCGGCTTAACAGGGGCCAGCCCGCCAGCGCAACAGACTGCACCCCGCGTATGCTCCGCAGCCGGTCGGCTACTTGCGTCCACACTTGCGCCGGTTCTTCCTTTGCGGCTGAAAACTCCATCACTAAAACGTGCTCCGCCGAG
Source organism: Terriglobia bacterium (assembly GCA_963841675.1). GTDB lineage: Bacteria > Acidobacteriota > Terriglobia > Bryobacterales > Bryobacteraceae > Bog-105. The sequence goes on from CAWJEH010000002.1 coordinate 37,262, forward strand.
AAGCCCAATGGACGCTTCGACAAGCGTTCAAAAGTCGAGACGAATAGCCCGGCGACGAATTGAACCAGAACGCAGAAAGCCATCTGAGCAGCCAACACCACCAACATCCATCGACGGGAATGGATTCGCTCGCCTCGCTTCAGCGCGGTCATAACTTTTATGCCGGATGCCTGCAGGCCGGGTGCAAGCCCAAACAGCAACGTAACTGACGACGCGAGTCCCACGCAGAACACCAGGCTCCGCCAGCCAAAGTCGAGAACCAGACGCACTGGATCTTCGGGAACGTGCAGCATGGAGACCACCAACGGAGCCGACCACCACGCAAAGACCGTTCCTATCCCTGACGCGATGGCCGAAAGCATTGCGCTTTCCACGAGAACTAATTGGATGAGGCGCCCGCGTCCCGCCCCAATCGACACTCGAAGAGCCAATTCGTGGGCCCGCGACGTAGCTTGCGCAGCAAGTAAATTGCCCACATTGGAACAAGCGATCAGCAGAACCAGTAATACGAGCGCAGCTAGAATGAGCAGCGGCCGCCGGTAGGTTGTCTGTACTTCCGACACTCCGGAAGACGCGGGAAGAAGAACAAGTTTCGCGCTCAAATAAACCCCTATGACTGGCTGCGGCGTGTCAGCGGAAAACTGCTTCACATCTGCCTGGCGATCTCGGGCAAATAATGCCTGCAACGGTTGCCGAACCTGCTCTGGTGAGAATCCTGGTTTAGGGCGAACCCATATCTGAAACCAAGACCAACCCGGCTTATCCAGGGCCTCAGTGTTCATCATCGCCGGTATGAAGACATCTGTCACCGCACCCGGTTCTGTTCCGATGAACCCTTCCGGGGCCACACCGACGACCTGATACTCATCCTGCCCCATCCGAAATTTCGTTCCAACGGCTTTCGGGTCACGGCCGAATCGGCGCGTCCAGAAGTTGTAGCTTAAAACTGCCACCGGACTTGCACCCGGCTTCGAGTCATCACCGGGCGCGATCAGGCGCCCAAAAGCGGGTTGAAGTCCGAGAACGCTAAAGACATTTCCGGAAACGAATTGCCTGTACAACCGTTCCGTCTCTGTGCCGGCGCCGAAAGTCACATCCTCTCGCGCGTTGAAGCCGATCACCATAAGATCGGCTCGATTGACGGCAACCCGCCGGTATTGCCGAAAGGTCGGATAATCGTAGTACTCGTCATAATCTGGATGCCCGTTGCGGTCAACGTTGTTAACTGCTAAGCAGAACAGGTGCTGCGGATCGCGGACCGGCAAAGTGCGCAGCAGTGCGGCGTAAATCAGCTGAAATGCGGCAGTAGTGGCGCCGATCGCCAGTGCGAGCGACAGAATGGCGGCGGTGCTGACGACGGGGCGCTTGCGAAGCTGGCGCCATCCGAAAATGACATCCGCCAGCAAGGCGTCCAACCAGGGAATCAGTCTCATGTCCCGGCTCCGTTCCCGCTGCAGAAGTTCGCCGCCAAAAGCTTTCCTCGCCTCGGTAGCAGAGCGACCCCGTTCAATCGCTTCCTCAATATGTGAGGCGAGTTCTTCGTCAATCTCGGCTTCGATTTGAGCTTTGCGAAAGAAATTAAAAACTCGTCGCATGCGAAACATGACACTCTCCCTAAGCGAGTTTGAGTACGCGCTGCACCGCGCTTGTTACGGCAGTCCAGTGAGCTTCTTCTTTTGCAAGCTGTTTGCGGCCCAGAGCTGTTGTCTCATAAGTGCGCGCCCGTCGGCCATTTTCCTTTTCGACCCACTTGGCACGCACCAAACCGGCCTCCTCCATGCGATGAAGCGCGGGATAGAGGGAGCCCTCTTCGACCCGCAGCACGTCCCCGGCGATTTCTTCAATCGCGGTCATAATGGCGTAACCGTGCAGGGGCTCTCGACGAGAGAGGATTTTCAGCACTAGCAAGTCGAGCGAGCCCTGCAGCCTATCGGTTTTGGCCATACCAAGATAGCTTACTACAAAGACAACTATGTAGCTAAAGCTTTGTGCCGTGCCGGATCACCTGGTAACGGTCGATGTTGCCGGTGCGATCCGTCCGAAGTGTCGAGCCTCCCACTTTTCTCTTGCCTGCCTTGGCTGGCTAGTGTACCTTCAAACGGAGGTTTGCTACGAATGCTCAGCCAGACACCCCCCGTTCCCCCCGCGCCCGCGCTTCTCAAAGAAGCCGTCGCATTGAATGGCCTCGTCATGTTCGTCAATTCGGGAGCACCCGGGATGGTGCTCGTCGTCGTTCGCGGCCCGGACACATCTATCCAAGGCTACGGCGAGACCGGCAAGGGCAACGGAAGCGAGCCCAATGGGAACTCGCTGCTGCGCCTGGGCTCCGTCACGAAAGTGTTCACTGCCGAGGTGCTCGCCGCCTTGGTAAACAGTGGGAAGGTCCGCCTCACTGATCCGCTGACGCTCTATGCGCAAGGCGCGCCCGTTCCGAGCTTTGGCGAACGCCCTATCACGCTGCTGGATCTCGCCACGTACTCGGCCGGTCTGCCTCGTGATGCCACTCATGACCCGGACAGGCCTGATTTAACCTGGCCAACGCGCAAGGAACTCTGGGACTGGTTCTCCAAGTACCAGTTGCAATGGGCCCCCGGCAGTGCGGCCGCCTACAGCAACGCGGGCTTCTCGTTACTCGCCGATGCCCTCGCGGTCGCGGGCGGAAAACCCTACCCACAGCTATTGCGCGAATTCGTCACGGATCCCCTGGGCATGCACGATACGACCCTGGACCCTAACCAAGAGCAATGCGGGCGTTTGATGACGGGCAGCGGCTTTGGCAAGCCCAGTCCCTGCGTCAATACGGAGGCTACCCAAGGCAATGGCGGCCTGTACTCGACTGGTAATGATGTGGCGCGCTGGCTCAGGCATAATCTGGACACGGCCAATCCAGTGGCGTGGCCCGTTCTTACCCTGGCCCATGCCGTCTACCGTCAGCGCCAATCCATGACTGCTGCAATCGGCTTCGATGAATCAGGGCCGATGTCAGGACTCGGACTCGGCTGGATCATCATGTCAGCCAATGGAAATTTGCCCATGATCGTGCAGAAGGCCGGCGGGGGGGGCGGTTTCATGACTTACATGGCCTTTGCTCCGGGCCGCGATGTCGGTATCTTCTGGGCGGTGAATCGGTTGGATTTCAACATGGGCGCCGCGCTGGGGGTGGCAACCAACGAACTGATCGCTAACTTGGTGACTCGCTGATCTGCGGAGTGAGGCGAGGAACAACCTTTGTATGTCAACGTACCTGTTCGTAACTGATCTTGCTATCCGCCTCGCCTCGACGGAAATCCGTATTCTCCAGTGAAATCGTAAACGTGCGCTTGTAAAAGAAGACAGCTTTCACATCGAACTCGCCGCCATAGCTCACCGGAAAATAGAGATCCTTGTCGAAGCGCGCATAGCTTACTGCAAAGCCTAGTTCGTGGAGGTTTGTCCCCAGGGCCGTCCTCACCAGAAATGGCAGACCTTTGGCCATCTGCGTCATCACGGAAATCGCCTGCAAATCCGCTTTGTCCGCCAGCACCTCACCGGCCCATATTGTCTCGTCATCGTCGAATCCTTCGGACTCCTTCTTGGGCCGGAACTTGATTCGATAAACGGGCCTGCCTTTGTATGTCTCTTCTCCTTCGAACTCGTATCGGTACTTCTTCTCCTCGGCACTGGTTAGCGGAAAGAGGTCTCTTGCCAGCCCGTCTTTCGATTTCTCGTCGTTGATCAGCCCGTCCCGAAGCCCCGGCAGGACCCCTGCATCGATATCGATTTTTTTATCAGGTATCGGCTCGCCCGGTTTGTTGTACTGGACAGTCTCGCCCTTGCTTTCATACCGCCCCTTGAATTGCACCAACTCCTTCTTACTCGCTTTGTTTGTGGGCAGTACGTTGTAAACGCAAAACTCTTCGCGCGAAAGTTTGCCATTTCCGCGCAGGGCCCGGATCCGAACTTTCTGCGTATAAGTGTATTTGGCGCGCAACTGCTCGGCTTGGTCTTGATGCGCCGCCACTTGCAACATGATCTGATCGACATTCGGCGTTTGCGCCGAAACCTCTCCTATCCAGAGAAGACCTAACGCAAGACCGCAAAGGGTTCCGTCCAGCAAACCCATCGCGCACCGCGCCCGTTGTGTGCGTTCCTCAAACATCAACACTACCTACTACGGAAACGTGAAGCTTTGAGTTTCAAAACTTCACGCAGCGGGTCGAAGATGTCTGATCCGGGTTACTTATGCCAGCGATCAGCCTCGGCCTCTCAACGCGTTTCTCTGCGCCAGCCGTTTTCGACGCACTCCTTTATATCCGAGTACGCCGCATCGATGAGCCGGCGTAGTGCTGCGGCGTTTATGGGTATTCCCGGTCTTAGTTTCACATGGCGCATGAACTTCCCTGTACCCTGCAACAAGCCGGCCGGATCCGGTAGCGCGGCGCCCTGAAAGAACCCTACGTTTACGTGCGACGTGAATACATTGACGTAGCCAAAGGGCGCATCTCCCAAACATGCAACGGGATGACCGTCATGCAAAAGCTCTCGGACTTCATCCCCGCAGCTCCGCATCAGCTCAAACCACCGGTGCGCGATGGCTCCCAATTCACCTCTATGCTCTTTGATCCACGCGTCGATTGCGGGATCCCGCTCGACAGCACCGTTGAATCTCAGCAGCTCCGTTCTCTGTGGCTCCACTTACTTCACCAGGTTGTTATGCGCTCGCCGGGCTCATCAGGTACTCCTCCGGACACCCAAAGCCCTCAACCTTTACTCCCAGGCGTTGCAGCGCATCTATTGCGAGCATACGCCGGTAGAAATTGAAAGTAATCACGTGTGCGAAAGTACCGCCAAAAGTGAATGTTTCTGGCGGTTCGCACAAGGCATCGACAAACGTATCCTCCCAAGCGCTTCGATTGTGTACATCTGTGAGTACACCGTGGAACGCGGTATCTGCTTTCTCCATGCGCGCAAGCATCGCCGAAGGAGTTCGATGCTCCGGAAGAGCATCACCCATCAGGGGCATGCTGGCCCCGGTAAGTGCCGCGGCCCAGACTTCCTTCGTCTGAACCATCCGGTCCAGAATCTGGCGCAGCGTCTGATCGGGGCCGTCCCAGGGGAAGATCTTCACCTGGTTTTTCAAAGGACGGTCAAGCTGTTCATCCGAAAGCGTTCCCGCCAGGTTGAGAAGCCGCCGTGTGTGCCAGGACTCCTGGCCGGCGAAAATATCGAAAAGATCCATTGATCGACACGCTCCTTTCGTGTCATCTCTACCGGAATAATGATGAATTCCATTCGCCGCGTACAGGTGAGTGTGTGTCACACCCATTCGGCGATACAGGCTGGGAGAGATCCGAAACGCCTTTCGGAACGCTCTGGTGAACCCTTCGAGCGATCCGTAGTTTGCGTTGAGGCTGATGTCCGTCAGCGATAGGTGTGTACGGGACAGCTGCCATGCGGCTCGTTCCAACAAGAGCCTGCGGCGCATAGCCACCGGCGTCTCCTCGATCGTTGCCCGGAACAGTCGATAAAACTGCGTCCGGCTTCGATACGCGTGGCGGGCAAGGCTCTTCGCATCTTGCTGGCCGTCGAGCGATTCCAGCACCACTCCGCATAGCCGCTGCGCTTCATCCACACAGGGGAAAATACCATTTCAGAGTCCGAATCCGCTTGACCGAAAGTCCCAAATTGCAATCGGGCATATGCTAACACTGCGCAAATCCGCTGACGGTCGCCACGTTCGCCAGAGCTCCAGGATTGTCTGGAACCCGGGAACTAACCGTGTAGCCCGTAAGGTAGGAGCTATTTCGGAGACAAATAACCGATTTATTGGTCTGAGCCCGGACGAGATACGCAATCCGAGTAGTAGCCCATACCTCGTAGCAGGCCCGTAACAAGGTCCTGAAAAATGCGGGCTGATGTTTGAGAGAAACATTTAATCTGAGACCAACCCTTGTCTCATCGGCCTCTTCGATCAATGCTAGATTGGTCGTAAAATGATCGCCGATATTGAGCAGATCGAAGCACACCGCCCGGCGCTGATGGGCCACTGCTATCGGATGCTCGGCTCAGCAGTCGATGCTGATGACGCCACCCAGGAAACAATCATCCGAGCATGGAAGAATGCTGATCAGTTTGATGGACGGGCAGCTTTACTGACTTGGTTGTATCGCATTGCCACCAACGTATGCATTGCTGAACTGTCCGATCGCAAGCGTCGCGCGCGTCCAATTGAAGAGCACCCGGCCGGTGCACCTACCGACCCGTTGGTCCAGCACCCGCGCACGCATTGGATCGAGCCCGTTCCGGATGCACGTGCGATACCAGCAGACGCCGACCCTTCCGAACGCGCGATGCTACGCCAAAGCATCCGGCTCGCGTTCGTCGCTGCTCTCCAGAGTCTCGCCCCAAAACAGCGCGCCGCGTTACTCCTCGTCGAAGTGCTCGGCTGGTCTGTCGTCGAAGTGGCGGAAACACTAGGCACGTCAATTGCTTCTGTCAACAGCGCACTTCAGAGGGCGCGCGCTACTCTCGCGGGCCGGAATTGGCGCGCCGTCCCGTCCGCACTTACGGAATCCCAGAAACAGATGCTGAATCGATACGTCGCCGCTTTTGAAAGGTATGACGTCGATCAACTGGTATCGCTGTTGCGGGACGACGCGACGTTCTCCATGCCCCCTTACGCTATCTGGCTTCAAGGTCCGGAATCCGTCCGCACCTGGCTTCTGGGTATCGGCTCGGGCTGCCGGGGTTCTCGCCTTCTGGCAACTGCGGCATGCGGTTCACCGGCTTTTGGTCAATACAAGGCAGACCCCGATGGTGGGCTTAAGCCGTTCGCTTTAGTAGTTCTTGAACTCTCCGGCGACCACATTGCAGGCTGGAACTCTTTTCTGGACACGGAGACGCTCTTCCCCAAGTTCGAATTGCCGCCACACCTTCCCGCGTCTTAAGGGACGCGCAAAACGGTCGCGGGTGTCAAGCGCCCCGCACAAAGAATTAGCGAATTCCATTGCTGTATCGCGGCGCGCATCCGCGCCCTTTGCGCTATTGTGCGCTGCGCGATCGGCAATTTTTTTCCGCTCGCACCGATGAGTTTAGCGAGGTTCATCAATCTAACATTTAGCGACGCGATTTGGGGGACAGCCGTGCCAGTTACGGCCAGGTTAAGGCACAACGGTAACTTAGCTCCTTTGGCAGGGACACGCACCGCGCAAGTCCAACTACTGGGCGCCTCACCCCTTATACCTCCTGGCATGGAGCAAGTTTATGAGCGTTTTACACTTGCGGATTAGTGCCGTATTGTTGGTCTTCTTTTCACTAGGGGGCCCGCTTTTCGGCCAGCTAACGAGCGGGAATATTCAGGGAACGGTATATGACCAGTCTGGTGCCACCGTGGCTGGTGCGACTGTGGTCGCCAAGAACATCGCCACAGGCGTGGAAAATTCGACATTGTCCACATCAGCTGGTGAATATCGGATTCAGAACCTGCTCGCTGGTAAGTACTCGGTTGTTGTCGACGCAGGCGGATTCACCAAGTCAGTCCTAAGTGACATCCCGGTTGACATCAACCAAACTGTAACGGCTAACGTGACGCTGGAGATCGGCAAGGCTAGCACGACCGTTGAAGTGAATACGTCAGCTGCCAATATCGACACCACAACTTCTCAGATTCAAACTACGTTCCAGGCTAAACAGGCCGCCGACTTACCTTCGGCCAGCAGTGGCTCGGGTGTGATCAATCTCGCGCTGCTTAGTGCCGGAGTGACTACCAGCGGGGGGACGGGATACGGTACGGGGCCGTCTGTCGGCGGTCAGCGTCCAACGAACAACAATTTCACGATCGAAGGCGTGGACAATAACGTCTTGTCAGTCACGGGACCGGCCGTCACCGTGCCAAACGACGCAGTATCTGAGTTCAGCGTTCTTCAGAACCAGTTTTCGCCGGACTTCGGCCATTCTTCCGGTGGCCAGTTCAATCAGGTAGTGAAGAGCGGAACCAATGCGTTTCACGGAGCGCTTTACGAGTACTTCCAGAATCGGAATCTCGACGCCGCTGATAACTTGAACTTCGTCGAAGGTAATCCTTTGCATCCCCGCTTCGATGAGAACCGCTTTGGCGGCAACTTCGGCGGTCCGATCAAGCACGACAAGTTGTTCTTTTTCGTCGATTACGAATATAACCCGATCGGAGAAACCAGCTCCACCTACTACTACGCCCCCACCGCGGGCGCGTACGTCACGCTAGCCGGATTGCCCGGTGTTAACGCTAACAATCTGGCGCAGTTTCAGAAGTATTTGGGTACAGCCACAACGGCGGCCAACCCTTTCACCCTCCCTAACCAGGCGCCGATTCTGGTTGCGCCCGGCCCGGGGAGTAACGAAAGTCTCGGGACGGGTGTGTTTGCCGTTACCGGGGCTCCTGGCGCGCTTACAGTGCCGGTGGGAGAAATCTCTTCGTCGCTCCCCGCATTTACGAACAACGAATTAGGAGTGGGCTCGGTGGACTATAACATGTCGGATAAAGATTCGCTCCGCGGACGCTTCATCTTAAACCGGACCGGAACCCTGGATAATACTGGCTTCCCTTCCGTTTTCTTCGCGATTGAACCCGTGAACGCGTATCTCGTGACACTCTCGGAATATCACACCTTCACGCCCACTCTCCTGAATGAATTCCGCCTGGGTTTCAATCGTTTCAACCAGACTGTTCCGGTCTCTGGAAATCAAACCTTCCCTGGACTGGATCAGTTTCCCAACATAAACGTGTATGAGCTAAATGCCGCCTTCGGCCCGGACTCGAGCGCACCCCAATACACGATCCAGAATCTCTATCAGGCTACCGACAACCTCAGTTGGACAAAAGGGAGTCATAGTTTCAAGTTCGGCTTCGATGGGTGGAGCTCCATTTCGCCTTCCAGCTTTACTCAACGGGCGCGCGGTGACTATGAGTGGAGTTACCTCTCAGATTACTTATATGACTACAACCCGGATGGAATCGCGCAGCGCGGGCTCGGCAATGTGACCTATTATCAGAACCAGGCATACCTTAGTTTCTACGGCAACGACAACTGGAAAGTGACACCCAACCTGACCGTCAATCTCGGATTGCGCTATGAGTACCTGTCGATCCCGCTAGGCCAGAATACCCAGAGCTTGAACTCGAGTGCCAGTGTTCCTGGCCTGATTAGCTTTCATTCGCCGATCGCACAGAAGAAAAACTTCATGCCTCGTGTAGGGCTCGCATACTCACCCGGCGCAAGCGGTAAGACGTCGATCCGCGCTGGTTTCGGCATCACAGATGACGTCCTCTATGACAATCTGGGGGGGTCCACTTTGCCTCCGCAACTAAGTACAACGGTGGACGTGACCGGTTTGAACAACACGGGTTTCCTCGCGGGAGGAGGAATTCCCCCTAATACGTCCGTTGCTATCCCGGAGGGCGCTGACGCGAGAGCTGCCACTTCGGGCTTCATTCCGGATCAGAAGCGGCCCGAGGCTTACAACTGGAACTTCGGCGTACAACATGTCTTTGCCGACAACTATGTGTTTGAAAGCCGGTATGTCGGAACGCGTGGTCTGTTCCTGCCGATGCAGGTCCAACTAAACAGACAGTCCACCGTTAATTCATCGAACGCTTTGCCGGTTTACTTTGCGATGCCGAGCGTAGCCGCCCTAAACTCGCTCAGCAGTACTTTGCCGGCCCTGCAGACGGCATACGACAACGGCGGAAACATCGTGCCTGCCTACGCCAATGCTGGTTTCCTGAGTCCTATCACGGCTTTTATGCCGGTCGGGAACTCCACCTATCATGGTTGGTCCAATCAGTTGACTCGCCGCCTATCGAGCGGATTGCAATTTCAAGGTTCCTATACCTGGAGCCATGCCATAGACGATTCCACCGATGCACTCGATTCGACGGTTCTGGCGCCGCGCCGCCCGCAGGATTTTCAGAATCTCACCACCGAACGCGCTTCGTCCCTGCTCGATCATCGGAACCGAGTGGTGTTTTCGATGATTTACGACGTGCCTTATTTCAAGAACAAAAACTGGTTCATGAAAAACATTGTTGGAAATTGGGAACTGGCGCCCGTCTACCAGTATCAGACTGGCCAATTGATCACGCCCCAGAGCGCTGTGGATTCGAATCTGAACGGTGACAGCGCGTCGGATCGTGTCATGGTAAACCCCGGTGGAATGAATAATGTCGGAACAGGCGCCACGCCGCTCTGCTCCGGCCCAACTGCTCCTGTCTGCCCGGCGGAGCCTTCCGGAGTGACGCCTCCTGTTGTTGCTTACATGGCGAATAATCCCAACGCCCGCTTCGTTGCTTCACCGGAAGGTACGCTGCCAAACGGCGGAAGGAGCCTTCTCACCATGAATCCTATCGACGACATCGACATCACGGCCCTGAAACGGGTCAGCTTAACCGAGCGCTTTAACCTGGAATTCTCGGTTCGCGCCTTTAATATCTTCAACCATCCCCAATACGTTGGAGGAAGCCTCAGCGACGTCGCTGCCGTGCCGTTTGGGGCAGGCACAATTGCCGGTGATTTGGCGCGGACCACCGTTGAGCCAACCTCGGTAAACTTCGCGCAGTGGAGTCAGGCGTTTTCCAGCAATCCGCGTCAGCTGCAGTTGGCTGTGAAGTTGACTTTCTAACTTATTAGAAGGTGGTGGCGTTCTGCCTTTCCAAGCCCGGGGGCCAGCACTCTTAAGCCTCGCACTTACGGTGGTCGTTGGCGTGGACAACCGGGTGCACGCCCGAACAGTCGATAGTCACTATGCGCAAATGGCGCCGATCGCTGAATATCTAGAGACCGACGCCGAGGCAGAGATAGCTCTGGCGCGCAGCGCTGCCCCGGATGCCATCTCCCGCGACGCCACCGTTTTGGTGTTGAAGCGCAGCGGATATGAGGTGGCGCAAAAAGGTAAGAACGGGTTTGTGTGTCTTGTCGAACGCGCTTGGATGGGACCACTAGACAACGCAGAATTCTGGAACCCCAAGGTACGAGGAGCCATTTGCTTCAATCCCCCCGCCGCGCGGTCCGTTCTGCCAATCACTTTCAAGAGGACCGAGTTCGTCTTGACTGGCTTGACGAAGGCTCAAATGAGGGCCCGGCTCGTGGAGGTGGTGACGCGCAAGGAACTCCCGGTGCTCGAGGCCGGATCGATGTCCTACATGCTGGCGAAAGATAGCTACTTGGGCGATGCCGTGGTACATTGGCATCCGCACCTCATGTTTTACGGCAGCCGATCCGACGGGTCGGAATGGGGCGCCGATGCCGAACACTCACCTGTTTTCTTGAACCCCCAGTTTCAGGGTGCTCCAGAGCCTTTGACGACCTATATCGTGGTAGTACCAAACTGGTCTGACGGCAGCCCGGCGCCTTTGCATGGTCACTAATAGCGCAGAAGTCGACGAACATGTGCAATCTCCTGATAGGAGAAAAGGAAAGTGACATCCAACAAGAGGTAGCGATTAAACACGAAGGACTGCATGCCCATCGCCTGCGGCCTGACCGAGGAAATCCGCGAGAGCAAGTATTTGCGAAGCTATGGGCAAAAGAGAACGGGCGCCCACACACAAGGCACCAGTTGCTGGCCTACTTGCTTCATAGCGATACAGACGGGCTTGTCCAATATTGGAATCTGACACAGGAAGAAGCGACCATTGCAGCCACCGGTGTCCAGTGGTTGGGATCTAACGTAGGGTGGTCGTTCCTGCTGGATCGTCTCGAAGAGTGCGGATATGAAATAGTGGAACGTCCGACCTAGACCGCCATACCCAGCCGGCGACTGCGCGGCCACGCAGACGCACCTAACCCCCAAATACTAGAAATCGCGCTAGAATTGGGATAAGTTTTGGCTTGTTTTTCTATAAGGAGGATCATAATGCCGAAATTTATCAAGAGCCACTTGTGGCCTTACTCCTAGGGGCGTTCGCCATTGCTCTTGGCGCACACGCTCTTTACGCTCAGTGCGACTGCACTAGCGCCAATTGGGGAAACTACATTGTTGACCCTAACATCGTTAGCTGCCTCGATTGTTCAACTCGCCGTGCCTATTACGAGGACTGTAATTCGGATCAGACATGCGGCTCCGGGAACTATTGCGCCGGAAGCTGCAAACCAAAATGTTACTGCGGATCGTGTACCACAAGCTGCACGAGTGGTGGGGCTCAACAATGTCCCTGCTCAGGTGCTTAATAGAGGAAGATCAATGCGACCTTACAAACGCTTCCTTTGGATCATTCTTTCTTGTGCGCTGGTAACGTCAGGCGCTTGGGACGCCTATGCGTGGCACAACACGCCAACCGCAACGCCAGGAAAAAAGCCGACCTGGAGACGGGCAGACTATTGGACGCGAGCGGCAAGGGAGCCATTCACGTTCCGGTCCACGTGGCTACTCTCTTCGTCCAAGGTCCATCTTCGCCTGGAAACAACTGATGCGACGGACTCTCGCGGCAAGACTCTCTGGCACGAGTTCAATTACTTCAGCCCCACCGACAAAACCCCGACTTATGAGGAAGCGAACACGGTGACTCCACAGGGGGCATGGAATGCGTTCGTTTGGTCGAAGGATATTGAGACTCTTCACAAACCACTCCTCGTCACGCACGATCTGGACTGGACGTTGATGAAGGAACATCTCAAACCGGAGAAGAACTGTACAGTGCCGGAACCCAACATCACATTCCTCCGCAATGAGCCGTTATGGATTGGTGGCCGGAGTTATCCGACTACAGTTGTATTCATCGCCAGTGGTGAGATGAAGGGCACGTATTGGTACCTCACAACTCCTGGTCTGGGGTGTCTGAAGGTCAAGACGGTATCGCACTATATCGACCCAAGCGGCGACGCAGGGACGACCACGCAAGAGCCGGTTTCGCTCACATTGGGAGAGCCGGATGCGAATGAAATGGACGTAGAAGGCCGGATCTCGCGCAGCGAAACGGAATTCGTGCCGCGCAAACAAATTAGTGCGCATGTTGAGCAACGCGCCAAAGAGTATAAAGCCCAGATTGCTGCGATGACCGGCCCTGCCCCGAAAGACTAGCGCCAACAAGCCGGCGGAATAGCTATGCGGTAGTTCCCAGAGCCATTTGTTTTGCTACTTGGTGGTCTGCGTCCCGTTGGAGCCAGAGCGAAAGAGACGCCAGCTCCTGCGTGAGTACGGCTTTGTCCCTGCACTGGCAATCCATCGCGATGAAATTAGCGCGGCGCTGGATTACGATTATGCAGTCCGTGTGTTCCATCACATCCTCCGACCACTTAAAGCAGCCGTCATATAGGATCTGGATCAGCCCTGGTTCGGGCACTAGGACCGGTTCAAGAACACCTCGATGTTCCCGACTCGCAAGGCCTATCAACGGGCCGTTATCTGATCAGAATTTGGCCTGCTTGGATACTGCTCAGACCCGCGTCTGGCATTCAACTGCACTGTCGCCCTCACGTACCGGATCGATTTCCTTCATTGCGGATTCACTTTGATGTAACAGAAGAATCCGGAAGGCGAGTCCGTGTGTGATTAGCAGTAGCGGTACAGCGAGAGTCGGAATGAAGTAGGTGGCGCCCAACTGCCCCGCCAAGAGCCCGGCGTGATTGGCCTGGTAGAAAGCGTTCAGGATATCGGCTGAGCCCCAGAGATTGAAGATCCATGCTATGACAACCCCAGCCCCACTTGAAAGCGACAGCAGCGAAAGCAACGCAAGTGTCGCCGCAATGAGGTCACCATACGCCGCGGAATGCGCAAACGCAGACGGGAGACTGGCCGACACGACGCCGGGGACCAGGAATGCCAGCCCGATAAAGCGGAAACTATGGAGGATGAGCAGCGGTCGCAGCGCTTCGGACCTTGGTCGGGAGCGGAGTTCCGGCCAGACGTATCGGGCGATGACCATTCCCCATGCGATGAAACTGAATCCGATGCTTACGAAAAACCAGAGTTGCGGCATCATGAGTGTCTCCTTACGCTTCTCCGGGAAAAATTGTTGATTGGGGGCGGCTGGTGGCAGCGGGAAGAGAGTTGTCCCGGCCCGGCGCCGCGAGGGTGGCAGCGTCGGCCATGGCGTGCTCGCGCCGCCAGACTCTGGAATCGACCGCGAACTGCGGCTCCGACGGGAACGGACGGCGCAGTTCGCGGTCGTAGCGATCCAAATGGAACCCAGGGCTGAGCGGGGCCATCATGGACTGCGCGAACTCGCGAAGCGCGTTGCCGAAGCTCCGCCGGTTGCGAGGCAGCGCCGCATACCGACGCGCGATCGTCTCGAAGTCTTCGGCGGGGCGGCCGGTTACATCGGGCACGTCCGTGGTTGGTGCACCCAGCTCAAAGGCGCCGCGCTTGTGATCGTCGACATAGTAGCGAACATTGCTCATCAGATCGATCGGGTAGCCTCCCATCCGGGCGGTCTTCATGAACAGCCAAGTCGGAGTCGGTACTGCCTTGACCGGTCGCCCAACGGCTCGGCCGATCGCCCTAGCCATGTCCTCGGCGCCGAGAAGCTCTGGTCCAGTGGGGCGGTAGCTCTTCCCCGCGTGCTGCCCAGGGTCCATCAGGGCGGCGACGGCGACTCGGGCGATATCCTCGTTCGAAGGCGGCGCGTTGCGGCTGCTGCCGTACATCCAGGGAAAGATGCCGAGATGTGCGGCCAACCCAATCGTTACCAGGTACGCGTCAGCGAAAAAGCCCGGGTTCACGATCGTATGCGCGATTCCGGGCATCGTCGAGAACAGCCGATCGACCAGCCAAATCTGGCGGGTCAGGAGCGATGGATGAGATGGGCTCGCCAGCCACTGCGTCAGGCCGACGATGTTTTCGAGTCGGGCTTCCTTCGCCGCAACCGCGAAGGCGGCCGCGCCCTGAATCATGTACGGATCGTAAGGCGGACAATAATAAGCGCGCTGGACGCCCTTCAACGCGTCGGCCACGCGCTCGACATCGCTCATTTCGGCGACCGCGATCTCGGCCCCCTGCGCCTTCAGTCGCACGCTGCGGCCATCTTCCCGGTGCACCATGGCGCGCACCGGATAGCCTGCCTTCAGCAATTCGGCAACGACGACGCTGCCCGTCTTCCCGGTCGCGCCGGTCACAATGATCCTCGGTTTGATCATGACTGTCTCCTCTTGAAGGTTCGGCCTAAACGTTCGGCGCTCCCGCGCCCATTAATGCTTTCAGAGGCATCAAGGGTCCGACCGGAATGTACTCGTGATCCATCAACTGCTCCTTCGCGAGCGGCAGCGTTTCCATGATGGCTCGTGCCTCGTCCTTCGCGTCGACCAGGAAGATGACGCCGTTGCCATCGCCGCGCGAATACCACTGGCGGATTTTCCCGTCCAGGTAGAGCTTCACTGTCTCCCGAATCTCGGACGGCATGACGGCCATGATTCGTTCGCGGGTTGCGCCCTGCTTCGCCGTCAGAATGACCATCACTTCGATTGGTTTTAGGTAGAGCCCCGCCGGACAGCGCCTGGGGCGTGCCGGGACTCTGATTGCGCAACGGACGCTGCCGGAAGCGCTGCGCTGCAATGAGAAAAGGGAGGACGGATTCCATCGGTTAGCCTCGATTCAGCCTGGTTAGGTTCTTGGGTTGGTTGTTCATGTGCTTCTAAGAGTACGCCCGTACGCTATCGCGCCAAAAAATTTTGCGTCACGTTTCAGTAAAGCTTTTCACAAAGAAATCTCTCGCCTCATTCAGCATCCACTCTCGCCGGTGGGGGTCCGAGATCACCCGCGCCATGGTCAGCACCCCAGCCATACTGGGAAACAAGACCACATACTTCGCCAGTCTTTCTTCTCGCGTCTCACCAGGAACGAATGGCAATAGCCGCTCACGATACGCTTCTAGCGATGCCTCAATGCGTTTCCGCACGGATAAGGGCCGTCGCGCGAGTTCCGGCCCGAGGGCGGAGACCACACAACCCGTTCCTGGTGAATTCGCGTGGCGTACGCTCAAATAGTGTTCGATCATCGCTCGCAGAGCTTGACCTTCGGGTGCTGATTTTGCAATGTCTACCATTGCCTTTCCCATCTGATCGAATGCCCGCGCTACTGCTTCGACGAGCAGGTCATCCTTGCTTTCAAAATGCCGGTAGAAGCCCCCTTTTGTTAGGCCCGCCTTGCTCATAACAGTGCCGATGCCACTGCTGTCCCCACCGTGCTCCCGGAAAGAGCGAGCAGCCATGGAAAGGATCTTCTCGTGGTTCTGCGCTTTATGTTCCGGCGAGTATCGCATAATTTAGAGTACGCTCGTAATCTAACACTGTCAAGGGCAAAGAGAATTGATTTCGCACGTTAGGCACAACGAGCGTGAACCCATGCTGGAAGCTCCGGGCGTATCACGGGCAAACTGGACGCTAGGATCACGAGTTCCAGAGGAGCGGAAGTCCCTCACAGCTGATCTGCGCTGAGGTGCAGAATCAGAGAGGCGCTTGTAGCGCCGCGTCAGCGCCGGTTTTGACTTCGGGCAAAGTACAGCGTGATCGCCCGCTCGAGTTCAGCTTCGGTAATCTCGACGGGTCGCCCCTCGTACTCGCTGATCGAATGCAAAATATTGCAGATGTCCGCTGGATAACAAGCACGCAGATCGCTGCCGTGCAGCTTGCATAGCCGTCGTAGCATTTCCGCGATCTCCGCGTCGCACGCGATCCCTTGCCTCGTCGCTTCTCGCTCCAAAATCAAATCGAACGTTTTGTCGTCTAGGTTATCCACGTAGACTTTGTTTGGAATGCGCCGGAGAAATGCTTCGTCAACTAGATCGGCCGGATTCAAATTAGTAGAGAAGACAATCAGCAGCTCGAACGGAATCTCGAATTTCATTCCGTAACTCAGGCTTAGATAATCCACGCGTCGATCGAGCGGTGTCATACAACGGTTTAGCAACTCGCGCGGGGACATAGCCTGGCGGCCGAAATCATCGATAACCAGGATTCCATTATTCGCCTTAACCTGCAGTGGAGCAACGTATGTGCCGGAAGCGTCGTCGGAGTGCAAATCGAACATGCCCGTTACGAATTCACCGCCAGCGGTAATGCACGGCCTCTGGCACACAACCCACCGCGGATCCAAATCGGCATTGCCCACGGGCAGTCTTTGATGTACCACCGGGTCATAAACAGTGATGATCTGGCCATCTACTTCTACGGCATAAGGCACGACCACTGAGTCCTTGTAGATCCGGGTAAGTCGCTCGGAATAACTGGTTTTGCCATTGCCAGTTGGCCCATAGAGGAATAACGACCGCTGCGAAACGAGTGCAGGACCCAATTGATCGAGCAGCAGATCAGACACGACGAGATCCGCGAATGCGTTTCGCAGTTCACCGCGATTCACTTTCACCTTGGCCGCTTGCACTCTGACCGCCTGGAAATATTCATTCAGCGAAACCGGTGCCGGTCCGGAATATCTGCACCTTTCAGTGCGTTCAGTAGCGAAATTTCGACCTGCCTCTGTCAGCTCGAAAGAATAATCCAGCCCTGTTCTACCCTTGACCTCGACAAGTTGCTGTTTGCGCATTTCCTCAAACAGATGTTGAATGATAAAGGGCGATATTTTCATCGTTCCGCTCAAGGAGCGAAAGGAACTAACGCCCAGAGCCCGGATATGACGTAGGATTAGGTCCCGAAGCAACGAATGTGAAATCTCCAGTTCCTCGTGATCTCGGGGCGTGGCGGGGCAGTAGGAACAGTGGTTCAAATCGCCGTCGACCTCCTCGCCCGGCGGAAGAACAGAAGATGTTTGAAAACGATTCATCCAAAACTATCGATAAAAGGAGAGCACCGTTGTTAGATTATCTGCTCTTGGCAGTAAACGAGCCGGCAGCTCTAAGTGCCGTCAACTCGGTCAGCACGTGACTCCAGTCTTCCGCATGCTTATCTGTCTCCTCCGGAGGCTTCGCTCGTCGATAATAGGCGATCAGCGCGCTCCGGATCTGCGGCGTAGCCGTTGAGAAGTTCTTCTCGGCTAGTTTGTCTAGCCAGAAGGCATATGCACGATCTTCCAGCTTGTAGCCGCCCCGTTTCGTGGGTTCGCCGACATCGTAATTGATGTTTTCCAGGTGATGCGAGCGCTCGGACCTGGAGTGGTCTACCCACGCTCCGTACTGTCCAGCGGCCCGATCGAAACTTTCCATGAAGAGTTTCTCCACGGGCGGACTGGGCATTTTGAACCTCAGCGCTCGCAGCGGTCCGACCGGAGGGACCAGCCGGAGAATGCCGGCCAGAAAGCGGTCCTTCACAGTAGGACGGTCGTATTGTTTCCCCCAATCATGCTCATAGCTGGAACGCGCCATTACGTAGACGAAGCGCTCGCGCGTCATCCCCGGATCGGATCGCTCAATCTCCTCTTTCCGCTGTGCCCAGGCGATACGCGTCGCATCCGGAATCGTCTTACTCACAGCCCGCCGGTACGAACCAATACTGCGCTCGAAGTTTGGGAATAGGTCCGACAACTCTAAGCCGTACGTGTCGTGAAACGCTCGGTTCAAAACCTCCTCAGCTACGGAGAAGCCAATGAAATCGTGGTACGCCTGCGGCGCAAATCTGCCCTTTGCAACTTCCAGCACGTCGAAGCCGAACTCGGTTTTCAGGTGTGCTGCGGGATCTTTTTCGTACGTGATGATTTTGCCGAATTTGCGTTCAAGCTTCGGATAGAGTATCGCCTCGCCCGGGTTGGTGGCGTATCTATGTACATCGATGTCTGAAAAATAATGTGATACCGCTCCGAGCGCGAATGACAGCTCGTTTAGAGTATGCGATTCCGAGACTAGCGCGACGCAGAAATCACCCGTACGGACATAATGCGCAAGGTCGCTGAACAGTTTATTTCCACGCGGGTAATATCCGAGATCCTGAATGATCGCGCCACCGTAGGCATAGGCATGAGCTTGCTTCAGATCGTCTGGCGTTGCCTTCGGAAAACGTGCCAACAGAGCAGGCTTTAGCTTGACATCCCAGAGTGCGTCTACGATCGCTTCATGCGACAGTACCGAGCATCCAAAACACGAATAAGCAAGCACGGCCGCCAACGCAGTTAGCAGAATACGAAACCCCAGGCGACCACGCAACTTCATCTATCCCGATCCTAGCGAAACTCAGAGCTTAGGGCACCTCTTGCGACGTCCGAAGAATACCGGTACCTACCTACCCGAACCATTAGTCATCCTTAATCAGTTACCGCGAAACATCTCGGGTCTGAAACCCTTCCCACATGCAGATTCAATGTCGACGCTGCACCATACGCTAGAACCGAAACTCGGGATCGAGCGTCCGCGGGGCAGGCGGCCGGAATGGCTGAGGCGAGCGATCATCAGGACTCTCGCATGTATCGCCGTCGTCATAGGGATCGCCCTTCTGGGGCTCGCGCTCGAGTGGCCGTTCACCAAACAAGCCCTGATCGACGTGTTGCAGGAACGTTCTGTACGTTCTGTCACAATCGACCGTTTTCGCATCACCTATTTCCCGCCTGGATGTGTCGCCGAAGGCATCAGATTTCTCCATCGGAAGCACAAAAACAAACCTCCCTTGATCACAATCGCCAAACTGGAAGTCAGGGGCAGCTATTGGGGAATGATTACCCCCCGTAAACGGCTTTCGAGTGTGCGCGTCTACGGTCTGCACTTGACCGTGCCCCCTCCTAACCCGAATGGCGGCCCCAATCCGGTGATGCCTCTGACCCAGAGCAACTCCGGTCGAACGGTCAATCTCGGAGCAGTGATCGCCGACGGCGCGGTTCTCGATTTTCTTCAAAAGAACCTGGCGAACCCACCCCTGCACTTGGTCTTGAATCATCTGGCCCTCGATGGAGTCGGAAACAATCGGCCGATCAATTATCGTGCCGTCCTCTATAACCCTTCACCTGCGGGCACAATCGAATCAAGCGGCCAATTCGGAACCTGGAACTCCGATAATCCCGCGCAAACGCCTGTGAAGGGCTGGTATCGATACCTTCATGGCAATCTTGGAATGTATAAAGCTATCAGTGGCACGTTGGCCTCGCAAGGAAGCTTCGACGGAACGCTAGACCAGATAAATGTCATTGGCAAGGCGGACGTCCCTAACTTTCACGTCGCTGATTCTGCTCACACCCGCGATCTGTCTGCCGATTTTCGAGCCACGGTGAACGCGACTGATGGCAACGTGGTTTTGAACGATGCTGTCGCCCGCTTTGACCGAACAACGATCCGGTTCAGTGGGACCGTCGAAGGTCACCCCGGCAAGAATGGCAAGGCAGTCTCCTTGGCGATGACCTCCGCGAGCGGCCGCATTGAGGACCTGCTCGATCTGTTCATCGACGCCAGTCAGCCACCTCTCACCGGTAACATTGCTTTTGCTAGTCAGTTTGAATTGCCGCCGCAGCCAAACTCCTTTGTCACTGCCATGAACATTCAGGGCGAGTTCGGCGTGGGCGCTGGAAAGTTCACAAACAACGAGATCCAGTCGAGCTTGAGTCGGATTAGCGAAAATGCCGCAAAGAAAGACGGTTTGTCACCGGAGAATCTTGCAACACTTGTTTCGAATCTCCAAGGCCGAGTGATGGTCCAAGGCGGCGTGGCGCACCTTTCCAGGCTGTCATTGCGCGTTCCAGGTGCCGAGGCTTCGTTGCGCGGAACCTACAATCTCGTCAATTACGATATCGATCTTCACGGAACCTTGATTACGGACGGCAGCGCATCGGCTGCCACCACTGGGTTTAAATCGTTCCTCTTGAAAGCAGCATCGCCCTTCCTTAAGAAGAAGTCCGGACGGCAGATGGTCCCGTTCAAGATCACCGGAAACTATAACAAGGTGAGCTTAGGGCTGGATATGGGACATAAGAAGTGAAATCGGCTGGCTTAGCTCCCCAGCACCTTCTTCTGGTCCTCTGGGCTCAGCTCATCCAATAGCTTGGTGAATACCGCATTCGTCCACCCAAATCCAGCCTGGTTCGCGCTGTACCCGTAATGAATCTGCGACTCGACATTCGAGCTTCCGTGCACCACGTCGTACTTCTCGACAATGAATCCGTGCCGCGCGAAGTCTTTGTGAATTAGCGAGAGCCACTTCACCGAAATCCTTTCCGCGTCGTCGTTAAATCCGTACCTCCTCAGACCCTCTACCGCGATCATGTGTAGTGGCGCCCATCCGAACGGTGCGTCCCACTGGTTCCCGCTGACATTCGTGCTGGTCTGCAACCCGCCATCGCGTTCGAAGAGTGTCAGATTCTTCTCCACCCGCGCTGCCTGAGCCGGCTTGGCAATACCCGCCCAGAGCGGGTAAAACGTTGACAGAAACGGGTAATGTCTCACCTGCTTGGTGACGAAATCGTAATCGTAATAGAGGCCATCCTTCTCGTCCCACATCAGCTTGTTCATGCGCGCCGCCCGCTGTTGTGCCCGAGTTCGCCAGATCTGTCCGCTGCTGGCACGCCCCAGGTCCTTCAGAATCTCTGCGGTCTGCATCTCCATCAGGTAGAGCAGGGAATTGAGACATACCGGATCGTAGTGAATAATGTCGATATTGAACGGGCCGAAGCGGTTCGATGGATCGAAACCCGATTCCCGCATGGATCGGTCGCCCTTGTAAAACAATGGCGTCAATTTGTCCGTAGCTTTGTCGTAGTACTGGCTGACGTCATAGTCCGTAATCTCGTGCGTCTTGAAATACTGCTTCACAAGGTCATAGTGCGTCTGCCCTTGCGCATTGCGCTCCGCTGAAAGAACCTCCGGCGCCGGGCCCTCTCCAAAGTCCCAGTAGCGTGCCAGCCGGGTTTCGGTCAGGTGCGGCTCCGTCGACCACAGCCTGTAATACTGCTCGATTTGTGGAAGCGCATCGGCCAGCCATTTCCGGTCATGCGTCTTGTTGTAGACATCCAACAGCATCTCCGTCAGAAACGGCGGTTGCGATCGATTCAGATAATATGTACGGTTTGCATTCAACACCTTACCGCCGTAGTTCTTGACCTGGTAAAGGAAGTTGTCAGCCATATCCTTCGCGTGGTCCAGATCGTGATCGTGCAGCAGCCCGACTTCGATGAAGTAACTGTCCCAGCCGTACATCTCGTTGAAGCGCCCGCCCGGCACGACGTACGGATGCGGTAAATACAAAAGCCCCTGCTGCGTGATCGAATTGATATCCACCGGCAAAGGTCGAATCGAGATTGTCTTCAGCCCAGCTTCCGGTATCTCGCTCTTCAATTCCTGCTCGACCTTTTGCACATCCTCCGTCCGCGGAATATAAACCGGCCATCGGCCGTCGGGGTCCGGATGAAATTTCGGATCGACGGCCGCGACGGCCAGCGTCCGGTTCGACCGGGTTAATACCTTCCAGGTCTGCTGAATGTACTGCAAAATATCGGTAGTTTGCGCCGTCAGCGCTATTGCTATTAGCCCGGTGAATACGGCACGTAACGATCTGTGGCCTGCCAAAAGCTACCCCCTCCCGGTCCTTTTTTATAGACGGTAAAAACCCCTGCTCAGAAATCGAATTTCACGGTCTGAATTTGGTAACCCACTCCAGCCGGTATCTGGACGTGAAGTGTCCCGGCGCCCAGCTTTCCACCCTGTGCCGCCACGTGCGGACGGTTCAGCCGGACCTTCAAATCGTACGCCGTTCCAGTCCAGCCTGCAAAGGTGAATGTCACCTCATCAGCGGTGGAACTTTGGTCGAGCACCTTCAACTGTCGCGTCTCGCTCCCCGGACTTGGCAGTTCCGCCGGCATCGCTATCTCGACGGGATCAAGTGCAATCGATCGCACCGGCTCACCCGTCACCTGTACGACTAACTGATCTCCGGCGCGCCGGTAGTCCACATCCACGCGCTTCGAACCGAGCGGAACGTTACGTAGCGTTGCGTGATCCCAATCTGCCGGCAAATGCGGCTTTACGTTCAGCTTGTGATGCAGCGCATCCCAATCGAGTCCGAACAGCCCCCGCAGCATCGGCGAAATCACCATTGCCGAAGACCATGTCTGATGCGAACTGCTCCTCCCCAAAGGCTCGAAGAACTGCCCCGAAAGCAACTCTGTCACCGAACCCAAATCCTGTGCCCATGTCAGGTTTGCATTTTGCATGAGGTGCGCGTATCCGGAAAGCGATCGCCCCGCCCGGTACTCCGCCAGTGAGACCCAGCCCGTGAATAAAGGCCAGATCGAGCCTTGGTGATAGCTGATCGGGTCGTAGAACGAAGTCCGTTCGCTGATATCGCGGGTCCCCCAATCCGCCGAGAATTCGGCCGACGCCCAACGTGAAAGCATCGGTCCTGCACTCTTCAGCGTCAGCGTTCCGTCCCACCACGCCACAGCAGGATAGATGCTCGACGTGTGGTCGAGCGAGCCGTCCCCATTACGGCTGAAGGCATAGAACCTGTCGGATTCTACGTAGAATTCCCTCTCGATCTTCGCCTCGATATCGGCCGCCTTCGCCTTCGCGGCGCCCGCCAGCACAGTATCGCCCATCAGCGCAGCTAATTGGCTCATCGCGGTCGCCGATTGCTGATCCAATGACGCGAGATAAATCTCTTGTTTGGGCATGCCTTGCGGCCAGGACTCCACCCAGCCCGTGCCTTCACTGTTTGAATAGATCCCGTTGTCCGCCTCATGCGTGCGCGTAAACTCATACGCCTTGCGCACCGCGGGCCAATTCGCTTTCAAATACTCGGTATCGCCGCTTGTCCTTACGTAATCCGACATTGCCATCACGAGCAGTGGAGTCGAGTCTGCCGAGGCATAGAAATACGGCGTCTGCTTCCAATCGAGCGCGTCGGCGGACTGCGAATACTCGTGCATGATCTTGCCGTCCGGCCGCTGTCTTCTGAATAAGAAATCCAGCGCTCTCCGGGTCAGCGCGAAATCGCCATAGCTGTTGATGGCGTAGCTGGTCCACAGCGTGTCGCGTCCGAAGAACCACGCATAGCCGGGACGCGCCGAATCTGCGGATTCGTAGTAGCCCGCCACCAATCCCGTCTCGTCGTGATACTTCACCTGTGCCTGATCGATTGAGACCTCCGCCCAGCGCAGCGCATCGTCCAGTTTCGTATCGGGTGTTTCCGACGTCACTCGTTGATTGAAGAACTGCGCATAGTAGTCCTGTGTGTGCGCGTAGAGTTCCGGGATTGCCAATAGAGCCTGTGCCGCTTCGGCGGCTGCAGCGTCGCTCTCCAACAATCGAATCACCAGCGGATACACCAGCCCCGCATCTTTCTTCGGATCAAAGGAGAGTTTCAATTCAAGCGGATAGGTCTGCGGATGCTCCTGATATGGCACCAATATGCCCGGGCGCGTGCGGGGTATTGCGACAATACCGGAAAACTTCGGATCATCCGTATGCAGAATGTAGAAGCCGCCCTTTTCGACCCACTCCCCACTCGGCCGCCCATGGCTCGGCGCGGGCCACATCTGCAGCATCTCGGGCGTAAACGAGAACGTGAGTTCCAGGGGTCTGGCCGATTCGATCTCGAAAAAGACCCCCGCAGCCACGGCCGGAGTGTTGCTGCCGCGTGCCGCGAACATGTGCTGCCGAACAGTAAATGCTGCGTGCGCATATGTGATCGTCGTCTCCGCTGGCGTCACTCGAACCTCCGCTGCCAGTGCGTTCACATCGATGGGTACGGGATAATCTGCCAGCTCGGCCCGAATGTGAAAATCGCTCAATATCTTGATGGGCCATTGCCACGCCTCGAGCTTGCCGTTTTGGCGGCCGAACAGAGCCCCATGCTCCCCAGCGACCGTCCAAGGCCTCCCCGGCACCGCTGGCGACACGATTTGCAGTCCCTTCGAGTGGGTCTCAAAATTGGTCACCGGCTGCAATTCCGCCCCCGCCGCTGTCGCCGCAATCAACAGGGAGAGCAACCGCCGCTTCCACATACCTCAACCATGCTAAACCTGGTTGCTACATCTGGTTTGCTACATCTGGTTTGTCCCTATGCAACCTGTCGTTCAACTATCACTCGATCTGATCGATCTGAATGAGGCGCTTCGCACCGCTGAAATCGCCCTACACGCTGGCGTGGACTGGCTTGAAGTCGGTACGCCGCTCATCATCGCTGAAGGAACGCGCGGCATTCGCGAGTTGCACGCACGCTATCCGGACGTTCCCATCGTGGCCGATCTGAAGATCATGGATGGCGGCTGGCTGGAGGCCGAAATGGCCGCCAAAGCAGGTGCGAGCATGGTAGTCGTCATGGGCCAGGCGCATGAAGAGACCATCGAACTCGTTGTCCAGGCCGGCCGTGACTTCGGTGCAAAGACCATGGGAGACAACATGGCTATGCCCGACCCCCTCCAAGGCGCGCGCCGGCTGGAGCAACTAGGTTGTGATTATATCGTCCATCACATCGGCTACGATATGCGGACCGTTCGTAAACAGAGGGGTGAAACCGCTCCGACGCCGCTTGATCGTCTGCGCGAGATCGTCCAGGCCGTCTCAGTCCCCGTGCAGGCAGTTGGCGGACTCACTCTCGAACAAGCCACCGAAACCCCTGCCCATGGGGCGCCGCTAGTTGTAATCGGCGCGCCGCTGGTCATCGACGCCCACGCATTCCGGACTGCCGCCGGCGACCTCGAAGGTACGCTTCGCCTGATCTGCCAAAAGGTTCACGCCTTCGGGGAAATAAAAATAGGAAAAGGAGTCACCGCTTGACCAGCACAATGCCCGCTCTGGTAAATTATTCCCGCGAGCCGCTGTCTGTCGCGCTACGTGAGGTGCCCGTTCCTCGCATTGGGGAAAACGACGTGCTGTTGCGCGTCGGCGGCGTGAGCGTTTGCGGCAGTGACATTCATCAATGGCGTGGATCGCACAGTTGGACAGTGAACTATCCGTGCATTCTCGGCCACGAGTTTTGCGGGATGGTCGCGCAGACAGGTCCGGCCGTGACCCGGTTTCATGAAGGCGATCGAGTCGTTAGTGAAACCGCCGCTGTGATCGATGAAGCTTCTCCGCTCAGCAGATCCGGGTTGTACAATCTCGATCCCTCTCGCCGCGGATTCGGCAACGGTGTCGATGGCGCCATGACTCGATACGTCCGTGTTCCCGCGCGCTGTTTGCATCCGCTGCCTCCCTCCGTTTCTTTTGAAAAGGCGGCTTTGACGGAACCCTGCTGCGTCGCCTACAATGCGGTCTGCGTGAACGGTCGGGTTCGGCCGGGCGACTCCGTCCTCGTGCTAGGTCCCGGGCCGATCGGCCTGCTTTGCGCGAAAATGGCCAAGCTTAGCGGAGCCGGCCAAGTCATCGTTGCTGGCTTGCCTTCCGACAAACGCCGCTTGGAAGCGGCGCGCCAGGTCGGAGCGGACGTTACTCTCGATAGTGGCGTTCTCGAATACATCGCGCAGAATGGTGACGGGCTCGGCGCAGACGTCGCAGTTGATTGCTCAGGGGCATCGGTTACGCTCCAAATGGCCATGTATGCGGTTCGCCCGGCGGGCCAGATTGTTAAAGTTGGCTGGGGTCCGCAGCCGTTGCAGTTCACGCTTGATCCTCTCGTTCAAAAGAACATCACTCTGTCAGGAAGCTTCTCGCATAATTGGCCCGTCTGGGAGCGCGTCATATCCATGATCGTTTCCGGCCAGATCGACCTGGACCCCATCATCAGTCGCGTCGCCAAGCTTGAAGACTGGCACGAGTGCTTTGAAAAAATGGAGGGCGGCGAATACGTTAAAGCGGTGCTGACTCCGTAATGCCGCTTAAAATCTCGGCCTTTCCTAAGTGCTATCTCGAAGAGATCTCCCGGGGCGACATGTCGGTCTTCGACTGGATCGAGATGGCGAAGCAACTCGACGCCGATGGCCTCGAGATGTACTCTGGGTTCTTTCAAAGTTTCGAAAGCTCATATCTGGATCGAGTTGGTGAAGCGATTTCATCTGCGAACTTTGCCGTGCCGATGCTCTGTTGCTCGCCCGATTTCACCGCTCCCGACGCGGAGAAGCGCAAGCGTGAGATCTCGCGCGAAGCTCAGATGATCGCGGTCACCCGCCGCCTCGGCGGCCCGCGCGCGGTATGTCGCATCCTGAGTGGCCAGCGCTATCCCGAAGTGACTTGGGAGCAGGGAAGAGACTGGGTGGTCGACGCCATTTACGAACTTCTGCCGCTCGCGCGAGAACTGGATATCGTCCTCGGAATGGAAAATCATTATAAGGACGGCTTCTGGCAGTATCCGGAGTTCGCTCAGAAGATGGATCGCTTCGTCGCCATCATCGACGCCGTGGATGATCGAGATCATTTTGGTGTCCAGTACGATCCCTCGAACGCGATCGTTGCCGGCGACGATCCCATCGAGCTGCTGCGACAAACAGCGGATCGCGTGGTGAGCATGCATGCGAGCGATCGTTATTTGGTGGAGGGTGCAACTATTGAGTCCTTGCGTCAGAGCGACGGCACCTTAGGCTATTCACCCGACCTCCGTCACGGCGTGACGGGCAAAGGGCTAAACGACTACGACACGATCTTCAGCATCCTTGCGGAGCACCGCTATACCGGTTGGGTCAGCATCGAGGATGGCATGAATGGAATGGAAGAAATGGCTGAATCGCTTGCGTTTCTGCGGCAGATGAGTGAGCGCTATTTCCCTTGATCCTCATGCAGGCTTCACGCTGTCCATCAGTCCGAAGAATCCCTCCGCGATGGTCGGGTGAATGTATATTGCGCCTTTGAGCAGCGTATAGGGCTTATCGGCCAGCATCAGAGTGCTCAGGATCTGTACCACTTCGTCGCCCGAGCTAGAGAGAATGGCTGCGCCCAACACCTTGTCGCTCTCCGCGTCGACCACGATCTTCATCAGACCCTCCGTTTCTGCCTTTTCCAGAGCGCGCGCGACGTGCGTCATTTCGATCTTGCCGATTTTCAGCTTCCGGCCTTGTTCACGCGCTTCTCTTTCCGTGAGGCCAACGCGACCAAGCGGCGGATCTGTGAACACGGCATATGGAACGAGCCGAGTCTTGGTACTCAGATTTTTCCCCTCGTACAAATTGCCGTAGATGATCTGGTAGTCGTTATAGGAAATGTGGGTGAAAGCAGGACCGCCGTTTACATCGCCGATCGCCCAGATATCGGGAGCCGTGGTTTCGAGCCGGTCGTTCACGACGATATAACCCCTTTTGTCGGTCTCGACTCCCGCTTTTCCAAGATCCAGATCCTTGGTTTGTGGCGTGCGACCGACCGCTACTAGTAGATGCGAACCGGTTACGCTCGGTTTGCCATCGCCAAAAGCCAATGTGATTTCGCCCCAGTTCTCGCTTACTTTCGAGGCTTTCGCGTTGAGATGGATCTTGATCCCTTCGGCTTCGAGGACGCTTTGAAGCGAAGTCGCGATATCCTCATCTTCTCTGGGCAAGATCTGCGGGCCCCCCTGAATTACTGTGACCTCACTTCCGAACCGCCGGAACATCTGTGCAAACTCGAGGCCAACATAGCCCCCGCCCAGCACCAAGAGATGACGCGGAACCTGCTGAAGCTCCATCAGGCTTTCATTTGTCAGATAAGGAACCTTGTCGAGTCCTTCGATACGCGGAATTGTAGGCGTCGAGCCAGTGTCGATGAAGATTCTCTTGCCTTCGAGTCTCTGATTTCCAATTTCTATCTCTTTTGCGCCAACGAAGTGCGCTCGCTCGCGATATAGCTGCGGCTGCCCTTTACCGTTCACGCTCTTCTCCCAGCCGGTCCGGCTCGCTTCGACGCGCTCATTTTTGCGTTTGAGAACCGAGGCCATATCTACGCCCATTTGCCCTGTACTAATTCCCCAGCGCTCAGCATTCCGCGCGTAATACGCGATCTGCGCACTCGCAACCATCGTTTTCGTCGGTGTACATCCTGTATTGATACAGGTGCCTCCGAGGTAGTTCGATTCGATCAGGGCGACACACTCACCTCGCTTGGCCAGCGCAACGGCGAGAGGATTGCCGCCTTGGCCCGAGCCGATAACAATGTCGTCATAGTGCAACCTTTCACCTCCCTCGTGTTTCTACTTGAATAGAAACCTTGTCAGATTCGAGATTGTCTCATGCTTGAGACACTCGATGGCGGCATCCGGCGAAATTCCTAAGCGGCAGTTTGGCAAAACAGGCGTTAACATTTCGGCTCTCGGGCTCGGCGGGCACCACCTCGGTGATGCTGAAGACCAAAAGACAGCGACGGAAATCGTTGGCCGCGCCATTGACGGTGGTGTCACATTCTTTGATAACTGCTGGGAGTACCACCGCGGTAAATCCGAAGTCTGGCTAGGGTCAGCCTTGAAAGGCAAGCGCCAGCAGGTTTTTCTCATGACCAAAGTCTGCACGCACGGCCGCGATAAAGAGCTTGCCTTGCGAATGCTCGAAGAATCACTGAACCGCCTTCAAACGGATCACCTCGACCTCTGGCAGATCCACGGCGTCTCTTTCGAAACTGACCCGCAACGCTTCATTCGACCGAACGGAGCGGCGGAAGCCCTCGTTCAGGCAAAAAAAGACGGAAAGGTGCGTTTCGTCGGTTTCACCGGGCACAAGGATCCCCGGCTCCATCTCGCAATGCTGAATACTGGTTTTCCGTTCGATTCCGTGCAAATGCCGCTAAACCCTTTTGACGCTACGTTTCGCAGCTTTGAAACCCAAGTGCTACCGGAAGTTGTCCGGCGCGGTATCGCTCCCCTCGGAATGAAACCGCTCCAGGGCGCCGGGCCCGCCATCAAGAAAGGCGTTTACTCGCCTGAAGAGCTGCTCCGGTATGCGATGAGCCTCCCTGTTGCTACTACGATCACCGGCATGGAAAAGATCGATGTAGTGGAGCAAAACCTTAAAATCGCGCAAGGATTCGAGCCGCTAGCGCAAGAAGAAATGGCCTCGCTCAGAGACCGTAGCCGGCAATATGCAGACGGACGTTTCGAGCTATACAAAGTCTCTCTTAAATACGACAACCCCGAAGCTAGATTAGCGAACGACTTCCCCCTCGACATGCAGCAGAAGGAAGTGAAGGAAATGATGCACGCCACTGACAATACCGGCAAGCCATTTGCTCCCGCCAAGTAAATATATGCCGGAATCAGAAGATACCCGTCGAAATTTCATTCGGAACACAGCGCTGCTAGGAGCTGCGACAGCCATGGTGAAAGGAGCAGGAGCAACGGTACCCAAACGGCCGCTCGCCAATAGCGGTCTCGAGGTCTCGATTATTGGCGTGGGTGGGTTTCATCTTGGATCGGCTCAAGATCAGGACGCGGCAAAGGAGATTGTTCAGCAGGCGCTGGATGCAGGCATTAACTTCTTCGACAACGCCTGGGAGTACCACGATGGTCAGAGCGAAGAATGGCTCGGCTACGCCTTGGGTGCTCGCCGCAATGAGGCTGTGCTCATGACGAAGGTCTGTACGCATGGGCGCGATAAGAAGATTGCAATGCAGATGCTCGAACAATCGCTACGTCGGCTCAAAACAGACCACCTGGACGTCTGGCAAATTCACGAAGTCATCTACGAAAATGATCCGGATTTGATCTTTCGGCCGAATGGCGCAGCGGAAGCTCTGCTCGAAGCCAAGAAGCAGGGCAAAGTACGCCTGATCGGCTTCACCGGTCACAAGGATCCGCATATTCATCTGAAGATGCTTTCGCACGGATTCCCTTTCGACACTGTACAGATGCCTTTGAATGCTTTCGACGCAAATTTCCGGAGTTTTGAGCAGCAGGTTCTGCCGGAGGCTCGCAAGCAGGGCCTGGCGGTTCTCGGGATGAAAAGCCTGGGCGGCAGCGGCGAAATGATCAAGTGGGGAGGCATTACTCCCTCAGAAGCGCTCCGTTATGCAATGAGTTTACCGGTCGCCACAACGATCAGCGGCATGGATGCGATAGAGGTGTTGAAGCAAAATCTTCAGGTAGTCCAGAACTTTGCTCCCATGTCTGAACAGGAAATGACGGAGCTACGACACAGATCCCGCGCCGAAGCCGCCAATGGCCACTTGGAATTGTTCAAAACGACTACTAAGTACGATGGAAAAGTCGGGCGTGAGCAGCACGGATATCCTGAGATCGAAGAGTTGCCGGCCTGAGTAACCTGTATCACGACGCCGAGCGTCGTTTCAGCGTTCTGCCTTTTGCCGTCGGAGTGTCTTAATTCCTAAATGTGGATTGTTCACCTAGCACTGAGGCGTCCGTATACCTTTGTTGTCTTCTCGATCCTGATTCTCATTCTCGGCGCTCTAGCGTCCATTGTTAGCCCGAAAGACATTTTTCCTTACATCAATATTCCGGTTGTGAGCATCGTCTGGACGTATACCGGCCTGACGCCTGACGAGATGGAGAAGCGCATCGTGACGGTGAGCGAGCGTGCCATGACAACCACCGTTAACGACATTGAGCACATGGAATCCGAGTCATACACAGGCACATCGGTAATCCGCGTTTACTTTCAGCCCAATGTCAAAGTTGAGCTTGCCGTTGCGCAAGTCACGGCTATCGTCCAGACCATCCTGCGGGTGCTTCCGCCCGGGACTTTCCCGCCTAATGTCCTGAAGTACGATGCTTCCAGCGTCCCGATCCTGCAACTCGGCCTTTCAGGCGAAGGCCTCACCGAACAGGACCTTTACGACCTTGGATTGAACTTTATCCGGACCCGTCTGGCCACGGTTCAGGGCGCTTCGCTTCCACTCCCATGGGGCGGCAAAACGAGACAGATCATGGTCGATTTGGATCAGGACGCTTTGTATGCGAAGCATCTTTCGCCGGCGGATATATCAACTGCGCTGAATGCGCAGAACATTATTCTTCCGGCGGGCACGGCGCGCATTGGCAACATCGAATATCTGGTCAAGACAAATAGCAGTCCGCTGGTCGTCTCGGCACTGAACGATTTGCCGATCCATGCTTCGAATGGCGCAGTGGTTTACATGAAAGACGTGGCCCAGGTCCGAAATGGATATGCCGTGCAAACCAACCTGGTTCGTGAGAACGGTCGCCGATCGTCCTTCCTGAGTGTGCTCAAAAACGGTCGCGCATCCACCCTCGACATAGTCAACTCGATCAAGAAGGCGCTGCCCAGAGTGAAAGCTGACCTGCCGTCCGCGCTCCGTATAACGCCGCTCTTCGATCAATCGGTTTTCGTTCGATCCTCCATCAACGAGGTGCTGCGTGAAGCCGGAATCGCAGCATTCCTAACGGCCCTCATGATTCTTCTCTTCCTGGGGAGTTGGCGCAGCACCCTCATTGTGTGCGTTTCCATTCCTCTTTCCATTCTCACCTCGATCTGTATCCTCGCGGCACTCGGTCAGACGATCAATGTCATGACCCTCGGCGGCCTCGCTCTCGCAGTTGGAATTCTGGTGGATGACGCTACTGTCGAACTCGAGAATACTCACCGAAATCTCGATCCCGTCGACTTTATTGGTTGGCAAGAGGATTTGAGAGCCGTCTACGCTGATCTGGATCTCCTGGTTGTGCCTTCCAGCTGCCTTGAGTCGACAACACGAGTGATCCTGGAGGCGTATAGTGCTGGAGTTCCTGTTGTGGCATTTCCATCAGGAGGAATCCCTGAGATCGTAAAGGACAACGAAACCGGCTTTTTAACTGTTGAGCCAACGGCAGGAGCCCTGGTCAGCCGCATTCACGCTTTATTGGAAATGGAAAATACCGAGTTGATGAAAATAATTCACCGGGCCAGAGAAGTGTGGGCGCAGCGCTACACCTTGGAGATCTACCGAGAAGGCGTTTGCG
This sequence comes from Terriglobia bacterium, assembly GCA_963841675.1. Lineage (GTDB taxonomy): Bacteria > Acidobacteriota > Terriglobia > Bryobacterales > Bryobacteraceae > Bog-105. The sequence continues at coordinate 69,874 of CAWJEH010000002.1, forward strand.
ATGTACTCGAGCACGCGGCCAGCTTGTCTGAACCCTGACGAACTGCGGCAGACCGGAGAGCAGCGGTGTAAATCGAAAGCAGAATCGCCAGATGAGTCCATAAGTAGGGCCGCAGTACGTTTTGATTAAATTGCAGGATCGCCCAGGCAAAAATGAGTGACCTCACCGAAGCTCGAAGTAAGGTCGAATAAAAAGGCGAAACGCCAGCGGCGAGCATCAGGGGTTTGCGGATTGTTTGAACCACGAACCAGAGAAATGGAAGGAATCCAATTGCCCCGCTGGCGGCCAGAATCTCGGCAAACACGCTCATCCCTTCATAACTCTTGGCATCTTCGAATGAGTGAATGGATTCACCGTTCCGGTTTGCGATAGCTGACGACACGCCTCCCAAACTGCGTCCGACAAGAGGATGTTCGAAAAAGACTGCGGCCGTCTCTTCTAACGAGGCCTCGCGTTGGATCACGGAATGCGCAGCGGTGTCGGAAACGCCCGTGCCGTTCAACAGCATTAACAGCACGGCGGGATTGCTCTCCAGAATCGCCGTAGCGCTGCCGAGAAATACAAGCAGAAGAGCAATGGATAACAGAGACGGAAATAGGCGTCGTATTTTTTGCGGAACCAGCCTGAAGCGCCTGAAGTCACTCATGAACGAGAGCCACGGCCTGAATTGAGAGAGAAAAACATCGGCAAGGAGAAACATTATGCCCATCCGGCTGGAGGAAACCAAGATGCCCGCGCCGGTGAGGTAATAGGTTGCGAGCAAGGCTCTCGATGGAAGCAGAGCCGAGTGTCTGCGCCTGAGCGAGCCCGTAAAGACAAAGCCGATCAGTAAGTACGAAGCGAAGTATGACGGTTCATAACTAAATCCGTTCACTCGAGCGAGGCTACCCTCGATCCACCATTGCTTGACGAGTATGCCTGGAAATCCGAAGACTGGAAGAGCAAACTGAAGCAGCCCAAAGCTTGCGATGATGCCGAACGAGTAAACATACCATCTCAGTACCGTTTGCAAAGCTCGGGCATCTGCGCCGAATAACTGCACGAAGGAAAAGACTAACCCCAGGTTCAGGACGAGCCAGAGGCAATAGCCCACGCTCTTGGGCCAGAAGTCTGTTGCCGGTATGAAAACTATTTGGAACGCCGACCAGAGACAGAGCGGGGCCCAAGCCAGAATCGGAGCCGAATTTATATGCAGGGTCTTGATAACAGCGAGCGCCAAAAGAAGTATCGACGCGAGCTGACAAAAGCGAAATGTACCGCCCGCATTGAACACTAGGAAAATATCGAAGGACGTGGTGAGGAGAATCGAAATCGCGAGTACCAGCGACACCCGCCGCAACGGCAGGCTGAAAGCCGAGATCTCACGACAGGGAACTGGGAGCGCATATTCCGCCATGATTCAATCCGGCTCTATAAGCGGAATAGCTCCCGTTACAGGTTCGGCTTGCGGAGTTTTCCAAACGTGCAACCCCTTCATCCATAACACGAAGAACATGGCAGCTACGATCAACGCCGCGGTACACACCGAACCAATCGCCGCGCCCCGAGCGCCCAGTATGCGGACCAAAAATACGGTGACAGGCAGCCCCGCCAGAGCACCCGCCAGCATACTTCGGGCAAACTCCGCATCCATGTCGAAGATGAGCATAGTCTGGGCGCCGAACACATTCATCACTCCGTAGAGAATCGGCAAGGGTGAGAGCCACTGGAGCAGAATACCCGAATGCCGAAAGGACGCCCCCAGGAAAGCCTCGCAAACGGGCTGTGCAAGAAACGCTATGGCGATTGTAATGAGCGAGGAGAGCGCTGCCACGGCGAAAAAGCTGGTCCGTATGACCATAAGCGCCGAAAGCCGAGACGTGTGTTTTACGCCCGCAATATGAGGGTATAACGCTTGACCCAATGGACTCAGAGCCGCGGTAGAAGCCTTAATCAGTTTGTCAGCCGCGCTGAAGTATCCGACCTGAATTTCGCCGGCGAGCGATCCTAAGATGACGGTCGTGCTCGACGTCGATAGGAAGAGAGCAGAAGACGATAAAAAGAGCGGCCACGCCTGCCGGATTGTGCTCGTTACATCCACAAATGAAGGCCGGTACCAGGCAAGACGCATTGTGCGCCAGATAAATGGTGCAGCGAGAAGGCCGGCCGTTAACTCCACACTGGCCTGGATTGCTCCTGCCGCGACATAATCATGCGGAGACCGGACAAAGAGCAGGATGGCAGGGACTGTCAGTAAGCGGCCAACGCCTAGAGCACCAACCGCGAACTTCATGCGCTCCAAGCCTTGAAAGAACCACATGGGAAACAAGGTCGTGCCGAGCAGATATAGGGCATTGGCAACGAATAGCTCGGCGATACTTCTGAGCTTGGGTATAACGGCCACGAGCACCGCGAGAGCGGCTGCGCTCAGCAACATCAGGAGCACCTTTGAGAAAAATGTCGACCAAAAGATTCGTGCCACGGATTCAGCTTCGCGGCGACGGCCGGCGATCGCGCGAGTGGCGCTGTAATTGAACCCGAAATCGGTAAACAAATCGAAATACAAAACGATACCTTGTGCAAAAGACAAGAGCCCGAACTGTAGAGGCTGAAGCACTCGAACGAGATACGGAAGAGTGATAAGCGGCACGGCATAATTGATCGCCTGCAGGCACGTGAGCGAGAGTATGTTTTCGGTAAGACGCCGATGCAAATATTCTGCTCTAGGCATTCTTCCTGTCGGCCGCACTTTCTTGCGCGAGGACGTAGAGAGCGGAGATCAGGGTCGCAAAGAAAATGCTACTCGCGACAATAACCGTTCTCGGCGGCCAGCTTCTCTTCTCCGGAGTAACGGCCGCATCGATGACCTGCACCGAAGGGGCGGCTTTGGCCTCATCGAGACGAGCCGCTTCGTATTGCTTCGCAAGAGCTTCATAGAGAGTCTCATGGTACTTCACGTCGCGGTACTTGCGGATGTATTCGAGGCCGGCCTGCGGCAGTTCCCCGATCGGTACGTCAGGTGTTCCGGCTATATGATCCCCTCGCTCCAGCTTGGCAAGCTCCGATTGGAGTGCCGCTAATTCATTCTTGAACATTTTCACGCGCGGATTATCGTCGGTTGCATACGCCTTAAGTCCGGCAAGTTGGGCCTGCTGGCCGAGAATTTCGGCGTGTAATTGCGACGTGGAGCGTATCAGAGCCTCCGCTTGGCCGCTCGGTACCATAAGACCGGTAAACTGCTGAGTATCCCGGAGGGCGATTTCAGACGCTGCCAGCAGATCCCTTTGCTTAGCGAGTTGCTCCTCAAAAAACTGGCGGCGCTGCGACGCTTCCGAAAGCGTAACGCTTGAATTCCGCTTAGCTAATTCTTCGATGTAAGCGTTGGCAAGCTGCGCTGCGCGGTCGGGGTTGCGATCGGACACTTCTACGTGGATCAACGTGTCTTTGCCCGCTTTAATCGTAGTGTTCCATCGGAGGTGCTTGCGGGCGGCCTTATAATATTTGTCGTTGTAGACCTGCTTCAAGTTGAATCGGTTGATGAGAGTATCGGCGATCGTGCGGCTCTCGAGAATGCCGACGTAGAGATCGGAGGGATTGCGGAGACCGAAGCCTGCCAGAAGACTCAAGCCCGAGAGACCCGCACCTCCGGCGCCTGCCAATTGGCTCATCGCAGAAATCGATGGCTCAGCCTGATGCGGCGTCAGTATCACCGTTTCCGAAGTGAACTTGGGCGGAATCAAAAGCGCAACTGCCACTGACGCAAGCGCGGCGGCCATGACTGGCATAATGAATGTTTTTCGCCTGCGTAAGAGAATTGCGAAAATTGCCGTAAACGAGATTTCTAAGTTCTCGCGCTCAAGGAGCGATAGCCTCTCGATATTTTCGCCGCGCTGTGTGTCTGTCTGATACTCGAGGGGTGCGGGCACTCAGATTCTCCTAGTGAAGTACGTTTACAGCTGCTGCGCCCAGAGCGAAGTTGCTGAAGATTTGCGACCAATCGATTAATCCGCGCACGAAGGTCGAGCGATTAATATAGGTCGGCACGATTAGCGTGTCTCCGGGCGACATTGATAGCGAATCGAAACTCTTGGCAAACAGTGCGGGACTGTTGCGTCGGCTGACCACCGAACCGTCCGCACGAATTACAAACATATGGCTGCGATCGGCCGAGCGGGTTGGGCCGCCTGCTTTTTTCAGATAGTCGCCGGTGCGGTAATCTTCCTGATACAGGAAGGACGCCTGTTCAAAAACATCGCCGATTACATTTACCGTGGAGGGCCGGCTCGGGACGTAAAGGCGATCTCCGTTCTCAAGCGGAAGATCTGGTAGGGACGGAATACCCTGCTCAGTGGGGTCGATATTCAGAACGATTCGTCCGTTTAGATTAGTCTTTCTTAGACGTTCCACCATTGCACGTTGACTGGCCAGCGAAGTCTGCGCGGTGGCCGCCTGCTGGGGAGAGGTCACCTGGGTTGAGAGATTCGAGGCGGCTTCATTTATTTGCCGTTCGAGTTGGTCAAGAAAGTCGTCATAACGCTTCTGTTGTTCCCGGCGCGTGGATTCCCGGGTGAATTGAGCGCCATAAAGATAGGCGTTTTCGTAAAGCCACCCGCGCGAGCAACGATTTCGCGTAATGTTTCGCCGCGTAAAGCGGTGTATGTCCCGGCCATAGCAATCTCTCCCTCCATCCGGACCTGCACCGTTTGCTGGCTGCGCGGAACGGCAAAATCGGCATTCGAGAAAATGGTGACTACGTCACCCGGATAAAGCTCCAGGTCTTGACTGGAGTCGTGTAACAAAACCACCTTCCCCAAATTAAAGGGCACTGTGCGGGTCATGAGTGTTGCTGGATCCGTTCGCTCAATCACTGCGTATTCCCAGTCGATCTCCGGGACCGACGGCTGCACGGTATTACGGGGATTGAAGGTGCGCACGGGTGGCAGATTATCCAGTCCTGTGGCGGCGCCTAGCGAAGTGTCCCCTTGTGTGTCTCGCCTCTCCTCCTGAAACGGTGCGCGTTGTTGACCGGTACCCAGGCTTGTAACTGCCTGGTTCAATGGCTGCGGATCGGCGGTTGCTGGCATGTTTCCGTTGGACGAAGATGCGTTCTGGTCGGAAGAGTCCGGATCGATTATGTGTGAGGCCTCGCTAGAGCCAGCAAGCGCGTTGCGGCCCTTCCAATAGTCGCGCGTAAGTAAGATTTCCTTGTCCGGTATCAGGTCGCTGATGCGCATCTTCTCTTTCCACGGAAAGCGCCCAGGGTTGGCAACATTTCCGCGGAGCGTGACGGCATTCTGGAAGTGCGGCACAATCGGCAAAAGACGAATAATGTCGCCGTTTGCAGCGTGACTCGTAAATCTGCGGCGCGCATGGAAAGGTGTTCCAGGGCAAGGCCCCCAGCATCGTTGATCCGCTCTAGAACCACTTGATTCAGAGCGGCCAGCGGAGATACGCCATCGGCGAGTTGTAGGGCCTCTTCCAACGTCGTGCCTGCTTTGATTTCGTAGATGCCAGGGTGACCAACGCTTCCGGCGATTGCAACGCGCGGCCCGGCAGGCGGAATCAGGATCACATCGCCGGGAGATAACTGGGCGTCCTGCGAGTTGTCGCCATTCACGAGCAGTTGATAGAGATCGAAGGTCTGGACAGTTCGATCTCCGCGCCGAAGTTGAATCGCGCGCATCGACCCGCGTGACGAGGGTCCACCAGACGCAAAGAGGGTATTGACCAATGTGCTGAGCGAGCTTACGGTATAGCTCCCGGGCCGCCGCGCGTTCCCTACTACGAATACTTGAACAGAGTGAAGCTGAGCGAGTGAGACGCTCACGTCAAAGTTCTTATAGAGCTGGCTGAGCCGAGCTTTAACCACCGATGCTGCTTGTATGTAACTCATTCCCGCCACGGAAACGGGACCCGCATCCGGCAAAATCATCTCACCTGTCCTGCCCACCCCGAACCGGCGGGTTAGGTTCAGTTGCCCCCAGACCGCTATCTGAAGCACGTCGCCCGGGGAAATGCTGTAATCGGCGCTCACCGGGGTGCGGTCGATTGGCGCGAAAGTCGCCGGGACGTGTTCGAACAGAAGGGCACCGAAGATAGGTAGCAACTGACCGATAGAATCAGCGACATATCGCTGAAACTCATCCGGGGGCTCCTTCTGGATATAGATAGGCTGCGTTCCATTCGCCGTTCGCGATGGCCGGCCAGGAGGTGCACCGAGCGTGTCAATTGAACCGTCGCCAAAGGGTGTGCGGCCGTAGGACGAAAAGTCATTGCCATATCCGATGTCGTCGAACCCAAGCGAATTGGAAATGCCCGAACTGAATTGTCCGCTTCGTGGAACACACTCCGCATTCGGATCGCCGAACTCGGCCGGCGTGCACGTTCGGTATTGCCTGTTGGTTCCTGAGAGAACAGTCCGGGCTGATTTTGTCTCGTCTGGTTGTAGGGAAGCAGCATGGGCGCTTGTCCATTCAGCGTGAAACAGCCGGCTAACAACAGTGAAACGGAAAATCTGATTGCCCGCTCTCGCTGCGTTCCGGGCACTGTTACTGATGAAGTACGTTGCACCTTTTGACAGACCCATTGTGGCGTCGAAAGCAGGCTATTGCTAGCTGTTTGGATTCTTGTGCCGGGCTTTTACAAGGGTTTTACAACTGGTCAGATTCTTCGCGGCGCTTCCCGAGAACGCCTTATTCCGACAGAGAAAACAAGTACGTAAGAAGGGCCTCTTCTTCGCGATTGCTGAACTTGTAAGAGGGCATGATCGAGCCGGGGGATAGCTTTTGTGGAGCTAGAAAATGTGCCTGGACCCAGCTCTTACTCCGGCGGTTCACTAAGCCGTCTAGGGATGGACCTATATTCCCTCCAGCACCATTCACCTGGTGGCATCCTGAACAGCCTTTGGAGAGGTAGATCTGGGCTCCCGTTATGAAAGTTCCCGAAATTGCCTCTAGACTGGGCAGGAATTCCGGTCTGAGTCCGGCGACAAACGTCAGCAGCGCCTTTGTCTGATCGGAAGCAAGCGAAAGGTCCGCAGAAGAACCCCGGCCTTTTCCTTGAAATGCTGAACCATCCACTCATTTGGATGCCGTAGTGCCGTCACCCCAAGATTTGGACCCGGCTTGGGATCACCGACTAACAAATTGTGACAAGATCCACACTGTAAGGAACAAAAGTAGCCGAGGCCCGCGTCTGCTCCGGTGGAATTTGAGCCCACTCCGCGGGCTCGTGGGGAACGGACTTGTCGCGCTTCGCATGAGGTGCGCTGAAACCGGCCTCCACCGTCAATCCAAACCAGAGCGAAATTGCAAGAAGCGTAACGCAAGCTGCTTGCAATCTCCGTTAAGACGGCTTTCTGCAATCTGTGGAGGAAGGGAAGCAGAAGCAACGTCAAGATGGCAATCGACGGAAGGATCATCGTCCCGACTAACTCGAGACGCCCGGGAAACAGCTTCAATAACTGAAAAAGGAAGAGGAAATACCATTCCGGCCGGGGTACATAGGTGGTGTCTGTAGGGTCAGCCATACGTTCAAGTGGAAGATCAAGAAAAGCTGCCGCCAGAAAGAGAGATAAGAATACAAGGAACACCGCCGTGAAATCCCGGAAAAGCTGTTCTGGATAGAAGTGGTCCCTGTTTCCGTTATCGCTCGGACCGGGCGTTATACCGTGCCGACGCACCAGGTAGACGTGCAGCGCGATCAAAAAAACGGTGGCGGCCGGCAACAAAAGCGTGTGCACCGCGTAAAACCGGGAGAACGTCACCACACCAATGCCGTTCGTTGGATGAGGCGTGTCAAAAATGCGCCGAACCCAGGCATTCCGGCGAGGATTTTTGTGGTTACCATGGTTCCCCAATAGGCTTTGTTATCCCAGGGGAGAAGATACCCGGTCAGACAAACGCAAGTGTCAGTAAAAAGAGAAATACGCCAGCTATCCAGGTGGCTTCGCGAGGTTTTTTGAAAGCGCCGTAGATGAAAACCTGAGCCATATGCAAACAGACGATTACGATCATCCAACTGGCGCCCCAGTGATGTAGGCCGCATGATGCGCCCTCCTGCTACTTCACGCAGGATGTAAGCAACGCTGTTGTAGGCTTCGCCCGGCGTCGCCGCATAGTTGAGTGCGAGGAGGATTCCGGTCAAGACCTGTGTCAGAAAAAGAAATAACGCGATGCTCCCGAAGACCTGAGGCCAACCGGAAGAGGCGGGTATGTCTTCTCGAAGAAGATGCTCAAATGCGGAAGGAGGCCTGTTCTTCCTCCAGCCAATCGCGAGCTCGGGATACGGATTGACGCATTACGCTACG
>CAWJEH010000003.1:0-41172 GCA_963841675.1 Terriglobia bacterium
CGGTTCTCCATGTCGCCGCGGGCACAGTAGAGTTCTTCGTACAATTTCTGCGCTGGCCAGTCGCTTGCTGCAAGCGACGTGACCACGTAGCGCGGATTCTCTTTGCCCTCGATCTGCTCGGCTTTGGCTACCACGCGCCGGGGCCGACTCCAGCTATCGTTGGTTTGATACGCAAACTCGGCGAACAGCCGTGCTGCCTGACCAGTCTGCTGCTGGAGGCTGGCCGCCTGTTGCATCTCGGCATCGATGATGCGCCGTAAGCGTTCATTGCGGGCGAAGCCGAACACATACTCGATTCGATTCGCTTCGCACCAGGACAGGATCGCTTCCCGACAGAAACCAGAGTCGGCGCGCAGAATAATTCGAGTCGTTGGCCAAGCCTGCCCGATCTGCCCTACGATGCGCTCGATCTCTTCCAGTGAGCCCGCGCTGGCCTCGATGTTGGCCGGCCGCAATCGGACGCCCAGCAGATGATCGCCGCAGACGATGTACAGCGGCAAGTAACAGTAATGGTTATAGAAACCATGAAAGAAGCGTTGCTCCTGATGGCCGTGCAACGGCAGATCGGTCGCATCCAGATCGATCACAATCTCTTCTGGCGCCTCGGGGTGGCTTTCCAGAAAGATGTCCACCAGCAACTTGTCAATCGCTGTGGCGTCGTAGTGCACCTTCTTGTAGCGCTCATCCGCCGCTAACTCTCCGCCCAGTTCCAGCCGGTTCAGGGTGCTTTTGCCCGCCAGCGGTTGGTCCGGTTCCGCGCTTCCAGCGAGCAACAGCAGCAGTGGATCTTCGCGCAGTTGTTCGTGATCGTTCAGGTCTTCGTAGCCGAGCGCCAGCCCATACACGCGTTGCGCCAGCATCTCGCGCAGGCCGTGGCGCACTCGCTTCTGATCTCTTCCATCGACGAAGCATTTGCTCAAACGATGCAACAGGTCGATACGCTCGTCCACCTGCTGCAATAACAGCCCGCCCCCGTTTGAAGTGATCTGGCCGCCATCAAAGCGCGCCACCACCGAGCGCGACCACACGCCTGAAAACTCGAACCTGGATTGGGTACACTCTGTAGCAAGCACTAGGGCCGTCTCCTTCTTCGCAAACTGTTGTGTCGAAACTCAGTTATGCCAGAAGTGGCGGCCCTTTGCCACCTATTTGTGAGAAATGCGGGCTAGAGCAGTTCATCAACGGCCTTGGCTCCTTTCCGTGTCGTTTCGGCTGCCCTGCCCGTTGTGGACAGCGTTCACCTCGTCGAACAGCGCCAGCACCTTTGGCGAGAGTTGCTGGCCCGGAGGGCATTCACACGCCGAAACTAAACCCGCCGAGTCGTAGACCTCCCCTGTGCCGTTGCAACGCGAAAGCGGACACGTAGGCCGCTCGGTGTCGTCGCGAGCCGAACCGATCTTCGCTTCGAGAGCACGTATCTGCTCCCGCATGTCCCAGTCGCGCTTCTTGGCACGAGTTTCATAGAACTTCTGCACTGCGCGCCGGTAGTGCCCGGCCGGGTTGGTCAGCTTATGCGGTGCAGTCGTTTGCTTCCGCTCGAACTCCAGAAACAGCTTCAGGTCCGAGTAGCTTTTCAGATCGCCGATTATGCACTGCAATACCGCGTGCCGATCAACCGAACTGCCATGACGCTCCTGCAGTCGAAGTAGGAACTCTTGTTCCGGGTCATCGAGTTCCCCCCTCCTGTGCAAAAAATCGTCAGTCAAGCCTGGTAATGCCGACTGTTCTGGAGTCTTTGCTGACTGATTCTTTTCAATCTGAATCTCTTCTGATGATGATGATTCAATTGATTCTCTTCTGGCGATCACGGATGATCGCCCCGACCCGATCACCGGTGATCGCCCCCCGGCGCTCATAGACGATTGCCCCGGTCCACTCACAGATGATTGGGGTAGGGCGCTCATACATGATCGGGGTACGGCAATCATGGATGATCGGGGTTCCCGTTCGTAGATGGCGTGCCATAGGAACTCGAATTCATTTGAGCGGCCAGAGCGGGGCACTCGACGGATCAGGCCCTTGCTCTCCAAAGCCGCTATACAGCGCCGAGCTTGTGCAACGGAAAGCGCAACCTTTTCCGCTACACGCTCAATGGATGGCCAAGCTCTTCCTTTTCCGCCGGCGAATTGCATGAGCCTGGCAAAGACCAGCTTCTCCGATGGAGTCAGGTCCGGGCTTCTCAGGATCTCTGATGGCACAAGCGCGCCATCAAACAAGCTGAACGGATTGAAGGCATCGCCGACCCGAAGTCCGAGACTGGACCGTCGCTCTTGGCGAGATCCAGCCCTAGAATTTCTTTCTTGGCGGTTATCAACGTTTTCAGATACACTTGGGGCAGTGACCGTGTTCACCCGCACGGCTTCACCAAACCTTTCTTGCTGAAGGCACCGCTCCAACGGTGCCTTCAGCGTTTAGAACGGTCCACGGGAGCGGTCTGACAAATTTCCGACAAATCCGCCCCGTTGTGCGGTTTTTACAGCTTTCTGCGGTTCGTAAATTGTGGAAACTATTGATCTTCGGTGTTAGACGCGCATTCGAATCCCACGCCGTCCAGACCTTGCGTAAATTATTGAAGCAAAAGAACTAATGAGTAATACTGTGAGGCCGCATATGACATGTCCATGCCGTCCGTCAAAGACAATAGCCGAATGCAAGCTCGGAATCTCGCCAGCTAGACAAATCGGTTGTTCGCTACCAGGTTCAAAGTAGCGTTCAACCGCAGCCTTCCAGGCGGCCTTGTTTCTTGTCGAGAGCGCTTCGCTCGTTGCCTCTGCAAACATATACGCGGTTCGGGGTACACGCCCCGCTTCATGGTTTTGATTTGGCCCTGAACCAACGCCACGTTTGAAGTGCGTTACGAACACCGGGTCTCAGCGGCGTTTACGGTATCGCTAACACGAAACCGACGGCGAAAAGTAATGCGGAGAACGCCGAAATGCGCCAGCCTGCTTCCCCAAAAATGGCCGGGGTTTATTTGGTCTGATGGTATGATCGCAATTTGTGAACAGAAGAGATTTTCATCGGGCGATGGTGTCAAGTGTATTCGAGAATACTGTAAATCATTCGCCAGGTTTGGCCCAGGATATTCAGGAAAAGGAATGGTACGCGAGCCTCACGCCCGGTATTCACCTCGACTATCATTTCCCGGAATGGGATCCGTACATTTTGTCAAGAGCCGAGGGCGCGCCCATGATCCAGCAGATCGCGGCAACGGGCGCTCAACTAGTCGTCGCGTTCGCCAAATGCCATTACGGAAACGCTTACTACAATACACGCGTAGGACACAAACATAAAAATCTCGGCGATCGAGATCTACTGCGCGAGTGGATCTCAGCAGCACGACGTAAAAAGCTCCGAGTCCTGGCCTACTATTCGGTGGATCGGGATGTCTGGGCCGGTCATCTGCACCCGGAATGGCGGATGCGAGACCCCGAGGGCAAGTTGGTCGACGAGGATCGCTACCCGCCTGAATGGGCAGCTATGGGGTTTCTCTGCTACAACTCGCCATACCGCGACTACGTGCGGCAGCAAGTAGAAGAGATTTTGGACTACGACATCGACGGATTTCACTTCGACATGTTGTGGTTTGGGCATACCGGTCGAGTTTGTTACTGCCAGTACTGCAAACCACTGTTCCACAAAACCTACGGAATCGAAATGCCGGAGCAACCTGCCTGGGACGATGCCTGGGCCAGGTTTCTCGAGTTTCGCTACCAGTCAAACGCGCGATTTTGCGAGGAATTGCGTGCTTTCATTCGCCGCAAGCGGCCCAAAGTGTCGATCATGTACAACTACCACGGAACTCCCCCGAACTCCTGGCAGGAAGGCATGCTGCCCGTCAAACACCGTCTGATCAGCGACTACGGAACCGGCGAAGGGTATCCGATGCGCCTCGGCCACCACTATGCGAGTTTCATGTCGTGCTTTCTTTCAAATTTAGAGCCGGGAACTCCGTGGCAGGGCGTCACTTCCCGCTACACCCGCAACATGAGCGACAAGACGGTAAGGCCGCTCGCCGACATGACATGGGAGACCATGACCTATCTGTCTCATGGGGGAATGCCGCTGTTCGTCGATACTCCGCAAGATGACGGATGCACGCTCGATCCCACAGCGTATGAGCGGATGGGAGCTGTTTTTCACGAAGTGAAGGAAAAGAAGGACTCCTTCGGTTATGAGCCTGTCCTTCAGGTTGGACTGTATTTTTCCGCGCGGACGCGAGATTGGTATGGGCGGGAAGATCCGCAGCGGTATTTTCGTTCGTTCGTGGGAGCGCATCGGATTCTTGTCGAATCGCACATTCCCGTCGGCTTTCTCTTCGATGAAAATATCTCCCTGCAGAGGCTCAAGCAGTTTCCGCTTGTGTTTCTTCCCAATGTTGCGGTTCTCACTCCCGCAGAACAAGAAATTTTTCGCGCTTACGTGTCGCAGGGAGGGCGTTTGGTTGCAACACTCGATACCAGCCGCTTCGATGAGCGTGGCCGCGAGGAGCAAAACTTTGCGTTAGCGGACCTGTTTGGAGCAGAGTTCACTCAGAAGACCGAGTTCCAGACGAACTACTTCCGTATGCCCGGCGGATTTGCGAGCCAGGGCTTCCGACCGGATTCGGACATCCTCATCATCGGGCCGAACAACATGATCATACAGAAAAGCGGATCAAGCGTGGGCGATCTCAAGCTAGCCTTTCACGACCGCGGTCCACATACGCATATTGGACACGCTCCAAACAATTCGGCGTGGCGGTCGGTGGGCCCCGCCTTAGTCAAAAACCAATATGGACGTGGCGAAGTAGTTTACATCCCTTTTTCCGCAGAGGCAGCGTATTTGGGCGATTACCCGCTGCCCGAACATAGGATCTTCGTTCGGAACGTGGTGCGAAGCCTTCTACCGCAAGCTCCGGTCCATGTGAATGCGCCTCTGAATGTAGAGAGCGTTATCCGTCGCGACCCGGCGCGCAACCGGTACATCATTCATTTGATCGCATTTATTGGGCTGCGTGACGGCCAGTCACAGACCAACACGGAGATCCTGGTTCCGCTCATGGAACAAATGTGGCGATATCGCGCCCGCATTTCCCTCAATACTCCGGTGCGCCGCGCGTCCGCTCACAACTCGGATACCAAGGTCAGCGTGCAAGGCAATGACATCGAGATCGATACGGAACAAATACACGAGGCGCTCTCGATAGAGCTCTCATAATCGCCTCGAGCGGAACAGCTACCAATCTCCAAACACCCTTGGCGCATCGCTTCGATTCACCGGTATCACGGGGTTTCGAATCCACCGCGGAGTCGGCGGCCAGTCGTTCACTACGTCTCTAATCGCACGAGCCGTATAGATGCCCTCGAATGTCGGCGATTGCGTGCTTGTCCCGTAAATCTCCCCGTCGATGACCGCCTGTAAACCTTCGCGGCTGGCATCGATCGACACGACTTTCACCTGGCTCGATCGTCCGGCATCCTTGATGGCCTGGACGGCTCCGATCGCCATATCGTCGTTTTGGGCCATAATGCCGTTCAGATCCGGATAGGTTGTAAGGAAATTTTCCGCCACACCGATGGCGCGGGAGCGGTCCCATCGTGCAGTCTGCCGATCCAGAATCTGAATGCCCGGGGCGATTCTCTTCAGCTCGTCTTCAAACGCAACAGAGCGCCAGTGCGTGGCGTCCTGCCCAGGGTTGCCCTCGATGACCACAACCTTCCCCGTTCTTCCCAACGCCTCTGCCATCATTTGAGCGGCGATCATGCCCTCATCCACCATGCTGGCGCCCACGAAACACCGAAAGCAGTCCAGAACAGACTCGTCGGTCCAGCTATTCGTACAGACCAGCTTAAGGTTCGCCTCGTACGCTCGTCGAACACTCGGAACGATCGCCTTCGCGTCAACAGGCCAGAAACACAACACGTCCACGCGGCGAACGATTAGATCATCGGCCTGCGATGCCTGGCGGGCAGGATCGTTCTCCGCGTCAAGCGCGATGACCTCTAGATTCAGCCGGCGAGCTTCGACATCAAACGCTTTGCGATAGCCGGCGAGATAAGGCGCCGCCGTCGAGATCATCAGCAGTCCGATTGTTGCGGGACGGTTTTTCAACCATTGCCAATTTTGGGGAGCTCTCGGCGGCAGAACCGGAGGCATGTTCTCTAGAATGGCTTCCACTCCGCGCAGCCGCGACGAACTTACCGCCGCAGACATCAACCGGCGATGACGCCCCGCCGGAGGCTGACAGGCGGATTCCATCGCAGCCGCCATAGTCAGAGCCGCGGGCGCTGAGCGAAGCAGGTTTCTCCTGGACACGCCGCCTGTCTTTTTCATGTACCCTCCTGTGCGAAGCGCGAACGCCGCCGGCTTCGGTCGAGGATGGCGAACAGGATCAGCAGTGCGCCCGTTATGCCCCATCGGTTCGCGGGCGGGATGTTCCAAAGATTCAGCCCGGTACTCAGAACGCTGACGATCAGCAGGCCCAGAACAACATTTCCCATTCCACCTTCACCGCCGCTGAGCGGCGTTCCCCCAATGACGAGCGCCACCAGCGCCTGCAGCGGCGCCTCTTGCCCGACCAGCGGCGAGGCGGTGTTCAACCGGGAAGCAAGCACAATCCCCGCAAAAGCCGAGAGCGCAGCCGAAAACACATAAACGGCGACAAGCCGGAACGCCACGGGAATATCGCATAACCTGGCAAGCTCCAGGTTGCTCCCGATCGCATAGAGATCGCGGCCGAACTGTGTCTGCGTAAGCAGAGTGCCCACAGCAACGGCGGCGATAGCGAAGAATACGATCGGAAGGGGTACGTGCAAAAAGAAGCCGCCGCCCAGCATTTCGAAATCGTCAGAGTCTCCCGGAATAGGATAGCCTCGACTGGCCCATAGCGCCAGGCCTTCTCCCAGCGCCATCGTAGCCAGCGTGACAATGATCGAGTTAAAGCGGAGTTTACCAATCAGCACACCGTTCAGAGCACCCGCTGCTACCCCGGCGAAGATTGCACCGAGTGCGGCGAGCCACAAAGGCGAGTCCATGAAAGACGCGAAGAGGATGCCCGACAGCGCCGCCACCGAGCCGACCGAGAGGTCCAGATTCCCGGTAATGACAGTCAAAGCCATGCCAATCGTCATGAGACCGAGCAGCGAGGTCTGCACGCCGATGTTGGTTAGATTCTCGACGCTGAAGAACGTCCTTTGCGTAAGAGAAAAGGCGACTAACATCGCCGCTAGCAATAGGAGACCGCTGCGTGATTGTCTTAGGAAACGACTCATGTCGGGCGCCGCCGCATGAAATCGACAGTCAACGAGGCAATAATCATGATCCCGATGACGATCTCGCGCATCTCGTAAGGTTGTTTTGCAAGGACGAGCGCGTTGTTGATCACACCGAACAGCAGCACTCCCAGGAAAGCTCGCCATAACGAGCCCGATCCGCCAACCAGGCTGATTCCCCCAATCGCGACAGCGGCTATGGCGTCCAGTTCGTAGCCCTGTCCGGCATCGGGAGCCGCCGCGCCGGAACGCGAGGCCAGCACCACTCCTGCAAGCGCCGCGCACATCCCGGAGACGACGTAACTGCCTACCCGAAACCAGTGGGTGGAAACACCCGAGTAAAACGCCGCCCGCTCGTTGTTGCCGATCGCGTAAAGTGCGCTTCCCAAAATGGTCCGGCTCAGAACAATCTGCAAAACCATGGCTGTGATCACAAAGATCAGCGCGGCTACCGGAAGGCCGGCGAGTGAGGCCCGCCCCAGCGTGAAAAATCTCGGTTCACGGTTGATTTGAATAAAGCCGTGGGTGTAAACCGTAGCGGCGCTGTACACGATGTAGCGCATTCCGAGCGTCACAATCAGTGGGTGAATGGCGGTGCGCCAGACCAGCAGGCCATTGGCGGCCCCGCATAGTCCACCCGCGGCCACCGACAGCAGCAACGCCGCCAGGATTCCGTGTGACGCAACGCTGACGGCCAGCACTCCCGCGAGTGCGGCAACCGCGCCTACCGATAGATCGAAACCTGCACCAATCACAACAATCGTCATTCCCGACGCGATGATTCCGGGCACAGCGATTTGCCTCAAAACGTTGGGGAGGTTCCAATGAGACCAGTAAACCGGGAAAAACCAACCGATGAGGCCTATGCTCCCCAAACCCACCGCGAGCGCTGCCATTCGTAGCAGATGTGGCGATCGGTTGGTGGGCAGGATGATGGAAGTCTCGGCTAACAAGCAGGCTGCCTCGCTTTTTCGTGCGCACCCGGAACAGCGAGCTGCAGGATTTTTTGTTCATTCATATCCTGACCGCTCACTTGATCGATGATCTTTCCCTCGCCCATCACCAGAATCCGGTTGCACAACTGAAGAAGCTCCGGCATTTCGGAGGATGCGAGCAAGATCGCGACGCCACGATCGGCAAGCGCCCGAATGATTTGGTGAATTTCAGCTTTTGCTCCGATGTCAACCCCTCGCGTCGGCTCGTCGAGCAGCAGCGCCGCCGGATTTCGAGCCAGCCACTTCCCCAGCACAATCTTTTGCTGGTTGCCGCCGCTCAACGTGCGCGCCGGCTGTAACGGACCCGTGCACTTCACCTGTAGCCGGGCTATCCATTCCAAGGAGAGGTTTCTTTTTTTCGTTCTCCCGATGAAGGCAACGCGGCTGACGATAGGAAAATTCGACAGCGCGAGATTGTCCTCGATGTTGAGCGCCAGAACTAAGCCGTCACGCTTTCGATTCTCCGGAACATAGCCGATGCCCGCACGCACCGCATCCCGCGGCGAGCCGATCTTGGCCGTCCTGCCATTAACAGCCGTCCGCCCACCAGGTTGGCGAACGCCGAAAATGCTCTCGAGGAGCGCACTGCGACCGGAACCCACTAAACCTAAATTCCGAATTTAGCTGAGCAATGGTCGCGATCTGTTTGCGACAACAGGGAGATGAGCCCACAGGCAACGGACAATTCAGTCCCGCGCGAGGTGCTTGCTCTGTTGTCGAAGGAGCGGCTGATCGTGCGCGAGACACAGCGAGCCGTCACGCCATTCGGCGGGATGGTGGTCTTTCTAGAGTTTCTTGGGCGGATCGATCTGGTAGGCCAGATTCGAGCGCACATGCCGATCCGCTGGCGATCGCACAATCAGATCGATCCAGCCGCGACACTGATCGCGTTCATGATGGCCGTGTTGGTGGGAGCCAGGCGCTTCGTGCATGTCAACTGGTTGCGCGGTGATCGAGCGTTGCATGCCTTGCTGGGTATGCCGCGCTTCCCTAGCGATGACACGATTCGCAATCTGTTTCGGCGCTTTGGGATGGGTGAAGTGCATCAGCTGTATGCGCCTGTGGCTGAGTGGCAGATGCAGCGCTTGCCACAGCGAACGGAAGGCTACAGCCTGGATCTGGATTCGACCGTGTTTGAACGCTATGGCGAGCAGGAGGGCTCACTGAAAGGTCACAACCCGCGCAAGCACGGCCGCCCCAGCCATCATCCTTTGCTGGCGGTGTTGGCGGAGGCTCACTTCCTACTCCACGGCTGGTTGCGCAGCGGCAACTGCGGACCAGCACGCGGAGTAGTGGAGTTTCTCAAAGAAGCGTTAGCGCTGTGGCAGCAGCGCCAAACTATCCGCGTGGTGCGTGCCGATTCAGGCTTCTTCGATGACGAACTGCTCAGCTTTTTGGAAGAGCGCCGCCTGCCCTACATTGTAGTCGCGCGCATGACCCCCTGGGTGCAGCGTGCTGCCCAACGGGTTGAGCAATGGCAGGATCTGGATGAGAATTATGCTGTCGGGGAGTTCCGTTTACAGCTCTGCAGCTGGCATACAGAGCGACGCTTCATCGCGCTGCGTGAACGCGTCCGCGAATCCCGCCACAGCGTGGGCCGCAAACTGATTGATGTTCCGGGTTACACGTTTCGCGTTTTCGTGACCAGTCAGACGCAAGCCGCCGACGAGGTCTGGCGCGATTACAACCGGCGCGCGGATGTGGAGAATCGGATTGCTGAACTGAAGCATGATCTCGGAGCCGACGGATTTTGCATGCAGAAGTTCTTCGCTACCGAAGCTGCATTCCGGGCCGTACTGCTGGTTTTCAACCTACTCGCGGAGTTCCAACGGGCAGCCGGCTTGCCTGCCTATCGAGAACCGGCAACGCTCCGCACGCAAGTGCTGACCTGCGGAGCCATTCTCGGCCGTGCCGGTCGCCGCCTAGTGCTTCATCTGTCGGAAAGCTGGGGTGGTATGAAAACGCGAAGTGCATTGTTCGACAACATCCTGCGCTGGCAAATCCCAACTTCGCCGAAGTTGAATTCCGTCGTCGCTACCTGATCCCGGTTTCCACCTACTCCTTGTCACTTTTATGCATAATTTCGGAATTCAGGCTAAACCCGCCAAGCCCACGATTTCACCGCGCCGCACGTCCAGATGAACGGATTCGCCATCCGGGTTCAAACAAAGATCCCGCACGCTCAACGACACTTGCTCCTCGGCTTGGAGAGCAGGGCGTCTGTTCAAAGAGATGTCACGCCCCACCATGGCTCTAACGACATCGCTCGGTGTAGTCTCGCTGGTCCTTTGCGTGCGGATGTGGTTTCCGTCTCGAAGAACGCTGACTCGATCGCAAATCGAGAAGATTTCAGCCATCCGGTGCGACACGAAAAGCACAATCGCACCCTGCGCTGCCAACTCCCGGATCATCACCGATAGCTTTTCCACTTCGCGGGGTGTCAGCGCGGAAGTTGGTTCATCGAATAAGAAAATCTTTCCACCGTCGGCGAGCGCTCGCGCAGTCTGGATCAGTTGCTGCTCGCCGATCTCCAAACCGCGAACGGGCCGCTTCGGATCCAGGTGCGCAAGCCCGACTCTGGCCAGAAGTTCCTTCGTCAAACTCACAGCTACAGGCCAGTTCACGCGAAGACGTCTTTCGACGGGTAGCCTCCCCACGTACACGTTCTCCGCAATGGACAAACTCTGTGCGAGCAGAGGCTCTTGTGGAATAGTGCGGATCCCCAGCTTCCAAGGCTGGCGAATGAATCGATAGCTCTGCCCATGAATATGGATCCGGCCACTCCGCGGCCGTACCGCGCCGGCGAGCACTTTCAGCAGTGTTGACTTCCCTGCGCCGTTCTCACCCGTGATCGCGTGCCTCTCGCCCGGCAGGAAAGTAAAACTTACAGAATTCAGCGCGCGCGTACCGGGAAACTCACACGTGACGTTCTCGATGATGACAGGGTCGTCGCTGCTGGCCACGTGAGTCTTACGGTTCGCTTAGTTCAGATACTTGTCCATTTCCGGATTTAGCAGTTTCTGTACGTCGGGCTTATCGAGATCTGGCTTGCTGATGACCACGGCGCTTAGATCGATGTGCCGCGGCGGATGTTTGCCGTTCAGCGCTTCCGCTACCGTCTCGACGGCTTCATAGCCGATCCGGAAAGGGTCCTGCACGACCAGCGCCGTGATTACGCCCTCTTTTAGCGCCTGTATCAGCTCCTGGCTCGAATCGAATCCGACAAACCGGATCTTTCCTGATAGCTTCCGCTCTTCGACCGCCCGAGCGGCCCCTACCGAGCTCGATTCCGCCGAAGCGAAAATCGCATTCGCGTCGGGATGAGCAGTCAACAGGTTCTCGGTGATGGCTAAAACTTTGTCGCGGTCGCCCATTCCAAAGTCCTCGCCCACGATGTGCACGTTTGGAAATTCGTGTTGCAGAGTTTCAGCGAATCCGCTTTCACGGTCCATCGACGAAGCGCTGCCGGGCATGTGCTTCACCTCGATAACTTTGCCGGTGCCGCCAAGCAGTTCGCCCAATTTGCGCGCCGCCATCTGTCCCGCCTGGTAATTGTTGGTAGCCACAAAGGAAAGGTAATCCTGCGAATCAAGACCCGAATCATAAATGGTTACCGGGATGCCTTCTTTCTCGGCGCGTGCCACATAGGGCACCAGCGCCGATTTGTCGATAGGAGCCAGCGCAATTCCATCCACGCGACGCGTGATCATCGATTCGACGATCTGGATCTGTCTGGTCAGATCGGTTTCCTGGGCAGGGCCATTCCACGCGATCTCAACACCCGAGCGGCGCGCCGCAGCAACCGCGCCCGCGTGCACGGATCGCCAGAATTCATGTGCCTGGCCCTTCGAAACCACTCCGATAACTTTGACGTGCGAGCGGGAGCAGCCGCCATTTACCCAGGCGATTCCCGCCATTGCTACTAACAGGAGACGACGGGTCGTCATTCTTCAGGCCACCTTCAGATAAATCGCCGTATATCTTCCCGGAGAGGGAATGCGCAAGGCGGGTGTGCTGCCGCCCTCTACCTCGAAATCTTGTGTTTTGGGCCAAACCATACGGGCGCCCGATACGCGCAGCTTCGCCGGATTCCATCGAATCTCTGCGTAGGGAATGCCGATGAATTCCGCTCCGGTGGCAAGCTCAATCGAGTTGAGCATCTGCACCAGGACAAAACGCTTGCTGCTATCCCAAAAGAACGTGCCGTGCACATATTCGGGGAGAGCGCCAAAGCGCAGTTCTGCTATCGGATCAGGCGCAAGCTGGCGAACCACCGCCGGAATCCACTTCTGAACCCAAAACATCTTCGCGCTCATCTCCTGGAACATCGGCGCGCCGGAATACAGGGCTTGCCCTTTACCGAACCTATTAAATAGGATGGCCGGTCCACCCTCTTCCTTACCCGGCGGCGGAGGCCCCCAATTGAACCATTTGTTCGCCTTCAGGTTCTCCACCATCAGCGGCAAACGGTAGTGCATCACTTCTTCGGCGCCCGGTCTTTTCTCGAGTCGAAGAAAGGCGCCCGCCAGACCAACCGTGCTCTCCGCCAACATCTGCGCAAGCGGGTGGCCGCTCGATTCCAAATAGGTCTGGATCACGCCTTCTTTCAACTTGCCTTCCGGGTCATAGGCGAATTTATGCTCTTCGGAAACGAAGTTTGCGCCCAGGACATCAGCCAAAGCGAAATTATCGCGCTTGGTCCGATGCTCGTCGAGCAAGCCGCAGCGCCCCGTCCCTATCAGCGTTCCTCCGCCGCGGACCCAATCGCGTATGTTCCCGGCGAGCTCGTTCGAAAGCACCTCCACCTCGGGCAGTACCAGAACCTGAAACTGACCGAGCATTTCCCGGCTCATGCGAAACTCTGGAATACTTTCCACCGGCCGACCCGAGTAAGTCATGGTCTCGAGCGCGGCAAGAACCGATCTGCGAAATGCTTGAGGCCGCCTTTGGATCGCCAGCTCCTCCCGAGTCGGTTGGCTATAGAGAACCGCAGTGCTGTACAGAGGCTCGATGCCTTCGAGCAGCGAATCCACATTGCGGACATCGGTCCAGGTCTCCTTCGCGACCTCAAACCAGCGCCGGGAAAATCCCTGTCCGTCTAAATCTCCCACGATGGGAGCATTTCCGACGATAAACGTTCGAGCGTTTTGCACGATCAAGGCGTCGGCCTTCACGCGTGGCAACGCTCCCGGGTAAGTGTCCAGATAGCCTTGCTGGCTGAACACTCCGGCCTGGAAGTCCGGTCGTCCCCATCCGCGCATTAGGATCGACCCGAGAGAAATACCCGTATTTGAGGTCAATGGTTCGGCATAGATGAAGCTGACCTTCTGCATGATGTCGTCGGGAAAAGCTTCGGGACCGCCGTTCAGCGAGATCAGTGCATTCGGTCGGTGCTCGCGCATGACGCCGATAATCTGATCCAGCATCAGCGTCATGGTCCGATGCTGATGCCATTTGTATCGTTTCTCCCAGCCTTCGGGTGTGGCGAAGCCGGCTTTATATGGATCTCCGGGATTGTCTTTCTCCCACGCCTGCTCCGTATATTTGCAAAAGCAGAAAGGACTGCGCCCGGTGCTGTGAAAGATGTGGAATTGAATTCCGAAAATATCCAGAAACAGCTCGTCGATCTCGTATCGCGAGAAGAGCTCCTTAATCAATCCCAGAACGTAGTCGCGATACGGTGTGTCGAGACAGGTGATGTACCATCGCTCTTTTTGCTGTTTACCGTTCTCGTCCACCCAGCCCCAATCCGGGTGTTTCAATACACACTGATTGTTGAATTGCAGACTGTAGTAGCAAGTCACCGACATCCCAAGACGCCGTGCGAT
Source organism: Terriglobia bacterium (assembly GCA_963841675.1). Taxonomy (GTDB): domain Bacteria; phylum Acidobacteriota; class Terriglobia; order Bryobacterales; family Bryobacteraceae; genus Bog-105. The sequence goes on from CAWJEH010000003.1 coordinate 14,077, forward strand.
ATTCACTTCCCGCCCGAACAGATCGTACGTCAAATGCGGATGACGAACTCCTACATCAGTTGGGAAAAATGAATATCCCCAATGATCCTGTGAGTAGAACATCATCGTCTCCGCACCGGCATCGCGAGCCGCCTTCAGCGCTCCTTCTACGTCGATGTCGAAGTTGCCCTCCGGAGGCGTATGGCATTCCCACTCCATCATTCTGTAAGTCCGGTTAGGACGAATGATGTCTTTCGCTTGGTGCTGGTCGCGGAGGGCGGTGAGGTTGGGATACACGTCTTGCGCTGCAAAGAGCGAAGCTCGCGGAATGGCGAGCAGCGCGCCCGCTGCACCGATGAATGTCCTTCGCCGCACCTGATTCTCCTCAGTCGGCATGGTCATTCTCCGAAATCTTGACTCCGTATCGCGCCGCGATTTCCAACAGGCGTTCCCAGGTCGCCGGATGGACTGGAATCCCTTCTTTCGCGCGCTGTTGTCGAACGCGAGCTTCCGGTTCCCCGGGAATCAAAATTTCGCTGTATCCTTCGGCGGTTCGGCTGCTCTTCACGAATTCAATCAAGTCCGATACATCCCTCTCAAACTCGCTGCTGCCGCGTACTCTCTGAACATCAATCGCAGTGATCATGAAACTGTTCCCGACTCGATCGGCGTCCGGCCGGCTGCATCCTGCACCGGATAGAGCTCCGGCCAGAATGTCGGCCGCCAAGGCTAATGCGAAACCCTTGTGTCCGCCAAAAGGAAGAAGAGCTCCGGGCGGCGGACCGTAGAAATCGGCCGCGCTCGTCGAGGGATGCCCGTCCGCATCGACGATGCAGCCCGGCGGCACCGGTTGCCCTGCCGTCATCATGTTTCGAAGTTTACCTTCAGCAAGAGCGCACGTGGAGATATCCACCACGATGGGATCGGCATTGTCTCGCGGAATACCGGCCGCAATCGGATTGGCAGATAACCGCCTTTCCACGCCGCCCCAAGGAGCAACCAGGCGGCCTGCTCCATGCGTATTGACAAACATCACGGAGGCGAAACCACGCCGGGCCAGTTCCTCCGGATATTCGCCAACTCGACCGATATGGCAGCTATTCCGGCAAAATACCGTCATCACACCAGCCTGAGGCGCCTTCTCAGACAAGAGATCAACGACTTTCCGGCCTACGACTTGTCCCCATCCCCAATCTCCATCGAACACCGCAAAAGTGTCGCTAAACTGAGCCACTCCGGGAAGTGCTGCAAGATTCACGCGGCCCTGTTCTACCCAGGTGACATATTCGGGAATCCGCATGATCCCGTGAGAATCATGTCCGGCCAGGTTCGCTCCGACGAGTGAGTCGGCGACGATCGCGGCGTCTTCCGGAGTAGAACCCACAGCCGTGAAAATCGAGGCCGCCACTTCTCTCAGGTGGTTCGCGCTAAACCCGTGCACGGTTTTCTTGGCCAGCGTTTGTGTTGAATCCATAGTGTTTGTTCCGTGGTAACTTTAGGCAGTTCTAGAGTCGAGTCGTTCACCCGATCCGCACTCTGAAGTTTCCTCGCCCGATCTCCAGCCTCGCGGCCCAGCGTCATGGCTGCTTTAATATCCCGCGGCTCGCACGATATCGAAACCAGTTCCGTCGTCGTCCAGTTCGCGTCTTCGAACGTCGACCCCGCAGCCGAAGCCGCGCGAAGCAAATTCAGCAGCTGTATCACAGGCCCGGATAAAGCTCCCGCAATGATCCAGAGTCTTGGCAACAGGGTTCCTTATTGCGAATACTTCAAGTAAACTGTCTTGCGCTGCAGATAATGTTCGAGTCCGTGCTTGCCGTCGTCGCCGCCGATACCGCTCTGTTTCCATCCTGTGTGGTAGCCGTGTATCGACTCGCCTGGTCCCCGGTTCACATACAACTCTCCGCACTCGAGCGAGTTCACGGCCCGCATCACTCGGTTCAGGTCATTTGTGAAGAGATAGCCGGCCAAACCGTAGCGCGAATCGTTGGCTAAGTTTATGGCCTCGTCGAATGTCGAAAACTCCATGATCGGCACCACTGGTCCAAAGACCTCCTCTTGCATGATGCGCATGTCCTGTTGAACATTAACGATTACGGTGGGCTCAAACCAATGCCCTCGCTCAAAGTCGGGGCCAGTGGGCCGGTTGCCGCCGAGCGCAATCTTGGCCCCGCCCTCGCGAGCCTCGTCTACATATCGTTGGACCTTCTCGAGCTCATCCCGATTCACCTTCGGTCCGAGATGGGTGGTGCTCTCGAGGGGATCGCCAACCTTGAGTTGCTGCGCCTGTTTGACGAACTCAGAGATGAACTTATCTGCGACCTTTTTGTGGACGTACGTTCTCTCGTTGCAGATGCAGACTTGCCCACAATTCAGGAACCGGGAGAAGACAGCGGCGTTTACGGCCGCATCCAAGTCGCTATCCTCCATCACGATGAAAGGCGCTTTCCCACCGAGTTCGAGTGAAACAACGGTCACGTTGTCGGCGGCGTTCCGCATGATTCGTTTGCCCGTGGGAACACTGCCGGTGAAGCTGATCAGCCGAGGAATCGGGCTCTTGACCAATGCCTCGCCAACGGTTTCGCCCGGACCGGTCACCACATTGACAACACCCCCAGGGAGACCCGCCTGTTCGCCGAGTTTTAGCAGCTCCAAAGCAGAGAGCGGCGTATCTTCATGGGGTTTAAGAACAATGCAGTTCCCCGCGATGAGAGCCGGTGCGATCTTACGGATGGCCACGGCGGATGGATAGTTCCAGGGGATGATGCCCACAACCACGCCCACGGGCGAAGGCACAATCCAAATCTGCTCATTGGGCCGATCGGAGGGGAGAATTTCGCCCTCGATCCGCCGATCGAATTCCGCATAATAGTGGAACCAGCTAGCGCCGAAATCGATTTCTCCGCGGGCTTCGGCAAGCGGTTTGCCTTCTTCTTGCGATAAGATCCTCGCCAGCTCCTCTTTGTTCTGCTCGACCAGGTGCCCCCAGTTCCGCAGGATGTTCCCGCGCTCAACGCCCGTCAAGCGCGCCCAGCCTGGCTGAGCGGCTTTCGCAGCCTGCAAAGCGCGCTCCACGTCCTCTGGGGAGGCAACGGGGACTTGTGCGATGGTTTCCTCAGTCGCCGGGTTCAAAACCGGCATCTGCTCGCCGCCTTCGAGCCATGTACCGTTCACACACATCGCGTATTGGTTCATGCCTTGACACCTTCCATGCGCTCTACAGCGGCACGCCTGACGGTTTTCTGAAGATCGGCGAGTTGCCGTTTTGCTGTACCTATAAAAAGGTCCATATCTGAGCGCATCGTGATCCACTCATAGCCTTGGGCGGCCTTGCCTGTCGCATCCGCCAGCGAATAGGTATTCGTGGCCGCAATTTTGTGATATCGCTGACAAGCGTCCAGTGTCCGTTGAATGGCTGCTTTGTGCTTGGGATTCTGTTCGAAATCGTCGTGCGGTAACCCGAGCGAGAGAGCCAGGTCGGTCGGTCCTACGTAGCAACCGTCTACTCCGTCGATAGCAAGCATGTCCTCGATGCAGTCTGCGGCCTTGATGTGCTCCATCTGAATGAAGAGCTTGGTGTCGCGGTTGGCCGTGCGTGGGTATTCAGAGCCGTAATGGTGCCACGGGTCGCCACCAATGGAGCGTTCACCCTGCGGCGGATATTTGGCTGCGGCGGCAGCGCGCTCCGCATCTTGACGGCAGTTCGTCATGGGTACAACTACTCCGGCCGCGCCCAGATCCAAAACGCGATTGATGTCGGAATAGGCGCCCACCCCGATCCGTACAAACGGCAGGGAACCAGCGGCGCGTATCACGTGGATACATTCGTAGAGTGTCGAGAAATCAAAGGATGTGTGTTGTAAATCGAGAATGATCCATTGCCAACCCATTTGGGCCAGATAACGGGAAATCATCGGGCTGGGAAAGTTCTGGAACATCCCAAGCTGAAAATCGCTCATTCTTTCTCCTTCAGGGGCCATGCTAACAGTCCTGTGCAATAACCCGCCTCTACAATTGTGCGTTCAGGCTCATCACTGGCGTAAACCCAAATCATCGCCATAGGCGCACGCGTCTCATTCAAGAAACGATGAGGAAGACCTTCCGGAACGAAGGCAGTGTCGCAATCAGCCAGCTGCCATCGGCGGCCCATCACCTGGCACACGGCACTCCCGGAGATGATCGTGATGGACTCGTCGCACCGATGTACATGACACGGCAGCGAAGCACCCGGCCCGAAGCGCCCATACCCTCCGCAGATTCCCACGGCGCCGAACCGCCTCCCGAACAGGTCGCTGAAATACGCCCGTTCCGACAACTCGTACACCTCACTCTTAGAGAAACGCACAATACGTTCGGGAAATTCACCCCCCACATCTGCCTCGCGCAGATCTTGCGGCACAAATTTTTCCTCAACCACCTCGCGGCACGGATTTTCAGTCGCAAATGCCCAATGCGCTAACAGCGCTCGACTCGGGTGTGGATTGAGCACGCTGTGCGCTATGCCTGATGGAAAGTGAATGGAATCGAGTTCGCCTAAAAGATAGCGGCGGCCCTCTACTCGAACGTCTGCTTCACCATGGATGACGGTCATCGCCTCACTGCACGGATGAACGTGATACGGAAGCTCACCACCCCGCTGGAAAGTGGCGGTCCCTGAACTCAGTCCCCGGGCGCCCCGCTCGGCCGAGACGAATTGCCGCAGCTCGATGGCCGCCGCAATTTCGGGTAGAGGCGCGCATCGGCCGAAAGCGACGGAGGCCTCAGGTCGCGCTATTAAACGCTGGTCAGTCATGGACTTCAGGTTTGCCCCGGAAAATCGTTCGGGCGGCGGCACTGCTTGGTCAGGAGATATCATACCATCATATTTCCCGACCAATAGCTTTTTCAGCTCTCTTACAGGAATCAACCCAAATACGATCCAATCGCGCGCACCGGCGACCCGTCCCGTCCGGATAGCTTCAAGGGCAACACCGTCAAATGGAATTCTTCGCGCTTTATGGAATCGAGATTCGTGAGGTTCTCCACGATCACAATCCCGTTTCCTAAAAGAGGAAGATGCGCCGGGAAAGGAGGTCTGTCTACGGAAGGCATATCGACACCGATCAGGTGAACGCCACAGTCCACCAAAAAATCGGCCGCTTTCGCCGAAAGGCGCGGATGATCGGTGAAGTAAGCGGGATCGCCCCAGCGCTGCGACCATCCGGTGTTCAACACCAGTTTCGGAACGCGTTGCAGTTTCTCGCGCAACTCTGGTATCTCCTGCAGATTGACTTCGGCTTGCTCGCCCGCATCCGTTAGCTTGAGCAGAAGCGCTCGGCCAATGCATTGCTCCAATGGAATCTGATCGATCGTCAGCCCTGAACCGAAAAAATGAAACGGTGCATCCATATGCGTTCCCGTGTGGACCGTGATCGACAGGCGGCTGACATTCAGACTGCGTCGGGCTTTGGAAGGAGGATCTTCAGTTCGTTCCAAAACCTCGATATCGATGCCCCTCACTCCGGGAAAAAAGGGAGTGTTCGCTGATACAGGGTAAGAAAGATCGACTAACTCGGTAGTATCCGGGTTCATTTGCTGTTTGACCATAGCTGTGTCACTTCGGAGTGGGAGCGTCTTCCCGTATCAAACGTTGCCGGCGCAGAGCATCCCAGAATTCTCCAGGAATTCCGACAGCGGCTAAGCGGTAGATCTCTTCCATCTCCTGCGGCGATCGGCATCCCGGGATTACGGCGCAGACGGCTGGATGGGCCACTGGAAATTGCAAAGCGGCAGCCTTGAGCGCTACATCGTAGGTTGTGCAAATCGCCTCGATCTGTCGTACCCTTTCGAGCACATCAGTCGAAGCATCCTTATATTCGTATTTCGCTCCCTGAATCGCCCCCGTCGCCAGAATGCCGCTGTTGAAAGGTCCGCCGATAACAACAGCAATGCTCTTCTCGAGGCAGAGCGGAAGGAATTCCGCAAGTGCACTCTGATCGAGAAGCGTGTATCGGCTGGCAAGCAGGAAGCAGTCGAAATCACAACAGCGCGCAAACCGGCATAACATCTCCGATTGATTCATGGCTGCCCCTATTGCTCTGACAGCTCCGCTCGAGCGCAGTTGCTTGAGAGCCGGATAAGCGCCCGTCATCGCTTCATCGAAGTAATCATCCGGATCGTGGACATAAAGGATATCGATGCGACCTACACTCAGCCGTTCGAGGCTCGACTCGAACGACCGCATGACACCGTCATAGCTGAAGTCAAAGACCGGGCGGAAGCGCGGCGGACGGGCGAAATTGCTCGAAATCTCCTCTCCCTCACTAAGGGGCGCCAGAAGCCGCCCTACCTTGGATGAGAGAACGTAAGAGCTTCGATCCAGTTGCGCCAGCGCCCGTCCCATTCTTCGCTCACTCCGCCCGAACCCGTACAGAGGAGCTGTGTCAAACAGCCGTATTCCCAGCGCCGCGGCGCGTTCTATGGTCGTCAGGGCCTGATCTTCAGAAACTTCACTGAACAATCCCGCCAGAGGCCCTCCGCCCAATCCGAGCTGCGTCACCGCGATATTCGAATGGCCCACCGTTCGCTTTTCAACCGGATTCATCTGGCCAATTTCCCCTGCGCTCGAATGCATTTTTACTCTTGAAACCCGCTCATACAATGGCCGGCGAAATGGTTGATGCGGGTATATCTCTGGGCCCCTCGGCAGACATGAGCTTAGAAGGAAACGCCGGGAGCAATGCGAGCAAGAGAGCCGAAAGAAGCAGAATGCCCGCGGCGACATAGAACGAATAACCGAGCCCGAGATTCGTTTTCAGCCAACCCGCTACCGCAGCCATAATGCCGCCGGCAATGCAGCCCAGACAATTGAAGATTCCGTATCCGGTAGCGCGCAATTGCTCGGGAGCAACCTGACAGAGCGAAGGCATGATATTGCAGTCGTAAGCGGCTCGGCCGACCCCGAAAATCATCAGACTCGCTATAACTACCCCGAGCGAGCCGGCTCGACCGACCAGAAACAGCGCCGGCGCCGCAGCCGCGAGGCTGAACACTTGAGTGGCGATGCGCGCCCAGGCACTTTTCTGCGACCATCTATCCGCCACCCAGCCACCGGCCACCATGCCGATAATGCAGCCTGCTTGACTGTAGAAGGTCGCCACGAAACCGGCTTCAGGAAGGCTCATTTTGTAACGTTCGAACAAGAAAACCGGCAGCCAGGTGAAAACAAGCCAATTTGCGATAGCCATGCCGGCAAAGACAACGCATAGTATCCCGAACGCCGGCAATCGTAACAGCTGAACCATGGAGGAGAACACTCTGGGCGGAGAGGAACTTCCCGGTTTTGTATCTGCAGTCGGACGCAGTGCGTATTTGAAAAAGATGGAATAAACCATCCCGGCAACTCCCAGAACGATGAAAAGGAATCGCCATCCGTACCGCTCCGCTACCCATGCTCCACCCGCGCCGCCAACGATAAGTCCTATATAGAGCCCGCTGAAATTCACGCCTGTTGCTAGCGACCGAGTGCGCCGTCCGTGAAGGCTGGCGATCAATGCCAGTCCGGCTGGCAAATAGCACGCCTCGCTCATCCCCATCGCTCCTCGCGCCACTAACAGTTGCGAGTAACTTCGACTTAGGCCGGTAGCCCACGTAGTAACACTCCAGATAAAAAGACTGACAAGAATCACCCGCCGCGCGCCAAACCGATCTGCTAAGTATCCGGCGAAAGGACTGAGGGCGCCATAGACCCACAAAAATACCGTGCTCAGTAAACCCATTTGAATGCTGGAGAGCTTCAGATCGCTCCGCAAAAGCGGGAGAATCGAAAAAATCACTTGGCGATCCAGGTAGTTCAGGAGGGCAACTACCCAGAGAAGGTCCACCACAAACCAGGCATACCGGGGTGTAAGTCCACCGCTCATAGGGTCCCTACACCAGCGCCTGTTTGCAGTACTGAAAGCACTTCCGAACCTCCGCGACCGGGTTCATCCCCGTGGAAACGTACTGATATTCAATGTTGGCTGGTATGTGGGACCCCTTCTGCTTGAGCAGCGTCAGGATCTTATGTATATCGGTGTCACCCTGTCCCCACGGAACGGTCGCGCCTTCCTGATTGCCGTGTGGGACCTTGCTGTCCTTCAAATGCAGAACGCTGATTCGACTTTGATGCTCGAGGAAGTAATCCACCGGGTTCCATCCGGCCGCAGTCGCATTACCAATATCTAAGTTCACGCGTATGTACGCAGAACGGTTCCGCAAAGCTGTTTCGAAATCCGCAGGCGTGGATAGGTCGTTATGTTTCCTCGTAGCGTGGTTGTGAATAGCGGCGTAGATCTTGTATTTGTTCGCAAACCGATCCAGTCGCGGGACAACGTCCAGCTTTGGTGAGACTGTCATCTGCTTTAATCCCATCCAGTGGATCATTTTGAAAACATGATCGATTTCTTCATCGCTAAAGCTGTTATCGATATCGAAGCTACACGCGATGAGGCGCACGCCCGCCCGATCGAACTTCGTGCGCACATCCTTAAAGAACGACTCCGGCGCCGACCTCCTCCATCGCCTTAAATCGCCGTTCTTGGGCTCGAGGTGTCCATGCCATAGTTCGGCATAACCGAGACCGCAATCGAAATACGCTTGAATACACGCGTCCAATCCTCGATCGCGAAAGCTATAACTTTGCGCGCCGATGCTGACGCCGTTGACCGTCGAATCGATCCTTGCTGGAGCGCTATTAGCCACTCCGACACCGAATGGCACTCCCAACAAGCCTAGAGCGGCCTGCCTCCTGGTGGGGAGTATTGAGCGTTTTTCCACTTCCGGGTTTCGCTTCATTTCCTTCCGTCTAGACCGTTAATATCACCTCGTTGCGCAGCGGTTCGCTCGCGTCCACGTGATCGATGTTGAAAGCGATATCGCGCCATCGCGCTTCGGCCGTCGCGTGCGTGCAACAGGAGATATGCGGCGTCATGATTACGTTATCCAACTGCTCAAACGAGTACTCGGACGGGAAACACGGTACATCCAGCGGCCCTTCCGGATACCGGTACCAGACGTCGAGCGCCGCTCCCGCAATTGTTCCGGCCTTCAGTGCTTCGTATAAGGGCGCCTCCCGAACAATTCGGGCGCGCGAAACGTTAATCAGGTACGCGTCCCGTTTCATCTGAGTAAGTTCCGCCGCTCCGATGAGCCCTTCCGTTGTCGAAGTCAGCGGACAGGTGACAACCAGATAATCGGAGCTCTTCAGTAAAAGAGGAAGATCCGCCGGGCCTCCACAAAACTCGAGATCTGCTTCGGACTCGCTCGAAACTTTGCTTCGAATCGCCTGGATTCGCATTCCGAGCGCGCTGCCAAGTCGCGCTACTTCACGAGCGATTCGTCCGAACCCGATTAGGCCGGCGAGTTTCCCCCTAATTCCATCCGTCCCGAGCAGCGGACTGAATATGCAGCTATCTCCCCACGATCCCTGACGAAGTCGCGCGTCAAACTGAAGCAGACGCCGCGCCAAAGCCAACATGACCAGAATCACGTACTCCGCCATGGCGCTTTCGTGATGAGGTGAGATGCAGAGCCGAACGCCGTTCGGGAAATTTTCGGGGTCATACCGATCCATTCCAGCGCCCGTGCTCTGGATCAACTGCAGCTTCGCGGCCCGCTCAGCCATCGTTCGAGTAAACGGCTTTCCGACCACCACTTCGGCATCGCGAATTTCAGCCGCTGTACGGAGCTCGTCGAATGTTCCGCCGCAGGCGACGATGTGACACGCGCGCTTGAGAAAGCGTTCCAGCAGAGGCTGTCCGGCTGCGGCGAATTCTCCGACTAACAAAACCTTCATTGCGCGCCGTCAAAACGAATCGGTTCCGTCAGCACTCCGTCTGCCGCTGTGTCCCACGCCGCTAGCCGCGCCCACTTGGCGTTAGGTGCATCCGTGGTAATCGCAATCGTCTTTCGCCCGAATTCAGAGGTCTCGTGCGCGGGAACAATTTTCCGAAAAGTTTTGGTTCCATCGCCCCACACCAGCTCGCAAAAGTTCAGCGGGAACGTCCATTCCATGTCCGCTTCCGCGGTGATGCGGCCAGCCGGCCCAAGCTTCGCCGATCCTCCTCCCGCAACGCCATTGATCGTGAAGTTGCGGATCAAAACCTCCCCGGTGGTTACGAAAATGTCGCCGCTACTCAGAGCCTCCGTCAGCTTTGACCAATCCGGGTGCTGCGGAACACGATCGAGCTTCACATAGTTAATGTTCATGTGGCCGTACAGCTCATGCGTGTGGTTCAGCTTGAAAACATCTACTTCGCCGATCAGAAATTTACGATCGCCCCAGTTGTTCATGTCATCCAGCAGGTTCAGGGCGCGCTCTCCAAGCCTGGGCGAGGAATAGTCGCTCGGCATCGCCTTAAATCCGCCGCCCAGCCAAGCCGGGTCGCGGAAAAAGAACTTGTCCTTGTTTATGTCGGGAAATCCGACCGACCCTTTCGTGCGCGGATGCGTCTGCCAGGCAACTCCATGCTCGCGATGGATCACCTCCAGCATGTCCTCCGCGCTTCCTATGCGATACGCCTTCCCTGCGGGTCCCACGGTATCTACGAAAGGCTGGCCCGGAGCGCGCCTGAGGAAATAGTAAGTCGGCCTGGGAAGCAGAATGCTCCAGTGGCCGCCGAAGTAATCCCACAGTTCTTCGCCTGGCAGCAGTAAGAAGTCCGGACCGGAGAGTAACCGGGTCAGATCGAAGTAATCTTTCAATTCACCTAGCCGAGTTTCTCCCACATCCCGCGCGTGTCCATCGGTATGAAAGTCCATCAGATCTACCATGTTCACACCCATCTTCTTGAACATCGTGACGAAGTCCGGCGTGTAGTTTTCGCGGTTCCGGCGTCGCCAATCCATCACCGCCGCCAGATGATAGTGAGAAGTGAACGTCTTCCTTCCCGGTAATGGAACGAAGCTATCGTCGTGCGTGTAGGCAGATACTCGGTCGAAAGTCTCACGTGCCGGCCCCGCTCCCACGTACCAGAACATCGCCATGTGTTGTACCGTTCCGGGAGGTGCATTCACCAGCGGTGCTTTATTGGCTTCCTCTGAATAGGGCGTTTGCCGGATTCCGAATCTGAAAAAGTCTCCTAACTTGAGATCCGCATTAATAGCGTAAAGCTGGTACCAAAGATTCCCGTAATTATTCGTCTCGTCGCGCGCAAAAAAATATTGATGCGGAGGAGGAAAGACGGCCAGGCTTCCTCCGGGCCCGTGCGCGATCAGTGTGCGTCGATGCACTTTCAGATGGGGTCCTTCGAGATCGATGTCACTCAGCAGGATATGCTCTTCGAATTTGTCCTCATCGCTGAGCCACAGCAGATGATTCAACTGATTCGTCGAGCACTTGTTTAGCCAGGCATCGTAGTAATACGCTATGTTCGGCTCCTGAGTTGCTACAACGGCCTCCTGCTTCACTAAGTTGCTACCCGCGTACAGCGTGAAAACAAGATCGCCGTGGAAGATTCCCATCCATAAACCCGGAAGCGTGATATGCAGCCAATTGCCGTCGCTGCCTACGCGGCAATCCTCCGGAATTAGTTTGCTCGCGTATTGATCGATTTCGCGCGGCCGTGTCGATGGATTGTCAAAGTAATTGTCTTCCCAGCTGCCATGCCGCCGTCCCACATAAACTGAATAGGCAGGCGCCGCATCTTGAAGAACGATTCCCCGCGATCCATTGGGCCCGCTCGCAACAGAGAGTTCCTTGATCAGCCGATCGGGTGTTGCCAGGTTCAGAACCAGGCGCATCGACGAGCCTTGTGCCCCGCTCCATTCGACGGCCACCGAATTCTCCCCGGGTGTCACGGCAAATTTTGCGGATTGGTCGAAACCGCTCAGATCCACGCGAATAGCAGGAGCCGCTGTCTGCGCAAAAGTAAAGAATTGCGCATAAACAACGGCTCTCATGAAAGGCAGCATGTCTTCTCCCCAGACAGAATTGTCAACCCGCCCATGAGTTCTCAGGGCCTGGTTACATGTTCAGCCGGCACAGAGTTTCTAGAAATTCAGTTTCAGCGAAAGCTGGAAAATGCGCGGGTCCCGAGCGCTGGTTACCTGTCCGAACGTTGCAGAGTTTAGGCCGCTACCCGGCGGAAGAAATTCAGGATGGTTCAGCGCATTGAAGGCCTCAGCCCGAAAGAGAAAGTTTGCGCGTTCTGCGATGAAGAATCGCTTCATCAGCGAGAAATCAAGGTTCGTCAGTCCTGGCGCCTGCAAAATATTCCGTCCGGCGTTGCCGAATGTCCCAAGCCGGTTTCCCGTGAACGCCAGCACATTGAAGTACTCGGCAATTTTCGCCTGTTCTGATCTGTTTCCACTCAGGTTGATCGAGGTCCCGGGAACCACGTCTGCGTAATCTTGCCCCAGTCCGGTTAATGAGTTATTCAAAGGAGACGAGATGCTGAACGGAAATCCCGCGTCGACCGTCAGAATGCCAGTCGCCTCCCAGGAGGCCAATAACAGGCGCTCCACGCGCGTGGCCTGCTTGCGATACGGTATGTCCCAAACGCTGCTCGTGCGCCACGTATAGTTCTGATCGAAATCGGAAAGACCCCGGCGCAGCGATGGATTACTCGGGTCCGCTAACTCGCTCGCGCCCGCCAGAGACAAGTTTGCCGGCGCGGACCTGTCGTCTATATTCTTACTCCAGGTCACCGTGGAAAACAACGTCAGGCCGGCTTTGAGCCGGTGCCTGTAAGTCGCCTCCACGCCGTTATAACTCGAATTACCCCAGTCCTTTTGAACCAGGATCTGCCCAATGCCCGGATAGGGGCGCCTCTGCTGAGCGTTGGTGGGCGAAGAGGCGCCCGGAATGAAGACTGGTTGATTGTCATCGCCTATCAAGCTTAAGTGCGTTCCTTTGGTGCCTATGTAGGCAAGGGACAGTGCGTCGTTGGCGGTGAGCTGTCTCTCGAAAATAAGGCTCCATTGCTGAATATAGGCAAGATGATAGTTCTGTATCAGCGAGTAAGCCGTGCCTGGCTCGATAAACGTAGCATTCGACGGGGGCAGGGAGCCGCCCGTCAGTTGGAACCCGGCCGCAAACGGATTACCGCCCGGAAAGTTTTGCCAAGGATTGGAAATCGTTCCTGGATTGGTCAGTGTAAATGTTTTCTGAAATGGCTGAGCTTTTCCAAATCCAAGAAAGCTGGCCATCGGAAACTGTTGGGTGTAAATCCCATAACCGCTGCGGACAACTGTCTTCCCGGAAGAGTCCAGCTGGTAGGCAAAGCCGACCCGGGGTTGAAAGTTATCCGCAAGGCTGGTATGTGTTCCGGAGGAGTTACAAACGGGATCGCCGGGATAGTCTAAACCAATTGGCGCATTTGTATAAACGGCAGACTTCTGGCCGGGAAGAAAGCACTGAATGCTTTTATTCTCAGAATGGAATGGCGAATAAGGATCCCACCGCACTCCCAATGTGGTCGTTAGCCGCCGACTGACATGCATCCTGTCCTCAACATAAAACCCGGTCAGCACACCTCGGGCTTGCATATAAATTCCGCTTCCCTGGACAAAGCTTCCTAATTGTCCAAGAACAAAGTCCGACATCGCATTTCCCGATATCACCCCGCTAAACGTGGGCGCATCGTTCTGCCCGCTGTCGGAGGCTTCTTGCTGTTTTATTCGCTGCACTTCGGCTCCAAACGCTAGCTGATGTTTTCCCTTAATTAAGCTGAGATCCTCGGCAACATCAATCGTGCGGCGCGGGCTGTTGTTGACGTTCCCTGGCGCAAGGCTGAAGAATCCCGACACCGCGAGTTGCTGGATGCTGGGATATTGGCCGGGAGTAATCGCCGCGCCCAGGTTCGTAAAGGTAAGGTTGCTTTCTCCCGCGTAGGTTTCGCTTTGGTCGCGAACCAGGCTAATCCGGAATTCGCTCACCAGGTTGGCAGTCGGGGTCCACGTGTCGCCGATGGTGCCGTTGTTCCAGGCGTGAATTTGCCCGCGGGCAGCGGGAATGATGTCGCCATTCAGGATCCCGACTCCCGGCCAGGTAAACTTTTCGAAAAAGTAGCGTGCAAATAGTCTGTGCTTACCGGCATAGTAATCGGTCTTCACGACGTATTGATTGTCCTGCTGATCCTGCGGTTGAGCATAGAGTAGCTTTCCTGTCGAATTATTCGGCACAGGAATGTAGTTGAGCAGCCTGGTGATCACCGGATCGAATTGGGACGCTGGAATTTGATTTCCCGCGAAGGCGTGACCCGACGCTGGATTGTTAAGAGATTTTGAAATCCCCGAGAAATCCCCCGCTCGCTCGGCTGCGGTTGGCACAAAAGCCGTCAGACCCGTCACTTCATTGGCCAGCCGCGTACCTTGATAGGAGCCAAAGATGAACCAGCGGTCCTTGATAATCGGAGCGCCAATCGTGCCCCCGAATTGATTTCGTTTCAGTACATCCGGAGTGGGCGAAAAAAAGTTTCTCGCATTTAAGTCGCCGTTTCTAATAAACTCAAACAGATTTCCATGCCAGGCGTTAGTGCCCGATTTAGTAACTATGTTGACGGCTCCGCCGGCTGCCGAGACATATCGTGAGCCGTAGTTCCCACTTACAATGGTAAATTCCTCGGTAGCATCCGGATTGGGGAACGGACCTCCAGAGACCTGATAAGGATCGACGTTATTCGCTCCATCCAGCGAGAAGTAGACACTCCCCGCCCGGACGCCGTGGATTGCGGGCGAGATCTCAGTCGGGAAGACCAGGGAGCTCTGCAAAGCGGGATTGCCCGTGTCATTGTTCGAATTTTGCAGCGGGTTGGCAGCTCCGCCCGTCAGAAAAACCAGGTTCGCAGGGTTGCGACCGTTGAGCGGCAGATCCTCCACTTGCCGCTGGCCCACAACACGATCCAGACTGTTCTCGACGGGATTGACCATCTCGGCATCCGCCTTGATAGTGACCGACTGGGAAACATCGCCCGGCTTCAAAACGATCGGTATCGATGCCGCTTCGGACACTTCCAGTACGATGCCGGTTTGCCGGAAGGTTCCGAAGCCCGTCTTCGTCACCTCTATCGAATAGACGCCCACCGGCAGCGAGGGGATAGTAAACCTTCCGTCTTGACCGCTGGTCACGGTGCGGCTGATCCCGGTATCTCGATCAGTGGCGGTTAATTGGCTGTCTGCGACCGTGGCGCCCGACACGTCCTGCACCGTGCCGGTGATGGAGGCTGTGGAAACTTGTCCGTACGAAAGCTCTGAAAGCGCCGTAACCGCTAGCAACAGACCAACGAGGTGTCGCTTCAGCATGTGATCTCCTCAGATATGATGATCTGGGGATCATACCACTTGAAGCCCGTAATTTCAACGCGATAGCATCCCTTTGCCCCTGGCTCGTGGGCCCGGCCGTCTGCACATCTGCTGGTAGTACAATTGAGTGTCGTGCCGGAGAACTTTCTAACTCCTATTGGCGGCCGCACCACCCTGACCACCGATATCTGCCGTAAGCTCGTGGGGCACCTGATGCGGGGGGACTGGGTTGTGGGTGAACGGATTCCGGCCGAGCGCGAGTTGTGTCAACGGCTCGGTGTCGGAAGAGCTTCCCTCCGGGAAGCGCTCAAAGCCCTGGAAATCATGGGTATGATCGAAACTCGCCTCGGGGATGGCACCTTTGTCTGCAACCGGTCCGAGTTTTTCTCCCGCCCGCTCCTGTGGGCCATCATGGGAAGCGATCAGGATAGCGTGCGCGAGCTGGTGGAGGCGCGGCGGCTCATGGAAGTGGAGATCGCCGGATTCGCCGCTGAGCGCGCCACGGACGAAGACATACAGGCACTCAAAAACTATCTGAAAGAGATGGAAAAGGCGGTCAACCGCCCCGAGGCCTTCCTGGAAGCGGACGTAAATTTCCATCTGGCCATCGGCGCCGCGGCCCACAATCGCATCCTTATTAACGCGCTGCACCTCATTCGTAATCTGATGCGCCAATGGATACAAAACACCATCACTCAGGAAGGTATCGCCGAATACGTCATCAAGCAGCATCGTGACATCTTATTCGCGATCGTCCAGCACAACCAATCCGGTGCTCGTGCCGCCATGCAAGTCCATTTGGATTCCATGGCCCGCGCCCTTATGGAGAGTCATCAGCCGCTCGCCGGCGCGTCGGCTCCGCATTGAGAACCGATGCGGGGGCTTTTTGGATGGGTCGTCCTCGCGCAGCTCTGCTTTGCGCAAGGTGAGCAGTCCGCCCTGGCGGCGCATTCCGAGAGAGCACGCGAGGCGCAGGAACAACGCGATTTCAAGACGGCTGCCCGGGAGTGGGAAGCGATTACCAGGCTTGCCCCGGTTGCTGAAGCGTACAGCAATCTCGGCATGATGTATCACTTCGACCAACAATATCCACGTGCAATCGAGGCTTTCTTGCATGCCTCGAAGCTCAGCCCGAACTTAGTAGCGCCGCAGCTCTTTCTCGGAATCGACTACTATCTTACGGCTCGTTCAACGGAAGCCATTCCGCATTTCAAAGCCGCGCTCGCCCTTTCCCCCAATGACGCGACTGCCTTGAAGTGGCTTGGGATGAGTTATTACGAGCTCGGCAATTTTAGAGAGACGGTGCGGCAGTTAGCGCTCGCTCACCAAATCAGTCCCCAGGATTCAGAGCTATTGTTCTATCAGAGCCGGGCCTATAGCAAGCTGCTCTTCAAAAGCTATGAGGCGATACGCAGCAGCGACGCAAAGTCGCCGTTTCTCAAAGCTCTCCGGGATGAGAAAGCGCCCGTCCCCGCCCCAGGCCCGGACGTAGCTGCCATCCGAGCCGATCTCCAAACGAACCGGCTGTCCGAGGCATGGAATCTCGCCGGCAAGCTGCTTAGCCATTCTCCCCAAAATGCTTCCTACTGGTATTGGTTTGGAAAGTCGTCGGAGGCGCTCGCTCTCCAAACACTGGATCGCTTTCTTACTGCTTCTCCTGACTCCTATCGTGTCCGTCAATTGAGGGCCGAGTACTCGCTGGCAATGGGCGACGATGATGGATCGATGAATGAATTTCATCTGGCGCTGGCTCAAAAGCCCGATGCCCCGCAACTTCACGAAAGTCTAGGGAATATCTTCATGAGCCGGCATGAATATGATCGCGCGATTCCGGAGTATCAAGCGGAGAGCCGGATCAACCCGTATGCACTGGTCTCCTTGCAGCGGATGGGACAGGCTTATGCCGATCTGCATGATCCTAAAACGGCTGCTATGTATCTCAATCGCGCCCTGACGATCGATCCTCATTCCTATGAGGCTCTGCGTGCGTTGGGGAAAGTGGATTTTGAGCTCGGTGATTACCCGAACGCCGCTAAGGCTTTCTCTCTAGCGGTTGAGATCAAGGGCGATACCGAGCCCGCCGTTCTCTTTCAGCTCAGTAAGACTTATAAGGAGCTTGGAAATTCATCCGAAGCGGCGCGTTGGCTCGTGCGCTTTCGCCAGGCTATCGCCAAACAACGTTCTTCCGCGGAACGAGCCATGAACGAAGCCAATCACGACTCGCCTTCGCGTCAATAAAGCGTCGCCGACAGTCGCGCTATTTCCATCCGGCTCCTTGGGTCGTGGTCCGAATCCGCATGACGCTCGTCGATGCGGTGATGTATAACATTGACCCGTCGTCGCCCCAGGCGCAGTTGGCCGCTGTTTCGCCGGCATCGATTCGTCCCAGTAACTTACCTGAACTGGAAATGACATACACTCCTCCCGGCCCAGTCGCAAACAAATCGCCCTTGCGGTCCACTTTGAGTCCGTCCGGCAGTCCAGGATACTTACTAACCGCGTCCGTCATGTCGTAAAAGACTTGTCCGGAACCGAGCCTGCCATTCGGTCGCACGTCATACTTCATCAGAACTGCATGTGACGCCTTCGACACAGAAATGTATAGCGCGCGCCCGTCCGGCGAGAACGCAAGTCCGTTCGGAAAATCTAAGTCGCTGACCAGCAGCCTAAGCGCTCCTTTCTGCGGTAACTCGTAAACGCCGCCGACACTGAGTTCTTTCTGGGGATCTTTTTCCTTTAGCGGTAACCCGAACGGCGGATCCGTGAAATAGACATCGCCGTCGGGTAGAACCACTAGGTCATTCGGGCTATTCAGCCGCCTGCCTTCGTAGCGATCCGCCAGCGTGGTCTTGCTTCCGTTCTCCTCGAGACGGGATACACGCCGGTTCCCGTGCTCGCATAACAGCAGGCGGCCCTGCGGATCGAGCGCTAGTCCATTACTTCCCTCCCCTTTCGGCCGCGATCCGGAATATCCGGAGACTTTCAGAAAAACACTTACACTGCTACGCTGAGACCACTTCATCACCTCATTCCGCGGAATGTCGGAAAACAGAAGATACTGCCCATCACGAACCCATACTGGACCCTCAGTGAAACCGAAGCCGGAGACAACTGTTTCGATCCGCGCGTCAGGAGGCACAACCGTATCGAACTCGGAATCCATGCGAATGATAGAAGGCACACGGCTCAGTTTAGGAGCCGCGGAGCCGAATTCGCCGAGACAGCCGATGAGACCAGGAATAATAACCCGGCGCGTCAGCCGCAGGCGACTCATCGAGACCAGCACCCTTCAGGCCCCGCGTATCAGAAGTTAAGCTTCAGTCCGAATTGGATGATTCGAGGTGTATTTAACGTACTCGTTATCACGCCAAATGAGCTACCGCCGAAGCTCGTATTTGGAGCCGCGAGACGTGTGCGATTAAAAATGTTGAAAAATTCGCTTCGGAACTCCATGTTCACCTTTTCTGTAAAGCCGAAGAACTTAATCGCCGATAGATCTGTATTCTTAATCCCATCGCCGCGACAGGACAGCTCGCGTGGAGCATTGCCGAATGTAAAGTTGGGATTGTGAGCGAATCCATTTGGATTCAGCCACTGAGCAATTTTAGCGGTACGTGATCGGCCTGCTCCGTTGTCATAACACGCATTACCGACTAGATTGGGACGATTCGCACCGCCAAAAGCCCCAGTAGTAACTCCGGTTTGGGAAATAGGAGTAGGATATCCACCTGAAAACACCGTATCCCCGGCTACTTGCCATCCTCCCAAGATCGCGTTTACGGGTGCCGACCAGTTACTCCCGATCGCCTTTCTTTTCCCGAATGGCAGGTCATATACGTACCCGACGGCCAAACGGTACGGTATGTCGGAAGCAGAGAGGGAATACTCGCCGTTGAAGTTGTATTGGTTCTGATAACCGGCTGCGGGACCAAGGTAACCTGAGTCGGGTGCATCGGCATTGGTAAGATTCTTGGACCATGTGAATGCGGCAGTTAACGTGAGGCCTTGCGAATACCGCCGATTCGCCTGCACCTCCAGAGCGTTGAAGTTGGAGTGGAACGTGTCGACTGTCAGTCCTTGATAGCCAGGAAGAACAAACGAAAGACCGCTGTACTGCGGCCACAGTTTCAGTAACTGTCCGAGCTGAACTGTAGGTGCGCTCAACGCCGCTAACGGATTCGTAATGACACCATAGAACGGATTGGCTACGGTCTGGACAACTTGGCTGCCATATTGCGCTACAAGCTGGGGCGGAACAACGTTACCGCAACTGAAGAACGGGCATTGGAGGCGATGTGAGCTTGATCCGACATAGGCCACGCTCACCATTGAATTTTGTCCTAACTGATACTCGAACCCGGCATTCCACTGGTGTTGATAGGGCGTCCTGCCCTGGGAAGATCCTACATTGAAAGAGGTTCCCAATAAGCTCGTTAGGCCTTGTGAATTGTACAAGGGTGTTTGGAATCCGTTCGGAAACGGATTTGACAAAGTGACAATTGGATTGATCCCGTTGATCGTTGAGATAATGTTGGTCGTTGCACCAAACGGTCCATCGCCGGGAGATGAAGGTCCCGGAGCTTCGCCAGACAGCAAATAGAGCTTGGCGTAACCGCCTCGAAAAACAAGTTTGTTCCTGATTTGGTACGCAATTCCCAAACGCGGAGCCCAGTTGCTCCAATCAGTGGGAACGATTCCTCTGCCCGTGGCACCGGGTGAGTTAGGGAACACGATTCCGCCGACCAGAGGGTGATTCGCAAGACTCTGGAAATACTGATTCAAAGTCTGGCCATTTGTGTTGGGACCAGTAAGACTGCCAATCGGATTCGCCACCTGTGTGTTGAGCTGAAATTGATGGTTGTACCGTTCAGTGAAAGGCGTGTTTACGTCGTACCGGAAGCCCAGATTAAGAGTTAGCTTAGATGTGACGCGAAAATCATCCTGTACGTACCAGGCCAGATATTTACCGCTGTATAGCGACGAAAACGCCGCATTCATGCTGCCCCCATCCACCGTGTTAACAAGTAAATCCGCAATGCCATTACCCGTATTTGCAGAGCACACCAGCGGATTGGGTCCGCAGGTAAAGGCCCCTGTAAAGCTGAACGTGCCACCGAATCCTTTGAATAGGTTATCTGCCCCCTGAAGTAAGATGCCCTGAAAGCCCGCCGATATTGTATGCCTTCCCACCGTCTTCATCACACCAATTGAATACTGGTAATTGGAGAAGGGCTCGGAAAAGTTGTTTCCGAATCCGTCACTGAGGGGCGCATAGCCCGACGGCGTAATATTCGGAAACGTGGTGCCACCTGTAAACTGATTTGCAAACGTCTGAATGGCTCCATTGGCAAACGGACCACCCAACTGGGTTGTATTAAACCCCCTCGATCTAGAATTTGAGTCATCAACAATACGAGACCAACTTAAAGACTGAGTCAGAACAAGCGTTGGAGAGAGAGTGGAAGTCCAGGACAGCACGGAGCTATATCCAGGTTGATCGTTGTTCCGCGTGCTGAGAGAGTTTGGCGATGCAATGTTGTTAAACACGTCCACCGAGTTGATCAAATAGTAGTCACGCGAAAACCTGGCCATAATACGGTTTCTTGAGTTGATGTTGTAATCACCTTTGACGTCCGTGCGATCGTAGCTCGACCGTTGAGTACCGGCTACGAAATAATTGCCAATCCCAGTGTAAACGCCGTTAGGACCCAGGACGCCGGGATTATTGGGCAAAGGGTAGTAGTTGAATATCTGCGCGGCGAAAGGTGTAATTAGGTTGGGCGGAATCTGGTTGTTTGGAAATGGGTTCCTCAAAACTTGCCCGGTCGGCCCGGTGAACGTTGAAAAGGGGTTGTACACAGTAATCGCGGTTCCATTTGCGCTGTACAATCCCGAGAAATCGCCGTTCCGCTGAGCTTGCGTCGGAACTTGGGTAGAAATCGCGTCGAGATTTGCTTGTCTTAACCACTCGGAATCCACAAAGAAGAAGGCCTTATTTTTCCAAATAGGTCCTCCTACTGCGAATCCAAACTGGTTACGTTCAAGGTGTGGCAATGGTTGGCCGGCTCTATTGCTGAAGAAGTTATTCGCATCCAGGTCATTGTTCTGCAGAAATTCGAACGCAGATCCATGGAAGGCATTGCTGCCGCTGCGAGTAACTATGTTGACGACGCCTGCGCCGCGACCGAACTCCGCGGGCATGTTCGTCGTCTGGACCTTAAATTCTTGTGTAATATCGGAAGTAGGTTGTATAGGCGTCGACAAAAAACTACCTGCCGAAATCGTCACGTCTACTCCGTCTACCATTGAGACGGCTTGTGAGCGCCAACCGCCATTGATCTCGAAAGCCAGGCGTCCTTGATACGAAAGCCCACCGAGGTTTGAACCTGGGGCCGTTGCTCCCTCTTGCCTGTGATCGGACGTGACACCCGCGGTCAGAGTGACTAGCTGGGTCGGATCGCGCAGCAGCAACGGCAATTGCCGTACTGTATTTTCCGCAATTACATTGCCGAGGGACGATGTCTCCGTATCCAGCGGCGTAGCCGCGCCTTCTACTGTCACCTGCTGCGATAACATTCCGGGCTCTAATGTGACGGAAATATTTCGCGTTTGAGCCACCAGTAACGTGATGGGAGAAATGACTTCTGTCTTGAACCCTTTCGAGGTGGCTGTTAGCTTGTAATTGCTGGGCGGCAGGACATCCAGGCTGAACAGACCCTGATCGTTCGATATTGTTGTACGGTGCGTTTCGGTTGCCAGGTCCTCAACATCGATGTTGACGTTTGGCATCGCGGCCCCGGTTGAATCGGCGACTTGCCCGCTCAGTCGCGCACTCGACCCTGCCTGGGCAAAACAGACGTTTGCGAGGGCGAGGATTCCTACGACCGCACACACCGTAACTGCTGAGACCTTCATGTTTAGCTCCCAAGGGAACAAATGATGGAGAGATCATACCATCGGACCGGAAGCTCGTCAATCGGAAATTTGACACCGAAAGCGTGTTCGTTGCCCGCCTGAGCACAAGGTCAAGTTAATCTTGTATGCGCGCACAGGCCCTCACCCGTGAGGGCGTTCGATTTGACCGACTTGACCCGCCCGGAGGTCAGCGGTCTTTCATGTTTGCCCACGTTGCGTCGGTGGGATTGTGCGGCACGGATCTCCATGTTTACCAGGGCCAAGCCAACTATCGCCTCAACAAGTCGCGAGTTTCCATATCGCTGGCCGCATCGCCAAAGATCCTTGGCCACGAACTGGCCGGTTGGTGGAACACGATCGGCGTCGGCGTCGAGCGCCGTTGGCTTGGCGATCTCGTGGCGCTGGATCAAGTACTGAATTGCAGAAGCCGGTAAGCCGAGTATGTGAATCCTGCGAAGCAGTCGACAGCGCTTGGTTATACCGTAGATGTACACAAATCAGTACACGCTGCCAACGCCCTGTATTTGGCAGAGCCCCCTGCTCTTCACAGCTGAACCATCAGTAACGCGTGCACTTCACGCGTGACTAGGTGGATGTTTGTGCCCCTCGCAGCCGCGGACGATTGGTTTCCGACGCATTTCACTTCCGAGAACGCATGGCGTATCTGGATTCGCGCTTCATAATGCATGGGTTCCTCCATAGAGGGGGGCAGCACCTCGCGGCCTTTATCGAAGGGCGCGCTGGTTGCCGTAGGCGGAGCAGAAAAACTAATGAGATGAATCAATAAACGGTTCTTTTGCGAATCGCGGGTGACAACCGCCTCCACACTGGCGGGCGCTTCGATCTGCACTACCGGCGTGGGATTCAGGTAGCACACCAAATTCCGAAGCAAATTCCGGTGTTCCGGCATGCGATAGCGTTGAATGTACGCGGTATCCGGCATGCAGGGCACCAGAACGACCTTGCCTTTACCTCGCTGGTGTATAAAAACGGCCGATCCCGCCACCTTGTCCGGCGACATATGGCGGCTCCATGAATTGTCTAGGGATCGATAGGCAACCAGAAGCTCACCGAATGCTTCTGCGCCGTTGGGCTCGTAGAGAGCAATTGGAGCCCAAGTCAAAATGGGCCAGTCGCACGCGATGTCCGCGGTCAGGAATCGGCCCGCTCCGTTCGCCAGGGAAGAGGGCAACCGCAGGTAGTTGTCGGGGAAATCCTGCTGTACGCGTTGAAGCCTTACGCCGGCGAGATCTGCAATGCTTGACATCTCCTGCAAGTTGCCTTGCAGGTCGTAGAGTCCCGTTAGCCCGGTAATGAGTAACTTTCCGCCTCCTTCGACATACCTCGTGAATTTTTCAACCTCCTGTGGGCTAAGTATCGCGGCATTCGGAACATAGATTACCGGAAATTGCTGGAGGCGTTCGTCGGAGGCGTTTTCCTGCATGACCGTCCCGAACGCAATATGGGCCTGCACCAACGCTTTGTGAGCGCCGCAGAAGGCCGCCGTGTATTTCTCAGTGTCGGTGCGGCCATACCAGTCACGGCTTCGGCTGGAGTAATACAACCCGACATCCTGAACCGGTGTCTGTCCAAAGTACTCTCCCCGATCGCGCGCCGCTCTAAAAATTCGACCGATCCGCTCGTACACAACGCCGTCGAGCGTGCCGTCATAGTTCGCCTTGTCGACGATCGTGCATTGCGCCCCGTGGGCCATGTAGGTAAAGACCTCCCACTCCATGTCAGCGGTAGGCCGAAGGGTGAAATCGTGATAGTTGTACACCGATCGCGAAGTCGCTACTTGTATGGGGCCTCCCAGGCGGGCGCCCTCCATGAAGAGCGACAGAAGACTTGGATTGTAGTTACCGAAAACCCATGGAAGGCCCTCCGCTGTGACAAAGTCGCCGTTCTTCGCGTGCTCCACAGGTTTTTCGCCTGGGTACCACGAGAACGGCGGATACCCGTGATAGTTGAAGTCCACAGAGACTCCTGGTCGCTGCTTGTGGACCGAATCTTGGAGCTTTTGGCAGAAATGTGTGTTTGAATCGCAGCGGAACTGAAGCATCTTGTCCCAGTCGCCATCCCATGTGGTTCCGTGCGGCAGGTTGGTTCCGTGTTGCTGCTCGAACGCTGTTTGGCAATGCTCACACCAGCACCCCACCGGCGGTCCAAATCCGAAATCGAGCATATCGAAATGGAAGCCGCTGATGCCGTATTCCAGCATCTCGGCTGCAATCTGCCGGTTGTATTCAAAGTAGGCCGAGTTGTAACACAGCCTTCCTTTGATATCTTTGCCGTTCACATCTTTCATGCGCCAATCCGGATGCGCTGCCCACGCTGACGTGTCGTACTGGATCTGGCAGTAGGCGATGATCGGAATTCCCTCACGCTGACCCGCCGTTACGCATTCCGACAGCAAATCTCGAGAGCCAAGATTGGGGCACTTCTGAGCAATCCGCGAGTTATAGTACGCGAAGTTTTGATCCTTCATGAAGATGACCCCGTATTGCGCACCAGCCCTTCCCAGCGCCCGCACCCATTCAGCGCCATTGGCCTGTGACATGTAAATCGAATCTTTGTCGTTGGCCCCCGTAGGGCCGATTTCCATTCCCACCAGCAAGGAACGATACCACTTTGGTTTGGCCTCTTTCGGAGAAGAGCGTGGGTGGGTTGGGCTACTACTCCATACCTCCCGGTTGGCGAGTGCTGCTAGCGGTGCGGTGCGCAGGATGTCTCGACGACTTGGTTCCATTCCATGCAGCCTACCAGACGAGGAGCCCGATGATGATCGGATGGTCTGACTATCGGCAGAACAGATGCGCGGCGTCGCCAGCCTTTACACCGCAAATTGCCGCAAACTAGAATACCGATGTCGGTGTAGCCCCCCGATTGACCCAAAAGCTCACAGCAGGTGAGTACAGCGAGCTTCCCGAGGTCTATCGGTTTCAAGGACGAACTCATCGAGGGAGAACGCGTCTTGTCGCCGTTCGCAAAGTTTTTGCATGGCGTCGTACTCGATTACCTGCAAACCTTGGTCGAAGAGCAATTCCCGGATATGGAGGTCGTTCGGGAGATGGGCTGGCGCTTTCAATCGCTGGAAAGTTTTGATACCGGGCCCGGCCGTAATGGTTATTAGGAAAGAAGAATACGACAAGACCGCTAAATCGGACGGCTACTTCGAGCGCCAGTTCTTTGTTATCGAGGTCATTTCACCTCTGAACGCAAATCTCGTCCCCTGCAGAAGGTTGGTTTGTATCTTGAAGCGGGCACCGACGCCGTTGTTGAGGTTGATTATACGAAACAATCTGTCATTATGTATCGCGCAGATAACGACATACCCGAGATGTTGAGAGATCGCGTTTGCGTGGCCGTTCAAAGCTGAGTTCTCCGGCATATTTCGTAATGTGAAATCAAATTGAAATCACAATCACCCCGAGATGAGAGTCTCCTATTACGAACCACTTGGAAAAACCTCGCCTCGCGTTGTCCGAAAATCCGCTGAGCAGTAGAATCAGGCGGGGATTTATCCCACTGCCCACGCTTGCATTCAATTGTCTCTGCATGTAGAGACAATCTTTCTCAAACCGTGCCATAACTCTTCTCTGCTTCGCCGTGGCCGTTTTGCGGCGTACGGAAGGCGTTCATCTGTTCGAAGAGAGCCAGCACCTTTGGCGAGAGTTGCTGGCCCAAAGGGCATTCACACGCCGAAACTAAACCCGCCGAGTCGTAGACCTCCCCTGTGCCGTTGCAACGCGAAAGCGGACACGTAGGCCGCTCGGTGTCGTCGCGGGTCGAACCGATCTTCGCTTCGAGAGCACGCATCTGCTCCCGCATGTCCCAGTCGCGCTTCTTGGCGCGAGTTTCATAGAACTTCTGCACTGCGCGCCGGTAGTGCCCGGCCGGGTTGGTCAGCTTATGCGGTGCAGTCGTTTGCTTCCGCTCGAACTCCAGAAACAGCTTCAGGTCCGAGTAGCTTTTCAGATCGCCGATTATGCACTGCAATACCGCGTGCCGATCAACCGAACTGCCATGACGCTCCTGCAGTCGAAGTAGGAACTCTTGTTCCGGGTCATCGAGTTCCCCCCTCCTGTGCAAAAAATCGTCAGTCAAGCCTGGTAATGCCGACTGTTCTGGAGTCTTTGCTGACTGATTCTTTTCAATCTGAATCTCTTCTGATGATGATGATTCAATTGATTCTCTTCTGGCGATCACCGATGATCGCCCCGGTCCAATCGCAGGTGATTGCCCCCCGGCGATCATAGACGATTGCCCCGGCCCACTCACGCATGATTGGGGTAGGGCGCTCATACATGATCGTGGTATGGCAATCATGGATGATCGGGGTTCCTGTTCGTAGATGGCATGCCATAGGAACTCGAATTCATTTGAGCGGCCAGAGCGGGGCACTCGACGGATCAGGCCCTTGCTCTCCAAAGCCGCTATACAGCGCCGAGCTTGTGCAACGGAAAGCGCAACCTTTTCCGCTACACGCTCAATGGATGGCCAAGCTCTTCCTTTTCCGCCGGCGAATTGCATGAGCCTGGCAAAGACCAGCTTCTCCGATGGAGTCAGGTCCGGGCTTCTCAGGATCTCTGATGGCACAAGCGCGCCATCAAACAAGCTGAACGGATTGAAGGCATCGCCGACCCGAAGTCCGAGACTGGACCGTCGCTCTTGGCGAGATCCAGCCCTAGAATTTCTTTCTTGGCGGTTATCAACGTTTTCAGATACACTTGGGGCAGTGACCGTGTTCACCCGCACGGCTTCACCAAACCTTTCTTGCTGAAGGCACCGCTCCAACGGTGCCTTCAGCGTTTAGAACGGTCCACGGGAGCGGTCTGACAAATTTCCGACAAATCCGCCCCGTTGTGCGGTTTTTACAGCTTTCTGCGGTTCGTAAGTCGTATAAACTATTGATTGTCGGTGTTAGACGCGCATTCGAAT
>CAWJEH010000004.1:0-94036 GCA_963841675.1 Terriglobia bacterium
AGTGTTTCATAGCGGACGCGGTCATTTTCCGCTCGACGATGATTTGCTTCAGCCTGTTCGATCAATGGCGTCCACGGCCGTCCGCTGTGACCAGGCAGACTTCAGCTCCGCTTGCGCGTCTGCAACTGCGGCCTGAGCTGAAGAAAGTCGACCCATCGCCGCCGCGGAAGTGATCGGAATATTCAGGGCAGCCGTTCGCTGCTGTGCTTCTGACGCTTGTAGGTCTCCCTCCAGCCGCTGTACGAGGGGTTGATAATCGTTGGCGTCGAAGTGGGCAGTACTGTACCAGCCTTAACGAAGCGGGTGTCTTCCACTGCGGCATTGACCCAAGTGACGGTTCCAGCGATACGCGTATTGATCGGATGAATGTGGCCGTCTATTTGGGCGTCACTTGTAACAACTTCGCCGGGGTGCACCAAGTAGAGGGTTCCAAGGCTGATGAACGCAAGAGCCACAATCGCCAAGCTGACGATCAGAAGCTTACGTTGCCACTTCTAGGAGTTCTATGTATTGAGATCATGGTGCTCCAAGGTAAGTGAGATAGTCCTGTACGGCTGTGCCAGTGGCGCGAATGAGCATGAGCTAGCCAATTCATGTGCGTACAGGCTGGCTATTCGGTTGTCTTCGGCTTCGGCGAGTGCCTGCTGCGCCTGGATCAGGTCGACTACGTTCGTCACACCAGCATCAAAACGATCCCTTGCTTGTCTCAAGCCTTCCACCGCCAAGGACTGGTTTTCCGTGGAAACCTGAACACTGGTGCTAGCCCCGGCGAGATCTAGGAGAGCGGCCCGCACGTCGTAGACAGCTCTGGCCTGTATATCGGCAAACTCTGCCTCTCGTCGGGAAAGAACAGCCTTAGCACTCAGGACGTCTGACTCAATGCGCCTGCCGGTAAAGATCGGAATTGATATTCGGCCTTCAATCTCATAATCGCGAAGTGCACCGCCATAAGTAACGCCTGTTTCACCGGCGTTAGCGCGCACCTCAATCGTGGGCAGCCTTTGTGCCTGCTCCGCCTTCACGGTCTGCTCGGCTGCGCGTAAGCGCATCTTGGCGGCTCTCAAGTCCTGTCTCATATCCGCAGCCTTAATGAGAAGCTCGGGAAGTAGGATCACGGGAGCTTCATGGTACGTAAGGCCGCTTGTCAGGATGAACTCTTGCGCAATGGGGAGGCCAATGATACGCGTAAGGGAGAGTTTGTCTTTTTCTAGCGTTGTCGTAGCGAGCGTCACTCGCAATTCCGCCGATCGCATCGCGACATGGGCGCGAATCTCGTCAATCTCGGGCGAGAGTTCGTGCTTGACTCTGCTTTGAAGAACTGACTCTGAAGTCAATGCAGTAGCAAGTTGCGCCTTCGCTGTCTCCAACCGCGTCTGACTCGCGGCTACCAGCAGATAGGAGCTCAATGAAGCAAGCACGACAATGTTCTGCGCATCGGACACCGCTGCTTCGCTGGCGTCTACCTCCTTCCCCTCAGCGCGGACCCCGTGAAGAGCATGCAAGTCGAGCAGGTTCTGGTTGTACTCGACATGCGCCGTCTGGTAGTTGAAAGCTGGGATGGCTTGTGGCTCGCCAAGCTTTTGAAAGCCTAGGCTGTCGGCGATGATATTCCGGTATGCTTCTGTCGACGTTACCTTAACTTGTGGCAGTAAGAGTGAAAGAGCTCTGATTCGCGCCGCCCTTGACTGTGTGTGATCTTTTTCTGCATCGACGTAACCAAGATTCGCTCGGAGGGCCAGAGCAACGGCTCCTCTCAGAGATAACGGCATCACACCAGGCACGACAGCTCCTGTCGGCACACTTCCTAAGAAAGGATTCTGAGACTGGACAGCGAACGCGCCCGGATTGGTGGTGTTTTGGCCCGGATCAAAGGGCCTTGGGGTAGTAATTGTATTCGTCGTGGGACTACTGCTGCCCGTGCTCTGCGCCACAGCGGTTGCGGTCGCCACTAGGAATGTAACGGCAGTAAACTTCCATCTCATTTGCTGGCTCCCACGAGAGCGCTTGACGGCTGATTGTCAGCACGATCCAGAACATCTTCTAAACCGACTCGGGGAGCCGCGGAAACCGAGGGAAGAAGCGGCACAAAGAACAGCGTGATCAACGCGACAAGAGTCATCGCATAGAACACGTCCGCATAGCTCAACACCGAGCTTTGCCGTCGCACGGCGCTTGCCAACGTCTGACTAGTAAGACTCGCCGTCCTGCCGATGATCGATACGTCCCGGCCGACGAATGAATCCAGTAATCGCGCCGAATGCAGTGACATCCGTCTGTCGATCAGCACCGCTGCACACGTGACTCCAATGGATGCTCCGAGTTGCCGACATCCGTAGTACATGGCCCGAGCGTTGGATGTTTGATCATTCTTGATTTCCGCAAACGCCACAATTCCCAAGGTCGGCACGGAAAGAGCTATGAACACTCCATTTAGCGCCAGCGGCAGCCAGAGATAGCGATCTGGCGTGTCAGGAGTCAAGTAGTGTGCAAAGAGCAGTTGTGAAACGATCTCCACAAGCAGCGAAAAGGCGATGATGCTCCCACCTCCCAGTCGCGCAAGCAGACCAATTACGGTTCGAAAGCAACACAGAACGACAACAGCAGTCCCTCCACCAATGCTTAAGAGCAAGCCCGTCTGTGACGCGGAGTGCCCCTCTATATTCCGCAGATACTGAGGAATGACATAGAGACTTCCGGCAAGCAGGATTCCGAGCCCAAATCCCAGAACAGCCCCCGCGCGGGCGGATGCATTGCTCAGTGATGCTAGATCGAGCAAGGGATGGCGGTTCCATCGAGAGAGCTGCCAGAACACAAACAGGCAATTGCCGGCGACTCCAGCCACAAAGAACGCGAGAAGCATTGGAGACCCAAACCAGTCGTCTATTTCACCGCGGCTCAGAACCGTTTGCACGCCCACGGCACCGAGTACGAGGAGCATGATACCGGCGTAGTCGAGCGATTTATGGCCATCCTCCTCGATCCAGTGATCAGCCGTGTAGTGATAAAACAGCCACGAGGCAACCAGCATCAGAACTGTTTCAATAACAAACAGATCTCTCCAGGAGGCTACATCTGCAAGCCAACCACAAACGATGGGAGATAGCAATCGTCCGATTAAGAAGTACGCGATCGCGTAACTGATCAGCGGCTTGGCGCGAACCGGTGGCGCGTATTGCTGAGTAAAGAAAACGAAGCTTCGAACCAGGAATACTCCTCCCGCGAAGCCAGCGAGGGCTCGGAAGAGTAGAAACATCCGCAGATCTGTGCTGAAAGCGCAACCGACGGACGAGAGCGCATACAGCAAAGCGCATGCGGAAAGAAGTCGTCTATTACCGAATGTGAGCGATAGTCGGTGTGATAGCGCGACTGAGATTGCGAATGCTGACATGTAAACCGTCAACGCCCAGCTTGCTTCATCGCTAGATGCACTGAGAGTTCCCGTCAAATCTGTTAGTGTGAGGCTAACGCCTGACGTGGTCCAGGTCTCCCCCGCGCTCGCCATTGTTAAGGCAATCAAAGTTGCGGAGCGGCTAATCCTCCGAATATTCGGCGCCTCGAACGCGGCGACCATCCCGTCGCAACCTGACTGTGTCACCACTCCGAGGTTATTTGAATGGATCGCTAACTTCTTTACGGAATGAGCTCTGAATTTGCATTTATCACGCCAGAACATGCGCCTCCAGCCCATGTTTGAAGTAGATGGCTCTTTTGAGCAAAACGTGAAGATTTGCGCCAAGATTTTGTTTGTGGTAGCGCGTACGTTGTAGACATGATTCTTACCGAACCTGCCGATGCGCTGGCCATCGAGCCTGCCTTCGTAGCACATCGCATCCCTCGAGAGGGTCACTACCTTTATTCGCGGGAGTACGAAGGCTTAAAACTAGCTTTCGTTTTGCTGCACGGTTTTCCGGACAACCTACAGATCTACGATCGTCTGATTCCCGTGCTGGTTGCGGCCGGGCATCGGGTAATCACCTTTGACTTTCTCGGATACGGAGCATCAGATAAGCCCGCGGGCTACGGCTACGGCTTTGATCAGCAACTTGGGGATCTCGAGGCAGTTGCGAACTTCCTGAAGCTCGATCGCTTTGTGCCCGTCGGGCATGATGCTGGCGGAGTGGCGGCCATCAATTTCGCCCTATCCAGTCCCAAACGCATCAGCAAGCTTTGCCTTCTCAACACGTTCTACGGTGACGCGCCATCGCTGCGAATGCCGGAGCTTATTGAGCTTTTCACCGTGCCCTCGTTGAAGGCGTTCGCTGAAGCGATGGGATCAGATCCAAAGCAGATGGCCTTCCTTTTGCGATTCCAGCAGCTTCAATTTCAGATCGGCGTTTCCCGACAGCAAATAGAGATCATCGACGATGTGCTGCAGCCCATCATCCTCAACAATTTTGCCCAGCAACCAGGTGCCGGGCCCGCATTTGCCGCCGTTGCGTCCCAGCTACGCCGTCAGATTGAGTTGAACACTCAGCGTCTGAGTCAGCTTGGGCATTTCGATTTTCCGAGCACGATCGTTTGGGGCGATAGCGATGCGTACCTCAATACGGGAGTTGCCCGCGATTTCGCTGCTCACCTCAAAGGAGCGTCTTTGCATGTGCTGGATGCTGGCCACTGGCCACAACTCGACCTGCCAGAAGAGGTGGGGCGACACCTTCTGGCCGACGTGTCCTGATAAATGCCACCGGGCTAAGCAATAAGGATCAAAGAACGACATGTCAATCAATACTCGACAGCTAACGAAGTATCTCGCTATTGGCACCTTTCCAGAATCAGTAACCCCACAGCAATGGAAGCCGTATATGCCCAAAGAAGTGCCGGCGACACTTCAACTGTACGTAGACGGCAAAATGGATCAGTTCTGGCTTCGTGAGGACGGAAAGGGTGTAGTGTTCATCATGACCACCCAATCCGCCGAGGAAGCGGATGCTCTGTTGAAAGCTCTGCCGCTCGGACAAGCCGGCCTACTGCGCTTTGAACTGATTGCCATGGGACCCTTGACGCCCCTCGGAACGCTCATCCAGAAATAGCTGTGATCCCTTAGAACGCAACCTCGGCAAAGAAGGTCATGAAATCGCTCTATGCTGTCGGAGAATCCGAAACAAGCACTGACGTCAAATCTCAGAATTGGACGCCAGAACAGGAATACGACGTTGTAGTGCTTGGCACGGGCGAGGGAGCTAAATACTTGGCGTGGACCTTAGCCTCACAAGGCGAACGCGTCGCCGCCATCGATCGCGAATATGTTGGGGGATCGTGCCCTAACGTTTCCTGTCTTCCAAGTAAGAACATCATTCACAGCGCCAAGATTGCATCTTACTTCCGGCGAAGCGCAGAGTTTGGAATGCTCAAAGAAAGCTTCAGAGTTGAGATGTCCAGCGTCCGCGCTCGCAAACGTAAAATGGTCGAAGGCCTCGTGGAGATGCATCTCAATAACTTCGAGGCGAGCGGAGCGGAGCTAATCATGGGCGCCGCAAAATTCGTGGAACCCCGAACACTCGCTGTCGCACTCTCCGGCGGCGGAAATCGCCTCGTTCACGGACGCAAAATCATTATTGGGGTCGGTACTCGTGCGACTATACCCGCCATTCGCGGCCTTTCAGACGCCGTACCACTCACTCACGTTGAAGCTCTGGAATTGGACCGCGTTCCTGAGCACCTGATCGTCCTCGGCGCAGGATACGTCGGCCTGGAACTCGCACAAGCAATGCGGCGCTTTGGGAGCAAGGTGACCGTTATCGATCGCAACAGCCGGCTCGTTCACCGAGAGGATTTAGACATCTCCGATGCCCTGCAGGCACTCTTCGACGACGATGGCATCGAAGTCCTCCTAGATGCGGATCCCGTTTGCGTCAGCGGACTCTCCGGCAAGGGCGTCGAGGTCCATGTGGTCCAGTACGGGAAGGAGCGGACCCTGAAAGGTACGGATGTCCTGGTCGCAACTGGCCGAACTCCAAACACGGAGGGAATCGGCCTCGAGAAAGCCGGAATTGCACTTACGGACCACGGATTCATCAAAGTCAACGACAGGCTTGAGACAACAGCTCCGAATGTCTGGGCCATAGGTGAGTGCGCCGGCAGTCCCCAGTTCACCCATATCGCATTCGATGACTTCCGCGTGATTCGGGATAATCTGGTCGGCAATCATCGCGAGACAACTGGTCGTCAAGTGCCATTTTGCCTTTTCACCGATCCTGAGTTTGCGCGAGTGGGTCTAAGCGAAACGCAGGCAAAGGCGAAAGGCATCGCTTACCGGCTGGCCAAGATTCCTATTGCTACTGTCTTGAGAACTCGCACGCTTTCCGAGACCCGGGGCTTTCTGAAGGCGTTGATCGCCTGCGACAGTGATCGAATCCTCGGGTTCTCTGCGTTTTGCGTTAGTGCTGGTGAGATCATGGGTGCCGTACAAATTGCCATGCTCGCGGGACTCCCGTACACTGCTCTCCGAGACTGCGTCCTGACACATCCGACGCTACTAGAAGGTCTGGTCGCACTGTTCTCGCCGTCTCCTCGGAGTCCGTAAAGGAGTAGCCTGTCTTCGGCCACATGGCGAGATGTGGTGCACGCACTCGCATCAGCCCCGAACGGCGACTATGGGCAGGCTGGGACGGGAATACCGCGAAAATTCCCGGTAACGTGGGGCGCTTCATATCTGATCGGTCAATCGTGACTCGACCGGCTGTTGCAAGGTCTCTTCGCGTCAACGAAGGAGTTTATTCAATGGCTAGTATCGGGAGATCTCCCTGCGACCAAGCGGCGATAATGGCCGCTCCACCTGGCAAGCAAGCTTTCCGCTGTGGTCGCTGGGTACTGGCCGCTACGATTCTGGGTTCAAGCATGGCGTTCATCGACGGGACCGTTGTGAATGTTGCTCTTCCCGCACTTCAATCGGGTCTCGGGGCAACTGTCTCAGACGTTCAATGGATCGTCGAAAGCTACTCGCTGCTGCTAGCCGCGCTGCTGTTACCCGGCGGTTCACTTGGGGACATCTATGGTCGCCGGAAGGTCTTCGCAACGGGAGTACTAGTTTTTGGCCTGGCATCTGCCTGGTGTGGACTGGCCCCAAACGTCTTCATTTTGATAGTTGCTCGCACGTTGCAGGGTGCCGGAGGAGCCCTTCTAGTGCCGGGCAGTCTTTCCTTGATCAGCGCTTCTTTCCCGGTTCAGGAGCGCGGCCGCGCAATCGGAACCTGGTCCGGCTTCACAGCGATCACCACGGCCATAGGTCCCGTTCTCGGAGGATGGCTCATCCAGCACGCATCGTGGCGTTGGGTGTTTTTCATAAACCTACCCATCGCTGTCGCGGTTCTCGCACTCACTCTGCGCATTCCTGAAAGTCGCAATCCCAAACATAGTCAGGATCATCTCGATTGGGCCGGTGCTCTACTCGCGGTAATTGGGTTAGGGGGGATAGTGTTCGCTCTGATCCAACCTGCTCACGGCCTGATCGCGGGCCTCAGCGGCCTTGCTGCTTGCGTAGCATTTACCCTTGTCGAGCGTCGCTCGAATGCGCCAATGATCCCCTTAACACTTTTCCAGTCACGGAACTTCACCGCTGCAAATCTGCTCACCCTATTTCTTTATGCCGCTTTCTCGGCACTGCTCTTTTTCTTTCCTATGGATCTGATTGAAGTCGAGGGATATTCGGCCACTAAGGCTGGCGGGGCGCTACTGCCCTTGATTTTGCTCCTCTTCCTCCTCTCACGCTGGTCTGGTGGGCTTGTTTCCCGTTATGGCGCGAAGCTGCCCCTGGTAGTGGGCCCACTCATTATGGCCTTTGGATTTGCGCTTTTTGCCTTGCCCGGCATCGGCGGAAGTTACTGGGCCACATATTTCCCAGCAGTGGTCGTCCTCGGCCTCGGCACCGCGGTGAGTGTAGCGCCACTCACGACTGCAGTCATGAACTCCGTCTCCCCAAATTATGCAGGCGCTGCGTCCGGAATCAATAATGCGATTTCCAGGATCGCTGGTCTGCTCGCCATTGCCGGGCTCGGGTTCGTGCTGATTGCCGTATTCAACCGAAATCTAGATGTCCGCCTGCACAGTTCCTCTGTGCCGCCACATGTGCTGGAACAAATCGATTCACAACGTCCCAAACTCGCGGGCATTCAAACTACAGACGCCGGCGCGCGCGAAGCGATTGCCCAGTCCTTTCTCGCGGGATTTCGCACACTGTTAGGGGTCGCGGTCACACTGTCAATCGCAGGATCTCTCAGTGCAGCGATATTAATCCACGATGGAGTCGAAACGAGTTAGCTTCTTGGACGTGCTTAATCCGAGACTAGGGCCGAATCCGTTCTGGATGTCGGTCGGGAATTTGCCGCACGACCATTCAGATCTCCCACCATGCATACAAGTGCTTTCGCCTTCGTCAAGAACCTGTGTACTATTCCATTGTCGACTTTCACGCAACTCGCACATTACGGCGGTGTTCACGGACTTTTCCCGTTCCTGCCTTACTGGTCACACGTAGGCGAGGGCAACATCCTGAGTCGAGTAGCTGACCGATTCTGTTGTTCTCTTCTTTCCACCTCATTGCCTGGCACAGCTTCGGGCGAAAACCCTGCGCCCGGCACCAGCGTTCCTTCTGCTTTCTCTGGAACCACCCCAAGAATTTAGTTGTTTTAGCTCGCACAATCCGACCGGTGAAATTCTTGCGGTCCCCCAGACAAAGCACTCACTGGGTTTGGGAGCAGCCGCCACTCGCTCCAGAGTGCCCAGGCAAACGGGCAGAAAGCGAGAAACCACATGAACCTCAATCAGCTTACAATCATCGGATTCATCGGCCGGAACGCCGAGATCAAGCAACTACCGAACGGCGCGGCCGTCACGAAATTCTCGGTCGCGACCACACGATCCTGGAAGGACGACAACGGCGAGTGGAAAGCGAAAACGCAATGGCACAATGTCCTGGCATTCGGACAGGGCTTCGCCCAAATTGCTCCGCGCCTGTTGAAGGGTACGCACGTTTGCGTGCAAGGCGAACTGAGCACGCGCGAGTACGATCGCACCATCACGATTCCCAACGGAAAGAAATCGATCGAACACGTCATCCAGCAACTTGCTGTCGAGCTAAAGGCCGATACGATCCGAATTCTGGATCGCACAGCTAGTCCCGAAGCTGGCGAGGCGATCCAGCCGGCGGCAGATGAGGACGTCCCCCTGTAAAGGGGGCTCCTTCATTGAACGTTAGGCCTCGGGTAACGGTTTCGTGGCCTGTCGGCCCTTATCCCGACCTGCATCCCAGCGTGCCTGAGCGCACTTCCTAGCGCGCTCACGCTTCTCCTCCGGGCTGACCGTTGCCCAGTAGTTGCGGGAGACCTGTCCCATCGTTCGGCGGAAGACTTCCGACTGGGCGGGGCTCCTGATATTTCGGTTCAGGGCAGAGTTACGCACTTCGTCTTCACGAAGCAGTGCGTCCAGACCTCGGCTGAGTGCTTCGTAACGGGAGATCCGGCACTCGCGGGCAATCCGGTTCAACTTTTTGTAGAAAGAATCGGTAGCCTCTAACCAGACGGGCCGGCGCGGATCATCCACGCCCAGATCACGTTTCGGCAATGTCTTGAGAGCAGACTGATCACTCCTCATCGCCAGTACTCCCCAACTCGCTCTCGAGTTCCTCGATCGTCGGTAGGCTCCCCTTCAGATCGTCTGGCAGTGACTCCGCCAGTTTGTATTCGGAAATGCCGATCGGAGTGTTTGTGTTCCTCAGAGCATATTCCGCTACGATCCGGTCCTTGGTCTTGCAGATGATCAAGCCGACACTCGGCTTGTCATCGGGATGACGAAGAAGGTCGTCGACAGCAGAAAGATAGAAGTTCATCTTGCCCGCAAACTCTGGCTCAAACGCCTTCACCTTCAGATCAATGACCACGTAGCAACGGAGCTTCAGATGATAGAACAGCAGATCGACAAAGAAGCCGTTACCGCCGACATCGAGCCGATACTG
Source organism: Terriglobia bacterium (assembly GCA_963841675.1). Lineage (GTDB taxonomy): Bacteria > Acidobacteriota > Terriglobia > Bryobacterales > Bryobacteraceae > Bog-105. The sequence continues at coordinate 9,950 of CAWJEH010000004.1, forward strand.
ACTGGCCACGAACGCGAAACCAACCCCGAGTTCAAGCAGAAAATCTCTCAGGTGTCCGAGTAGGCCTCGCTCGAGCTCCCGCTCACGCACGTCCTCACCGATCATGAGGAAGTCGAACGTGTAAGGGTCCTTTGTGATCTGCTGAGCGAGATCGGATTGCGGCGGTGGAAGCGTTCGTTCGAAGTTCGTGACAGCGGCGCCAGTGCGCTTGTGCACGCCGCTTTCGATTTGATGAAGTAAGACGTTGCGGCTCCAGCCATGTTCGAAGGTGGCCTTGACGTACCACTCCCGGGCGCTACGGTCCTTCACGTGGTCGAGGATGCGGACGTTATGGCCCCAGGGGATTTGTGCAACAGCCTGTTGCACAAAGTCGTCTTCCGGCCAAGCCTCCGCAAAAGCCCGCATGTATTTGAGGTTTCTGGGCGAGAAGCCCTTCATCTCGGGGAAGGCTTTCTTTAGGTCCGCGGCCAATCGATCGATGATCTTGGCGCCCCAGTTCTCCCGTTCTTGCCGAACCAGAATGTCTCGCCCGATCCGCCAATAGAGCAGAACCAGCTCGCGGTTGACGGAGAAAGCCGCCCGCACCTGCGATTCCCGGATGCGCTGTTTCAGCTCCTGCAGAAACGCCGGGTAGCTCTGTGGCAACCAGTCGTGTCTCTCGATTTGGGTTGAGTGGTTGTCAGTGGGTGTCACAGTAGATCTCCCTTTATCCGGCCTTCTGTTCAACGAGCACGGCAGTCGCTCGACTGACCTCTAAACCTGTGCCATCTGGGCTGACCTTCGCCGGACATTCCGGCCAGAGGACGCGAATCGACTCCAGCCATTGATCCAGCTTTTCCCGGAATTTGCGTGGCCGTGCGTATTCGACCGATCCAATCTGGTTGGCGAGGCCGCGCGGCCCAAACAGTGGGATCGTCTCCTTGCCCTTTGCCATGAAGCAGCGGTAAGAGAGCCACATAAATAAGTCCAACACGGCCGGTGCGGATGCCAGCACCTTCACGGCCTCCATGTCTGCTGGAATCGGGTGCGCAACAATCTCCCGATAGAATTCATCGCTGAGGACGATCACGTTCTCAAACTGATCGGAAACCGGGTACTGTTCCGGATCGCGGCTGTACCAGATCTGGGCTTGGTTGAAAAAGCTGAAGCGTGATCGCTGAACGACCCTGGCCGTCCCGCTGAGCGTGTCGGTGCCAAAGAAGATGGTAGCCCCAAAAATCCGCTCGAAGGCGGCCACCAAGCGCCGGTATTCCTTGCCGCCTTTGTGCATCCCGAACGTCTCCAGCATCTCGGCCGCCGTTCGAAAGCGAATAGTCTGACTCTGCTGGCGAACAGCAAGCGTCGCTAAGTAAATCGGGACCACCCGGTCTTGCCCGTACGGAAGGCCATAGTTGGGATGACCGGTAACCTGCAGCACGAAGTTGCCGTTGCGGCGCTCATAGAGCATCTGGTCCTTCGGCGGCTGCCGGACCGGCAAACCGCACAGGACGAATGGTCGTGAACTGAACCCCACGTTCTGTTTTCCCGCCTCACGCTTCAGTCGCACGATACAACTGCCTTCGGCTTGCCGCAGCTTCTGCTTCGAGACCACCAGCTCCGGCAGCATTCGTTTCAGGCCGGCGCCCGCGGACTCCATGCCGCCGTGGCGACCGGTGCCATGCCCAAACACACTTCGGGCGTTTGTCTTTTGCAACCCTCACCTCGCGTCAGCGCCGAACCCTAGTTCAGCGCGTTGGGCGAGTGTTTTGGAAGCGATTCGTTGTGGCTTTGGGAGCTTAAAACATCGCCGGCTTCAGGAATGCGTTTAATGCGTTAAGCCGGTGTTCGCAGAAAAATGAGGAAACTCCAGGAATCTCTATGCACAGGGTTGATCTCCATGGACGCCGTTGTCGCTTATTTACAAACGATACTCGTATTCCTTCGAAAACACCACGTCTAAGTTGCTGAGTGTGTTGAAGGAGCGGTTGCCGGTGAGCGTAGTTTTGCATTGCGGGCGTGAATGCAGGGGATGCCCCAGCGTGCGCAGCGTCGGCAGAGCGTTGGATCGGCCGGTTTCGGCTTCGGAGTTTCTTCTGAGTTCGCTGGGGCCGTCTTGAGTTGCCGGTCGCTCCGAGGCGGAATCTCGTTTGGTGAGGACATCGCAGTTCGCGATGCCTGCGCAACTTGTGAGTCTGGCCGTTGGACGGTCACCTGAAAGCCGATCTGCTCAAGGCGCTTGATCAGTCGGCGTGCGCTGCGATCGGGATGCAGGCGGTCGAAGTGATTGCCGCCGCGTTCCTTATAGACTGTGCCGTTCTGGATGATGTGCCAAGCGATGATTAGCATGCGATGCGCCACCGCGAGCGCCGCCTTCTTCCGGCCGCCCCTCGCTGATACGCGCCAGAACAGTGCCGTGAGGAAGCAATTCTGCTTACGCTTTAATGACCAGGCGCTCTGCGTCAGCACTCGCCGCAAGTAGCGATTGCCTTTGCGCGTGGAGCCTGAATAGCGCTTGCCCGCGCTTTCGTTGTTACCGGGACAAAGCCCGGCCCAGCTTGCCAAGTGTGAGGCGTCCGCGAACCGGCTCATGTCGAATCCAATCTCGGCCAGGATCACGGCTGCCGTTGTAAAATCTACTCCCGGAATCGTGCACAGGCGCACAATGACGTCCACATGCGGCTGCAATTGCTTCGCCAGGCGCTTATCGATTTGATCGAGCTTGCCGTCCAGATAGGCCAATTCCTGCACGGCCTCCGACAGAAGCCACCGAAAGTGCTCGCTGTAAAAGCCCTGCAACGAAGCCGTCAATTCCGTCCGTTTGTTCTTCAGGCTGGCTTTGGCCAGCTTGGCCAGTTCTTTCGGCTCGCAGTGGCCGTCGGCAATTTGGGCGAGAATTAATTGGGCCGTTTTGCCGTGGATATCGCTCACCACGCATCCGAGCTTGATGTTCGCCGTCTCCAACAAGCGCCGGATGCGGTTGAGCACACGATTACGCTCGCCTTGCAGATGTGTCCGCCGCCGGGTTAGATCGCGTAACTCGCGAATCGGGGGCGGCGGGATGAAACTCCCCTTCAGCAACCCGTATTGCAGCAACTCTGCAATACGCTCACTGTCCTGCTGATCTGTCTTACGGCCGGGCAGCGCGTGCACATGCTGTGGGTTGATCAACGTCAGTTTGAAGTCGGTTTTGCTCCGCTCCAGAACGTTCCACACCGGAATCCAAAACACGCCCGTCGATTCCAACGCCACCTGTTGGACTTGCTGCTTCTCCAGCCAGGCGCGCAAGCGCTCCAGATCCGCAGTAAAGGTTCCGAAAGTGGCCGTCTCCTTCCGCGTCTCGTTTCCTTCGCTGAGCCGAATGCAAACACTCACGCTTTTCTTGTGTACATCCAGACCCGCACAACGGCGATATAACAATTCCATTAAGCCCTCCTCTCGCCGTAAAGCGAAGGACGCCCGGAATCGATGACTTTCCTTCCCGTGCTCTCTGCTTTGACGCAGAGGCCACAATCCGTTGTGCCACGCCACTTGAGCGTCAGGCGTCCAGGCCAGCTTCCCAATCGGGTCCTGAAAGACACCAGAATTACGACGGCCTCGGTTCGCTCACGACAGCCTCAACCTACACCCTCTCTCGCCCGTTTTCATCGGCCGTTGTGACGGCCGGTCATGACGCTTCCCAAGCTGGACGTCGCCGGTTCGATCCCGGTCTCCCGCTCCATAGAATCAATAAGTTACGGGGATCTATGGGTCTGCTTGCCCTTTTTAACGCATTAATCGCATTACCGGGTTGCTGCGGATAGCCCGCTAAATACGGAAGAAACACGATTGACTCCCAGCGGCTCAAGCTGGACGTCGCCGGTTCGATCCCGGCCTCCCGCTCCATAGAATCAATGGTTTACAGGAAATGCCGAATCGACAACGGCTTACAAACGAGGTTTGATCGAGTTTAGAGGTCAATACATACCCTGTGTTTTTCATCGAATGACAGCGAAAGTGCCGCTGGCATTCGCAGCCACAGCATACGGGAAGGGCTTTCTGCCACGGTGGTCCATGCATAGAATGCCCGCTTGCGGCTTGTTGTTGCTCTATGGTTTCGCGCCGCTATTGCCAAGCAGACCAATGCTCATTGCGAACGGCTAATCAGAACGTCCGTCGGGAACGATTCGCTCATTCCCCAGCTGGTGACAATTACGACAGACTCTTCGCGAGTACTCAGCCAACAAGCCCCGGATCTGATTGCTGGCTTGTGTTCGGCATCCAATCAGCCGGCTGCGAATACGATGAAGCGCTTGCAAATCCTGCTGCTCAATCGTCTTCGCCGTGACAAATCGCATGTGCGGACGCGAAATAGCCTCACAGATCGCTGCAGCATCATTCCGGTCGTTCTTCTGTGATTGCAGATATGGCTCCACTGCAGCTCTTGTTAGATCATGACCTGAAGGCGCTTCGCCTTCCCACGTTTCACCGAGAGTATGACAAAGTCGCTCAGCAGTGTGCCGACGAGGCGGTTGATTATCCGCGCTATCTATTCCGGCTAAACAGAGCTGGAGTTGCTGGACCGGGAGCGCCGTGCCACCGAGCGCCGCATCAAGCAAGCGCGCTTTCCAGTGGTCAAGAGCCTGGACAGCTTTGATTTTCTGCCCATCCCTTCATTGAATAAGCTGCTTGTCCTGGAACTCCTGCGCGGCGAGTTTATCGACGCCGCGAATGCGTGCTGGCTCTGGGAAACTCAGGTACCGGGAAAACGCACATTGCACTGGCCATCGGCTTGGCCGCTTGTCAGAAGAGTTATCGCGTCCGGTTCACTACTGCGGCGTCCCTGGTCCGCGAACTCATGGAAGCCCGCGACGAAAAGCGATTACTGCGTTTTCAGAAGCACCTGGCCAGCTTCGAGTTGCTGATCGTGGATGAACTCGGCTTCGTACCGCTATCGAAAACCGGCGCCGAGATGCTGTTTGAGATCCTCAGCCAACGCTACGAACGCTCGGCCACGATGGTCACCAGCAACCTGCCGTTCAACGAGTGGACCGAAATCCTCGGCTCCGAGCGGCTCACCGGCGCTTTGCTCGATCGCCTCACCCATCACGTTCACATCCTTGAGATGAACGGCGACAGCTATCGCCTCAAAGAAGGCAAGCAGAACAAGACCGGCAAAGCTCGCGCTTAATCGTCTCTCTCCTCCGCCCCCACTCTGTTTGCGGAAGGCTCTTCCGCTCCGGCCTAAACGCAACGCCCCTGCGGGCGACGCAGGGCTTCCCCTCCAGAGCCCCCGCAAACTCACTTCATCCCTAAGAGAACCAGCGCAAGTGGTCTGCTTTTGCTCCGCCATGCCGGTCTATTTTTCAAACGCCCTTGACACACGATCGCATCCGGCCCGAGTTCCTCGCGGGCTGAATTGAGAGTTGCGTCCACTCGTCCGGTGACCAAGCACTAACCAATGTTTTCCTCTCCCCTGCGTGCGGGGCACTATCCGGACGAGCAGGCGAAGTTTTTGTCGCAACTGCTTTGGGCCTCATTACTTGCAGCTTAGGCAATCGAGGTCGTACAAGCTATGCTTCCGCGTTCCTATCACCTTAGCGACCGTTCGGAGTGACCAGGCTTTAGTTTCGGGCCAGTGCTGCCTTCGCGTAGAGGATGTTCATTGAGACCTCAGTTGGGGGTGGCGGCGTGCTGAAAGAGCGCGAGCGATCTTTGGAGCGCAGGAAGACCAATCTATGTGAGCCGTTTCCACTCTGCGATTGATGAAAACCAGGCCGGTGTACGCTCGATCTTGAGATCCACGATCAACTTCTCGAAAGCCGCACGATAGCCCCTCGTCATCTGGTATTGCATGAAGGAGTCCGGCGTCTCGTTCCAAACCTCGTAATTCACGATGATGTCCGGGTCTCTCGCATTCTGGATCAAAGATGCTTCGACAAACGTCGGCTCCTTCACAATGTGGGTGAAGAGTTCCTGCAACGAAGCGAGGAATTCGGACCTGATCGACTCGCCGATTCGGAAGTTTACGATGAGGGTTATCTTGTCTGTCATAATCTCCTTGCCCATGGAACTGGGCATCATCTCGCAGCGAGCGGTCTTATGAAATCTGGCAACGCTGCGGTCTCGATAGTCATTCCGGCGACGTGACGACAAACACGAGTCCGGAATCCTGCAAGGCCTCGACGCGGATGGTCGCTTCCTCGGGCAGAATGATGCATTGCCCCGCCGTTGCGCGTACGCCGTTGACCTTCACCGCGCTGGAAGATACGACAAGGTAGCCAAGGTCGCCGGACCTGGAGTCGTAATTCGTTATTGTACCTGCAAAGAGGGACGCGCCAAGTACCTCCGCATCCGAGCGGGGCTCCAGGCTGCCTTTCGTTCCCCGTCCACTTGCGCGGCCGGGCCCGCACCGGGTGTTCCAGTCAGGCGCCCGCGCGGCCAATGCGGACGCCAAGCTTCTGCATGCGCGACTGTAAGGTCGACCGCTTCATGCCGAGCACCGCTGCGGCGCCGTTGGGGCCGGCAACCTTCCAGCCTGTCTCTCAAGCGCGGCGATGATTTCCTGCCGCTCCGCGTCGTCAAGGGCTGCCTGCAAGCGGCCTTTACCGTTATTCCCAACCGACGGAGCATCGGCCGGAAGTCGCAATTCAGCGGTCGGCACCTTCAGAACCGATCCGCTCGAGAGGATGACAGCCCGCTCTATCAAGTTTTGCAATTCCCGAATATTTCCGGGCCAGTGATATCGCACCAGCACCGTCATGGTCTCAGAAGGGATCGTGTCAACGTTCCTGTTCATGCGACGGCTGAAATGCACTACCAAGTGCCGCACCAGCAGGGGGATGTCCTCCGGCCGCTCACGCAGCGCCGGAACACGAACAGGAAATACGTTCAGACGATAGTAGAGATCTGAGCGGAACTTCAGTTCATTTACCAAGGTTTGGAGATCGCGATTGGTCGCGGCAATAAGGCGGGCGTCCGTGCGTAAGGTGCGCGAGCTACCGAGGCGTTCGAACTCGCGCTCCTGCAGGACACGAAGAAGCTTCGGTTGCAATTCGAGCGGGATTTCGCCGATTTCGTCCAGAAAGATGGTTCCCCGGTGCGCCAGCTCAAAGCGTCCAACGCGTTGCGCCACGGCGCCTGTGTAAGCGCCCCTTTCATTCCCGAACATCTCGCTTTCCAGCAACCCGGTCGGAATAGCTGCGCAGTTCAGCTTGATGAAGGCGTTTGAACGGCGGGAGCTCAGATCATGTACAGCGCGCGCAATCAACTCTTTGCCGGTCCCTGTTTCGCCACAAATCAACACGGTGGAATCGGTAGGCGCAACCGTCTCCACCAGAGCCAGGACACGTCGCAGCGCCTCGCTTTTTCCGACGATCTCCTCAAAATTCAGTTCGCTGCGGATTTCGTCTTCGAGGTAAAGTTTTTCACGCGTAACCCGATCTTTCAGAGCCGAGATTTGACCATACGCGAGCGCGTTGTCCACGGCAATTGCCACCTGCCGCGCAAACCGGGTGAGGAATGCGACGTCGTTTTCAGAAAACGCGTTGTCCCGGACGCTGCCAACACCTAATACACCTAGAACACGGTTTCGGCTGGAGAGTGGCAAAAAGCAACGAGACTTCACTCCCAGCGCTGCGGCAATTGGATCGTTCACTAGATCCCGGGCGCCGTGAAGGGCGGGCTCTCCCGTTCGAAAAACCTGACCGGCAGTCGAGGTGGCCGCGGACACCAACCCCTCGCGAATCACGTCCTCGCCGCCGGGGAGATCGAGCGCGTAGACCCGGAGCGTCCCATCCTCCGCATCCGGCAAATGAACGGCAACAACGTCGCTCTGCATCACGCGGCGAAGATTGGTCGCGATCACTCGAAGCATATCGCGGAGGTCCAGCGTCGAGAACAAGCGATTCGTCAGGTCCAGCAGAAGCTCCAAACGCTCCTGAGCGAGCTGCAGCGCCTGGAAATTGAAGTCATCGTCCATGGCGAGCGCGATCTGGCTCGGCAACCAGCGCGAGGAACTCTATTTCCTCCTCTGAGTACGCGCCGAGCTTTCGACTGGCGATGATAAGACTGCCCAGCCGACGATGCGCGGTGCTGAGTGGGAGTGCGCACGCCGACTGGAGACCGTTCGTCCTGAGCTGTTCCACGGTGGGGGAGAAACGTGTCTCTCGCCAAACATCGGTAATGACAGCCGCCTGTTGGTTTTCAGCTACCCACCACGGCAACGTCCCCTCGAGCTGAGTTTCCGAAGCAGAGGGAGTTTGCGGGCAGTTATCACAGAGATGCCAATTCACCTTCCTCGAGGACTCGTCGAAGTGCGCAATGGCATCCAAGGGAATTACGGGTCTCAATTCCGTTACCAAGGCACGAAACAGAGCCTTGGTCCCGTGGTGAGCCCGGATCGAAGCAGCAAGCCGGATCAGTGATTCGTAGCGCGCTCCCACGGATTGCTCTTGCGGCATTTCGAGTATTGCGCCGGCCATGCTGCCCATGGACGCTCATCTTATTATATGTGGGACCTCTTGTGTGTGGGACCTCCCTCTGCGGGCACACCGAAGTGTTTTCTCGGTTGGAGGTCGACATCGCAATCTCCTGCAAAGTGCCGAAAATTCAGGCGACAGGTGCCCGGTTTTTGGGCATCAGGCCCGTGGGCGGCACGCCGAATGTGTCGCAATAACTGAGGCATAGTCCGATAGATCAACTGGTTGCGCGAAATGGTGAGATCCGAACTTCACTGGCTCCGTGCGTGCACTATACAGGAGCGGCAAGAACAGCCGATCCAATGTTGCGAATGCACCTGCTCAAACCGGAACCAGTTTTCTGAGGACCCTGCAGGCTGGCTATGTCGTCAAGAGGCCATCGACGTTCATACGAAGCCTCAAAATCACACGGGATGTCAGCATCTCGGACGGCGTCCCCTATCTCCGCACGACTCAACTCGACATTGATGTACGGTTCGTAGGCCGTGCGGAATTGACGTCAATGAGAGTCTGTTGTGTTCCCCCGCTCTCAAATACCTTTGCGACACAGGAGAGCATCCCGACAAAAGGACAAAACAATGAATTCAAGTATTCGGGCCATTAGATTTGGGGCCTTCGCTGGCCTATTGCTTATTTGCGCTCCGATCGCCACAAGTGCTCTGGAGTTGACAAACGAGACATTGCACGCCTGGCAAGAATATATCCAATCCACCAATTCAGGGATGGAGGAACGTATTCGTGAGCGCTTGCCATTCCTTTGGGTTGACGAATCGGCTGACCGAAGCCGTCGGGTTCGCGCCGGCGAGGTTCTCGTTAGCCCGGTAGGAGATCACAGCCCCATCAGAGTTCCCAACGGCATGATCCATGATTGGATTGGCGCGACGCTGATTCCGAATGCCGGACTGAAAGATATATTCGCGGTCGTCAAGGATTACAACCGGTACAGCGAATTCTACAATCCACTCGTTATCGACTCCAGATCACTCAGCGGAGATGGCACGGACGACCGATTCTCTTTGCTGATGCTGAACAAGTCGCTGGTCGCGAAGACCGCACTCGCGAGCGAATGGAATAATCGCTACACTCGCGTCGATGACCGGCGATGGTACAGCATCGCTTACAGCACTCGCGTACAAGAGATCGAGGCAGACGGATCACCCGGCGAGCGCAAGCTGCCCCTCAACGAAGGCAGGGGTTACATCTGGCGTTTATATAGTTTGTCGAGGTTCGAACAACGAGACGACGGGGTTTACGTAGAGTTGGAAGTCATCGCGCTCAGTCGGGATATTCCAGGGGGACTTCGCTGGCTGATCGATCCGATTGTAAGAAGGTTGTCCCGTGGTTCACTTTTCAGTTCCCTTACAGAAACCCGAGCGGCTGTGAGCTCCGAACTCGGCGCATCAAATATGTCCGTCCGTTCCGCGGCACTGTCTGAGAGCTGCTGCAGGTGATCATGGGGCGGCGCAATCCTTTGATGTTAGTCATTCATGCCGACCAGTTCTGGCCCGGCACGTCTGGTTCACGTAACGAAATTGGAGATAAAGGTCTTGATACAGAACTCCGACACTACCCGAATCGTTGAGGACAGTGGCTCACCTCTCGGTAGGTTGGGTAACCTCTGGTGCACCTTGATGCACGATTCACCGAGCTGGCCGATTCACGGTCATTATACATGCCGCACCTGCGGCCGACGGCACTTAGTAAGGTGGGAGCGCGAGGAAGGCCCGCTCACTTCTCCAGAAGCTTCGAAGACTGCCGACTCGCAATCATCTGCCGAACACTTGAACAGCCCTTCGGCAGTTCTACCTCACGGAACCACTGCATTTGCACGATTTAAGTGATGTCGCGTATGGAACTCCGCTTGCGTTAGCAAAGGCGAACTGACCTTTGGCCAGTATCCCTGAAAGAAGCGAGGAGCATTGAAAATGTTTGCAAAGAAGAATGGCATCACAACAACCTTGGCCCTAGCCGCTATGGCGCTGCCGGCCCTTTCACAATCGGAAGATTCCGGAAACAACGAATTGTCAGTCCAGGCGTTGAGCAGTGCGGGCGCAGGAGTTCTGGTCTTTGATCCACAAACTTTCCAGGGAGGGAATGGGCAGACCCGGGCGCGTTCGTTTATGGCGGCGGAGGCGCTTTCAACTTCTCGCGTTACGTGTTCATGCGCGCTGAATGTCGCGGCTTCGTCTACAACTCTCCGACCTATCGCTTTTAAAGCCCGGCGCTGAAGCTCACCCGAACTTTTCAAAGGTGCGTATGGCGGAAGCAGTTAAACAGCTGTCACGGCACGCCCCGCGAGGCAGGCGCTGGGGTGTCCTTCTAGCAGGCGGAGACGGAACCCGCCTCAAGAACCTGACCCGGCTTATCAGCGGAGATGATCGCCCGAAGCAGTTCTGCAAGCTGTTTGGAGACGAATCCCTGCTGCAACAGGCGCGAAAAAGAGCTGAACGAAGCATCTCCCCGGAACAGATTCTGGTTCCGTTGACCCGGAGCCATCGGGCGTTCTACGTTCAGGAGCCGATCCGCGCGTCCCAACGAATTGTGCAGCCGGCAAACAGAGGCACAGCGCCGCTGATGTTATACAGCCTTTTAGGCATCGAACGGGTCGATGATGATGCGATCGTCGCGATACTACCATCTGACCACCACTTTTCGGACGAGCGAGCGTTCACGGCTGCCTTGGAATCCGCCTTCGAGATCGCGGCCCAGCATCCCAGTGCGGTGGTGCTCCTGGGCGCGTCCCCGCAGAGTCCGGAAGTCGAATACGGTTGGATCGAGCTCGGGACATCCGTTCACGGCGTGGGCGGCGTTGTGTCCCGTGTAAGCGGGTTCTTCGAAAAGCCTTCGTTGCAGGCCGCCAGGGGCTGCTCGCGCGGGGGGCTCTCTGGAACACATTCGTGATGGTCGGACACGTACGGGGGTTCCTCGAGATGGCGGAAGCTTCGCTCGCGGACGCGGTGAAACTGCTTCGCGGTAGTAGCTTATGGGCCGGCGCGGATGTGCACGTTCAGGATTCGCTCCACGCTCGCATCCCTGCCATTGATTTTTCGCGGGAGGTCTTGTCGGTTCAGACTCAGCGGATGCTCGCTCTGCGGATGATCGGTACTGGCTGGAGCGATCTGGGGCATCCCGAACGTGTACTGACTCTAATACAAGTGGCCGGTCTGGACCCTTGGTGGACGAAGAGGTGGGAACGTCACAGTCGCGTCTGGTGACTAAACCTGTCTTGAATGGATGATCGCAAACCAACCTGCAAGCTTTTTACACAGGGATCGGCTCTGATTGCTGCAGGCTAGCATCGACACGCAGGTGGGGGTTCCCAAGCTCGCTGACCTGCCAGGAAAATTTTGCAACTCACGTCCGAACTCTTCGAGTTTGAGAAGGAAAGGAAAGGAAAATGAATCAATTTGATAATTTCGCTTACCCCCCGCGCACTGCCAGTCCAGCCCCGTTTATTGCGTGGCACCACACCCTGCCGAGTCTTGTCGCTGATATTGACTCATACGTAAATACGCTGATGCGTTTTATCAGATCGTTCGCACAGAAATTCAGCGGCGTAGAAGACCCTGAGATTGATATCGAGACAGCACTCCGCGAAGCCGTGGTTAACGCTATAGTCCACCGCAATCGCGAGGACCGGCACAAATACGTTTACGTCACCTGCCGTTGCAGTATCGATGGCGAGATCACAATCTCTGTACAAGACGAGGGATGTGGCTTTGATACCCATGTCCTCCTCGATCCCACCGATCCAAAGAACCGATTGCTCTCTCACGGGCGCGGAATCTATATCATGCGCGCCCTAATGGACGAGGTCTCCTTCGAAGCGAATGGCAGGCGCGTGTGCATGCGGAGAACGCTGCCCCCCAATCCACGCAAGTACCTGGCGCTGGCTTCCTACAGCATTTCGCCATGCCAAGCCGGGAGCTGCCGACGTGACTCGTATCAAGAAAGGCGGAATTGCGACGAACTGATGGCCCTGGCGGAACACGAGCTAGGAGCGTTTCTCTACGTCGTAACAGAGTTGTTTGGTCCGGACGAAGCGAGGCTTGCAGCAAAAGACTGGATCGAGCACCTCGAAAGCATGGAAACTGCGCCGGAACCGAACAGCCGGGATTGGCGACAGATCACGATCTCAGCATCAGTCAGGCTGGCCGCACGTGTGACTGTCGTTCCTTATACGAAAATAGTTGCCGATAACGTCGTACAAGGTTCCAGCTCGAATGAACTGCCTTATGGCAGGTGCATAGGTACTAACCTGCGGTGAGACTGCTTGGACCGTACACTTGCGAAGAAGAGAAGATTCGCAGTTGTGCGTGAGCGTTCTGGCTGCTTCCAACATCTGCCTCGTAAGCAAAGAACGAATGTACGGTGTGTAAACAAGTATCGGGTTTTCGGCAAGGCTCCGCTCCTTGCGTAAGTGGTTCACAAACCGGATGAAGAGAGGGTGATCCTCCCTCGTTTCTCTTTGTCGTTGTGTAGCCATGTGACGTGACCCCAGTTTCCGTCCACTAAGTTATACGACAATGCGGAGCATAGTTTGCCGCATCGCCTTCTTGATTGGTTGCTTGACCACGTAGCCGGGGCCGGGTCAAGGCCGCCGCAGGCGCCCGAAGGGCTTGGCCTTGAGGCGGTTCCGGCGGAGTGGTATTCCGACATGCTGAAGGCGATGCGGCTTGCGCCCAGTCGCGTGCAAACTCTTCCGGTGTTCGATAGCCCAGCGAGGAGTGTGGGCGCTGCTGGTTGTATTCCATTCGCCAGCCAGCGATCTTGCGGCGTGCATCCCAGAGATTCCAGAACCAACTCGCGTTCAGACATTCGTCCCGGAAGCGGCCGTGAAAGCTTTCGACGTGCCCGTTTTGTGTGGGCTTTCCGGGCTGAATGTGAATCGTGCCGATGCTTCGCTCGACGCACCAGGCGAGATAGTGCCGACTGCTTACCTCCGGCCCATTATCGGAACGAAGGAACTGCGGTGCGCCGCGCTGGTTAATGATTGCTCTGCAGCACTCGTGTCACGCGCTGGCTCGGCATGCTCGTATCCGTTTCCAGCGCAAGACATTCGCGCGTGAAGGCGTCCACCACACTGAATACACGCAGCCGTCGCCCGCTTGCCGTCACATCGCTGGCGAAATCAATCGCCCATTCTTGATTCGGTGCTGTCAGGATCGGGCGGCGAAGCGTAAGCTGCGTGTCAGTCGCTTGCGCCGGATGCGCCGGACGCAGAGCCCGGCGGCGCGATACACGCGCTGCACCCGTTTGTGATTGATCCGCTGGCCCGTGCGTCGCAACAGAATGTGAAGCCGCCGATAGCCGAAGCGGGGCTTCTCGTGCGCCAGCTCGATCAACTGCTGGCGCAGCGCACTATCATCCCGCCGGCTTTCATACCGGCAGCTCGATCGCGGAATACTCATGAGCTCGCAGGCGTGCCGCTCGCTGGTCGCAAACTCCGCTCTCAGCCGCTGCACTTCCGCCCGTCTCTCTACGAGCCCAGTGAGTTTTTTCGGATCACCGATTGCAGCATGTCCTTGTCCAGGCTCAGATCCGCCACCAGCTTCTTCAGCCGCGCGTTCTCGTCGCGCAATTGCTTCACTTCTTGCGCTTCGCTCACGTCCATGCCGCCGTACTTCGCTTTCCAGCCATAGATCGTGTGCTTCGACACTCCGTAGTGCCGGCCCACCTCCTCCACACTTCGGCCCGCTTCCACCTGCTTCAGCGCCTCGATCATCTGCGCCTCCGTGTGCTTCCCTCTGCCCATCCGTTTCCCCTTTCTTCGTCTCAAATCGTACTTCGATTCGGACGGTTTCGGGGGTCACGTCACATGTTGTCTCGAAGACCGGCGTTTGCCGGACTAGAAGGACGCTACCAGCTATGCGGCCTTGAAAGTCCACCAAGTCCTTGATCCGTGCGCAACATCGCTACTGGCGGCATATTCTTGCAGCAGCATAACGCGGCCGAACGTGCGTTACGTGCCGTCTCGATTGAACGCAAGAACTATCTGGGGTCACCACACCAAACGTCAAAAATGGTACGCTAGCGCGCCCAAGATGGGCGCAGCCAATCCGCCAATGCATTAGTACGGAGGCATGCTCCGACAGCTCGCGAAGATGCATTGATCCGTCGCGCTCTCTCGACGACATCTTTCCGGCCATTACCGGAGGTAAGACATCCAGCAAAAAGCGGGCATCCCCTTCCAGTTCGAAATGGCTGCCGAGAATGAGAAAGGCATCGCCTGGGGTTATCGGAAGGATGCCGTTATACCTGTCGCGCTTCGAGAGAAGTTCCCATGAATCCCGGTGCGGCAACGAGAGGTCACTCGCAACCTGAGACGGCTCTCGCCTGCATCGAGGTCAGCGCTTCGCGAAGCTTATACTGCGCCCGCACGCCGCCCGTAAAAGCCGGGGAAGAACTCAGAATCAGCACTGGTTCATTCACAAAGCAAGACTGAAAAGCTGGCCGTAACCCCCAATCCAGTGCGTTCTTCAATACTCCGAGGACACCGTGATTGTATTCCGGCGTCGCGATTATTACACCGTGCTCCTGGCGATCGTGGACCGCAGTTCCTCTATAGTCGGCGGCGCTGGATGATTATCCTCGTCTTCGTTGCAACCCAAAACCTTCTCAAGCGTGAGCGCACGAATCTCTTCATCCGGCGCCCGCCGGCGCGCGATCGATTGCAGTATCGCTGTGCTGAAGGAGCGGGAACGCAAGCTTCCGGAAATTCCGAACAGCCGAATGATGAGCCCGCGGCGCACATTCAGTAGAGGTCAGTTGCTGTCCCACAATTTTTGCTCGCCGAATTCAGAAATTGTTGCTCGCGATCCAACCGCCCCAGCAGGCTAACAACGGCGGATTCGACGTGCTGAAGTACTCCTGGAAGGCTCGGTAGAGTTTCACACACTGGCGTAGTCCAAAAACAGATCGAGCTGAATTCCATATTCCCCGGCCGCGCACAAGGCCGCCACATCTACCGTGCAGTCCTCAGGCGCAATATGCTCGGATTCGGCGCGCCTTCGGCGTACTGCGAACGAAATCGCGGCGGGCTCAACGCGTGGTGAAGCACCTCGCGATGCCTGGGGTCGGCTCGCGCCAGTACTGCTGAATGGGGGCCCAGACATCGCCAAACCTCGCTGCGGCAAGAAAGTTGCATTCTGCGCCACGGTATTGACCCAGAATTGCTGGCAACCAAGGCGTCGTGGGGGCTGTCTACGGAGCCGCGCGTCGGTGGTATTAAACTCCCCGCCGCTCCCCGCGCTGCGAATGGCCGTCAAGATTGAAACGTTGGTGAAGCCGGTCTTTCTTGACAGCGTCCAATGGCGCAAAAGCGATAAAGTAGTTCATTAACCCATTCGATTGATTGTCGCCGTTTGGTCACGAACGGCGGCGGTGACGGCGAGAGGCTCTCGGTCGGTACCGACACGCCCTTGCTTCTTCGAGAGCAGTTGTTGCATCTATGACGCAGAGGAGATACGATCTTGCGCGCGAACAACAAGGTGTTGGGCATGTGGCGACCAGAGACGACGGCGAGAGGCTCTGGTCGGTACCGACACGCCCTTGCTTCTTCGAGAGCAGTTGTTGCATCTATGACGCAGAGGAGATACGATCTTGCGCGCGAACAACAAGGTGTTGGGCATGTGGCGACCAGAGACCATCCGAGCAACTGTTGACGGGAAAATATCTGAGCCATTTGGTCCGACCCCGACAGGCCTGCTTTGCTTTCACGAGAGTCTACATTTTGTGGAGTTGATGTCTGACCCCAACGTACCCAAGTTCTCTGGAGGTGTGCGCGAGGGCGGCACAGCTGTAGAAGACAAGGCGGCTGTAATCGGCAATCTCGCGCTTTTCGGAACCTATACTGTTGATGAAGACGGCAACTTTACAGGCAACGTGGTGCAGGGCTGCAGCTTTCCGAACTGGATTGGAGATCAGCGAGATGCCGACCGACTCCAGGAGATCGTGGACGGTGATGGCATGACCGAGATTTTCCAGAGCGGCAACGTTCGCGTTGAAATTCATTGGACCCGCGTATTCTCCTGATCCAGGAACGCTGCCTCTCCAAGGAGTCGTATAAGCTTCGTACACAAAGGGCGAATGTGTCTTACGTGCAGAGCGATGGCCAGTGATGCTAGAGAACGACGGTGTGGCAGAAATATCGGACAGTTCATCAAAGCGGTCACGAGGCTAAGGGAAATCCTAGCGCGCTTCCTTGAAGCGCTGTCCTGTACGGACGAATGCTTTGTATCAGGAGAGGTTCTTAACAACCTCTTACTCCCTTCCCAAGTAGGCGCCCTGCGGGTCGGCGGGATTGATATGACCTGCTCAAGAATGCGGAAGGCCGCACGCGCGATGCTTGCCTTGTCCGCTCAACCTTTTGGGTTCGCTTGCACGCAGCTGGCCGCATATGTCCAAGGGCAGAACAGCGACGGCAGTTCCAGCTATGGCCCACGGCAAGCTGCCTATGACTTGCAGAAGTTTCGCGGGAAGAAAATCCGTTGCGTTCTTTGCCGCCACAGGCGGCACTACCGCGTTCTTCCAGACGGCCTAAAGAAGGTGAGCGCGTTGCTCTTACTGCGTGACCAAGTACTCGATCCGCTTCTCGCTTCGACGCGGAGCGGTGTTTCTGTCCGTGTTGACGCGGGTGTCACTCCGCTGGATTTACTCTATCGACAGCTTCGGGGAAATATGTGCGAAGTACTTAGCTATCTAGGCTTTGCCGATTGAGCAACATTTTGTTGTTGATCGAATGGCCTAAGGGCCTAAGGGCTAGGCGACTTGGATTGCCGAAGGCGGCATCCAGAGCACAGGGGAGCTATAGCCTGCCCGTTTGGGCGCATCAAGAGTGACTCATTTAAGTGCATTGAAGGGCCGCCCCGTGGGAGGGCGTCCCGAGCAGATGACGTTACTGTCTGCCACGCAACCGCATTTTAGACGGACACCACGTGGAGTTATTATTTGCGTCAGGGCAACGATCTGTTGAAGACGTGGGACATCACCCTGTCCGGGTCCTACGAGAGGAGAGATTTTGGGTAAGCGATTGGACCTCAATGATGTCAGGATCTTCGTTATTGCAGCTCGGACCGCAACGCTCAGCGGTGCAGCGCGCGAATTGGGATTACCTACCTCCACCGTGAGCAGATCTATCACTCGTTTGGAGAGATATCTTGGGCTCCTGCTCGTACAACGACGGCAGAGGGGCGTGGTTCTCACTGACGCCGGCACTGAATATCTAGGTGCCTGCAAGCAGGCATTACAGACGCTCAAGGACGGGGGAGAACTTCTCGACAGACATAGAGCTCATCCAGGGGGTTTGCTCAGAGTGGCCTGCCCGATCACTATGGCTAGAGCTTTCCTTGCACCGATGCTCATGACATTCCTCAACTCTCATCCGGAGTTGCAGGTGGAGATCTACCCACACTGTTCAGGTTTCGATAAGGAGCCGAACGAGAATGTCGATGTTCATTTCAAGATTCGTGAGCCGAACGATTCTCGAAGGCACGTGAGGCACTATCCGGCCACTAAGCTTGCTCTCTATGCAAGCAGGGGTTATGTCTCTGCGTTCGGGGTAGTGAAAGAACCTGAAGATTTGCAGGCGCACCGCTGCATCGGTGATGGATCGGATTCACTTTACGCTAAGTGGAAGCTAACGAAAGGAACGAAATCAGTCATCCTGGATTTGAGGTTTCGGGTGATGGCCACTGACCCGGAAGTTCATCGGCGGTTGGCTCTCGACGGAGCGGGAGTGACGATGCTCCCGATCTGGATGGCGAAAAGTCCCGCTATTGGGGACGAACTGGTGCCCGTGCTTCCAGGTTGGCGGCCTGACTCTTTACCGCTCTGTGCCCTGTATTCTGGAACGTCTAGCATGACGCCGAAGGTTAAAGCGTTCCTTGATTTCGTGACCGGATACTTAGGGACGGACCGGGACCCACGCGCGACTGGCTGCGCCGCTTACGAGTGCTTTGAGAAATCCACTGGAGTTAAGGGCGGGCCATTCACGCCTGCAGTCCCCAAATAGCCTGCCCGGGAACCACAGAATTTGACAACGATCGTTAAAGCGACGTTTTACGCTTCTTTCAACAGTTGGGTTCGGTACTTGGGAGCAAGTTCCTGCGCTTTCTGCATGAACTCCGCCTGTTGCTTTGCATCGAGCTTGGGTGGAGGTGTCGTCCTCGTAGCGACAGGAATTCCTACCTCTCTAAAGAAGTCTTCCTGACCCGCGGGCGAGCAAATACAAAGTAGACGAACTGCCTTAAACGAAGCGTTGTGAAATTGGTGAGGAGCATTTGCGGGAATGTTCACGGTATCTCCTGCTCGGACAATCGACTTTTTGCCTCGAAAAGTGGCCTCTATCTCACCTTCCAGAAGGATAAATGTCTCCTCGAAGTCATGACGGTGTGGCGCTGGACCACCATTCGGAGGAATATGCATATCAATCACACAGAAGCGGCCGTTAGTATCTTTCCCGCTTAGGGTGATCGTGTAGGTGTCACCCACCAACCCAATGTGCGGTAAAGTCTGGTCCTTGTCGGCGTCGGAAAGTATGAGATTACGTTTTGGGTCATCGGGTGGGAGTGGTGGATATTGCGATTTTCGGTCAGACATGTTTTTGCTCCTTTGTTTAGTATTCTGCTGTTGCGAACTAATACTCCAGGTGGCAAAGGCCCCAAGCCTCCTGGTGAGTAAGGCGGAAAGCATAACGCCGGCGCCCTTGGCTGCTGAACGGCGGCTGATCGTTTTCACTTGCTTGCCACCTTTCCAGCTAGAGCCTGGATGCTGCGGACGACCTCATCGGGCGCCTCTTCCGGGATGAAGTGACCGCAATCGGGAAGCACTGAGCCTTCGACAGACCCAGCTACCGCTTCCACCATCTCTTGAACCTTGGCGCCGAGGCCCTTTTCGCCTCCGAGAGCGAAGACGGGCACTTTGACCTTGTTCTTCTGTAGCGGCTCTGTCTGGTCAATCGTTTCAAACGCTGCACGGTATACGCCGAGTGCGCCAAGCACACCCTCTGCGCCTGAGAACGTGCGAAGGTACTCGTTCACTGTGTCCGGGTCAATGGAGTCTCTTCTCGCCGTGGCGCCATCGTAGAACCATGTGAGGAACGCTCGCTCGTGTCCGACGATCAGGCGCTCGGGAACGCCGGGCGCGAAGGGTAGTATCCACCACCACATGGAACCCTTCTGCATCGCTTCCGGGGTGTACGCAATGATTTTGGTGAGAAACTTCGACAACATCGTCGGAACTTCCATATAGAGCAATCCGGCGATCTCGGCCGGATGGTCCGCCGCCCACATCAGTGCCGGATGCGCACCCATGTCGTGCGCCGCGATGATAAGAGGACGTGACGCTCCAAACTCAGTTTGGCGAGCTAACTCGCGGAACTCTTCCGCGAGGGAGCGCGCATCATACCCGTCATTTCCCATAGGTTTGTCTGAATCGCCATACCCGCGCATGTCGGGAACGAGGACAGAAAAGCCCGCTGCTGCCAAGAGTGGCATCACCTTATGCCAGGTGTAAGCCGTTCCGAGGAACCCATGCCACAGGAGCACTGGAATTCCATTTGGATTTCCACCAATCCAATAATGGAGACGTACGCCGTTGATAAGCCCGCTCTCGCTGCGAAAGTTGGGGATTTCCTTTGGCATTGACCCAATCCTCATAGATAATTCATGCGCTAACTTGCAGGTTGCATCATGGGAGCGGTAGCGACCAGTTGTTTAAAATCTCCATCCCGGCGGGGTGGACCAGTCCTGCACCAGCTCTGCAACGATCGTGTTGGTAGTTGTTAGGGTCACGCCGGCCTGCTCCATCCGCCTGCGCGCCATCTCCTCTTGAAGCTCATAAGTTCGAGCCAGAGGCGTCGATCACGGCTTGCACCGCGAATCCGAGCTGGACGGCACTGATGCTCGGAAAGATAAGGCAAATATCTGTCGTTACTCCGCCCATGATGAGATTCTTCCGGCCTGTAGCTTCGATTGCACCGCTGAAGTTTGGATCAGACCATGCATTCACGATCCCAACTCGTTTCACGCGGGCCTTGTATGCAGCGGGCGATGCCTTCTGGAGAGCCAGGGCTAACGGCCCTTGTATATGATCTTCCTGACTCGTGGTGAAGATAATCGGCATGTTTAGCCGCTCGGCTCCCTTTGTAAGCAGGACAGCATTACGCAGCGATATATCGGAACTCACATTTCGTATCAATTGCAGCGTTCCAACTTGATAGTCAATGAGCACGAGCGCACTATTATCGGGAGTGAACTGCCCGCGCATTTCGAACTTCTCTTTGTTCCCGCTGAACATTTAGCATCTCCTCGCAGCAGATATGTGTACGCTCATGGAGCGAAACTACGTGGCGGCAAGTTCCTCGAAGTACGCCCGCAGAGTTCGGGGCTCGCGTGCGAAGATTGCTCGCAATGTGGTCGCGTTACCTAGGAGTGGGTGACGATCGTACCAGTTGAACATTTTCTGGAGCATGGCTCTCTGTTCGTCCTCCGGTTTACCGCCGGCCGTCGCCTTGCCAGACTCCAACTTTATGGCCTTAATGTCGCGCCCTAATACTTCGCTCAGCAGCTTCGCTACGTCCTGCCGATTCAAACGGCCCTCGGCGCACAACTCGAAAGTGCCGAACAACAGCCGGTCCTCAGTGAGGGCGATTGCGGCAACCTCCGCGACATCGCGGTAGTCGACCCGGGAAAAGCGTGTGTCGCTGGACCAAGGCTCGCCGACAATTCCGGTAGCACGTATCTTGGGGAAGGATGCAGCATAGTTCTGGAAAAACATCGCTGGATGTAGAAGGACATACTCCATGCCCGAACTGAGAACAGCCTCTTCCACGGGTATCTTCGCGGCGTGATTGACCAGTTGTGTCAACACTGGATGGATGACAGAGGAGAAGATAAATCGACGCACGCCAGCCTCTCGCGCTGCCGCTACGAAATTCTGGCCGACTTCAGCCTCCCGCGGCAGAAAGGCGGGCGCTAAATAAAAAACTGACGATACGCCATTCAGCGCCCGCTGCACGCTGCTCAGTTCAGTCAGATCTCCCATTGCTACGTCCGCCGCGCCGGCCTGGAGAACCGCATCCGCGTCTTCGGGGTTCCTGATGAATGCCCTGATCTTCACACCACGTTTTGCAAGCGCGGGCACCACAAGACCTGCAAATTTTCCGGCAGCGCCAACAACCAGAACAGTATCCGTGCCGTTTTCAGAGAAAGCACTTGATTGCTGACGTTCCAACTCCTGACTCGACTGATGGCTCTCGTTCGTCTCACTCATCCGTTCGTCAGTTCTTGACCTTTCCGCCGTCTACAACAAGGACTTGGCCCGACACGAAATCCGCGTCCTGCGAAGCGAAAAAGAAGACGGGGCCCGCCAGATCGTCCGGCTGTTCGTCGCGCTTTATCGCTCGCACGGACTTTTGAGATTCAATCATCGACGCTGGCATTTCCCGGCGAACAGGTTCGGTAACTGTTAACCCAGGGGCGACGAGGTTGACAGTGATACCAAATTCCCCAAGCTCCATCGCCAAGGACCGGCTGAAACCGATGAGGCCAGCCTTTGCCGCTACATAATGTGTTTGGCCAGGGACACCTTCGAAGATGGAAGCAGACCCGATATTCACAATGCGCCCCCAGCCCCTACCCTTGAGAAGCGGCAGCAAAGCATGCGTCATGAGGAAGGCTGCGCCGAGATTGATAGCCATTACCTCCTGCCAATTCTTGAATGTCATCTCTTCGAATGGGACGATCGGGTAATAACCCGCACAATTCACCAACACGTCAACGCGACCAGCTATCGAGCGTATTTCCTCAGCGAGCCTGCTGGCCTCACTCTCCTTCGAAACATCTCCGCTAAGGGTAGCTAGGAGCGGTCCCGCGTTGCGGCTTTCCTGAAGGTGTTTCAGGGCCTTCACATCACGGTCTATGGCAATAACCTGATCGCCATTGCGAAGGAAGCGGTCGACAATTTTCGACCCAATTCCACCCGCTCCTCCGGTGACAATCACGATCCGACCGTTATCCACTCGTCCGCTCTCCAGGGCTCACCACACCGCTGTAGATGTCGTGCGCGCGGTGCTCGCTTCTTGCGCAAATTGCAATTTGGGTGTGCGTCAATGCAACGCGCTTTCCTCCTACTTTCCTCACTCGTGGATCATCACTAACCCCGTTGACAGAGTGTTCCCGATGAAAATTGTTGCTCCCCCCTATCACGTGCAATCGACGGCCGCCGAACTGCGTGGTGGATTTCCGTACTTCCCACACCACGATTCAGTCTCTGCACTTTGGTCCCAGAAATGGCGCTCGCTATGTGCTGCTGGCATTTACCCGTTCGGTGAAGGCAAAGTTTCGGATTTCGACCCGATCTTCGCCACCCTCAGCAAAATCTCGCATAACGACACAACGGTGCTCTACCGGCCGGACGATTACGCAAAGCCTTTCTTTCCCGTAGCGCAGCAACTCGTGGCAGAAGCGGATGAAGAGATGTCGAAAAGCAACCATCCGGGAGCGAAAGATCTCTTTCTCCGTGCAGCGGCGGTTTACCGGATTGCGCGATTCCCAATCAACCGATCGGCACTCAGCCAGGAGGCGTGGGTAAAGGGGAAGGCAGCCTACGAAATGGCCGGCAAGCTACTCGATCCTCCGAGCCTCCCGCTCGACATTCCGTTCACGCACGCTGATCTGTCCGCCGGCGATCGCGACATCAGCATCCAGGCGTACCTGCGTCTTCCTAAGGGCGAGAAGCCCGCGGAAGGGTGGCCTGTTCTGCTCTTCGTCTGCGGACTGGATGTCTACAAGACGGATCACACTCCGCGGACCCAGCAACACGTAGATCGTGGATTCGCCACCTTAAGCTTTGAAATCCCAGGTACAGGCGACTGTCCTGCGGCACCGAATGACCCAACTTCGCCGGATCGGCTCATGAGTAGTGTCATAGACTGGGTTGCGGCCAACGCTTCGAAATATGACTTCAATTTGAAGAAGGTCGTGGCGCGCGGCATCAGTACTGGCGGCTATTACGCATTCCGAAGCGCCCACACGCACGCGGACAGGTTGTTCGCCGTAGTTGCCCAGGGCGGGGGAAATCATTATATGTTTGACGCCGCCTGGATCCATGCTCAGAACCAGATGGAGTATCCATTCGCGTTAGCCGACGCGCTCGCTTATAAGTTTGGCTATCGTGACGCTGACCCAGAGACTGCAATCTCGCGCTATGCGGACGAAGGCCATAAATTCAGTTTGGTCGAGTCGGGCATCGTCGAGACGCCCACCTGCAAGCTGCTCGTCATCAATGGCATGGAGGATTCCATCTTTCCGATTGAAGACAGTCTCATCGAGGCCACACAAGGAGACAAGAAAGACTTAGTTGCACGTGGCGACCGCAGGCACATGGGCAACCCAGGCGCCGAGGAGATCTTGTACGAATGGATCGACAAGGCTGTTGCCGGCAAACCATAAGTGAGAACTCTCGCCCTGAAGATCAATTGGGAGCAGCGAAACGAAGGATAATTATGGCCGTTCTTGCTATTGGGAGTACCGGACACGTTGGAATGAACGTGGTCCCAGGAGCTAAGTCGCGGTGCCGAAGTTGTAGCGCTCGTGCACAAGCACAAACCCGATTTCCCCTACGGGGTTCGCACCGTTCGAGGGGATGTCACAGACATGAAGTCTATGCGAAAAGCGTTCCAGGGCATAATACTGTCTTCCTCCGTAATCCAGTGATGCCGGACGAGCTGAATCGCGCCATCCTGTGCGTGAATTTAGCGATGGAGGCGCGGATCGAGCGCGTCGTCTATTTTCCATGTTCAATGGTGATGTCTTCTTGGATTGCCCTCACGCAGCCTCGAAATATGCGACCGAGTTAATGATCCACAAATCAGGCCTTCCTGCTACGATCCTGCGTCCAAATTATTTCTCCCAGAATGACAGGGAGTTCGTCGCGAAGAAGGAAGCATACCGAATGCCAATCGGTAGCGTCGGAGTTTCAATGGTCGATATCCGCGATATTGCTGAGGTTGCCGCCGTGTACCTACTTGAGCGTGAAACCCGATGACGACGCTCCCGACCAAAATCATTGGGATACACGCCCCCGATGCCGTCACAAGCGATTCCGCAATTGCATTGTGGTCACGCGTCCTCGGGAAACCGGTCGTCTACCTGGGTGACGATTTGCGTGCCGCGGAAGCGAGATTTGGTTCAGAGATGTCCAGCGCTATGGCATATGACTCCGTGACAATGTTTCGCGGCTTTCATCGGTATGGAATGGTCGCCGATCCAAACGCCATGGCGACTGTTTCAAAACTGCTCGGTAGACCGTAGCGCACCTATGAGCAATACGTCAATGAGGTTGGACTTGAGAGGTGAGTTGTTGCCAAGCGAGTGGCCTGCGAAATTTTGTCGCACTTGCGAAACGCAGTGCAGCAAGCAGCTAACAGCGCCGCACCTTCTCCGGTGGTGTATATAAGCGAACGCAAGAGGGAGAGATCGATATGAAGATATTGGTGACAGGTGGAACAGGCAATGTAGGACGTCTCGTTGTGAAAGAACTGCTGGCGCGCGGGGCGGAGGTCCGCGTCTTGGCTCAGCCGCAGCAACTCAGGCATAGCGTTAGACATCGCGTTTGCCTGATCTCTCAGGAGTTGGCTGAATATCGCGCCTGATGGAGCTTCTGCTTGTTATACAGGATGCCGGTCTCCATCAACATGGATCCGACATTGGGGCGTGTCCTCGGACGCCGGCCGACAGAGCTGAAAGAAGTACTCCAGCTGTTTCTTGCCATTGGCACCTCGCCCGTCGGCATAAATAAGCTTTCGTGGCCTGGCAGCAATCATCGGATGGGAAACGGGGAACGCGCTTCGATCGCGGCTCTCCTGAAGTGGGACGAATTGGCCGGTCCGCACTTCCACATGGAATCCGCTGGAAACGTGCAGTGCCTTGTTCTCGCCAGTTGAGAACACCGGATCGCTTCCGAGAATGCAACTTGGCCTTACCCAGGATCGACATGTGAGAAAGGTCAGGGTAGAAGTATTAGTTTTCCACGCGCCTGCTGGCCTTCGCTAACGGAGAGTGCCATCTGCCACTCGTCAAGAGCGAACGTGCGGGCAATCGGAATGGAAAACCTGCCTTCTGCAGCCAGGTCCGCAAACTCTCGCAAAACGTCATATCGTATGCGCATGCCGGGTTCCTCAAGATTTGAGCGCACACCCCATGTTTTTGCAGCCGCAAAGTCGCTGATCGTCATGACGCGCTTTGGGTCACCGGCTATCTGAACGAGCGCGGGCAGAGCACCACTTACGGGCGCGACGTCAAGGATCAGGTCCGGCGACTTGTCCAGCAGCGCCGAAACTCTTTCCGGCAAACCATCGCCATAGGTGGTTACGACGGCGCCGAGAGCACGCAGTTGATCCGCGAAGGTGACACCGGCAGTTGCAATCACGCGTGCCCCGCGCAGCAACGAGATCTGAACGGCTGCGAACCCTACCGTAGTACCCGCACCATTGATCAACACCGTCTTTCCCGCTTCGACGCCGAGGCAATCCAGGCTGCCGTAGGCGATCGCAACTGCCATCGGCAGAGCAGCAGCATGGAGCGCGTCCAGCCCCTTCGGAACAGGAGTCCAGTGCTCCAAAATGGCGTAATCGGAAGCTCCCGCGCTGGCGGTGTTCACGAAATCGACTGGACCGAACACAAGCTGACCGACTTCTAGGTCCGTTACCCCCTCGCCGACAGCATCGACGGTTCCAGCTACCTCCAAACCGATTCCACGTGGAAGGCTTCCGGCGAACAGACCCCGGCACAAGGCCCAGTCAGCCGGATTCAGACCGCAGGCCTGGACCTTAAGGCGAACGCGCTGACTTGCAGGCCCTGGCAGCGTCGTCTGTTCCAATCGCAACACCTCGGCCGGTTCACCGTAACTCTGAAACCGAACAGTTCTTGTTTGGACGCTGGCAGTGGTTGGCATTTGCTCTCCTTTGCAAGACCGCGAAAGGTCTTTACATAGAAGTAAGCCGTCTATCTTGTACGATCAATGCTTGGCAGTACAAATTCGTGTCGTGCGCGTACAGACACTATGGATCCCCTTTCAGACGTACTCTCTTTGCTCAAACCGCGGGCGTATGTGACCGGCGCCCTGTCCGCAGGCGATCCATGGTCCCTGCAACTGCCTGCCTATCAAGGAATCAAGTGCTACATGGTCGTCGAAGGGACCTGCTGGTTGGCGATCGACGGAGAGCCTCCAGCCCGGCTTCACCAGGGAGACTGCCTTTTGCTTCCCCATGGGAAACCTTTCGTCATCGCCAGCGATTTGGACCTGCCTGCAGTGGATGCACGCAAGATCGTCTCGGGAATAGCACGGTACCAGGGCGTGCTCCCGGTATCACCGGGGAAGGACTTTCTTGTGCTTGGAACCCACTTCGATCTCGAAGGTGGTGCGAGCTTTCTCTTGGATGCTTTGCCCCCACTCGTCCTCCTTACCGGGGATCAGCAATGCGCCTCGATGCGGTGGGGATGCAGCGGCTTCTGAGCGAGATGCGCCAACCGCAGGTTGGCGGGACGCTCGTCGCGCAGCAGGTAGCGTACACCTTGCTCATCGACGCGTTACGTCTACACCAGGAACAGAGGAACCAAAGTTCCGGGTGGTTTGCCGCTCTTACCGAACCACAGATCAGAACAGCGCTCGCGTGTATGCACGAACGGCCCGCTCACGCATGGACGCTCGACGAGTTGGCACGTATCGCAGGGCTGTCTCGGACTGCGTTCGCCCAAAACTTCAAGAGAGTTGTTGGAGAGACGCCCATTGCCTACCTCACGCGCTGGCGAATGACCCTTGCGACGCACAAGCTAAGGGAGAAGGGGCAAACGTTGGGTGCGGTGGCTCTCCATATCGGATACGAGTCCCAGAGCGCTTTTTGTGCTGCTTTCAGGAGGTTCTCCGGCACATCTCCAAAGAAGTTTGTGGCTGCGACGGTTCACCCTGTCAGATAGTCAGCGAAAGACGCGCTTTTCATCCGCAGACCGGCCCGGCTATGGTTTTCTACTGTTGCCAAATCGCCGATGCGCGTTTCGAGCCGCTTTCGGGTTGGAAACGTGCATTGGCCTGTTCTCGTCATTCGAGAACGCCTGGGCGTATTACCTCCGAGAAACCTGCTTTACGTCTGTAATTCCAGTCAGACTTTCTTGTCCGGACAATAAAGTGAGGATCGTGATGGCGGAATCGGAAAAGGATCAGATCGCGCGACAACCTCAACTTTGGCAAACAAGCGGCGGCATAGATCCACCGTGACGTTAGTGCTCAATCTGAAGTGCCCCGGCGCGACAAAGCAGAGCAGCAGTGTGAGGCGGATCGCCGGATCAGTTTAGATTGAGCCGTTTGAAGCAAGGCGAACGGTTTGCGGCGACGCGGCCAGTTTGGCAAAGAGCCGCTATGGAATTCGAATGTCTTTTTGAAGCTTCGGATGAAGCTGATGAGAGGCGGCGTGTTCAATCTGATGAGCCGGAACGTCCGCGGAAGCTCAGGGGCCCTGTTCTCGGCCACGACAAAGCGCCTGAAAACGGTGGAAAAGCCGTGAACACTGCAATCCGAACACACGGAGAGCGCAGGTGCCGGCGCATCTGTAGTTCGCCGCAACTTGAGATCGTCGGTTGCACTGATTGCGATTTGAGTTCCGCGGTTCCGCGGCGGTAAACCGCTGCAGCAAGAGCATCGAGCCGCCAAAATGAGGGCACGCCCTTAACCGCTACGCTCAGCTCGTGGCCATCCTTCTCAAACTCCCACCGCTACAGCATGGACGAACCGTCCTGCCGCCAGTTGATGCAGGTATGTTGATGCAGCTCCTCCGGTCTCATTGGAGTGCCATGCTTGGCCAGGTAGCCGGGCGAGGCGACGGCAAGCTGGCGGATGGCGCCGCCAAGCCGAACGGCTACTACTTCCTCTTCCAGCAGTTCGCCCAACCGGATTCCGAGATCAAACCCATGCGCAACGATGTAGGTGATGGAGTCGCTGATCGAAATATCGAGGACGATATCAGGGTAAGCGTTATGAAAGTTCGCCAGGATCGGCTGAAGGTGATCGACATAGGCGGTGCGAGGAGTAACGATGCGCACGGTGCCTGAAGGCTGCTGCTTAAGACTTTCGATCTCTCTTGCTACAGCATCGAGCTCCTGAAAAGCGGGCTGCAGTCGGACCAGCAACCGGCCGTGCGACACTGGCCAGCTACGGACCCCTGCATGCGTTAGGTCGCGTAGGCCAGCCGGAAGAGATCGCACAGACCATCGCCTGGCTCGCTTCGCCGCGTTGCAGCTTTGTGACGGGCACGCTTCTGATGGCTGACGGCGGTTATACCGCCATGTGAGCAGGAGGCCGAATCCTTTCATTTGAAGGTCGCGATCTTTTACGAAGCGTCCGCATTATCTCGTTAAAGCGCCTTTCGCCTGCAAGCTCCCCAGATTAGCTATTCAGCTGGATTCGGTCGCTATAGCGCTTCTTGATGTAAGTGCAAGGCAAGTTGCCCACTCGTTTCGCGACGTGCTCATGATCAAAACGCATATCCGATTTGTTCTAGCTTGGCTGAGGTGACCCCCATCACAAGGAGGAAATATGCCTGCGTGGCCTTGCCTCAAGGCGTTCGGCCATTATGCAGTTGCAACATTTCATCCAGCCAGTTAAAGACAACCTCATGCAGGTAAGCGAGAGCGCCCGATTCGCAATGGTTCTCAGCTCCATCTTCGTTGGTGAAACGGAAGATTTGTTTCGGAGCTTGCAATGCGTCGTAGATTTGTTGGGGCTGGGTGCCGCCCACCAGAATATCCCCTTCCGCATCCAAAACTAGGCATGGACATTGAATGCTTCCAGCGACACCATCCATCGTGAAGGGTTTAAGTTTCGAGAAGTAATCGACCAGGCTGGAAGCACCGAACGAATAGACGCTTTGGGTCACCATCCACCGCAAATTCGTATCGTTCTGCATGAGCTTGTAAGTGATTTCCTCACACTTGACTGCGTCCCCCGCGTCCAGAGCAGCGATAGCTTCTTTCGGCATCTGGCCGCGCATACTATCGTAGAAACTGTAAATTCCGTTAAATAGAATCGTCGCGCGCAGCCGGCGCTCGAATGCAGCGGCGCGAGCAGCAAAGTAGCCGCCCATGCTCATACCCATGAGTGCAAGGTTGTCACCGTCTACATCTGTTCGGGTTAAGGCGTAATCAACAACCGGAGTCACCACCTTTTCCCAGTCGTACCGGTGATAGAGCTTCTGCTCGCGCAGCGGAGCACCCTGACCCGGACCGTCGAAGGTAAGGCAGTTGTAACCGCGCGTTACAGCCCCTGCTGCGCCGAAATAGAAGAGCTCTTCGACGCTGGAGTCGACACCGCCGTGGAAGATGAATGTGGGACGTGGCTTGCCGGACTCGTCTACCTTGTAGAAATATCCCGGCAAGGTGGTTCCTTCGAATGGGATCTGCACAGGTTCCCAGGTCGGTCCGGTGAGCTTCGCGGCTTTTGCATATGCCTCTTGCGATGCCCTGGATTCGGAAAGAATGCGTGGATCTGCGGGATCGCCGTGGAGATAAAACTCGGCCATGCGGAAGTAGGTTGACGCTCGCAGATAACCCTGACGTGCGCTTTCCCGATGACCCGCGCCGAGATCAGTATCAGCTCTGGCTCGAATTCGGCGGGCTCGCCTATCCCATTCCACGAACCAGCTCTCAAAATCTCCTTCCGTGATGGTTTGAGCGGTTGCGATCATCTCGCCTAGATCCGCGCCGCCATAGTACATAAAGCCCAGATTGCGCACGAACTCAAACGCAAACGAATCGTCTTTGAATGCAACTTTCATGATGTTCTCCAAATTCTGGTATGGAAGGGAGATTTCTCGACCGTCCATTCGAAACACGCACTTACGATAGCCCTAAGGCGGTCTCCCCTTTAGCAGTCTCGTGTACGCGTCCTTGTTTTCTCAGCCTTCCACGCTTTTTGAGGTCATGCCACGCCGCAACAGATCGCCTGGTACGACGTAGAAGAAAGGTGATCTGGACTGTAATCGACCAGTCGAAGACTGGACCGACTGTCTTTCTGCAGGCTCCGGGGCTGGAATGGAAACGAACTAGATGAGTTTGTCTAATGTGATCGGCAGGTCGCGAATACGAACACCAGTGGCGTTGTAAATGGCATTGCCTATCGCCGCGGCTACGCCAACCAGACCGATTTCGCCCAGACCCTTGGCTCCTATCGGGTTCACGATGGAGTCCTCTTCCCGAACAAAGATCACCTCAATGTCGTGTACGTCCGCATTGACGGGCACGTGATATTCCCCCAGATTGTGATTCATGAAGCGCCCCAACTGATGATCCGTCACGGCCTGCTCTTGCAATGCCATGCCGATGCCCCAGACGATGCCGCCGATGATCTGGCTGCGAGCTGCTTCGTGGTTGATGATGCGTCCACCGGCAATGGCGCTAACGACTCGGCACACCGATACGGTGCCGAAGTCCCCATCGACTTCTACCTCGGCGAACACCGCGGAGTGGGTAAAGCTCTTGTAGCCATGTTGTTTCAGCAGATTTGGGCCAGTTTTGGTGATCTCGGCGATGGGCTTCCCGTCGCCAGCCGCGAGCGCTGCGTGAAGAGAGACAAAGTGTGAGGCATCCTTGCGGAGTGTAATGCGCTCGTTAGCGAACTCCACATCTTCGAAAGACGCATCTTTCAACGGAGATCCTTCGAGGCTGGCTGCTAACTTGAGCACCTTCTTGGCAATCGCCTGACAAGCTTCTGTAACCGCTGTGCCAACAGAGGAGATAGTCCACGAGCCTCCTTCGAGGGGAGCGGTTGGTAGCTCCGTGTCGGCTAGGTTGACAATAATACGGTCCAAGGGCAATCCAAGTGTCTCGCCCGCAAGAATCGCTATAGCAGTGTAGGTACCCGTACCGATGTCCGATGTCCCACTCGCAACCGTCAATGTTCCATCCGGCGTAAGACTGGCCTTGGCCCCCGCGGGCTGCTGCGCTGCCTCCCAAACCCCACCGGCCATGCCATGACCTACCAGTGCAGTTCCGCGTCGATTGCTGCGCGGTGTGTGTGAACGCTTACTCCAGCCGAAGTGTTCGGCTCCCTGCCGGTAACACTCTTTCAACTCTTTGCTGGAATATTGTTTATCGTGGTTCTGATCCCGCTCCGCATAGTTCTGCAGCCGAAGAGCAATGGGATCGCGGCCAGTGGCAACAGCAAGTTCATCCATCGCCGTTTCGATCGCCCATACGCCTTGAGCAGCGCCGGGTGCACGCATGTCCCCCGGCGTGGCCGTGTCCATTGCCACCGTTCTTTCTTCCATGGTGACGTTTTCACACAAGTAACTAAGACCGCTCCAGTTCGCGATCACTTCGAAGTAGTTTTCATACCTGGACGTAGCTTGCAGCGATTCTGCATGAATCGCTTGCAGGTTTCCGTTGCCGTCAGCACCAACCCGGAGCTCTTGAAGAGTCTCAGGACGATGGTTAATCGTAAACATCTGGTCGCGCGTAAGAGTCAGACGAATGGAACGTTTGAGCGCCTTTGCCGCAAGCGTTGCAAAGAAGAGCTGGTACTGTGGCCGAAGCGCGGAACCGAAGCCGCCCCCAACGAAAGGAGATTCGACGCGCACCTCATCTTTGGAATACCCAAAGATCTTGGTTACATAAAGCTGACTATTCGAGACACTTTGAGTCTTGTCGTAGATGGTTAAGGTGCCATCAGCGTTATACACCACTGTGGTAGCAAACATCTCCAACGGATTGTGTATCTCCGTTGGGGAGTGATACTCCTTATCGAGCTTGACGACTGCTGTGGAGTATGAGTCAGCAGAGTGACCGCGAGCCTTCGGAGGAGCCTCGATACCGTCCCGGTTGGTCTTTGTGACCCGCTTGGCGTCCTGAATGGCGACTGCTATGTCGGTCTGGTGCGCAAGAGGCTTGTACTGAACCCTGACCAGGGTTGCCATGTACCGTGCTGCTTCGAAGGTTTCCGCCACCGCGAGCGCTATGGGTTGTCCGCTGTAATGGATACGGGCGTCATAGAGAGGACGCAGCGGACTTCCATCTTTGGGTGCATCTTCGTCCCGGTACGATCCGTCGAACCATGGAAGGTGCGGCCGGTCTTCGTGGGTGAACACTTTGACTGCTCCGGGCACGGCCATAGCGTCAGCGACCGTTATAGCCGTGATCTCACCGTGCGCGATGGATCCAGAAACGACAACAGCGTAGAGCATATCCGGCGCAAAGAATTCAGCGGCATATTTTGCAGCGCCTGAGACCTTAGCGGGGCCATCAATCCGGTTCACATTGGTGCCGATCAGATGCGTATTCATATGGTGTCCCCCTCGCGGGCAGCCTGCTCTAATGCGCGCACAATCGTGATAGGTGCGAGTTTCAGTTTGAAGTCGTTCTCGCCAAATCCCTGGGCGCCGGTGAGCAGACGCAAGTTGAAAGTTATGCCAAGTACTGCGGTTGGCGGGTTGGCCGATGAGCAACTCCTGCTCGAGTTCAACGTTGCGCCACGGTTTCTGGGCGACTCCGCCCAAAGCGACGCCGGCATCAGCGATAATTCCCTCCTCAAGGCGTAAGCCGGCTGCCACCGAGATCAGGGCGAATGCATAAGACTGCCGGTCCCGTACCTTGATGTATGCGCACTTGCCGGCGAAGCCGAGAGCTGGAAGGTCCACCGCAGTAATCACTTCGT
Source organism: Terriglobia bacterium (assembly GCA_963841675.1). Lineage (GTDB taxonomy): Bacteria > Acidobacteriota > Terriglobia > Bryobacterales > Bryobacteraceae > Bog-105. The sequence continues at coordinate 43,084 of CAWJEH010000004.1, forward strand.
CTTCAGCAAGAACAGTTTCAATCTCCGGATGTTCTCCGGGCAAAAGATGGAAGTCTGCAAAAGCGACGCTACGCTGTCCCGGAAGAGCTGCTTACCTGAATCACGGCACCCAACGCGGCCATTGCGACACACATATCGGATGGATGAGTGGCGATGCACTGCACGCTGGTACCCAGGATGGCGAGATTACGATTCGCACCCTGCTTCGCCGGACAGCCGGTGCCGGGTTCGCGCTTATTGCAGGGCACAGCGGCATCGTAAAAATACATGCAGCGCGTCCGTTGCAGCAGATTGCCGCCAGTGGTCGCCTTATTGCGTAATTGCGCGCTTGCACCCGCAAGAATGGCACGTGAGAGCATCGGATAGCGCGCTGAAATCACGGGGTGATAGGCGAGATTGCTGTTGGTAACAAGAGCACCGATGCGCACACCGCCATCTGGAAGATCAGCGATCTGATGCAGGTCCAGGCGGTTAAGATCAATCAGCGCGGTGGGATGCACGACCGCATACTTCATAAGATCGACCAGGTTGGTCCCACCCGCGATGAACTTGGCACCGTTGCGAACAGCTACCGATTGTGAGGCTCCGCTCAGATCGGCAGCACGGACGTATTCAAAGTTATTCATTGTGCACTCTGGCCGCTTGCAGCTGCGATCGACATCACGTGCTTCACTGCCGCAACAATGTTGGGGTATGCACCGCAACGGCAGATGTTGCCGCTCAGCTGCTCGCGAATGTCGGACTCTGTCTTGGCGTGGCCCTCACGTAACATGCCAACCGCGGAACAGATCTGCCCCGGCGTGCAGTAGCCGCACTGGTAGCCGTCATGATCGACAAATGCCTGCTGCATTGGAGAAAGACTGCTCTCACCACCCAGGCCCTCTATCGTCGTCACTTCCGCACCGTCATGCATAACAGCTAAACAAAGGCAGCTGTTGACTCGAACACCATCGAGCAGGACGGTGCAAGCACCACACTGGCCGTGGTCGCACCCCTTCTTGCTGCCGGTCAGCTTCAAGGTCTCTCGCAAGAGATCGAGCAGCGATGTCCATGGCTCGACCGACAACAAGTGCACCTGACCATTAACTATTAGCCGCGTTTCAACGGCGTGGGATGAATGCAGCATTGCGTTTTTGTCAACCATGATTTCCTCGATTATTCGATTTCAAGTATTAGGGCACCCTCTGCCGCGGTAAAGCAGGTTACACTTTCCGCCTCCGGGCTGGTTCTAATCCCCAACCCGGATCAGAGTAACTCATGACGCAAGCCGCTGGTCCATCACAAGCAGCCCACGTGTGAGATTCGACAGAACCTGTCGTTTTGCCTATGTTGTTCTTCTGTCATTTCCGCGGCTACAACAGGGGGGATTCTGGACATGGAGGTCTCCGGTTTTCACTGTCGTGCATTTAGGGGGCGCCGCTGTCCCGGCCATTTCGTTGGGTCACAGCTCGGTAACAACGGCGCACTCATATGGTGTACTGCGTGTGTCATACACACCTAGGTTTGGCAGATCATTCTACAACTTGTGACAGGAACTATCGACGCTTACTCCAGGGGAGATTTCTTCGATCCGATCTTGTCGGTCTCTTCCATTGGCACTCTGCAGCCGTTAAGGAAGAGACTAAGCAGGTTGAACCAAGCAATCATCAAAATCAGCTTACGTGTGATGACCTCGCCGTGACACTCGAGAAGAGTTCGCAGTGTCGTGTCGGTCAAAGTGCCGGTCGTGGACATCTCATCCGTGGCGATGCAAATGAGGGCACATTCCCTTGAAAGCCCCTCGACAGGACCGAGTGTTCCAATGGCGTGGATCTCCGCTTGGGTCAGCCCATTATTCCGTGACATGGGTACGTTGGCCTGCCATTCATAGGGCACATTCAGCACTGTCGCCGCACGGAGAATGATACTCTGCCGAAGTTTAGGATCCACACCCTCAGCAGCAAACACGGCTTTGACCAGACTCAAGATCGCCGAGCACATGTCCTCACATCCGGCGAACATTTTGACAACATTTAGCGCCTTTGCAGGCTCATAGGAAGCACCAATCACCCCGCGTATCCTGTCATCCGGTGGCAAAGGTATCCAAACGTCGTAGTTATAGGGGGTTGGTCCAGGCATCGTTTTTTCCTTGAGTTGGTTTGCTGAGTCTGGTTGTTGCACGGGCGACCGTCAATGTCGGCAGGCGTAGCTCTCTACAGGCCGCGCTGAACGTTCCCTGCGCGCTACGAGTGCAAACACGCGCACATCATTCAGGTCAAGCATTTGGAGCCTTCAGGCACTCCAGAACATCGTTGGCCAGTTCTGTCATCCTAGTTCGCAGCTCCCGAGGTGGGTTCTCCGGCGAGGCCCCGTGTTGTTGGAGTCTCGCCACTGCTGGAGTTCAACACAGAGACTCTGGCGTGGTTACGAGAAGAGCCTCTTGAGCAGGCCCTCTGCTGGATTGTCGAACGCTCGTACTGCTCTTTCTGCAGCGCTGCGGGCACTGGCTGGATTGGTGCCAGTGATGATGCGACCGGCAGTCACCGAGTAGTCATCAAAGGCCGACATCGGCGAACTGTAATCTGCCCCAACTTTGCTGACAGCTTCGGGAACCGTTGAGACGCCGTCGGACTTCAGCCTGTCAAGGACGTTCAGAACCATCTCCCCCTCGATTGTGAATCCCGTCACCGTTTTTCCGGCGAGAATGGATTTCCCAGTCTCGGGATCAATGATCGCCGGCAGCAGCACCGGGCCGTGGCAAACTGCACCGAGAACGCCACCTCGAGTCCAGACATTCAGGGCTATAGCTTGCAGTCCGTTGGCTTCAGGGTAATCGTAAAGAGCGGCATGGCCTGCGGATGCAAAGAACAGTCCATATTGTCCGCTGTTCACGTCGGACGCCTTCATACAGTGCGACGTGAGCTTGACCATGAACGGGCTATTCGCATCTTTATGCACGGCCTTGTCGCTACCAGCCAAGAAGGGCGGCGTAAGAGAAAATTCATCAAAACCAAAGGAGCCGGTTTCAGAGGCGAAATCGACCTCGAAACCTGCCGCCGTCAACACTTCGAACGGATGTAAAGCTTCGGTGAAAAATACACCTGTCTTGGATCCGTCGGGAAAGATTGCACCTTGAAAACTGCTGACAGAGATGAGCGCTTTGCGAGGGAGAGTATTAAACATCAGGTAAATCCTTTGTCTTACAACGTTGAGGATGTGCGCGTTGTGATTTGTTCGCCGATTAAAGGCGATCCAAACTCAATAGTAGACCAGTCGTCTAGTCTAAGCAAGTGCTTAACTCATAAATGCTAAAAACCTTTTGAAATATTGTTACCGGTCAGCCGGTCTGGTCTTTAAAAGGCCTCGCCACCAAGAATGCGCTCGGTCGCAGCATTTGCGTTCGCGAAGGCAGCCCGATCATGTGAAATTTTCGATACAAGGCTAGCACCCATCCACAATTGATACAGCGTCTGGGCGGTCGCACCAGGAGTTCCGGAGATTGCTATAGAACCGTCAGCCACTCCCTCTTTAAGGACGCGAGAGATTCGAGAGACAATCGCTGCGGTGCCAGCCTTCAACGCGAGTCGCATATCTTCTGACATATCGGAGACTTCAGCGCCGAGTTTCACTGCCAGACATTTCCCATTAGGATCGTCGTGCTCTTGGTTTGCTCTGAAGATCCGCCAATATGCGATGAGCCGATCCCGAGCGGTGCGGCCGGGCTCCGATAAAGCCGCGTCAATTTGCAACAGATCTTTCTTGAAATAATGCTCAAGCAAGTCTTTCCCGAAAGTCTCTTTCGAAGCAAAGTAATAATAGAATGAGCCTTTTGGAATGCCGGCGGCACCCAAGATTTGATTTAGCCCAACCGACGCGAAGCCTTTCGCTCCCACAATGCGTTGTGCCGTGTCAAGGATGTGTGTCCTTGCTGTGCTGTTGCGGGGGATCCGTTCCTTCCGGGCCATTACCTCATGATAGATGGGTTCCCTGGAGTGAGTCGACGGATGGCCTGCACGAGCGTCCGCACCCAAACGCTTGCATGGCTGATCACGGTCGGACCCTAATTGCAGACAAGAAACGGCCAAAGGCACTTCTCTCAAAGCACATGGATCAACAAGAGGCCGACGACAAGCATCACCGCGCAGGTTACGCCATGAACAGAGAACGCGGTCGACTTTGACCCGTGCGACGCCAGAACGTTTGACATGTCGCCAAGAGGAGTTATGGCCAGAACGAGTAGAGCTATGCCTACCGTGCGTTCGTCAGTAGTCAGCATCAGTGTCAGCACGACCAGCCCAGATGCGATGTCCCGAACCCCTTTAGGGCGTAGCCATGTACGAGTGTCGGCATCGGGTGCAGGCGGCCTAAGACCAAAGGATCCTGTCATTCGCTGGGGAGAGATAACGTAGAAACAGCCGATAACAATGATCGCCACAGCCATCAGAGCAGCCAGGTAAAGCGGTATAGAGTGGGGCATCAATCATTCTCCTTATAGAAATGTGCCGTGGAGTTTCTAAGCCTGGCGAGGGTCAGGTCAGACTTGGTGAACGTATCGAACTTGTGCGCTGCAGGTAGGATCGACGCCACATCTCGATTGCAATGCCTGCAAGCGTAATGGCCACAAGAACAATTTCAGGCTTTACCAGAGGCATACTTTGCTGGACAGTTGAGTCAATCTCCATACCGTAGATGCGGACAAGCAAAAGAATTCCCAGCACCAGAGCCGAGAAGATCAAACCTGTCAACGTTCTGCGACTTGAGAGGAGGCAGTAAGCCAGGAACGCAGCACAGCCGAGCGGGAAGCCTGCGAAGGATACCCGGAAGACAGTCGGCCCAAGTGGTGACGTAAAGGCGATACCCTGCCCGGCTGCATTAGCCGCAGGATGCGCAAGAGGCTCAACCGCAATCATGATAAAAACAGCGGCGGACATCAAAACTATAATTTTGCTGATCCACGGTGCAGCTTTCCATAACGTGTTCATCGAGTTCTCCTTGGCGCTCATTCGTCGCTTGCAAGATGAAATTGGAAGCGAAGTAAGGTGGCGGAGGCTTAACTGTTGGCAATCGTGATAGCTTGCCGAAGGTGAGTGTCGCTTGTGACTTCAGAGATCATGAAAGCCGCAAGATCAGATCGAGTGATGTTGTGAGCTGTCTCCTTCGTGTCAGCGGAGAAGACGTTAACACTGCCCGAAGCAGGCTGATCAGTGAGAAAGAGCGGCCGAAGAATGGTCCAATCCAGATCAGTCGATTCTACTGCCTTCTCCATCTCTGCCTTATCCTTGCCTGTACCGCGCAAAAAGGTTGACATCAATATGCGTTGGTAAAGGTTGGTGTTACCCTTGCTGTCTCCTTCCCCCAGCATGGACAACACCACGAGGCGGCGGACTTTGTTATCCCGCATGGACTGAAGAATGATGGCGATGGCGCTTGTTTCGAGAGTCGTCTCCTTGTACGGGAGTTTACCTCCGAGCGTATCGAGAACGGCGTCCTGCCCACGAACTGCTTGATCCATATCTGCGCGATTTGTAGCGTCACCTTTAACGACGCGAAGCACGGCACTCTCCGAAAAGTCACTCTCATCGTGAACAAAGGCCGTGACAGTATGACCTGCTGCCAGCGCTTGTTTGACCACGGCTTTGCCCGTTTTGCCGGCCGCTCCGATTACCAGGATCTTCATTTTTCTCTCCTCTACTTCACTCGCGTTGGTGCCGGACGAGACTTACTCTGAATGAGCTCCCCAGGGCAAGTCAGTTACCCGATGGCTGAAGTTTCTGGGTCACGGGAACACTTCCGAAGAATGCCTTAACCCGTCTAGCTGCTATGGCTGTGGCGAGTTGAATACGAAACAGCAGTGGACGTCTGAGGCTCTTAGCCGAGCTTTAGGCCGAGAGCCTTCGCGTAGATGACCGGGTTCGCGTATTCGCAAATTTCCGTAATCTTTCCGTCGGAAATGCTGAACTTAAAAACGTAGATATTGCGATAGGGTTGCCCAGTCTTCTCCAAAATCAAATCGCCCCGGCCCTCCACAAACACGGTGGCGCCATCGTCAGTGATAAACGTCTTCCGGTCCACCATAACGGCTTGTTTGAAGTTATCGAGGATGGTTTGAAGGTAACCGAGGACCGCGTCCTTGCCATCAAAAACTCGTTCAGGCTCTATTCCTCCAGCCATAGCCAGTGGGATGATCTCCACTGTTTCTTCGGTGAATACTTTGCTCGCAATTGAAACGTCTCGATCGGACAGGGCGCGGAAAAACTCGTCCACCGCGTGTTGACTCACTGACTTCGTATTGGACATGTTGACTATGATTCCTCAGCTCCCGCCGTGAGCACTTAGTTGATTCGTAGACCAAGCGTATACCAAATTAGACCGGCCGTCTACTAAAAACGTGTCCGGCGACATTCGCAACCGCAAACACCCCGGCTGCCCCTTAACAAATCCCGCTGCTACTGGTGTCAGGGTCGTCGGGAGCCGGAGTCTCTGCCGATCCGGAAACGGAAAATCCTCCTCCATCGCCGGGCTTATCAGTGTCTTCACATAGAAAAACCGCAGCGCCGCGATTTTCTGCCCCCCATGCCTCCTTCTAAAGCCACGTTTCCGGCGTACACCGAAGCTTGCTGCGCACCGAAACAGTCTTCCATGCTATTGAAGCCCGGCACCGGCTTCCTTCTAGTGTCGTTTCCCAAAGTGACTCGGCGATTACTTCGACCCGGCCCTCAACTGTACGCCGAGTCACTTCCGAACAACGCCAACAACTACAGCGGATCTATATGGCTTAAGCGTTCGCGGTTTCTGGAATGTCCTCTACGGACCGGTCGCACTACTTCATAAACGCGCGGCGGTTCGGACTCAGGCTGAAGTACCTAAGTGAGAGGCCAGAACACCCTAGTGGGACAGTTGCAAAACCTATTGCCAAGCAGCTTTCTTGCGCAATACAGTTCTGTAACACGTAGCAAAGGAGGCCAGACTGAGTGCTATGTCGATTGGCAGAAACGTTCGTTTGAGCAAGCCGGGGACCGCCTTCCTGCTCTTTAACTCTCATACAGACACGACGGAGCCGAGCTAAATCTGAACCATCCCGCCGTCGACGAAGAGTTCGGCGCCATTCACGTAGCTTGCATCTTCGGAGGCGAGGAATAGGACCGCTTTGGCAATCTCGTCCGGATTTCCAGCCCGACCTAGAGGGATGTCTTTCGCCAATTCCGACAAGAGCCGCTCGGCATTTTCCCGGCCACCTGTAGCCTTCTCAATCGAAGGAGTGTGAACAGGGCCTGGGCTAACGACATTAACTCGTATGCGCCGCGCCCTGAGTTCGTTTGCCCACGTCCGCGCGAAGCTCCGCACCGCGGCCTTACTCGCGCTCAAGACACCGAATCCGGGTATCCCCTTGATCGTCCACATGGATGCATTCAGGACAACGGCTGCTCCGTCGGGCATCAATGGCAGCGCCTTCTGCATGCAGAAGAAAACGCCCTTGACGTTCGTGGAGAACCCGGCTTCAAACTGACTTTCAGTGATCTGCTCGATGGTGCCGTGTTCAGCCGTGCCAGCGTTCGCGAATAGGATATCCAGTCGCCCTTCTTGCTCTCGCACTGCTGTGAACAGTCGTTCGAGATCCTCCAGCTTGGAAACGTCGCCTTGCACGCCCACGGCGCCATGACCGATCTGCTCGATAGCCGATGCAAGTTCCTGACTCCTCCGCCCTGTTATAAATACCTTTGCCCCCTCCATTGCAAGCAGTTTGGCCGTCGCCAATCCAATTCCACTTGTTCCACCTGTAACCACCGCAATCTTGTTTTCAACTCTTCCCGGCATGTTCACTCTCCTAAAGGGCAATAACCTTTGAGGCTCAAATCCAACCTTTTGGTTGGATATCTGATGAGATTCCAACTGAAGCGTTGGAGATTCAAATACAATGCGGGTATGGCTTGGGATACGCAGGAAACACGCCGTCGACTGCAGCAAGCGGCATGTGCAGAGTTCACTGCGCATGGTCCGGACGGTACGACAATGGCGCGCATTGCAGCTCTCGCGGGGATCAACAAGGAGCGGCTCTACAACTATTTCGGGGACAAACGACAACTGTTCGAGACTGTGCTCATAGCGGAGCTGGAAAAGCTCGCTGTTTCCTTGGGGACGAATGCTCCCGGTCTGGACGATATCGGTGAATACACCGGGTGCATCTTCGACTACCACGCGGAACATCCGCATCTCGTCCGGCTCTTGCTCTGGGAGGGCCTGTCTGATGGTCCAGCCGTAAACGAGGCGGCCCGTACCGCTCACTACCAGCGCACGGTGGCAAGGTTCGCCGAAGCACAACGAAACGGCATACTGAACGACGATCTCGATCCAGCGAAGCTGGTCTTCTTACTAATCGGCCTGGCTGCCTGGTGGTTTGCCGTACCCCAGTTGGCGTGCCTGGTCACAGGCTTGGATGGCAACGCTCCTACGGAGCGAAGCCGTCGTCGTGCTTCTGTTGCGAGCGCAGCCAAGCATCTGGCGTCCGCTATCCACAAGAAGCTGCGGCCGCGATCGCCGGAGAGATAGCGCGACGGTCGCTAGCGTACGATTTTGAAATTTGGTGTGGTGGCCGACAGCAAGCCGGATGTGGTCAAGTGCCCTCCTGAAAGCTAGCATTGCCACGCCGCAGAACCGAAAAGTTCCTTCCCTTATGTGGCGGTGCCCGACTTCAAACTTGGCGCACTGACATGTCCAACAAGGCCGCATTTGCTTGTCCCCCGACAACTCGACCGCCTTCCGATGAACAAATCACTGTGGGAGCGAATGCTCAGCCCACCCGGTAACCGCATGACCGCCAAAGAGCATGCGCCGAATAACTGGCGTTGTGAGTGCGGAGGTGAATCCAAGTGGCGGGGCGCTTACCCGGTTGAGCCGATCGGTATGAAGCTGGCTCAGGTGTATGTCACTGGCGGCAATGTTGTCTTGCAATTGCGACATTTGACTCGCGCCGACGATCGTGGAGTCGATTCCAGGGCGTGCCATCACCCAGGCCAGTGCAACTTGGGCTATTGGACGCTCACATTCTAAGGCAACCTGTTTCAGTACATCGAGAATCTCCCAGTTGCGATCAACAAACTTACCGTCGCCGAACGGGTTGGGTCCGCTAAGCCTGCCCGTGTCTCGGGTATTCGCTCGATCATATTTTCCGGTGAGGAAACCGCCTGCAAGCGGACTCCACGGCACAAGCCCCATGCCAGCTTCGAGTGCTGCTGGGATATGCTCGCTCTCGACATCGCGCGCCACGAGCGAATACTCCACTTGCATGGCGATGGGACCCGGTATGCAACGTTCGGAGGAGATCGTGGCTGCTTTGATGGCGAGCCAAGCAGGCATATCGGAAAAGGCGAAGTAACGTATCTTGCCGGCGCGAACGAGATTGCCGAGCGTTTGTACGATCTCGCCGACCGGCGTGACGCCGTCCCAGATGTGCATCCAGTAGAGATCGATGTAGTCCGTTCCTAGCCGTTGCAGCGAACGATCCAGAGCGCGGTGGATATTCTTCGCGCCGGCACCCCCTGCGTTCGGATTGCCGCCGCCCGACTGGGCGCCGGCCAAAGGGCTGGCGGAATGGTTGAAGCCAAACTTGGTTGCGAGCACGATCTCATCCCTGGCGTTCGCCTCCCTTATGAACTGTCCTACCAGCTCTTCGCTCATACCTCCGGAGTAGATGTCCGCGGTATCGATGAAATTGCCGCCAGCGGCTCGGTAGGCCTCGAAGATTTGTCTCGAGGACGCTGCATCGGCGCCCCATCGGTCTTGGCCGAATGTCATTGTCCCAAGCGCAAGCGGGCTGACTATTAGACCCGAGCGTCCTAGGGTCCGGAAGTGATCAAGCGACATGAACTCCTTTGGCGTGCTTTTGTAGCGTTCGCTATGAAAAGCGTAATACGGTAAAGGGCGCTGTGTCAAGCTGTTTCTAAACGGTCGTTATGAAAGTACTCAGACCTGCGGCGCAACGGAAAACCGGGCGACCTTTGTCATTCAATCGGGATGCTGTGCTGGAAAAAGCCATGCTGACGTTTTGGCAGTACGGCTACGAGACCACCTCAATCTCTGAATTGACAAAGGCGATGGGAGTGAATGCGCCGAGCCTCTACGCCGCGTTTGGAGATAAAAAGCAGCTCTTCCTTGAGGCGATGCGCCGCTATGCTGGCGACCCCGACGCAAGAGCGCGAGCCATTGAGGGCGCAGCGTCCTCTTATGAGGCGGCTCGGGACATGCTGGTTGGCGCTGCGACTGCGTACACCAGCGAGACCAAACCAAAGGGGTGTCTGCTTGCCAGTGCCACTGCTAGTGCGTCAGCTGCTTCTGCAGATGTTCAAGAGGCAGTTGCAGAAGTGCGGCGGGAGATCGAAGGACAATTTCGCAAGCGAATTGAATGTGACATCGCACGAGGCGCGCTGCCAATCGAAACAGATGCCCGTGCGCTTTCTGGATTAATTATGGCCGTGACCCAAGGCATGTCGGTACTGGCGCGCGACGGTGCTACAAGAGACCACCTGCTGGCCATTATCGAATCGGCATTGCGTGCATGGCCGAAACGATCTCGTTTGCGGCAAAACGGAAGTGAAGATGATTTATCTCGGTCCAGTAAGAAATTCCGCGCGCGAAGTCAGTGACGGGCGGTGATCCGTAAGAACATCGGCTTTGTGTTCCTACTGGTGTACGTGCTTGTCGCAAGCGAAGAGTGAGAACTTATGCCGCAGTTCGTCTCAACATGGCAACATCACGGCGGGGAGACATCGTGAACATCCGTGAGTACTCGCGACTGAACTGCGACGGGCTCTCGTAGCCGACCTGAAACGCGGCTGTCTCCACGTTGATCGCATCGGAAACCATCAGTCGACGTGCTTCGAGCAAGCGGAGTTGCTTCTGATATTGAAGGGGCGTCATGGAAGTAATCGCCTTGAATTGACGATGAAACGCCGACGAGCTCATCTGCGCTACTGCGGCTAGTTCCTCGATTCGGATCGACTCGGCAAAGCGATCACGTAAGAGGTGAATAGCGCTGATGACTCGCTGTGCATGGTTATTCGTCAGGGTCATTTTCACAACGTCACCGCCGTGGGGACCAGTTAAAAGCCAGTAACAAATCTCTCGCATGATCGCCGGGTAAAGCACTGCAATGGCCTTGGGAGTATCGAGCAGCCGCACCAGACGTAACACGCAGTCCTCCAGGGGGCCGTTGAAGTCAGTTACGAAAACACCGCTCCCCACTTTCTTGCTCGCCTCCGGCGGAGTGTCCAACGCGCCCAGGACTTCGCGCATGACTTCAAGATTGAATTCAATAATGATGCCAAGATAAGGCTCGCTTGGGCTTGCCTCAGCAACCGTGCCGAGGGCGGGCATCTCGACGCTCACCAGCAGCGCTTGTCCCGCCCTGTAATCAAACCGCTGGTCACCAAAAATCGCCCACTTCGCTCCTTGAACCGTTATGCAGAGAGCCGGCTTGAAGATCAGGTGGTTCGGACGCTTTTCATGATCCGATCGAAGAAGAGTGAGCCCTTCAATAGTGGTTGCGAATGGGCTTTCCCGACGCTGTGCATCCGTGAAACGCCTGACTGCTTCCAATAACCCCATCTGCATATGCGGTGCTGCCTCTGGTCTCAGGGCTCTGGTCCAAGTGTAGTCCCAGCCAGCAGGAATAGGCAAGAAATGGGATGGTTCCGGCATTCACTTTCGAACCAGGTAAAGCAATCCTTGAATCAGAGGAACAACCAGGGAGCAGATAATGTCCATAGAAAAACCGCTCACTTCGAGCAACAAAATCGCAATTGTCACGGGCGGAAGCCGGGGACTCGGCCGCAACACGGTACTCAGCCTTGCCAAGCGAGGGATCTCTTCCATCTTCACTTACAATTCCAATCGTGCGGACGCCGACAAGGTCGTAGCCGCAGTGAACGAAATCGGGGCTAAGGCCATCGCGTTGCAACTCGACACCGGGAAGGCCAGCGAGTTCGACCTGTTCGTGCAGAGCGTGCACAAGGCACTCGCGGATCTCGGCGCACAGCGTTTTGACTATCTGGTGAACAACGCCGGCACCTCGCATCACGCTCCCTTTGAAAAGGTGACTGCGGACGAGTTGGATAGCCTCTACAACGTCCACTTCAAGGGCGTATTCTTCTTGACCCAGAAGCTCCTTCCACTGATCAACGATGGTGGTCGGATCGTCAACATCTCTTCCGGACTGACCCGTATGACGTTCCCAGGAAGCTCCGCCTATGGGTCGATGAAGGGAGCGGTGGAGGTGCTGACGCGCTATTTGGCAAAGGAACTCGGCCCCCGTGGGATCGTCGTCAACACAGTTGCGCCGGGAGCGATTGCGACCGATTTCAGCGGCGGAATGGTCCGCGACAATCCGGAGGTCAACAATCGTGTTGCGGATATGACGGCTCTCGGCCGCGCTGGAGTTCCTGATGACGTCGGACCCATGATCGCCTCCCTGCTTTCCGAGGACAATCGCTGGGTCAACGCGCAGCGCATTGAGGTGTCTGGCGGCATGGGTCTCTAGCTAGCGATTTACTCTTGTCGGTGCGCAAAGCCGCAATGCACGCTGGTGTTGTATATATCCGATCCGCGGACAATCCGGAGTTGGGCAGAGCTACGGCTAGATAGACTCACCCTGAAGCTAAAACTCAATCCCAATCTAACCTGATCCGGCGATCTGCCCTTCATCACGGATCCGCTTTGTCCCGCCGGATCACCTTAGATTGAGTCCTAACGTTTGCCAGCACCAACCACTCTCTATTGTCCTGAGCTACGCCAGCTTGTGGAGACATTCGACTCTGATCCACGAAGGATCTACCACCAGCGGTAACTAGCGGCAAAGCATGAGAGGTATTTACCCTGCTTCTGGCTGAAAGGTTGCGATGAACTCCCAGGCCTTCAGCGCGGCTTTGCGGTGTGGTTCCGCTTTCGCAAAGTAGAGGGAACTTTCCGTCACCTTGCGGAGAGCGCAGAAATTGGGATAGCGGACAACTGCGACCGCATCCCACTTCGGCTCTGTTGGCCCTAAAATCGCCTCGGCTACAGCTCCAACATAAATAACCTCGATCCCTTCCACGCCCAGTTTTGCTGCTGCCTTATTGAACGCAGGCGCGTATCGCTGAATATAGGCCTCCATGCCGGAGCAGGGCTTCTCGCTTGCGTGCCGATTCGTAAACCTTCGCGACTCCTCACGATCTATCTCAAGCAAGTCGTTGGTTTTGCGTCTACGGGAAAGAAATTCAACAAGAAACACTACGCCCGCAACATAGGCGTTTTCGAATGACTTGTCGGCGGCTCGCATTCGAAGCGGATGCATGCGTTGAAATCGGGAAATCGAAGCCCAGCAGGTTTGGCGTCCGGGCACGAGTTCGGTTCTTGTTTGATGTGCCTATGCGCAATCCTAAAGCCCTGGCGACCACGCTGAATCTGTCTACTGCGACTTAGGTGTCGTCCGGATTCCCGCCGAAACAGGAGCTTACCCGGAAACAAGCGCGGTTTCCGTGTCTATCGCCGAACATGAGAGTCAAAAACATGTTGGCAGAGATAAACTAAGGCCACCCGGCTTTCCATGTCGCGCATCCAGGTTCTTGACGAAATCACCGCGCGGCTCGGACCCCCAGCATTCCTCCGCTGGATAGAGGCACCTTACGGAGCTACCGCAGCCGTTGTTCGCTTTCGACACCGAGGGGCAGTGATAGATCTCGAGCCAACGCGCGCGTTTCGCCTCATCTTTCAAATTTCACCCGGTGACGTCTTGCGCACTGAAAGCGACGAAGGAACACCGTCGCACGAGCTGCTGCGAGCCGGAAGCATCATCACATCATTTACAGAGCGGCCGGAACGGATACGTATCGTAGGAGCTGCAGACACACTCCAACTCCTGTTCAGCCCCGAACTCGCAGCAGCACGTGGGGCAAACCGCGCAGTAGACTGGCCCCTCGTCCGACGAGATCTGCTGGCTAGCACCGTCCAGACATTGGTTGCCACTTCTCTCGACGGCACTGACACGCAACTGCGGCAGACAGTCGGCGCTGTCGCGAAGCTCGTTGTTGAACAGCACAGACACCAAGAGACAAGCGCCGGCGGTCTTACTCCGCAAGCAAGACGCCTTGTGCTCGAACTCCTGGACAAACGCCTCCCCGACGGCATCTCGGTCCGCGAATTGGCGGATGCGGCAAGTCTCAGTCTGCATCACTTCATCAAGGTCTGCCGTCAGAGTGAAGGCCTTACGCCTCACGCGCTGCTCATCGAGAAGCGGATCGAACGGGCGATTGAGATATTGCTCGAGGGCATGGCAACTGTGGATGAGGTTGCGATCCAGGTCGGCTTTTTCTCTCCATCTCATTTCGTCAGTACATTTCGCCGCTGGGTTGGGGTTACGCCTGCGGCTCTGCGACGCGCCGCGAGGGCAGCCTCGTCCTTCAATGCGCAGCCATGGCGCTTTGTCTATGCTCTTCGCGATACGCCGGATTGGGACTCATTGCTCAGTGTGCTGGTTCCGTTCAACCAGGATTGGGCGAAGCAGGCTTCTGCTCTGATATTCGCGGTCTCCAAGACCACATCCCGATCACCAAAAACGGGAGAGGAGCATCCATCGCCCACACATTCCTTCGACACAGGAGCCGCGTGTGGCTTTATGGTGCTGCAGGCTCTGGCACGCGCATGGTATGGTCGGCTTCGATCATGAACGGGCGCGCATGACGCTCTCTGTTCCAAAAGACTTCGTAGTAGAAGCGGCATTCGCCATTGGCCGTCTGGGAGACGCATCCAGGCTGCATGAGGCCCTACAAAGCAGAGAGAAACCGAGCGACCGTCATTCTCTCAATCAACTTGCGTTTGAAGGGCACATGCGAAAAGCATAGGTGAGGTGTCCGACGATTCTGGCGATTGGGGGGCAACCTTAACTTGGCAAACAACCGTCGGCATAGATCCACCCTGATGTTAAGACTCTATCTGGAGTGAGCCAGCGACGACTAGTCGACATCGAGGCAGAACTGACCGCTGGCTCACTTGGATAGAGACGTTTGACGGAAGTCGCTGACGTTTGCGAGGGACGCGGCCAGCTATGGCAACGTACTGCTATGCAATTTCAATTGATTTCGCCGTCTGGTCGGCCGGGGAGCCGGAAGGGTTGCTGTAACACGATGCGAAGCTCGGCACGGCGACCCTCATTATCGCTCAAAATTGCGACCGCTTATTGAGTCAGCGCGCTAGATGCGCAGCCTACGCGTAACGTCCCTCGCGTCAGCTAATAGTTGTGCTTGTCAAGTTCTGCAAATTCGCGTGGGCAGACTGGATCTTTGATGCCGGGATGGGGGCAGGGGCGGCTTGGGAGCGCCTTGCCCTGGTCAGCCCTGTAGAAGCCATCACGCCGCATCTCCCAGTTTTCGCAATGCTTCTTTTTTCGGTTCTCGGGGCGGTTCCATGTTGAGGTACTGCATAGCCTCACTCCAGTTTTCGTGCGTTTCAACCGCCAATGCGCCAACCAAACGCAAGCAAGCGGCCGCGTTTGGGAAGATTCGCACTACGGAGCACCGGTCCAATTGTCAAGTGGATCAGTATGAGAGCTGACGCTAAACATAAATATGACTGCCTCCTCGCAGTCGCACGTGCCGCCGTACTCAAGGATGGCGCCGGGGCCTCGCTGCGTGACATAGCGCGCAGAACGGGGGTCGGACTCGGCAAGCTGTACCGTCACTTTCCCACGCGAGAGGCATTGCTTCACGCCTTCGCGCGCGCTTCGATGAATTGACGGCGAGGGCAGGCGAACTCGAAAGTTCGAATTCGACCGGGCGTGGCTCCGCGAACCCGTCGCGGTCGCACAGGAATACCTCGGTGTCACGGCTCCGATGATGGCCGCCATCGAGGATCCGAACTCCGCACTTCATGCTTCGTGCGTGGTCATGCGCGCGGCAGGCACGAGACTTCTTGCCCGTGCTCAAGCGGACGGTGCGGCGTGCAACGATATCGATGGCGTCGACCTGTTCGCGTTTATTGGCGCGCTTGTCTGGATCCGTGACCAGCCATCGCTCACATCGCGGGCTGATCATCTCTTCGGAATTATCGCGAGCGCGATCCTGACAGATTGAGCGAGTGTCCGATGACGCTGCGGGAGCGGCCTCGAGAGTGCTAGCCAGTGGCTGCATGGAATAATCTTTGAGCCTGTCTTCAGCACGTCGGAAGAACTCTTCAAATCACGATCGGCAAAAGACAAGGAGGAGTTCCTCGCCAATAGCGCGTCCAAGAATGGCGCTCCATAAGTTACCGTCCAGCTTGCCTACATTTTCGTCATTTACGCACTCCTGGCCACTGAACAGGGCATTACTTGATTCACATGAGATTCCCTAGCCGGGGAATCAGCTTTGCTGCTTTCGTGTTGATTTGAGCGATCTGATCGGGGGTCAGGAGAGTTGAACGGTCGAGGTTAGTGTCGAAGGTCTTACTGACTTTCTCAGCCGCATATGGGTAGTCTGTACCGAAGACGATCTGTCTCAGAGGAACAGTTCCGATCAGGCTAGGAATGCCGCTCGGCGCGACCAGAGCCGTGTCGAAGTAGAAGCCTTTGATATCCGTCATGATGTCTTCGGGAGAGCGGTTCTCTGCCAGAGATGCCCCGAGCTCTGCGAAGCGGGTAGCGGCAAAGGGAAGATACCCGCCGCCGTGGGAGAGGATGACTTTGGTGGATGGGAAGCGCTTGCGATGTCCCTTGAGAACCAGGTCCAGGGCGCAACGGGTGGTATCGGCTGGATAGTCCGCGAAAGGGCTTGGCGCCCCCTGCAGTACGGGCAGCTGAGGTGGCCGGGTTGGATGGACGAAGACGGTTGCTGAACGACGTTCGAGATCTTGCCAGACGGGATCGAAACGCGGATTCGACAAATAGACTCCGTCATAGTTGCTGTGCAGCGTGACCCCATCCACGTGAAGGACATCCAGCGATCTCTCAATCTCCGACAATGCCGCGTCCACATCCGGAAGCGCCAGAGTACTAAAGTATCCGAACCGGTCAGGACGTTCTTCCATCAACTGTGCACCGTAGTCGTTTATGCGTCGCGCGATGTCGATTCGTGCAGCGCCCAACCAACCTTCAATGCCGGGTGCCGTCAGCGAGAGAACTGACAGTGCGATTTCTTCGTCATCCATAAACTCCAAAAGCTGTTCCGGACTCCAGTCAGGAGCACCCCACCCTGAAGGATCGCCTCCATGCACTTTCAGCTCTTCCGCCCAGAAGGGCGGAATGAGGTGGGTATGAACATCGATACGCTGCTTTGCCATGCTGTTCTCCTTATGTCTGGGATGAAGATGGGGTATGTTGCGGTTCGTCTCTAATTTGAGACACGAATAATTGCGGTCAATTGAAACAAGACACCGGTGCGTTCTAGGGTTGCGAATCGAAACGGTAGAGCCACCTTTTTCGCCGCTACCAGTCACCCGGAAATTATTCTCATCTTCGAAAGATTGATCAGCCGACATACATGTAAGTCCCTTAGCTAAACCCTTAAATGGTGTGCCCAAATTTAGATAATTGGAAGGAAGTCATAACCAACTTGTCCGGCGTGATCGGCAGATCACGAATTCGCGTTCCGGTCGCGTGCCAGATGGCATTGGCTATCGCTGGAGCGACGCCGCAAATCCCTAACTCCGCGAGGCCCTTCACTCCCAGGGGGCTGAGGACTTTGTCGTCTCCGGGAACGAACAGCGCCTCGAGTTCGATGAAATCAGCACAGACGGGAACGAGATACTCCGCGAGGTTGGCATTCATAACTCGGCCGAAACGTGCGTCCCATTCAGCGCCCTCCAGCAGTGCCATGCCCAATCCGCCCACCATTCCGCCGACGCATTGGCTGCGTGCGAGCTTCGGGTTGACGATGCGGCCTGCATCATAAGCGCCTATGATCCGCGGCACACGAACGGTGCCAAAGTCCGGGTCTACATGAACTTCAGCAAAGACTGCTCCGAAAGAGTAAATTGCATAATTTTCCTTCTCGTCGCCGGGCTTCACATCCGCAATAACTTCCAGTTCGGTAAGCCCCGCTTCACGAAGCACTCTCGCCGCATCCTTCATGCCCGCGCTTTGATTATTCGATATCTCCCGAATTTTGCTAAGCAGTGCAATACATGCCTGCCGCACGGCAGAGCCGATGCTGGCCGTGGTCGTCGAGCCCCCATGCTCCTCCGCTTTGGGGAAGGCAGAATCGCCAAGTTCAAACCGAACGCGCTTGAGCGGCAGCTCCAGCGTGTCAGCGGCCACCTGCGTCGAAATCGTGTAAGTGCCCGGTCCCATGTCGCTTGTTGCGCAGCGGACTACGACATCGCCGTTGGCTAGAACAGTTGCTGATGCTTGCGTAGGATACCGTGGAGCAGTATTGATGGCCGTAGCCATCCCCATGCCGACTAGATCACGTCCGATGCGCATAGAGCGGGGTTCCGGGTCGCGTTTGCGCCAGTTGAAGCGCTCCGCTCCCGCACGATAGCACTCGCGGAGTTGGTTGCTGGACCAGGGCAAATCATTCTTGGGCGAGCGCTCGGCGTAGTTGCGCAGCCGCAGCTCAATCGGATCCATCCTGAGTTTCGCCGCAAGCTCATCCATCGCAATCTCTTGCGCCAGCAAACCGGTAGCATGGCCCGGTCCTCGCATCGGGCAAGGTGTGTTGGTGTGCATTGGCACGAGTCGGTAAGAAGTACGTCGACTGGTAGCGGCGTAGGTGACCTGAGCGGGATCGAGCGTAGCCTCCGCGAACTCTTCATACGTGGAAGTCTGACCAACTGCTTCGTGGATCAAAGCTGTGAGATGACCATTTGCATTCGAACCCAGTGCGACCCTCTGTTCTGTGTGGGGCCGAAACCCCGTTGAGTAGTAGAGTTGTCTTCGGGACAGTTCCAATCTCACGGGCCGCCTGGCCTCTCTCGCAGCCATTGCCGCCAAACTGACATGTGTCCATACCCGCAGCCCTGAACCGAACGCGCCGCCGACGAATGGATTGATGACGCGTACAGAATCCGTTGGGATCCCGAAGATGCGAGCCATTTCGCTCCGCACGTTGTAAACCCACTGTGTCTTGTCCCAGACGGTCAGTCTCTCGGCGTCCCACTTGGCCACCGTGGCGTGCGGTTCCATTGCATTGTGGTGCTCACGCGGCAACGAAGAACGTGAATCTACTCGGAATGGAGCTATTGCGAAGGCCGCGTCGGGATCGCCCTGTTTGGTTTCCGGACCTCGTCCCCTCTTCTCGGCAGCTGTCGACGTAGGCTGACTTCGGTCGAGGTCGAATGTCGTCATCGATTCCGATGAGCGGTCATACGTGGCAAGGACAAGAGAGGCGCCGTATTCCGCTTGGGCCTGTGTCTTTGCCACCACGATCGCGATGGGCTGACCGCAAAACTTAACCTCAGCGTCCTGCAGCGCGCGAAGCGGATCGCCGGACACTGGCTCCACTGCCGGTCTCTGGCCGAAAGGCTTGTAAGGCAGCTTGGGCGCGTTTTGATGAGTCAGAATCAAAAGGACACCGGGAGCACGCTCAGCGGCGCTAACTTCTATAGTTCGAATGGTGCCCGCACAAATTGTGCTCTCCGCAAGAGCGGCATAAACCAGACCTTCCGGGTGGAACTCTGCCGCGTACTGCGCGTGTCCGGTGACCTTTAAACGGCCGTCCACGCGACTAATAGGAGATCCGATGAGCGTGCTCATAGGAGACCTCCCGCCTCGGCGAGAGCACGCGTGACGGTGCGCTGAATGAGCAGTTTCTTGTAAGCGTTCTGACCGTGAGTAACTGCCCCCTCAGCCGCGAAGCTCCCGGCGTTTTCGCAACTGGGTAGGTCCAGCTTTTTCTCCTTGAGGGCTGCTTCGGCTCTCGGCAGGCGCCAAGGTATGGTCGCTACACCGCCGACAGCGATGCGCACGTCCCGGACGATACCGAAAGAATCTAATTCCAGTGCAACAGCGGCGGAAGCAATCGACCATTCGAACGTGGCACGATGCCGCACCTTGAGGTAATGCGAGCGACGCGCGGCTGCGCTTGCCGGAACTTCGATTCCCGTAATGAGTTCTCCCGGCTCAAGCTGTGTCTCAATATGCGGAGTATTTCCGGGGAGACGATGCAGTTCTGCTAGTGGTACGACCCGGGCGCCGTGCGGACCGTAGACTCGTATGCCAGCGTCCAAAACTAGAAGAGCATTGGCGAAGTCGCCAGCGTAAGTAGCGATGCAATGCTCGCTAGTACCAAGAATTGCGTGCAAGCGATTTTGGCCGTCTAATGCAGGACAGCCAGATCCAGGCTCACGTTTGTTGCATGGTGTGACCGCATCGCGAAAGTAACCGCAACGCGTTCTTTGCAATAGATTGCCCCCGATCGTAGCCAAATTGCGAACTTGCGGAGATGCGCTAGCCAGCAGGGCTTCGGCGATCACCGGGTACTGCTCGCGAACGATAGGGTGCGCAGCCGTATCGCTCATACGAGCCAACGCGCCGAGGTCGAGCCCGTTTGGACCGGACTCGATCCCAGCCAAGTTCGGCAAGGTATCGAGATCAACAATCCTTTCGGGGTTGCGTACACGCTCACGCATGAGCTGTATCATGTCTGTGCCGCCGGCGAAAAAGTCCACGCCGGGCGTTTCGGCTTGGTCCGAGCGATGCCGTGCACGCGTGGCCGCTGCGCCTTCTATACTCAGGGCTCGCGAGTAGGCAAAAGGCACCATTCAGTCAGCCTGCCTTTCGGCTGCTTGGCGAACCGCCGCAACGATATTCGGATACGCTCCACAACGGCATATATTGCCGCTCATCCACTCCCGTATCTCGTCATCTGTTTGGGTGTGGCCTTCTTGGATGCAAGCCACCGCACTCATGATTTGGCCCGGAGTACAGTAGCCGCATTGGTAACCGTCATGGTCGATGAAGGCGGCTTGCACCGGGTGCAGCGTATCGCCCGTGGCGAGACCCTCAATGGTCACGATTGTGCGCCCCTGCTGAATGACAGCCAGCGTTAGGCAGGACGTCACCCTTCTGCCTTCAATAAGAACCGTGCAGGCGCCACAATGCCCCAGTCCACAGCTCTTCTTGCTCCCGGTCAGGTGCAGATTGTCGCGCAAGCAGTCGAGTAAAGTGGTCTGCACTTCCAACTGCTTCAGGTGATGTAGCCGGCCATTGACTTCGAGCGTAACGTCCGCCGAGTGCACCGGCTCAGTTCGTGTTTCCGACATATGCATAGGCTCGACACGTCTCTGGGGCGCCGCAGCGCTCGCTTCCTGCGCAACCATCCCGCCTCCCACGGAAAGCAGACCAGTTATCAACTCACGCCGGTTCAAGTCATCGGCACTCATCGCGCTATCTCCCGGGCAGATTATTCTCGGCGTCGCGTCCGGGTACAGGCACGTCGTAGCCGTTGAGCAATACGGAAACCAGGCAGTAAGTTCCTATAAGGTAGATCAGTTCTGCAGTCCCTTGTTCACCAAAGGTCGTCAACGCGCGCTGATAGGCCGATTCGGCCAACTGTCCTCCAGCCACAAGTGCCTTCGCGACGTCGAAAGCAGCACTCTCTTCTGCGGTGAGATCGCTCGGCTTTGTTCCGGAAGCGAGCCCGGCAATCTTCGATGGCGAGAGTCCCGCTTTCGCTGCGGATTGTTCGTGGGCATAAAGTTCATAACGGGCGTTGAACTGCGCCCCCGTTACCAGCATGGCCAACTCACGGACTGTCTTTGGTAGCGTTCCATGCTGGGTCAAAGCCGTGATTACGCCCCACAATGCTCCACCGAACTGCGGGAAGTGCAGCATCGGGTTATAAGGCCCAACCATCGCACCGTCAGCGCGGGCCGTGATAAAGCCGCGATCCTGGCGGCCTATGATCGCCTGAATGCGTTCGAACAGCTCGTGCTGTTCAGGGGTGAAATTAGTTGGAGGGATAGCCTCTAACCTCATAGGGGCCTCGCAACGTCGTGATGAGGTTCAATGGATGTAAAGTTCTTGATGTCGTCCATCACGCGCTTCGTTTCCGGAGCGGCGAGAGCAGCATGGATGGCCGCTTCGTCAGTGAAAACGCATGGGCAGATTGCGAGGATCCCACCGCCATCGCCGCAGGGAAAGAACCCACCGGTGCTCACCAATCCGTAAGGCTCCCAGATTTCGCGCACGAGCGGCATGTGCTGGTTAATCCAATAATCACGGTCGAACAGAACGCTTTCATCACCGGCGTACGTCACGTAAAAGGTCACCATATCTCCAGGTCCCATTACTCGAATGAAGCTCTTGCTGCTCCGATCTCTCTTGTTACTCTTTCTAGCCACTGCAACACAGGTTGTAACGCTTGGTCAGAGTTCTGCTCGTATATCAGTCCGTGACCGTTTCCATGGATTCCGAGGTCGGGCAAATGCACATGCTCGGCGGCAGCGCCTGCTTTCAATAAAAATTCCAACATCTTCGGTGCATACCCAGCTTGTGGCGACGCCTCTCCGCTGACGACGGCTACAGGGACTCCACGAAGGGCTGGAATCTTGAGAGTATGAGGATCTGCTTTGCGCACTTCGTCAGGGTTTAAACGAGGCGGGTCATAGGTGATCGGAGCAGCTGTCAAACCCCAAACAAGCGCCCCAATGTTCGGGACGTCGGCAAAGGGAGGCCCCATGGGCTCGATCGTAACGATTGCGACTACCGAAGCAGGTCGTCGATCGGCCACCAGCCAGCCGTCTGAGCCGGATGCTGAATGAGTCATGATTATGGCAGGTCCGATTCGGTCCAGCAGCACGGCGAGCCGATCCGCGTCCATTGTTTGCCACTCTGCTATGTCCTTTGGAAGCGGGCCAAACGGCGCGATGAACGCATCCAGCATGGCCGTATCGTCGTCTCGGATCGGCCACTGTGTATGTCGCTCTGCAGTTTTTTCAGAAAAGAAAACTTCTTTACCTTCTTCGTAGGCGAATTGCGGAGTCATTGGGCCGAGAACATCGGGATTATAAGGAGAGCGGCCATGACCCGGGCGGTCTACCACAAGCACCGCGTATCCCGCTTCCGCCAAACGTTGCGCCCAACCGGGCCGTGCGTCCGGCGTGTCCATCCATTCGGTTCCTTGCACCGCACCGCCATGTACGAGGACGATGGGGTAAGGCTGTGTGACGTGGTCCGGCGCCTGCCACGCAACGTACATCGGACCACGTTGGAAGTGCTTTCCATTTACTTCCACGCGTTCGCCGGGAATCCAAAAGTCACCCGTACGCACGGTGCGTGCAGGAATATTGGCCCAGAATGGGGTCGGTGTGACCGCGAGCGTCCTCTTGTTTCTTGATCCGTGCATACCGGGTTTAGGTCAACAAAACAACAGATCTAGGATCCCGTGCGACAACCGCGCGAAAGGTCCGAGACTTGCTCTTTATCAGCCCGTGCTTGCTAATCTGGTGTCGAACTTGGCTGTGGGACTTCCGTGCAAAGAGCCGGCTCACTGGCATTTTGCCGCCCGAACGTCGCGGCCAAAGCGGAGCACGCTTACTTACTAGCTTTGTGCAGGTAGACGGGCAACGGCATGCAGAAACCTATTTCGCTGAAGTATTCCCCTCAAAGCGTGCGCGCCAGCCGTTTGCGACCCGGCAGGATGCTGCGCAGCAGCGAAGAAGTGGGCTGGCAGTCGATGCTCGTTCAGACGTTTGAACAGCCTGCAAGCGTAGATGCTTATGAAACCGTGGCATCTCCTGACCCTTTGCTCGTCTTCGTCCTGGAAGGAAGCTATGAATTAGAAAGCTTTTCTGCTGGGAGTTGGAAAAAAGCTGTGTACCGTCCCGGGATCGGCGGCTTCACCGCGCCTCACACCACAAACCGGCTCCGATGGAACGCTAAGGCGTTAAGCACCGCGAAAGTCGTTCGTTTATATGTGCCGCAACAATACTTCGCCGAGTGCTACAAGGCATGCCGCCGGAGCGTCCGGTCGTCAAATTTCGCTCTTCCTGACGCACTGTCTATCTCAGATTCGACTGCCTTTTCCGTTGCAAAATCTGCGGCCGCCGCAGTTGAGCTGGGCGAGTTCGATCTTTACCCGGATGCTTGTGCCAGGTTCCTAGTCATTCACCTCATTTGCAGATTGGAAAACTGGTCCGATGACCTCTTTCGAACGACAAGCTCAACCGATCTGCCGGACCGGCGCCTCCGACGAGTCCTAGAGTTTATGCAGCATGAATTTGCCCGCGAACTAACTACGACCCAACTCGCACAGGAAGCTGGTGTCAGCCCGTTCCACTTCAGCCGAATGTTCAAAGCCAAGGTAGGAGTCACTCCTCACCAGCACATTCGCCAACTTAGGCTAAGGCATGCACGAGTTCTGCTAGTGGAAAGCGATCTCTCAATTCTCCAAGTTGCCGAGGCATGTGGATACCTTCACGATGGCCACTTCGCGGCAGCATTTCGACGCGCATTTGAGTGTCTCCGAGCAATTTCCGCAGGCTCGTTGATTCGTAATTTTTATCTGATCGATGGGCAGTGTTCGACTCCCGCCCTGGCCACCACTATTCCTAAGCGGCATTCCCAAGCGGCGCTCTCGCCAGTTCGCGCTACAGCGGTGACGCGCTCTCCCGCGCATTCACGGTCGTTATTGCCGACGTGGCCAATCGTTTCGGGAGGTCCGCCGAGGAACACGCCTGGGAACAACCGCGTAAACGCGAAGGAGCACCTCACCCGGCCTCAGCTCGGGAATTTCTACCTCTTCGTAACGCAGCACCTCAGGGCCACCGAACTCGTGCAACCCTTCATCGTGGTTGTCGGCATCCTTTTCTCCTTTCACCGCAGATGCGCTACTTATAGTCGGGCGGTCCTCCGATCGTTGGATCAGCGTTCCAATTGTCAGGCTTACGTATGAGATCGGAGTCAAGAAGTCTACGACCACCTACTCGCGGTGCGCGCACCGTCATAGAGGGTCAGAACGCGATCAGCCATGCTGGCGCTTGCAATCCATTGGCTTCGATGCCGACATTAGCGTGCTCCTTGCCCAGTAGGTGAGTACCGGTTTACTTGTCGACCGGTGCCTCCGGCCCTGCAATCTACACCTTGACTGCGGCCCGCCCACCGGAGCGCCTCCGTTACTTGCCTAAGATTGTGAAGACCGAAACTGACTTTGCAGTTGCGCTACCCCTGAAGCTCATTTCGAGGTTCAGGCTCACCGCTCAGCTTCGGGCTTTCAGAACCTCCCAATCACAATTGGGATCAATTCCGAGGATGCACTAAACGAACTATTGAAGACGCTTACTCCAGGGGAGATGTCTTTGATCCAATCTTGTCGGTCACTTCCATCGGCACACGGCAGCCGTTTAAGAAAAGACTAAGCAGGTTGAACCAAGCGATCATCAGAACGAGCTTCCTTGTGATGGCGTCGCCGTGACCCTCCAGAAGGGCTCGCAGTGTGGGGTCGGTCAGCGTGCCAGTCGTAGACATCTCATCCGTAGCCCTATAAATGAGAGCGCATTCCGGGGATAGCCCCACGACAGAGCCGGGCGTTCCGATGTGGTCAATTTCGGCTTCGGTCAACCCGTTATTCCGCGACATTGGTACGTTGGCCTGCCACTCATATGGCACATTCAGCACGGTCGCTGCACGAAGAATGATGGTTTGCCGAATCCGGGGGTCCACGCCTTCAGCGGCGAAAACGGCTTTGACCAGACCCAACGATGCCGGGCACATGTCCTCGCACCCGGCGAGCATTTTCACCACATTCAGAGCCTTTGCGGGGTCATAGGAAGAACCAAGTACCTCACGGATCTTGTTATCCGACGGCAAAGGGATCGAGACAGCGTAATTGTAAGGGGTTGGACCAGGCATCTTATTCTCCTCGGGTTAGGGTTGTTCAGTTTTATGAGCGCGGCTAGGCTCATGAGATTCGGAAGTCGCGCTCTTCTCGGACTGTTGGCCTGTATCTCTGGTCGAGCGCTGTGCTCGTTTGCTCCAGAAACCATAATCACGGCGAACTCCTCGGCGCTATACTTTGCAAGCAGCTTGGCCACGCGCTCTCTGTGGCTGCCAAAGAGAGCATTCACCTGTTGCAGTTTTCCATCGTCCGCATGGATTGTTAGCTGGGCCGCGCCCTCGCCCCACACCTCCATTTAGGCACTGCCCGGTTTGGACGAGGCTTGCCATTGCGTTGAGTCATCTCACGAGAACTCCACTTGCAGGACCTTGGCGGAACGCGGGCCACTGGGCGGCGGAGAAGCAGTGCCGCCATCGGTGAGGAAGAACGCGACGCGGCCGTATGCGCCAGGCTTTCTGCTCCAGGCGGCGCTCGATGGCCCGATCAGCTCCTCGGTGAACGGGTCTCCCGCCATAATGACGCGGTCACCATTCTTGGCTGGGTCGAGTGAGACGCGATCGATGGTGTTTTCTCGATGGGTGGTTAAGTAGGCGACTCCGGCGTCTTCGTCAATGCAGAAATCGTCCGCCATCCTGCCGGCGGAGACGTGCTCGGGCTCGCCTATGGGCTCTTGTGTTTCGGGATCCACTGGCACGCGCATGAATACTTTCTTGGCAGTCGCGGTGTAGTAGAGGTAATTGGTCTTAGCGGCAAAGCGAATGCCGTTCACTCCGGGCTGCTCAGGTTTCAGCTGCCCTGGATAGTAAGCCATGCTTTCGTGCTGAAGCCAGATGCGCGGCACCGGTGAACAGTTTTCTCCGGTTAGATCGACTCGCCAGATCAGGCCGGCAAACGAATCCGCAATCGCGAGCACGCGCGGCGCAATTAAGCACATGCCATTCAGCCCGCGCACTTTCTTTGGAAACTGCAATACTTGCTGGAGTTTCAATGGCGATCCCACTGTCCAACCCTGCAGATCAAGCCGGTAGAGGAACGCTTCGTCCGAGTTGTAGAACTTGCCCACGGTGAGGTAGAAGATGTCGGGCTCTACTTCCGCGATTCCGGTCGGGACCTCGGCAAATGTGTGCATTTTGACCGGCTGCACGGGAGAAGCTTGCGAAGCCACGGGCGAGAACCACAACTCTTTGCGATTAGCGACCGTCACCAGAAGCGAGTCGTCTTCTCGTACTGCCAAATTTTCCAGAAAGTATTCACGGCCAAATTCCGCGACGACTTTCATGTTTAGCTTTCCGATCTGGCTCACGATCGCTCCTCCTTGCTGTTCCTATCATTCGGCACGGGGATCTCAAAGGCTTTCAGCAAAGAACAGACCAGCATGTAGCAGCCGGCCAACGTGATCATGTCGACCAGGCCTTTCTCTCCGAAGACTGAGAGGGCACTTGCGAAAACAGCGTCATCGACGCGACGTTTTGCAGTAAGCTGCAACGTGAATTGCTGCACCAGCCGTTCTTCCTTGCTTAACTCCTCAGGAGTTGCGCCTGCTGCGAGCGCTTGAATCGTCTTTTCCAAAAGTCCTGCTTTCCTGGCGACGGCCCGATGGGCATACAGCTCATACGGAGCGTTCCAAACGGAGCCGACGGATAGAATAACGACTTGCCGTAGCCGCTCTGAAATAGACGTGTGAGCCTCCTCCGTTTTTTGCAACTCGAGGAAGCTGGCGCTGATTTTCGGGCTCCACAAGACCGGGTTAAAGGGACCGATGAGCTTGCCATCGGAGGTCTTACTCTCAAAACCTGCTGCATCTGCCCAAGGAACAAATTGAGCGTTGATGTGGTCGTACAGTTCTTTCTGCGCGTCGTCTAGTGTTGTCGGCTCCAGGAGTGGTATCCGGCCACCTAAGCCTTGCGAAGGTGTCTCTGTCATTGGTCCAACCCCATCGCGTTGGAGGGAACGTCAAACGCATTTAGCGTTGCGCTCACCATGGTGAACCAGCCGATCAATACGGTGACGTCGACAATGCCGGCATCGCCGAGCAGCTCTTTCGCTCTTCGGTAAAGGCCAAGCGGCACAATCCGCGGGGTGACTAGCGCGGAAGCGAGTTCGTAAACAACTTGTTGACGCGGGTCTTCGAACGACACTGGGATTCCCGCAATGATGGACTCCACTTTATGCGCCGGCAAATGACCCTGTTGTTCGCCGATCTTCTCGTGCTCATAGTTGCTGTACGGGGCCAGCCAACGAGCGTTGATGAGGTTTGTGACGATTTCTATCTCGCCCTTGGTTAGCGTTGATTGTGTCTGATAGTACGCTCCCGTGGGAACGATCGTTTTGGATAGCTTGGGGTTTGCCAGCCAGATACGATGGGGGCCGGGCACCACACCTCGTAGTTGTTTTGTAAAGTTGTACGCATCTTTTATCTCCGGTGACATCTGGTCCACTGGAGTTTCTCGGAATCGGCCAAAGCTGCCAAAATCGGGACTATCTGCCATGCTTATCTCCTTCTTTGCGCTTGCAGCGATAACTTGGTTGCAATATGCTGCTCACGGTAAATGGATGCGTGACATCCGGCCGGTGAAGCGGGAAAAGCGAGTCTACCCTGCGCATGCGAGATATTCAAAAAACAAATACCCGGTGGCCCTTGTCGACAGATCGTCTCGACCTGCTGCGGCTATTCATCTGCACTGCGGAAACGGGGAAGGTTTCTACGGCCGGAGAGATGCTCGGATTGTCCCAGCCCTCAGCGAGCAGGCTGCTGCGTCGCTTGGAAGAGATGCTGGATGTCCGGTTATTGAATCGAGCGGCTCACGGAGTCAGCTTGACTACCAGCGGTCGGGAGTTCTTGATTGCGGCTCGTCGTCTGCTGCATGAATGGGAGCGAGCCGTAGAAGCCGCGAAGATTCAGCAAAAGACCCTTTCGGGTCATATCCGTATCGCCGCGCCGGTGGCCGTCGGGCAAAGCTTACTGGCTACGATTGCGGCGCGATTTGTACGTCTTCATGCGGACGTCACGGTGGATTGGGAATTACGCGACGATCCTGTCTCGCTGAGTTCCTCCGCCTACGACCTTTGGATTCGGGTCGGCGATGTGCTTAAAGCTGATCTTGTGGTACGCGAAGTCATATACGCACGGCGCGCCGTAGTCGCGGCAGCCGATCTGGCTGCCGCGGCACATCCGCGGGATCTGCAGATCAGTAAAGCGGTGCGGCTCTCGACGTTTGTTCCCTTATCGGTCGAGCTGTTTCATGGCAATGGAGAGCGTTTCACGGTTAAGCAACGGTGTGTGTTCACCACTGACAATTTGTATGCAGCGCAGGAAGCAGTCCGCGAAGGCGTGGGGTATGCGGTGCTACCGCTCTGGGCAGTGCAATCCGACTTAGATCGCGGACTTCTGGTACATGCATGTCCCTCTTGGATGCCCGATCCGGTAGTTCTCTCGTTGGCCTATTTGCCCGACCGCAAACGCCCGGCTCGCGTCTCCGCCTTTATTCGCTACTTAGAGAGTGAACTGACCCGTTCAGATGGAGCGGCCCGCCACTTCTTCAGCGATGTTGGAGACGGAGGATCCATTGGACATACCAGCGATTCCTGGTTTATTGAGCAACGACTCGCAAAGCGACAATCCCGTGTTGGGAATACTAGTTGAAGGGTTAAACCACCAGCTTAGGGTGTCGCATCGACTTCAACCCGTAGGCTCGTTCTTGATGTTGACCGATGGGTTTCCATGTCAATGATTTGAGGCGGCCGCAAACTCACGCCTGCCATTTGTTTACCAGCCGTCGACTGCTAGTGCTCTAACATACCTATAAGGGTATCGAACCAGCATTGCTGCTGCTTGGACCGGCGGTTCAATGACCGTGTTTTTAACGTAGGACCTCCATCAACCAGTCGCACATTCCCTATGGCTTCTCATTCAGCTCGGTAATGGCTGCTTGGCCTTCATTCGCCTTCTCTAACGCGCGACGCGCATAGTGGACAAAGTCCCCAGGCGCCGTGAGGCGCAAGTTACGGATGTGCGCTCGAGTAGCCGCGTACCCAGGCGATTCTCCAACTTAGCCATGGCTTTGCTCGCCCAAGCCTTGGAGTTTCCAGTGCATCCGCAGCTCGCGTGAAACTCATGTCTTCGGCTATTGCTGCAAAAGTCCAAGTTCATCCAGGTCGCGCATTGTTTTCCACTACGAAACTGTAAGTTTCCTGAGTCCCATTGTCTTCATGTGCCACTTGGACTAACTTGAAGATGCATGACGAAATGCGAGCAGCGTTGTCTTTCTGCATCAGCATACAGGAAAGAATCGCATGAGGATTTTGGAAGGTACATCTTTGAAATGATCCGGAACACCGAGTGGTGTACGACATGTTGCTGAACAGGACACCAAGCCGGCCATAACTCTGCTGCGCACACTAAACGAGTTCCAGAAGGTCCTCACGCTTGCTCACGTTGGCGACTCGGTATGCTGCCTGCCCTCCAGCGCGCAGATCTCTTGTGTCAGCCGCGCAAATCCTTCCTCGCGCCGTGCGCCGAGCACAACTCTTCCCCTTGGTTTAGCCAACCTGCGAGCTGTGGCCGTTCCTATACCGCTGCTTGCGGTGATGGCAACAACTTGTCCGCTAATCATTTGTCTCCTGAAGTAAACATCGCCCGCGTCTACGGGTAATTGCTCTGGGAAAAGTCTGGCGCGGATTAGAACCCTTGTAGAGGGAAGAGCCAAGAAAGCCAAAGCAAAAAAGCCCCCTGCGAGCTGGAATACCTGTTCATCTCATTCGTCGGGACCGACGCGAAGTGCCATGTGGCTCGCCTTGTTCTTCGAGCAAACTCGCGATTTGTTGCGCGATGTCTGTACTGGCTGGAAGGAAGACCATCATCGTGAGGTCCTGTCTTCCGTCTACTCCGAAGATGGAGACTTCGAAGCTGATTGTTCCAAGCACCGGATGGCGAAGCTCCTTCATGGCGTGAGCACTGTCCGACACATCGTTTTCCTGCCACATTGCCTTAAAGGCGGGGCTAGAGCGCGAAAGTTCATCCACCATTGCGGCGACCTCTGCCATTGCGCCTGCCCGCGCCACGTCTGCACGGAAACCCGCAACGGCCATCCGTGCCACAGCCTCCCAGTCGTGATACAGCGTCTGGGCATTCGGATCAAGGAAAACCATTCGCAGTGTGTTGCGCCCGTAACCCGTCTCTTGTCCCATGTTTGGCCAGATGACTGCTGCTGCCTTGTTCCACGCGATGACATCCCAGGTCGCGGTCTTAATGAATGCCGCAGCGGGGCTGAGCTTATCCAATACACGCTGGAGTCGTGGTTCGATGCCGTCGGGCTGCTTGTAATGGCTTTCCGGCGCTCTGCCGAGCCCGATCAGAAACAGATGTTCGCGCTCCGCGTCAGTCAACAGCAGCGCCTTCGCCAGACTGTCGAGTACTTCAGCCGATGGTGCTCCACCCCGGCCTTGCTCCAGGCACACGTACCATGCCGAGCTGATATTGGCTCGTTGGGCAACCTCTTCACGTCGCAAGCCGGGCGTCCTGCGGCGCAAAGACTTGAATCCAAGAGAGGCAGCATCGAGCTTAGCTCGCCGATCTCGAAGGTAGCGTCCGAAAGGGTTGCTGACCTTCTCAGCGACATTTCCCGTAGTAGAGATCATCGTAGTATAGATCTTCGTCTTTACTACGATACGGTATTTGACGATCATAGATCAAGGGTCGTGGAGGACCACATAATGCGGATATTTGTCACAGGAGCGACAGGATTCATCGGGACAGAATTAGTAAAGGAACTCATCGAAGCTGGCCATAAGGTGCGCGGTCTGACGCGCAGCGACGGGGGCGCAGAGCAACTGAAAGCAGCCGGTGCCGAGGTTCATCGCGGCGATATAGAGGATCTGGAGAGTCTTCGCGACGGAGCGAAAGGCATGGATGCCGTGATCAACCTGGCTTTCGACCACGATATGTCCAACTTCGCGCAAAATTCGGAGAACGAAATGAAGGCAATCGAGGCGCTAGGTTCGGCTTTGGAGCCTGGGAAAGTCCTGCTGGCGACCTCCGGTGTCGCCATTACAAGCGGCGGTCCAGGCCATTTGCGGATAGAGACGGACCCCGCGATCGATTCGCCGGAGATCCCGCGCAAGGGGGAACAGTCGGCTGGGACAGTCGCCGAGCACGGTATACACGTTGGGGTGTTACGCATGTCCCAGGTGCATGACACGCAAAAGCAAGGGCTTGTTACCTTTCTGATTCAGATTGCGCGCGAGAAAGGCGTCTCGGCATATGTCGGAGACGGCGCATTCCGATGGGCGGCGGTTCCGGTGAAGGACGCCGCGCATCTCTACCGTCTGGCGGTCGAAAAAACGGGGCCAGGCTTGTCCACCTACCACGCGGTGCAGGAAGAAGGTGTTTCGTTGCGGAAGATCGCGGAGGCAATCGGCGAAGGACTCAATGTGCCGGTTGTTTCGGTCCCTCTGGAGAAAGCTCAGGAACACTTCGGAACGTTCGCGCATTTCGCTACCTTGGACATGCCGGCTTCAAGTGAGTGGACGCGCAAGACTCTAGGATGGAATCCTACCGGCCCCGGCATGATTGAAGACCTGAAGCACATGAAATATTTCTGAGGCGCGCCCTCAGGAACGTCATCTGTTTGGCGTCTCGGAGTACGACTACTTCATCGAACCACACGCCGCGTTTCGCTCACCGATAGTGGAGCCCGGTTGCTCGCGCGACTGCAACCGGCTTTTCAGGAGCTCGATGTGTCAACAATGCAGGCGTCGGAGTCAATGCTCCCGTCGAAGCGCTGCCGCTCTCCGAATGGCGTGCCTGTTCAAAGTCAATTTTTTGGGTAAGTCGTCATGATGCAGGCACTTTTGCCGATTTCATTGCGAAGTTTAGAAGAGCTGAGGAGGGAGTGGGATCGGAGAATTGGGATGAGAGTTAGGCGGCGAGCCCGAAGAGCTTGGCAATAAATCGTGCTTCCGCGACCACATCTTCTTTAGCTACCCTTCGAACTCGTCCTTTCCGAATCATGTGAACCGGATCAGCAATACCACTGAACGCAAGTCACGCTACGTTTGGCCGTGCCTCATGCTTTCGTGCGCTTTCACGGTTTTTGAGCACCTTGTCAGCATTCTTGTGAACAAAGCTCAGCAGGTCTTGCACGTGCTTGCCCAGTTCGGAGCCGAGGGGTAACAAGCTGTATTCAACCTTTGGAGGCTTTGTGGCATGCACCTCTCGGCGAACAAAGCCGTCCATTTCGAGCCGGCGTAGCGTTTGCGCTAGCATCTTTTCGCTTACGCCCCCGATAATGTACGCGAGTTCACTAAAGCGATAGCTGCGCTTTTGGAGGAGCACGATCACAAGGGAGCCCCACCTGGACATAACGTCATCGAGGATGATCCGGGTAGGACAATCTGCGGAATAGAGGTTCGCCTTCGGGACACGAACGGTCTTTGTGGATCGAGGCCAAGGCATCCTTGCAGCTTACTTCAAGGTACGTACTTACTTCAAGTAAGTTAGTCCGCTACTTTGGAACTGTGGGCTTAACGCCCGCCGGGAGAAGAACGATGATCGTGGTAACAGGAGCTACCGGCCAACTCGGCCGGCTCGTGATTGACGAGCTAACAAAGACAACAGAAGCAAAGGACATCATTGCTGCCGTTCGCACGCCTGCTAAAGCTGACGATCTGGCAGAGCGCGGCATACAAGTGCGAGAAGCCGATTACTCGCGGCCGGAGACACTGGCCGCTGCCTTCCAGGGAGCTTCCAGGCTGCTGCTGATTTCCGGGAACGAGATGGGCAAACGGGAAGAGCAGCACAAAGCCGTCATCGATGCGGCGAAAGCGGCCGGTGTCACTTTCATCGCGTACACGAGCATTCTGCACTGCGACACCTCACCTCTTAAGCTTGCCGAGGAGCATCTAGCAACCGAGCAGTACCTGGTATCCAGCGGGCTGAGCTACTCTCTGCTGCGGAACGGCTGGTACTTCGAAAATCAAACGGCGGCCATTCCGTCCGCCCTACAAAATGGTGCCTTCATCGGGGCGTCTGGCGAGGGCAGGTTCGCTGCCGCGTCGCGCTCTGATTATGCTGCGGCAGCTGCCACTGTACTGACCGGGGAGGGTCACGAAAACGGTGTTCTGGAGTTGGGCGGCGACCACCCCTATACTCGCGCTGAGCTGGCCGCAGAGGTAAGCAGGCAGACCGGCAAGGCTCTTGGCTATCACGATCTTTCCGAAACGGAATACCGTAAAGTCCTGAGCGGTTTCTTGCCACCCATATTTGCGGCGATCATCGCAGATGCGGAGGCACACGCAGCTCAAGGGGCATTGAATGACAACTCCCACACCTTGAGCCGCTTGCTCGGACGGTCGACAACTTCACTTGCGGAAGCAGTCCAGTCCGCGCTCAGGACGCCTCCAACCGGCCACTGAGCGCTTTGAGTCGACTAAGTCGGGCCAGGAACGCCACAGAGCCACCCGCGACTCTTCCACGAAAGCTCAGTGTGATGATGCGCCAAGCCTATATGTGGAACTGATTAGTGCTCGCAGATCACTTTGTTCGCCAAGAGTCAATAACGCTACTGCATAACGCGCCGAACGTTGATGTGACCGACTTGACGCATAGATCCGCCCTGACGGCGAAATAGCGATCTGAGAACAATCGCTCCACCCGTGCGGACTACTCACGATCTATCTCAAGAAGGTCGTTGGT
Organism: Terriglobia bacterium; assembly: GCA_963841675.1. GTDB lineage: Bacteria > Acidobacteriota > Terriglobia > Bryobacterales > Bryobacteraceae > Bog-105. The sequence continues at coordinate 77,530 of CAWJEH010000004.1, forward strand.
TTTGCGTCTACGGGAGAGAAATTCAAGACGAGAAACAACTACGCCCGCACCATAGGCGTTTTCGAATGACTTGTCGGCGGCTCGCATTCGAAGCGGATGCATGCGTTGAAATCGGGCAATCGAGGTGCATCGGGTGTGGCGTCCGGGCGCGAGTGCGGTTCTTGTTTGATGCGCCTATGCGCAATCCTAAAGCTCTGGCGACCACCGCTGAATCTGTCTACTGCGACTTAGGTGTCGTCCGGATTTCCGCCGAATCAGGAGCTTAACCGAAAACAAGCGCGGTTTCCATGTCTATTGCGAACATGAGAGTCAAACCTACAGTGGCAGATAAACTAAGGCCACTGGGTTTCTATGTCGCGCATCCAAGTTCTTGACGAAATCACCGCGCGGCTCGGACCCCCAGCATTCCTCCGCTGGATAGAGGCACCTTACGGAGCTACGGCAGTCGTTGTTCGCTTTCGACACGGCGGGGCAGTGGTAGATCTCGAGGCAACGCGCGCGTTTCGCCTTATCTTTCAAATTTCACCCAGTGACGTCTTGCGCACTGAAAGTGACGACGGGACACAGTCGCACGAACTGCTGCGAGCCGGAAGCATCATCACATCCTTTACAGAGCGGCCGGAACGGATACGTATCGTAGGAGCTGCAGACACACTCCAGCTCCTGTTCAGCCCCGAACTCGCAGGAGCACGTGGGGCAAATCGCGCAGTAGACGGGCCCCTCCTCCGAAGAGATCTGCTGGCTAGCACCGCGCAGACATTGGTTGCCACTTCTCTCGACGGCACCGACACCCAACTGCGGCAGACAGTCGCCGCTGTCGCGAAGCTCGTTGTTGAACAGCACAGACACCAAGAGACAAGCGCCGGCGGTCTTACTCCACAAGCAAGACGCGTTGTGCTCGAACTCCTGGACAAAAGGCTCCCAGACGGCATCTCGGTCCCCGAATTGGCGGATGCGGCAAACCTCAGTCTGCACCACTTCATCAAGGTCTGCCGTCAGAGTGAAGGCCTTACGCCTCACGCACTGCTCATCGAGAAGCGGATCGAACGGGCAATTGAGATATTGCTCGAGGGCATCGCGACAGTGGATGAGGTTGCGATCCAGGTCGGATTTTTCTCTCCATCGCATTTCATCAGTACGTTTCGGCACTTGGTTGGGGTTACGCCTGGCGCTCTGCGACGCGCCGCGAGGGACTGAGTCTTCGAACGCGCTTCGTCGCTATTTCTTGATATTCACTTCTGAACCCATCGCATCTTAAGCAGTGGGAGTCAAATATGGCGATTGCAAAGTGGATTGTGGCATTCGTGGCAGTGTACGGATTCGGTGGAGTGCTTGCCGACTTCGTGGTCCCGTTTACGGCGCGCATGCACATGAAGAATCCGCACTGGCCGCCTCATGCAAAGTTTCATAACGGCCAAACTATGCTGATGGGCGTCTTTGCGGGTACATTATCGCTCTTCTGCCTCTTTGCAGTGCATCCGCTTACGCGTCCGTGGTTCTTCGCCGGCGCAGCCGCCGCATCCCTGTATTGGGTGGGGCTCGCCTTCGCACAACTGTTTCCGGGTACCGCTTGGATCGATCCCGAGTTCGCCGCGGAAGTCTCACATCCGTTAGGACTCGACCCGCAGCAATTCCTCGGCTACATCTTGTGCCTTCTGCTCTTGGTTGCGGTGGGTTTGGCCTTGTTGGTGCACTAGAAGAATCCCAAACCGAAGTGGGAACGCCTCTTATGAACGTGAATGGTAGAACTGCCGAGCATCCGATCGACCCTTTGTTTCTTGAACGTTGGTCGCCACGAGCTTTCACGCCGGAACCGATGCCGCATGAAACGCTACTGACTATGCTCGAAGCGGCGCGCTGGGCAGCCTCGTCCTTCAATGCGCAGCCATGGCGCTTTGTCTATGCTCTTCGCGATACGCCGGATTGGGACTCATTGCTCAGTGTGCTGGTTCCGTTCAACCAGGATTGGGCGAAGCAGGCTTCTGCTCTGATATTCGCGGTCTCCAAGACCACATCCCGATCACCAAAAACGGGAGAGGAGCATCCATCGCCCACACATTCCTTCGACACAGGAGCCGCGTGTGGCTTTATGGTGCTGCAGGCTCTTAAACTTGGCTGGCACGCGCATGGTATGGTCGGCTTCGATCATGAACGGGCGCGCATGACGCTCTCTGTTCCAAAAGACTTCGTAGTAGAAGCGGCATTCGCCATTGGCCGTCTGGGAGACGCATCCAGGCTGCATGAGGCCCTACAAAGCAGAGAGAAACCGAGCAACCGACATTCTCTCACTCAACTCGCGTTTGAAGGGCACATGCGAAAAGAATAGGTGAGGTGTCCGACGATTCCAGGTAAGCGTCCGGTGAAGGCCGCACAGACAAGTTGTTGAGTAAGTGGTTAAGCGCAGCGGCGTTGATCGGTGGAGAGCGCTAGATCAATGTTCCAGGGCAGTAGCTCATCGATCTTGTTGATCGGGTGCTCGGCGATATGATCTAGCACGTAGCGCAGATAAGCCTCTGGGTTGATGTCGTTGAGCTTGGCGGTGCCGATCAACGTATAGATCGCAGCGGCGCGTTCGCCGCCATCGTAGAGCCGGCAAAGAGCCAGTTCTTGCGTCCCAAAGCGACCGCGCGCAGCGCTCTCTCCGCGGCGTTGTTGTCGATCTCGATCCGCCCGTCGTCGCAATAACGAGTGAGGGCGGTCCAGTTGGAGAGTGCATAGCGGGCCGCTTTGGCGAGTTCCGCTCTTCTTGGAAAGCGCCGTCGTCGTTGTCATCAGCCAGGCGTGCAGATCTTGTAGCTCAGACTCAGCACGCGCCTGGCGCACGAGTTGTCGTTCATGCGGCGCGCTTCCGCGGATATCTACTTCGATTTTGTACAACCGTCCGATCCGCTCAAGAGCCTCGAGTGCAACAGGCGATGCGAGCGCAACGTGGACGTCGTAGAACTTGCGACGCACATGCGCCCAACAGGCCGCTTCTTGAATTCGTCGCGCGTAGAGCTGGTCGAATCCGGCATACGCGTCGGCCTGCAAGACACCGGCGAATGTCGCCAGATGTCCGTGGCCGCTCGCCCTTGCGATCGGGGCTGTAAGCGAAACACAACGGCTGGCGGATCGGTGCTTCCGGCCGGACGGTCATCGCGCACGTAGGTCCAGAGCCGTCCCTGCTTGGTCGTGCCGCGGCCGGGAAACAGCACCGGCACCGGGGTGTCATCGGCATGCAGTTTGTTCGCAGTCATCACATGCCGATGCAAGGCATCGTGTAACGGAGCCAGCAGGCGGCTGCTGCCGCCCACCCAATCGGCTAGCGTGGAACGCTCCAGTTCTACACCTTCGCGCGCATACATTTCCGCCTGCCGATACAACGGCAGATGGTCAGCATACTTCGCGATTAGCACATGAGCCAATAGCCCTGGTCCGGCTAAGCCTCGGGCAATCGGGCGGCTCGGAGCTTCGGCTTGCACGATCGAATCACAGCGCGTACAACTGAGCTTGGGACGAACATGACGGATCACCCGGAAGCGGGCCGGAACATACTCCAGCATCTCGGCCACGTCCTCGCCTAGCGGCCGCAGTGCGCCGCCGCAATCCGGGCAAGCCTCACACGGGGGCTGGTGCGTTTCGATTTCGCGCGGCAGATGTTCGGGCAATGCTCGCCGTGCTGGTTTGCGCGCTGTCGCCAGAACGGCTGCGGTTACCGGTGGAAGCGTTTCTTCCGTTCGCTCGCGGCTCTCGCCCTTACTGATTTCCAACTCGTCGAGCCGTAACTCCAGCTGCTCGATCTGGCGTTGCACCTTCTCTGATTTTTGTCCGAACTGAAGACGCTGCAAGCGCGCCAAAAGGAATCGCAGCCGCTCGATCTCACTGACCTGCGAACGGAGTTGCTCTTGCTGCGAAACAATGAGCGCTTTCAATCCATCCGCGTCGAGCTTTTCCAGATCCGGCAACGGCGCAGCACTCATATCTGCACGATGTCACGTGCCGATTACATGCCGATGAGAATCCGAAACATTTCCGCTTACTCTTGTTCTTTCCCCTAAACCGCCAGTTCTGGCTTCCAGGTGCGCGCCGGCCTTCGCCAATCGATGCCTTCCAATAACATCGACAGCTGCGCGCGTGTTAGCGATACCGTCCCGCTGTCCGCTTGCGGCCACACGAATCTTCCTCGCTCTAGTCGCTTGGCAAACAGACACAGCCCGTCGCCATCCCACCACAACACTTTGATTAAGTCCCCGCGCTTCCCGCGAAACACAAACACCTGGCCACTAAAGGCATCCTGCTCGAGCACCGTTTGCGCGATCGCGCTCAAGCCCGTGAAGCCGCGCCGCAAATCCGTGATCCCGGCCGCTACCCAAATGCGTGCCCCTGCTGGTAGCGAAGTCATCCGGCCAGCGCTTCCAACAACTCGCCGAACAGAGCTGCGTCGATCGCTCCTTCCATTCGCAGGCGTCCCCTCGCAAACTCAACGATAATGATTCCCGGTGTTCCCGCTACTGGTGGATGCGCTGCTTCTTTCTTCCCTCTCCTCTTCACGGCCTTCGAAATCCGCACCGGCAGCAGTGCATTTCCACCACCGCGCTCCGCCCCCAACAAACCCCTCCGATGCTGACGGCGCCACTTGAACAACTGGCTGCTGTTGACTCCGTGTGCCTTCGCAACCGCTGTTACCGAGGCTCCCGTCACCAGCGTTGCTTCCACCAGCTGCCGTTTCTCCTCTGCGGTCCGTTGTCGCCGCTCTCCCGCTATTTCTTCGCTCTCTTGATCGTTGCCCACCAGCTCAGCATGACCAAATCCAGATTTGATAACTTGCTACACGGCCTTTACCGGACGCTTACGATTCCAGCGCTTGAGGGGCAACCTCAACTTTGGCAAACAACCGTCGGCATAGATCTACCCTGCCGGCGATATGTAAAGTAATCCCCGCAGGGAGCACTTGGCCAACAACTCGCGCGCATTGGCCTGAGTTAGTTCCTGCCAATTCGGACTACCTGGCCGGGTCTGATCGAGCCGAGTGCTTCGATGGCTGCTGGCACCAGTGGTCGAGGTCTGCCAACCGATTGGTCGGTGCACACAAGATGATGACCGAGATCTTACGGAAAGCCAAGTTCTGCTGATGTGAAATCTCCTGATCCGTGGTGAGGAGTACCTCGAAGTCTGCTGCTTCTGCTGCAGCCAACAACGCACCGTCCTTTAGGCCCGAGAGTTCTGCGGACGCGGCTGTTTCGCAGTCGTGCCCAGAGAACAGGAACCGAAGTCTTTGGTCAACGCACTCGTCGATCAGGAGCTTCACGACACGCGAGCCAGCCGTAACTCCCTTGATTCTTCAAGGACCTGGACGGCGAGTTCGCGGCTGACTGTCGGAAAGCCTTCCAAAAAATCGTCGAGGGATTCTCCGGCCTCCAGATATTCAAATATCGTCTTTACCGGCACGCTCGTCCCTCTAAACACGGGCGTAGCATGCATCAGCTCGGGATCTCGCGTGATCGGTTCCTGCATGCATTGATTGTCGCTCAGTCTGCTGGCGTTAGATTGCGTCGCTTCCGTAACGACACTGTTCACTTTCGGATTCGCAAGATTGCGGCGCTGCTAACGACCAACGGTCTCCATGGCGACCTCTGAGGAGCATGGGACCCAGCGGCTGTTCGTGCTGCTCGCTGCCTAGGATCACTGGTCGAGGCTCCGCATCCAATACCTTGAAGCCTTCCTCTGTTGAACCGGAACTGCTGACCGATCCTTCACGCATGAGGGCACTTCCAATCCGAATAGCTGACCGATTCTGTTGTTCTTTTTCTTTTGCCTCATTGCCTGGCACAGCGTCAGGCGAAAACCCTGCGCCCGGCACCTTCGTTCGTTCTGCTTTCTCTGGAACCACCCCAACAATTTCTGAGTTGATGGCGCTCGACGCTCGCACACTCTGGCAGTGGAAATTGTTGCGGTCCCCCGGACAAAGCACTGCCTCGGCTTGGGAGCAGTCGCCCTCGCTCTCGGGTGCCCAGGCAAAAGGGCAGAAAGAGAAAATACACATGAACCTCAATCAGCTAACGATCATCGGATTCCTCGGCCACAACGCCGGGAGTAAGTCACTAGCAAACGGCACCCCCGTTACGAAGTTCTCCGTCGCGACGACACGGTCCTGGAAGGACGACAAGGGCGAGTGGAAAGAAATAACGCAATGGCACAACGTGCTTGCGTTCGGTCAAGGCTTCGCCCAAATTGCTCCGCGCTTGCTGAAAGGCACTCACGTCTTCGTTCAAGGTGAACTCACAACCCGCGAGTACGACCGCACGATCACGGTTCCGAACGGAAAGAAGTCTATCGAGCACGTCATTCAGCAACTGGTAGTTGAGCTGAAAGCCGATACGATCCGGATTCTCGATCGCGCCGGCTCTGCCGAAACTCGCGAAGTGGCCGAACCGCCCACCGACGAAGGCGTCCCCCTCTAGGGGACTTCTTGTCAACCGGGCCGGCGGCTCCAGCGTGCCTCAGCGCTCTTTCTAGCGCGCTCACTCTTTTCCTCGGCACTGACGGTTCCCCAATAGTTGCGAGAGACTTGTCCCATCGTTCGGCGAAAGACCTCCGATTGCGCTGGACTCTTAATGTTTCGATTCAGCGCCGAGTTGCGTACTTGATCTTCCCGCAGCAGCGCATCTAGACCACGGCTGAGTGCCTCGTAGCGCGATAGCCGACACTCGCGCGCAATGCGATTAAACTTCTTGTAGAACGAATCAGTCGCTTCTAACCAGACGGGGCGCCTCGGATCGTCCATCCGCAAAGCGCGCTTTAATATGGGTTCAGGTTGACCCGGATCATTGCTCATCGTCAGTTCTCTCCAACGCGCTTTTCGGCACTTTGTAACCGCATTGGAGCTTGTGCAACAGCCTGTTGCACAAATTCCATGCAGGAAAGCCGGATAGCCGTGTGGCGGTGATTCGCGCTCTTGCACCTGGTTGATTGCTTATCGATTGGTCCCATGGACGATGTCTATACTTCCGACTTTCTGTTCCACGAGCACGGCAGTGGCTCGATTGACTTCTAAGCCTGTGCCATCTGGGCTGATTCTCGCCGGACACTCCGGCCAGAGAATGCGAATCGATTCCAGCCATTGCTCAAGCTTCTCCCGGAACTTGCGCGGTCTGGCGTACTCAATCGACCCAATCTGACTGGCCAGACCGCGCGGTCCGAACAGCGGAATCGTCTCTTTCCCTTTTGCGAGGAAGCACCGGTAAGAGAGCCACATGAACAGGTCCAGCACGGCTGGTGTGGATGCCAGTACTTTGACTGCCTCCATGTCCGCTGGAATCGGATGCGCCACAATCTCACGGTAGAACTCATCGCTGAGCACGATCACATTCTCGAATTGGTCGGAAATGGGGTACTGCTCCGGCTCGCGACTGTACCAGATCTGCGCTTCGCTAAAGAAATTGAACCGCGATCGCTGAACCACCCTGGCGGTTCCCCGAAAGGTATCTGTGCCGAAGAAGATTGTTGCTCCGAAGATCCGCTCAAATGCCGCAACCAATCGTCGGTACTCCTTCCCGCCCTTATGCATCCCGAACGTCTCCAGCATCTCCGCTGCGGTGCGGAAGCGAATCGTTTGACTCTGCTGGCGCACGGCCAGCGTCGCCAAGTAGATCGGTACAATCCGGTCCTGCCCAAACGGAAGACCATAGTTTGGGTGACCGGTGATCTGGAGAACGAAGTCGCCGTTTCGCCGCTCATACAGCATCTCGCCGGCAGGCGGCTGCCGCACGGGCAACCCACACAGGACGAATGGTCTCGAACTGAACCCCACGTTCTGTTTTCCTTCCTCGCGCTTCAGGCGCACCATGCAGCTGCCTTCAGCTTGCCGCAGCTTCTGCTTCGAGACAACCAGTTCCGGCAGCAGTCGTTTCAGACTGGCGCCCGCGGACTCCATCCCGCTGTGGCGACCCGTATCTTGCCCGAACACACTTCGGGCGTTTAAGTTCTGCAACGCTCACCTCGCGTCAGCGTCGAACCAGGTTCAACGCACGTTAGGCGAGTGTTTTGGAAGCGATTCTTTGCGGTTTTCGGGAGCTCAAAACATCGCCGGCTTCAGGAATGCGTTTAATGCATTAAGCCGGTGTTCGCAGAAAACTGAGGAAACTCCAGGAATCTCTATGCACAGGGTTGATCTCCATGGACGCCGTTGTCGTTTATTTACAAACGATTCTCGTATTCCCAAGCTGGACGTCGCGGGTTCGATCCCCGTCTCCCGCTCCATGTTTTCAATGGTTTAGAAGTTTTTGAAGTAGTCAGCGTTACTGCGATTACTGCATTAAGCTCTCCGATCACCTCGCGGAGCCGGTTGGAGGGTGTTACGAGCACCCTTCAACCAAACCTTTTCTCCCCTCACGTAGCCTCCCTTTCAAGAAGTCTCTTTTGAAGACTCCCAGCGCCGTTATTGAATAACGGCTGTTTCCAATCGGCGAACGGCCGCTAGCTTCTGCTCGAAGCTTGCCACCGCATATTCATTCTCGTTCACGTCTACGGTATTGCCCATCTGCGCTGACCGCGTATGAGCGTCAACGCCGACTTGCTTCGACATCGTAGCGAAGGTCCGACGCATGACTTGGAATGTTGCCCATTCCAAATTCACCGGCTTCAGTTTCGGCAGCATATACCGCGATCCAAAGATTGTCCCGTCGGATCGGCTCTCCGTTTTCAGACGGAAACAGCCAACTCTCCGGGCCGGAGATCAACGAGCTCTGAATCCATAATTGCAGGAGCATCTTGGTCCCACTAGTCAGAGCCACTTGTCTGCACGACCGCTTTGTTTTCGGCACATCCAACATTCCTCTGTAGAGGCGACGCCGAACCCAAACGCAATCGCCCTCGAAATCGTAAAGCTGCAGTGCAATGATTTCTCCAGGACGCATGCCTTCACAGGCCGCTAATCTAACAATCACCTGTTCTCGAAGCTGAAGCGCTCCAATTAGCGCTGCCATTTCTACAGGGCCTAACACTCTCCTTTCTCGCCCTGCTTGACAGTGACGGGGCGTAAACAGCGCCCTAGCCGGGTTGCGGTCGGCTACACCTTCACTCACGGCCAGCTCAAAAATCGACCGCAAGCGAAAACGCAAATGATCGACAACGCTACGACCGCATTTCCCGGCAGTTTTATCGAGTAGATGCTGCATCTCTTCCCGGCTAATGTTCCGCATTAGCTTGTCGCCAAGTCCACCAACCAGGTGAAATCGAATTCGGTTTACCTCTGTGTCCGCCGTAGAAGCTTTCCACTTCCGTTCACAAACCGGAATGTAAACAAGTTCTATGAAAGACTCAAAGGTGAAATCCCGCTTCTCTCGCCGCTCAGTACCTTCATTGATCGGCTTGAGAATTCCTTGCAGTACCGCCTCAGCAGTGAGTCTGCTCACCTTGGAGCAGAGACCCAGCTCCTTTGAACGCGGTACGCCCTCCTCTCTCCACTGTGCATACCAGTAGACTTTCCCTTTCCGCTTGCGAGTCTTCAGACTCCCGCGCTGGAATCGCTTTCGACGCATGTTGTTCTCTCTTTCTTGCGTCCAGCGATCATTCCTGACTTGGCAAAAAGCTTAGCACTGCTGTTTGTACTCGTCCATCCAGGTATCGAGCCAGTGGCGGCAAACTACTTTCCGCCTGCCCATTGCCATGTGCGTTAGCCTCGGGACGCCGCTTACTCGTCCTCTCAGCAGCCGTGACACGTGAGTCTTTGAGCATCGAAGCCGCTCGGCGACTTCCTCGATCGTCAGGATGTCATTCGGCTTGTCCTTTTCCATTGCAAAGTTGTCCTCCTACTGATCAAGAGGCTTGCAACTCACTAGAAACCGCTCAGGCAACTGCAGATCTTGAATAAGTTCAGGGTGCCTGGTGAAAAGTACAGGTCATCAAAAGGAACGGGACTTTAGGGGCGCTTTGCCGAATGCTTTGAAGGTTAGGTTTTAGACCGAATTATTCCGCGCGCGGAATAAGCTGCGTTATTCCGACTTCCTGATTATTCCGATTCAGTTCAGTGGTTTGCGGGGAGGGGCCGAGAAAGAGGCCCACAAGATTTTCACAGGCGGAATAATCGGGAGCCCTCGGGCCTACTTGGCGGTTCATCGACGATTGGTGCGCTGAGCGGCCGAGTCGGAATATGCAGTTCCGTCGCCGGCGTTAGTCGGAATAATCAGGGCAATCCGTCGTCTCAGCGGGCCGCACTGACACCGATCTGTGAGAGGGCGTAATGTCGCTTTCGCGAGCCAACTGGGCTCGCGGAGGAATATCAATGCTCGAACGATTGTTCGACGACGTCTATATGCGCCAGCAACTACTCGCTGGCCCGATGGGACCCTACCTCGATGGCTTGGTCTCAAACCTCTTGGATCTGGGCTATTGCCATTCGCAGGCACGAAAGATAGTGCGGACGGCAGCGGCACTCGGCAACTGGCTAGCGGAACGGGGACTGAGCCCGGCTGAAGCGGGCAGGCCTGAGTTGTGCGACTTCATAGCGGTGCAGAGACGAACGCCAGCAGGCCGTCTGGCTGATGGTGCAGTTGGCTGTACACGACTGCCTGGTCTGCTGCATTCGATGGGCATCCTGTCGAAGCAGCCTGTGTCGCCAGCCGATCCGATCTTACGCCGATTCGACGAGCATCTTGCCAACGTGCGTGGTGTCACGCCGGGCACCATGGACTCCTATCGGCGCCACCTTCGTCCTTTTGTTGTCGGTCTGTGTGCCGAGGGCGAACCCGATTGGGCGAAAATGACTTCCGCCTATATCGTCAACTTTGTTCTCAGAGAGACCTCCGCAGCCCGAGCGGCCAAGGGCCGAATCGTGACCGCAGTGCGAAGCTTTCTGCGATTTATGGCTTGCGACGGCACTGTTTCACCTCAGTTAGTACGGGTCATTCCGAGAGTCCGCCGCTGGCAGTACGCCGACTTGCCCAAGCATCTCACTGCCGCTGAACTCGATACCGTTCTGAAAGCCTGCCAATCAGAACAGTATGGAAGCCTGCGCGACCGCGCCTTTATTGCACTTCTGGCCCGACTCGGTGTGCGCGCGGGTGAGTTGCGTCACCTCCGGCTAGAAGATATCGATTGGGGCGAAGGACTTTTACACATTCAACAGAGCAAGTCTGGGTACGGCCGCACGCTACCACTGCCCTCTGATGCGGGCACTCTGCTTGCAAACTACATTCGGCGCGAACGGCCGCACACAGAATATCGTGAGATCTTCATCACATCTTTGACGCCACGGCGTCCGCTCGCAGGATGTGGGACGAGCACCTTTGTCAAAGTCTTCCTCAACAAACTTGGCTTAAACGGTCCAGGACGGGGGCCGCATAGCTTTCGGCACACCGCTGCAACCTTAATGGTGCAGAACGGTGCACCGCTGAAGCAAGTAGCCGATGTTCTTGGACACCGGTCGCTGCAGACCACTGGCATTTACATCAAACTTGATGAGCCCTCCCTTCGAGAGGTTGCGCTGCCGTGGAAAGGGAGTGCCCGATGAATCGAACCGAACTGCAGTATCGGCTCACTTCGTACTTGCACATTCGAGAAGCGCTGGGAGTGCCGGTCGGGGCCGATTCAAAGGTGCTCACCAACTTCATCGACTTCGCTGGTTCGCAGGCAACCACCGATTCAGTTACCACCAAAATAGTTTTCGATTGGTTGGATGCCACAAGCAAGGAGCGCTTCGGGAACGCGGCAAAACGCCTCGGTTTGGTGCGGCAGTTTCTATTCCACCTCAGTGCCGCTTTTCCGGAAACGCAAGTTCCTGAAACTCGCCTGATCTCCGGGCGCAGGCGGCCGACACCGTTCGTGTTCACCGCTGATGAAACAGAACTGCTGCTCAAAGGGGCAGCACAGTTTGCGGCGGGGAACTTCTTCTCCGTGGTACTGCACACCATTCTCGGCTTGATCTCGGCCTGTGGACTCAGAGCTTCCGAGGCGCTCGGGCTCGATCGCGCCGACGTCGCGCTGCAGGATAATCTTGGCACCCTGCTGATCCGAGAATCGAAGTTTGATAAATCGCGGATCGTTCCGCTTCACTCCTCGACGGCGCAGCATCTCGCAGACTATGCCGAGCGGCGGGACCATCTCGCCAGCCGGTTACGAACAACGGCATTCTTTGTATCCCGCCGTGGGCGGCACTTGTCGTACTGCACATTACGGCAGTGCTTTCGGGTTATCGTCGATCAGGCCGGTATAGACGCCCGACCAGGCGGCAAGAAACCAACGCTTCATTCCTTAAGGCATTCCTTTGTCGTGGCGCGCTTACGTTCTTGGCATGAGCAAGGTCTGGACGTGCAAAGTCGATTAGCGCACTTGGCCACCTACCTCGGTCATGTGGATGTTCGTGAAAGTTATTGGTACATGACCGCCACGCCCGAACTGCTCAGTGCAGCAGCGGCCGACTTCAGACCTCCCGCGTGCCTAGGAGGTGAGCGATGAGAACGGCATCGCACTTCTCCTCCTTGGTTCAGTGTTTCTTCACCCAGCATCTCTGCGAGCATAAGCAGGTCAGCCCAAGGACCATTACGGCTTATCGCGATGCCTTCCGGTTACTGTTTGCATTCATGCAGGACCGAACTGGCCGGCCACCGAGCGACCTCGAGATTACCGATCTGGACGCGCCGGCTGTTCTGGCGTTTCTGGAGCACCTGGAATCGGTCAGAGCAAACACGCCTCGCTCTCGAAACGCCCGCCTCACCGCAATCCGATCGTTCTTTCGGTTCGCGTCTGTTCGTGACGTGGACCACCTGGCGATCATAAACCGGGTCCTTGCGATTCCGACCAAACGTACAGATCGGCCTCTGATTACGTTCCTGACTCGATCCGAGATAGACGTGATCCTCGCGAGCACGGATCTCGAGACATGGCTCGGCAGCCGCGATCACGCTCTCCTCCTGACGATGTACAACACTGGCGCGCGCGCCTCCGAGTTGACCAACTTAAAGTGTGGGCAGGTCTCGTTTGGGTCACCAACGATGATTCAGTTGCACGGAAAGGGCAGGAAGGACCGGAGCGTTCCGCTTTGGCCTCAAACCTCTCGAGTATTGCAACAATGGTTCCGCGTGTTGCAGGCCGACGAGAATGCCTTCGCGTTTCCGTCCATTCGCTTGTCCGTAATGTCGGCTGACGCTCTCGATCGCGTAGTGCAACGCGCGGTCACCAAAGCGATTCCGAAGTGCCCGGATCTGGCTCAGAAGCGCGTAACACCCCACGTGATTCGGCACACAACTGCCCTCCATCTTCTGCAGTCAGGAGTGGATATCGCGGTCATTGCACTCTGGCTGGGGCACGAAAGTATCGAGACCACTCACGGCTATGTGGAAGCCGATCTTGAGCTGAAACAGCGTGCACTGGACAAACTCACGCCCGCCGCCGGCAAAGTGACCCGTTTCAAAGCTGGCGATTCAATGCTGCGCTTCTTGGCCGCTCTTTAAGCTTCCATACCAGGGCGGCCAACGTCGATTCGCCGCGTCCGCCCTGATTATTCCGACTAACGCCGGCGACGGAACTGCATATTCCGACTCGGCCGCTTAGCGCACCAAACCTCGATGAGCCGCCAAGCCGGCCTGACGGCTCCCGATTATTCCGCCTGTGAAAATCGTCAGCGGCCGAATCGGCAAGCCCGGCACGCAACTGCTTGACCCTGAATCGGAATAATCAGGACAGTCGGAATAACGACGGCTAGGGGCTGCCGGCCCTCGACAGAATTCCACAGCGCCCCTAAAGTCCCGTTGCTGCGGCGCCTAGAAAAGGTCCAGACACAAGATTTTTCGCGCCGTTTTACGGAAAGGGCTCTTTTTTGCCCTTCTTGTCTTGTGAGGGGAGGTGAGTTGATGAACGACCAGGGTTCAGAGGATGATCCGAAGGAAATCCTGACATTGCGGGAAGTGGCCCAGCGGCTCCGCTGCTCGAAGGCTCACGTATCCAAGCTTCTCAGCGGGCGCGTGCGCGGGGTGCCTCGGCTGACTCACATAGCGATGGGTCGGCGCAAGGTAGTCAGGCGTGAGTGGCTGGAGGCTTGGCTGAATGGCTACAAAACTCAGTGTTAAGCTTTCGATGCTATGCCAGGGGAGATCGCCCATGACGCGGAAACGAGGAAAGTCGATGCGTCGAAAGCGGTTTCAGCGGGGAAGTTTAACGACTCGCAAACGAAGTGGAAAGAACTACTGGTTTGCCCAGTGGAGAGAGGAGGGCAGACCGAGAACAAAGGAAATCGGCCTCTGCTCGAAAATGACGAAGATAACTGCAGAAGGGATTCTGCAGGACATCTTAAAGCCGGTAAATGAGGGTGTCGAGCGAAGTGTCTCGAAGGAATTAACATTCGAATCGTTCGTCGAGTTGACGTATCTGCCGGTCTTCAAGGGCAAGTGGAAGAACTCGACGGCGATGACCGAGGAGAATCGCATTCAATTTCATCTGGTCGGAACACTTGGCGAGGAACGAATGCGTTCGATAACCCGAGAGCAATTGCAAGAACTGCTCGAATGCAAGGCCAAGCAGTGCGGCCGCAGCATGGTTGATCACATGAGGTTTCGGTTGCGGTCAATCTTTGAACTCGCGATGAGCGAACGCGTTGTGGAATTCAACCCGGCGACGTCGTTGTTCACGCCGCGGAAGTGTCAGCCGGGGCGGCCACGCCGAGTTCTCACTCCATCCCAGGCGGGTACATTGGTTCAGCTCCTTGGATCGCGCGAAGGGGTGATTGCCAGGTTGGCAACTTGGGAAGGGATGCGGCCTGGAGAGATTCTGGCCCTACGCGTCTCGGATCTTGACGGCGATTCCCTTTGGGTAAAGAGGCGCCTGTACAAAGGCGAACTCGATGATCCTAAGAATGAGCGGTCAGCACGCCAGGTCGCTCTGACGCTCGGGACGAAGACGTTGTTGGAGGTTTGGGTGCAAACTTTGGACACGGGCTCGGACTCGGATTGGCTGTTTCCGTCAGAGAACGGAACGCCGATTCGCCGCGAAAACCTTTGGCCGCGCTATATCTTGCCGAAGCTTGAGCCTGCCGATTTGGCGTGGGCTACGTTTCAAGTAATGCGCCGGTCCTTTGCCACGTGGGCGAAGAAGGCCGGCGTCGATGCTCATACGCGCTCGGCGCAAATGGGCAACACAGTAGATGTGAACGAAAATGAATATGCGGTCGCAACATTCGATCAGAAGCTGGCCGCGATTCGACGCTTGGAAAAAGCCATCAAGGAATGATGGCGCAGGGAGCAGGACTGTGAGGCTCTTTGAGGTGGAGGCAACGCGAGTGATTTTGGATTTGGCTAGAGGGTGCTGGAACACCCTCTAACCGGGCTCCGCGAGGTGATCGGGAGCTTAAAGCATTAATCGCATTAAACCTGAGGAAATGACTTCTTCCCAAGTTATTGATACTATGGAGCGGGAGACGGGGATCGAACCCGCGACGTCCAGCTTGGGAAGTTTGGCCTCAGTTGTGAAATAAGAACTTATGCACCCATGGCGGTCATCCTGATTCGTTAACACCCATGGAGTCTCAGGCACTTAGCCAGATGGCCCTTATTGAACTAATCGAACTAATTTTTCAGTCGGTTCTTAAGCTCTCGAAAACCCACAAGACACCCTCAGATTTCTTTGCCAAACGCGCGCCGGGAGACCGGCGCTGACGCGAGGTGAAGAGTGCAAATAGCAACGCCGACGTGTGCCTCCGGCGGCACACAGTCGGCCGACAGATTGGAGTCGGCCGGTTCCGCCCTGAAACAAATGGTGCCGGAGCTGGTGGTTTCCAAACAAAAGCTCCGGCAAGCCGAGGGCAGTTGCCTCGTCCGGATCAAACGGGAGGAGAAGAAACAAAACTTTGGCGTTCAGTTCCCGGCCGTTTGTCTTGTGCGGATTGCCGGTCCGCAGACCATGCAGAGGGCGAACTGCTGTTCGAGCGTCGAAACGGAGTTTCGTCCTTCAGATCACCGGACATCCCAGTTCGGCTTGCCGTTCGGACAGGATCGTCTCGTTCCGATCTACTTGGCGACCTTAGCTGTCCAGCAGAAGAGCCAGACGGTTCGCTTCCGGAGCGGCTGCCGAAATGCTCGAGACGTTCGGGATGCAGAAAGGCGGCAAGGAGTACAAGCGGCTGGTCGGCAGCCTTCGAAAGGATCTTCGGCGCAACCATCTTCTTCGGCACTGACACACATGGCTGGCAAGGCCAAGTTGGTGCAGCGGTCACGCTTCAACTTCTTCAGGAGGCCCAGATCTGGTACAGCCGCAATCCGGATCAGCGTCCTCTTTCCGATGAGTTCGAGAATGTGATCGTCCTCAGCGACGAGTTCTATCGGGAGATCACGAGCATCCCATTCCGACCGATCTGGAAGCCGTAAAGGTCCTGTCTGGCGCTCCGGCGGCGCTGGACCTGTTCATGTGGCTCTCGTATCGTTGCTTTGTCGCGGAGGACAGGAATCCATTCCGCTCTTCGGAGAAGCGGGCTGGCCAATCAACTCGGTTCCGTCGAATACTCTCGTCCCCGCCGTTTCTGTCAAAAGATACAACAATGGCT
>CAWJEH010000005.1:0-462386 GCA_963841675.1 Terriglobia bacterium
CATCCGGACCACTGCCGTTCCGGCCCGCTAGAATCGCCGCATCAGTCGGTCGAACCAGGATGTGGATTCGTCGAAGCCTTCGAGCATGTAGATCTTGCCGTGCTGGCGGACAAACGAGACGGCGAGTCGGTTGCCGTCCGGATGAAGGCTGATGCGCCCGGCCAGGATGGAGTCCGGCGGCGGATCCAGCGTGGCGAGTTGCTTCTCGACGCCGGATTTGACATCGATCGAGACCAGCCGCTGAACGGGGTCTTGCGGCGTCGGGTACCCGTCAAGATTGAGCGGAACGAGCGCCAGCGTTGCCTGATCAAGAACGCCGGATCGTGGGGTTGGTCGCGCGCGAAACCAGAGAAACGGCGGAATCACTCCGGCGCGACCACAGGCCCGCGATGATTCTGTCGCATTATTGAGCATGTTCGACGATGTTCGCGATAAGACGTCCGCGGCCAGGGAGTGGGATAGACTCATTAACTTACAAGCCGAAGGACCGCGAGCGTCAGCATCAGGCCCACACCCGCGAACGGGAGATACCACCGCGACGGCCATTTCACCTCGCTATAAATCTCCTTGCCATCCACTGATACGGTGAATCGGAGTCCCCACGGACCTTTTGAAAAACGAGTGTTGGCGTCCACCTTCATAGACCGGTTCCCGTCGGGAATTGTCGCCTGAAAGCTGCGCGGCTCCCAAGTGGCGCCTGGCTGCCTAGCGACTTCCTGTCCATCGACAATCAGCCGCTCCAGCCTTAACCGATTCTCCAACTCGATGACATGTCCTTTATACTCGGTCTTCCACGCGGTTTTAAGCACTCCGAGCCTCCCGGCGTACGGCGAAACGTTACATCATACCAGTTTGGGTGCGGTTGCGCTGACCAAGCCGCGCTGCCTGTTGCGCTTCACCTTTCACAAACGATCTGCCACCTGCGCCAGAGAGTCCGCCACGGGCTCCCCTGGGCACATTGCTCCGCGTTCCGCACGTGCCGCGCGAAGTTCCAATAGTTCACGGTCGGGAAAAGGACGATCGGCTGATCATGCGACAGGCGCTCGCAGCCATGGTCTGACGACATCGGCGTGTAGTTGGCGAAATATTTCCACCGTTCGACAGACCAACTCGGTCCCGAAGACATCCGCGAGTACATTGCCCACCTGTGCAGCCAGGTCGTCGATGTGCCCGTCCGGATAGCTGCTGGATGACGGGCTATCCGGAAAATGGCTTCGCAAACGTCGGAGGTCGCAAGTTGACGCTTTCGAGGTCTAATGAAAATCGAGAGTCGTGCGTAGCCAGTCAGGCCCAAGAAGCCTTCTAGGTGCACTCGGTAGCACACTAAAATGGTCCGGATGTTACCTCTGATGGCCAGCATTTCCGGTGAATACAGAGAAATCGATGCTCAGCGGCCGGCAAGGCTCACGGCCATACTGAATTGGTGCTCGATCCCGAAGCATTGATCGCCACAGCGGCTTCCGCCGCCATTCGCGTTTCAACATTCGCCCGGATCCTCTCCACCTCCGCCGGCGTGAACGCTATCGTATGCTGCGCGATCAGCTCCAAGTCTTTCCGATACCATTTCGCGCGCATAATACCGATCTCCGAATGGCTATCCGCTCCAAGGAGTAGGTGTCCGAGTTCATGGGCAACCACAACCCCCAGGAGGGCTCCTGATTCCAGATTGGTACCGCTGTGACGGTCGAACTGTTCCGCAAGCTGGTAGGTCTCATCTGTGAAGACATTGGCAAACTTCGCGAAGCTGCCGTCTGTCGGCATCATGGCAAAGCCGTGAGCGTGCTTTTTATAAGCTAGCCGCGATGCGAGCGCTTGCGGCAAAAGACGCAGCGCGAGCTTCGCGGGCCCGGTTTGGACACCGCAGCCGGGAGAGAGCGCAACGGCCTCGGGTGACAGCGGACAATCTAACCACTCGATCGCAATGCCCGCATGCTCGTAAATTCTCCCCGCCTCCCGGTCGGCCCGCGTCAGTACGTCTGGTGAAACGGCAGCATAGTTGTAAACCATGACCGTGATTTTTGCCTTAGCTTCTCCTGCCCAGAGCGCAGAAGCCAACACTGCGGTCAATATCAGAGCATTTCGAACGCCCCCGTTCATCGATTCCTCCCCGCGCTGCTGTGAGCGTGAATCGAATCTCGACGAAGTTCTGAAAGAGCTCAATCGATTGCGGCTGAACCTGAGATGATTTCTGGTCCGTCGAACTCTGAACAGCCAATCTCTTGATTTCCGGGCGTTTACTCACCGCTATGGACTACGTATAATAGCTCGCACGGCATCGTCTAAAGCAGCACTGCAGCCTCCGATTCGCTTCGGCCTTTTCGAAGCCGACATCGCGGCGGGAGAATTGCGCAAGCAGGGCCGCAAAGTGACACTGCAGGACCAGCCTTTTCAGATACTCGTTCTGCTACTCAACCGGCCAGGCGAGGTGGTCACGCGCGACGAGCTGCACCAAGCGCTTTGGCAGGCCGGCACTTTCGTCGAATTCGATCAGGGATTGAACACGGCCGTAAAGAAGATCCGGCTGGCGCTTGGTGATTCGGCTGATAATCCACGGTTTATCGAAACAATCCCTCGCAAAGGCTACCGTTTCATCGCGCCGGTCGACAGAGGGGCTACCCCACCTGTAATCGCGGCACCGCCCTTGATTCGCCGCCTCGTTTGGATCGCCGTAGGGTTCTCTTTGCTTGTTGTTGCCGCTGCCACCTGGCTGCTGCAGACCCGTTCACCGAATCCGGCCCCCGTGCCCATTCCGCTGACTTCTTATCGGGGCGCTGAAGTCGCGCCGAGTTTTTCGCCCGACGGCAATTACATCGCTTTTGCGTGGGATCGATCTGAAATTTACCGCCATGAGGGAGGTGAAGGGAATTCCGACATTTATGTCAAGCTGATCGGCAGCGGCGATCCGGTGCGGCTCACGCGTGATCCAGTGGACGAATTTTCGCCTGCATGGTCGCCCGATGGCCGGTTTGTTGCGTTCCTGCGTACACTCTCGCGTGATTCAACTGGCATCTTCCTCATTCCAGCGATAGGTGGCGCTGAGCGGAAGCTCGCCGTGACTTATCTGAGCGAGGAGAAGGCACATTTCGGCGGCTGCATCGCGTGGTCTCCAGACGGCAAATGGCTCTTGTACTCAGACAAGGAGGCGCCGAATGCACCGCTCGCCCTCTACCGGTTATCTCTCGAGAGCGGCGAAAAGCAAGCCATAACCTTTCCTTCGAACACATCTGCCGGCGACGTGAGTCCCGCTGTTGCTAAGGATGGCGGGACGGTCGTGTTCAGCCGCTGTACAACGGAAATGAGCTGCGATCTGTTCTTCATGAGTCTTTCTAAAAATATGAACCCGGAGAACGAACCTCGGCGACTGACGTTCAACGCGAACGCACTTGTTCCCGCCTGGATGCCAGATGGGCAGGCGATCGTGTTCTCAAATGGTTCCAATCATGCCCCTATTCTGTCGAAACTTTCGCTCGCGCACGGCGCCAAACCGGAGCGGCTGGCGTTTGCCGGCGAAGGCGTATGGAACCCCGCAATTTCGCGACAGGGACGCCTTGCGTACGATCAGGCATGGCTCGATGTGGATATCTGCCACCTCGAATTGAACGGGCATGCCGCTGCGGAAAAACCTCCTGTCCGCTTGATTTCCTCCACGCGGCTCGAGCACGAGCCCACCTATTCTCCGGATGGCAACCGCATCGCCTTCTGCTCCAATCGTTCCGGGAGTTTGGAGTTATGGGTGTCGCAGGCAGACGGCTCGAACGCGGCGCAGTTGACGTCTTTCGGGGCGCCATGGTACACAGAGGGCCCGCGCTGGTCGCCGGATGGGCGCTTCATCGCGTTCACTTCCACTAAGGAGGGGAAGCAAAGTATTTATGTCATGAACTCGGAGGGTGGTAAACCGAAACGCCTGGACGTCGACGAATTGGCGGATCCGCCGCGTCCGTCTTGGTCACAAGACGGTAAATGGCTCTATTTCGGCGCGCGACGAGCGGGGCGGAATGAGCTTTGGAGGATTCCGTGGCCCGCACCGAATGATGGAATCAAACCGCTGCGCGTCATCAGTAAGGGTTTTGGCCGTGATGCTCTCGAATCCCCGGACCGCAACTTCATCTATTTCTTAAGAGGCTCCGAGCCCGACTTTAGCCTTTGGAGAACGCCGCTAGAAGGTGGAAACGAGGACCAGGTGCTGGCGTCGGTCCTCGACAATAATTTCGCCGTAGTTAACGATGGAGTCTATTTTATCCCGAATTTGCGCCCCTATCCGATTCGGTTCCTCAGCTTTTCAAGCGGAAAACAAACGACCGTTGCGCAGCCTGCGCGCGAGGCGGCTTGGGGCTTCTCGGTTTCGCCGGATGGCCGGTCGCTGCTGTTCTCCGAATTTGAAGCCGTGCGCTCCGAGCTGAAGCTGGTCGAGAATTTTCGGTAGGTCTCGAAGATGTCGGCACAGCATTAATCCATTTCGGGCTTTTTCGAACTCGGCATTACGGCGGAAGAACTGCCAAAGCGCACCGCAAAATTCGACCGCGGGGAGCAGCGGCTTAGTTCTGACGCGCGATCCGGACAGAACTCAGTTGGCAGCCGACCTACCGATGCTGCGAAAATGAATCGCAATGGCGGATGACGATCTGAAAGCTGAACTGGAGCGGCTCAAGGCCGAGAATGAAACTCTCAAGAAGCGACGATCCAGCTCTGTATCGATGAAAGTAAGTGAAAAAGGTGCGGTTTCCGTCTACGGGTTGGGAAGGTTTCCCGTCACGCTCTATCAGGAGCAGTGGAACAAGCTCCTCTCGATGACTGACGAAATTAAGCAGTTCATTGCTGAGAATCAGGACAAATTGAAAGTCAAACCAGTATGAAGCCCTTTTGACGCCAAACCGCTCGCTAATTCCTGTATACGGGTAGCCGGCTAAAACAGAGCCGCCCAGTGGCTTTGTTCTAGCCGGTATCTCGTAAAACTGACTTGTATAAGAGGCCCACCCGCTTGTGAAAACCGGCCCCTACCTCGAGAAGACCGGCGAGAATGGCGACTGCGACGCCTTAACTTATCGCTTATTGGGGTGATTCCCACTCGTGACCACCGCGCAACCCCGGCCGTGCCTGTCTGTCAGGTCTAGGTCAGTAGGTGGATTACCGTCTTAAGCCTCGGCTCTCTCAGCCATAACCCGGCCCACGCCAGGAGGCCGAAATAGACCGGAAACAGTGTATGACTGAAGAGAGGATTTTCGAGCCGCAGATTGGTCGCTACGGCCCCACCCAGATACCCGGTTAGCAGGATCGCTCCTAAAGCTGCAGTTCGCGGAATCAGATACAACACGGTACACACAAGCAGGATGGCGCCCACCGGCGCAGAGAGTTCTATCGGCCAGCCGGTTCGCGCGAACGCCTCGACGACCTGGGCAGGTTTGGCGAATTTACCGGCGACGTCGAATAGCATAAAGGCGCTGAGTAACCCGCTGACCGCCCATCCCGTTCGAACCCGTCCCACCGAGATCTGGACTGTATTAGCCGCTGCGAGCGGCGCTCCCATAGTTGATTCCATTGCATTCTCCCTTGAACTAAAACTCTTCACTTGCCGCTTTCTCCAGGTCCGCCACATTCGGCTTCCGCATCTGCAGCATGGCTTGGAACGCTTTCGGATGCTTGATCCATTTCGCTAGCTGTGCCGGCACAATCTGCCAGGAAACGCCAAACTTGTCCTTCAGCCAGCAACACTGCCCTTCGCTGCCTCCGGCCGAGAGTTTCGACCAGTAGTCATCCACTTCCTCCTGCGTATCGCAACGAACCACGAAAGAAATCGCCTCTGTGAACTTGAACATGGGTCCTCCGTTAAGGGCCGTGAACCTCTGTCCGTCCAGCTCGAACGCGATCGTCCGGACGCCGCCCTTCGATGCGTGTCCATGCTCGCCGGCTTCCAGTTGGTCTAGTCGCCGGGAGTTTTTGAACACGCTCAGGTAAAACGCCACCACCTCTTCGGCATTTGAGTCGAACCACAAAAACGGAGTGATGCGTGGATAGCTCTGCGCCTCGGTCTCGAGAATCTGTGCCATGTTCGTTCTATTGCTTCGCGCTCCCCACGCCCGTCAGGTTCATGTCCGGCAAGTTGGCCAATTCGACAACGGGCCGAATTTCCACTGTGCCCTTGCGCGCTCCCGGGATCCGGGCCGCGATCGCGATTGCCTCGTCAAGATCTTTCACATCGACCAGAAAAAATCCACCAAGTTGTTCGCGTGTCTCGGCAAATGGGCCGTCTTTCACAATGCGCCGGCCCTCGCGCACATGCACGCTGGTTGCCATCGCTACCGGCTGCAGCGGGAGCGTTCCCAAACATTGCCCTTTGGCGCGAAGCTCATGCGCCAGTTCGGTCGACTCCGCGTAGCACTTAGCCCGCTCGGCTTCAGTCCAAACCTCTTCATCGGCGTAGATCAATAGCATGTACCGCACGCGTTTACCACCTCCGCAAGTAAGTCGAACGGAGCAATAGTGAAATCGACATCCGTCTGAAGAAATTTTAAAATCAGGGCTGTGCCGGCAGATGCCTTTGCGGCCGTGGAAGCCGTGTACCGCTCCGATTGGGGTCGAATCCTCGCAACCCTGATCCGTCTGCTCGGCGATTTTGATCTCGCCGAAGAGTACGCGCAGGAAGCGTTCACCGCCGCTCTCGATCAGTGGCCGCTTTCCGGCGTTCCCGACTTCCCGCGCGCCTGGATCGTTCAGACCGCGAGACATAAGGCGATTGACAGGCTGCGCCGCTCTACCCATTTCGCGGAGAAGATTCAGCCCCTGCTCGCCGCCGGTCACTCCGGCGCAATAGAGACTGACTTTCAGAATCGCGAGATCCCCGACGAACGCCTCCGCCTGATCTTCACTTGCTGCCATCCAGCCCTGAATGAAGAAGCGCAGGTCGCTCTCACGCTGCGAACTCTTTGCGGTCTCGAGACCGACGAGATCGCCCGGGCTTTCATGATTCCGCCAGCTACTATGGCCCAGCGCCTCGTGCGCGCCAAACGCAAAATCCGCGACGCAGGCATCCCATACTCTGTCCCCGAAACGACCGAAATGGCCGAGCGGCTGGAGACCGTGCTAAGCGTCATTTACTCGATGTTCAACGAAGGATACGCCGCCACCCGCGGCGAGGCGATGCTTCGCGTTGACCTATGCGACGAAGGCATTCGCCTGGGTCGGCTCGTCAGAGCGCTGATGTCGCCGGACCCACCCCCTGAAGCGACCGCGCTCCTCGCTTTGATGCTGCTCCACGATGCGCGGCGCGATGCCCGCGTCGATGCTGCGGGCGACATCGTGCTGCTTGAGGATCAGGACCGCAGCCGTTGGAACCGCGCACACATTGCCGAAGCGCTCGTTCTCGTTTCCGAAGCTTTTCGAAACGGTCCAGGTCCGTATGCGCTGCAGGCTGGCATTTCCGCCGAGCATTGCAGGGCCGCTCGCGCAATCGACACAGACTGGCCCAGAATCGTCGAACTTTACGAAGCGCTCGAAAAGGCCCAGCCTTCGCCCATCGTCTCCCTGAATCGCGCGGTCGCGGTGGCCATGGTTTCAGGCCCTCGCGCCGGACTCGCCGTAATTGAGCAGATCGCAGCTACCGATGAACTCGACGGTTTCCATCTCCTGCACGCCGCCCGCGCCGACCTGTTACGCCGCCTCGGAGACTATCTTGCGGCCGCCATCAGTTATCGCCGCGCGATCTCGCTTGCAACCAATGATAGTGAGCGCAGATATCTGGAACGCAGGCTAAGTCAAGTAGGATCGAGTTGATCGTCGAAACGCTTATCCTCCCCTGCCGCGCACCGCTTGTCCGCGTCATCGTCCGGCTCTCGCCCGAAAACGTGCTGAGGTAATTGCCGTACCCCACAACGAGCGTCGATGTCACCAGGACAGCGAGGCTTGCGGCCAGCAGCCGCATCGTGCGCGTGCCCGCGCCGCGCCATTCTTTGAGAGCCAATCCCCATAGCGTACCGAAGATCATGATGCTCGCCATGTGCAGCGTCCAGCTTGAGAAACGGTACTGGCCCATCTGCGATTCGCCCATCGTGTAAAAGAAAAATTGGAAATACCACGTGAAACCGGCCACTGCGCATAACAGGTAGTTCCACGCCAAGGGTACCGGCGTGCCCTCTCGCTCGTTGCGGGCTTCGAAATACTGTGCGCCGCTTCGATTTCGAATGTGAAGAATGACGCACCACACGACGTTAGTCGTAAAACCGCCCGCGAGCACGAAGACCAGGATCGGCAAACCCTGCCACATCGGCGCTGCGCCGTAACGCCGGGCGATTTCCCGTACCGGCTCGCCGGCTGCCAGCCCGTACGAAAAGCACGCGCTCATGATCCCGCAAAACGTCGCTACCAGCAGCCCTTTTCTCAGGTTGAATTCCTTAATGACCGCAGTGCGCTTCGCTGGCGGCAGCTCTTTCTCTTTAGAAATTCCGGCCAAGCCCGCCACCGCGATACCGCAGACGCAGATTCCCACGCCGATCAGAATGAAAACCCCCGACGTTGTCCCGAGAATTCTCGTGACGAAATCCCCACGCACGATCGGTGGAACCAATGTGCCGAAAGCCGCGCAGTACCCGAGCGCAACCGCCATGCCCAGGGACATCCCCAGGTACCGCATGGTCAGCCCGAACGTGAGCCCGCCGAAACCCCACAACACGCCGAAAAAGTAACACCAGAAAACGGTCGAGAGTGGAACCGCCCGTAACACGGCGCCCAGATGGCCTACGAATAGCGAAGCGATCAGGAACGGTGCAACCAGCCAGCTGAATACTCCGGCCACCATCCAATACGTCTCCCACGCCCAGCTCCTCACGCCCCGGAAAGGAACGTAGAAACTGGCCGATGCCAGACCGCCTAACCAGTGAAAGAAGACACCCACGATCGGATTAGGCATCGTTCGCGTCTTGCAAGATCACAACGTCTCCCGGTTGCCACGTGCGCGACCCTGAACAGTATCCCGAAGCGACCAACAAACGATCCGGTTCGTCTCCTGCATACACCCACAGCATCTCCATTTCATTCTCGCCGCTGTTCAGGAAGCGATGCGGCTTTCCCTGCGGCACAAATGCCGTACTCACGGCCGTCATTTCGTAGCGTGAGCCCTGCACCATGCAGGTGGCACTGCCGCTGAGAATAGTGATCGACTCATCATAAACGTGCATGTGGCACGGCAACGAAGAGCCTTTACTAAATCGCCCGTAGCCGCCGCAAATACCCACTGCGCCGAACCTCCTGGCGAACAGGTCGGTGAACCATGTGCCCTCGGCCGGTTCGTAGCCGTCCGCGGCTGCAAAACGCCTTAGATTCTCGGGATCGCCCGGTCCAGGGCTTCCCAAACCTCGGTCCTCGAACGTCACTACTCCGTCTATGAACATGCGCTGGGGGGATGCAGACGCGAACGACCAGTGCGCCACCAATCCCTGGTCGGTCCGCGCATTCTGAACCACGTGCGGGACTCCCGCCGGAACGTGCACGCAGTCCAGGCGGCTCAGTCGGTAGCCCCGGCCTGCCAGCACCACGACCGCCTCACCGGATAACACTGTAATCGCTTCGCTACAGTCATGCAGATGATATGGAAGCACTGCCCCCGGCTCGAAAGTCGCGGTGCCTGTGCTGAATCCTGTCGCGCCGCAAGCCGCCGACACGAAAGTACGAAGGGCGATACCTTGAGGTGAGCCCGCGTCGGGGCTGTAGGTACCAGGGAAAAAGGATTCCGCGATCATGATTCGTCCGTAACCCGCAAAATATCTGTTTGCAGGTCGAAGGCGGAATTGTATCATAGGTCAGGCCATTAGATGATTAGGCATCTGACCAACTCTACCCGCCTCCGGAGATGCTCTGATTGAGAGTCTCTAAACCGTTGTCGCGCTTCGTTCTCTGCGCCGCGCTACCGTTGGGTTTAGCAGCTCAGGCCCTCCGCATCAATCCCGATAATCCGCGATATTTCCAGTTTCGGGATAGACCGCTTTTTCTGCTCAGCGCCAGCGAGCATTACGGCTCAGTCATCAACCGGCCCTTCGATTTCGAGAAGTATCTCGACGATGCCGCTCAGCACAAGATGACGATGACGCGGACTTTTCTTCTGTTTCGGGAGCTGCAGAGTGCCCGAAATCCTTCCTCGCCCTGCAAACCCGATTCACCCGATTACATCGCGCCGTTTCCCAGGACGGGCCCCGGAAAAGCGCTCGATGGCGAGCCCATCTACGATCTCGACCAGTGGAACCCCGAATACTTCAACCGCCTCCATCGCTTCCTTGACGCGGCCTCACGCCGTGGCATCGTGGTCGAGTTGACCATCTTCAGCAATACTTATGCCGAGAACATCTGGGCTCTCAATCCCTTTCGAGCGGAAAACAACAAGCAGCACGTCGGAAAAGTCGAGTGGCCCGAATATCTATCGCTGAAAGAACCCGAGCTCGTAAGTCGGCAATCGGCATACGCCCGCAAAATCATCGATGAAACGAGCGGCTACGATAACGTCTACTACGAAATCTGCAACGAACCGGGAGGCGCGGTAAAGGGCCATATCCCGCCCGCCGACGTAGATGCCTGGCAGGTTGAAATGGGCCGCGTCATACGCGACGAGTTGCGCCGGCTCAATCGTCCGCACCTGATCAGCGGACAGCAAGCCTTTTCGTACTCGCCCAAGTTCCGCTTCCCCTTGGATCAGACCTACTCGGAATCCCTGTTCGACATCGTGAATGTGCATCCGTTGCCCGACACCGATTACGCCGGAACCCTCTACCAGTTGGGCGCTTTCATGTCGAAAGAATTGACGCTTCCGGAAATCGTCCGCTTCTGTCGCGCCGTTTTCTCCCAAAAGAAGCCCACCGTTCTGGATGAAGACAATACGGCCAGCATGTATCGGGATCCAACGGGCTGGACGATTCATCGCAAACGCGCATGGTCGACGTTATTCAACGGATCCCACTACGACTACATCGATTTCTCGATTACCGTGGGAAGCGAAGCCGGAACACCGCTGTCGCGCAAAGATCTCCGCGCCTGGTTTCAACATCTCTCGGAGTTCATGTCGAGCTTTGACTACGTCCACGCTGGATTAGCTCCCGACTGGATGCAGCAGATACCTGCAAACGTAACTCTGTCCAGTCTTGCCGTGACCGATAGGGACTACGTAGCCTACTTGGCCGATAATCGCGAAGTGACGGATCCTTCGGCCGGCACCCCTATCTCCGGAACGGTGAAACTATCGCTACCGCCGGGACACTTCACCGTCAACCTCTACTCGCCGGTTACCGGAGAATCTTCGCCCGGGATGCCTGTTGACAACAATGCAGTGCTGACGTTGCCCCCCTTCCGCGACGACATCGTGGTTCGCGCGCACCGCAGCGGCGGAGGCTAACCGCCGGGGCGGATTGCCTGCAGCGGCTAAACCCGTGAGCGGCCTGGGCGGCGCAGTTATGTCGTGATACGATAAACCGTGCCTACTAGCTCAGACACAGCGCCCCCGATACTTTCACCGGCTGCGTACCGCAAACTAGCGGAATTTCGTTACCGAATCCGCTCCTTCCTTCACTTCAGCGAGCAGGCCGTGCGGTCCGCCGGCATCGAACCGCAGCAGCATGAGCTTCTGCTTGCCGTGAAAGGCCTGCCCGAAGGAACGTGTCCGACCGTCACGGCGCTCTCCCACCGCCTCTGCCTTAAGCACCACAGCACGGTCGAATTAATCAATCGCTTGGAGCAGCGCCGCGTGATTGTTCGCCGCCCAAGCCAGCGGGATCGCCGCGAAGTCTTAATTGAACTCACACCATTCGGCGAGGAGATATTGGAAAAGCTCTCCGTATTGCACTGGCAGGAGCTCCAATCGCTCGCTCCCGGGCTCTCTGCCGCTCTGGAAACCATCGTGGATCACACGCATCAGGGCACCCTGAGGTCCGCATGAGCAGCAACGCACCGAATCGCCCGGGCAAGCACCAAAAGCGGCCGTTGGAGCAGCTCGGTGATTTTACGACGACGGTCGAAGTTATACCCATCTCTGTAATGGCGATCTTCGTCGGCTTCATTGCCTCGCTGGTCGCCTTGCTGCTGTTGAGACTCATCGGATTCTTCACGAATCTCTTCTACTACCAGCGCATCGATTTCGCTCTCTCCTCGCCGGCGGGAAATCATCTAGGCGTTTTTGCAATCGCTGTGCCGGTAGTCGGTTCCCTTATAGTCGGCTTCATGGCGCGCTACGGCTCGGAGCGAATCCGAGGCCACGGCATCCCTGAAGCGATCGAAGCTATTTTGATGGGCGGGAGCCGCGTTCACCCGCGCCTCGCCATTTTAAAGCCGATTTCGGCGGCCATCTCCATCGGCTCCGGTGGCCCGTTCGGCGCCGAAGGACCCATCATTATGACGGGCGGCGCGTTTGGCTCCATGTTCGCGCAGTTCTTTCATCTCACCAGTGCGGAACGCAAGACGCTTCTGGTCGCGGGTGCGGCCGCCGGTATGTCGGCCACATTTGCAGCGCCCCTCTCGGCCGTGCTGCTTGCAGTCGAGCTGCTGCTCTTTGAATGGAAACCACGCAGCGCTATCCCAGTCGCCCTCGCCAGCGCCACCGCGGGTGCCGCGCGCCGCTACCTGCTCGGCATCGGTCCTCTCTTCCCGGTTCCGTCCCACCCGATCTTCATCGGCCCCGAAGGACTCATGGGCTGTGTGCTTGTCGGCATTGCCGCCGGCGGCCTCTCGGCGCTGCTCACGCTGGCCGTTTACGCGGCCGAAGATGCATTTCAAAAACTTCCTATCCATTGGATGTGGTGGCCGGCCATCGGCGGAGTTTTCGTCGGAATCGGCGGCCTTATTTTCCCGCAAGCCCTCGGAGTCGGCTACGACACGATCGGCTTGCTGTTGAAGGGAAATGTCGCCTTCACGTTCCTTGTGGGTGTGCTGCTCGTCAAATCCGCCATCTGGTCGATTTCGCTCGGGTCCGGCACCTCGGGCGGCGTGCTCGCGCCGCTGCTCATGATGGGCGCCGCGCTTGGCGGCATCGCCGGAATGTTTCTGCCGCACTTCGGCCAGGGCTTCTGGCCCCTTGTCGCCATGGGCGCTATCCTTGGCGGCACCATGCGTTCGCCGTTTACCGGCATCGTGTTCGCCATTGAACTCACGCACGACCTCAACATGCTTCTGCCGCTGTTCGTGGCTTGCTTCCTCGCGCACATGTTCACCGTGCTCGTCCTCAAGCGCTCCATTCTCACTGAGAAAATCTCTCGCCGCGGCTATCACCTCAGCCGCGAATACGCCGTCGACCCGCTCGAAATCCTGTTCGTCCGCGAGGTGATGCGCAGCAACGTCCTCGCGCTTCCCGCTGAGGCCACCCTCCAGGAAGTCCGCGATCTCATCCGCCCAAGCCAGAAGATGCACGGCCAGCACTTATTCCCCGTCATCGATGCGGACCGGCGCGTACTCGGCGTCATCAGTCGCAACCACCTGCTGCAGCTTTCTCAAGATGCGGAAGAGTTCACCTCCCGCCCGCTGCGCCAGATAATGCTGAAAGAGCCGATCATCGCGTATGCCGACGAGCCCTTGCGGCTCGTTGTCTACCGCATGGCCGAGACCGGCTTCACCCGCATGCCCGTGCTCGATTCCGAGGACAAGAGGCTGCTCGGTATGGTTTCTCTTAAGGATCTCCTGCGCGCGCGCACCCGCAACCTCGAGGAAGAGCGGGCCCGCGAGCGCGTCCTGCGGCTCCGCATTCCGATCCGCCAGCCAAAAACGGTGGTGGTCGCGCTTTCGGAAGAGAACGAGGCAAAGGTTCCAACCGAGAACGCCAAGTGAAAGCTAAATGTCGATTCGTGTAGTGCGCGCGAGTCGTCTGCAAGACGCTACCGGCAGATTTCCCCGAAGATCAAGCCTCAGCGAACAATCAGAACTGCAACCGCTATCCTGAATTCTGCTTGCTTCAATCGCTTGTTGCCCGGATCGCCCCTCGTTCTCCGTGCGCGCCGTCGTTGCTCCTCATCTTGATCGCGTTTCATTTGCCCGCGCAGCAGACGGCATCCCAGCCGGACCAGACTGTCGCCGCGCAACGTGAGCAGATGATCGTCACTGGAACTTACGCCCCGATTCCCCTGAACGAGGCCGACCGGACCGTCGACATCATTCCGATTGACCAATCCACCACCGTTTTTCGGAACGCAATGGACGCTCTTCAATCCATTCCGTCCATCGATGTTCGCCAGCGCGCTCCCGGCATTCAGGGTGACCTCTCCATCCGTGGCTCCTCGTTTGGGCAAACGCTCGTTCTTGTGAATGGCCTCCGGCTGAACGACGTCCAAACCGGACACAACAATTTGGATCTTCCATTCCCTTTCGAAGCGGTCCAGCGCATTGAGGTGCTGGAAGGAAGCGGATCTACCCTCTACGGTGCAGATGCGCTCGGAGGCGCGGTTAATTTCATCACCCAGCCTCCGCAGTTCACCGAACTCCGTCTGGCTGTGACCGGCGGCAGCTTCGGGACCAACGGCCAGAATGGCTCGCTCGCCTATGTTGACGGACCCTTGTCCGAGCAGCTCACATTCTTCCGTGAACTCTCGACCGGTTTCATGCCCGATCGCGACTACCGTACCTTATCTCTCGGCTCACAAACAACCTACAAATCGACATGGGGTTTGACCAATCTTCTTCTCGGCCTGAGTGACCGACCCTTCGGAGCAGCCGGTTTCTACGGTAACTATCCTTCCTGGGAGCGAACGAAAGGCTGGTTTGCTGGCCTGAACCAGGCTCTCGGAGAAAACACTGAAGTCGGGTTTGGCTTCCGCCGCCACACGGATCTCTACGATCTCTTCCGTTACCAGCCTTGGATTTATCAGAACGATCACATCACCGAGAGCTGGCAGGCCTCGCTGCGCCGCCAAAATAAAATCGCTTCGAATACCCGTGTTTACTATGGCGCCGAAGGCTATCGGGACACGATCGACAGCAATAATCTCGGTCATCACACCCGCGATCGCGGCGCATTGTATGCAAGCTTCGACGCTCGCGCTCTCCGTCGCTTCTCTTTCAATGCTGGAGTGCGCGAAGAGTACTTCACCGGTGGCCACTTCGTCTTTACGCCTTCCGTTTCCGCTGGATACTGGCTCAACAGCCGCTTTAAGTTTCACGCCGCTGTTAGCAGCGCTTTTCGTTTGCCGACTTTCACCGATCTCTACTACTCCGACCCTTCAAACGTCGGCAATCCAAATCTGCTGCCCGAGCGCGCCTGGAGTTATGAGGGCGGCGTTCAATTCAATTTTGCCAAAGAAACCGCGGATGTAGTCGTGTTCCGCCGCCATGACCGGAACGACATCGATTATGTCCGCGCCAACCCGGATGACATCTGGCATGCCGAGAACATCGACAATTTGGAATTTACTGGCGTAAGCGCAACCATTAGGTTGCAGATCGGTTCGTCTCAGCGGCTCGACATCGCCTATGCTGGCCTGCATGGCGCGCAGTCGGCTTTAAACGGCGAACAATCGCAGTACGTCTTCGAGTATCCTGTCCAGTCCGGAATCATCACCTGGTGGGGCCGGGGACCTCAGAAAATTGCCACTCACGTGCGGATCGGCGTTCTGGATCGTTACGCTCGTGACCCCTATCCGTTGATCGAAGTCTCTGCCGAGCGCCCATTCCCGCACATCAAACCCTTCGTCCAATTGAGCAATGTGACCAATACTGGATATGAAGAGATCCCCGGTGTTCGCATGCCCGGCCGAAGTTACCTCGCGGGCCTGGTCCTTTTTTTAGGGCGGTAAAAACCCGCTCTCCCGCACGCCTCGATTGAGCTATCCTGTCTCCACATGCGTCCCGCCGTTCTTTGCACTTCGCTACTGATTTTATTGGGCTTCTGCCATGCTCAGCAGAACCAGAACCGAGGCTACTACCGGTTCCCAACCATCTATCACGACAGCATAGTTTTTACCGCCGAAGGGGATCTCTGGCAGATCGGCGCGGAAGGCGGTCTCGCCACTCGCCTCACCAGCAGCCCCGGCGAAGAAAAGTCCGCGGCCTTTTCTCCCGACGGTCGAATACTCGCCTTCACCGCTGATTACGAAGGACCGAGCGAGGTCTACACGATGCCTGTTTCCGGCGGCATTCCGCAGCGGCGCACCTTCGACGGCCAAGCCATCGTCGAAGGCTGGACCCCGGACGGCAAAATTCTCTTCTCGAGCTACCGCTATTCGACGCTGCCGGATGCCCAGCTCCTCACGATAGACGCTCAGAATCGCATAGAGCCGATCCGTCTGAGCCAGGCTTCGCAAGGGTCTTATGACAACTCCGGCGCCGCTCTCTTCTTCACACGCTTTCCGTTCCAGGGGAGCTATGCCAAGCGCTACAAAGGCGGAACCGCGCAGAGCCTTTGGAAGTATCTGCCCGGCCAGGAAGCTATCGCACTCACCGCCAACTATACCGGCACAAGCAAAGACGCCATGTATTGGCGAGGTCGTGTCTACTTCCTTACCGACCGCGACGGCGTTATGAATTTGTGGTCGATGGATGAAAACGGCAAAAGCCTTCGTCAGCACACGCATCAGGAAGGCTGGGACATGAAGAATCCTTCGCTCTCGGCAGGCCGCATCGTCTACCAGCTTGGCTCTGACCTGCACCTTTATGACATTGCCAAAAACTCTGACCGCGTCATCCCCATCGAGCTGCCTTCGGACTTCGATCATTTGCGTGAGCATTGGATCAAGGATCCCTTGAAGTACACAACGGCCGTGCATCTTTCCGCGGACGGCGAAAAGATTGTGCTTACCTCGCGTGGTCGCGTCTTCGTTGCGCCCGCAAAAAACGGACGGTTCGTGGATATCAGCGAGCATCTTCCCGGCCGCTTCCGCGAAGCGCGCCTCACCGCGGACGGCAAATCTGTCTATGTCTTTTCCACCGAATCCGGTGAAGTGGAGCTGTGGAAATATCCGGCGAACGGCGTCGGCTCAGGAGAACAGATCACCCACGGCGCCAAAGTTCTACGTTGGGATTCCGTTCCTTCCCCCGACGGCAAATGGATCGTACATCAGGACAAAAACAACCGCCTCTACCTGCTGGACACGACCGCGAAAACCGAGAAGCGAATTGCCGAGTCGAACCCCGACAACAACTCCGATCCTGCTTTTTCCGACATCCGCTGGTCCCCGGATAGCCGCTGGATTGCGTTTACCGCTGAAGCCCCAAATGGGTTTTCGCAGATTCTGGTCTATGGAATTGAGTCCGGCAAAGCAGGTCCCCTCACCACTGATCGGTACAACAGTTCCGCGGCGGACTGGAGTTCGGATGGCAAATGGATTTACTTCCTCTCTGATCGGGCGTTGAATACCGTAGTCAAGAGCCCGTGGGGCAACCGCCAACCCGATCCCTTCTTTGACCGCACGAACAAGGTCTACGCGCTCGCTCTTAAAAAGGGCGAAATCCTACCCTTCGAGCCTCCCGACGAACTACACCCGAAGACGAACGAAGAACCCGTAAAGCCGGCGTCAGATGCCGCCGCCAAGGCTGAGAAGAAAGCGCCGGTGCCTAAGATTGATATCGACCTCGACGGTATTGTTTCACGTCTTCAGGAAGTACCCGTTGCTCCAGGCAACTACTCTGATTTGCAAGCTGCCGAAAAGCGCTTGTGCTGGATCGACAACAACGCCGAAGATCCTGAAAAGAACACTCTCGAATGCCTCGATATCGCCAACAAAGGCGACAAGCCGGAAACCCTCATGGAAGGTGTCAAGAGTTTTGAGGTATCCCACGACGGAAAGAAGGTTCTGGCCCGCGTCAAAAACGATCTCTTTGTCTTCGATTCGTCCATGAAGGCCGATGCGCTCAAGTCGCCTAAGGGATTGGCAGACAGTAAAGTCGATCTTGGCTCGTGGACCTTCTCCGTCATACCCGCCGACGAATATCGAGAAGCGTTTCTTGATGCATGGCGTCTGCACCGCGACTATTTCTACGACCCCAACATGCATGGCATTAATTGGCTCGCCATGCGCGATAAATATAGCGAACTGCTCGGCCGTGTTCGCGACCGTCAGGAACTGGATGACTTGATCGCGGATATGGTGAGCGAACTTTCTGCTCTCCATACGTTTGTCTTCGGAGGCGATGTCCGTAAGGGAACGGATCAGATTGAGCTGGCTTCGCTGGGCGCCTTCCTTAAGCTCGCGCCCGAAGGCAAGGGCTGGCTGGTGGCACACATTTTCCGCACCGATCCCGACCGCCCCGACAAATTAAGTCCGCTTGCCCGCCAAGGTGTGGAAATGAGCGATGGCGATACCATTCTCTCCATAAATGGGCGCGAATTGGACAACCGTACTGATCCCGGCGACCTGCTGCGGGGTCAAGCCGGCCGTCAGGTCCTCTTGCATGTGCGTCCGAAAGACAAGACCGAAACGCGCGATGTTCTGGCGCGGCCCGTCACTATCAAAAGCGACACCGATTTACGCTACTCCGAATGGGAATGGACCCGTCGTCAGGCTGTCGAGGAAAGCTCTCGAGGCACAATTGGCTACGTACATCTACGCGCGATGGGCCCGGACGATATCAACCGATGGGTGGAGGATTACTCGCCGATTTTCAATCGCGCCGGCTTGATCGTCGACGTCCGGCATAATCGTGGCGGCAACATTGATAGCTGGGTCCTGGGAAAGCTCATGCGGAAGGCTTGGATGTATTGGCAGCCGCGGGCTGGTCACCCGTTCTGGAACATGCAGGAAGCTTTTCGGGGTCCGGTCGTTGTTCTCTGTGATCAGTGGACAGCTTCGGACGGCGAGGCTTTCAGCGAAGGCTTCAAAAGGCTGGGTTTGGGCAAGGTCATCGGCACGCGAACCTGGGGTGGTGAAATCTGGCTGAGCGCCAGCAATCGGTTGGCTGATAATGGGATCGCCTCAGCTGCTGAGCTTGGAGTATACGGGCCGGAAGGGAAATGGCTCATTGAAGGGCACGGCGTCGATCCTGACATCGTCGTCGATGACCTTCCACACGCGCGCTTCGAAGGCAAAGATGAGCAACTCGAAACCGCATTGCAGTATTTGAAGAAGCTGATTCGCGACCACCCGGCCCCTGTGCCGCCTCATCCGCCTTACCCGGACAAGACCTTTCAAATGCGGCACTCTGTGAAAGAGGATACTACCTCGGTTGCTGCCGCGTCGCGATAAGAATACGGGTGATCCGCGCCGCTCGATAGCGGCGCGGTGAACTTCTTTCCGCATGTCTCTGTCAATATTAGCGGCCGCGCAACGGGCTACTCTTCCTCGTCCTCGTCGAGATCTTCTTCATCCTCGTCGCCAAGGTCGTCCTCGTCCTCCTCATCGTCGTCTACTCCGTCTTCGTCCTCGTCGTCCTCATCCAAGTCGTCGAGATCTTCGTCGTCGAGTTCCTCGGTTTCGTCCTCGTCATCCGCCAATCGAGCCGCACGGATCACGTACTCTTCTTGATCGAAGTCGTTCAGATCGCTCGTCAGTGTCTCGAAACTCATTCCGTTCTTTTCTCCTGATTGTTAGCCCGGTCGCCGGGCGTTCTCTGCCTGTGCCGGACTATGTTCCCTTACGATGCGTAATCCGGCCAAAATAGTTCCCATTTTTCCGATAACTTTTAGGGACCTTCGTGGCCCCGGGCTGTTACTCGATCGACGGAGGTCACATTACCGTGCTCGATGATCGCTGCCGAATCGAAATTATTTACCGTCGGACAGACATGGCGCGGAACAAGATAAAGGATACTCCCGAGCCGAGGAACAGCTCCGTGATCCACTACCTCGAACGGCAGATGCTCTTCGCTTGGTTTGAGTGCTCGCAGCCCAGGCTGCCCCAGCACCACGGTGTTAGGCACTCCGCTATCGACAGAAACGCTTTTGTGGCCCGCGTCACAGGTGATTACGCCCGGCTTGGGATGGCTTACAACCCGGCTGGCCACCAGCACGGCTGGTTCCAGGCCATACTCATTCGGTAACTGCTCGAGACTGGAGGCGTCGTTGTATACGACGGTCCCCGGCGAGACCTGGTGCTTGAAGGAAGAGTTCCAGAGCCTCCCATAGGAAAGCGAACACGGTAATGCTGGCGTTCCGGAGGTGATGATCTCTCTGATTTCAATTCCTCTGTCCTTCATCGATGCGACGGCATTCAGCAGCTGATCGTACCGGTCGTGGGCTCTCTTCGTTCGTTGAATCACGTCCGGCTCGCTCGAGTTTCCATCGTAGAAATGCAACCCGCGAAATACCGTTCCGGCCTCCTGGATGCGGGAAGCCAGTTGCGCGATCTCCTCCAAATGATCGGTCTCCATTCCCGTTCGGTTCATTCCCGCATTGATATCGATGAACAATTCAACCGCAGTGTTTCTCCAGGCCTCGAGCTGCTCTTCGGAGTCGACTATCGCCGATACACGTACGCTGCTGGACTCCCGCGCAATTTCGGCAATACGCCTCGCATTTCTTCCGGTGTGTGGGTATGCGACGAGCACGTCCTTCATTCCGGCTCGGCACGCCATTGAGAGCTCTAGTGTGGTCGCGCATTTTGCAGTGGTAATGCCAGCTTCGACCATCAGCCTCGTCATCGATTCGAGCTTGACCGTCTTGAGGTGCGGCCGCCAGTGGTCCGGATCCCCTCCGACCACTGCGATCATCCGCTGAATATTGTGACGAACGACTTCCGAGTAGATCAGCAACGTCGGAGTGAATAGTTCCTCGGCGGGCACCCGGTACTTCCCCGGGGAGAGCTCGACTGCCAGACTTGTCTTCATGCCTTTGCTTCCGGGGAAATACTGCTCGGCCCGCGATACAGTAGTCTATACACAGCCGGGAGTGTAACATTGTTGGACCCCTTCAGGAATGCTGTCAGCCAGGCTGACGTGGCAACCGCAATTTCGAGGAGCCGCCGTGATTTCCTGCGGGCCGCCACCGGCGCCACGATCGGAACCACTCTTTTCAGCTGTCTCTCGCCAGGAGTTCTGCGCGGTGCCGCACGTTTCCCCAAGGCCATTGTAGTGACCTTCGGCGGGGGCTCCCGTGACGACGAGACCTTTGCGGAAGACGGCCAGCAAAACATCCAACATCTTCTGAATGAGCTGATCCCGCAAGCTACTTTTTTTACGCGGGTAGTCAATCGGGGTATTCTCGGGCACTACGTGGCAACTGCGAGCCTCGCAACCGGCGTTTACGAGACATTCAACAACTTCGCCGCCGTGCCGCCCGACTATCCAACGGTGTTTGAATACTTTCGGCGAGATCTTAAGCGGCCTTTGACGGACGCCTGGGTGATCGCCCCGAGCAACGGCTTCAATCGCATCGGCGAGAGTGGGCATCGGGCCTACGGCAAAGGGACCGGTGCTGGTGTAATCCTTCCGAAGCGATTGTTGAGCGCTGCCCTCGGTGGTAGCAGTAGCAAATACGAGCATCTGTTGCGCGATAACTACGAATCACCGCTGTCAGCCCCTATTGAGGGCGGCAGCGATATCGACCTGCATGAACTCGCCGAAATGCTCCAGCTCTCAGTGGATGACTTCAGAGCGCATGCCGGCAATCTCGCCAGTCCCGATGAGCTCTCTGTCTTTATTGCCAAACAGCTCATGCGCAAGCTGTCGCCCAGTCTCATCTGGATCACGTTGCACGACATCGACGTCGCGCATTCCGGGGCGTTCTCGCTCTATGTGGATGCCATCCGCCGCTCCGACGTGTTGTGCTCGGAGATTTGGAAGGCCATTCAGAGCGATCCCGAATATGCCGGCAATACAGCGATGTTTATTCTGCCGGATTTCGGCAGAGACTCTGATCTGAGCCCGGGAGGCAACGGTTTTCAGCACCACCGAACGGGTGATGCTGTGTCGCGCACCACCTGGATGCTCGCCATGGGACCTGGCATCCGCGAGAACGTAGTGGTGGATCGGCCGGTAGGCTCGATCGATTTGGTGCCTACTCTCGGCGCGCGTTTTGGTTTCGAGGCGCGATTTGCGCAGGGCGCTGTGCTGCACGAGGCTGTGTAGGGCCATGAAACCAGCTGATCTCAAAGCCGAACATTTTGCTGGGTACCGGCCTGTGGCGCGGCAAACGGCCATCGAGTATCTTTCCACGCTGCAGCAGTTGCCTGCCAGCTTTTTACCATTTCTCTTAAAAGAAATCATTGCGCTCGATTGGAAGTTCCCCGCTGAACGGGAAGAACTTTCTGAGCAACTCAGCTATCTCCAGTCGCTTGCCCCTGCTGAGAGAAATCGGGAAATGGAAGCTTTCGCCGCGATTCACATCTCCGCCGAGCTGGAGTCGTTTGATTGGGTTGAGATGCCTGGGCAGTTCCTGGAGAAGCTTTCCGCTCAGCTATGGGCCTCTTCGCAGATGGACACGTTCCGCCTGGCGTCGGAACGCTACATGCACGACTTTCGTGCTGCTCGCCCGAATCAAGACCCGCCGATTCCACGCTTGGCCATCGTGCTGATCGGAAGCGGTGTTTCAGGCAATAGTTATCCTCTTTTCCGAAAGCTTCGGCGCCAGGGAACTTACTTCAAGCAAGTAAACAATACTCTGGGTCTCGGTCCCGTCGTGCAGGTGATCAATGTTCGAGCGGCGTTACAGCCCGCGCCCTATGCTCACTGGTTCATTGACGGCGGTCGAACCACTCTGAAGAATCCGCAAGTCGCATTTGTTTCCTACGAAGCCCTTTCGCCCGTTCGCACATCCCTGACGAGCAAAATCCGTCAGGCGTTCGAATCCAGGATGTCGCCGGAAGCACTTCGTACTATGCTTGCTCAAACCACGCCGGACGATCTCGGCATCCAGAGCAAGCCGGGCGACGAGGTGCTCGATCGCTTCAAGGTCGCGCTTTTTACGGAAGGCTCCGGAACGCAAATCTACAGCACCACATTCGTTCAGTGGACCGCGCGTGAAGCTTTGCGAAGAGCGAGACCTTTGACCCTTGTTGCGCGTTTCACACCTCGTCAGCGGGAAGCCCCAATGAGCGAACTACTCAACGGCACTTTCAAGAACACCTCCGATCCGGAGGGCTCGCTCGTCGATGCGGATATGGGCGCCTGGTATACATGGATAGGTTTGCAACGACTTCCAGGCTCGGATCGCTCAGCTTTTCTAACGTGGTTCGAGGATCATAATGAGGCTGTTGCTGTAGGCCCCGCATTCGCAAAGGGCGGCGAGGACAAAACGCCAATCCATCTTGCTGAACTTCTGGAGCGGGTTTCCGGTGGTTCTCCGGTTGCCCGTGGCTAGATCTGTGCGCAGAAGCCGGCGACGATTCATCCAGGAATCGGCGCTAGGCATTGCAGCGGGGACAGGCTTGGCTACGTCCAAACCCGGTCATCCGGAGGAGGCCGCGAGCGGTCGCTATCCGCCGGGCCGAATACCGAACGAATACGATCTCTTCCTCGAAGGCGAACGAAAAGCTCTCGCCGAAACCCTGAGCGTTTCCGATATCAGGGATGATCAGCTTCAGGTCAAACTCGGTTCGCAAACGAAACAGCTTGAAATTGAGGGCGAAATAGCGGGCTGGCGGCTGCTGACCATCGCTTCAATGAACGGAACCGATACGGCCGTTTTCGAGAAGCATGCGACTCATCGCGGCGCGATAGTCTATGTGACCGAATCCCAAGGTGTGATCGCG
The DNA here is from genome assembly GCA_963841675.1 of Terriglobia bacterium. Taxonomy (GTDB): domain Bacteria; phylum Acidobacteriota; class Terriglobia; order Bryobacterales; family Bryobacteraceae; genus Bog-105. Next base: position 23,568 of record CAWJEH010000005.1, read on the forward strand.
CGCATTCCCAAGGGTGTCGGAGATCTCTCGAAGATTCGCCCCCGTCAAATCAATGCTCCACATGTCAAACTGGAGCGCGGGGATCACTACAAACCCGGCCCCGACCAGGCTGGCAATTACATACTGAACTCTAATGAAGATCCCTGCTACGAAAACGTTGCCGCGCTCGGCAAGGAGTACATCGGCTGGTCGTTGGTCGCTAACGAGCAGGCTGGCCCTCTGAAATCTCTCTATCTCGAGCCGGATGGAACTTCGCGGCAGATCAACCGCCAACCCGAAGGCCAAGGGCTCTGGGCTCCCGACGTGGCAGGTCGGCTGTTTGATCCAAAAAATCTGCTGCCGGGTGATAACCCTCAGCTCTTTGAATACGTCCCGGGATTCAGCAAGCGGACTCTACTTGGCGGATATCTGCCTGTTGCCGACACCGGGGTGTGGAATCCACGTTATCGCGCTGGCTACGAAGCATTAGTTCTCCTGCCGGAAGGCGAAAACCCAGAGCCGATGGCGCGTGTGCGCATCCTAAGCCCGGACGGCAAACAGGCTGATCGATACTGGAACGCGACAGCCCAATCGTTTTTCGCGATGCTCGCTGGTATCTGGAACCGCTGGTACAACCTCATCGAGGAAAAAATGCCGGTCGAGATCCCGGATAGCTGGCTCCTCGATTCCGCTCGCGCAGGCATTGTGCTTTCACGCTGCAGTTATCGCGGGCTCCGGCCCACTTACCAGATTGGCGAAGGAGCATACACGAAAATCCCCGAGCGAAGTCACGCGCTCTTTCCCGTGGCTGCTTACGAGTTCGTCTGGGCCCATCAGCTCTGGAACCTTTCGGCGGAAGCCGAGCCTTATTTTAAGTTTTATCTCGAGAACTACATCCTGCCCGACGGCGATTTCCTTTACAACACTCAGGATCAGGTCGAGGCGCCTTTGAACGTCGGTGTTTTCCTTGCGAATGCAGCAAGGGCTTACGACTACACCGGCGATCTCGCTGCCTTGCAGGCGAAGCTGCCTACACTGCGTCGCATGATCGCTCATGTGCTTGAACGGTACGAATACAGCAAACGCAAGTGGTCCCCTGCGCAAAGGGAATACGGTTTGATTTGGGGTTCTCCTGAAGCGGACCTCGGCGAGCCGCAGAATGATTTTCCGCAGTCACACCCTCTGTACTATCAGAATTCTGTGTGGACCTGGCGTGGCCTGAACGACTATGCCCGCTGCCTCGCCAAAGCTGGTCGAGAGCACAATCTTAGCGACCTGCAATCCGAATCCTCACAATTTGCGGCGATCACGAGTGAGATGCGCGCAAATGTGGAACGTTCGCTGCAAGCGACTATCGCGGCATCAAGCTCGCAGATGCGAGCCGCTGGAATTACGCCGTTCACGCCTGACGACATTCGTCGGAAACCAACCGAGTTGAGCAGTTATGAGAACCACCGCTTCATGACGGATTGGTTCGCAGCAGATTGGGGCGATGAATCGCTTGACCTCGGGCACCTGAAGCATCGAGAACTTGCCGGGCTCCAGATCATGGGAATGGGAACGGATGGCGAGAGCTATCGTGTCTCGAATTTTATGGAGCACGGGACACTTTCGGTGCGGATCCGCCAGGATGATTATCGCCCGTTTCTGCTTTTGCTTTATTCCCTGGCTTGCTACGCTGCTGACTCCGCAAATCGTTATTCGCCTGAAGACGCCTACATTCCGGGTAGCTACGCCGGCGAGGGCAATCCTTACGGCTGGTCAGCCGTGGTCAACAGCACACTGCAGCCGGCGCTTGGTTTGCGGTGGCTCCTCTGTTATGAAGAGAATCACCAGGATCTGTGCCACCTGCAAAAAGCAGCTCCGAAACACTGGTTCGCTGCCGGCCAACGGATCGCAGTTAAACGTTGCCCGACCCGATTCGGCGAAATCGCATGGGCTACCGAAAGCCGCGGTGGCGTCGAGTGGCAAGTCATGCTGGAGTTCCAAAACGACTTCGGGGGCGATCTGGCAATTCACATTCACCGTCCGGATGCCGGAGCACTGACCAGTGCCTCCGTCGGGACCCTCGAACGAGATCGGGTTGTTATCTCTCGTGCGGCGCTCAGCGCCAAGCGCAATTTGCAACTCACCGTGCGCTGACAGCCGCCTTCAGCGCTGGTTCGATGGCGGGATAGTCGAAACGAAAGCCGGCCTGCTCGGCAGCGGCCGGTATCACCCGCGAGCTGTTGAACAGAAAATCAGCCACTTCTCCCATCGCGAGCTTTAACGCGAACTTCGGTGCAGGCAGGAAGGTCGGTCGGTGCAACGCGAGTCCCAATGCCTGAGTGAATTGTGCGTTTGTAACTGGCTGAGGACTACTGGCGTTGAGCACCCCCGTAACATTTGGGTTCTCTGCAGCAAAAACGAGCATTCGAACTAAGTCGTCGATATGGATCCAGGATACCCACTGGTTTCCATTCCCCAGTCTCCCGCCGATCCCCAGGTGGAAGATCGGCAGTATCGCGTTCAGCATTCCTCCATCGCGTCCCAAGACGGCCGCGATCCGGATCGGAACCACCCGTGTGCCGAGTTCCCGTGCATGCAAAGCTTCCCGTTCCCAGTCCCGGCAAACCTCTGCCAGAAAATCATGTCCGGGACCGGCAGTCTCAGTGAGTATCTCGTTTCCGCGATCGCCGTAATATCCCACTGCAGATGCCGAAATCAGCGAATATGGTTTGTGTTTGAGTTCCCGGATTGCTCCGACCAACCTGCGAGTTCCATCGATACGGCTGTCATAGATCCGCTTCTTGACCTTTTCCGACCAACGTTGCGCGATTGGCTCGCCGGCCAGGTGAAAGATAACGTCAATCCGTGACAGGGCATTCAGTTCGGGCTTGTCGCTCAGATCCCATGGATGAAAGGACGCTTGTGAAGGCAGCTTCGTACTGCGTTTTCGCGCCAGGTAATACACCGCATCTCCACGCGCTAGCAGGTACTTCACTAACCTCGTGCCGATGAAGCCAGTTGCGCCAGTCACCAGATAGGTCATGAGTTCAACTCGGACTCAAACCGCTTTCGCTATGTCCCTGCCCGTCCTTTCGACTTCTCGTATTTCGTTTATATAAGCTCGCGTATCCGTTTTTCGCTGCAATCCCTCGACCGACATGTACCTGATCTTTCCGAAAATGGGGCGTTCACCCCAAGCGCGATCATGCAGTCCGAAACACCAGAGAATGTTTGTATACGTGTTCGGGTCGCGCCCATCCAATGCGAACCGCCCATGTATATCGACCATGATATCGGCTGCCTCCTGGTAATCGCGCGACCATTCTATGATCTTCTTGCCCCAGTACATTCGATAGTATCCATGGATCTTCCCGCGCAGCAGCATCTCTTTTTGCGTCGCGTTCCAAAGTTCATCGTAGGTTTCGGCGTTTTGGAGTTGTTGCGCTGAATAGGTCGGATCACGTCTGTCGCGCGCGTGCTTCTTCATGGTCTGCTTACACCAATCGGGAAGATTCTCGAGATTACCCGGATTGTCAACGAATCGAGCGTAGTTGAATGCCAGCTCTCTTCTGACTATCAGTTCCTCCAGATACTCGTCGATCATCAGCTTATGCTCAGCCGCATAGGCCTGAGCCGCCAACGCAATTTCAAGCGAAGAGATCTGCCCGAAATGCAGATACGGGCTCATGTGAGAGGTCGAATGTTTCGACGGCTCGTTTCGGGTTTGCCCATAGTGTTTCAAGTTGTGGACAAGGAAATGATCCAGCAGCTTTTCAGCTTCGAGACGGCCGCCGGAGAAGGTGAGCGACGGCCCGGCCAGGTGATCAATCTCGCAAGACCTCACAAGATCGGGAATGATCTTTGGAGTAACTTCAGTATGGAAATCGGGAACGCTGTCCGAAAATTTCTTCCTGACTCGTAGGGCGTCCGGAGCCTTCAGGTAATGAGCCAGAACCTTCTTGATTCTGGGACGAATCGTATACGCTCCGTACTGACGCTCGGGAATCAGCGACATCGGCACAACGCAGCTCGAATCCACCACATAGTAACTGACGGCGAGCTTCTGCGGCACGCGGGTGTTATAGGTTCGGGCAATGAACGTCGGGTACTCATCGGTGACCAGGGCTGCTGCTTTGCTAGCGAGCTCGTAGAGTACATCATTGCGGGAAGTTTTCTTTTGCCGCAGGTAGAAGACATACCCGATCCCGAGCTTCGCCAGCCGCTTCGCTGTCTCCGGCACTCCTTCGAGAATGAAGGTGTGCAGCCTGTCGTTGGCATAGTCGTAGGTACACGTCAAGCCCTCGTAGTAGAGTACAGGCAGGCGGTACTTATTGGCGAGCTCGACAGCATATAGCAATCCGTGATTGCCATCGACGCGCCGGTTCATCTGCGCCCAGTAAAGAACGTAATCAGCCTTTGGCCGGTCGTCCGCTGAGTTTAGTTTGCGGACTCGTTCAGCCTCTACAGGCATAACTTGTTGTCAGCCAACTCAGGTCGCATCACTTGGTGGAAGTTTACTCTCACTCTTTCGATAGGATGCCGAGCGCTTTCATCTTGCGGTAAAGATTGCTTCTTTCCAAGCCCAAAAGCTCGGAAGCGCGAGTCACGTTGCCGTTAGTCTCATCCAGCTTCCGCAGAATATACTCTCGCTCGGCGGCTTCTCTCACATCATGCAAACTCCCGAACTCGTCGGTCCCCTTTGTTGCAGGCCCTCTGCGCGCTCCATCCAGGGGCAGATGGCGTACCTCGATCCGCCTCTGGCTGTGGAGGATGACGATTCTCTCCATCAAATTTCGAAGCTCCCGAATGTTCCCGGGCCAGGGATATCTTGTCAGAGCTTCCAGGGCATCGTCGCTGAGCTCTTTGGGTCTTCTTCCGTAGGCGCGTGTGAACTCTCTCAGGAAATGATTCGCCAGAAGTGGAATGTCTTCAGCCCGATCGCGCAGTGGCGGAACGGTAAAAGGAATCACGTTGAGCCGGTAGAACAGATCTTCCCGGAAATTGCCTCGCTCGATCTCCTTCTCCAGATTTTTGTTCGTAGCAGCCACCACCCGAGCATCAGCCTGGATCGATTGCGGCGCCCCGACCGGTTCGAAACGATGCTCGTCAAGCGCGCGAAGCAGCTTGGATTGAGTTTTCAGGCTCATATCTCCGACCTCGTCTAGGAAGAAGGTTCCGCCGTGCGCCTTCTGCAGCTTCCCGATCTTGTGATCGAGAGTTCCGTTCAGATTCGTGCGCCGGTGTCCGAACAGCTCGCTTTCAATCAGGTCTTCCGGAATTGCAGCGCAATTCACTTCCACGAAGGGTCCATTAGCCCGCGCGCTCATTTCATGTAGTGCTCGGGCGACCAATTCTTTGCCCGTACCGCTCTCACCGTATATCAGCACCCGGCCGTTTGTTCCGGCCATCAGCTTCAGCTGTTGGCGTAAGGCCTTAACCGCAATGCTTTCGCCGATGATTTCAGGTGAGGCGACATCTTCCTGCAAGCGGCGAAGCTCCCGATCCGTGCGCTGTTGCTGCAGTGCATTCTTAAGCGCAACGCTGACTTTCTCGATCGTGAGTGGCTTTTCCACAAAGTCGAATGCGCCGAGTTTCGTTGCCTTAACCGCCGTTTCGATATTCCCGTGGCCTGAAATCATGATGACCGCTGGGCGCACTTCCAGCGGAATTTCCTGAATTCTTTCGAGAATGGTCAGGCCGTCCATCCCCGGCAGCCAGATGTCCAGTAACACCGCATCGTAAGTGTCGGTCTCGATCATCGCCAGGCAGCCTTCCCCGGTGTCTACCGCCGAACAAATGTAGTTCTCGTCGGTTAGAACGCCCCGCAGGGACTGGCGAATGTTTGCCTCATCGTCGACAATGAGAACCTTGGCTTCTGTAGTTGGCATTCCGTCGAGGGCTATACCTTAAGGGTAGCCGTACTCTCTTCGTTAGCCAGGCGCGTAGATTGATTCTCGTTCGAGAGTACGGCGTTGAACTCGATCACGAAACGAGTTCCAGCCGGGCGGTTGTCTTCGAGTCGCACCCGCGCATGGTGTTCGTTCACGATGTGACTCACAATCGCCAGGCCCAGGCCGGTACCGCGCCCTTTCGTGGAGAAGTAGGGTAGAAAAAGTTTCTCCTTGTCCTCGGCGGAGACGCCACATCCCGTATCGGTTATGGAAAGCTCCACCAGGTCGGGGCTCGTTTGAGTCGTTACTACGTGCAGAAGCTTCACCGGCGATTCGCGCATTGCCTCGGCGGCGTTATCCACCAGATTGACGATCACCCGTTTGATTTGCTCACGGTCGAGCATGATAGGAGACAGATTCGGCTGGCAATCCACTGAAACGCTGATGCCATCCCATCTGCCGGCAAATACGGCCATCGCGCTCTCTACGACCTCGTTGAGATCGGCCGGTACAGGCTGTGCAGCAGGGAAGCGGGAGAATCGTGAAAACTCATCGACGAGGGACTTCACCGTCTGCACTTCGCCCTGAATCGTCGCCGTGCATTCTTCGAGAATCGCCAGCGCTTCAGGGCGCAGTGGCAGGCGGGGCAGTTGCCGGGCGATCCGGTCCGCGCAAAGCGAAATCGGAGTCAGCGGATTCTTTATTTCGTGAGCGATGCGTCTGGCGATTTCCTGCCACGCCGCCGATTTTTGCGCGCGCATTAGGTCACTTGTGTCTTCGAGCACCATCACGAAGCCGCGCTGCTCTTCGAGCGATGCCACCGTTACAGCCAGGTGAAGAACCGGTACGCCGCGATCGAGATCCAGTTGGCAGGCCGCCGTACCGGTTCGCCGTGCGCGATTCAATACGTATCGGATTTCAGCCAATTCCTCCGGCAGGAACAGGTCTTCCAATTTACGAGCCGACCGAACCACCTCGTCCGAGAAAATACCTCGCAAGGCGCGGTTCACGCGTTCGATCCGCTCATCAAGTGACACGGAAATGACACCCGTAGGGATGCTCTCGAGAATCGCTTCGGTAAACTGACGCCGGGCTTCCAGTTCGCGGGCATTCCCTTCAAGCTCGCTCGTCATCGCATTGAACGCGCGTACCAATGTCGCAAGCTCGTCGATCGCGCTGACTTGAACCCTGTAGGATAGATCGCCTCGCCTCACTTCCTGGGCCGCTCCCAGGAGCGCTGATATTGGAATGCTGATCTGCCTTGAAAGAATTTGCGCCGACCAGGCGGCAAAGAACAGCACGAAGAGCGTCAGCAGGCAAAGCAGCAGGAAATAGAAATCGCTATAGAACTTCTTATGGGTGCCCAGGTGTTCCTGCTCATCCATGAAATGCTGAATGGCTGTTTCTTTGGCGGCCGGATCGATCGCAAGCGCGCCCGATAGACTTATTTCACCGAACTGTTGTTCCCCGTCTGTGACTTTCGCCTTGGCTTGCAGCAGGCCATTCTCGCTCTTCTCGAAACGCTGATACAAGAGGATGGGTATACCCGACTCCCGCGTCAATAGCAGCTGTTGAATACGCGCTTCTTTACAGATGTTGCGGAAGAACTCGGTATCGACCTGTCCGGTTAGTGCTGCTGCACGGGTTTGTGGAAGTAGTCCGATCCAGTTCGCTTCAGCCTGCATCCGCTCCTGTGCTTCACCCCGGTAGGACTTGTCCAGATCCTTCAGGTTCATCTCGATGCCCCGCGCTGGCTGAGTGAACCATTTGTTAAGCGTGCGATTGAGCACGAAATAGTTAAAAAGAGCGGAGAACAACGTGGGAGCCAGCGTAAGCGCAAGCGCGCCCACCAGCAGGCGTGACCGGATGCTCGACCCCTCCCGGTTCTTCTGCCGATCCATGTAGAGCTTCACAATCGCCCGGAACAGCATGAACGCAAGAGTCATCGCGAAGATGAAAATCAGCGCGGAAACAGCCGAAAGAAATATCGTTTCGTGTACGTCGGGGCCGAATGAGAAGCTGAACGACCCCTGCCAAACCATCAGGATGAGCAGGGCTAAAAATGTGATCGCTGCGGCAGCGAAGACAAGGCGGCGTCTCACAACACTGCCATCGTAGCGCGGCGAGCGTACTCTATCGAGTGGCTTGCGCGCGTAGCCCTCTGACGCGCTCTAACTGATCTTGCATCTTCGCTATGGCGCGCGCGAGATCGCCCGGCGAGTGTAAATGGAAAGTTGTGCCGTCATAGGCGCTTACCAGGTACTGAATCGTATCGGGAAACTCTCTTCCCGGAGATGGCGAGTATTGAAAGTAGAACAGGGGCTTATGGGTGTCGGTCTTCGCGTTGATCGTGCGCACGACGGTCTTTGTGTCCACTCGGCTGGTCGAACCCAGGAAGACGATGGCATCAGAGGGTTTCCCTCTCGACATCTCTTCCCGCATCAGTCCGGCCAGTAACTCCTCCCATCCCTGCTGGTTTTGCAAAATCCTGTAAGAAACAGTTCCCAATTCGAGACGGTTCAAGGCTGATGACAACCGGTACAACCCGGTATGGTCGAAATCGTTTTCGCGAAAAAGTTCGAGCTGCTGGTCCAGGTTGAATGCCACGATTCGCACCGAAGCAACCGAGGTCTGCCGCAGCAGCGAGGAAAGGGCGCCAAGCAGAAATGCGCGATCCCAAGCGTGCAGTTTCGACGAAGAAGGATTTGCCGGTGCTGCATCCAGCAGAACGGTGAGGTTGAGTCCCTTTCCGTCGCTGGAGATCCCGTTCCACGGCGGCAGCGAAACTGCCGCCACGCTGCCCGGCTGCATCGCGATATTGACTCGTGTCTCGTCTCCCCGGGGGTGCGCTTTTGCCCGCCAGCTCTTTCGGCATTTTCGATGGTGCTCATCAAAAACCACGAGTTGCACGTCGTAGTCGCCTTCACCAGCCGCGAATACGCCGCTGAAATCCATCTCGTTACGAACATGCTGAAGATCCACCTTATCCTTCATTTCCGGAGGCACGGGGGGCACGGAAAACGATTGGCCGAGGGTGGTTGCCGGTCCTGTTTTTTCTCTCACTCGCAGCAAGGTTCCGACGGCGGTCTGCCTTCCCTTGAACTGTTTGAGCGGGCAGCGGACCAGATAACCGATTTCAAAACGAAATGAAAAGTCTAAAAACGGTTTGAATGTTTCGACCTGGCAATCAAGCCGGTCAGCCTTCGCGTCCTCGTCAAGGGCTTGAGAAAAAGTCGCCTCAGCGTTGGGGTCCAGCGGCAATTGGCCCGCAGCCGAACTCCCGATTAGTAGCAGCAAAAACACACCTGGTTTTGCCAACATGCTTCATCCGATCAGATCGATTTTCCTACAACAGTGTTGAGTTGACAACAGAAGATGCGGAAATTTTTTAGACCTGGGTGGGCCCGCGGACGCTACCGGGCGCCGGAGAAGTGCTGGTGGAGGCTTAGGTGCCGGAAACTGCGGACTACACGTTCTCCGGCACGATGTAGGGAGCGCGATAGGTGCCCTTCAGAAGCTCCGTGGCCTCCGAATCGCCAACCACCGATTCGCTCTGCGGGTCGAAGTTGATCGTGCGGCCCAGCCGGTAAGACGCGTTGGCAAGATGGACCAGCGTGGAGGAGAGATGGCCCTCCAGGATAGGGGCGTGCAAATTTTCTGCCTTCCGGCTGCGCACGCATTCGATGAAGTTCATGAAATGCTCGTTCTTCTCAGGAGCCTGCTTTGCGGGTCCCGGTTCATTGTGCTCGCCGAGGAACGATCGATAAGAATCGTAACCGGATATCGCAAGATATCCCTCTGAGCCGTAGTACAGGTTGCCGATAGTGGACGGGGCGCCCGAAGCCGGCCCAAGTGATTCCTTCTCCTTGCTCGAAGCCGTCGTGGAAGTGGCTTTGCCCAGGCCAGCCGCTGGAACACCGCCGCCCGAAAACTCAGGCGTTCCGATGCCGGCTTCGTGATTTGTCATCCAGCCGCGCACCTCGAAGTTCATCATTTTCGTCTTTGCGTCGGCAGTCTTGAATTCGTAGGCAACCGTCAGAACGTTGGGCGTCTGCTGGTCGTCGTCGAACATGAAATGTCCGCCAATGGCCGTTACCTTCGTCGGGAGAGTCACGCCCAGACCCCAGCGCGCCAGGTCCACCTCATGAATGCCCTGATTCCCGAGATCGCCATTACCGGTCTCCCACAGCCAGTGCCAGTTGTAGTGGAACCTGTTCTTGGTGAAAGGCCTCAACGGCGCCGGGCCCGTCCACAGGTCGTAGTGAACGCCAGGCGGAACGGGTTCCTGTGGGGCGTGCCCGATCGATTTGCGCCATTTGTAGCAGAGGCCGCGGGCCATGTAGACATTTCCGAGAAGGCCGGAGTTCATCTTATCCATCGCCTCACGGATCGCCGCGCTCGAACGGCATTGACTACCGTGTTCGCAGATGACCTTGTACTTTTCAACTGCCTTTACGAGTTGCCGTCCCTCCCACCAGTTGTGAGAGCAAGGCTTCTCAATGTAAATATCTTTGCCGGCCTGCGCAGCCCAGATTCCCATCAGCGAGTGCCAGTGATTCGGCGTCGCTATAGATACTGCGTCCACATTCTTGTCTTCCAGCAGCTTGCGAACGTCTATGTACGTCTGCGGTTTCGCCAAGCCCATTTTCTCCGCGTCCGCCAAGCGTGGCTGCAACACGCCGTTTTCGTCGATATCGCAGAAGTAAGCGATCTCGACTCCGGGGATGGATTGGTAACCTTTCACGTGGTCCCAACCGCGGCCCCGAAGGCCGATTATCGCGATCCGGATTCGATCATTTGCGCCAAGGACTTTCTTGGCGGACGCAGCGCTCATTAAGCCGGCGGCAGCGGCCAGTCCACTCGTTTTCAAAAAGGTCCTGCGACCCGGGTTGTCGAGATCGGCTTGCGACATGGTTTCTCCTGAGAAAGGGCTCTCACTTAAGGTTACTCTCGCGTGTCACACGAAATGTGCCGGATCGCGATCGATACTAAGATCTTCGGCCGCTATCCTTTACTCACATTAATGTAATAAAGATCTGTTGCAACCCCGAACTCGTCTTTGCTCAGGCGAGTCTTCATGGTCTTCCGGTCGCTCGTTGGCCGAATAATCTCCCAATGGCCTTTCGTTCCAACCCCTACAGGCATCGCAAAAGATGGCTCGTCCGCTTTCCACCGGTAAGAGACCGTGCCGGCGCTCGGTTCGAAATGAAGTTCGAGCATAGGAAGAGCGGCGTGCCGCAAATATTGATCGAAGATCGGCGTCAAATCCATGCCGGTTTGCTGGTTGAAATAACGAACCACGTCCTCCGTCATGATGTTCTGATACTTGAAATGCTGGTAGAAATCATGGATCAGCTTAAACCAGCGCTGGTCGTCGTTAACAATGCTGCGCAGAGTGTTGATGAATAGCGCGCCCTTGAAGTATTGGTCTCCCGGCGGTGTGCCATTCACTCCATGCGCCGTGATGATCGGCTGCTGATTCTTGATCTTCGATTTCAATCCGTTCAGGTATCGAAGCGCGTCCTCGTGTCCCCACCTGTATTCGACGTATAGACTCTCGAGGTAAGTCGTCCAGCCTTCGTGAATCCACATGTCTGAGGGATCTGCGGCAGATACGCTATTGCCGAACCACTCGTGCCCGCTTTCATGGATGATGATGAAGTCGAATTTCGTGCTGATCCCGACGCCGGTCCAGTCGCGGCCCAAGTATCCATTTGTGAAGTGGTTGCCGTAGGTCACCGCGCTCTGGTGCTCCATACCCGAATAAGGGACCTCGATCAACTTGTAACCGTCCTTTGAGAACGGATATGGCCCGAAATAATGCTGAAACGCTTCGAGCATGCCCTTTGCTTGTGCGAATTGCTTCTCTGCCTTTGCCAAATCCTCGGGCAGTGCATAGAAGTCGAGTGGCAATTTCCCGAGACGATCTGAGAAATGGCGGTAGTTCCCGATATTCAAAGAAACGTCGTAATTGTTGATCGGATAATGAACGACCCAATCCCAGCGGGTATACCCGTCGCCTAGATCTGTTTTGCCTTTGAACTTGCCATTCGAGACATCGACCAGGTCGTTAGGGATCGAGACGCTGATCTCCATATTCTTAACTTCGTCCCGCCATTGATCCTTATTGGGCCACCAGGCACTCGCGCCGACATCTTCGCACGACGTGTAGATCCATGAGTGTCCCGACGTATCCTTGCCAAAAGTAAAACCGCCGAACCGGCCCTCCACAACGGGGTATCCCGAATAGTAGAAATCGATCGAGTACACGTGGCCGGCCTGCAGCTCGCTTGGAAAATCGATGAACACTGCACCGAACTCCCGCTTGTAAGCGAGCCTCGTCTTGCCGAATAGGATCTTATCCACCCTCAGCGGCGGTTGAAGATCGATCTGAATGCGCGTGCCCGGCTGGAGCATCTTAAAACGAATGGTGTTCTTCCCGCTGATGAATTTCCTATGCGGATCTACACGCACATCCAAGTGGTAGAAGAGCAGATCGTTGTTGGCGCGATACGGCCCGTAGGCGCCGCGCAGAATCTCGGCGCGGGTGGGCGCTTTGGTATCCTTCTGCGATTGCTGCGCGTGAACTGTGATCGCGCTCAGAAGGAGCGCAAGCGCGCTGCAAACGAATCTGTCCCGGAAGACTGCCACCCGCCCAGCGTAATACGGTCTGTATTCTGGTCGAAGAGGTTGGTCCTATTGCTCCGAAAGAACTTCGGTTGGAGAAATCCTAGCCGCCCGCCAGGATGGCACGAGACAAGCCGTTACCGCCACGCTACACAGAATGGCCGCCGTGCAAACAAAGATTGTTGGATTGAGGCCAGTTACATGGAACAGGATCGCCTGCATCGCTCCTCCCATCAGCCAAGTCCCCAGTGCGCCAACCATCGTGCCGGCTGCGAGCAGGCGTAGGGCGAGCGATAGAAATTGGCTTCGGATCTGATCCGGTCGCGCTCCTAACGCCATACGTACCCCGATTTCGCGGCGCCGCTGTGTTACGGCGTAGCTCAGAGTTCCATATGTTCCAATTCCTGTGAGCAACACTGCGATAGCTGAAAAGAGCCCGGCCAGCAGCGCCGATGAGCGGCGGGTGATAAGGCTATCGGTGATCCGTGTGTTCATTGACTGGATATCAGTTACCGGAAGATTCGAATCGATTTGTCGAACCACTCTCTGCAGAGTCAAACGCATCGATTCCGGCGGCAGAAGTGTGCGGACAACTACGAAAACCTGGCCGTCTGGCCGAAAAGCGTACGGATAGTAGATTGCGCCTTGCGCGGCTTCATCGGTCAAGCCCGCCTGCTTCGCGCTGCCTACTACGCCGGCAACAGTGAACGCTTCACTATCTTTCCCCGTGGTGGAACCTTGAAATACTCGTTGTCCGAGGGCGTCGGCATGCGGCCAGAAGTAACGAGCGAAGTCTTCATCCACTACGCACACTCGCTCGGTGCGTCTCGAGTCCGCGGCCTGCAGAAATCGTCCTTCGCGTAGAGTAAAGCCCATGGCTCGAAAGTAGTCGCCGCCCACGCCGTAAGAATAGATGCCGTGCACTGATTCACCTGGCTTTATGATCTGGCCTTTCACTGTGGCCGCGCTCTTACCGGTGACGCCGCTGAACGGAATGTTGTTGACCACCCCAGCCGCCGTGACACCGGGTTGCTCGCTTACTAGTTTTGTCAGCCTTTCCATGAATGCCAGACCGGCGTTCAGGGACGGATAACTTTTCCCTGGTAAAGAGATTTGGCCCGTTAAAATGTGATCCGGTCGAAACCCTGGAGAAACTTCCATCGCACGTTTGAGGCTCAACCCGAGCAAACCGGCTCCTGCCAGAAGGACGAAAGCCAGCGCGATCTGCGCGACGACGAAACTATGTCGCAATCGCTGAGTTCCGTGACTGGTCGTTCCACTGCGACCCTCCGACTGCAGGGCATTGCCTGGGTGTCCCCGCAGATTGAACCAGGCGATGGGTGCACCAATCAGCAGCCCTAGAAAAATGGCTCCTGCAATCGCAACAAATGCTAATCGTGCATCGAATACAATCTGTGATCCCAGCGGCAAACGATTCGCACCGAGCGCCGCGAGCAGACGAATGCCTCCTGCCCCGGCGATGCAGCCGAGTAGTCCTCCGGCCAAAGTAACCAAAGTCGTTTCGACAAGCACTTCGCTCGCAACGTGCCAGCCGCTCGCGCCGAGCGCTTTCCGGACCGCCAGTTCTTTGCTGCGCCCGCTAGCTCGCATAAGAAGCAGGTTCACCAGATTTACCGCACCAATCAGCAGCAGCAGCAGCACGCCCGCCTGCATCAGCAGCAGAGTGGGACGTATCGACGCTACGTGATCACCATGCAGCGGCACGACCAACGATCGAAAACCGGCGTCCGCGATCATCTTGGCCTGTCGATCATCTCTCTCCAATGCGGCATTTTGCCGGTCGATTTCTGATTGCGCCTGCGCCACCGTGGCTCCTGGCTTCAGCCGGGCGATCATTTGGATGACGTTTCCACCCGAATGGCGTTGATCCGGTGTTCGGTCCTCAGGTCTCGATGAAAGAGGAAAGTAGAGCCGGGCCTTTGAAGACAGAAACCGGAAATCCCCCGGCAAGATGCCGACGACCGTGCGTGAAACTCCATCAACGCGAATCGCTTTTCCGATCGCTTGCGGATCCCCACGGAAGTGCGTTCTCCAATAAGGATTCGTGAGAATGGCTACTGCGTCTGTTTTGTAGGTAGTCTCCTGCTCTGTAAAGCCACGCCCGATGGCTGGACCGCGCCCCAGGGTCGAGAAGAAGTCGGGCGAGATCTGGATGGTTTGTTCGCGTTCTGTCGAGCCCGCTTCCCCCACGATCGCCGTTCCATAGCGGTAGATCGAGATGCTCGTAAAGGCCGGAATGCGGCCGCGCCGCTCGTAGTAGTTCGTTAACGAGGAGCCGTCTCGATCCACACCTGCTTTTGGATACGAATTGAAGATTGTCACCAGACGGTCTGCCTCCGGGAAGGGCAGCGGCCTCAGCAGTATAGAATCGATGGCGGCAAAAATCGTCAGATTGGCGCCGATGCAAACTGTCAGGGTTAGGAGAGCTGTTGCCGTCAGTCCGGGTGTTCTTCGCAGCACTCTCGCGGCTTGCTTCATCTCCCTGACCAGTTGATCCAAGAACCAGAGTCCGCGCGCCTCCCGGCATTCTCCTGTGACACTGTTCATTCCGCCGAATTCCAGCCGCGCCCGGCGCGCCGCTTCGTCCAGGGATACTCCAGAACGCACCAGGTCAGCGGTGTACTGCTCCAGGTGAAATCGTAGCTCTCGGCTCATGCTTGCTTCGAAATCGCCTCGCGAGGCGAGTACACCGAGCAGCGAACGAAAGCGCCTCAATAGATTCACGGTATCGTTTCCTAGCCTGCCTAGGAGTATAACAATTTACCATGCTCAGGCACAGCCGGCACTGTGCCACAATCGAGCAGCATGGGCGTCCAGATCTTCGGGGTGAAGAACTCACAGTCGACCCGCGCCGCCCAGCGCTTTTTCAAGGAACGCCGAGTGGAAATTCACTTCGTTGATTTAAAAGTGAAGCCCATGGCACCCGGTGAAATAAAGAGATTCGTCGAGCGCTTCAGTTTGTCCGCCCTGCTTGATACGGAGGGTAAACCTTACGTCGATGCCGGCCTCAAATACCTCAAGCTCTCCGATTCCGACTTGCTGCGACGTATCGAACAGGAGCCGGCGCTGCTTCGGTTGCCGCTGGTTCGCGCTGCCAACCTGCTGAGCGTCGGCCACGATGAGAATTCTTGGAAGAAAATACTCGAGGTGCAGTAAGGGGCCTAGAGCACCAATCGAGTTTCTTAACGTGAGACACGCGCGCGCACGACGATCACGAGCGGTTTCTCGACTCCCACTTTCGCTACCAGCGCTGCTTGATCCTCGACGACATCGATATTTGCTGTCATCTCGCCTGACGACGACGCTTGTCCAGACGGTTTGTTGAGCCTGCAACGCAAGCCGTTCAGGCTGATCACATCGCCTTTGGCGCCAGGAATAACGGAAGCAGCCTGAAGACCGATAGATGCCAGGCTAATCCCGATGAAGCGGAATCGGCGAAGCTGACGTCGGCCGTTTTCCCTTCCCGCACCCGGAGAGTTTCGGAATCGACCAGATGCAAGGATGACGCAGTCGAGCCGAGACTTCTGTCGATCCCCTGCATTTCTGCCGGTAAGCTCTGCGCTGATGATGTTTGACCCGTGGTGGCCAGCAGATAAACCGTAACCTCTATATTGGCGGGAGGAGTGGGTGCGAGGTCGAGGCGTTTGCCGGCCTGCTCGACTTCGGTGAGAAACTCAGTCGGCCCGCTCACCGTCAGCAGCTTTAGGTTTCGATTTACTTCCATCACGTATGAGCGCCCGGAAAATACCTGGCGCAATTCATCGGGATCAAGGTATTTAAGCTGTATAGTTTTCGTGCCCCAGGATGAAGAGGAAGCGTTTGGCGAAACCCCGGAGTTGTCCTGGCCGTATAACGCCGGCAGCAGAAACAGCGCCACCCAGTAGTTACGTTTGACCACCTGAGTAACTTATCGAGAAGAAAGACAAAACTTCTAAGCGAATCTCAGCTTCGAATATGGCTCTTGAAGGCGGTCGCAAGCCCGGTCTGTAAATATAACAAAAGCATGCCAAAGCTATCTTTTCGGGCAAAGGTGTTGAACTGGACGGGGTTCGCCAACCGCCAAGACCAGCTACTAATGCTGCTGAGTCTTGTGATCGGCGTCCTCGTGGGACTCACGGTTGTTGCGTTCATCCTTCTAACCGGGCGCATCGCCGCGCGGATGTACCCTCCTGACAGTGCTGCCTGGCGTCGGTTGTTGGTTCCGGTCATTGGCACGCTGTTCAGCGGATACTTGCTTGCCCGCTACTTCCCGAACGCGCGCGGAAGTGGCATTCCTCAAGCGAAGTTCGCGATTTTTATTCAGGAAGGATACATCTCGCTTCGTACAGTGATTGGCAAATTCGTATGTTGCTCGATATCGCTTGCCAGCGGCATCGCGCTCGGACGTGAAGGCCCGTCCGTTCAAATCGGCGCCGGCATTGCATCTGTGCTTGCCAGGCGTTTCGGATTGAGCAAAGAGCATGTCAAAGCGCTTGTGCCGGTAGGCTGCTCAGCCGCGCTGGCGGCCGCCTTCAACACCCCAATCGCTGCGGTTCTGTTTTCGCTCGAGGAAATTCTGGGAGATCTAAATGCTCCCGTACTCGGGTCCGTTGTTTTGAGTTCGGCAACCTCCTGGATGGTGCTGCACCTAATCCTCGGCGATGAGCCTTTGTTTCACACCCCTGCCTGGCAACTCGTTCATCCTCTCGAGTTTGGGATTTATGCCCTCCTGGGAGTGCTCGGCGGCCTCGCTTCTGTCTGCTTCGTCAAGCTACTGCTGAAACTCCGCATTTGGTTCAGACAGCTGCCGTCCTCGACAGTCTGGGTCCAACCTGTAGCTGGCGGCCTTTTGATGGGCGTGTTCGGCTTGTTCGTTCCGGAAGTCCTTGGCGTTGGATACGACTACGTGGATCGCGTACTCACGGGCTACTTCTCTGTGAAGACCGTCGCCTTACTGGCGGTCATGAAACTCATTGCGACGCCCGCCTGCTACTCGTCGGGAAACGCGGGCGGCATCTTCGGCCCGAGCCTCTTTATCGGGGCGATGGTTGGCGGGACCCTTGGAACCGTTGCTCACGCGCTGTTGCCGCACGTGACCGCAAACCCTGGAGCCTACGCCCTGGTCGGCATGGGAGCGGCCTTCGCCGGCATCGTACGAACGCCTCTTACCTCCGTAATCATGATCTTTGAAATGACGCGCGACTATTCCATCATTGTGCCTCTGATGATTTCGAATCTGATCAGCTTCTTCATCTCGCAGCAGATGCAGCACGAACCTATTTATGAGGCCCTCGCTCTTCAGGAAGGTGTTTATCTTCCGACCGGTGAATCTCGGGAGGAACTGGCCGGCATTCGGGTGAGTGAAGTAATGCATGTCAATGCCGACCCGCTTCCTCTCGATGCCAATATGGATGCCGCCAAGCTGCGCTTCGAAGAGAAGAAGTGTACCTCCTGGCCGGTCGGCGATATCAACCGCCTCCGGGGTGTGATTAGCAGCCACCAGATCGAAACGTCAGACCCTTGTCCCGATACCATTCGCGACCTCCTGAAAAGCGATGGAAGATATCCGTACGTTCATGCGGACCATCCTCTGAGCTACGCGTTGGAACAGATGCGGGATAACGGCATTGATGTTGTGCCTGTCGTAAGCCGCGCGAACATCTACCAGATGAATGGTGTTGTCGCGCTGACCGACATTCTCTCCACCTACGGTATCGGAGGCAAGCCGCAAACTGGTGTCGTTCGATGAGCACGCAAGTGGCGTCGAAGAAGTCCGTAGCAATCAAAAGGCTGGTGCTTGTCATCATCATCGGCTTGGTGATCGCCGGTTTGGCCACGTTCGATAAATTCTTGGCAGCCGTGCAGGATGTGGAGGTCCAGCACTTGGCGCAGGAAGCTTACCTCAACGGACTTCGATTCCGTCGAGCCGGAAAACTCAACGAAGCCGTCGATGCGTTTCGTAAAGCCTACGCGCTCGAGCGCCGAAACACGGGATATGAACTCGACCTCATCGATAGCCTAATCGCCGTCGGGCAGATCGATCGACCCGAGCTGCTGATTCACGATGTCCTCGAGCGGCAGCCAAACGACGGCCGGGCCAATCTGCTCGGTGCCCATCTCATGCTGGCAGAGGGAAAGCCTGATCAGGCGGAGTCTTATTACCATCGTGCGATCTACGGAGAATGGCCCACAGATGGTGCGGCTCAACGCGTAGCGGTCCGGATGGAGCTCGTTGATTTCCTGGCCGCGCGAGGCAAGCGGCAGGACCTGCTGGCCGAGCTGCTGGTTTTGCATGAGGAAGCTGGCAAGGACCCGGCCACCGAGGAACGTCTGGCGCGGCTTTTTCTGGTTGCCGGTTCCCCATCGCGAGCTGCGGACGAATATCGTGCGGCGATCAAGCAAAATCCTAAAGATACCGCTGCGTACCTCGGTCTCGGCGAAGCTGAGCTCCAACGTGGCGACTACCACTCGGCCCACAAAGCGTTTCTCGCCGCGTCCAATTACAATCCGGGGGACGCTTCCATTCGGCGCCAGGTCGCTTTGTCGGACACACTGGCCGCCCTCGACCCAACCTCCAGAAAGCTTGCGTCGATGGAGAAGTATCGCCGCAGTCTGCGGATTTTAGATTTAGCCCGCTCAGATCTCGAACGCTGTGCTGCGGGCAATCCGGCACTGGTATCGGACGAAACGAGTAAACTGCTCACATCCGGCGATGACGCGTTAGCCAGCAAACCTCCGGCCGAGGCGACGAACGAAATTGCCGAAAATGTGCTGAACCTCGCGGAGCAGACGTGGCAAGCCCGCACAAAAATCTGTGGTCCTGCCACGTCGGCGGATGAAGATGCGTTACGGCTCATTATGGAAAAACTCGCGCAATAACGAAGGAGCACAATCGGCTACATATGCCGGAACGGGCTTTCAACCTCTTCAGGTGACCGCGAGGTTTCACGCTCGAGCGATCGACTGATCAGATCCTTTGACCCGAGGCCCACCGCAAGAGCTAAAGCGAACACAATGCCGCCGAATAAAATAGCGAATGCCAGATAGACAATCCGCCCCCCAATCGAAAGGTGGTCCAAGACCATCGCGAGAGTTATTACCAGAACCATCCATTTCACACCAACGCTCAAAAGCCGCGCATATTGAAGGTTCATGTTGACGGCGCCGATGAGAACGCTTCTGGAAAGAAAACGAGCAGCGAAGTTGCCGGCAAAAAATAGAATCAACGCCGCAAAGACATTCGGTAGGTATGCGAACAGCCGCTGAACAAACTGCGACGTAAGGGCCTCATTAAAAGCCGATATGCCTATCAGGAAACCAACTAGTACAATCAGCCAGGAAATCGTTTGCGTCACCAGCATCGTCGGGGAGTTAGAAGGCGACCATTCAACCAAGCTCTGGAAGCCCCAGGCGCTCAGTCGTTCGTCGAAATGGATTCTACGCAGAGATCGGCGTAGCAGAAAGGCAACAACAAAGGCGAGCAGGATCGAAACCAGCAGCGCCACGATGAGCGCTGCGATGCCCGGCACAAGGCTAACGATTTCTGTGATTACCCGAGAACTTGATTCATTCAAGGCTTTTTGGATTTGAATCCACATGGCTCACTTCCTTCTTGCGCTACTACGGATTGAAACGGTCAGGCCAGCGCCATCGCGATACCAGGTAGGGTTTCTCGTTCTCATAAGCGGTACACAGCCGCTCTTCTCGCCTCTGTGGGTCATTCCCGCCAGAGTTGACCTCTAACGCGTACGAGGTAAGCCAGCCGAGATACAAAGGCGTCATTGCGCGAAGCAGATGATCGCGAGCTATTATCCTGAGCCGATGGGCCAACGCGAAGTCGTATACAATACGCGCCCATAGTTCATCTGGAATCCGGAATTGCTCGGGCGGCAGGCGATCGGCCTTCTTCAGTTCAAAGAGTGCTGTCGGCGGCAGCACCAAACCCCATATCTCCTGCAGATTTCGAAAGCCCAGCCGGAACGGTTCGAGCAGGCGCTGCGTATCCACAACGATGGTTTCTTCAGGCCACGGAAGCGGGTCGCCATACGTCGGTACGGATTCCGAGTTCCGGATGTGTTGCCAGAATGGAGCATCACGCTCAACGCCCAGGAACAATGGGCCGAGAATCTCAGCAAGAATAGAATCGACATTTTTCCAATCGACAGGAGGATGCGTACGATCCCCGAGATTGACCTGGCACACCTTGAAACCCCTCGCGATTGCGTGTGGTCCAACCAGCGCAAGCTGCTGAGCGCCTTCGTAACGGGTTCGCGCGGGATCAATCTTAAGCAGGCCGGGAAAAAGACGTGCGGAAAAACCAAAATCGGGCCCGAACGGATTCTGAATCTGCTTTCCATACAACGCCCGTATCAGAGGCTGAAGAATCGCTCTATTCAGCAGGCCCTCGAATTTGTGCGGCACGTAGCAGGGCGCTACTAAATCGATATCGCGTTCGAGAAGCGGTTGAACCAAACCATGAATCCAGGTCGGCGTTACGGTTTCGACTGACGAGGCAACCACAACACACGCGCGAGCGCCAAGCCGTTCGCTGATGCTCCAGATATTGCGATAGGCGTTGGAAATGGTCTCTGCCGCCGTAACGGAGGGATGGGTTTCAGGAGGAGAATACGTATCCAGATGCAGAGCATCATCCGCCAGCGCGTCCAGAGATTCCCTTTGGGTAGAACCCACACTGGATTTTTTGACGACTACGAGCGTCCGCGCACTTTGGGACAGAGATGCTAATCCGGTGCGAATGGTACCGGCAATTGCGGAAACATTTTCCCCAGCGTGCTGGTCCACAAGTCCGATCACGATGTCGGCTGTGCCCGATTGTTCGATCTGTTCTGTTGCCCCTTCCGAAGCGGTGCCGGGTTCGACCATTGATGCAGCTGTTGTCTTAGTAATCCATTAGCGTAGCGTAGGCTCCGGACCACCATCCAGGAAGCCGTTATACCCTACGCCCTCTGCCTGCTTCATGCAATTCGAGCCAGAGAAAACCGTACGGCCCGAGGGTCAATCTGTACGGATCGCGCGTGATCGCGGGAAATTCTACATACCCAAGCATCTCGATGGGAACCAGTCCTGCTAAAGCAGCCAGATCGAGATCCAGCGGCTGAGCGAAACGCGAAAGATTGGCTACGCAAAGAACTTGCTCGGTGCCATCCTTGCGAATATAAGCAAGCACCTTCCGGTTCGCTGGCTCCAGGAAAAGTAGCGTCCCGCGGCCGAATACCCGGAACAATTTCCGCAGCGAGATCATGTTGCGCATCCATGTCAACAAGGACGATGGATCGCTTTGTTGTGCCTCGACATTGATCGCCTCGTAGCCAAACACCGGGTCCATAATGACAGGGCTGTAAAGCCTCCCGGGTGTGGCGCGGGAGAAACCGGCATTACGATCGCCGCTCCACTGCATCGGTGTGCGTACGCCGTTCCGGTCGCCTAGGTAAACGTTATCGCCCATCCCGATTTCATCGCCGTAGTAAATGATCGGGGTTCCAGGAAACGAAAACAGCAGGCTGTTTAGGAGCTCAATCCTGCGCCGGTTGTTATCTACAAGAGGCGCCAGTCGCCGTCGAATGCCGAGATTGATTCGCATGCGAGGGTCTGCGCTGTACGCGAGATACATGTAATCCCGCTCGTCGTTTGTGACCATTTCAAGCGTCAACTCGTCATGGTTGCGGAGGAACAAGGCCCATTGACAGCTGTCGGGAATCGGCGGCGTCTGCGCCATGATGTCGGTGATCGGTAAACGATCCTCTTGCCGCAGGGCCATGTAGATGCGAGGCATCAAAGGAAAGTGAAACGTCATGTGGCATTCGTTCCCCTCACCGAAGTACGGTCGCACGTCGCTCGGCCACTGGTTAGCCTCAGCCAAAATCATGCGATTTGCGTACTGCCGGTCGATTTCGGCGCGAATCTTCCTGATCGCAGCGTGTGTTTCCGGCAGGTTCTCGCAATTTGTTCCGTCCCGTTCTACCAGATAAGGGATCGCATCAAGACGTATCCCATCGACCCCGAGATCTAACCAAAAGCGCAGAACCCTCAACACTTCTTCCATGACGCGAGGGTTATCGAAATTCAAATCCGGTTGATGTGAAAAAAAACGGTGCCAGTAGTAAGCCTGCGCAACGGGATCCCAAGTCCAGTTGGATTTCTCGGTATCAGTGAAAATAATCCGAGCGTCTTTGTACTTCTCAAGCGTTTCGCTCCACACATAAAAGTCGCGTTCCGGCGATCCTGGCGGCGCTGTTCTCGCCGCTTCAAACCAAGGATGCTGATCGGAGGTATGGTTGATTACCAGTTCTATGAGGACCTGAATACTGCGTTCGTGAGCTGCCGCGAGAAATGCCTGAAAATCGGCCATTGTCCCGTAGCTTGGATGCACATCAAAATAATCGGAAATGTCGTATCCATCATCCTTCAGCGGTGACGGAAAGAAGGGCAAAAGCCACACACAGGTTACGCCTAGATCCTGCAAATAGTCGAGTTTTTGGAGCAGACCGCCAAAATCACCTACACCGTCGTTATTACCGTCCGCGAACGCTTTGACGTGGAGCTCATAAATGACTGCATCTTTATACCAAAGCGGATCTGAGGCGCTGCCCGCTCGCTTCATTCGACATTCTCTTTCATGCAAAACCCCGCCGAATCCAGAATATGACCGCTTTCCTATTCCCGCATATCAGAAGAAATCTGAGATGCTGCAGATTTGCCGGATGCATCTCGGATAGGAACTTACGTTCTTGTCAATCCCACTCCGCCAGAGCATTCACGTACTCTGCCGATCCGTCTCGCACCCAGCCGTCAAGCTGTGCGGGCTCTTTCAATTGCTGCCCGCGTTGCCTTGAAACAACAGCATAAGTACATCGGACGTCACCCAGACCCGTCATATCGACGAAGAGCTTTTCGAACTGAGCAACGGGAAACACATCCTCCTGGCCTTTGCCCCAGCGTCGCTTGACATCCTTCAGCGTTATGTAGCTGGGCATTCTGGCGGCGACCTCGCGTATCGCATTCGCCACCCGGTCGTGATCGTCAAGCGCATCCCGCGTGAGTGAAAAGAGCGCGAGCAATTGATCGATGTCAATCCAAAAGGTATTGGTGTTGTAGTAGGAAAGCGACCATTCCGCTTGTTCCGACGGGAGCGCCAGTCCCTCTACCAGCCGCGGATGCCCGTTAATACGTGCCAAACCCCCGCCGTGGTCCTCTATTTGCCGCCCGATCACTTCCACCGTCATCGCCGCGCCGCGGTCGATGTGACAGCCTAGCAAGCCGGGATCGAGATTTACGCCAGTGGTATCGATATTGTGTACCAGCAGGTATTTCAACTGCGGGCTGGCAGCCAGAAGCTCGCTAAGTACTCCGTTGCGCAGCATGTTCGGCACCTCATACCAGTGCCCTGTTGGATGAATGCATTGGAGCGGCAGATTGTCCGTGTAATCCGACCCTTCGCCGGTATTGCGCGCCCACTGAGTCAGCGCGGCGCGAATACTATCGCGCATCTTTTCTTTCTGTTCATCGAGTGATTGCTGGGCGACTTCTTCCCAGGCGAAATGAAGATCGCGTACCATCGGCACCAGGCGCAAACCGATACTTCGGCCCGGCGATAGCAGGACCCGGCCTGAATAACCGAAGTTGCGTGTCTTCTTCAGCTGCTCCTCGATGGGTCCGTGAGTCAGATAGCTGGTGGTGATGACATGAGAAATGACGGTGCCGTATTGCGTGCTCGAGCGTTTGCTTTTGGCCAAGTGAAGCTCGATGAAATTTCGGTATTGCCCGCTCAACTTGGCGAATGGATTGAGTGCCTTGACGACACCGGCGCCTCGCGTCCAGCGGCTGCCCGCGCCGCCTGCGAGCGATACCACGGCCACGGTGCCCCGCTTCAAAGCTTCCGCCCCGAGTTCGCGCAGACGGTCCGCAACCTCGCCTCGCGCGTCGAACACGTCCGTGTCCCGTACATCTTCTATGCTCGTGGTAATCGGCAGCCTGTTCTGCGACAATCCGATACGCCCGTTCCGCAGATCCGCTCGAATGGCTTCGTGTTCCACTGGGTCGAACCCGTGCTCCTTGAGCAGTTCCAGCAAGGTTTGGCCGTGTCCGTCCGTCGCGTTGGCCGAGGGCAACAGCTGATCGAACAGGCTTTGCACAATGCCCGAGTAGCTCGACGATTCGTGTGAGGCGGCCGCCAGGCGATCGAGTTCTCTCCGCCTCGTTGCGGGTATCAGCCGGGGATCCTGTCGCAGAAGAAGAGGCACCGTGAGCGCGTAGTAGCCTTCCGGCATCAAATCATTTCGGCCGTCGAGTATTTCTGCGAAAGTCCCCTGTTCGTTGATCGCAAAGTCGTAGACCACCGGCTGCATGGCAAATGGCACCGAGTCTTCCAACTGGCGTTTGCTCTCGGTCATGATCTGCTGCATAAGGTCCTGAGCTTCCGTCTTGCGATGAGGGTTGAAGATGAATCCCATCCCGCCCCCCGCCATGCCGCCCAGCATCCAGAATCCCCAGAAGTCAGAAGTCATCCGTGCCCGAGCCTGCTCGATCAAGCTCTCGGTATAGAGATTGCTGGCCCATGGAATGATGCTCTGAATAGGCCCGAAAAAGTTTTGTTCGGTTGCGTTCCCGATCTTGCATATGTCGCCGTCGCGCAGGTCTGACAGTATGCGGTCGAGTATCTGAATCGCGTCATTCCGCGCTGCCCACTCTTTACGCGAGCGCAGCAGATACTTTTCAGTCACCATTTCGAGAATTGGGCCGACATCCTGTGCCATCCCGCCATGTACCAGCACCAGGCTCCGTTGCAGGTTTTCGCGAGACTGCTCAGAAATCTCTTGAGTACTGAGCACACGATGTTTCGGCAACAGCCGCCCGCGGCTTACACCGAATTCGGGATCACCCTCCGTGGCTGCCGAGCCCTCGATCACTTTGATTCCCGGCCAGACACCCCCTGAATCCTGCCAGCCGCCCCCCGAACCACCGAGCCACTCGCCTAAGATCGCTCGAGCTGCAACTAGACGTCGACTCGCTTCGGCCAGTGGCCCTGTCAATTCCGGAGTCTGCTTGGTTGCACGCATGCACACTGAAATCAGCCCCGCCAGTAGGTTTGTGGATACCGCTAATCGCGATCCTTTCGGTATATTGCGCACCAGGCTGGCGAGCTCAATCCCGCGCCCTTCGCCTGCCAGCTGTGCAAGCAGAGAGCTCAACGGCTGCAGGGCGCCCTCCATCGCCGGAGGTACGATACCCGCTGCAATCACTGCTGCTTTCAGCAGACCCAGATAGTCGCGCCCAAAGTCGAACACTTCGGCGAAAGTTGTCACATCTGCGGTGGCGCCTAGGTCGATGCTGGTGAGGCGCAGAACCGGCTCGTCGATTACCCGAAAGTAGACTTCTATTGGTGGCTTCGGCACTGGATCGCCGGCGCCGCGCACGCTCAAATCGATCGAAACATTCAGCACGCGTGCGCCCTCCGGGTAATCCATTCCCAGGAAAAAAATATCGCTCCATCCGCTATGGGTCAGATCCATACGAACAGGTGTCGATTCCTTCAGGATTGGATAGGGCTCTCCTGGCGCGCCACGGCGCAGCAGCTCCGGCAGTACGCGTAGTGGGTAATCTTCCGGATGGCCCACACGCGACATCCAATGATTGCCTCTGACCAGCCGCACGCTCCTGCGCACCTGGTCCGCGAGAGTCTTAAGTGCCAAGCCTTTGTAGGCCGTCGCAAACGCACTCGAAAGAGCGGCGCTCAGGCCGGCGGAGCGTTCCGCTCGCTGCAACACTTCCAGCGCTTCGGGAAAACGGCGTTTCAATATGTTGACCGTTGCTTCGAAGGGAATCAGTGTGGTGGCCTGAATCTCGGGGCGGTACGGCAGGTGGAATCGATTTATGGAGTACAGGAAGAAGAGTGCTCTTACTCGCCCGTACAGATTATCGTGCGTGCGCCAGAAGCGGTTGAGCGCTGCGCACTCCGCAAGCAATACGGCCGTCGAAGCCCGGCAGCTGAAGTCATCTACCGAGCGATTGCGAATTTCCGTGTCCCGCGATGTGATGATCTCAACGAGCTCGCTCAAGCTCCCTGTCCAATCTCTCTCGCTTCTGTATTGTGCAAAGCGACGAGTTCAAGCAACTGAGCCAGGACAAAGTTTCGGTCTTGGCCGTCAAGCGCGAGAGCCAGTTGAGCGCGGAGCAGCCCGTATTTGGCTCCGACGTCATAACGCCTGCTGGTCTGCTCCAGAGCGAGATACTGCTCGCGTGCGGCCAGTTCGCAAAGCGCTCCGGAAAGACTGGCGCCCGCGGGCGACTCATGCAGCTGCTGCTCGAGGATTTCCATCAAGGTCGGAGTTAACACATGCATTCCGAAAAAGCAGAGATAGTGGCCGGCACGCAAACCCGAGATCTCAAGTTCCTGTTCGGCTTCAGTCGGAGTCGGCTTCTCCACCACTTTTTGAACCCGATACAAATCTTGTCTTCCCGAAACTCGCTGTCCACCGATCGCACCGTAGCGCCAAAGCAGAGTCTCGCGTGTGGCTTGTACTGCCGAAACTGCGCACCCTTCCGCTGCGGCCACTTGCACGAGCCGTTCCGTAGGGCCGGCACCCTGCCCGGCTGCATACAGATGATCACCCACAAGGTGCAGAAATGGATCGTCGCCGGTGAAAGAACGTGCCAGATGAACAGCGCGAGCGTAGCCGTCCTGCCTCGGCTGTTCAATGAATCGGATGGAGCGATCACCGGCGGCGCGAGTAAACGCCGCCTCGTCTCCCGGCGGAATTACGACAGCAATCTGTTCCAGACCCGACCGGCGTACTTCATCTAAAACGATACGAAGAACGGTTTTCTCCTGCCCGTCTCGATCGATAAGGGTCTGTAGCGGCAGAGTGCGTTGATTGCTTGCTGCCGCGGTGATAACAGCCTTCTGAATTTTCATCTGGGCGCAAATGGCGATTCTATCGTGTGCCCCAGGCTCTGAAGGTTGTATGGCCCTGGACATGGGTGACACTTTGGTCCTAGGACACGGGGTAGCAATCTTCTCTTTGAGTATCGCGGAAGCGGTGGCGCGGAGCCGGAGGCGGAGCGACACTGCTTCCTAGGCTCTGGATTGCGAACCATCGAGGATCAGATGGGAAAGTAAACGCTGGGCCGTTTTGCGCGGGCAATGGTGACGAATGACTTGATGCTTCGCGTAATATTCAGTTCCTGCACTTGGGCGGAACGCTTTTCGTAAGCGGCTTGCCTCATACGGCAAGCCTTTACAAACGCATGCTCCAGGGGCCTGCGTCAACAACAGATAGATCTTTTTTCTAGATCTCTATTGAAGCCTGACCAATGTCGGTTTATTGAACAAGCATCCGGCGCTGCCGATAATGAGAATGCTCATCGCCCCGCAATAGGGTCCACCATGACCCGTGACGAGGCCAATCTCGCGAACATCTGCGGGAACGGTGAACCTTCGCGATGCTCGGATCGATTCACCTGGCTGAAGAAGCGTGTTGAGTGGGACGTCCGATGAATTTGAGTCAGGAGCGTAGCGTCGCCCAAGATCGTCGATGAGGTAAACCCATGCGCCGTTGGCACGTTGAGCTTTGCGGCGAGCCTGGCTGAACAACTCAAGGTCAACGTTGTAGGTTTGCGTTTCCCCTGCAACAGAGTGGGTTGCTCTCGTAACGGTCAAGCACCATTCGTCAAAACACCAGGGAGTTGCCATCGGGATCACCCGTCGAGGTCTCAGATATGCAAATGCGAAATCAACGGCAAAGTAGCTCACGGCGCACATCCCGTAAATTCGAAGAATCCTGACCACGGTTGTCCGGCGTCCTCGGATCATGGCTACAACTGCAGTTATGAGCGTGACAACAGACGCTAGAAAGCCGAGGATGAAGATCAAGTCGAAGATGCTCATATATATTCACAGCGCGAGTCACTTTGCCGGAACTGGGTCACGACGTGCGCCCCTACCAATGTCATCAGCATGAAAAACCGGCAACGCCGAATAACCCCCTGGGGCTCTGCTACGGTGTCTTTGTCGAGTGCAATCGAGGAACGACGACGAGTGTCATCAGGCCCTGCGCAATCAATGCGAAACCAATGAGGAGGACGAAACCCTCAAAATGCTGAGATGGAAGAATCCGTTCAATACTGAACGCGCCAAACAGCGCCAAGCTAACCGCGCCGAGGGGAACAACGGCACGAGATATGGAGCCGACTCCAAACATCAGCACGAGCAAGGTACCTAGTCCTTGCAACGTTATGCACGTCGCAACCGCCGTTCGTTCAGCATACCCCGAGTGCCTGAGGATCTGCTCCATTGTCATCAGCCAGCAGCCGATACCAGCAGTGAACAGCGAGGTGCACGTCAGACCTCCTTTCATTGGGAGTTCTCCAAGACTGCGAATGGACAAAAAGCTGATCACTTGGCGCACATACCAGATGTTCGCTCTTAGGGACCCAGCACGCGGGACTTGCTCTTGCGAGTATTCTTCAAGTAGATCTCCTGAAATCGTTTCCCGATCTCGGACGGGCAGGAAAGACATCAGCATTCGTTCGAGTAACCAGGGTGGTGAGTGTTGAATCATGCCCTTGACCCCAATGGCCACTTGGCTCCACGCCACAGATGCTCGAGCGTCGACTTAGACTCGTTTAAGGCGTTGATCCCCCGAGCTGTGAGCCGATAGTACCGCCGCGCCCGCCCAGCGCGTGCGGCCGTCCCTTCTTCCAAACGTGAGTCCACCAGCTTTTTCTGCTCAAGGCGATCGAGCGTCGCATATACCGCCCCGGCGGCAATCTGTCGGTCCAAAGCAGACTGAACGCCTCTAAGAATGGAGCGCCCGTATGCTTCATCTACCAGTCTCCAAACGGCCAGCAAGACAGCCTGTTCGAAAGCACCAAGTAGCTCCGCCACAATATCTACATTGTAGACATAGCAATAAAGCGCGTCAAGGAAAATAGTTCACAATGCCCCGTTCATCCTGCGTAGTCAGGAAGTATTTACAAACCCGCAGTCTAAAACGTCATATCAGCTAAAGCTGGTCTTTGACAAGTGAGAGACGAGCGAATCTCAATGGAATCTCTTTTCTCGTTGGCTGAGCATCCATCACCAAAAGGACCGGCCTGAAAGGCCACTATTAGGCATTCCGGGGCATTTTCTGAGCGAGCTCCCGAGCGATGTTGCCGACTGCTGTCACTGCGCTGAGTTCTTCTGCCTCTAGATCTCGATCGGCTTCTTTGATGTCTAACCGCGCACAGATGAGTCTCTGCAGCTGCAAGATCTTTGTGACTTCCTTCTCGGACAGCAGATTTACCTGAAGGTCCAAATGCGCGCGCTGATCGGCACGCTGACTCATGCGGTTTTGCTTGATCAAGACGAACGTGGAAAGCAGCACTCCTTCGAGTGACACCAGCATGCAGAGAAGAGCGAATGGATAAGGATCGAACTTCAAGTTTCCCGAGAGCCACCCCGTGTTAATGACCACCCATGCACCAAACCAGAACAAGTGAAGCACGACGAACGGAATGCTACCGACGAAGTTGGCGATCACGTCTGAGATCCGATCCGCCGCTGTTCGTTTGTGTTGCGCTTCTTCTTCAATAGCCACTACCGTATTTATGTTGGCTTGTGCGGAACGTGGGGTGGCCGATTGGCTGATGGCTTCCATTAAGCTTCATTATCGGTGACTCAAAAAGGCAATTCTAGAGAGCATCAGGACCTCGGCTAGCCGGCTTTGGCTTTCGAACAACTTGCGTGAAGCGAATGCTGATGCGCACGATCGTAAATACTTGGCCGGTACAGATGATCCATACGATCTCAGAGATTTACGACGAGGGAATTCATACTGCAGTAGGGGTTTGGTCAAACGGAGATCAAGGTTGCTGATTTCGGATGGCCTTTGCTTGGTTCCACACGAGGTCTATGATGCTAAGTCCGGCAAGCGTCAGTTTGCTCTAAGCATTTTTGCTACTGCTGGGATATTCCAATCCTGCAAAGAAGACCACACTCATGGGGAGGATGAGCCGAACAGCGTAGGCGACGACTCTCCGAGTCTGCCTTCACTTGATTTGCATTTCTAACATGTTTGCACGCCTGCCCCGCTAATAAGCGGCAAGCGACAGGTAATCCGTTCCGCAATATCCGATGATTTAAGATCGTCACTTCGCCGTTACCGCGGACCTACCTTGCCGTGACACCGAGGATCCCTGCCGAGACCGGAACCGAAACTTCTTAAGCTATTAGCCGGACGAGCAGCGATAGCTCCAGTTTCCTGGGAAGACGGTCTTCCTAGCGCGGCTACATCAGGGTAGAATATCTTCTATGGATGGGCCAACTGTGGCAACGGGTCATGTGGCCTGCTGAGGAGAGTTGAGATGCGGTGGTTTCGGTTCGGGAAAAAAGATCGTGATGACGATCTCGAGCGCGAGTTGCGCTTGGATGTGGAATTAGAAGCTGCCGAGCTTCAAGAGAATGGCCTTTCCACGGAAGAGGCGCGATACGGGGCCAAGCGTGCTCTCGGAAACATGACGCTGGTGAAAGAGGATGTGCGTAGAGCATGGGGCGGTGCGTGGTTTGACGACTTTGTCAGGGATGTTCGCCACACGTTGCGCGACCTGCGGAAATCGCCCGGATTCACCGCAACGGCAGTGTTGAGTCTCGCGGTGGGAATTGGCGCGAATACGGCTATCTTCACAATCATCAATGCTGTTCTTCTGAAGTCTCTGCCGGTTCGCGATCCGCAAGCCTTGGTGTTACTCGGTCCTGCAAAAGGATCGGGCAACGGGAGTGGCATTCCGGCCGACGGTTCGTTCTCGCTTTACTCGTACGATCTCTATAAGCATCTTCAGCAGACAAACATGTTTGCCGGCCTGTGCGCAGTGCAGAGTACGTCGCAAACGGAGGTCAGCGTACGGCGTGCAGCGTGGAACCAGGCGGAACTCGGCCAAGCGAGACTCGTGTCGGGAAATTACTTTGACGTCCTGGGGGTAAACGCCGCCCTGGGCCGTACTATCGTCCGGGAAGATGATTCTGCATCCGCATCGCCGGTTGCGGTGGTCAGCTTTCGGTATTGGAAAAGCAGACTTGGCGGCGATCCTTCTGTAATCGGCTCGAACATTTACGTCGGCGGCACTCCATTTACCATCGTCGGCATCACTCCGCCCGAGTTTTATGGCGAGACGCTGCGTGCGGACCCACCGCAACTGTGGCTTCCCCTCTCTGCCGATCGCCAACTGAATGGCTCACGTGCCCTGATCGACCAACGCAATCAGCATTGGTTATATCTCATAGGACGCTTGGCGCCTGGCATCTCTGCAAGCCAGGCGCAGGCGCGGCTTAACGCAGCGTTGCGGAACTGGCTGCTTGCGGGTCAAGGACCGAGCATCTCGGCAGAAGACCGTGCAGAAATCATGAGAGCTCATATCGAGCTGACTCCTGGCGGCAGCGGGATTGTGCACATGCGGAGGCAATATTCATCAACGCTGCGTTTCTTACTAGGAATTTGCATAACCGTTCTGCTCATCACCTGCGCCAATGTCGCCAATCTTTTGCTCGCCCGAGGAGTTGCCCGAGGGACCGAAACATCGGTGCGTCTCGCGCTCGGGGCCGGGCGCGGCCGCCTCATCCGCCAGTTGCTGACAGAGAGCCTGATTCTTGCCGTAGCTGGTGGCGCGCTCGGATTGTTAGCCGCGGAATGGGGAACCAAGTTGCTAATCGCACTTTTTTTCCGGGGGATCGAATATGTTCCGATTCAGACCTCGCCGGACGTGCGCGTCCTGGTATTCACATTGGCACTTTCCTGTGCAGCGGCTCTGACATTCGGTCTTCTGCCAGCCTTTCGGACGACTTCTCAGATCTCTCCGGTTATCAAGGGCGCTAGCCCGGGCGTCAAGGGGTCTGGTCCGGCATCCGGCTCAATCGGCATGGGGGCGCTGTTAATCGTTTGCGAAGTGGCGCTCTCAATCGTTGTATTGGCCGTTGCTGGAACGTTCGCCCGCAGCCTAGCAAACCTGAGTACGCAGGAATTCGGTTTCGCTCGCGATCGAGTTCTTGTGATCAATGTGGATACCGCTCACGCCGGTTACGATTACAACCGCCTGAGTACGCTGTATCGCGAGATGTATTGGCGGCTCAATTCGATCCCGGGGGTCGAAAGCGCGAGCTTTTCGTTCTATAGTCCTTTTAACGGCTGCTGCTCGGGATTTTCCATCTCGGTTCAAGGCTACACGCCGAAACCTGGCCAACACATGCAGTCGATGCTCGATCGCGTCTCGCCCGGATATTTCCGGACGCTGGGAACCAGGGTGTTACTCGGGCGCACGTTCAACGAGCGAGATGGCGCGGGTTCACAGCTGGTGGCAGTGGTGACCAAAGAATTCGCTCGTCAGTTCCTGCCGAACGAAAATCCTATCGGTAAGCGATTCGGCATTGGCGGACCGCGCCACGCCGGCGATCTGGCGATTATCGGAGTTGTAGAGAACGCGAAATACGACAGCCCTCGTGAGGAGATCATGCCTATGGCGTTCTTCCCGATGTTGCAGGACAAATCGAGCGACATGCCCCGGTCTACTGACCGCTCGAACTTCATCAATGTAATCGAAGTGCGCGCGAAGAACCCGGAAAACATTGCGGCATCAGTCCGGCGTGTTCTCGCTGAAATGGACCCGAACCTGCCGGTGCTGCACGTTGACACACTTTCGAAGGACATAAGTCTCACGCTGAATCAGGACAACGTGATTGCCGCGCTTGCGACGTTTTTCGGAGTTGTCGCGCTCGTGCTCAGTTGCCTTGGGTTGTATGGACTCATGGCCTACACCGTCCAGAGACGTACGAATGAGATTGGTGTTCGCATGGCTTTAGGAGCCCGGCGCGTTTCCGTGCTCGGAATAGTGATTAAGCAGGCTGTGGTGCAAGGAATGTTGGGCGTAGTGATCGGCGTTCCCGCGGCTTTTGCCGCGACTCGGCTCGTCGCGAACCAACTCTATGAAGTGAGCCCGAATGATCCCAAGTATTACGTGGGTGCGGCTGTCATTCTTCTTCTTTGTGCTACGGCCGCAGCGTGCCCGCCGGCCCTTCGTGCTGCCCGAATAGATCCCTTGAGAGCTTTGAGGTACGAGTAGGGTACATCAACACCAGATGTCCGGATCTGGATTAAGTCGCCCCTGATCGGCAAGGGACGGGTAATCCGTCCCTCGCTATCACGGTCAATGCCGATTTGTCGTTCACGGCGAATCGGGCTTCGTCGGAGATCGTGAGGTGCCAGCTTATCGATCCCTGCCGCCTGAGCCGCTCTCTTAACGATTTCAAAGCACCTTCGGCGTCATGTTCCCGTGCGGACGTTGCACGCGGGACCAAATCCAAAAGTACTTTGGCCTACGAACACGGCGCTACTTATTAGAATCTTGTTTTAACCAATTCACAGGGCTCAACGCCATCGTTGTGCCTGGAACGTTGAAGGACAGCCTTTCTCTATTGGCCGTTGTGCTCGAACAGCAAACCGAGCTGCAACCGACAGAGATCATGACCGATACCGGCGCATACACCGACTTCGTATTCGGGCTGTTCTGGTTGCTGGGCCGCCGAATCCGTGAAGGTGGACCCGTACCACAAAAACCCGCGATACGAACCCCGTTAGGAAACACGGGCGGGCAGTCGGTTTTAAATTCGACGGAAACCGGGCAGGATTGAACAGCCAGTGCGTGAGCGTAAAGGGGGGTACTCACCTACCGGCCACCCTCTGAAAACGATCCTGGCACATCCTAAGAGCGAAATTTTATTGCCCGTATCCTGTGAAACATCGAAACCGGGTTTCACGGGCTTTTCGTTCCTGACCCTCATGCATGCCGCGGCAATCGACGCCGGGCGCATGAGGGGCAGGGGCTTCGGGTTCCAATATTCGTAACGGCCCTTGTTACCGAGCGGAGGTGTTTATGTTTTCAGTTCCTTACACCTGGCCAACGACGGCACGCTGACGAAGGAAGGCGCGACGACTGTCCGGCTTCTCCGGCCGTGCGTATTTGTTAAGGTGCCGCATGCCATGACCGGTTAGTCGTGGATCGCGGGAAGGGACAGCAGGCCCTTGGTGCAGCTCGTCTGTTCTGCGCTTCCCGTTAAGTAACCGAAATCCTCGCCGGAAAACGGGCCGGTTGCGGTTGTCCGGGACATTTTGATGTAATCCGCTGCCTGCACGCCCGCACCGAGAAAATCAGGGTCGGCGCTGGAGACGCTGACCGTCAGCGCTTTGCTGTCGCTAGAGAGGCAGGCGGTACCGCTGGTGGTGAAGATGACGGTGTCATTGGTCTTGGTGTAGCCCGTCCATGGTGTGCACGTGTTCGCAGCCGGCATCGAGAAGTTGCGCGCTACGAAAGTCGAACCACCACTGCCACTGCCGAAGCCTCCGTTCACCGCGATGCAGTAGGGCGCTGGCGCTGCGGTTGCAGCGAAGCTGTGGACGGGAGCGAGCACGGCCAACAGAACCGTGAGGGACGATTGAGCGATGGAAATAGTTTTCATGAGATTCTCCTTTGGGGTTCCTTGCAGTGGAACCAGATTCACAGGATTTATCGTCCGGTCCATTGTGAAGTTGCTATTGATTGATTTCCGCTGCCTCCGTATCGCCTGAAAGAGCTTTTGCTCGCCGCAATCCGACACTCCGAGAGTACGCAGCCGACGTGCTCCATTTTGAACTTCGCGGAGAGATGCTGGTTCATGAGACAGATCTCGATACGGAATCTCAAGATACGAGCCGGTTTTCTCGAGGAGGTACACACGTGACATATCGCTTGGGTCGTAGCGGACAAGATGCTTTTTTCCATCGTGGATATATACGCTCAGGGCAGCGTGCCAATAAAGGATGTTGAACATTCGCAATCCTGCTCGAACTATCGATCTTTGTTCGAAAGGGAGGAAATCGAAGTAGAAGCGCTTGGCATCGGAAGGTTGTCTCGCCGGCTTACACATTCGCTCCACTCCTTTGTGCCAAGCAGCGAGCGGCGTACAGCGGAGGGCCGAATGGACGCTTTGGTGATAGAACACCTGCTATCTGCCAGGCTAACCAAGCCTCGAGCTCGCCCACTGCCATAGCTGCTTTCCCCACTGCGTTGTAATCTCCGCGCTTCGTTGGCGAGCTGAATGCTGTACCGGGCAAGAGATGAACCTCTCCCATCAGCGTGCCGATCAGTCTTTCAATGTGACCCCCGAAGTGGGGCTGGAGAGCTGGACGATGAATGATCTGAATGCCGTGCTGCTCACACCCGCGCAGGACAGTGGCCGCGACCGGCCAGTGCAATGAGCGTCAGGCCCTGGACCTGATGCCTGCTGAAGGATTCCCCATAAAAACCGAGAATTGTCGTCGGCCAATTTGGCGGTAACGCACCAGCCTCCCTGGTCGGCTGGTATAGGATTCAGTTTGCTCCAGTTGCCGGAAGCGATCTTATAAAATTCGCGCAGGGATCAATGGACTGGTCGATAAACTTAGGTTCGAGGCCGGGAGTATACGGGAAGGCTGGTCAGGGATGTCTGCGTCGCAGATCCGATCGATGTCCTCATGCCCTAGGTTTTCGATCGCTTGGCAGTAGAGCACGCTGAACGCATCGCTGACCGTGAACGTGTCACAGCGCTCTCCGTTGCCGCATTCAAAGCTCCCCTTGGAATCCATGCACCAAACCTGATTCGGTTTCGCTGCGGGAACCAGCGCCTCGACGTAAGGCACTGTGCGACGCTTCCGAGCAAGCCTGACCAGGCCGGCTGCTGCAATGACGCGGTGAATCGTACTTGCAGCCGGCCAGCTCTGTGTCGGCTCAAATCGCTGTAATCGGGCGCGGATCTTCCGTGCACCCCAAGTCGGATGTTGCTGCCTCAATTCGATAATGCACTCCCGTATCGATCCAGGCATTGCATTTGGATGGCTACCAGGACGTCTAAGGTCGCCCAGCGCCGGCATTCCACCGACTTCATGTCGTTCTTCCACTTGTACCCGGTCTTTCGCGAGATATCAAAACGCCGGCATAGGTCCGCCAAGCTTGCGTTGCCGGATAGCACTTCGGCGATGAACTTGAGGCGCTCATCTGATGCTCGGCTCTCTTTCCAGGGCATGGACGCAATCTCCGATCCAAACGAAATGGATCGTTACCCCTGCCGTCGGTCTGAAGTGTTACCCAACCTCCCAGTCCATACAAAGATAACTCCCGTCCCGGTGTTCGAAATCGGCCGGATGTGGGTCCGCTCTGTCTCTACGGTTGTGATTGAGTTGTTGCCAGATCTGGTTTGACCACGTGCTTGATTCCCTCGAAGTGCCGATGAACCCACGACAAACTGATGAGGATTGCGAAGACGACTAGTAACGTCAGAAGAAACTTCTCAAGAACTGGTGTTTTCTTGCGCCGCATTGCCGGAACAGCTTCCGGGCCCTGGATTACACCAGACCCGGAGTATTAATGTTTGCATAGAAATTCGTCGCCTGCAGGCCATTGTTTGCCGCGCATCGCATTCTTTTTTCGCAATTAGCTCGCTTTACGCAACTAAATAGCTGCAAACATTTGTTAAACGCCGGGGCCGTAAGGAGCGTTACCAAATAATCTGTAGGGGAAACTACGCTAGTAAATTTTCGCAATGCATTTGTAACTCGCAGGATCAGCAAGATACCGCTGCTTTCAACGCATATAGGGAGTGACACTGTTCTCGATGGTTTGAAATTCTGTTTCGGAAAGAGGGAGGCTGCGAAAGTCTGCCCAGGCTTGGGCTGGTGTCATACCGCCGCCAAAAAAGCCGTCCGAACCAAACAGAACCCGTGATACACCAATCTGTCGCGTTCGTTTGACGATCAGGTCCATCTTGCTTTTCCAGTTTCCAAGACCAGCCACGTTGGTGATGTCGAAATACACGAGCTTCATACGTGGATCGTGGTTCTCAATCGCGTGGATGAATACACAGAGCGCCTCGTCAGTGCCCGGATCGTCATATCCTCCGGAGCCGGCAAAATGTGCGATCTGAACATAAGCGTTTGCCGCAGCAGGGAGAACTTGGCTTAGGAATATCTGCGCTTCCTTTGCGCCATAAGGACGGTGCCGTGTTACCGATGAATGCAGATGAACAGTAACGGCCATGTGGTGCATGCTGGCGGCGTGAAAGACGCGGCGTAGCCTTTCGACATGCGCCGGATTATCGAGATCGACATCGGAGTTGCCGAAATGCATCTTCAGCCCGTAGTGAAGATTGGGATCCTTGGCGCACCGGGTAATTTCAGTGAGTGCATAGTCCTTCAGGGGGTCAACGCCGCAAAAACCTCGGAGACGGTCCGGGTATAACGCCACCTGTTGGCTAACCCAATCGTTCTCCGCTTTCACGTGAGCGTACTCATTTGCCACCGGCGGTTGATTGGGGTTGCCGTAGCGGTACGCCATTGATAGGACGAGTGCGCGGCGAATATGCGCTTCGTCTAGCAGCTTTATCAGGTCAGAAGCTGTGAAGGCTTGTGAAGTTTTCTCGGTTGGCATCAAGAGGTGCTGATGGTAGTCGATCAGCGCCTGGGACGTAGCCATTAGCGAAATCCCAAACAACATAGCCAGAGCGCGAAGAGTCGGGTCAGCATGATAGCGCCATGTGCTGGGAAGCCAAATGAACAGAACCGAGGTCACTACGAAAAGCGCCTTTTCACTGCGCGTGATCGGCGAGTGAACTCAGGCAGCATGAATTTATCCTACAAGCCTCTTTCTGGTTCGAGGCAAGAGTGCTGAGTGTGACACGGCTGCTTTGCGAGTAACATGTTTTTCGCTCTGACACGATGGTCGGATATGTCCGACGCATCAGACCAAAGCCTGCTTGAATCTCTGCTCGACTCCTGGGATCGCAATAACACCATTCTGCTCAACCTGCTTCACGCGCTGCCGGAGGGCGGCCTGGATGTGCGGGCCATAGAAAGCAGTCCTTCCATTGCACAGCTATTCACACACATTCACTTTGTGCGGCTCGTGTTCGTCTTCGAGGACGCTCCGGAGTTCTCGAGAAACCTGCCCAAGGAAGAGTGGGCGGTGGAACATAACCGTGATCGCATGGCGCAAATGCTGAACGACAGCTCCCGGGCCGTGCGGGACGCGGTAAAGAGCAGGGTGAAAGCAGGGCGGGCTATGAATCTTCACTACGACCACCCGATCCTCCTGCTCCAACACATGATCTGGCATGAGGGCTACCATCACGGTCAGATCAAGCTGGCGCTCAAGCTCGCCGGGCATCCAATAACCGATGAGGAGGCCGGGCCGGTCACGTGGGACGTCTGGATGCGAAAGAAGTGAGCAGTCCGGTCACAATCTTCGAAGGAGCTTAGTGCTCATTCCAGGAGCGCGGAAAAGGAGGATAATGTTCAGAGCTACTCCGGACTGTACGCGCATTTACGGGAGCAACTCGTGGATCCTGATCGGTGGCGGCGGATCGAAAATCTGTATCACGACGCTTTCGTATGCCCCGAGTCTGAGAGAGATGATTTTATACGTCAAGCCTGCGTAGGCGATGAATCGTTAGAGCGGGAAATTCGCTCACTCCTGGCCGAACGTTCTACGGGCAGCTTACTGGAGCCGCCGCTTCCGGAATCTGCTGCTTCGACTTTAGAGCCTGGCGCGACCGTATCTCATTACGAGCTGCTCGGAAAACTGGGCCAGGGCGGAATGGGAGTGGTATTCAAAGCTTGCGACAAGCGTCTTAACCGCCTTGTCGCTTTGAAGTTTATCGCTCTTGATGTGATTACAAATCCAGAGTATGAACGTAGGCTTCTGCAGGAAGCGAGAACCGCCTCCGCGTTCCGGCATCCCAACATCGCCCACATCTACGACGTGGGTCAGGCATCGCTTGCTGCAAGTGGTCAGCAGCTGACGACTTTCATCGTGATGGAGTACGTTCCAGGTAAAACTCTGTCCGAGGTAATTGCTGAAGACTCTCTTGATTTGCATGAAGTTTTGCGCCTCGCGCTGCAAGCGGCCGATGCGCTCGCCGCTGCCCATCGTGCCGGCGTCATCCATCGGGATTTGAAACCGCGGAACATCATGGTGGACGAGAGCGGCATTGTAAAGGTTCTTGATTTCGGACTGGCAAAGTTTATCGATCTCGCGCCCGAGCCGGATGCCCTTACTCGCACGACCCAGTCCACAACGCGTCAGGACTTAAGGATCGGGACGGCGGCTTACATGTCCCCCGAACAGGTAGAGTGCAGGAAGCTCGACCCACGCTCAGACATCTTCAGCTTTGGCGCAGTGCTTTATGAGATGGTGTCAGGTCGCCGGGCCTTCGAGGGGAAATCGGATCTTTCGATCCTGTCGGCAGTTCTTTCCGCAAACCCCGTTCCACTGCAGACGTTCCGTCAAAAGCTGCCCACAGACTTGGGCCGCATAATCGGCCGGTGTTTGGAAAAGAATCCCGAAATGCGCTATGCCTCCGGAGAGGTGCTGCATCAGGCTCTTCTCAAGTGCCAGGCGGATATGCATGCGCGCGAGACTGGCTTCCAGGCAATCCTGCGACGCCCTCGTTACGTTGTTCCGGCGGTGATTCTGACGGTTCTGATGATCATGGCTGGCGCCTTCTTCTAACGCGGCGCGCCAAAGTGGATTGGGCCAAAACGCAGGCTTTGCCGGAAATCTCCCGCCTCATTGATCAGGAGAAGTATTCGGCTGCATTTGTGCTCGCCTCGCAAGCGAAGAAATATATACCGAACGACCACACGCTCGCAAAACTCTGGGGAGACATGTCGTGGACGATATCCGTCCAGACGACGCCCGAAGGAGCGGATGTGTACCGCAGAGACTACAACTCAAAACAGGACGATTGGGAATATCAGGGTAAATCGCCGCTCAACAATCTCAGAATTCCTGCCGGTCCGCCCGCGCGCTGGAGATTCAATAAGCCAGGCTACGACGAGGTCGAGCGGACGACTGCTTCTGTTCTCGACAAGGGCAACTCCGTATTTGTCCTTTCGGTTGACTTAACCAAGAAAGGAACAGCACCAGCCGGTATGGTGCAAGTCTCTTCCGGTAGCTTGCCCGCGACATTGTCTTTTCCTGGGTATGGAGACCTTCCGGAGTTTCGTCTCAATGATTTCTGGCTCGATAGATACGAAGTCACCAGTAAAGAGTACAGAGAATTCGTCAGGCGGGGCGGGTATGAAAAACGCGAATACTGGAAAGTTCCTTTCATTAGGCATGGCCGCCTGCTCGACTGGAATGCGGGAATGTCTGTGTTTCGGGATGCTACTGCCGAACCGGGTCCGGCTGGATGGGTCCAGCGAGAATACCCGGCGGGTCAAGACGATTTCCCCGTTACCGGTGTTAGCTGGTACGAAGCCGCCGCGTATGCGGAGTTTGCCGGCAAGGCCCTGCCCACCATCTATCACTGGGCGTTGGCGGCCGGCACCTATACCAGTGATTCCGTTATACCGGCAAGCAACTTCAAAGGAAAGGGTCCAGCGCCCGTAGGGGCTTACCGCGGCGTCAGCCCCTATGGCTCATATGATATGGCGGGCAACGTCAAAGAATGGTGCTGGAACGAAGCGGTTTTGGAAAGAAGGTACATTCTCGGAGGTGCATGGAACGAACCTACCTACCAGTTCACCGAGGCGGATGCGCGCTCACCTTTTGACCGGGATGCCACCTTCGGATTTCGATGTGTAAAGTATCTCTCCCCGGTTCCGAAGCCGCTGCTCGCTCCGGTCGAACGTTCCGCTCGAGACTACAGCAGTGAAAAGCCAGTCTCGGATCAGGTCTTCCAGGCCTACAAAGGCTTGTACTCATACGACAACACTCCGCTCCGGGCGGTCGTCGAGTCCGTCACGGACAAGGACGAATACTGGAGACGGGAAAAGATCACGTTCGCGGCAGCCTATGGCAGCGAGCGAGTGATGGCCTACCTTTTTCTTCCCAAGAAATCAAAGCCGCCGTTTCAGACGGTTCTTTATTTCCCTGGTTCCTGGGCTATGATTATGCATTCCAGCGCCGATTTATCTCCCGATTTCGACTTCATTGTCAAGAGCGGGCGAGCGCTGATGTATCCGGTCTACAAGAGCACCTACGAACGAAGGGACGATCTCAAATCGGATTTACCGAACTCAACGAGCCTTTATCGGGACCATGTCATTGCCTGGTCTAAGGATCTGGGACGCTCAATCGATTATCTGGAAACACGATCCGATATCGATCGCAATAAACTGGCATACTTCGGTTTCAGTTGGGGAGGCGCAATGGGATCTCTTTTGCCCGCGATCGAAACACGGCTTAAGGTCGTTGTCCTGGGCGTTGGGGGCTTCAGCCTTCTGAAGACACTCCCGGAGGTCGACCAGATTAATTTTGCCCCCCGCGTCAAACAACCTGTTTTGCTGTTGAGCGGCCGATACGATTTTTTCGATCCCGTGGAGACTTCTCAAAACCCGATGTTTCGGTTATTAGGTGCGCCGGCACAAGATAAACGGCACATGGTCTACGACACCTCCCATGCGGTCCCGAATAATGCGCTCATCCAGGAAACTCTGGCCTGGTATGACCGCTACCTTGGCACGGTGAAGACGGGACCTTGATCGCCCGGACAGTCGAATCACACTCTTCCAAGACTCTCCTTCTCGCTTTTCTGCAGCCATTTAGCCTTCAAACTTCCTTTGCTCCGTTCGCCCCGGATGCTACTTTCGCCGCGAAAGGCCCATCTTCCATGTCCGTCCATTCCAAAGCTTCCAAATCAAAAAAGAATCGCGCCTACCGTCAATCGCGCCAATGCTCAGAAGTCCACCGGTCCGAAGACCGAACAGGGAAAAGCCGTTTCTTCCCAGAACTCCTTCAAGCACGGCCTTTATTCGAAAGCCATCATCATCCCGGGCGAAGATCCGGCCAAGTTCGAAGCCCTGCGCTCCGATCTCGCTGCCGAGCATCGTCCTATCGGACTTACTGAAGAACTGCTGGTCGACGAACTCGCCCAGCACTACTGGCGCATGAAGCGCTATCGCTCCTTAGAAGCGCAGATGTACAAATCGCAGGGTCTCAACGAAGACGGCGGTACCGCGATCGATACAGGTAACCTGGTGCGCTGCATCGACCTCGGATTATTCACCTCCATTCAGCGTGCTTTGAATTCGGCCGAGCGCAGCTTCTATAAGTCACTGAAGACCTTACGCGAGCTGCAGAAGACCCGTGGCTTCGTTCCTGCAAATGCCCAAACCACTGCTGTCGCTCCCACCGGTTTCCCCGTCAAACAACGCAGCGCCGGCCAGGAATGGGCCGAGATTGAGGCCGCTACCGGCATGAATGAGGCGCAATTGACGGCTCTGTTCCGCGGAGCAGCCTGACCGGACGCCAAGTTCCTCTGATTTCTGATTTGTCAGGCACGCACTCGCACTCGACAGTGTGGTTTTTCCTCACCAGACGTATTGCTTTGCGTCTTCCCGTCTCTTGTGGCTGTCCAGAACATGCACCACGCGGATCTTCTTCAGTTTGGTCGGCGAAAGTTGCCCCAGAGGAATATAAATGATCTTGCGATTCAATCTCGCTGCCATCTGGCGAAACATCGAACGCGGCGGTTTCGCCGCCGCATAGACCACGTGCCGCTCCATCGAATAATCGAGCGCAGCCATCAGCAGGCGTTCTGCCTTCGTCTCGGCAGCGTCGTAATCGTAATCGCTCCAAACGTCATAGAGCCTGCGCGGGGGCAGCGTCATCAACAGTCCGCCGTATTCGGCCCGGCCCACTCCCGGGCCCACCAGGTGCTCGAACGGCTCGGTCGAGTAGAAGGCCATATCCGACTCGTTCTGGTGCTCGCCCAACCACGTTGTGAGGTACCTGTACCGGTCATTCCTGTCTTCATCGAAGATGATCACCAGCGCTCCCACATCGGCGGAAAGCCGGCTCAGTTCGCGGACATACAATTTTCCGTGATGCCAATTCCGGATCGTCTCCCGTAAATCGATCCCATCGCGCGAGGAGCTCAGAAACGGCTCTACTCGCGACCGTTCTTCTGAAAGCAGGTTCTTGGCATGTTGCTTCAGAAAGCGGCCATAGTTCTCGATTACCAGATCTTCCGGCGGGTACGAGCAAATTGAGGACCCGTCCGTTTGTTGCGCCCACTCGCCCTTATATCGCTCTCGTTTCCTTTCACTTAGGGCAGCTGGTCTCAATCTTTGCTTCAACCGGGGGAGGCGGCGCCTGATCCTCAATCGCCGGGTGTTTAGCCATACCTCTTCGCCCGAAATTTTCAGCGTCTTGAGCGGCGGGTCCTCCGTCTGTTGAGGGCCATACCGATTGGCCATCTCCCAGACTTCGTACGCGTAGTTGTCGTCCACCAGCGAACGCGCCGCCAGAGCAAGATCGTAGACGCCGGGCATCAATTCGCGATCGAGTAACGACAAATTGCGGCCGAATTTGGCCAATGCGATTCGTTGCCATGACTGTATCTGGTCGCCTGTTTTTATCGTGTATTCTTTTTCAGCCTCGCGTAGCAGATCGAGTTGCCAGTGCGGTCTGTCAATGCTGCCGTCCAAAGAATCTCGCAGCCCGTTGTAGCGCTCTTGATAAAACGGAGGCTCGTTCGTCACTTCAGCCAGACAGTCGGGATGCAAATTAAATAATGCAGCCGGATCGAAAAGCCGGGTTGGTGCGGCCGCTGGCTCCTCCTGTGGGCGGTCCATCGCGTCCAGCAGCGGATCGAGCGTGCTCAGAGCCGCCACAACACAGGTTCTCGCCAGAGGGTCGTTTCCCTGCAGTTTCCACGCCATCGCGCCAGCGTGCTCTTGCGACGGTGCTGTCGGTTGCGGCGGATGCAACCTGTAGGAATCTACATATCGGTCGATACTAATGATTTCGGCAGAATAGGTCGACGGGTATAATCCGGCCGTTCGGGTCTTGGCCCCGCTGGACGGCTCCAGAAATACCATTTCCGCTCCTATCTCGCGAGCGGTCCGCAGCGCCTCAATAAGAGGATCACCGGGCTCTACTGTGATGTAAATCGGCCGCTCGTCGTCCTCGCCCTCTTCGTTCATGAGAATGACTGACATCTGCGGCAAACGTTCAACCGCTGCTCGATACTGTCTCTCGAGCGATGAGGGCAATTCGACGGCGATTACAGAAGGTTTTAGCTCCAGCAATTGCCGCCTTATGTGCAAAGCAAATTCCAGCCGCGCCGGCACAACCGGCAGATAGATAAGACTGCCGCGTCGGATTATCGCTCCGCT
This sequence comes from Terriglobia bacterium, assembly GCA_963841675.1. Taxonomy (GTDB): domain Bacteria; phylum Acidobacteriota; class Terriglobia; order Bryobacterales; family Bryobacteraceae; genus Bog-105. The sequence goes on from CAWJEH010000005.1 coordinate 68,227, forward strand.
ATCCATCTCAACGTCCGGCGTGCCGCAGTGCTTCTTCTCCCAGCACGGCAACGATGGAGCTTTTCAGCAAAAGTCGCGCCGGATCGCCGCTACTGGCTTTCAACTTCAGCGCGTAGCGCGCTATGTTCACGCCGTCCCGCACTGTATAGCTCTCGTCTGCCGCATGTGCCTGTTGCAGGAAATCGGTGACATACTGCAACACCTCGTCCGGCGAAAACGGCACGTTCTCGCGCAGAATCGCCAGCTCCTCCTCGCGTTCGGGGAAGTCGATCAAAATCTGGGGTTGCAGGCGCGAATGAATATACTCCGGCAAATCGAAGGTCGATGAATCGTCATTCATCGTTGCCACCAGGCGGAACTCGGGATCGGCCTTGATCTTAATGCCTGCCACGATGGATTCGACATAGCGGCGGCTGTCGAGCAGAGGAGCCAAGCTTGCCCAGCTCTTTTCACTCATACGATTGCCCTCGTCTAGGATCGCCACCCCGCCGCGGATCATTGCCGTTACCAGGGGCGACGCCACGTACTTCAGCTTCGATGCGCCTTCGATCACTGGCGTAATCAGTAAATCTTCCGGCCGTGTATCGACCGTGGCCTGCATGATGTAAACTTCACGGCCCAACCGCTTCGCGGCCGCGTATGCCATCGTGGTTTTCCCAACGCCCGGTTTGCCGAGGAGCCGGGGATTCATTGGAACGTCTCTTTCGTCGATCACCATCCATGCCGCCATCAGCTGGCGCATGGGTTCCTCCTGGCCGATCCAGGAGACGTTTATTTCGTCCGGATGCGCCAGGTGTAGTTCAATTCCTTCAGCAACAAATTTCATCTGTTTAGGTGATCACCTCGACCGGGGTTAGTCACATTCTCATCGTAGAATGAGAGTTCTTTGGTGATGAGTCCAAGACTTCTCCGCCTTGTATATGTCTGCGAATTTCTTCTCGCGTTGTTCACTATTTTCACAGCGTGGTCTGAAATCGGCGGACAAGCAACGCTCGATCTGATGTTTTGGCCTTGGAAATTGACCTTAAGCGTTGGGTTTGCGGGGGCTTTTGTCGCCTGGAGTGCCGCTCTTCTCAGCGAAGAATCCCTTTGGAATCTGCGGTCTGTCCGATGGTTTACTGCGATGATAGTTTTACTCTTGGGTATGGGGGCTGTCACTTACTTCTATTCGCTTCAGGTCGATGCCGGAGACTCTGACGAGTCCGCACCTTCGGCTCATCACGCCGTAAGTGTTGAATTTAGAACGTCATGAATACGCACGAGCCCGCCGGATATGCGTCCTGGATATCGCCGGACGGGTCCCCTGAAATCAGCTATTCGCTGGCCCTCTTTCACGAAATCGATACGCTCGTAAACGACAGCTACCGTCGAATCCCACATGGAGGAATTGAAACGGGCGGTCTGCTCTTCGGAGCGTGGAACGCAAACGGGCTGCGGATCGAGGCTTTTCGTTCGATTCAGTGCCAGCACGCCTTTGGTCCGTCCTTTGTGCTTTCTGAAGGCGATCTTCAGAATCTCCGGGAACAACTCGCTTCGTACGGATCCGACGAGGAGCTTCGAGGATTGCGCGCGGTCGGCTGGTTTATCGGACATACGCGTAGTCCATTGCAGATGAGCGACCGTGAGGCTGCCTGGTTCGACGAATTCTTCCCGGGCGAGGGAAGCGTCACTGTTCTAGTTAAACCCGAACGTTTTCAACCGACCCGCTTCGGCTTTCTGATGCGAGACGAAAACGGCCACATGGAGCGTGATGCGACGCGAGCGAGCGTGATCTTGCCCCTGTCGGCCCAAATGGCCATTCCGAGCAGGAGGCCATCTCCCTCCATTTCAGGACTCGACAGGGTTGAAGACGAGGTCATGCCAGTACAAGTTGAGGTCCCGGCAGCCGTGCCGCAGCCTCCTTCAGCCCCTATTCCTGCTGCTCCGCCCCAGCCTCCTCCCGCTCCGGGCGGAGTCACAAGGGTACGTACCGCCCTGCCGCCCCGGCCTGCTGCAGTACCGGAAATCTCCACTGCCCGGAATAGCGAACTGGCATTTCCTTATGCCACTTTACCGCCAAGTCAAAGACGGATCGAAAGGCGAAAGAACACGACGTTCGGCTGGAAATCCGCGGCGGTTCTCGTCCTGGCTGCCGTCCTGGGCTGCATGGTAGGTTATTGGGCGTATTTGCAGCTTCCATCGCCGGTGATACCGGTGAGCGTGCGCGAGCAGCGTGGCCAGCTCGTCGTCGAGTGGCCTTCGGCCCAGACGGAGAACGTCGATTACGCCGCGTTGCAAATCAACGATGGGCAGTGGATTTCGCTTTCATCCCTGGAAAAGAGCACCGGCCGCGCTCTCGTGACCGTTCCGAACGGCGATTTAAAAATAGATCTGGTGGCCAAGCACTGGCTCCGTGACTCACGTGGAATCGTCCGCTATATTCGCACCCCGAGATCAGTTCCGCAAAGTCCCGCGGCAACGAATCAGCGGTGAATACGCAGGTCCCGGCCTTTCATCTGGGCCGGTTGATCCATACCGAGAATGCCGAGCACCGTTGGCGCAATGTCTTTAAGCGCGCCTCCTTCCCGAAGCTGCACGCGGTCATTGTTCAAATATATAAACGGCACAGGGTTCGTGGTGTGATATGTGTGCGGGCCCTGGGTCACCGGATCGATCATCATTTCCGCATTGCCATGATCCGCGGTAATCAGCCAAGAACCGCCGGCACGCTGCAAAGCCTGGTGAATCTCACCTAAACCGGCATCGACCGCCTCGACTGCGCGAATTGTGGGCTCCAGCTTACCCGAATGACCGACCATGTCGGCATTGGCGTAGTTCATGACGATAAGTTCGAAGCCGCCTTGCTCGATAGCCTTGACGACTTTTGCTGTGATCCCTGCCGAGCTCATCTCAGGCTGTAGATCGTATGTAGCGACCTTTGGTGAGGCAACGAGCTCACGCTCTTCTCCCGCATACGGCTTTTCGTTGCCGCCGTTGAAGAAATAAGTGACGTGGGCGTATTTTTCAGTTTCTGCTACGCGTAGGTTTTGCCAGTGCGTCTTCTCCATCACTGCGGCAAGAATGTTGTCGGGGTGCTCTGGCGGCAGCACAAATGGCAGGGCAAAATTCTTGTCGTACTGCGTCATCATCGTATACGTCAGATTCTTGGGAACCAGTGAGCGCGACGGCTGTGTAAGAAAGGCATCCGTCAAAGCCATCGTTATCTCGCGAGCGCGATCTGCGCGGTAGTTATACATCATTACGCTATCGTCATCACGGATCAGACCAACCGGCGCTCGTTGTTGGTCGACGATCGTCACTGGTTCAACGAACTCGTCAGTGATCCCTTTTTCATAAGAGCTGCGCAATGCCTCAACAGGGGAAGTGAACTTTGCGCCATTGCCGAGCACCATGGCGCCAAAGGCGCGCTCGATTCGGTCCCAGCGTTTGTCCCGATCCATAGCGTAGTAGCGGCCGCACAGTGAGGCGATTTTGCCGATACCTATTTCCTGCAGTTTCTTCGTGAGTGCCTCGATGTAACCGATGCCGCTCTCTGGTGGCGTGTCCCGGCCGTCCATAAAGCAATGAACGAAGACGTCGTTGAGACCACGCTTCTTCGCCATGTCGAGCAGAGCGTAGAGGTGGCTCAGTTGCGCGTGAACGCCACCGTCGCTACATAGGCCGACCAAATGGAGTTGATGGCCTTCTGCCTTATTCATTGCATTCAAGAGGACGGGACTCTCAAAGAATTCCCCCGAGCTGATCAAGAGATCGATACGGGTTACGTCCATGTAGATCACGCGTCCCGCGCCCATGTTCATGTGGCCTACTTCGCTGTTACCCATCTGACCCTCAGGCAGACCTACGTACGGCCCGGAAGTGTGTACCAGTGTGTTCGGGTACGTCCTTAGAAGATAGTCGTAGGTGGGCTTGCGCGCATGTGCGATCGCATTCGCCTCGATTACGGGTGAATAGCCCCAGCCATCGAGAATAGTCAGAACCAGAGGTTTCGGCTTCGCCATTTTTATTGATGAAACGCCTTCTTGCCAAGGTATATAGCGCTATCGCCTAATTCCTCTTCGATGCGGAGCAATTGGTTGTACTTGGCAATCCGGTCCGTGCGGCTGGCGGAACCGGTCTTGATCTGGCCCGCGTTGGTAGCTACGGCAAGTTCGGCGATGAAGGCATCTTCTGTTTCGCCGGATCGGTGCGAAATGATCGAAGTGTATCGTGCTGCGTTCGCCAGCCGCATCGCGTCGAGCGTTTCGGTCAGCGATCCGATCTGATTGACCTTCACCAGGATCGAGTTAGCGATTCCGTGGTCAATGCCTCTTTGCAGACGTTCACTGTTGGTAACGAAGAGATCGTCGCCCACGATTTGAATTTTCTTGCCCAAGGCGTCGGTTAGCTTTTTCCAGCCGTCCCAATCGTCCTCTGCCATTCCGTCCTCGATAGAGACGATCGGATATTTATCGACCCAACCTGACCAGAACGCCGCCAACTGCTCCGAATTCTTTTCGCTCTTGTCCGATTTCTTGAAGACGTATTTATTCTTATCCTTGTCGTAGAACTCGCTGGATGCCGGATCCAGCGCGATTGCGATCTGTTCGCCCGGTTTATATCCGGCTTTACTGATCGCCTCTATCAAGACTTCGAGGGCCTCCTCATTTGATTTCAAGCTGGGTGCAAAACCACCTTCATCCCCAACGGCAGTCGAATAGCCCCGTTTCTTGAGAACTGTCTTCAGATTGTGAAACGTCTCCACACCCATCCGGAGAGCCTCAGAGAATTTATTCGCTCCCAGTGGCACAAGCATGAATTCCTGCACGTCAACGGAATTATCGGCGTGCGCACCGCCATTAATCACGTTCATCAGTGGAACGGGCAGGATCCGTGCATTGACGCCGCCGAGATAACGATAGAGCGGGGTAGCTTCGGATTCGGCCGAAGCGCGCGCGATGGACATGGAGATAGCCAGAATCGCGTTTGCACCGAGTTTGCTCTTGTTCTGAGTACCGTCGAGCGAGATCATTTTCCTGTCGATCGCCGTTTGCTCCGACGCATCCATCCCGGTGATCGCCGGGGAGATGATTTTAGTGACGTTTTCCGCCGCTTTGCTGGCTCCTTTGCCCAGATAACGCGATTTGTCATTGTCACGGAGTTCTACTGCTTCGTGCTCGCCCGTTGAAGCCCCCGACGGAACGGCTGCACGTCCGATTGTGCCGTCCGCGAGATATACGTCTGCTTCAACGGTTGGATTGCCTCGCGAGTCAAGAATCTCTCTGCCAATTGCCTTTACGATTTCCATTTTGAATTTTCACTCTAACAGGCGCTACACTAGAGCTTTACGGGGAAGGTGGTGAACTTTTAATTGGCAGAAGTCCATCTACAGGATGGCGAGACGCTCGAAAGCGCACTGCGGCGATTCAAACGCAAGGTACAACAAGAAGACATTGTCAAGGAAATCAAGAGACATTCGTTTTATTTGAAACCGGGCGAAAAGCGGCGCACGAAAGAGGCGCTAGCCCGGAAGCGAAATCGCAAAAAACGTCCTCGAGACATCGAATAAAGAAAGCCCGCCGGAATCCCTGGCGGGCTTTTTGCATCAGCTTGGATCAGTTGTCTCGCGAGCGTTTCTCACGCTTGTTTCTTTCCAAAGCTGGTGGGCGGGTACCACGAACACACATAGAGCGCAAAGAGCGGCCGCCACCAGAACCGTGAAGGCTCGGATAACAGCAGAAACACGTTTGATAGCGGTACCCTCGGGTACGATGGGATCGGCCACCGCAATCAGATAAAAGAGAATCTGGCCGGATACAAAAAGCGTCTTCCAAGGCTGCGGCAATCCGAAACTGCTCACAAACAGCAAAATCATCGCAAAAGGAAGCAGCAAACGCCCGAACTTGTGGGATAGGAAGTGAAGAAACCGGCGATTACCGGGCCACAGAAGGGAAGGGAAGTAGCGGATGATCTGGTAAACGCCGGCCTGCGTTCGAACTTTTCGCCGGAATTCAGATTGAAGCGACGTCGGCAGATCGTAGGCTTTCGCCTGCTCTTCGAAGTAAATGCGGTAACCGCGAGAGACCGCGACAAACGGAAGATAAACATCGTCCAGCAGGATTTCCGGAGGAATAGGAGCCACTGCCTCGCGGCGAATCGCATAGATTGATCCGGTTGCGCCGAGCATGGCATCCACACGATTCAGACTCTTGCGAATCCACTTCTCGTATTTCCAATACAGCCCGGTGTTGAACTCCGCTTGCGTCGTTCCCTCACGTATCACAAGTTCCCCAGTGACTACGCCTACAGCAGGTTCGGCGAAACAGGCTACCAAATTTCGGAGGGCTTGAGAATCAAACGGCTGCCGTACGTCGGTTAAGACGATGATGTCAGAGGAAACGTGCTGCAGACCTCGAGTAACCGCCGTCGCCTTTCCACCTCCGGGTAGACAAAGCAGTCTGACACGCGGATCGGATCGCGTCTGCACCAAGGCTTCAGTACCGTCGGAGGATCCATCGGAAACAATCCAGATATCCATCAGTTCCTGTGGATAATCGGATTCCAGAAGTGAACGAATTTTCTCCTCAATCCATTGCTCACCATTTCGCACGGGGATGACGATTGAGATTCTGCGAGGCACAAACGCCTTAGAGATTGGCTTGGCAGCTAAGCGGGACCAAAGGGCTAGCGCTATCGGGTATCCGGCAAGGATATAGAACAAAAAGCTGACGCTCAGGAGGAAGAACAGCACTGAAACGTTCATTTGAGAGAGGTCGAAGGGGGGAGGAGCAAGAAAAGCACAGCCTCCCCCCGATACTACACTGCCAAAGGATTGTTAGGAGCCACTGGCCGGGATGGTCAGATTCATGGTCGCTTTTATGGTTGGGTTACTGGTGCTGGTTGCTGTGATGCTAACTGTTTGGGCCGTGAGCGGAGCAGTTGCCGGCGCGGTATACAGACCCGACTGATTGATCGAGCCCACTCCCGAAAGTGACCAAGTGACGGCGTTACTCATATACCAGCCGACCGAGTAAAGCTGCAGGGTGTTTCCGGCGGTGACACTGGTCTGCTGTTGATTGTCAATTGCCAGATAAGGAGCAGTGCTGTCCGGAATCACCTCAATACCGTTCAGCATCGGCAAGGGCTGCACAGTGGTCGCAACATCCGGAAGGTTAGCTCGCATGGCGACGGTAAGGGTGTTATTTGTCACTTGGGCCGGAATAAAAACGTCGACCGGCGTCGCATATGCATAATTGTTCGCCAGGCCGAAATCGTAGTTATGCATGGCGATCTGGCCGTTCGCCTCCATATTCATAGGCCTGTGCCAGGTGGGATTGTAATTTGTACAAGCGGCAGTATTGCAGCCGTTGTAAATCTGGCCGAGCATCATGCGCACTTTGTAGTTTCCGTTCGGAACCACTAGGTTGTAGACCATGTCGTAACCATAGGTGTACCCAGCGCTCTGATAAATACTCCGTTCGGGATTGTTATTGAGGGACTGCCAGTTTGGATAGTCAGTCGCCCTCTGCTGATATATGCCGATTTCGTAGGCAGTATCGCCAAGCCACGCGTTGCCCGATCCATCGGTCGAACCGGCGCCATTACCAACATCGATACGGATACTCCCTGCCGGGTTAGTGCCTACAGGCAAGACCGTAGCGTAAAGAGTGGCAAATGAATTCGTGTCAGCGTTGCTGGTTACCTGAAGAACGGCTTTCGAGGGACTCGATACGGAAGCCGGAGGGGTGTAAACGCCACCGGCGGTAACCGATCCCACTCCCGACACCAGACTCCATTGAGTTGCTTGATTGGTATTCCCTGTTACCCAAGACGTCAACTGATAACCAGACATTCCCGCCATGATGGTCATGGTGGGCGAAGGTATGCCGACGACGACACTCTGGAGGGCGATCGGAAAGCTCACTTGGTAGTTAGAAGCTGATTGATCGGTCGCAGTCAAAACGGCAAATGAACTTGGCGTCTCGTATCCATTCGCAGGGTTTACCTCGGCAGACGTAGAGTTCACTATGAAACTGGACTCGTCGACAGCCTCGAAATTAGCCATCGTTATGCCAGCCCCGTCGATCTGGCTTAAGGCCCCCATAGTGCTTGGATCTTCGCTTACATCGGTGTTTACGACAATCCCGGGGCCCGTTCCGGCATCGGCAAGAAACATCCCGTATTGCTTGAGAGCCGTCAGTATTACCTGTGCCGTAGCGCTGAAGTTGCTGATATTATAGGAGGCTTTGAGGCGAAAACGCGCCCCGTAGGGAGGACTGCTTGAACATCCCCTACAGCCATTCGAACTATATGCGGGCCAGTATGGAAGGGACTGGATATATCCACCGGCTACCGTGAAGCGCATGGCATGGTTGATCACGCCCGCTTTTATTTCGGCCAGACCAAGCGTCAAGGGAGCAAGTGGCAGGCCGGCTGCATCTGTCGAGCCTTGTGTAGGGAGAGTGTAGGTGTTCCAGCTATAGGTGAGCCCGCTGGTAGCGTTACAGCCTTGCGTCACTCCATCCCGGCAAATTGCAGGAGTGAAGTAGTCGTTGTAAATCTCATAAAACTGACAGGTATCTCTGCGAACCGTCAAGATGTGATGGTCGGAGCTATTCATACGTGTTACGAAATCGCCACCCTCCCGCTTGAGGTTCGGCCACTGAGGCATCACAAACAGACCGTTGTAGTTTGTCGTGTAATAAAACGACATGTTTTTCACCGGAGTGGTGCTGTCCGCAATATTCGTTCCCCAAACTGTTCCGAATCCAATCCCATTTGTTCCCATGTTGGCGGTCCAAGTGGCCGAGCGCGATTCGACCGGAAGGTTGTCGATGCGCGTGTTGTACACAACGTCGTTCGGCATGGCTTGACAGCCTCCAGAAACGTTTTGAGCCGAAATCCGGGAAGGCGCAATAAACGTCGCGGAAGTGCTGCTATTGGTTACGAGCGTCCCCGAACTCCCGGGGGCCAACGCCCAATTGACCGGCCGGTTAGCGGTTACTGTTACCGTGCCATTCTCTCCAGCGAACGTAGCCGACGGAGCGACAGCCAAACCGCCGCTCGTAACAGCCGCAACGCCCGTTCCAGTGATATTTAGCGTCGACGGCGAACCCGCCTGGTTTCCTGTGACGACAACGCTAGCCTGCTCTGCTGCGACAACTGACGGCGCAAATGTCAATGTCACGGTACAACTCGCTCCAGACGCTACAGTGCTTCCGCAAGTATTCGACAACAAAAAATCGGCTGAGCTACCGGTCGCTAACGAGATCCCGGAAAGCGAGACATAAGACGTGCCGGTATTGGTAAGTGTGACGGTGCGGGACGAACGTGTGCCGACAGTCTGGTTTCCGAAAGCTATGGTCGTCGAACTCAGCGCGATGGTAGGGGCCGGCGTGCTACCGCCCAGAGCCGACCAGGTGTTTGCGGAAGTGCAACCGTAAAGGTTGGCCCCTGGTGTCGCACTAGTGTTGAAGAAAAGTTGTCCGACCAGACAGGTAGTGGGCAAAGTCGCTCCTGAGCTCACTGGCCGGGTAAAAGAAAATCCGGAGAAATCGACGTTTCTGCCCTGAGTCGCAAGATTGATGCTCGTGATTTGGGCGCTACCGCAGATACAGCCAACCAAGGCGAGAGTCAGCAGCTTTCCGGCGGAAGAAAACACGAAGCGAAAAAACGCAGCAGCCCGAGAGGATAGTCCCGAGGCTAGTGATCGCTCGGGCGCACCTCGGAATCGCGCTACTGTCGAAGATGGCCATCGATGGGGTAAATGCAGCAAGGCTCTTGGTAATCCTTTCAGGGCTCATCGGAACATGCGCCGTGCTGATATCGGGAAGCGGTGGGGCATTGAGCTTGCGAGGAACGCTGCACCAAGCCGTTGTCTTCTCAAGCGGTTGCAGAAAACCCCTTCAAGTGGGAATTTTCAGTGAATTCGCGTGACTCAAGCTTCGCTTGCATCACGATCAGCGAAAAAACTGGTGTTCCCAGCGATACACTGATGCGACAATCCATTAAGAGGCATGGGTCACCTTACCGCTCTGAGGCCGGTTTCTGCGCTGGAGCAACTTCGTCTGGAACGTCTGATTTCGCTTTTGCCAAAGAGCGTGGCCAACGTTCTCGAAATCGGCGCGAGACACGGCGTTATGACGCAGATTCTCGCGGAATTATATGATGACGTGACTGCGTTAGACCTAAGAAGGCCCTCTTTTCAGATAAATGGGGTCAGGACAGTGGCGGGAGATGTACAAAATCTCCAATTCCCGGACAATTCTTTCGATTGTGTGGTGTGCACCGAAGTGCTTGAGCATGTTCCCGATTTCGCCGCGGGAGCCAGAGAATTGGTGCGTGTTGCCAGGAAGTATATTTTGTTAGGGGTGCCGTACCGTCAGGATACTCGCGTCGGAAGAACTACCTGTATTCACTGCGGAAAGATCAGCCCTCCATTTGGGCACCTTAATTCCTTTGATGAGCGGAAGATAGCGACTCTCTTTGCCGGCGCCGATATCTCTTCGATGGAATATGTCTCAGAGAATCGGGACCGCACTAATGCTGTGTCGGCGTGGTTGCAGGATTTGGGTGGAAATCCATACGGCAGCTATGATCAGGAGGAACCCTGCATTCACTGTGGCGGGAAACTGAATCGGCCTGAGCAGGTGTCATTGATTCGGCGATTGGCGGCAGCTCTGGGATATCGTCTTTATCGGTTGCAATGTGCCTTCAACCGGCTTCGCCCGACCTGGATACTGGTGCTTTTCGAAAAGCGTCAAGCGGTTAGGTAGTCGGCGATAAGGACGTCGCCGCTAGCTCCGCAGCCGGAGTAATGCATGACGTCTTGGCGCGGACAATCGAGAAGACAATCCAAAACAAAGCAAGTCTTCCACCCCACCGGGCCATCCTCCAACCCGCAGTCTCTCCCCTGATAGCGAAGTCTGTCAGGGCGATGCCTAAGATGATCAATGCCAGAAGCCCTGACCACTGCCACACGTCCCAGGCAGCCGGTCGGAGTAAAGGCGAAGATAAGAAAGCTATGGCGCAAAGGAGCACCACGAAGTCATATCGATAGTGGTAGGTCCAGATCACGGCTAGCAGTGACACTAATGCGAGAGCCCGGATCTGGTCAGCACGATAGATAAGAATGGCTGACGCTGCAACTACGGCGAGGGGCAAGATGATGCCCCAGATTGTTCCATCCAGGCTTAAATCGTCGATGAACTCCTGCACGGTGTACATCCCCTGCATGAAGTAGCGGCCAACTGAAAGCCACTCTCTGGTCAGCGCGATTGGCGAGGCTCGCAGCAGCCAACTGGCAGTTAGAAGAAGCGCTGCTTGGATTCCCGCCGTCCACGCCAGAACCTTCCAGCGCCGTTGGACAAGGGGAATGACAAGAAAAGGCAATGCGAGAGATGGCTTGATGAGAGCGATCGAATAGAGAATTCCAGCTATCCAACTACGATGTTTACCAACTCTTCCTGCGACGAGGACAGACCACAGAACGATGAATGAAAACTGGCCGCGTGAAAAGAAGTATGGCGTGGGTGGCCATACCAGAGCTATCGCGATAAAGCAAGCCGTATACCAGGCCTTTGCGTGGCCCGGCTGTTGCAGTTGTCCCAGTTCGTATGCGATCAACAGTAGTAGGGTCAGGTTCAGCACAACCCAGGACGCCAACAATGAATCAGGGCTTAAGTACCCCGCGGTGAACGCCAAGATCACGGCAGCCGGCGGTGGATAAGTCGCTTCGGGAGGCCCGACATCCTTCCTTGTGTCTGGATGAGGCCCATATTTGGGCATTACCCCCACGTGGGCCGGTCCTTTGCGCTCTGGGGTTACTGGCACAATGCGATGAATACCGAGGCCGAGGGGATTTTCAAGGGTGCCTGCCGAGGCCGCTGCCTCCAGCGCTGCAATTGCCACAGGATAGGGGTTTATTCGATTCTGCACATATCGAGAGACACGCCACTGCCTCAGCACGTCTGATGACTGATCCTTCAGCGCGAACCGAATGGCCGGAATTAGCTGCGTCAGGCCTACAGCCGCCATACTCGCAACGACCAGCCAAGCGGTGAGCGAGGGTTGAGCCGAATTGGGTGCGTGACCAGAGTGCTGTCTCATTACAAGTAGGATTGCTGCCGGGCTAAAGTCCCGGAGCCCAGCGAGCTAAACTGAATTTGCTCAGGGGCGCCGTTTCGGAGCGCATAGCAGCCTTAGACCGTTTTGCTCTCGCGATACAGACAATAACCCACAGCAACGACAATCTGCCGCCCCAGCGGGCGAGTCGCCAGGCCGCAGTATCGCCGCGGACGGCGAAGTCCGAGAGAGCAATGCCGAGAATAAACATGGCAACGAGGCCGGACCACTGCCAAATGTCCCATTGCGATGGATGATCTAGTGGCGTAAACAGGAACGCCATTACGCATATAAGCACTACAAAATCGTAGGGGTAGTGATACGTCCATATGGCTGCGATCACCGAAAGCATCGCAATGGTTCTGTTACTTTCCGATCGATAGACGAGAAAAATAGAACCTGCTACAACAGCGAGTGGAATCACGGTATTCCAGCCAGAGGCGCTCAAATGCATGTCATTGATGATCTCCTGGACGGTGTAGATTCCCACCATGAAGTAGCGACCTACTGAAAGCCACTCGGAAATGAGATAGATGGGCGAAGCTCGCAAGAACCAACCGGCGGCGGCGAGCAAGACCACCTCAATGGCTGCCGTCCAAGCAAGGGATTTCCAACGCCGCCGAATCAGCGGCGCAACAAGAAAAGGTATTCCAAGCGAAGGTTTGATCAACGCCACGGCGTACAGGATGCCGGATAACCAACTTCGCCTTTCTCCGATTCGTTCTGCGACCAGCACGCACCAAAGGACGATCAAAGAGAATTGACCACGCGAGAAGAAGGCGGTGGTGGCCGGCCACAAGAGGCCAAGCGAAAGCAGAAGAAGCAGGGACCAGAGCTTTGCACGGTGCACATGCTCTAAACGAATCAGTTCCTGACCGATGAGACAGAAGAGTGCAATATTCAAGACATTCCAAATGACCATCACTGCCTGTGGCCGCAACGGACCAATTGTGAATGCCAGCACTAGGGCAGAGGTGGGAGGGTAAGTCGCCTCGGGCGGACCGATGTCCGTTCTGGTGTTCGGATCGGGGCCCTGAGTTGGTATCCCATAAATCTTGAGAGTACGGAGATGGTCCGGCGCGCTTCCGCCGAATTTGGCTTGCAAAGCGGCCAAAGCAATCGGATAAGGGTTAACGCGAGCCAAGACGTACTGGGAAGTGCGCCACTGCCGAAGAACATCCGACAAATGATCTCTTGATACGGACCGGATAGCCGGTACAGTCAGGCCGATACCCATGGCCCCCAGAAGTGCGACGAAAAGCCAAGCGACTAACCTGGGGCGATCAGCGGGTGATGAAACAGCGTTGGGGCGTTCCGTCATCGCAATGAGATCGAAGATGTCGCCGGGCAACCGAACTTGAGCGGAATCTGACGCATATAATAGCGAGACAGTTCGCCAGACAACCCATTTCGGTCTGGGCACTTGACTCCAGTTTAGGTCAAGAGGCAGCTCAGTCAAAGCGCGGTTACGCATTGGAAGCCTTCAACTGACGAATTCGTAGACTTCGGACGTTATTCGATCTTCTTACGACCGATCGATCTCACGCTGCGCGCCTTGGTGAATGCCTGAGCGACAAAGGGATGTCCGGAACTCATCAGTGCTGTTTCGAGGTGTTGCATCACCTTCGGCCACGTAATTAGGAGCGCCAGAACATAGAAGGTGGCGCCCAGGATAACCGCAGAAGAGAGCAAAATCCACGGCGCCTGAATCCCGAGCACGGGGAGAAATCTCAACCAAAGCCAGCAGAGCAATGTCATGCACGCCGTTATTACGAGCTGGGGCAAGAGGGCAAATGCGAACTCCGACAGGCGTAGGCCGATGAGGCGAAAAGCAATCATGAAGGCCGGCACCATCGTGATGCATAAAAAGCTGAAACAGTACGCGGTTGCGACGCCCAAAACTCCCCAATGGATCCCTACCAGGAAGGATGCGACCAGAATGGTGGTTTGTATTATGCCCCAGCGGAAGAGCCAGTCCGTTCTGCCTTTCGCCATAAAGATCTGGCCGATCGTAGTGTAAATGGACTGTGCTAGTCCTACCGGTGCGAGAATTTGAAAGATACGAATGGCCCCGAGCCATTTGGTCCCGAGAATTGTGCGAATCATGGGGTCCGCTACCACTCCGAGACCCGCCAAAACCGGAAAGCTCATGAGTCCGATCAGCATGCAGCTACGCGTATAGGCGGCACGAAAGCGTTCATCATCGTCCTGGATACGCGCGAATGCCGGGAACGTAGCTTGTGCCACAACGGAGCTGATGTTTTGAATTGGAGTCAACATCAGGTTGTATGCCATCTGGTAATCGCCGAGCGCGGCTTGGCCGAGAACCTTGCCTACAACGATATTGTCGGCATTTCTCGAAAAGTAATTCACGATGCCGAAGCCGGACAGGTTGAGGCTGTAGCGTGTGATCGATTTCACTTCGCTCACCGCGAATTCCCAAGTTGGGCGCCATTTCGCTCCTATCCAATAACCGATTACGGAAGTGAGTGAAGTGGCGACATTAGCGAAAACCAGACTCCACACGCCGAATCCTTTGTAAGCGAAAACAAGTGCCACCACGTAGGCGGCAAAGGCAGCACTCAGGTCGGCTGCAGCCAAGGATCGGAAGCGCATTTCGCGGAGCAGGAACGAGCTATGGGTGATGCCACAAGAGGTAAGCCAAAACGACATTCCCAGAACGCAAAGGATGGGAATAAGCTCGGGAGTCTTAAAAAACGCAGCCAGCACCGGGCTCATGGCGCACACGAACCCTGCCACCACCAGACCGAAGCAACAGTTAACCCAGAATAAACTCGACAAAAATGCCTTTGAAACACTCGGGCGCTGAATTATGGCGCTACCGGTTCCTAAGTCCCGGAAATTCAGAATGAACACCATTAGGATGTTTGCCATAGCCATAACCCCATAAGCGCGGGGACCGAGGAGGCGGGCTACGGTGGCGACTGAGGCGATTGAAAGAAGTTGGCGGCCTAGGGTGGTCAGGCTTGACCATGCTGTACCGATGACAGCCTTTTTTGTCAGATTTGGGGAGTTATCTATTGATTCAGCTGTGGGCATCGGTGGCGAGTCGGAACTCTGAAAGTAGCGAGGTCCTCTCACAGTTCTTTTCTCAAAGAAAATAAAGAAAAAGAGGGTTGGGCGAAAAACTTAAGGGTGGTACCGAGTGCAGAGAATTCTATCGTCCAATGCACTAGTTTAGCGTCAACAGGCGCTATGCCCAACAAACTTGTTCGAGTATGCCCAGTGTCAAGATGGTGTGTTGGCCCGATTTTGTCAACGTGTAGCCCGCGTAGACTTGCACGGCCGGACGGCGCACAGCCGAGAACGATGCTTTGGCTATGTCAGGGCGCCGATTTTTGAGGGAAGCCAGCAGAAGACGTGAGTCAAAGCGAGAGGAAACGGCTACCGGCACCCGTAGCTGTTCTGGTCGTAGTCAGGAAACTGGACTATGGAGGTATCGAACGAGATGTCACCAAGTTGGTCGTCGGACTAGATCGCAACCGTTTCACTCCTTCGGTTGCCGTCTATCAAGCAGGTGGAGGCAGAAGTGCCGAGGTGGCGCAGGCGGGCATACCAATCCTCGATCTAAACATCTCTAGCCTTGCTACTCCGAGGATTCTGTTCTCTGCTCTCAAGTTCTGCCGCTGGATATTGTCGAAGCGGATTAGTGTTGTGCACGCCTGGGACACCAGCATCGTTTTTGCGGCTCCGCTCGCACGCTTACTCCGTGTTCCGCTTGTTTTAGCGAGCGCACTCGGGCACCGTGACCTGTTCGACGTTAAAACTCAGAAGCAGCTCACACTCATGGATTCATTTGTCGATGAAATAGTGGTGAATTGTTTAGCGATGCGCCGGCATATCGCCGATGATTTTGGCATCAGCCCGTCTCGGATTCAGCTCTGCTACAACGGCGTAGAGACGGATGAGTTCTATCCCGACCCGGCGCCTAAACCGAGTGTTCTTGGGGCGGCCTCTTTGGTGATCGGTACAGTATGTGTGCTGCGACCTGAAAAGAGGGTCGAGATGTTGATCGAGGCCTTCGCCTCGGTGAGAAATCTCAGGCCAGGCTTGAAGCTTCTGATTGTGGGTAGCGGTCCTGAATTATCGAAATTGACCGAAAAGGCCGCCGATCTATGCATCGAGGAACACTGTATTTTTCTTGGCGCCGTTTCGGGCGTTGCCCCGTACCTTCGTGCAATTGATATTTTTGTATCGTGCTCGTCTTCGGAGGCCTTTTCGAACTCTATTCTCGAAGCCATGGCCTGCGGCTGTTGTCCGGTTGGCTCACGTGTTGGAGGAACCCCTGAACTCATCGAAGATGGAGAGCGAGGATTGCTGTTTGAGAACGGCAATGCGCAACGAACTCGCCCAAAAACTTGCATTGCTGATAGAGAACGACGATCTGCGAAAAAGACTCGCTAGGCGCGCCGCCGAGTTCTCCGCGCGTGAACTGAACATGCAGGTAGCACTCAATCGAATGGCTGAAATATACCGGGAAGGGCTCGCCAGGAAGGGGAAGTTGAGTTGATAAGACGTCTTGCTGTTCTCGCTGGAGCGCGACCGAACTTCATGAAAGTTGCGCCGCTTATGGCGGCGATCGCGCAGGACAACGATTTCGAAACGATCTTGATCCATACGGGCCAACACTACGATGACAGTATGTCCGGCTCTTTTCTTCGCGATCTGAAGATTCCAGCGCCCAATTATCACCTGCAAGTCGGTTCAGGTACCCACGCTCAGCAGACTGCTGAGATCATGCGCCGTTTGGAACCAGTTCTTGTCGAGGGACCGATGAACGGCGTCATCGTTGTCGGAGACGTCAATTCCACTCTCGCCGGTGCTCTCGTCGCGGCCAAGTTGGGTCTGCCCGTCATTCATGCCGAGGCAGGTCTGCGCAGCTTCGACCGCACAATGCCGGAAGAAATCAATCGCGTCGTTACGGATTCCATTTCGGACCTGTTGCTGGTTACCGAGGAGAGCGGGCGTGCCAACCTGTTGAGAGAAGGCAAAAGTGAAGATCAGATTGCTCTGGTCGGTAATTTGATGGTCGATTCCCTTCGGCTTCATCTCGAAACCGCTCTTCGATCCGACGTGAAGCATCGTTTCAATGTCACTGCAGAGCGTTATGGGCTTGTAACCCTTCACAGACCGGCCAACGTCGACGATGCGGAAAAGTTCGGCGACATCGTGGCTGCGCTCGGTGAAATCTCAGCGGACTTGCCGCTATATTGGCCCGTTCATCCCCGAACGCGCGCCCGTCTGGAAAATACGGGCATTGCGCTTAGATCGCGAATAAAGTTGCTCGAGCCGCTTGGTTATTTCGATTTCCTGAATATGCAAGCCGGCGCAGCGGCAATCTTTACAGATTCAGGAGGGATACAGGAGGAGTCCACTGTACTAGGCGTGCCATGCTTCACCATCCGCGAAAACACGGAGCGCCCTGCAACAATCGATTGTGGGACGAACCGCTTGGCCGGCACTACGAAAGAATCCATTCTTCGCAGCTGGCGGGAGGGGAATAACACTCCGCGAAGCTGCTCCATTCCGCCTCTTTGGGACGGTCAGGCGGGCTTACGGTGCCAGAGTGCCATTAGACGCTTCTACCGCCTTCAGGAAACGCGGAATGCCGAATGAAAGAGAAACTAGCGATCATCTTCGCTTACCATTTCCCTCCAGAAAACGCGATTGGAGGTGTCCGCCCATATAGATTTTATAAGTATTTGTCTCGACTGGGCTACAGATGCTACGTAATTTCCGCGGCAGACGTGAGCTCGTTGCCCGAAATCGATGGTATCGGCCTGCCGGATCCCTTCATCGCAAAGCCAAGGCAGGGAATCGGGTGGCAGATCGAGAGGGCCATACGAAGGTTTATTCTGCCGGGGGTCACAGGATGCCGATGGGCGGTCCACGCCTATCGAGCTGCTCTCCGATTCTTGGAGCAGAATCCCCAATACGAACAGGTATCTGTTTTCTCCACATTCCCGCCGTTCGGGGCGCATCTGGCTGCCTATTGGCTTAGCCGGCGAAAACGACTGCCCTGGATCGCAGACTATCGCGATCCACTCGGCGGCAATCCGATTTTTGACCACATCAGTTCGTTCACACAAAACGCCTACCGAAAAGCTGAGCGGATTTTTGTTCGAACGGCAGATTTCACGATTGCGAACACAGATGCTGTTC
Source organism: Terriglobia bacterium (assembly GCA_963841675.1). Taxonomy (GTDB): domain Bacteria; phylum Acidobacteriota; class Terriglobia; order Bryobacterales; family Bryobacteraceae; genus Bog-105. The sequence continues at coordinate 86,512 of CAWJEH010000005.1, forward strand.
AGGAGAATTTGAAGCGAATGTATCCGGAGCGGGCGGACAGAATCGAGCTCATCTGGAATGGTTTTGATCCGGAAGAGCGCATGTCCGCGCTGCCGGTCAGCTGGTCTGGACCGCAAAGTCGTAGCCCATGTGGGCGAACTCTATGGCGGCCGCAACGTATCGCCGATTCTCGAATCGCTGCGCCGGTTGATGGATTCCGGCGCATTACGTGCTGATCAGTTTCAGGTTTTGCTGGTCGGACCGGCTGTGGAGGGCTCTATCCCTGGCCCCGGATTCATGAAACTGGCCACAGAAGAGGGTTGGGTGAAGATCGAAGCGGAGCGCATTCCGCAAAACGCGGCGCGCCGAATCATCCAGACGGCCGACGCGCTCCTTCTTCTGCAGCCGCAGAGTGCGATACAGGTACCCGGGAAACTGTTCGAATATCTGCAGATCGGGCGTTCCATCTTAGCTTTCGTTCCAAGAAACTCTTCGGTAGAGAGAATTCTGGAGAACAGCGGCGTTCCCTATCGATGTGTGTATCCCTCAAGCACCCAAAGCGACTTCGAGAACGGCATACTCGAGTTTTTTCAATTGGAGGGCGACCAGACCTGTCCTAATCAATGGTTCGAGAACCAATTCAATGTGCAGGCCCATTCTGAGAAAGTTGCCGATCTGATCGAGACCGCCCATCGGAGACGCTCCCCGGCATGGCGCGAGGCACTTGGCAGTGCTCAGACGAAGCCTCGGTGAACGCCCGAGTCAGAGCGGATCCCGGCTCTGCAATGAATTCCCACAGCATATCTCGTGAACAGCAGGAATGTGAAAGCTCAATTTGAGAATCCTCTACTTTTGTCCTCAGCAGATGTGGCCCGTTAATTCGGGCTCAAGATTGAGGAACGTTCATCTCGCCACGGCCTTAGCCAGATATTTTTCGGTAACGTTGCTCCGCATTCTCCAGCCACATGATCCGGACGAGCCACCCGCGGAAGCAGCGCTCTTCGAGGACTTTCTGGCTGTAAGGAAGGGGCGTAGTTACGGGCCTGGCGCGATTGTAAAAGGGATGTTGGGTCCGGTGCCCGTGACCGTCCTCAATTACAAATCAAAAGATGTGGCAGACTGTCTGCGATCCGCTCTCAACAGAAAACCCTTCGACGCGGTGCAGATGGAAACGACCAACCTTTTCTCGTATCTCGATATCATTCGCTCAGCCCCAAACCGGCCCGCAGTCCTGCTCGACTGGCATAACATCGATTCGGAGCTCATGGCACGCTATTCCTGCGAAGCAGGAGGCCTTCCAAGAAAACTGATTGCACGACGGACGGCAACTCTCTTACATAAGCTTGAAGGCAGGCTGATGAACCTGTGCGATGCACACACTGTTGTGAGTGAAGTCGATAAGCACAAGCTCCTTCGGCACAATCCTGCGGCAAATGTGGCCGTTATTCCGAACGGTGTGGACTCGATTCGGTTTTCGCCTTCGACGACGCAGTCTGGCGGATGCTCACTGCTTTTTGTCGGATCGATGGATTACCATGCGAACGCCGATTCCGTAAGGTGGTTTGCTCAAACCGTGTGGCCCGAAATGTCGCGTCGATTTCCTTCTCTGAAATTCAACATCGTGGGTAGATCCCCCGGACGAAACATTCAGCTGCTCGCTTCTGACAGAATCCGTGTGACAGGTACTGTAGAAGACGTTCGGCCATTCTACGGAGATGCTTTGGCGGTAATTGTTCCACTTCGAGTTGGCGGAGGCACGCGTCTTAAGATTCTCGAAGCGATGGCAATGGGCGTACCTGTTATCTCGACCACATTGGGCGCGGAGGGCGTAGCCGCTATAAACGGCCAGGAAATCTTGCTGGCGGATTCAGAGGAGCAGATGATCAATGCGCTACAGCGAATCATCACCGACGTAGAGTTCCGTAGGCAGTTGACCGTCCGCGCCAGACAACTGGTCGCAGAGCAATATGACTGGACGTCAATTGGACGTCGGCTCCACACGGTGTACCTGGACCTTTTGAAGTCACGGCCTCCCTCATAGCCTCACGGCAGGATGTGCTGCTTATCGAATCCATCCGGCGGCGATTTCCTGGCTATCTTTTGTTTACGTGAGACATGATCATCGCCAAAGCTCCGGCTCCTATGGCTTGAACGACCTTAGGATGCTGCGAATAGAAGCCGCTGACCTGATCGATGATGGACGGGTTGGCTTTTTGGGCGTGCTCAGCAATATTCTGTATTGACTCTGGCGAGATTTGCTGAGCCTGTTCCGGAGTTATTGCTGACCCGCCCTTCAATAGCGCACTTAGTGGGCCCGGCAGAGCCGACAGAACTCCAGGCCCCGCCGAGGCCAGGACTTGATTTAAAAGCCCTGCCCGTTGTTGACCATCTGAGTTGCTGAAAAGGTTGGAAAGCAGTTGCGGAAAAGCCGGTGTCTGATCAGAACGGAACGCTGCTCCTAGCGCACTCGCGAGCGACTGTGGCGAAGCTTCGTGTATCGTTGCGGGCGCAGAGTTCGAAGAGCTCACTTTGATATCGCAGGTCAAGTCGGCATAATTACCGTCCACTGCTTTGATCTGGTTCCAAACAGAATTTTTTGCGTCCTCGGAAGGCGCCGTACCCTGAACGAATAATTTATCGTCTCTCAGGGATACTTGCGAGAGCTGGACGCCTTGTTGAGACATTGCTTCGAAGGCAGATCGGTACTTGTTTTTCAGTTCTTCAAGTCGGTCCATTTGTATTTCTCTCCTTGGATTTACGTGATGCCGCTGAAGTCAGCGCAGGCATCCTTTGTCACACACAGGAGTTGATGGTACCACCAAATGATGTAGCGCGCCCGAGATTAAGTGCCGATGTCATCGTGTTGTTAAGCGCCGGCGCTGGTGTCCCGACGGCAAACGTCGGATGTCCCAATTTGAACTTTAAAATGCGAGATTAAATTCCTATATAAGAGGATAAGTTCTGTAGAGCTCACATCGGATGGCGAGATCGACAATCCCTTATCGGAGTGCTTTAGTTGTTGCTTGCTTTAGAGCTGTTTCCATTCGGTAACTACTTCTATTCAGTCCATTACTGATTACCAGTACTCCACATTAGGGCTATTCATTGTTTACTAGGTGCATAATTTGCAAAATTAGAACAGATAATTCAAATTTTCTGAAAGAAATCTAAGAGAGCGAACACTCTGTTTTCGTGTTCCTTTGGAATACGGAGGCTTCAGATGTGCGAGCGGGTTTTCAAGGACTTTGCCTTTCGGGACCGAAATCGGAAGCGAAGGAATCGGGAGGCTCCGAAAACAAGCTTCGCCAATGAATCTTTCTTGCGCTCGTCCTCCTTGGAACATCGTTCTCTAAACAGCTTGTCGCTGGTCGAAAAGAAACCTATGCAGCGATGTCGAATCTTTCCCAAGGCTCTCACCGTGAGGATTCATCAGATTGTGTGTGGCGGGTCGCGTTGGACCCCCGATCTATGAAGACGATTCTAATAGCCGGCAATAAAAGTGAGCTAAGCGATCTTGTTGAGTGCGCTCTGACGCTGCCCGGTGTTCAAGTCGAGTCCACCGAAGATCACAGAGGTGCTCTGGAGCGTGTCGCTGCCCAAAGAGACAAATATTCACTGCTGCTACTCGATCTGGAATCGGGCGACAACGGATATTTTGATCCACTTAAGAAAGTTGAGAAACAGTGTTGGCCCTTGAGAACGATTGTTTTGTCCAGTGCGACCGATCAAATCGACAGGACTGGAGAGTTTTACGACTGCGCCATTCTGCGCAAGCCGGTTGCCCCGGACAAGCTTGTAGCGGCAATCACGCAAGCGCTCGATACCATGGATAAAAGTGAATCGTGCCCTGATACGAAGTGTGCCACCGCGATCAGGCCTGACGAGTTCCCCTCCGCGGGCACTTGGTCTCAGAGAATAGAGTCTCTACTGCTGCGCATAGCGGCTTCGAACGTACCCGTCCTTTTGCAGGGTGAGACAGGAGTTGGCAAAGAAATGATCGCCCGGCGTTTGCATTCTTTGTCCCCTCGCTCCGACCGTCCATTCGTCAAATTGAATTGCGCTGCGCTGCCCTCTGAATTGGTCGAGAGTGAATTGTTCGGCTATGAACGGGGTGCGTTCACGGGAGCTTTCAAGAATACTCCAGGCAAATTCGAGATGGCCCATAAAGGGACAATTCTGCTTGACGAAATCGGTGACATGGATTTCCGGCTTCAGGCGAAGCTGCTACAAGTTTTGCAGGACAACGAATTTTACCGGCTGGGTGCCCACGAAGCTTCGCGCATCGACGTACGGATCATGGCCGCTTCTCACTGCGATTTCGAGAAAGCCATCGCAGAAAGGAAGTTTCGTGAGGACCTCTATTACCGGCTGAACATCATAGATATCAAGATTCCTCCGCTACGCGAAAGGCGAAGCGAAATTCTTCCGCTCTGCGAATTGTTCTTACAAAAACACGCAACGAGCGAGTGGCCGAAGCTCGAGATCGACCCTATATTACGTCAGGTCCTATTGGAATACAGTTGGCCTGGCAATGTTCGGGAACTCGAGAATGCCATGCGTAAGTACCTCGTTCTAAGAAACCCGGGTGTTTTGACAGCGGAAATCCGGCAAAGAACAGTGAAGACGAAGACTGTCTATGTACCAGCCGAAGAGCATATCAGGAATACCGGTAACTTGGACGATCTTGGGGACTCGTTCTCTACAAAATGGGGAACCGACCCAATGCGTTGGCGTGCCGAAGCGGCAAGGAGCGGCGGGGAAGGCTCCATGCACCGTACGGCGGGAACGCAAGAGATGTCTAACGTGCAGGAGCTTCCCAGACCGACTCTGGTCTCTCGCTCGGCAAGTATGCCCCCTTCGGAAGCGCAACCCAGCCTTTCAAAAGTGAACGAGGCGAGAAAGCTCGCGGAAGCGGAGGCGATCTTGGCTGCCCTTCAGTCGAGTCTCTGGAATCGCAAACGGGCCGCTATGCTTTTGAACATCGATTACAAAGCGCTGCTGTACAAGATGAAGAAGCTTGGAATCGGTGAGAAGCGCGCTGTGTCCTGCGGCTGATTCGTGATTGGATTTCGCAAGTTCCTACTCTTTCGGAAGAATTCCAATAGGGAATTCAGTGCGTCGCAGGGTTGGTAAACGGGACACCTGAAAAGGGCCCGGACAGAGCGAATTAGCTGCGGCGGCTCCAGTGGCATTCGAATTGCTGTCTGGAAGGTGACCCTATTTCGATAGGATCTACAGTTTCGGTTTGTGACCGAAATTGCGGTAGCGTTGCAAAGGCTTTTGCAATCGCGACACTTCTCCTGTCGCAATCTCAAAAATCAAATCAAAATCAAATGGATGGAAACATGTTAGATGTAGCCGTTGTAGGCGCCGGTCCATACGGGCTTTCAGTCGCCGCATATCTTCGGAATAGAGGTCTGAAATTTCGAGTTTTCGGACAGCCGATGGATAGCTGGACGGCCCACATGCCAAAGGGCATGATGCTCAAGTCCGACGGATTTGCGTCGAATCTTTACGATCCAGCCGGCGAATGCACCCTCAAGAAATTCTGCTCTGAGCGAGGCATCGAGTACGCCGATACCGGAGTACCGGTGCGTCGGGAGACCTTCTGTGCATATGGCCTGGCTTTTCAAAAGCGCATGGTTCCGGATCTGGAGAATAAGCTCGTTACCAGCATTGAGCGAATGCCGAATGCCTTTCTACTCAAGCTGGAGAATGGAGAGGCCCTGCAAGCGCGCCGGGTAGTGTTGGCTGTCGGCATCACACATTTCGAATACCTTCCTGAAAAATTGGCGCACCTTCCTCCGGAGTTGCTCTCTCACAGCGCTCGCCACCAAGACCCTTCCAAGTTTCGGGGACGAAAAGTTGTAGTGATGGGCGGCGGGGCGTCGGCGCTCGATTTGGCTGGGCTGCTGGGCGAAAGCGGTGCTGACGTTCAGCTAGTGAGTCGGCGGCCCGAACTAAGATTCCACAACAAGCCAACAGGTAAGCCCCGGTCGTGGTGGCAGCAGCTCCGACATCCGCAGTCCGGATTAGGGCCGGGAATGCGATCCCGCTTCTTCTCGGATGCGCCGCTTGCATTCCATCACCTACCAGAACGTTTGCGCCTCCTAGCGGTAAAGAAAACACTGGGTCCTTCCGGCGGCTGGTATATCAAGGACAAGGTGATCGGTAGAGTGCCCACTTTTCTAGGATGTACGCCGGAGATTGTCTCGGCGAAAAACGGAATGGCGCATCTCTCGCTTCGCATGGCGGATGGAAGCCGCCGCGAAATAGCCACCGAGCATATCATCGCGGCGACCGGCTACAAGCCCAGCGTTGCGCGACTGACATTCCTTAGCCAAGCCATTCGGTCTGCCATCCGTACGGTGAACACTACGCCGGTCCTTTCTTCCAGCTTTGAGTCTTCTGTTCCGGGACTTTATTTCGTCGGGATCGCCGCCTCAAATAGCTTTGGCCCGGTGATGCGCTTCGCTTTCGGCGCCGGGTTCGCGGCTGAGCGTGTTACGGGCGCCTTGACAAAGTCGTTATTGCGGGAGCCAGTCAGCCTTCCGTCAGGGCGCCTGGTAAGCGAGACCGAGTAAACATTCTTAGCAAGTCGAAGAATTCTAAGCAATCAGGCATGAAGAGAGAGACTCTCGCTATTCACGCGGGCTACGATGGCGAGTCACAGACCAAAGCGGTAGCTGTACCCATTTACCAGACTGTCGCATTTGAGTTCGACAGTGCGGAACATGGTGCCGCGCTATTCAATCTGGAAGTACCCGGCAATATCTACACGCGCATTGGGAATCCGACGAACACGGTACTTGAAAAGCGCGTAGCGGCACTCGAAGGGGGTATTGAGGCGCTTAGTGTCAGTTCGGGCATGGCGGCCATCGAGTACGCGATAGTCAATATCGCGGAATTGGGGCACAACATTGTTTCTCTCCCCCAGCTGTATGGTGCGACGTACACCTTGTTCGCGCATGTCCTCAGAAAACGGGGGATTGAAGCTCGTTTTGCTGAGACGGATCACCCGGACTGCGGTTGAAAAGTTGATCGATGAGAACACCCAGGCTGTCTATTGCGAAACCATAGGTAATCCCGCCGGAAATGTTGCCGACATAGAGCCGCTGGCCAAGGTGGCGCACAGGTACGGGGTACCGCTGATAGTCGACAATACGGTGGCCACGCCGATGTTGCTAAGGCCTATCGAATACGGTGCCGACGTGGTTGTGCATTCGATGACCAAGTTCATGGGAGGACATGGGACCACCTTGGGCGGAATGATCGTCGATAGCGGAAACTTCCCGTGGCGTCAACATGCGTCGCGTTTTTATATGCTGAACGATCCGGAGCCCGCGTATCACGGGGTTGTCTACGTTGAGCAATTTGGCGCAGCCGCCTACATCGGACGCTGCCGGACTTTCTGCCAGAGAAACACTGGTGCCACCCTCTCTCCTTTCAATGGCTTTTTGCTTCTGCAGGGACTCGAAACGCTTGCCCTTCGGATGGAACGGCACGTCGAGAATGCTCGAAGGGTGGCGGAGTATCTGCGCGACAACGCCGCAGTCGAATGGGTCAACTACTCGGGTTTTTCCGACAGCCCCTTGTACCCGCTTGCCCAAAGGTATTTGGGATCACGGCGCTGCTCCCTCTTGACGTTTGGGGTGAAGGGCGGATTCGAAGGCGGCCGGAAGTGTTTCAACGCGCTTCGGCTGTTCAAACGTATGGTGAATATGGGTGATGCAAAGTCACTCGCGTGCCATCCCGCTTCGACAACCCACCGTCAGTTAACGCCGGAAGAACAGGAGAGCGCTGGGGTAACGCCGGAGATGATTCGGCTGAGTGTCGGCATAGAGCATATTGACGATATCCTAGCCGATCTGGATCAGGCGCTCGCCAACGTACCGCGTGAGGTGTGCTGTTTAAATCGGACTTCGTGAGGTCGCCTCTCACACAAGCCGTGTGCGAGTTGTTCAAGTAACATCCCTGGAAGCGTGAGGAAACTGGATGGCCTTAGTTGTGGACAGTGTGCAAGGCGGTTCTGTATGGCAGAAGTGCGAGGAGTCCAGAAGAGAAGCCAAGACAGGGGCCTGGGGTGATTTAACGGAGACTATAGAAATCGCTCTTATCAACAACATGCCAGACTTGGCGCTGGAAGATACTGAACTGCAGTTCTTCGAGCTTCTCGAAAATGCATCGTATGATCTCCCTGTACGGGTACGCCTTTTCTCTTTGCCCAATATTCCGCGAAGTGAGCAGGCGCAGAAACGCCTGAGTAGCGCTTATTTCGGCATCCACCATCTTTGGACACAGCCGTTTGATGCCGTAATCATTACCGGTACCGAACCTCGGAAAGCTGACCTGCGGCAGGAACCGTACTGGCCTGCTCTGGCGGACGTGCTCGACTGGGCGGAAGAAAATACAGCTTCAACGATCCTATCGTGTCTGGCGGCGCACGCAGCGGTTCTGCACGGTGACGGAATACGGCGGCACCTTCTGCCCGAGAAGCAATTCGGAGTCTTTGACGTTCGTGCAGTCGGCGAGAGCATGCTCATTTCCGGTATCGGTGACCCCTTGCGCTGTCCTCACTCCCGCTGGAACGAGTTGTCCAAAGATGCCCTGATGTCCTGCGGATATAGCGTACTGACCCAATCCGAGCGCGCCGGAGTGGACCTTTTTGTGAAGAAGAAAACAGGTAGTCTTTTCGTTTACTTCCAAGGCCATCCGGAGTATGGTGCCCTAACACTGCTTAAGGAATACCGAAGAGATGCCAGACGGTTTTTGAGGAGGGGAAAGGGAAAGTTATCCCTCGATGCCCTGCGGCTATTTCGATGCTGCTACTACCGCCATGCTCGGTGAGTTTCAAAAGTGTGCCGTGGACCAGCCCACGGAAGAATTAATGCTTCAATTTCCAACGGCGTTTGCCGCCCAATCGCTGCGAAACACCTGGCAACAGGCAGGCACTTGCATCTATCGGAATTGGCTGACTTATGTCGCTTCCCAAAAAGGGCGGGCCGCTGCCTTCCCCGGGATTTCTTCCGCTTTCCATCCGCAGAACGTAGCAGTGACTCAAGAGATAGCCTGATGCAAGACACGGTCAAGCCTTCCGCAGCAGACATATTGTCCACTTTGCCGCGGCGTATCAGTGACGTCGGGCAACACTGGGCGAAACATGCTCCAGATCGCCTTGCAGTGGTCGAAGCTGCAGGGAGTTTGAGCTACGGGCAGTTGTCCGCGCGAATTGTGGAGACCCAGAAATGGCTTGTTGGGCTCGGCCTGCGTGCCGGCGACAGAATCATGATCGTTTGCGAGAATTGCCGGTCGTTCGTCGTCGTTCTTCTGGCGTCGGCTGCCCTCGATGCGTGGCCTGTGCTCGTCAACGCACGCCTTTCCGCACACGAAATAGATCAGATTCGTTCCCATTGCGGGCCCCGGCTCACAGTTTACGCAGGAGCCACTCAAACCGCGCAGCACGCCAAAAGGAACGGCGCCAGTTTCGAGGAGCGACCCGGGATAGGCTCAGTTGCAGTCGGTGCCGTCGGCGAGGATGCCACCTGCGAGCCGCTTGACGACGATATTTCAGGTCGGGTCGCCGCGCTTATTTACACCTCCGGCACGACCGGTCTCCCAAAGGGAGTCATGTTGACTCACCGTGGTCTGCTGTTCGTGGCGGCCACCTCCGCGAAAATACGATGTCTGCGTCCGGAAGACCGGCTCTACGGAATTCTGCCGATGTCTCACGCTGTGGGACTATCAGTTGTTCTTCTGGGCGCTCTCCTCAGCGGGAGTACGGTTTACCTCGCACAGCGCTTCGATCCGGTGGCTATGCTGGCAGCTCTGGACCGAGAGAAGTTGACAGTTGTGCTCGGCGCACCCTCGATGTTTTCGATGCTGATCGAGTACGCCGGGATGAAGGGCCTCAACCAGCTGAAATTCCCTGCCTTGCGTATCATTTCTTCTTCGAGCGCCCCGTTGCAGATCGCCGTTAAAGTGGCTGTTGAGAGTGCGCTAGGTCTGGTGCTGCATAACGGATACGGCGTTACGGAATGCTCTCCTAACATCGCCCAAACGTTGGTTCAATCTCCACGATCGGATCTTTCCGTAGGCCGGATTCTGCCGGGTATGGAAGCCAGGCTGGTGCATTTGGATGGCAGCGAGGTGAGTTCCGGCGAAATTGGAGAGCTGTGGGTCCGCGGACCTAATGTGATGAAGGGCTACTATCGCGCGCCGGACGAGACTGCGGCTGCCATCAATCTCGAAGGATGGTTCAACACGCGCGATTTGGCGCGGTTTGAAGGCGACCATCTCTTCATCGCCGGTCGCACCAAAGAGTTGATCGTACGCTTCGGGCTTAATGTTTATCCATCGGAAGTGGAAGGTGTTCTGAATACTCATCGGTCCGTGGTTCGATCAGCCGTAGTCGGTAGGCGAGTGGACGGAACGCAGGGAGGGGAAGAGGTGATCGCATATGTTCAAACGGCACCCGGTCAGTCAGTTGCCGATCTTGCAGATTACGCGGCACAGCATCTCGCGTCTTACAAACGACCGTCGGAGATCTTCCTGGTCTCGAGCATGCCGCTCACGCCCACAGGCAAGGTCATCAAAGATGAACTCCCACGAATGCCCGGAGTAAGGGGTTAGCGCTGTGATGAACGTTGTAGAGACACCGGCTACAAACCGCGCACTGGACGCGATTCGGGAAGAACTCGCGAGCATATGGCGAAGGATTCTCGACCTCGATACCCTCGGGTTTGACGAGGACTATTTTGATCTGGGTGGAGACTCGTCACTAGCGGTTCAGATGTTTGCTCAGGTGGAGAAGACATTCAAGGTCAAATTACCGCTGGCCACTCTCTACGATGCTCCTACCATCGATCAAATGGCGCGAATCTTGTGCGGTGAAGCGAAGGGCTCCGATTGGTCTCCGCTGGTTGCCATTCAGCCCTCTGGGTCCCGCACCCCTTTGTTTTGTTTCCACGGGGCAGGCGGAAATGTCCTGAATTACAGGAAGCTTTCTCACTACCTTGGTGCCGACCAGCCAGTTTACGGCTTGCAATCCCAGGGTCTGGACGGGGGCGCTCCGCTAATGACCTCAATTGAGGACATGGCGGCTCTTTATGTACGGGAGATCCGGAAGGTACAACCAAACGGACCCTATCTTCTGGGTGGTTATTGCATGGGTGGCACACTCGCCTACGAAGCAGCGCAGCAACTTCAAGCGGCTGGCGAACGAGTGGCAATGCTGGCGCTCCTCGACACGATGAACTGGCATAAGGTTCCGCTTACGATCTGGAAAAGGACCTCCTATACCGTCCAGAAAGTGGTGTTTCACATTGCCGGATTTCTTCGACTTGATCGTCGAGGAATGATGCGTTTTTTTGGCGAAAAGCTGGACGTTTTGCGCAGGCGCATCCCAGTTTGGGTGGGTACGCTGCGCTCTCTATTCGCGAAAGGCGCTGCTCAGACAAATGCTTCAGTGCTTCTTGCCCGTGCTTGGAAAACAAATGACCGTGCAGCTTGGAGCTACATTCCGAAAGCCTATCCCGGCATAGTGCTGGATTTCCGGCCGGCTAAACAGTATGTAGTTTTCGATAAACCCGACCTAAAATGGGATCGCTTGGCCCTCGGAGGACAAAAGGTAATCGTGCTGCCCGTTTATCCGGCCGGCATGCTACTCGAGCCTTTTGTTCAGCGCCTGGCCGCCGCGCTGCGGGTTTCGATCGACGATGCTACGTCTGCATGCCAGGCTGGACGGGGGGAAGAAGCGGTGGTGGGAGCACATTGGAGGGGGAACTCGCTTGGTGCTAGGTAGTGAATGTTCGAAGACATGGACCTTTTTTAAGGGCGAATGGCACGAAGGGAATGTACCCATCATGGGGCCGCGTACGCACGCCGCCTGGCTTTGCTCTCTCGTATTCGACGGAGCTCGGGCATTCGAAGGTGTTACGCCCGATCTTGAACTTCATTGTGCGCGAGTGAACGAATCCGCTGCCAAGCTTTACCTGAAGGCCGTCGTATCGCTCGAACAATGGTTGGAACTCGCTCGAGAGGGTATACGGAAATTCGACCGGGGGACGGCCCTGTACATTCGCCCTATGTATTGGGGCGAGCAGGAGGGGCCTTGGGTACAGGCTCACGACCCCGAGTCAACCGCTTGGTGTTTATCGATTTACGAGGCCCCTATGCGTACTCCTCGCGGCTTTTCCGTAACTCAATCTCCTTTTCGCCGACCCACGCTGGAGACGATGCCGGTCAATGCGAAAGCAGGATGCCTTTATCCGGGCAATGCGCGCGCGCTCTTTGAAGCGCAGGCACGTAAATTCGACAACGCCGTTGTCTGCGACCTGCTGGGAAATGTAGCCGAGCTTGCTACTTCCAATATTTTCTTGGCGAAAGGCGGCGTGGTTTTTACTCCCGTTCCTAACGGAACTTTTCTGGATGGCATCACCCGCCAGAGGGTGATAGGGTTGCTTCGGGATGATGGCATAACCGTGATTGAAAAATCTCTTACCTATTCCGAACTGCAGCAGGCCGATGAGATCTTCTCTACCGGCAATTATTCCAAGGTTGTCCCGGTCAGTCGAATCGATGATCGCCCGCTCGCCTTCGGACCTTTCTATAACAGAGCCCGGAAGCTCTATTGGGATTTTGCACATTCCTCAGCCCGGTTTGGTGCTGCAGTCGATCCGGTAGCGGCGTTTGCTTTTTGACAGATCGGATCGCATGTGGCCAAAACCTGGTTTGGTGTCGGTACCTGTATAGCAGGCTCTGGCCGCCCTCTGGTTTTTGCCTGCAAGCGCGCTAAGGACTCCGATCACAAAGCAAGATCCCGATGAGAGAGATTACCTGACCTGGAATACCATCACTCGCGATATAGCGGAACGCGCTAGAAGAAAGCTCCTGTGACAACGCAACCAACCACGACTGGAGTTGTTGCCTCTGTTCTTGAGGAGCCATCTTCATCTTCTGTGGAGCCACTGGTGCAACTGAAGGAAGGGGAGCGAAATCCACCCGTTTTCCTCGCTCACGGGATTGGCGGCGGCGCGATGGATTTCACCGGACTGGTGAAGAACATACAGCTATCCCACGCCATATATGCGATGGAAGCAACTGGAAACGATGGCATCAGCGAACCACTGCGAAGTATAGAAGAAATGGCTCGGGTTTACTTGAATGCAATCAAGCGAGTCCAACCGAAAGGGCCCTATCTGCTGATTGGCTATTCGTTGGGCGGGCTCGTGTCACTCGAGGTTGCACAGCTTCTCTCTCGTGACGGTGATCGAGTTGCTCTGCTCGCACTGGTGGATTCCTACCCCCACTTTTATAGGTTATCGATCGGACAGCGGGTACGGCTGATAAGAAGATTGGTGAAGCGCCGAGCATCATCTATATTGCACTGGACCGCCAAGCGCAAACGAAATGTAACCGGGCTCCGAGCGGGACGATCCACGGCTTCATTAACTTCTCCTGCCACTCGACGTGTTCTGCGGGCTGGCCGTATAGCACTAAAGAAATACCAGCCGCAATTCTACGAAGGGAGCATACGCTTTATAAAGGCTAAGTTTCCTACGAGATTTCCGGACGACCCGATTCCGGTGTGGAAGCACTTGGCTGCGGAGTTCGAAGTAGAAGCGGTACCGGGTGATCACGTGACGATGCTCACCAGACATTCGGAGACGCTTGCCTCGGTCCTCGCACGGCACATTAGCGTGAAGGTTCTCGAAATTTCCTGCGAAGCACGGCAGTAGCAACCAACCGGTTTATTTGATTATTTCGTTGTTCTGAAGGCTTTCATTCTTCAATTTCTGAGACAAACATTTTGATAAATCTCGCCGTGGCTGATCAGCAAATCACGAACTCTTCAACTGCCAGATTGAGAGTAATACAGATAGACCCTCAAACGGACCCAAGATGGACAGCGCTGGTCGTATCGCATCCTGAAGCATCCGTTTACCATCATCCGGCTTGGTTACAAGCCCTTTCGAAGGAGTACCCTCAAGAGGCCTTGTATTTGGCCTGCGAGTCTGAGGATGGACGACTTGTGGCGGCTATGCCGATGATGTACACGAGAGGATTACCTTTCAACATTGGTGGGTCGCTTACCGGAAGCCGGCTCTCCTCGCTTCCCAGAACGCCGCTCGCCGGACCTCTTTCTAAAGATGATAGGGCCACCGTTGCCATACTAAAAGCTGCACTATCGAAAGTTAGGGAGCAAGGCCACGTTCAGCTTCAGATAAAGCTTGGCGGCCCCGAACTTCAAGGACGGGTTGACGGTCTTTTTTGCTTGCCCTGGAGAAACTCGTACATATTGGGATTACCGGCGAGCTCCGAGGGCCCGTTCCGTGTAAATGATAGTCACGAAAGAGCGCGGATCAAATGGGCCGTAGCCAAGGCGACAAAGTCAGGTGTGATCGTTCGCCCAGCGGAAACAGAGGCCGAACTCCGCGAGTGGTATCGATTGTACCTGAGCACGATGCGAAGAAATTCGATCCCTCCGCGGCCTTATCGGTTGTTTTCTGCTCTATGGGAGATTCTGAGGCCCAAGGGGATGATGCAGTTGCTCCTGGCGGAACATCGGCAGCATGCTAAACCCAGAATCATAGCCGGATCGATTTTCTTCATGTTCGGTCACACGGTATCTTACGCTTTCAATGGCTCGTCCGCCGGAGATCTCTCGCTCCGTCCTAACGATGCAATCCAATGGCGAGCGATCAACGACGCTTGCACGAATGGCTACCGGAACTTTGATTTCGGAGAGGTTCCAGACGAGCATCACGAGTTGGCTAAGTTCAAGAGCAAGTGGGGTGCAAAACCCGCTCGTATGTACCGCTGCTATTCTCGTGTGCCCGATGACGCGAAAACAGCCGCAGATTACCCAAAAAGTAATGCCGCATCTTTTGCAGAAAACCTTTGGCGCCGGCTACCGATCAAGGCAACCGAATGGATGGGCGATCGGATGTACAGTTATCTCTAGTGTGCCGGGTCTTCGTCCCGGTGAGGACGGCCCAAGAATCGAGACGCCGTGCAGGACCGGCAGCTAACATGCAGCAGACAACCTTTAGTATTGTAATCACCTGCTACAACCAGAGCGGTTTCATTCGGGCAGCCGTCGATTCTGCGCTGCGGCAGACTGGCGCCTCGAAGGAAGTAATAGTAGTGGATGATGGATCGAGCGATGGCTCGGCGGAAGTCTTGCAATCGTATGGAGATTCGCTGCGGTTAGCTAAGTTTCTCGAGAAATCGTGGCGCGATCGAAGCCCGCAATTATGGCGCGAGTCTGGCCAGCGGATTGTATCTGGTCTTCCTGGATGGCGACGATGCGCTTACGCCATGGGCTCTTGACGTTTATGAAAAAATTGTCCGCGATCACCGACCAAGTATAATCCTCGGGTGCTCCCTTTGGTTCGAGGGCTCTCTCCCTCGGTTCGAAATGAAAAACCTTCCGCGGAGCGTTGATTTCGTGGCATACGATACGCTGCTTCGCAAAGATCGGCCCGTTGGGCTGAGTGCGAGCACCTACGTTGTGGATAGAGAAATATTCTGGACGGTTGGCGGTTGGTCGCCGGGTATTTTTCATTTGGACCTCCAGGACCTTTCCGCCAAGCTTGGATATTCAGGGAAGATGATCCTGATCTGCGCGCCCGCAACTGCGTGTTATCGGATCCACTCGGCCAATAGTATCTTGACGGTCGCTCCGTTCGTGCAAATGGCTCATCGACTTCTACAGAGGGAACGAAGTGGAGTGTATCCTGGTGGCCGTGAACACCGGTTTGAGCGATATGCCTGGTTTGGAGGCCTGGTCGTTTTTTGGGTAAAACGAGCTGCCCGTGCCGGGCTCCACGAGGAAGCCTTTCGACTCCTGGCCGCGGGGTGGCCCATGGTAATAGCCGCTATCTGCCGCCGGTTGACGAGCCGGCTCAGTAGACGGCGGCCCGTCGAGAGCGTCCAATTAGAATCCGAGGTTGGACGCACCAATGATTCAGAGACGAACAACGTGATTGGTCCGGCGCGCACTCTGAGCTACTGATGAGAGAATTAATCTCACCGCCGAGCAGCCGATGACTGGCGCAGAGGCCTTAGTGACCACGCTGTTGGCCGGGGGTATCGACAGTTGCTTCACAAATCCGGGCACCTCGGAAATTCACCTCGTGGCGGCCCTGGACCGAACACCTGAAATCCGCTGCGTTCTCGGTCTCTTCGAAGGTGTTCTCACCGGAGCAGCCGATGGGTATGCGCGGATGGCGGAAAAGCCCGCCTGCACCTTGCTCCACCTCGGACCGGGGTTCGCCAATGGGCTTGCCAACCTCCACAATGCCAGCCGTGCAAAGGTACCGATGGTCAATATAGTCGGCCAGCACGCTCGATATCACATACGCCACGACACTCCTTTAACGAGCGACATCGAATCTCTGGCGCGACCTTATTCCAAATGGCTGCGCACGGCTTGTGGTGCATCTGAAGTCGGCCATGACACCGCAGAAGCGATCGTCGCCGCGCGCACGGCTCCGGGACGGATCGCCACGCTGATTGTTCCAGCCGATGTGGCATGGAGCCAGGGCGGCAGTACGCCTGACGTGCTCCAGCCCCGTAAACCACCGCTGCCGGCAGCGGAGGTAATTACGTGCGCGGCCAATATGCTTCGGTCAGGCCAGCGAACTGCAATACTCCTTTCCGGACAGGCTCTTTATGGCAGGGCTCTTAGAATTGCAGGTGACATCGCCGAACTGAGCGGAGCCAAGCTACTCTGTCCCTATCCGTTCGCGCGGCTGGAACGCGGACTGGGTATCCCGCACGTCCAGCGTATTCATTACATTCTCGAACACGCCAGAGAGCAGCTTAGCGATTTTCACCAGTTCCTTCTGGTCGGCGCGTCGGCTCCGATAGCCTATTTTGCCCACCCTGACAAAGGCAGCAGACTCGCACCTTTGGAAAGTAAATTTCACACACTGGTCACCGAAGAAGAGGACCACTTCGCTGGGCTGCAAGCATTGTTGGAGTTGTTGCCTGCTCGACCGACGAGAATCCCACCGCGCGCCGAGAGTCGACCGGCAGCGCCTCATGGAGAGATTACTTTGTCTGGGTTGGCCGCGGCAATTGGTGCGGTGCTGCCAGAAAATGTAATTCTCGTGGATGAGTCCATGACCTCAGGGCGAGGTATTATGGCCGCCACGACGGCTGCTCCACCTCATGATTGGCTGGGAAACACAGGAGGGTCGATCGGTATCGCGCTACCGCTAGCTGTTGGAGCGGCCGTGGCGTGCCCCGATCGGCGGATACTGTGTCTCAGCGCCGACGGTAGCGGGATGTACACTGCGCAAGCGCTCTGGACAATGGCGCGTCAAAGTATGAAGATCACTACCGTCGTATTTGCCAATCGCGCTTATGCTGTTTTAAAGCGGGAGTACGCCTCCGCTGGTCTCGGTGAGCCCGGGCGTCGCGCTTTGGACTTGTTTGAGATTGGAGGTCCGGATCTCGACTGGGTCCATTTGGCAGCAGGGATGGGAGTGCCGGGTGTGCGTGTAGAGTCGCTGGATGCATTTGTCAGGGCTTTGCTGCAGGGCTTTGAGAGTGACGGACCGATGCTGATTGAAGTGCCTCTCTAGGCCGGCACCGGACCCCAGAGCTGTGGTGCGAGCTCGCCTGCTACAGGAAATAGGAAACAATCCGTTGCAAGGCTTGTCTCAGGATCAGAAAAAGCCATGCCGCCCTTCCAATCGAAGGCTCGGCCGAAATGTTCCACATAAAGCGCAACATCTGCAGGCGGTCCTTGTGACTCACTCGAATTCTGCATCCTCGGGCCGCGACCATTTCGTAAGCTTTCCGTTCACGATAGGCGGAGCGAATATCTTTCCGCAAGCAAGCAAGTGGAGAGAGTAGGACGGTGTGTCGCACGACCGCCTGCTCCACAAACAGCGGGAGCTCTCCACTTTTTATAAGCTCGGAGAGCAGTAGAGTGTCTTCGCCCCGCGGCACCGAAGGCTCGAATAATCCTTTTTCTGCAGCGGCTTTGCCGCGTCGGAGCGCAAAGCCGGCGGTATTCAGATATCGGATGTGCTCCTCCTGCCGTAAGTGATGTTGCAACCCGATCAGGCGCAGTTCTTCGGATCTTCCAACGAGCGTTGAGCACTCACCCATAAGGCGCAATTGGAAATAGTTCTCTGCCGGATGTTGAACGATCATTGACTCGAGAGCCGCCAGGCAATGTTTTTGCAAACGCGAATCGGCATCAATAAACAGCAGGATCGAGCCTCGGGAGTCCTTGATTCCGCGATTTCGAGCGACGGAAATCCCTTGATGTGGCTGCCTTACGATTTTGAGAGAAGGCGGGCTGAGAGGCGACACGAAAGCTTGGAACGCTTCTTCATTGCTACCATCGTCTACTAAAATGACTTCAAAACTTAGCCCCGTTTCCTGTGTGGCCACTGCTCGCAGACACTCGTTGAGCGGCCCCCAATCGTTGTAAACCGCGATGATGATACTTAGGACAGGTACTGGTTGCGAGGTTGATCCGTCCATGACCATACCTTCATACGCTACACTGAACGCCGCTCCAGAACTTGTGCCCAAGAGGTACGGGGCGGATACTTCGATGATCGATCCATTGCGGGATCCGCGCTGGAACGATTTGGTGGAAAGGCACCCGAAAGCCTCGGTTTTCCATAGCGTCGAGTGGTTGCGGGCGCTCGACCGGGAATACGGTTACGAGCCTATCGCAATCTGCACTTCGCGGCCTGACGGACGCCTGACAGCCGGATTGCCGCTGTGCCGCGTGAAGAGTTGGCTTACGGGAGCGCGCCTTGTCTCCCTGCCTTTCTCTGATCACTGCGAACCGTTGACGGAGACAAACGACCAGTTACAAGCAATCTTGCAGCAGCTCAAGACGACAGTAGAGAAAGAGAAGTGGGATTACTTCGAAGTTCGTCCCGCTCTGCCTGAAGCCATCGAGCACATCGGATTCAGGCCAACTTCGTCCTACCTCTTGCATGCTTTGGATTTGTCGAGAAGTCGTGACGAGATCTTCCGAAGCTTGCACAAAGATTGCGTGCAACGAAAAATAAGGCGAGCGGAACGGGAGTCACTCGAGTATGAGTCTGGGAACTCGGAAGAGCTCTTGCTTAAGTTCTACCGGTTGCTCCTTATGACTCGGCGCCGGCACGGTCTTCCACCCCAACCGAAATCGTGGTTTCGCCAGCTGAGTCGGAGCTTCGGAAACAAACTTCAATTTCGTGTGGCGTCTCAGAAAAGCCAGCCGTTGGCGGCTATTATGACCCTCAAGCATGGTAAGACTGTCACCTACAAATATGGATCAAGCGACAGCCGTTGGAATAAGCTGGGCGGAACCGCCCTCCTGTTTTGGCGAACGATTGAAGAAGCCAAAGCAGAGGGTATGATGCAATTCGAACTTGGAAGATCCGATCCGAGCAATCAAGGTCTGATCGACTTCAAGGACCACTGGGGTACTGAGCGCTCAAGCATGAGCTACTGGCGATATTCTCTGCGGTCAGACCTAGGGAACCGCGCGCGTAAGTCCTTGCCTCAGAATTTGATCGAAATCGCTCCGGATTGGGCTCTCCGCATTCTGGGCAATCTGCTCTACCCGCACATCGGATAGCCTAGCTAGCTTGAAACTAGGGATTCATCCGCTCCGGATACCCTGACTGCTTCGGGGTTCCGCTGAGCGGATTCGATCGAATACCAGGCGCTCTGTGTCCGGCGACTGCGTACACAGGCCTGTACTAGTTCCTGTTGTCCCCAGGGAACGTCATGATAGGCCGAACTCAGGAAAGGGCTTGCCGCATCCCGAACCCACTCTTGCGGGAAAAGCGCAACGAGGTCATTCTCGGTTGTCCTGGACGCTGGCTTATTCTGGTCGCCCGTCACCGCAGCATACAAAGCTCCAGAGAGGTCGTGTCCTGGGCCGAACGCCAGATGCCCCACCTGAGTGGAGCGTGGATTGATCTCGATTAGGTGAGCCTCGCCAGTAGCTTTATTCAACATGAAATCAAGACCATGAAGCCCGGAGAGTTGAAGCCGGCTAACGATTCGCTCGGCCGCGTTTGACATGTCCGAGTTCTCGATTTTCTGGAGTACAGTGGCGTGCCCCCGAGCATGGGCCTTCTGAATCACCTCGAATTGAACACTAGCGAGTACCGCTCCATTCCAGCACGCAATCGCGCTGGTTGCCTCACATCCGGGCACAAATTCCTGGAAATTGACTATGCTTCCGTGGCGAAGGAGTGACGGGCGAAGGAGTGTGCAGTCTTGATCGAGCAAGGTTCGTTTGACGGCGCGGGCGAGCAGGGGCGGGGCGGCGAGTATTCGATAAGCCTGTTTAGCCTCCTCCAAACTCTTGACGATCTTGACGCCATCTCCGCCCGAAGTTCCATCGGCCTTGAGGACAACTGGCCATTTAGCGGTCTTTGTCCACTTGTCGAGATCACCTGAGTCGTGCAGTTCCGCCGTTTCGGGAGCACGAACACCTTCTGCTCGCGCCATTTCGATGAACAAGGTTCGGCCGAATATTGTCGGGAAACTTTCTGCCGACCCGAGGGAGCGTACTATAAGCGAACAGCACGAATCTGCCGGTCCGTGCCGTTCCAATTTCTGACGGTACAGTTGATATAGTTGGCGTGCGGCCAAATCGTCCCCGGGGATGACGAGATCCGCTTTCGAGGCTGTAATCGCGTTTGCGAACGAGGCAATAGGTCGCAGGCCGTTATAGTAATAGTCTCTCGCCAAGCTACCGGTCTTATTCAACGGATGCCCTGAAGGGCAAAGCGCTTCGACTCTAAAACCGGCATTTGAAAGAGCCGTGGCCAGTCTGGCCGTCGGGAACCAACGCGTTGTCGTGCTAATCAGGACGGTCGGCTTCACAGAACCCCGCTCTTGGTCTTGTTCCCTAACTCGATAAAACGCGCTTTTGATTGATCCTCGCAAATTTCATCTTGTTGTCCTCGACAATAAACGTCATTATGGCGAGACTGCCTCGAGCACTGCGTCATCTTCGTTCATACTGATAAGCATGTGGGTGGCCAAAAATTGAGTAACACCGATTCTCTGGTTCGCGATGTCTCGGATACCTCTCGCTGGGTAGCCTACTTTCGCGCGATTGAATCCAAGCGACCCGATGCGCTGTTTGTCGATCGGTTCGCGGAGCGACTCGCGGGCGAGCGGGGCTTCCAGATCGCTGCGACTCTGCCGGATGGAAATAAGCACGAATGGGCCTGGGTGGCGCGCACCTACCTATTCGATCAATTTCTTGCCCGCGCAGTAGAGGACGGCGCCGATTTGGTCGTGAATCTAGCGGCCGGCCTGGACGCCCGGCCCTACCGAATGAATTTACCCATGAGCCTGTTGTGGGTTGAAGTCGACATGCCGGAGATCATTTCTTACAAAGAAGGCATTCTGAAAGACGAGAAGCCCGGGTGCCGTTTGGAAAGAGTCGGTCTCGATCTTGCGAACCTAGAGGCTCGGCGTCAGCTATTTGCCGATCTGAACCCTCGGGCCGAGCGGGTCGTCGTTGCTAGTGAGGGCCTTTTGATCTATTTCACAGCCGACCAAGTCGCATCTCTGGCAACCGACTTGGCTAGAAGCGAGCACTTTAAGAATTGGATCATCGATTTGGCTTCGCCAGGCCAATTGCGACTAATGCAGCGCACGACAGGCAAGCAACTCAGCGAAGTGGGTGCTCCTTTCCGGTTCGGGCCACTTGAAGGAGCGGACTTCTTTGCTCCCTACGGATGGGTACCCGAGGAGACCACGGGGCTGTTAAAGACCGCAGCGGAGCTGAAACGAGCGCCTGCCGACTTGTTATCTCTCCTGCCGGAACCCAAACGAATAACGGGAAACTACCCCTGGACCGGCGTCTCCTCGCTGCGCAGAGCCTAACTGTCTCTCTCAGATTTGGCGCTGGCGCAAAGAACTCTTGATTTCAGGAGAGTTTTTGAAGTTGCTAGGAGAGGGGGCCACGGCATCGGAAGCAACAATGCCGGAGGGCAGCGCGGTAATGATTGTCGAAGAGAAAGGACTGCGCCTTGTCAAAGGGAATCTGTGAAAGCAGCCAGGGCCCGTGACTGATCGGTCCTATCTAGGTCAAGAAGCTCGCAATCGCACAGAGCGCCCCCGAGAGAGCTTTTGGGAAATGGTTCTCTCGACGAATTAGCATCCTCGAATTTAGTCTCACAAATTGGGACCAAGTACAAATCGACCGTAGCGTCAGCGAGTCGAAGAGAACGGTGAAACGACTGATTCGATTGATCCAGGCCAGCATCCTAGTCGATTGAACGAATGGCACCCGAACTGCTTTTACAAGCGGCATAGACCGAGTCCAGCCAGAAAAAGTAGGTCTCGATGGGGACTTACCCCGCGGTAGCTTAGTCAATCAGCACGCAGCGCAGGACCAGGAAATTCGGAGATCGATGTCGGACAAATGATCGAGCAAGTTGCAGTACCTCCAGTGGCAGATAAGCCACGACAGCAATGGTTTGCAGTTCAGGTCAAGCCGAGATCCGAAAAAACGGTTTCCTTGATCGCACACAACCGTGGATATGATGCATTCTTGCCAATGCAGAAGGTTCGGCGACGTTGGTCCGATCGCATCAAAGTTCTAGAAATGCCACTGTTCCCGGGTTATCTGTTCTGTCGATTGGAACCCGCACACCGCCTGCCATTGTTGACGGTTCCCGGTGTTTTCGGTCTGGTAGGCGTCGGAAAAACGCCTCTTCCGATCCAAGACAGCGAAATCTCAAACATTCAGGCTGTCGTCCAGTCCGGGCTATGCACGGAACCGTGTGCTTTTCTTGAGTCCGGACAGCTGGTGCGGCTCGAAGAAGGACCTCTGGCGGGACTCGAGGGACTTTACGTTGAATCCCGTAGCGAGCACCGGATCGTAGTTTCAGTCACTCTGCTGAGAAGGTCGGTTGGGATTGAGATAGAACGCGAGTGGGTCCGGCCGCTTAGAAACCAAACTCTGAAAGTTCCTGTGCAAGGGTCCCCTTTGCAGTTGGCCGGAGTATCACGGTAGTTCGAATGGAAACGACGAACTGGACGACCTAGAGCCGGCTTAAACCTCATAGGAATTTTGTATTGACTTCGTCTCCCAATTATCAAGGGGAAAGGGTATCCAAGCATGAGTACATCGATTTCTGAGAATCCGCGCTTTGGGCGAAAGCCTGGGGGCATTGGTGTTACCGCTAGACCCAGGGCGGTGTCTTCCAAGCAGGAGATTTTAAGCGAAAAGGCGTTTCAAAATCTCCTTCGTTTGGAGCGGAAGAGAGTCGAGCGATCGGGCCGTCGGTTTGTCCTGATGCTGCTCGAGCCAGGAAGCCTCTTACGAGACCCAGCAAAGCGTCCTTGTTTCGACAAGCTCCTCGCTTCCTTGCAGCAATCGCTCAGAGAGACAGACCTCCGAGGCTGGTACGAGCACGAGGCCATTGTTGGAGTGATCTTTACCGAAGTCTCCGAAACCAGCTGCGGAGAGGTCCTTCAAGCTTTGCTAGCCAAGATGGGCGAGGCTTTCTATAGTGCTTTGACCGTCGAGCAGATCAACGAGATCCGGCTCTCGTTCCATGTCTTTCCCGAACCCTCTGGAGCGGACGGCTCTGGGGGGGCACCAAATTTTATCTTTTATAGAGATCTGATGCGGGATCTCGAACGGGGCGGTAGTTACTATCTCTTAAAGCGGTCCCTTGATGTGGTAGCGAGCCTTTGCGGATTGGCGCTCCTCTTCCCAATACTCATCGCCATCGCCGCAGCGATCCGGCTGACGTCAAAGGGTCCGATCCTCTTCCGGCAGGAACGGGTCGGTCAGTTTTGCAAGAAATTCACCTTTTTCAAATTCAGATCCATGTATCTCAACAATGACCCGAGTGTTCACAGGGAATATGTTGAACGATTGATCTCAGGGAAATCCAAGACTGCGAGTGCGGCCGGGAACGTCTTTAAAATCACTAACGATCCGCGCGTGACTCCGATCGGCAGATTCCTGCGGAGAACCAGCCTCGACGAACTGCCGCAACTCTTCAATGTTTTGAGGGGCGATATGACACTGGTCGGTCCCCGGCCTTGCATCGTCTATGAGTTCAACAAGTATCAGGTCTGGCATAGGCAGCGGCTCTTGGCGGTAAAGCCGGGAATTACCGGACTCTGGCAGGTTACCGGACGAAGCACAGTAAAGTTTGACGAAATGGTCCGTCTGGATCTCGCGTACGCGAACGCCAGATCGTTGCGTCTCGATCTGAAGATTTTATGGCAGACGCCCAGGGCCGTCATTTCCGGCTCGGGCGCTTATTAGAAGAGAAATGAGCAGGTCAATTCTGTTCCCGGTTTGCTCAGAGCCGTTGAACAGCTGGAGGATTCAGTTGTGATTCGATTTGGTGTGATTGGTTATGGATATTGGGGGCCGAATATCGTTCGCAATCTTCAATTGCTGGACGACGTGGAGGTAGTCGCCATATGCGACAAGAGCGCAAACGCGCTGCGTCGGGCAAAACAACTGTATCCGGGCGTGCGTGTCACGTCGGATTGTCACGAATTGGTCGAAGCGACCGATATCGATGCCGTCGCCGTAATTACCCCGGTCTGGACCCATTTCAATCTCGCCAAAAGCGCTCTTCGCAATGGGAAACATGTCTTCGTGGAAAAGCCTTTCACGGCGACCTCTGCGGAGGCGGAGGAGCTGATCGAGCTGGCCGAGAGAAATGGGCTGAAAATAATGGTCGATCACACGTTTCTGTTCACGGGAGCGGTGAAGAAGATCCGGCAGCTCATTGATGAAAATCAACTCGGCAGGCTGTTCTACTACGATTCCACGCGAGTGAACCTCGGACTTTTCCAGCATGACGTGAATGTTGTTTGGGATCTGGCGCCCCACGATTTGTCTATTGTGGATTATCTGATTGGCCGGCGCCCCGAGGCGATTATCGCGACCGGCGAAGCGCATTTAAATGGCCTGACTGATGTTGCCTTCATAACCGCGTATTTTCCAGGCAATGTGATCGCCCACATCAATGTGAACTGGTTATCCCCGGTGAAAGTTCGCACCACATTAATCGGGGGTGAGAAGAAAATGCTGATGTGGAACGATCTTGAAGCGGACGAGAAGATCAAGGTCTACGACAAAGGAGTTCAGCTGGGAAATAGCCGAGAAGGACTTTATGACCTGTTGGTCAGCTACCGTTCCGGGGATATGTGGGCTCCCAAGATCGAGCAAATAGAGGCTCTGCGCGTTGAACTTCAATATTTCGTGCATTGCATACATAATGATGAAACCCCGTTCAATGATGGCGAAGCGGGATTGCGGGTAGTAAGCATGTTAGAGGCGGCGGAGGAATCTTTGAAGCGCAAGGGAGAGGCGGTGTACGCATGACGTTGCACCAGAGCATATCGTCGGACGTGAGAGTTGGTAAGGATGTTAAGTTGTGCGACTACATCAACCTCTACGGTTGTGAAGTGGGCGACCATACCAAGATTGGGGCGTTTGTCGAGATTCAGAGGAACGCAAAAGTCGGAAGAAATTGTAAGATCTCGACCCACACGTTCATCTGCGAGGGCGTAACGATTGAAGACAATGTGTTCGTTGGACACGGCGTCACTTTCGTCAACGACACCTATCCACGTGCCACCACCTCCAATGGAAATTTGCAAACACAAGACGATTGGCTGGTCGAGTTCACACTTGTCAAAAAGGGAGCTTCGATCGGCTCAGGTGCCACGATTCTGTCTAACGTGACGATCGGAGAAAACGCCATAGTCGGAGCTGGCAGCGTGGTCACCAGAAGTGTTCCAGACAATGTCATCGTGGCAGGCAATCCAGCGCGATTCCTACGCTGCGTTGGAGCGAGCGATTTCCGGAGCGAAGCATGATTCACAAGAACCCGATTCCTTTTTTGGACTTAGTCTCCCTGCATGAGGAGATCGAGGAAGAGCTGTCCTGCGTCTTCCGAACCGTGTTAAAGACCGCGGGCTTTATCGGTGGTCCGCTGGTGCTGGACTTTGAAGAGGCGTTTGCAACCTATTGCGACAGTGCCTACTGCGTCGGCGTGGGAAGTGGAACCGATGCATTACGATTTGCGTTAATCGCGGCCGGAGTACGACAGGGCGATCTCGTTGTTACTGTTCCACACACTTTCATCGCCACGACCGAAGCGATCACTCAAGCGGGTGGTCAGCCTGTGTTCGTCGACATTGATGAACACACTTACAACATTGATGTGAAGAAGCTGGCCGAATATCTGGAGATAGAGTGCCGATATGATCCGGGGACGCGGAGGCTTTTCGACCGAAAAACAGAACGGCGGGTTACGGCAATTGTACCGGTACACCTGTACGGCCAGATGGCAGACATGGACCCGATTCTAGAGATCGCAGAAAAGTATCATCTTGTGGTCATCGAAGATGCCTGCCAAGCGCACGGAGCTCAATATTTCTCCAGCCGTGAAAATCGATGGAAGAAGGCTGGTTCTATGGGGCGCGCCGCTGCGTTCAGCTTCTATCCGGGAAAGAATCTGGGCGCCTGTGGCGAAGCGGGCGCGGTAACTACCGATGACGCTGATCTGGCACGAAGGATACGGGTGCTGCGGGATCACGGCCAAGCCACCAAATACTACCACGATATCGAGGGCTACAATGGACGTCTCGATGCCATCCAAGCGGGAATTCTCCTGACAAAAATGAGACATCTCCCGTCCTGGATAGAGCAACGGAGGAGGGCTGCCGAACGCTATCGCCTGCTGTTTGCCAAAGCCGGCGCGGATGTCCTGCTACCCCATGAGGCATCCGGCACACGTTCAAGTTACCACTTGTTCGTCGTTCGGGTAGCTGAGAGAGAAACTCTCATCACCCATCTGACCGCTGCCGGCATTGGGACCGGGATTCATTATCCGGTGCCGCTGCACTTGCAGAAAGCTTACAAGAGCTTGGGCTACAGGTTGGGGGATTTTCCGACTGTCGAGAAGCTTTCGAAAGAGATCCTGTCGTTGCCCATGTTCCCGGGAATCACAGACGAGCAGCAGGCAAGGGTGGTGGACGAGGTTGCTGGTTTTGTCTGTGATGCGCAGGAGGCGCTCGTTTTCGAGCGATAGATGGCATCTATCGAGCAGCTAAGTGCCGGGCACGAACAAGTCAGATGAAAACGCGAACAACCCAGATCAATCCGATGGGCAACCTCGGCAGGGAGCAAGGATAGAATGCCCGAAGCGGAAGCGCCTTCCAGTATCAATCTGGAGGTCATTGTAGGGGCGCTCAAAAGGCGGCGCTGGTGGATACTGGTCACCGCGGCGGTGGTAGCGTTGCTGACGCTCGTCGTTCTATCTGTTCTGCCGAAGCGTTATACATCAGAGGCAACGCTTGTGGTGGTACAGCAGCAAATCCCTGAGCGTTACGTCACTCCCACGAGTACGACCGACATAGGGGAGGCGCTCGAAGCAACAACTCACGAGGTTCTTTCACGTACTCAGTTGCTGGACATAATTGGTGAGTTCGACCTCTACCCCCAGGACCGAGGTCGGTTGTCACCGGAGGAACTCGAGGCCAAGATGAGAAAACAGATCGTTGTCGAGCCTATCGTCACGCGGCCTGAGGACAAGAACATCGATGGATTCAAAATCTCTTTTGTAGCGGAAAGCCCCGAGAAGGCGCAAGCAGTGGCCAATCGATTGACCTCGCTTTTTATCCAGCAAAATCTGGAAAGTCGCGAACACCAGGCGAATGTCACCACAGATTTCCTTCAGGAGAGGCTGGAGATAGCTAAGGAGAAATTGGTGCAACAGGAGGCTCGCGTCCGTGATTTCAAACTCCAAAATCTTGGTGAGTTGCCCGAGCAGCAAAGCGGTAACCTCGCGGTCCTAAGCGGCCTTCAATCACAGTTGCAGAACATTCAAGCCGGAACCGCTCGTGCCCAGGAGCAGCGCGTATACTTACAGTCTCTTCTGAACGATTATCAGGGGCTGGCCGCGCGTGGCCTTCCGATCACAAACGCCGGCGGTGGGGCTCAGAACACCATCGATCCGATTGCGACGGCGAAAAGCGAACTGGCTCGGCTTAAAGCCAAGAAATCTACTTTGCTGAGCATCTACACTCCAGAGCATCCAGACGTAATCAAAGTAGACGAGGAGATAGCTCAGGCCCAGTCTTTACTCAAGTCGCTTAGAACCGCGAAGGTTGATAAGCAAGAGGACGACCCGGCAGCCGGTAAGGCCGGATCGCCGGATTCTCTCCCGCTGAATAGTGGAGTGGATACCTCCCTAGCCCAGGTAAAAAGCCAACTGGCTTCCAACGGCGTGGAACTGACAAATTTGGCGCGCGACGAAAAGCAGGTCAAAGCTGAAATTGAGCACTATCAGGAGCGATTGAATCTGACACCAGTTCGCGAGCAGCAGCTCGCCGGATTAATGCGCGATTATGATCTTCTGAAGCAGGACTACACTGACCTGCTTGGGAAGGAAACACAGTCCCGCTTGGCTGCCAGTCTGGAGAAACGGCAGGCTGGGCAGCAGTTCCGTCTCGTCGACCGACCTAGTCTGCCGGTTGTTCCTTCCTGGCCGAAGCGCCTGCCGATTGGTCTAGGGGGCCTGGCAGGGGGCCTGGCACTGGGAGCAGCTCTGGCATTTCTGATCGATGTAAAGGATGGATTCTTCTATTCAGAGAAGGAACTCGCTACTCACTTCCCCTTACCACTGGTAGTCGCGATACCAGTGCTTCCCACTGCGGCTGAAAGGCGCTCTCAGCAGTGGAAACGCGGATTCGAGTATCTAGGGGCGTCAGTGCTCGCGGTGCTCGTTTTCGCCGCTGAGTTCTACGAGCTATATTTCAGGCGGCATGGTTGAGAACGTTAGTGAGCGCAGTGCAGTTCAGATTGCAGAGTCAAATGAAACACAATGAATAATCTTGTTAAGCTCCCTCGAGAACTCCGGGGAATCAACGAGTCACCCTCCATCCTGTCCACGGATTCGGAGGTTGAGAGCAGCGAACGCAAGATAGATCTTCAACTGTTTCTCGCTGAGGAAGTAAAGCTGCAGCCGGAAAGCCGGCTCGTCTTCCATACCGATCCGAGTAGCGGCGCGGCTGACCGCTACCGACTTTTGCGTATGCGCCTACGCGAGCTGTGGAGCACCGGCAAACTGAAAACACTTCTCGTTACCAGCCCGCTGCCGGAGGATGGTAAGTCGACAACAGCAATCAACCTCGCAACGGCTCTTGCGGATCACGGAAAAAGCAGGGTGCTCTTGATGGAAGCGGATCTGTATCACTCACCTCTCGTCACGATGCTCGGTTTGGATCCGGCTCCCGGCTTAGCCGAGTGCATCGAGTCGGGGCTGGATCTACGGTCGGCGATGCGGAAGTTGCAGCCACTTGAATGGTTCTTCTTGCCGGCCGGCAAACCACAGGGAAATCCGACGGAGTTACTTCACAGAGATGGGTTCGTCCGCATCATGCGGCAATTAGTCTCCTCTTTCGACTGGGTTCTCATTGACTCACCTCCCGTGCTTCCGTTGGTGGATGCGCTGATGCTAAAACACCATGCCGATGGAACACTGTTAATTGCCCGGGCCGGGCACACGCCCCGGAAGGCTATCGAACAATCTCTGTCTCTTCTAGGCCAAGATCATATCCTGGGGATTGTGTTGAACGCCACTGAAAAGGTAAATCAATCCTATTCGAAGTATTCGAACTACTATTTGGGTAGCGACCGGAAAAACAGGAAGTAGATCTGTAATGTCCGCCGGTTGAACGCTGCGCGATACTCTGCCCGCCGAATCACCGGTTTACTCAGCTGTGGATTTGTCGCTGCCTCACAGCTACGACCTAGGTGAGGTTCCGAATGCTTTATGCCCGCACTGCCCGAACAGGAATTACTGAAGGCCTGCGTTCGCAACACTCTCGAGCCCTCGTTCGAGAAGCAGGTCTCAGCCCGTCTCGGTGGCGAGATATCCTGGGAACGGTTTCTTCTCCTCGCGGACATCAATGATGTCCTTCCTCTCGTCTATACCTCCTGCAGCCGTTTCGAGCAGAAAATTCCCCGGCAAGTACTGGCGAGAATGGCTAGGAGAAGCGCTGCGATTGCCGCTTGGAATCTGATCAATCGCCGCCGAGCTGATTGCCGTCCTGGAGGAGCTTCAGAACAATGGAATAGCTGCCGTTCCATTTAAAGGGCCCGCTCTCTCGCTTGCTCTTTATGGCCAGCTTTGAATGTGGCAATGCCGCCACCTCGACATTTTCGTCGAGCGCAAGAGCCTATGGTCGGCTGTCGAAATTCTGCGAACGCGGGGATACGAGCTGGCTCTGGAATCCCGTGGTCCAGCTACAGGGGAAATTTTGCGACTCTCGAAGGATCTGACGATGGAGAACCCATCGACCGGTATCAATCTGGAACTTCATTTCACTGGGCTGTTTGCGAGCCGGCCTTCGACTTACAACTACATGCTGCTTTGCCCTGGCATCGCACGCAGCCAGTCATCTTGCTGAACCGCCCTTTGTCTATTCCTCCGGCCGAAGACCTGCTCTTTCTATTGTGCATTCACGGAGCGCGTCATTATCGGAACTGTCTGAAGTGGCTGTGCGATATCACTCAGCTGATACGAACGTACCGGGATCTCGATTGGGCCCTTTTGTGTCGAACGGCAGACCGCTTCCGGCAGCGACGCGCAGTCTGGATAGCCGTTCGACTAGCTCACGAGCTATTGGGTATAGCGCTGCCATTTGGCGTTCGAACCTTGATCGACCGCGATCTGGATAGCTTTCGCCGATTAAGGAGCATCTGTTTCCGAAGCTCCTGGCAAGCCCCGATGAGTTGATCTTTCAGACTGACGAATCTCTCTTGAAGTCGAAAGTGGCTGCCGAGACCGATATAGCGAATAAGCTGTCTCGCTTGCGTTCGAAGGACCGGATCGCCGATAGGCTGGCATTCGCCCTCAAACTGAACGTGATTTCCTGAAGCCCGATGCGGGCGATCTAAATGTTGATCCGATCGGGAGGAAACCCAAATGTTTTTTTTTGGATCATTCAACCGATTCGACTGATTCAGGCTCATGGTCTAGCATTCATCTTTCGGACTTCGAGGAGGTTGCTCGCTGGTGTCGTTCGATAAAGGAATCGCCACCCGTTTATTTTGACGTGGTAGTACGGTCCAGACTTGATAGTGCTTACAAGCGATCATACAATTCAAGACAATTCTGTGAATCTTGCTTCAACCATTCTCGCAAGTGCCTGCCAAGCAAGATAATCCTTTCATGTCGGCGATAGTCACATCCCGAATTTTTTTGAGACCTCTGTAGCTTGTGATCCCACGCGCGGCGAGTACTCTGATTGCGTTCTTGCTGCGGAGTAAGTATCCAGCTGCAGACGATCACTCCGAATTTACTCGATTCGCTTCTAAGTCTTCTTCCGGACCGGTACTAAATAGCAGCGATCTGCCGCAGGTCACAGTTGCGATCGGGGAGGGCGCTCAGCCCGGATCGTACTGCGTGGCTTTGAATGGCACGGTGCTCTGCGCTGCCGTTCCCTGAGAGGACACTCTGCACTTCGTCGAACGTCGGATGTTCGACGTTGTCGCCCTGCTCAACAACGAGCTGATCTTCGTTCATGCGGCGACGGTCGCCTGGCAAGGAAGAACCTTCCTGCTGCCCGGCCCGTCTTGGAGCCGGCAAGAGTACGTTGACGATGGCTCTAGTCAACGCTGGTGCGTTTACTATTCCGATGAGTACGCCATTCTCGACAGAACGGGTAACGTATATCCCTACCGTCGTGTGCCGAACCTAAGAAGTGACGCTGGTCGCGAGGTTCAGGAACGCCTCGCGAATGAGGTAACGTCCAGCCAAGAATTGTTTCCCGCTCTTCCAGCAAGCGTAGTCTTGCTGTGCCGATACAGCCGGAAAGGGATCTGGCAGCCCGTGGCCTGAGCTGCCGGGAAACTCTCTTCGGGCTGCTCGAAAATACCATCGCATTCCGGTACAAGCCAGATCTTTCATTAAGAGTGCTCACGCAAGTCAGCGTTCGAGCTCGGGGTTTTCAAAGCGAGCGAGGGGACGCGCAAGCTACGGCAAGCGCGATTTTGGAGTTGGTGCAGTCTCAAAACTAAATCACATTCGGACGAAAAAAAGTCATGTACCCGGTCACTCGGAGAGATAACGTTCATGTGGAACACCTTCCAAAATGGAACCGTTGTCTACGACAGACTCAACCACCAGGCGCACTGCCTGAATAAAACGGTATTCACGATTTGGGAGAATGCCGACGGCACAAAGAGTGTCGATCAGCTCGCCGGTGTTCTTACCGAAAAGTTGGGATTGCCCCTGAGCCAAGACCTTGTACTGCTCTCGCTGGCGGAGCTCAAGAAGGTGAATCTCCTGCAGAGTCCCGCGAAACTGGACTCCGGCGAAGAACTCCCTTCCAGGCGCCAGATTGGACGGAAGCTGGCTCTCGCCGGCGCTTCCGCTGCCTTCCTGCCGTTTGTGGCATCGCTGGTTGCCCCGACACCCGCCATGGCGCGTTCTTATAACCCTGCGACTTACGCGTGCGAGTGGGCCACTGTACAGTCCGAAGCATCGCCTGACTGGGGACAGGTCCTCTTGAATAAGAATCATTCGCTGAGCGACTACACCACCGCCTCTGGCCGACGGAACGGCCGCTAATGTTGCCGCTCTTCAGGGAAAGACCGCCATCGCTCAAAGCGATTTCCAGGCTGCGGAATCAGAGTTCAACGCGATGTTGAGTGCGTTGGGGCTGCCGACGCTATAAAGTCGCTCATGGGGGCCGTTTCGCAACGGGAACCAGATTGCTCGAGATCTCCAGGCGGCCGCTCGGCATCGATTTCTGAACTGTGGCAGTTCGAATAAGAAAGCGGCCTCGAGAAAAGGTCTCGCTCCCGTTCCCCTTTTTCGCGGGGGTGGCCGCTCTCTTCATTGCTCTCGGATCGGCAGCATGGTTATTTCGCGCCCACTTTTATAATCGTGTGTATCAATCCGCAGCCCCTCTAAATTTCACGCTTCCCTTTACGATCCCCTGCGCACTCGCCTCGAACGACGCCGTGCCTTTCTACGTTGCTTTGAAAAGGCGGGACCGGCAGCAATTGAACCAACTATTCGCGGACAAGCGGATGGTGTCTGTCGAAAAAGGAGTGCCGGTTCGGATAACCCTGTTTGGCGAGACCGCCACGTTGACCGTCAAAAGTGGATCGCGCGTGACGGCCAGTTGCTTCGTTCCCTCAGATATCATTCCGGTCATTCGTAAGCACGTCGCAAGCTAGACTCAACTGTATCGCTGTGGTCTTACGGCGCTGTATCGCCGTGGTCTTACGGCGCGAGAGCTTACATGTTCCTCTTGGATGAAGCAACTGCACTGCGCCGCCCGGTTTGGCACGACGGTTCTCCGCCGTGGAAGACGCTTGGGCGTAACGTTCACATCTTTCGAGCGAACCTCGACGCTAACACAATACATTCCAAGCGGTTTGCAACATCGCTCTCCTGCGATGAGGTCGAGCGGGCGCGGCGATTCCACTTCGACCGCGACCGGATACACTACTCCATTTGCCGTGGGCTGCTGCGTGCCCTGATTGGCCGTTACCTCACTTGCCCTCCCGCCAGCATCTCCTTCCGCTATAACTCCTTCGGTAAGCCCTACCTCAGGCATCCTTCCTCCAAGCTGTCCTTCAACCTCTCCCATTCCCAAGGAGTGGCGCTTTATGCCTTCGCCGAGGCATGTGAATTGGGTATCGACATTGCCTGGCGTGACGATAAGGTCCGGGGCGAAGAGATTGCCCGTAGGTTTTTTACCCCGAACGAATCCCTGCTCATGGAACAAGCCTCGTTGCAGGGAAACCGCGAGTTCTTCTTCTATCTCTGGTCGCGCAAGGAGGCTTATATAAAGGCGCGATCGGAAGGCCTCTCCGTTCCCCTCAACGGATTCGACATTGCTACTTCCTCCTCTGTTGATGGTTATGAGATCACTTCCTTCAGGCCTTACCCTGACTTTTCAGCCGCATTGGCGGTCCAGCCGCGCCCATCGCAAATTCTGTTTTTTGATGCCGGTCCCTCTGTTATCACCTGAAAAGCGGCCATACGATATCACTTCAAAACCGGCCAACGGAGCTGACCAGAACAAGAGTAGTTATTTCGTGTCGTGGCTCACTGCGCAAGTTTTCTTCTGGAGAAAAGGGAGGAGGGTTTATACTGGCCACACCTGGCCGGAGAACATGGCAACGCAGAGGATGCGACCGGAGCGCCAATTCAGGGGCCGGAATGGCGGGACGAACGGGTCGCCCTTAATAGACACTGGCTTGCGAGCGCAACGGACTCTAACGTGGCCTGTCCGGGCGTATAGGTGGCTTAGATGCTGCGAGCTTCGGATCGATCGAGAGCCGTGGATTGCACCTGGACTCGGGCATTGCACTATGCAGGTTGGGAGTTCGAACGCCCAGACTCAAGCAGAGTTCTAGCGTTTGCTTATACGGCGACAGTCGGTCTGCAACTTGAAGAGTCTTGCGTCAACATCAATCCGTGGTTGTCTCTCGAGGAATTGAAAATGCTGACACTGAGACCGCTCTGGGTAGAAGGTAGGCCAGAATGGCTTAGGACGAAGTGGCCCAGCAAACCAGTTCAGTGCGTGAGTGATCTCATCGAATACGGGCTTACGGTGTGTAAAGCTCGATTAGCGGTTGGTGCCAAGATTGCCGACGCAGCTCACGACCAGATGGTTCGTGACCTGGCAGATCTATTCCCGGAATGTCGGGCGATAGATGTTGATCCACTACGCTACGAAGCTTGGGGCGCACAGGTCGTAGTCGAAGCGGATGGAAACAGCGGATGGGGCTACGGCGGTCCTCTGATTCGAGAGGGTTTACCGCTGCCTATCAGAGACGCAGATTCGGACGGCCGAAGCGCATTCGACGTCTTTCTTCAAAACCAGATGCGAATCGATATTCAGCATAGGATCGAATCGCTTAGTACTTCTTGAAGTCCGCTCGCGGAAGCGGCATTCTGGCCCCAAGCGATTAATTTCCGGCAGCGCGAGGCAGCGCCCTCGCAGTGAAGAGAGGCGTTTTCTTCCTATGACTCGGCAGCGGCGGTCTTGGTGCGCCAACTGCGCGGACCGCACTTGAGCACGTGCTTTATGGTGCAGCAGGCGATCGAGCATGGAGTCGGAGGCAGCAACATCGCCGAGCAGCTTGCCCCGTCCTCGACCGGACGATTGGAGGTGAGCAATGTGCTGCAGCGCTCGTAGTCGGCGCATGATGATCTCCAGCAGTTCCTCTGCGGCAGTTTGCACACTTTGCGCACTCCGAAGTCATCGAGGATGAGTAAGGGAACGGTGGCCACCGACTCGATGTGAAACTTCCGAGTGCTCTCGGCAACGGCATCGGACAACTCATCGAGCGGGATGTGCGCTTCGCGATACAGCACGTTGTAGCCCTGCAGAATGGCAGCTTGCCCAGTAGCTTGCGCCCAGTGGCTTTTGCGGGCGCCGCCGGGACCCAGAAACAAAGCGTCTTCCCGTTTGGCGATGAATGCGGCTGTCGCCAGATCAAACAACAGGCTCCGATTCATCTTCGGATTGACGCTGAAGGCGAAGTTTTCGCGCGTCTTGTCCGAGTCGCGAAAGCCGGCCTGTTTGCGGCGGCGCTCGAGCAAGCGGTCGGCCCGTCCCATGAGCTCATCTGAGACCCAGGGACGCAATCAGATCGATGGCAGCCATAGGCTCAGCCTGAGCTTGGCGCAAGCGGGTTTCGAGTACCGCAGCCATCCCGCCCAACGGCAGTTGGCGTAGCAAACGTGCTAGTTCTACAACGTGCATGAATCATCCTCCTGACGAGTTCGGTTTTGAATAATGAGGTCACGATAGGCTGTCAGTTGCCAGATCAGTGGATCAACTTGGCCGCAGACTCAACGGCAGCTGCGATTACGTCCTGGTACCGCCGCACGAAGCGGTATTCGCAAGCCCTGGTTTCCAAAGCCAGGGCGCAGGCATTATCGGTGGAGACGATGCCATACTTCTTAGCCAGTGCGAGCAGGCCCAGAATGCGGCGCACCGCCATCTGTCCTTGCGTGCGATGCATAGCTGGGCGTGATGCGCCGGCGTGTGGGCCGGTTACTTCGGCGCGGCGCAGTAACTGATGAAGTCGAGAGCGGAGTTCGTAAAGAGCGATCTTCTTCCTGCGCGATGGCGTCCGCGCTGTTGATGAAGATGCTCGGGCATTAGCTGG
The DNA here is from genome assembly GCA_963841675.1 of Terriglobia bacterium. GTDB lineage: Bacteria > Acidobacteriota > Terriglobia > Bryobacterales > Bryobacteraceae > Bog-105. Next base: position 122,672 of record CAWJEH010000005.1, read on the forward strand.
CCACTGAGTGAATCAATCAGCCGGCCATGCAAGAGGTTCCGTAATACGCGCCCTCGGCTTCCACGCAGCCGTCCAGGTGCACCGTCCGTTCGCCGTGTTGGTGATAAACGAAACGGCTCGACCGCCAGAGGCAGAAGAGCCGGCCGTTCTTCGGCGAACATGGCTGCGACCTGCCGCTTGTGGTGCCATGAATGCGTGTGTTGGCTCAGCGTTGTTCCCAGCCGTCCAGGTAAGCTTGTGCTAATTCCAGGCCCTCGAAGCGCAGCCCTTTCGATGCGTCTTCTTGGCGTGGCCGACACCCGATTCGATTTTGCCCTTACGCTCCGGATCTCGCACAGGGCATGGGAGAGCGACCGCGCCACAGTGCTGGAGCAGATCGCGATACAGCGGATTGAGAGCGGGATCGTAGAGGTCGCGCGCGAGCACGCCTTCGCGCAGGTTATCGAGCACCACTACGCGAGTTGCCCCACCCAGCCGGCGAAACGCCTTCTCGTGCAGCCCGGCCGCAGATAGGCACGCTCGAACGGAACACCAGCAGGCCCACGCGTTTCCACTCTATCCGAGTGTCAGCACGAAGAGCCGCGTGCGTCGATCCTTGCCAGTCTGCGGATCGCGCACCACCGGGCCGGAGCCGTAATCCACTTGCGCTTCTTCGCCGGGCGCCGTCTCGATCACCGCTCGTGTTTCCAGCACCGCCGATTTGCGCAGCTTACCGGCGGAACACTGAAGGCTCTGATAGCTGGCGCTAAAGCCGTGGCTGTCGGCCAGGTCCTGCCAGATCGCTTTGCCCGTGCGGCCACGCGAAAGTCCCAGCTCGATCACTCCACGGTACGGCTCGCAGGCACTCGCCGACGGACCGGCCGGTTGCCGTTCGGGGCCATTATCGTCACCGACTCCGCGCCAGAGTCGGTAATCACCTCTACGGCCGGTTTTGCCGGCGCACGTCGTCCTCATGCACCGGGCTACCGCACCGGGATCCCCGTGGCTGGCAAATAGTCACGGATGGTCTCGCGCTTAGCTCAGTGGGTGAGTCACTGGTGATGGCTGCTTGCAGCTGCCTGAGCACTGTTACTTCATCACTGTGCGCGTGATAGTTGGCGAGCGGACCGGGTATGCTCATCGCCGCTGCGCCGTACGGTCAGTCCAGCAAAGATCACCAAAACCACCGAAATGATCACGTTCCCCAGTACCCTCGGGTCCAGCATATTTCCTATGCTCTTGCCGAACGCCAGCGCCAGCAACGCCCAGCAAGCCGTTCCGATCGCGGTAATCGTGGCCAGAACTTTATCGTGCGGTCGGCCAACCCGGACCACATTCAACACTCCGAGCAGCGCAGCCGCAAGGGACGCCCCTAAAGACCAGACAAACATTCCGCTCATGAAAGGTATCCACATCAATGTGCCGGCGGTATGTCCGCAGCTGGCGAGTATTAGCAGCCACCCGAAAATACGGTCAATCGTTCTCAATCGCGGCCTCCCTTGTACTCACCTGCTGACTCTCACCCCGACCCACAGGCGGCTCATCCGTTGACCTTGCTTGCTCGATTCGAGTTCGGAAGGCGCCTAGCATTCCGTTCCACCCGCTTGGAGCATCGACGGCCGTCCGCATACTTTCGAATCCAGCGCCGTGACGTTCAAAGTAGCGATGTTCCAGATCAACTCGGGTGAGACCTTCGCCTTCTGGAATAAATCGCACCTCAACTTCACTCGAGTTCCCGAGGTCGGGCTCGTATTGCCAGGTGGGGCCAACTTGCCATGCCAACACAAACCGGTACGGCGGGGTCCAAACAAGAACCGTGCCCCATTGGCAGGAAGTCCCATCTTTGTGTTCGCTGTAGCAGCGGCCGCCGGGACGGCCTTCGATCGAATTCTTAGACATCTCGGCTTTACCGATATGGTGAGTGCGTGGCCACCAGGAGTCGATTTCGTCGGTGAAGACTCGAAATGCGCGATCCGGATTCGCTTTCACAGTAACGCTCCTGCGAACCGGTCTGTAGGGAATTTGCTCTATTGAGGACATCATTTTTCATTCGAGGATGGCTCCTCCACCTTTCTTTTGAATGCAGCGAGTGCTCCCGTCCAGAGATCGTCAAAGTACTGCCGTAAGAACGCAAATGCCTCTGGGTTGAGCTGGTACACCTGGCGGGTTCCGGACGCTTCGTGAGTTACAAGCCGAGCGCGCTCAAGCACCCGCAGGTGTTGGGAAATAGCGGGCCGGCTCACCGGTAAACCCTCCGCCACGCGGCCCACCGGTAGCGGACCGTCGATCAGGCGCTTCAGAATAGCTCGCCGGGTTGCATCCCCCAGTGCAGAGAGCTGAGCATCTATGTAAGTCAGCACTTACGGTAAGTATAGACTTACCAGAGATGTTCGTCAAGGTCCTGGGTGAAGCGAAAGCTCGCTGCGCGCGCCCGGTTTCAGCTCTACCGCGAGAATACCGGCCAGAATAAGCGCACCGCCCACAACCGCGGACTCCGTGAGTGGCTCGTGCCCGACTAGTACTGCGGTTGATAGTGCAAATACAGGCTCCAAGGCGAAGATGAGGGCGGTGCGCGTCGCCGTGGTGTATTTCTGCCCCCACGTCTGGAGCGCAAAGGCGAGGGCGGTGGCAAATACCGAGGTCAAGAGAATGGCGAAAATTACATTCGAATTCCACTGAACTCGCGGGGCTTCGACAAATAAGCAAGTGGTGGAGAGCAGTGCGGCGCAAACAATTTGACCCAGCGCGACGGCCTGGAAGAGCTCGCGTTGCGAGAAATATCCGAGTACGAGAAGGTGAAACGCGTACGCGACAGCGCATCCTATGGTAAGCAGATCTCCACGGTTGATGTGAAAGCGAGAACCCACTGCGGGAAGAGTCATCAGGATCATGCCGGAGCCCGCGATGGCGATGCCGAACAGCTCGTGTCGCTGCGGCCATCTGCGATAAAAAATCGCGCTGACGAGTGGTGCCAGAACGATATACAAACCGGTAAGAAAACCGGACTTGCCTGCAGTGGTGTACTTTAGCCCGAACGTCTGGAGCATGTATCCGAGCCAAAGGAACGCACCTGCGGCGGCCCCGCCCCGCAGTCCTCTCCAAGCTGCAATGCGGCCCGCGCGCAGAAATGCTGGAAAAAAGATCAGGAACAGGCAAACGGCGGCGAGCGAGAAGCGGATGGCCAGAAAGTAAACGATCGAGATTCCGGAGAGTGCCTGTTTAACGACAACGAAGGTGGCGCCCCAGACTAACGCGACTAGAGCGAGAGCGAGATCGGCCTGCCAGCGAGGAGGAGCCTCACGGGCCCTCATCCGCCCGAAGATTCTTGCAAACGGCCGCGATCGTCGGGAATTTCAGAGCGAATTGACGCGAGCAACAGAAGAATACGGCGTAGGCCGAGCTCGCGGCCTTCCGGTTGGTACCACTCTTCGGGGGTATGGGCTCCGCCGCCCTGGCCACCCACGCCGATAGAAACGGCGGGCAGTCCCATGGAGAGCGGCACGTTGGCATCGGTGGACGAGCAATCGACACGTGAGCGGATATCGAGGTAGCCATCGACTGACTGAATAATGCGCAGAAGGGCTGATTCTTCTGAGAGTTTCCCTCCGGGCCGTGAACCCAATTCCTTAATCTTGGCTGATAGTCGCCGTCCCCGCGAGCTTCTATTTTCACGTTCGAGGCTGCGCTCGACCGAGGCGGAAAGCAGCCGGTTCAGGTCCTCCAGAATGGAAACGTCCGCGCAGCGGATATCGAGCTTTGCGCGTGCCGTGGAAGGAATCGAATTGATGCTGGTTCCGCCCTCCATAACTCCAAAGTTGCAAGAACATCGAAGGCTGCGATCCGCGACCCGCATTTCAGATGTCTGGACGAAGTGGCTGACGAGATCGGCCATGGCGTGTACCGGATTGGGCGTGCCGTAATCGTTCCAGCTATGTCCGCCGGGGCCGGAAAAGCTAATCTCGAAACGTCGGCTGGCAAGTGCCTGGGCTGTGATGTGTTCTACCGAGGGGCCGTCGAGCACGACAAAGGCCTTGACTTTCGCCAGATCGAGCGAGTGGCGGCTTGGTTCGGAGCGGCAAAGATAGCGCATGCCGCTGAGATTGCCTTCACCTTCTTCGCCGACATTGGCGACCAGGAGGATGGTGGCAGCCAGCGGGTGTAGGAGGGGATCTTCGGAGAGCAGCCTGGCCAAAGCAAGAAGAGCAGCAAGTCCCGACCCGTTATCTGAGACTCCTGGCCCGACGAGGCGCCCATCGGGGGCGAGAAATACGTCCTCAGGGCGCAGCGGAGCGAACACCGTATCAAGGTGAGCGGAGACAACGAGGGAAGGGAACTCTGCTGCCGCTAAAGTTGCGAGCACATTACCCGCCCGATCCAAGTGTGCCTGCCAGCCGAGCCCTGAGAGGCGTGCCCGTAGCCAGTCGGCGCGTTGCTGCTCGAAGAAGGTAGCGGCTGGAATTCGGCAAAGCTGCAGATGCAGGTCGTTGATCCAGGATCGCTCTCGGGCGAACCAGCGCTGTGCCGCTGCGAGAGGCGCCTCTTCCGCAATTTGCGCGATGCGGCGCGAGCTGAAAGGCGGGCGCGAGATACGCAGCGGGAGCGATTTGGTTTCGGAAGCCAAGAAGTGCTCTGAACCTGTAGTTTACTTGGTTGCTGCGGCTCGAAAATTGACGAATCGTCCCGAGCCTGACTACAGGGAGCGCTCTACTCCATCTTTACCAGCAGCCCCCGGGATCGCGCCAAGTCGAACATCCACCGAAAGAACAGCACGGAAAGCAGAAAGTACCCGATATTCAGCCCCAGACCCCAGGCAAAGTGCCCCGCCGAGAATTGTTGGCTTGTAATCGCTTGTCTCATTCCTTCGAAGCAATGAGTCGTGGGTAAAAGGAGCGCGACAGGATGCAGAAAATTCGGCAGAGATCGAAGTGGATAGAAGACACACGAAAACGGCATTAGCAGACCGGCGAAACCCCATGCCAGCACCTGGAATCTGGTGGTGTATCGGAATATCAACCCTGTGACCGCAATCCCGATCGCCAGCCCAAACAGAGTTAAATTAAAGATGAACGGGACGAATGCCAACAGCAGCGGAAAGATGTTGAACCTATAGCAGAGCCACGCAATTAAGGACTCGGCGGTGACGCCGATTATCGCCTTCACTAAGTTGACGCTGATTAAAGCGGTCAGGTATTCCGATACGCTTAATGGCGACGCAAATAGATTAACCAGATTCCGCGACCACAACTCCTCCAGAAACCCCACTGCCATATCGCGCTGAAAAGCGTTAAACAGTCCCCATAAGATCACCGCCCCCAGCAAGCTGCTCACGATCCCCGTCTGAACACTGTCGTGACGAGCCAGGTACAGCGTGAAAAACCCCCAGACCATGATGTTCATCACGGGCCAATAAATCATGTTGGTTAAATGATTCGGATTTCGGCGCACCTCGTAGATATGCCGCAGGACTACCGCCCTAATGCGATTTATGTTCATGGCGGCGCTTTGCCAGGTGCGAGAAGACCTCCTCGAGAGCGGGCATATCGCGGTCCTCTTCGAGAATCGTCCGTGTCACCTCCATCGGCGTGCCACTTGCAAGGACGCGGCCATGGCTGAGGAAAATTACCCGGTTGCACATCTTCTGGATTTCCCGCATGTTGTGCGAGGCATAAAGAATGGTTGTGCTGTGAACTTGCTGCAGATGTATTAGGGTCTCTCTTACCTGGACCGCCGCTTCCGGATCCAGATAAGCGGTCGGTTCGTCCAGCAGTAACAATTCAGGGTCATTTAGGAAGCCCTTGCATAAGCCGATCCGCGTATTTTCCCCGGATGATAAACGCGAAACAGGTTTATTTTTCAGGTGTACAATCCCAAATCGTTCTAGCAGGCGTTCGATCTTCGTTGCGGGGTCTGGAACGTTATAGATACCTGCGAACACTTTCAAGTTCTGCATCACCGTAAGCCGGACCGGAAATGCCATATATGGCGACGTGAAATTCAGGCGCTGCAGTATTTCTTCGCGATGTTTTTCCAGTCGCTCCCCGAATAAGCGGATGTCTCCCGAAGTTGGCGATATCAGGCCGAGCATCATGTGAATGGTGGTGGTCTTGCCCGCTCCATTCGGGCCCACCAGTCCGACGATTTCTCCCTGCCCGATCGCGAACGTGACGTCGTCGACAGCCTTGAATTTGCCAAAGATCTTTGTCAGTCCTGTGACTGAAACGACCATTGAAGACACGATACACTAGGTCGATCAGGTAGACAAAGTCTACTAGTTTGAGTAGAAATCGCTAGCCGGTCCACCTGAGGAATCCTCAATGGAAGTAGAGATCGATCACAGGAGAGCTAACTTGCTTGCATCATTTCCTTCGTTGCCAGATGCGGTGGTGAGTGCGGGCGGCCCGCGGCGCATTTGCATCGCTACATGGGAGATTGAGGGACCTTCCCGTAACGCCGGTATCGGCTCTGCGTATACCAGCCTTGCCGGATCTTTGAAGCGCGCCGGTCATGATGTCACAATCCTCTTCTTGTTGGGATGCCATCCGACTGACGGAAATATCATCGATTGGGTCGAATTCTATAGAACTCAGAAGGGCATGCAACTCATCCCGCTGCCCATGGCGCACGATCCTCGCATCCATGCGAATTGGGCCTCGAGCGTGTCCTACCACACCTATGTTTGGTTGAAAGCTCACCAGAATGACTTCGACATTATCCATTTTCCGGAGTGCCAGGGATTAGGTTTCTACAGTCTGTTGGCGAGGCGCCAGGGATTGGCGTTCCACAATTCCACTTTTGTGATTGGCACGCACGGCCCTACACTCTGGGTTAAAGAAGGCAGTCAGGATTACCTTCGTAACCTCGGCGAGCTGGAGATCGACCATATGGAGCGGACCAGCGTGTCGGCCGCCGACGTCGTCGTTAGTCCTACTCAATATCTGCTGCGCTGGATGATGCAAAACGGGTGGGAACTCCCGGAACACACCTACGTTGCTCCATACGTACTTCCTGAAGTCGCCTCCAACGGAAACCACTTAAAGCCTGAAAAAGAGCAGATCGAGGAGATCGTTTTCTTCGGAAGACTCGAGATCAGAAAAGGGCTCAAGCTTTTCTGCGACGCGCTCGACGAGTTGTCGGGTGATGACGAAATCCCTCCATTCAGAGTCAGCTTCCTGGGTAAGGAAACTCAGCTCTACGGCCGATCGAGCATTGGATATATCTGCGATAGGTCAAAGAAATGGACCTTCCCCTGGCAAATCGTCTCTAACAAGCACCAGGCGGGTGCCATCCAGTATCTTCGCCAAAACGGCCGTTTGGCCGTAATTTCCTCGCTCGCCGATAACTTTCCCAACACAGTGCTTGAATGTGTTGGTGCAGGTGTGCCGTTTCTCGCCAGTAATGTGGGAGGCATTCCTGAAATTATCGCCGCCGCTGATCGCGAAAACGTCTGTTTTGAGCCTCGCCCGGATCTTTTGGCCGAACGCCTAAAGGTTGTACTTGATCAGGGCGCATCGGCAGGACGGCCCTCCGTTGCCTTCGACGACGTGGAACGTAAATGGGTGCGTTGGCATGACGGCCTGAAGAACGCGCCGAGAAGCGAGAAAACTCCCCGAAAAGGGGCATCCGCCGGCGAATCACCCTTTCCGCTGGTCAGTGTCTGCTTCGCGTACAACGTCCGGGAAGGCCTTCCGGACGCTACCCTGTCTTCCCTTAAGTTGCAGGATTATCCGTCTCTTGAGGTGATTGTTGCGGAGTGCGGACGTAGTCCTTCGCCTGCGTCGAAGTCTCGTCAGGGGGACGACGGATTTGATCCGGCGAGCTTTAGGCGAATCCAATGCGGGAGTTCAGAGCTCGGTGCGGGGCGAAATGCTGCAGCGCGGCAAGCCAAAGGCGAATACCTGTTTTTTGTCGATGACCATACTCTGCTGTTACCCGGCAGCGCCCTGTCAGTGTTCGTGCAAGTTGCGGAGAACGTCAACGCGGATATTGTGACTTCCGCCGTTAGCTTTTTCATCGGAGCGTCCGACGGGTCCGTGGATTACCGCCTCGAACACTCCCGGCGGCCATTCCTCGGAGGAGATATACCGACGGGAGCATTCGTCAACTGTTTTGGGAGTACAAACGCGCTCATACGGCGCGCTGTGTTCGAAACTGTCGGTGGCTTCAGTGATGAAGCTGTGGCGAGCCTCGATGATTGGGAGATTTTTTCGAAGGCGGCTTTGTTAGGGTTCCAAATCGAAACCATACCAGACGTGTTTGTCTGGTATCGCGAGGACCAGGATCAGGACAACCTGGTGCACTCGCTGGTAAATGCGATTCGCAGCGTTCGACCGTACGCGGCGCCTGATCGCAAAATCGCCCCCGAGGTAGAAATGGCTCTTAGCAGGGTCATGCGGTTTGGTCAAGGCCTGAAATTCGAGCGAGACGTTCACATTGGGACTCCCCTGTCGCGCGGAGAACAGGGTCCCGCCGTGACCGGATAGCTGGGCTGATGAGAAATGCCGCTTTCGCGCGCCATTGTCGTCCTCGGCATGCACAGAAGCGGCACCAGCGTTCTCACGCGGGGTCTTCATGCCCTCGGCGTTCACCTGGGTGACGATTTTCTCGACACCAAACCCGATAATCCGACAGGATATTGGGAAAACAGCGTTATCGTCGATCTGAACGAACGCATTCTGAAGCTGTGGGGGCTGAAGTGGGAGAGCGTCTCTCTTATTCACAGAGCACAGTTAGAAAGTGGCGAGCTGCGGATTCTGCGCGATGAAGCTGTTAAGTATCTTCAGACCCACTTCATCTCCCACCCGCTCTGGGGCTTCAAGGATCCTCGTACAGTTCGCCTGCTGCCGTTCTGGCGCTCCGTGTTCCAGGAACTCGGGGTAGACGACGCCTACGTTGTTGCAATCCGGAACCCGCTCAGTGTGGCGGCATCCTTGCTACGCCGCCAGAATATGTCACCCGAGATATCGCATCTGCTTTCCCTCGTTTATCTCGTGCCTTATCTCGACGAAATTAGCGGAAAGCGGTTTGTCGTTACTGATTACGACCTCTTGCTCTCCGATCCGCCGGGGCAGCTTGCCCGGGTCGCCTCGGCAGTGGGGATCCAACCGAGCGAGACCTCTACGAATGACGTCGAGTACTTTGCGAAACATTTCTTGGATGTCGGGCTGCGCCATGGCTTCGTCGGGCGACGTGACTTCGACGCCGTACCTGGTGTTAGTCCCCTCGTCAGGCAAGCCTATTTCCTGTTATACCGGCTGGCGACGGACCAGCTTCCGACCGAGGACACGGAATTCTGGCAGCCCTGGAAGCGTCTTCGGGAGCGGGTTCAGGCGTTGATCCCGGAAAGGACCTCCTGCGATGCCGGAGTATCGGCGACAGACGAAACGGTCTTTTCTGCTGAACCCACCGCCACGAAGCCCCAGGCCCAAACCGAGTTTCGATTCGCTGATCGCACTGCCTTCCCTGGCATCGGCGTTCGTCTCTTTGTCGTAATAGGAGCCCAACGAACAGGGACCAATCTACTTCGCGAAATTCTGAATACTAATGGAGCGATCGCGATGCTGGGGGAGATTCTCTCGCCCAGTACCGCTCCCGCGCATTGGAGCAATTTTTTGCGGCAGCAGCCCGGCAATCTTCCTCCGGGTAACCCGAAAGAGATGGAGGAACTCCTCGATCAATATTTCGCTTTTGTTCTTTATCGCGTTCGCAACCATTGGGTTGACGGCGACAAAAGCAAATGCTGCGCCATCGGTGTCGACATAAAGTACAACCAGTTGAGATATCTTGCGCCCACTGGTTGGGACTCGACCGCCGCGCCATTTCTTTTGTCCTACTTGCGATCGCGCGGAGTCAAACTGATCCATACAACGCGCAGAAACGTTGTGGAATGTGCGGTCTCGGCCATAATCGCAGCGGAAAGGAACATGTGGCATAACTACGGGGGTGCAACCGTCGACAGCCGCTACAGTATTGACGTTTTGCAATGTCTCGCCTACGCCCAGAACATTGTTAGCTATCGCGATGCCTTCCTCGAATCGGTCAAAGACCTTGAGGTAACCGAGTGTTGTTATGAAGATCTAAGAAAGGAAATCGCAGGAGCCGCAGTTGGAGAACAGCTCCCCTACCGCCCGGGCCCTCTGGCCGACATCGCGAGTGCGCTGACGGTCCCTTTTCAGTTTCGCTACACGGGGCGTCTCCAAAAAGCAATCGATATCCCGTATTCTCAGTTACTCGTAAATCGGGATGCGCTGGTGTTCGCTCTACAGGAGTCTCGATTTTCAGCTCTTGCAGCGACCTTTGAATAGGGCGAAAATACGTTGTTCCCGGTTGACATATCTTTAACTGCTACTCGCTAGATGAGGTGTTCGATATCGCTTTTCATCTGAAAGGCTTGCGGCAAAGCAGTTTGCCTGGCCCCGAGCAGTCGAGTCAGGTGGCGGGGATCGAAGTGGTAGCTCCATAAACCCAACCATCTAGGCAATCTTCGCAGGATCCGCCCCTACCGCCAGAATCCTCCTTAGCTCCAACCGGCGATATACTAAAGTTTTAACCCCCCAAAAGCATTTATGAAGACGTACGTGAAGTTCGGGACCCTGATCGTCTTGATCGTCGGATCGCTCGTTTGGCTTGGTGTTGGAGGTGTCAAAGACACCAAAGCATACTACAAAACCATTCCCGAACTCGATCAGATGAGCAACCCCGCACAACACGAACGGCTGCGGGTCTCGGGTGAAGTGGTACCCGGATCTATCGTTAAGAATGGAATGGCCGTATCGTTTGTCATGCAAGAGGCGGGCAAAAGTCTTAAGGTACTCTACTCGGGTTCCGATCCTTTGCCGGATACCTTCAAGGACAACGCGAAGGCGCTGGCCGACGGGCGACTGGGGCCCGACGGCGTATTTCAGGCCAACAAGATCCAGGCCAAGTGCGCTTCTAAATATGAAGCCAAACCCAACCCGCGCAGCGTGTCGCACGAACCTGTTGCGCCGGCTCGCGCTAGTTAGTTAGATAGAGGAGTCTCTCGCAGCCTAATGGAAAACATCGGCGCTCTTTCCGTCCTAATAGCTTTTTGCCTGACCGTGTTTGCTGTGGCTTCCGCGATTGCCGGCAAATACGGCAAACGTCCCTTTCTCACGGTAAGCGCTGAACGAGCGGTCTACGCCATTTGGATATTGCTGACTGTTGCCGCCGCTGTTCTCGTCACGTCTCTCCTCACGGGCGATTACCGCATGGCGTATGTAGCCGCGCACAGCAACCGGGCGATGTCGCGAGTCTATAAGTTCACTGCATGGTGGGGAGGCCAGGAAGGCTCACTGCTGTTTTGGAGCTGGATTCTCTCCACGTATTCGGCGGTGGTTGTCTATACAAATCGGCGCAAATTTCGCGACATGATGCCGATCGTGGTCGCGATTTTGATGACCACCCTCGCCTTTTTCGTAGGTATGATCACCTTCGTCGCCAGTCCGTTCAAGATGCTGATGGCGGGCGGCGGGATCATTCAAGCTCCCGATGGCAACGGGTTAAGCCCTCTACTCCAATGGTGGACTATGGCGATTCATCCGCCCATGCTCTACCTGGGCTACGTGGGCTTCACTGTGCCGTTCGCATTCGCCATGGCATCCCTCATTACCAAGCAGCCTGGCGAGGGCTGGATTCACACCACGCGCCGCTGGGCGATCGTTACGTGGCTGTTCCAAAGCACTGGCGTCTCGCTCGGAATGTATTGGGCCTACACAGTGCTGGGCTGGGGCGGCTACTGGGTTTGGGACCCCGTCGAAAATGCCTCCCTCATGCCGTGGATTACGGCAACTGCCTTTCTGCATTCGGTGATGATGCAGGAAAAGAAGGGGATGATGAAGGTGTGGAACATGGTGCTCGTCTCGGCCACGTTCCTGCTGAGTATCTTGGGCACGACGCTGACGCGCACGGGGTTAGTAGCTTCCGTCCATGCCTTTGCCCAATCGCCAGTGAAGCCTTATTTCACAACGTTTGTAATAGCTGGCATGGCGCTCACTGCGTTTGCCATCATCAAGAACCTGCCCTATCTCAGAAGCGAAGTGAAGCTCGAAAGCGTGATTTCGCGGGAATCGAGTTTTCTGTTCAATAACCTCATTCTGCTGGCGAGCTGTTTCGCAGTCCTCTGGGGCACCCTGTTCCCGGTTCTGATGGAAGCCCTTACCGGCGAAAAGGAGACCATCGATGCTCCCTACTACAATCGCGTGAATGTGCCTATTGCGCTTTTCCTCCTTTTGTTGACGGGAGTGGGCCCGCTGATCGCCTGGCGCAAGAGCTCCTTGAGCAGTCTCCGGCGTGCGTTCCTGATTCCCGGCGCGGTCGGTCTGGGTGTGATGGCAGTCCTGTTGGCGGCGGGTATCCATCGTGTCGCTCCACTGCTCTCTTTTGGTCTGTGCAGTTTCGTGATCGCAACCATCCTGAGCGAGTTCTGGAAGGGCTCGCGGGCCATTCAATCTAAGGAACACTTGCCTCTGCCGCGAGCGGCTTTCGAGCTCACTTGGCGGAACACGCGGCGCTACGGTGGTTACCTGGTGCACATGGGCATAGTGCTCATGTTCATCGGCTTTACAGGCAGAGCGTTCGATTTGCACGAAACGCGCAGCGTGGGATTGAATCAGAACGTTCATTTCGGGCATTACGACCTGAAGTTGCTCAGCGTCAACAGCGGCGAGAACGATAACTATGAATTCAGCCACGCGGTTCTGGATGTCTCGCGCAATGGTGAGGTGATCGATCAACTGCAACCCGAGATCCGGTTGTATAAATCGAGCCAGGAGCAGTCCTCGCTGGTTGGCATCCGTCGCCGGCTGAATGAAGATCTATATGTGAATTTTTCCGGTATATCGCCGGACAATACGAAAGCGATTTTTCAGATGTATGTCTTTCCGCTGGTTTCGTGGATTTGGATCGGCTATTTCGTCGTGCTGGCCGGAACAATCGTCTGCCTGATTCCAGGGAAGGTGCGTTTGCAATATGCGCGCACGGAGATAGTAGGGTTTGCGAGTGCGCCTGCAACGGTCCAATCTTAAGCTTTTTTTAGTTTTCTTCTCGGTTCTTTCGGCGGTTCTGATAGCGCAGGATGCGTCCTTCCTGAGCCCAGACGTAGTCCGTGTGGGTGCGAAGCTCGCCTGCCGCTGTGGTGGCTGCCGCAACACCGTGGGCGACTGTCCGATGATGCGCTGCAGTTCAGCCGATCCGCTGCGGCATCGAATCTACGATCTTAAGCAAAAGGGAATGGCCGATAGCGACGTAGTGAATACGATCGTACGCGAGGAAGGAATCGTCGCTCTGGCTTCGCCGCCCGCAGAAGGATTGGGCCCGCTGGTCACATGGATCATGCCCGGAATAGTATTGGTCATTGGCTTCTTCATCTACTGGACTTTTGTAAAGCGGCATCGCAAAGAGCCTGCGCCTCTGACTCAGATCGACGAAACGCTCATCGAGCGGTTTCGAGGGCAGATTGACCGCGAGCTCGGGGAGGACGGCGCCGAGTCGGCCAACAGGAAATGATCACTGCGGCGGCCGTCGTGATCTCGCTCGCGGCGCTTTACTTCACCCTTGCAATACGCGACAAGGATGTTCCGGAACCGATCCCCATTTCGCCAATTCAACATCTCGAAGATCGCAAGCAGGCCATCTACGGGAATCTGCGCGATTTACAGTTCGAGTATCGGCTCGGTAAATTGTCAGACGGCGACTACCAGCAGAATAAGCTGGCACTGCAACGGGAGTTGGCCGGTGTGCTGGCCGAAATTGAGCAAAACGTGCAGCGCTTGGGACTGGCTACAACACGAACCGCCAAAGTGGCCCGCAAGCCCCAAAAGGCGAGCACGGTCTGTCCCCACTGCGGCGCAACGTTTGCTCAAGCGCTGAAATTTTGTGGAGAATGCGGGAAGGCCATCGCATGAGGCATCTTGTTTGCTTTTTGCTGTGCTCTATACCGGCCTTTGCGACGATTGACGGAACGGTAATCAACCGCACAACCGGTAAACCAGCAGCGGGCGTCAGCATGGCGTTGATAAAGCCCGGCCAGAACGGGATGCAGACGATCGGCAACACAACCACGGACAGCGCTGGCCACTTCGCGTTTGAAAAAGATCAGCCGGGAGGTGGCCCGCAGTTGCTGCAGGCGAAGTATAAGGGCGTAGATTACAACAAGCTGATGACGCCCAACATCCCGACTTCGAACGTTGAGGTCGATGTGTTTGAGGCGACGAAATCCCCTGCCGTTGCGCGGGTTGCCGAGCGCATGCTGACCTTGGAACCGTCCACGAGTCAAATTGCGGTCACCGAGACCGTAATCATTCAGAACAGCTCGCAGACCACCTACAATAATGACGCGTTGGGTGGCTTGGTATTTTTTCTCCCGCCGGCCGCAAATGGACAGGTACGCGTGAATGCTTCCGGTCCGCAGGGCATGCCGCTCCCGCGCGCTGCTGAGAGGACTGGCCAAGAGAATGTATTCAAAGTGAACTTTCCCATCAAGCCAGGCCAAACAGAGTTTGACGTGAACTATGCATTGCCGGCAGGTTCGCCCTTCACCTACCGGGGCCGAGTGGTGGGCGTGAAAGGAATGCCTACCGGACCCTTGAGGTTGATCGCGCCGCCTGGAGTAACGCTGAGCGGAACCGATTTGGAAAAGGTCGGAACGGAGCCGAAGACCCAGGCAACCATCTATACAGTGACCGCCGCCAATGATTTCTCGGCAGACATTACGGGCACCGGAGCGTTTCGATCGGCGGCTAGCGATGCGACTGCAGGTGACGACTCCGATTCACCGGAAGTGACCCAGGGCGATCCTGCGATCTACCACCACATGATCTGGCTCGTCACCCTGGCCTTTGGTGTTCTTGCGGTCGGACTGGTTGTGTTATTCCGAAGTTCTCCGGTACGTTCGCCTTACGGCAAGTAAGCTGCAACGTGAATGCCTGAAGTCAAGCTGGAGCGCGTTTGGAAGTTCTACGGCGATTACGCAGCGCTGCGCGATTGCACCCTCACCGTTGAGGAAGGCTCCTGCTGTGCGTTGCTTGGGAGAAACGGAGCCGGGAAGACCACTCTGCTGCGCATCCTGGCCGGGCTGTCTCCTTTTCAGCGCGGCGAAATTCGTCTGTTCGGGCGGCCGCCTCGCAACGAAGAGGCGCGTCGTCGGATCGGCTTTCTCGGACATGGCATCGGCGTCTACGAAGATCTTTCTGCGCGCGAGAATCTCAACTTTTTTGCGCGTGTTTCCGGAGTGAAAGAAGTGCGCAAAGTAGCCGGCCATTGGCTAGAGCCGGGTCGGCCTCGATCGCGTCGCGAACATGCCCGTTCGCCAGTTCTCACGCGGGATGAGGCAGCGGCTGGCGCTTGCCCGCACATTTCTGCATTCTCCGCAACTGCTGCTGCTCGACGAGCCGTTCA
Source organism: Terriglobia bacterium (assembly GCA_963841675.1). Classification (GTDB taxonomy): domain Bacteria; phylum Acidobacteriota; class Terriglobia; order Bryobacterales; family Bryobacteraceae; genus Bog-105. The sequence goes on from CAWJEH010000005.1 coordinate 138,062, forward strand.
CGTCACTCGATGACCGCGCTATCGCGATGCTGGGCGAACTACTGGTCGAAGCGCGGCACGGCGGCGCGACCATCATCCTTTCGACTCATCAACTCAGGGAAGCTATGGCGATCGCCTCGCACGTAGCGCTGGTAGAGAATGGGCGTCTGCGTTATTCGGGTGAGAGGACGCCGGAGATGATAGACGACCCAGGCTATCTCTATCGCCTCTACACGGAGTTGGGAGCCGCTTGAGAACACTCAGGCAGGCGTTACTGGTCGCCCGGAAAGATCTTTCAGTAGAGATTCGCACCAAGGAATCATTGAATGCGTCTGCGGCTTTCGCGATAGCGATTCTGCTGCTCCTGAGTTTCGCGTTCGATGTGACATCTGAGGAGATACAGCAGAACGAAGGGGGCCTGCTTTGGATCGTCTTCGTCTTTGCGGGAGCCTTGGTCTTCAACCGTGGATTTGCCCGCGAACTGCCCAATGAATGTCTGGATGCTCTTCTGTCATCCCCACTCTCAGCCGGAAGCTTGTTGATCGGCAAAGCAGTCGGCATTTTCGCCACGCTGCTCGTAGTTGAGCTCCTCTCGCTTTGCGTTTTCGGAATCTTCTACGGCGTGCGCTGGTGGGTGCACCCGGGCGCCCTCGCTGGTGTCTTCGCTTTAGCCACCTGGGGTATCGCAACCTTGGGCGCGGTTTTTGGCGCGCTCACGGTCAACCTGCGTCTCCGGGATTTGATGCTTCCCGTCATCGTCTATCCGCTATTGATTCCCTTGCTGATCGCCGCCATCGAGCTGACGAAAGGGCTGTTTCTCATCCAGCCGCCCCAGGGGGATCTTTCAATCTGGTGGCGTGTACTGGTGGTTTTCGATATTGTATTTACCGCGCTGGCCCTGCTGTTGGCGGATACTATCCTGGTGAATTAAAGTCAAAATAAGAAAGAGGAAAGTTCATGCGCGAGAAGGTAGCCATTCTGCTTGCGATCGCGGCCGCGCTGCTGCTGTCGTACGACCTCTATCAAATCTTCCTGACGCTGCCGGATGACGCCTTGCAAGGTCCGATCTACCGTATCATCTATTTCCACGTTCCGGCTGCGATTACCGGTATGCTGGGCTGCTTCGTCGCCCTGGCGCTCAGCGTCCTCTATCTTTCCACAGGTAACTTTCGTTACGACTCCTTGGCGGCTTCAGTGGTCGAAGTCTCAGTCGTTTTCATGCTCGTGAACATCGTCAGCGGCAGTATTTGGGCTCGTGTCGAATGGGGGATTTGGTGGACCTGGGATGCCCGTCTTACTTCCTTTCTCGTATGCATTCTAATCTTTGCCGGATATATGATGATGCGCCGCGCGGTAGACGAGCCGACACAGCGTGCCAGACTGTCTGCAGCGCTCTGCATCTTCGGCTGCGTCGACGTGGTCATTGTCTGGAAATCCATCGAATGGTTCCGCACGCAGCATCCATCTCCTGTGCTCACAATCCGAACGGGTGGAGGAAATATCGATCCGGCCATGGAGCATATGCTCTATCTGAACTTCCTCGCGATACTGATGGTTGCCGGCGCACTCGTGCTGGTCCGCACGCGCCAGGAGTCTACCGCGCGCGAGATCGATTCGCTGCGCCGCCTTGCCAATGCAGGATAACTGAGGACATATGGAACTCCGCAATTTAACGTTCATGTTTTACGGTTTCCTGGCGGCCTGGCTGATCGTGCTTCTCTATGTCATCAGCCTCGCCCGCCGGAATGCCCGCCTGAAGAAAGAACTGGACGATGTGAAGAATTTGGTCGCCTCGACGCAGGTCGAAGGAACCACTCACCAGCAAGATCGCGTCCGGTAAGACGAACATTCAAGCTGAACGATGTTCAAAGCTGTCCTTGTATCCCTGTTTCTGATTTTTCCGCTGCTCGGTAGTAAGCGTCCGCTGACGCAGGATGACTATGATTCCTGGCGCCATATCCAGAACCAGGTTCTCTCAAATGATGGGCATTATCTCGCGTATGCGCTATTCCCACAGCAGGGTGACGGCGAATTGGTTCTACGCGATTTAAGGAACGGGAAAGAGATCCGCCAGCCAATTGGTGAGCTGCCTCCGCCTCCGCCTCCGAATTACTCGAATCCGCAGACCGAGGAAGCCCCTCCGGTTCCTCCCGGAGTCGCCGTACGGTTTTCAGCGGACAGCAAGTTTCTCATATTCACCACATTCGCCACGCACGCCGAAGTTGAGCAGGCTAAACGCGAGCGAATGCGCACGACGCGTCCGAATACGGAAAGTGCTCCACGGCGTGTGGGCCGGAATCAGGTCGTGCCCATCGTGAACGCCGCCCAGCGCCGGGATCCCAAAGGCGATCTTGTGGCGATCAACCTCGCTTCCGGAGCCATCTTTCGGGAGAAGACGGTCAAGGATTTTCAGTTGTCGGCGGAAGGGGGCGCCTACGTAGCGTATCTCGATATTCCGGACAACCTAACGATCCAGCCTACCCTTCCAGGTGGCCGCAAGAAGATCGAAACCGGTGACCTGGTGCTGCGAAACCTGGAGCAGGGCTCCGAACGGCGATTCCACCAGGTCTCCGAATACATGCTCACCAAAGACGGGAAGACTCTTGCGTTTGCCGTCAATTCTGAAAGGGGTTCGGATAACGGCGTCTTCGAATGCACTCCCGGAATCGACGAATCGCCGCGGGCACTCTTGTCTGGACCGGGCATCTTCAACAAACTCGCCTGGGATGAGGATCAGACCCGTCTTGCTTTCCTGAGCGACCGCGACGACCCGACTGCCAAGGAGCGTCACTACAAGCTGTACGCCTGGGAACGCGGGACGTCTGCTGCGGTCGAACTTGTTTCAGATCAGGTCGCCGGCTTTCCGGCGGATTGGATCCTTTCCGATAAGGCGACCCTCACTGTGGCTAAGGGCGGCACGCGCATCTTCTTCGGCACAGCCCCTGAACGTTCGTACAAGACTCTGGATACCAGCGTGCCCGAGGACGAGCGCGTTTCGGTCGACCTGTGGTCTTGGAAAGACGATTATATTCAGCCGATGCAGAAGATACGTGCGCACACCGAACGCTTTCGCTCGTATCGCGCCATGTATGACATCGCGGACCACAGGTTTTTGCAGTTGGCCACGCCCGAGATGAATGAGGTCTCACCCAGCGAGGATGGCTCCTACGCCATCGGGGACGACGACCGCGCTTATCGGCGGTTAGAAGAATACGATGCCGACTATGCCGATTCTTACCTGGTGAACACGGCTACCGGAGAACGAAAGCTGGTTGCGCCAAAACATATCAACCACGCCAGTTGGTCGCCCAGCTCCAAATACGCGATCTACTTCGACGGTAAGGACTGGATCGTCATCTCGACGGCGGATGCGCGCACAATCAACCTGACTGCGAAGCTCGGAGTATCCTTCGCAAACGAGCAGCACGATATCCCTGGGTTCGCCGCGTCCTACCGCCTTGGCGGATGGACGCGCGACGGGCTCTCAGTGCTGATTTACGACCGCTACGACATTTGGGATTGCCGCGCCGACGGCTCATCCGCGGTCGACATCACCCATGGCGCAGGGCGTAAGAGCAAGCTGCAATTCCGCATCGTGCGTTTTGAGACTGACGATCCGGCAACACGCTGGATCGATCCCGCCAAGCCGCTCCTGCTGCGGGCGGAAAACGATCTCACTCGGGAAACGGGCTTCTATACATCCTCAATCGGTTCGGCAGCGCCGCCCCGGAAGCTCATTCTTGAAGCGAAGAACTTCGCCTCACCAATCAAGGCACGCGATGCAAATGTGTATGTAACAGCAGCTTCAACCTTTAGCCAGTATCCGGATCTGCTGGTGACGGATGGAACGTTCCAGTTGTTCAAGAAAGTCAGCGACGCTGCTCCCCAAATGGCGGGACTGCTCTGGGGTACTGCCGAGATCGTTCATTTCAACAATGTCGACGGCGTACCGCTCGAAGCCACGCTTTACAAGCCGGAAAACTTCGATGCGAAGAAAAAATATCCGATGTTGGTCTATATCTACGAGCGGCTGACACAGAATGTAAACAACTTCATCGAGCCGCGGCCCTACAACGTGATCAGTCCGAGCGTCTATGTGAGCAACGGCTATCTGGTGCTGGAGCCGGACATAGCTTATAAAGTCGGGTACCCCGGGCAGAGTGCGCTCGATTGCGTTTTGCCTGCCATTCAGGCGGTTGTCAACCGTGGCTTTGTCAATGAGCGCGCAATCGGTATTCAGGGGCACAGCTGGGGCGGTTATCAGATCGCCTATATGATCACGCGGACCAATCGCTTCCGTGCTGCCGCCGCTGGCGCGCCCGTAGCCGACATGATCAGCGCTTACGACGGCATCCGGTGGGGGCCGGGCATCCCTCGCCAATTCCAATATGAGCGCACGCAAAGCCGCATCGGCGGAAGCGTGTGGGAATACCCGCTGCGCTATATAGAGAACTCACCGATCTTTGCGGCGGACCGCGTCAATACGCCTCTCCTGATGATCCATAACGATGCGGACGACGCTGTTCCCTGGTATCAGGGCATCGAATACTACCTGGCTCTCCGTCGGCTCAACAAGGAAGTCTACATGTTCACCTACAACGGCGAACCGCATAATCTGCGGCGCCGCGCTGACCAGAAGGACTACTCGGTGCGCCTGCAGCAGTTCTTCGATTACTATCTCAAGGGCGCGGATGAACCGGACTGGATGAAAAACGGAATCCCGTACCTCGAGAAGCCCGGCGTCGCCGCAGCCCTCGGTGCAGAAGACGAGCCCTGACCCCTAACACGCGCAGGACGTGTGTGTTACGCTTGTAAGGAAATAATCGAGATTAAGGTAAAGACGAGGAGTATCGTTTTCTAGCATGGCCTTGGCGGTTGTAGAGAAGTCGCAAGTCATCAGTAAGTACCGGATTCACAAGTCGGACTCCGGTTCGCCAGAGGTCCAAATCGCCCTTCTGAGTCAGCGGATTTCTCAGTTGACTGATCACCTCAAGACGCATCGGAAAGACTATCACTCCACCCGCGGGTTGCTGTCGATGGTCGCCAGGCGCCGAAAGATGATCAAATATCTGAAAGACCGCAGTCCGGAGCGCTATAAGACTCTGATTCAGAGTCTCGGCATCCGCCGCTAGATTCACGATCCTCAAGCAGGCGCGGGTTGGGTTGTTCACTCCGACGTACGTACGCGCAACGCCACCCTGGAGGGTGGTTCCTTCGCTTCCAGCTCTAAGTCCTCACTTGGTCCCGAGAGTAGATCCGCACGCCGCGATCGCTGACGGTTAAGGTGTGCCTTGAAGAATTTGATGCGGATCACGCATCGGGAAATGATTAAATGTCGCATACAGTTGAAATTGACCTGAATGGGTCAAAGGTCTCGCTTGAGACCGGCAAGATTGCCAAACAGGCCGGTGGGTCTGTAGTTGTTCGCTCGGGAGATTCGGTGGTGCTGGTTACGGCCACCTCGGCGGAAAAGCCGAAGCCTGGAGCCAGTTTTTTTCCGCTCACGGTGGATTACCGCGAGTACACATATGCCGCCGGAAAGTTTCCGGGCGGCTTCATAAAACGTGAAGGCCGTCCTTCAGAGAAGGAGATCCTCACCAGCCGTTTGATCGATCGTCCGATCCGGCCGCTGTTCCCGGAGGGCTACAGCCACGAAACTCAGATCATCGCGATGGTGCTCTCGGCCGACCCCGAGTATGACCCTGGCGTCCTCTCCATTATTGGCGCCGGCGCGGCCTTGGCCATCTCCGATATACCGTTCCAGCACGTCTTGGGAGGCGTTCGCGTCGGCTTGATCAATGGCCAGTACAAAGCCAATTCCTCCTACGAAGAGAGTAAGGATTCCAAGCTGAATATCATCGTCGCCGGTACCGATGAAGGCATCGTCATGGTCGAGGCCGGGGCGAACGAAGCATCGGAATCGGAAGTTGTGGCGGCCATTGAGTTCGGCCACGGTTGCTGCAAGAAAATAGCTGCCGCCATCCGAGAGCTGGTGAAATCCGCCGGCAAAACGAAACGCGAGTTCACTGCGGCTCCCTCCAATCAGGCGACGCTCGACAAAATCTCGGACAGCATTCGCCTAGACCTGACCGACGCGCTAAACACCCAGAAATACACCAAAATCGAAAGCTACAGCCGGGTCGATCAGGCGAAAGCTAAGGCGCTCGAGCTCTTCACCGAAGAAGCGGACCTGGTGGAAGCCGGCAAGACCTTCGACTATCTGAAGGAGCGCATCTTTCGGGACGAAATGCTCAAGGAGCGTAGACGCCCCGATGGACGGGCATTCGATCAGATCCGGCCGATCACCTGCGAGGTCAACGTTTTGCCGCGCACCCACGGCTCAGCCATCTTCACCCGGGGTGAGACCCAGGCCCTGGTAACTACTACCCTCGGCACCAAAGACGACGAGCAGCGCATCGAGATGTTCGATCTCAGCGAGACCTCGAAACGCTTCATGCTTCACTACAACTTCCCCCCATTTAGCGTTGGCGAAGTTGGATTTATGCGCGGCCCGGGTCGCCGTGAAATCGGCCATGGCGCGCTCGCCGAACGTTCTCTCGCACCGATGATTCCGGACGAGAAGGCATTTCCCTACACTCTGCGCGTAGTCAGCGACATCCTGGAGTCCAACGGTTCGAGCTCCATGGCCAGCGTGTGCGGTGGGACGCTCTCACTCATGGATGCCGGCGTGCCGCTCACCAAACCGGTTGCAGGTATCGCAATGGGGCTGGTGATCGAAGGCGATCAGTACGCGGTTCTTACCGACATCGCCGGTGCGGAAGACCACTACGGCGATATGGATTTCAAGGTGGCCGGAACCCGCGAAGGCATCACTGCGCTGCAGATGGATATCAAAGTTACCAACGTGACGACAAAGATCATGGCGGAAGCTTTGGAGCAGGCGCGCAAAGGCCGCTTGGAAATCCTCGACACAATGCTGGCCACCATCGAAGAGCCCCGCAAAGAACTTTCGCAGTATGCGCCCCGCATCTACACGACCAAGATCCCGACAGACAAGATTCGCGAGCTGATCGGACCGGGTGGCAAGGTGATCAAAGGGATTATCGATCAGACCGGCGTCAAGATCGATGTTTCAGATGACGGCACGGTCAATATCTTCGCCTCGAATGGGGCCGCTGCAAATCGTGCAATGCAAATGGTTACCGATATTGCCGCAGTCGCGGAAGTAGGAGCGACCTACCTCGGAAAAGTGGTCCGCATAGCTGATTTCGGTGCGTTTGTAGAAATCTTCCCTGGAACGGACGGATTGTTGCACATCAGTGAAATTTCCGAAAGTCGCATCAAGAATGTCCGCGACGAGCTGAAGGAAGGCGATCAAATCCTGGTAAAGGTTCTGGCTCTGGAAGGCAACAAGATCAAGCTCAGTCGTAAGGCCATTCTCAAAGAGCAGCGCGAAAAGCTTAAGGCAGTTCCTAGCAGCGTTGCTGGGGAATAGATACGACGCTCTCCTTGTGAGGATTCGACTTTCTTTTTGATGCACATTCCGGCCGCCTGTGCGTCGATTAGTTGGGAGGCCGTGTGCATGATTGACCCCAAACTGAACGAACTACTTGACGATAAGACCGGCACGAAGAAAGTATCGAATACCGGCTTGGAAGAAGCTGAGGAATCGCGGGTGGCGGGTACGCCGCGAAGAGGTCTCAGCGTAAATGACACCGTCGCCGCTGACGCGAATCTCTCGGTCGGTGCGCGAGGAGCGGACACTTCAGGTGTCCGGGCTGGAGCGGGAGCCGGCGCAGGCAGCACCCACCTGGATCCGGGATCCTCGAATCGGTCACCGGCGCCCAACATCGAACCGGGCCCAACCGGGTTAGGCACAACGCCGTTGAGCGACAGCGGGGCAAATCTCCGTGACAGGGCTGAAACCACGGCGTTATCCCACGACGAAATCGCCGCCCACGCTTATCGCTGCTGGCATGAGCGTGGCTGCCCTGAGGGCTCGCCTGAAGAGGATTGGAACCGAGCCGAACGTGAGTTGCGCGGTGGTCGAACCGACAAGTCTTTTTCGGCGACCGCTTAGAGTAGCGGGCTAGCTGCAACAAAATAGGGACTATCCCGCGGACCTTTGAGTCGCGGGATAGTCCTTTTGCTTTTGCATTCCAAGCAATTCATTAACACAGTTACTCGGCAGAGTTACATTCCGTAGTGCTACAAAATGTAGCGACCATGTCTCGTCAGCCGCGCCTCTCAGAATTGGAACAAGATGTTATGCAAGTTCTTTGGAGCCGCGGCGGCGCTACCGCAGCCGACGTCCAGAGGTCGCTTGCACCGAAACGCGTTTTGAAGGATTCGACGGTCCGCACCGTCCTGACCCGGCTTGAGGAGAAAGGGTACGTAGCTCACATCGTGGAAGGCCGAACCTTTGTCTACTCGGGCATCGATCATCCACGGAGTGTCGCCGCCCGCGCAGTCAAGCAGATTCTGGATCGTTTCTGTCACGGCTCTCTCGAATCGCTGCTGGTTGGTATGGTGGACCACGAATTAGTGGATCCGGACGAATTGCGCAACATTACCGCCCGGCTCGGTCGGGAGCGGGCCGCCCGCATTTCGAATAAAGAAAAGCCCACGAAGAAGGAGCAGGTTAAACATGACGGGCATTGAAGTGGAAACGCTTGGTTGGGTGTTGCTCGTTTTGGCCTTCGGTACGTTGCTGCGCTCTGCAGTGCTGGCGGCCCTGTGTGGCTGTTTCGACTGGCTGCTGCGGCACAAGACGGCCGAACTCCGATTTGCCCTTTGGCGCTGGCCTGGCGGAAGTGGGAGCAGGAAAAACTGCGCGCGGTTTTGATGCATGAGATGATTCACGTCCGCAGGCGCGATTCAAGAACTCGCTGCTCGCTTCGTTCGCCAGTCGCCTGTTCTGGTTCAATCCGCTCTCCTGGTTCTTGTTAAGACGCCTCTCACGCTGGCCGAGGAAGCATGCGATGAGCAGACGCTGACTGCGCTCGACACACCCGAAGCGTATGCCGAAATGCTCATAGCTTTCGCCTCTGAAGTTGGCGTACGGGGTGGCCGGGTTCTTTCGGGAGCTGCCGCGGTCGTGCACCATGCACCCATCAGAAGGCGTATCGAGCGGCTGTTTATAGACATGTCGCAGCTACGGAAAGGGCGGCGTGTGATCTCCGTCCTCAGGCCCATTCTTTTCGTACCGGCGCTCTACCTGTCAGCAGCCGCGCGATTCGAGGCGGCGGGTCAGACGGCGGTAAAGATCGATACCCGTTTAGCTGATGATTGGAGCCAGAGCCCGTCAACGACTCCGGAACAGGCCCCGGAGCTTCAATCTTCCCTCGAGGCTGATCCCGATAATCTGGAAACGCGTACCAGGCTGCTGTTCTACTACCGCCAGCATCGGAAGCAAGCGAGTTTGTGGATCAGGTCCTTTGGTTTGTACAGCATCATCCCGAGGCCCGAGCGATGCAACTATCTGACTTTCCTCATCGCAGTCCGAACTACTCTTTGTCGCGCCCGTAGACATCCAGCGACTTGCTGCTGCTTGGGAACAGGCCATCCATCTCCGCAGAGCCAAACTCTGAGATTTCCTCTTCAATGCAGCCAGATTTTTTTCAACAGGAAGATCCGGATCGCGCTTTGAATCTGCTGCGAGAAGCGCAAGGGATCGATTCCGCTCAACCGGGCAAATATACGCGGGCTATCGCAACCATCTATGCGGCAGCCGAAATCGCGCTTCTTCGCCCGGACGGCCACGTTTCTGTCGATCTAGTGGAACCGAGCCCGGAAGTCGCTTCAAAGCTCGATGCCGAATTACAGTCCTCTGATGATCCTGCGCTTTTGAGCCGCGTAGGCAGCATGCTCGCGAGTGTCAATGTCGGTAACCGGCCAAATCAGCAGCAACGCGCCTTCGAACTCATACAGAAAGGGTCAGAACGTCAGAGCATGAAGAACGTAACAAACCGCTGCAGCAGGTGCCAGACTAATCCACGCTCATTCTTGTCGCAGTGTAGTCATGGGATCTTCCCTCGTGGCACGGCGAGCGGGAATGTATCCGGCGAGCAGGGCCACGGCCGAGAGAACACCAGCTGCCAAAAACATCGTTGTTGCGTCGCGCGGCGTTAGGCCAAACAACATTTGTTGCAGTACGCGCGTGGCGGCCAGCGAAATCAAGATGCCAGCAACTAAGCCTGCAGACAACACTGCGACGAGGTCTCGCATGACGAGAGCCAAGATCGAGGTCGGCTCCGCCCCTAGTGCCATCCGCACGCCGAATTCTTTTTGCCGCTGCGTCACCAAATAGCTAAACGTGCCATACAGGCCAACCATCGCCAGTATTAGCGCCAGCGCACCAAAGAAACCCGAAAGAATTGCCAACAAGCGCTCCTGAACTAACGAATCGTTCACTTGATCGGCCAACGTGTGGTACTCGAGAGGAATTGCACGACTCACTTCGGCGACCGCGGCAAGAACTGGTACGATCAGTCGCGCCGGTGGTATCGCCGTACGCAATTCCAGAGTGTCGCGACCTCCCAGGTCAGATGGCTCGTGAGGCAAAAAGGCCGTGGGGAGGTTTTCCTCGCGGAGCGAAAGATATTTGGAGTCCTCTATCAGTCCCACAACCTCGACTGGCTTAGCGGGAGAGCCTTCTAAATACGCCCTGCCGATCGGGTTCAAGCCAGGAAAGAACCGACGCGCAAAAGTCTGATTGACGATAGCTACGGCAGGCGAACTTCGCATATCAGCGCTGGTGAAATTACGCCCGGCTAGTAATCGCATTCGCAGCGTCGGCAAATAGCCCGGCGAGATGTAGTCTTGGTAGACCACGAATTTCGTGTCAGCATCCGACCAACCGGCAAAGTCTTTCTGAGCGATCGACGGTTTCGTCCACTCGGTGCGAACGCTGGTGTTCACGCCCAAGTCACCGGAGATCGGGGTGATCATAGAACGACCGACTGAAAGGACACCAGGCAAGGCGCTCAGGCGGCGTTCGATCTCGTCGTAGGTGGCGGCCTGTCGATCTACCGGTATTTTTGCCGCCTGCAAATCAGTGTGTACCAGCAGGACATTATTGCGGTCGAAACCGATGTCAAGCGTCACCAGCTTCACGAAACTTCTCAGCAGAAGGCCGGCAGCCACCAGGAGAATCAGTGAGAGTGCCACCTGTGAACCAATGATCCACCTGCGCACGTGAAAACGCAGCGATCGCCCGGCTTCCGAAGACTGGCTACCTTTCATGGCTGAACTCAGCGCCACCCGCGTCGAGTGCAAAGCAGGTAAGAGGCCGAAGAGAAGGGGTGTGAGCCCAGCGCCCGCAAGAACGAATCCAATGATGCGCGTGTCGAGGGATAAGTCGAGGAAGACCGAATTCTGCGAGGTCGATATGATGCGCACCAGCAGAGCTCCGGTCCAGCGCGCGAGAAGCGCGCCGAGCAATGCGCCACCTGATGAAACCAGAATCCATTCAGTCAAGAGTTGACGAATCAGGCGTGTGCGACTGGCCCCCAGTGCCTGCCGCACCGCGAATTCTTTATCGCGTGTTACGGTGCGAGCCAAGGTCAGGCTCCCGAGGTTAGCACAGACGATGAGCAGCACAAGGCCGACTATAGCCATCAGGATTTGCAGTGGCTGGCTGAATTGGTTCCGTAAACGAGAAATGCCCGCGGCAGCGGGAATTGCCGTCAATGCTGCCTTCGACAAGTACTGGCGTTCCTCCGGCGAGGCATCCTGCGGTATGAAGATCCTAGTCGAAATGGTTCTGAGTCGCGACGTTAGCTGAGCCCTGCTCATCTTCGGATGGATGCGACCTCCTACGTTCAGCCACAAAAAGTTGCCATCGTCTAACCGCGGCTTTTTTCCGTCGAAGATCGCTGTAGCGCAGATGGGCATCGCCAAGTCGACCTTATCACCTACTTCCATGCCGAAAAAGCCGCGTGGCGCAATGCCGATCACTTCAAAGACTCGGCTGCGGAGAGAGAGTGTGCGGCCAATGGCGCTCTTCGCCCCACCGAAGTGATCCTGCCAGAAGCCATAGCTGAGTACGGCCACGGCTGGGCAACCGCGCCGGTCATCCGAATCGGAAATCAAGCGTCCCACTGCGGCATGCAGCCCCAGGGCGCTGAAAAATCTGCCGCTGACCCAGAGCCCGTTGGCAGGACGCATCATCTCACCTTGGGTGAGATCCAACTGATCCTTGTTGCTCCAGGCGAACGCCGCGGCGAAAACGTCTTGATCGTCACGCATTTGCTCCCACACCGGATTGGCAAAGGTGCTCGACTCACTGCTCCAATCCGGTGCGCGGTATTGCAGCTGCATCAACTCCCCAGGCCGCTCGACCGGCAGATATTTCAAAGTTACGGCGTCCACTAGGCTGAAGATGGCGATGTTGGCACCGATTCCCAACGCCAATGACAAAATCGCGACTGCGGTAAAGCCAGGGCTGCTCTTCAGGATGCGGAGAGCGTAGCGCACATCTTGCGTCAGTGTGTCGAGCGAGTGAGCCACCATTTAACAGACTCCACTCTGAGGACCATCCTATGCCATTTATCTGCCATTTCCGAACCAAAGCCAGCAACTTTAAATTAAACCTGGCCGGAAGCCCAGTTGTGCGGAAGCAATTCGCTCAGCCGGGTGATGGAGTGCGCCGGGATACGCGAGAGGACATCGCGGAACCAGGCGAATGGTTCGACGCCGCACCGCTTGCAGGAAGCAATGAAGCTTCGCAACACCGCCGCCGTCTTGCCGCCGGTGTCGCTGCCAAAGAATGTCCAGTTGCCGCGGCCCACCGCGATATCGGGTAAGGCAGAGGTACACTCGCACGCTGGCGGGCAGGTGGATCATCCCCGCAGCACGTCCAGCACGGTCCGCAAGGTCGGGACGTCCACCCAGCGCCGATGCGCAGCCGCTCGCCGGTCGCCAATACCAGTTCCAATATCGGCTCCGCCGTCCGCTCCTGCCGACCCGCGCGCCTCTCCACCAAGGTGAACCGCACCGGCCCTTGCTCCTGGAGCCGTTTGCGCCAGGCGTAGAAGGAGTACTCCGTCAGCCCCTGTTCCTTACAGAACTGCTTCACGGGCATTCCGCTGCGCTGTTGCGCAGCGATTCGTTCGGCCCACTCGTCTGCTTTCGGGTTGGCCGGCTTCGCCTCGATGACAGTGTTGCTCATGACACCACGACGCAGCGCCGGCCGGTACGTCAGGAAGAGCTGTTCACGAGACGCTTACCAAAATCCGGCCCGAACATGACACTCGCCCAACCAGTCGCATCACCAGGCACACCGCGAATCGGCGCGAAGATCGCCGAAGCGAATTTGCTCGAAAAAACCGATCCCGTATATCCGCCTCTCGCGTTGCACGCACGAATACAAGGTACCGTCGAATTCACAGCGACCATCGGAACGGATGGCCACATCGAAAAATTGCAGCTCGTACGCGGTCACCCACTGCTGGTCAATGCGGCGCGAGAAGCAGTACTTAAATGGACTCATCGGCCGACTCTATTCAACGGCAAGCCGGTCCCGATAATGACGGAAGTGCTTGTTCCGTTCCAACTGCCGCACTGATTTCAAATTCCCGTAAATTTGATGAATATCGCGGCAACGATCGCGCCGCAAACTGGTCCGAGAATCGGTACACCCGCATAGCTCCAGTCAGATGATCCTTTGGCGGGAATGGGCAGCATCGCGTGAGCAAGACGTGGGCCCAAGTCGCGCGCCGGATTGATCGCATAACCGGTTGTGGCGCCCAGCGACAAACCGATGCTCCAGACCACCGCGCCCACCAGCACAGGGCCCAAACCGGCCGCCAACCCCCCCGGAGCCAGGCGCTTCGATACCAGAGCGGATGCCACCAGCACCAGTACGAAAGTTCCGATCATCTCACTCACGAAATTAGCCCCGTAGCTTCGTATCGCGGGAATCGTTGAAAAGCATGCCAGTTTCTTGCCCGGATCGTTTGTGATGCTCCAGTGCGGAAGGTACATCAGCCACACGAGCACCGCACCCGCAATAGCACCCAGGATCTGTGCCGGAATATACGTCCAAAGCCGCTCGGAATGACCAGTCATGATGACCGAGGCTACAGTAAAAGCGGGATTCAGATGTGCGTCGGAATCGCCCATCGAAATACTGACCGCAACGCCCGCAAACACCGCCAGCCCCCAACCCGTCGTAACGACCAACCAGCCTGCATTCTCGGCCTTGGTGCTTTTCAGCAGGACGCCGCCTACGACTCCGTTCCCGAGCAGAATCAAAACCAGTGTTCCAATGAACTCCCCAAATACCGCTGCATTCATTCCGTTTCACCTGTCCAAATGTAATTTTTTGCTACTTCTTCAAATGCCTTTACCTGCTCCTGTTGCCACTGCTCGTCCCGTCCGAGTGCTTGCGCCATGAGACGTGCGGCTTCTGGAGCAGCATCGACAGCCGCCCGAGCGTCCAGAAAGAGTGCTCGGGTTCTGCGAGCCAAAGCGTCCTCGACGCAGCGGGCCATTTCGTATGTTGCGGCCCACGGAATCTCGACTCTGCGAAACGGCAGGCCCGCGTGGAGCGGTCTGCCGAGTTCCGGCGATACCGCGATCATCTTTTCCAATCCCGCGATGTCGGAGCCATAGACCCGGCGCCACTCATCCGGGGTGTCGAGCTGAGAAGTCCACCCGTGCAGCTTGAGATTCGCCGTCACAGATTTGCTGGAGGGCAATCCCGCGATTGCGGTCGTCCTATCAATCGCGTCCTGTCCCATTCGTCGGTAGGTGGTCCATTTGCCGCCTGTGATGGTAACAAGCCTCGAGGTCGAAATCAGAAGCGTGTGATCGCGAGAGATAGCCGCCGTGCTTGACTTATCCGGTTGGCGCACCAGTGGCCTCTGGCCGGACCATATGCTAAGCACGTCGGCGGCTACCGGCCGGGTACCGAGAAAACGATCGATATTAGCCAGAAGAAAATTGCGTTCTTCGCGCATCGCGTGTGGCTCATAAACAGGTCTCGGAACCGAATTGTCCGTGGTACCCACAACCACGCGATCGTGCCACGGGATCGCGAACAAGACACGTCCGTCGGAAGTCTTGGGAATCATCAAAGCGGCCTCGCCAGAAAGAAAATGTCGCGGAAGAACGAAGTGAGTGCCCTGGCTCACGGCGAGCATAGGTTTGGCTCCCGGCTCATCCATCTGCCGCAGGTCATCGGAGAAAATGCCCGTGGCGTTGATGACAATCTTGCCGATTGCCTCGAAGTCCGACCCGCTCTCGATGTCTTTTGCTGCAACGCCGCACACCCGGCCTTTGCTCTTGATTAGCCCGGTGACACGAGCATAATTGAGCGCCACTCCATCCAGGTCGAGCAAAGTGCGAAGCAACGCGATTGCGAAACGTGCATCGTCGAACTGGCCGTCATAGTAAACAATTCCGCCGCGCAATCCCGAGGACCGAACATTCGGCAGCGCGTCCATCGCGCTCTTTCGGCTGAGAATGCGAGAGCGGCCGAGTCCTTCCTTGCCGGCCAGCAAATCATATAACGTCAGACCGGCGCCATACAAAGGCAGATCCGCAAAACTGTAAGCCGGTACCACGAAGCTCTGCCGGTGAGCGAGATGCGGGGCGTTGCGCAGCATGCGTCCGCGCTCGCGAAGAGCCTCGAGTACGAGCTTTATATTGCCTTGCTGTAGATACCGAACACCGCCGTGAACCAGCTTGGTACTGCGGCTGGAAGTAGCCTTGGCAAAGTCATATGCCTCGAGGAGCAGCGTCTTGTATCCACGGGAGGCAGCCTCCAATGCGGTTCCCAGCCCGGTAGCTCCGCCGCCCACAATGATGTAATCCCATTCGCCTGCACCTCCAATTCGACGAAGCAGCTCTTCCCGGTTCGGCGTCACGGGCATAACGCTAGTCTGAGTGCCACGCCTTTGCTCTTTCGAGTGCTTGTCGCCACCGGCCAAGGCGCGTCAGGCGCTCCTGGTCCGAAATCTTCGGGACGAACTGCCGTTCGCTCTGCCATTGCTTTCTAATGGCCTCCTGATCGGGCCAGAAGCCGACGGCAAGTCCGGCAAGATAGCACGCGCCGAGCACTGTCGTTTCGGTGTTGCAGGGACGGGTGACGTTGACACCCATGAGGTCGGCCTGTAGCTGCATTAGTAGGTCATTCCGTGCAGCGCCACCGTCTACCCGCAGTTCGCGGACCGGGATGCCTGAGTCGTTTTCCATCGCCGAGAGTATATCCGCGACTTGGAACGCGATTCCTTCAAGTGCCGCTCGCGCGATGTGTGCCCGGCTCGAGCCGCGCGTTAAGCCCAGCAGAGCTCCCCGTGCATACGGATCCCAGTGCGGGGCACCCATTCCCGTGAAGGCCGGCACGAAGTAAACGCCGCCGCTATCGGGTACGCTGGCAGCGAGACCTTCGATCTCTTCTGACGTTCGGATCATTTGCAGTTCATCGCGCAGCCACTGCACAACCGCACCCGCGATAAAGACGCTGCCTTCGAGCGCATAGCAGGTCTCTCCGTTCACCCGCCAGGCGATGGTAGTTAGCAATTTGTTGCGGGAAGCGACCGCCTTTGGACCCGTGTTCTGCAGCATGAAACTGCCCGTTCCGTACGTGCACTTCACCATCCCGGCCTCGGTACACATCTGTCCGAAAAGCGAGGCATGTTGATCGCCCGCGATGCCGGCAATCGGCACCCCCGCGAGCACACCTGAGGTCTTTGCGCAAACTTCACTCGATTGAATGACCTCCGGCAGCAGCGATCTTGGAATTCGAAGCCCGCCTAGCAGTTCGTCATCCCATTGCTGCGAGTGGATGTTGAACAGCATGGTCCGCGAGGCGTTGGTGACATCTGTTACGTGGCGCTCTCCGCCCGTGAGCTTCCATATGAGCCATGTGTCGACGGTACCGAATGCGAGTTCTCCCCGCTCGGCGCGCTTTCTTGCATCCGGAACATTGTCCAGCAACCAACGTATTTTGCTGGCGGAAAAGTAAGCATCTATCACCAAGCCGGTTCTTTGTTGAATGAGATCTTCGCGACCCTCTGCGCGTAAACCATCGCAGAAAGCTGCGGTCCGCCGGTCCTGCCACACGATGGCATTTGAGATGGGTTCACCGGTTTTGCGATCCCAGACAATGGTCGTCTCCCGTTGATTTGTAATCCCGATCGCGGCAATAGAATCGGCCTGAACGTCGGCCTGAGCCAGCGCATCCATAGCGACACCGAATTGGGTGGACCAGATTTCAGCTGGATTGTGTTCCACCCATCCGGGATGCGGGTAGATTTGCTCAAAAGGCGTTTGCGCGGAACCGTGTACGCGGCCATCCTGCCCTAACAGAACGGCTCGTGAGCTCGTCGTGCCCTGATCCAATGCCAGAATGTATTTCATTCGAAGAGAAGCCTATCACGGCATCCACGCAAGGTGGCCGAGACTTTACCGTCAATGCTGACGTAGGGCAGACCCTCGGTGTGCGGCGGCGTCCCGCGCCGCCAACTCCCATCGGGCATCTTCGCCGATGCCTTGCGTGTCTGGGAGCCGAGCGGATTTTAGAGTGACTTCGGAGACATCACACCGATCAAGCGCGGGTCCATCGCTCAAACAGAATTCCGAGTAGTAGACCAACGATAAGACAAAAAAACGGCAGCCACGAATTAACGGTTACTTTCCGGACAGCAAAGTTTGCCGTCTCCTCGAGCTTGCGCCGCGCCCTCTCTGAGGCGTTTTCTATCTCCAGAAACCTGTCTTGCACCTGTTTGATGATCGTCGTAGCCGCGCCTGTCAGCGATTTTTCTATTTGGGAGCCAACTGCGGCGCCTACTCGTTCGGCTATCGATTGAGGCATAGACGCCGAGTTTGTCTCGAAGTGACTGAGAGCTCTGTAAAGTTCCTGAACCGCGTTCTGAATGGCGGTTTGATCTTGTTCCGCTTGCTCGGTAAGCGCTCTCAAAACAGCGTAATCTGGAAACTCGTTTTTCAAGTTTCTCGTTGCGCGATTCAGCTTTCTTGCAGCTTCGTGAAGTGCCTCCCTGTCTTGATCGGAGCGCTGGATGAGAGATCCGAGCGCATGATAAAACTTCAGATCGGCTTCGTCGACCCTACCTTCTGCCATAGGGTCCTTCTGAACGCCATCCTCTTGATCTGTCGCTGCTCTTTCGTATCCCGATTGCTTCCCGGTCTTCGCGCCAAATGTCCTTTCTCACCTTCGATTCGATTTCCTGCCTGATTTCGCGCGAAAACTTTTCTCCTTCTATTTCTCGTTCTTTTCCGGTGAGAAAAATATTGCGAAGATCATCGGTCGCGACGTACCGCAGTTGTCGATCTTCAAGGTGTATCACCAGCGCAGCTGTTCGACGCTCCCAATTACCTGATGCGCCGTATCGCCGGCCTTGGCATCTGAGCAGGAGCTGGAAATACTCCCGGTATTGATTCATCACTCCGGCCGGGGTTGGGCCGTCACCGGCGGCCTTCACGGCCGATTCGAGAAATCCGGAAAAGTTCTGAGTTGAATGAGTATCGCTGCGTAAATCTAAATACGGGATTATTCGGTTTGCGATCTGCGGCGGAGCATTTGTTGTTTCAACATACCAGTGAATCTCGCGTGAGATAAGTTCCAGGTGAGCCAGTTCAGGTGCTTTCAATGCCCAGGTTAGTAGCTTCGCCTTCGATCTTTCTTTTGTGCTTTTAGCCCCGGCGCGTTTAAATTCCAACACCCGGAGTATTCCAGAACCTTCCAACAGCACATCCCCGATCGCTTTGTCGCTTGGCGTTTGTTGAGCTAAATTGACGCACATTTCGCTCACATCGATTGCCTGTTCCTTATGGCGGAATCCCATAGCCAGGCCGAAGCCTACCAGGAAGTTACCGATGCTGATATCGTCGTAAATTCCCGGCCCAGAAGACCTTGCAATTAGGTACTCGTACCCTGGTGCTTGTGTATGTTGCGGAAATTTTGAAGAAGAGGATTTTACCTGGACCGTGGCGGCTGCTGAATTACTCATGGTACTGCGCGAATTCTTTTAAAACCGAATGTTATCTGATGATCTGGCGCTTTTACCCGGTTGAGTGTTACGCAGAATGCGGAATTATACCGAATCTTCCTCTCTCCGAGAGCACCCTCTTGCAGGTGGCGGGTCGGAACGATATCGTCGGCAGCTTGAGACTTGCTCCTCCGATCTAAAATCGACTCATTGCAATCATCGCAGATATCTGGAGGTCTGGCTTGGCGTCTCCGGTGCTCTATGAAATTCACACGCGCGATTGGCTTCTCCGGTTCAGTTCGAGGCCGGGCATCATTCGATTGGACGAACTGCCCGATGAAGAACTGGATCGCTTGGCTGAGCTTGGCTTCAACTGGCTATGGTTGTTAGGTGTCTGGCAGACCGGACAGGCTGGCGCACGTGTCTCGCGATCCCAACCCGACTGGCGATTCTCGTATTCGGCCGCTCTACCCGATCTCGAGGAGGACGACATCACTGGCTCGACCTTCGCCGTGGCGGGCTACACCGTACATCGCGACTTTGGTGGAAACCAAGCTTTGGCTCATTTGCGAGAGCGCCTGAGAAACAGAAGCATCCATCTCATGCTCGACTTTGTTGCAAACCACACGGCTCTGGATCATCCCTGGGTAACCGAACACCCTGAGTACTACCTCGCCGGCACCGGCGCCGACCTGGCCGCTCAGCCCGCAAATTACGTGCCTCTCGGTGGCGGTCGCGATTCCCGCATCATGGCCCACGGACGTGATCCTTACTTCCCAGGTTGGCCCGACACTCTGCAGCTGAACTACGGCAACCCTCAGCTCCAGAACGCCATGCTTGAGCAGTTACGGTCAGTCGAGGCTCTTTGCGACGGGCTACGCTGCGACATGGCTATGCTTTTGCTCCCGGACGTCTTTCACCGTACCTGGGGCATCCAGTCTGAGCCATTTTGGCCCAGAGCAATTACCGCGGCACGAGAGCAAACACCTGGTTTTCTTTTCCTGGCAGAAGTCTACTGGGGGCTTGAATCGGAGCTGCAGCAGCAGGGGTTTGACTATACCTACGACAAAACACTTTATGATCGCCTGCTCGCCATGACCGCCGTTCCGGTGCGAGATCATCTCAGAGGAGCAATCGCCTTCCAACAGAAGTCGGCGCGCTTCCTTGAAAATCACGATGAGCCTCGGGTCGCGGCAGTTCTGCCCGTTGCCACACATGAAGCTGCGGCTATCGTTGCGTTTCTGATTCCGGGCCTGAAACTATTTCACGATGGTCAATTGGAAGGGTACGTTAGAAAACCATCCATTCACTTGGCTCGAAGAAGCATCGAAGCAGTTAACCCTGAGCTAAACCGTTTCTATCGTCAGCTGCTCGATACTTTGCGCTCGATGCCGGAACTCAATTGGGTACTTTTTGAAACTGTACCGGCGTGGGCGTCAAATCCGACGAGCAGAGACTTCATCTGTTTCGGTTGGCTTAGAGAGGATCGGCCGGCCTACATCATCGCGGTAAACTATGCCGATCATGACAGCCAATGCTATCTGAGGTTTCCTGTCGGCTCCTTCGCTCCAGGCAAGATCGTTTTGCGGGATCTCATGGCATCGGCGGTTTACGAAAGGGAGGGCGAAACTCTTATGAGGGACGGCCTTTATCTGGCTCTGCCTCCCTGGGGCTACAACCTGTTTCGGGCTAGTGGCTCGTAGGTTCGGGTTGCACGATTGCCGCGACCGCCAATCCGAGGCCTGCAAGCGTAGCGGCCAATAGTAATGCCGTAGCGGTTTCGTATTTGCGCCGATTATTGTTGTTCGGATTCGGCGTGCCTTGCCCGCCGCCGCCCCCGCCTCCTGCACCCGTTTGAAATGCCGATGCTGTTCCCGCGCCGATATGAGTCAGCAGCGCGCCCTTTTTATCGAGCACATTTAGCGAGCCGGCCAGCGCCGCCACCTCAACCATATCGCCATCGAGCCGAACAACCGCCTGCGAGGCCGGCTGTCCCTGCTCAATCCGGTAATCCGACGCATGAACGCTATACCCATTCATGTTGTCGACTTTCGTCGCACCCTGCTGAAGCAATAAATGATCGCGATAAATTGTTCCTGCAGAATCGATGCCCAGAGTGAGAGCTGCGCCGTTCTGGAGAAAGACCTGACTCGACGCCTTCCCCGTTTTTACATCTGAGCCATCAAACAAATTGGCGTTTCCGTCAACTCGATTACTGTTGACAACGAACGATCCGACCGCGGTCGCAATCCCAATCGTCGGCTGCACGGCCAGGCAAGCGACTGCAGACAGTAGGAATATTAAGCAAAGCTTGAGGCTATTCTCGCCCTTCATGCCTTCCCCTGAGAAACTTTGACCACCGCTAGTACAGTATAGCGGTTCACATCGGGTTCTCGGCTGCCCCTAAATAACCCTATCGTCCGAATTCTCACCTACTTGCCGCAATTCCCGCATTATGAATGGCTACACCACCGAAGAGAGCTGCCTCGGCGAAATTGCCGATCGCAAATTTGGATCTCAGGTATTTGTGCCGGCGGAGAAGTACCTGCGGAACGATCACTCCTGCCGCCACTCCTGCTTTGATGCTAAGTCCTTTCGCACCGAACGTCCCATCCGACGATGCCAGAAGCGAATTCCCCTCGCGCTTCCCCCACGACGTCCCGGCATCCATCCCGGTTGCCGCTGCCATTGCAAGCATGCTCGCAATCCAGATCCGGTTTATCATCCTGTCGTGTCGATCCTCGACCGATGTCAGCTTGTTCGCAACACTCACTGAAGGCGAAACCGCAGGCGCGAGCCCGCGTGAAAGAACGGCCTCCGATCCCGCCGCGATTTGCCCAGCTCTGGTGACGCTCTGCGAAAACAGTGTTGCCGTTGAGCCGATCAGTAGGACTGCAGTCGTGCCTTTAAGAATCAGTGATCTCATTTCTACCTCTGTCGCATTCCGCGATCACTGACTCCATCGGCCGGTTCGGCCCGCGACTTTAAGATACCTGTTGCAGCTCTCAGTTATTACCGTTGAGCCTTTCTGGCCCTTGTCCGTTCCGGCCCCAGCTTCACAGCAATCGGGGAGTTCAAATTCACCTTCGAGTCTGATCGGTCTTCGACGGTCGGCTGGTGCTGTCGAACAAGTTCCGCGCTCAAAGGCCCAAGTAATCACGCCGGAACGAACTTCTTTATCCGTGCAATCACAACGTCTTACCGGAACGCGTATACAGTGCTCAATTCCCACATCGGATAAGTGCAGGCTTTTCAAAGGTTTCACGTGAAACATTCCGTGCCTCGATATCGAAATTCGGCTCTTACGGAGCGCTCATACTCTCGCCGGTTGCACCTCCCGTTTCTACCGCCCGATCCCTTTTATAGACGGTAAAAACCCCGCCTTTCACCTGTGCGCACGGCACCTAGAAAGGATGGCTATTCGCCATGACGTCGGGTGTATCGTCGCCCCCATTCACTCTGAGTCGCAGCCCTACGGTTTCTAACGCGCAAGTCGAAGGCAGCAGATTCACAGAGATGGTTATGGAATCGAGTACGCTATTGATGGACGCCGATCTCGAGAATCAATGATGAAAAAGATTTCGTATAGTTCCGCTGTTCTTCTTGGCGCAGTCTGTCTTCTTGCCCTGCTGAGTTCGTCACAGGAGAATAGACCGAAGAGGCCCGGCGAAGACTGGATATCGCTCTTCAACGGAACCGATCTTTCGGGTTGGGAGAAGGTGGGGAAAGAAAGCTGGACCGTGGAAGACGGTGTTATTCATGGGAAAGGCTTGACGAAAGATTATGGTTACCTGCAAACCGACAAACCTTACAAGGATTTTCAGCTTGCACTGCGCTTCAAGTGTGTCGCAGACGGAAATAGCGGCGTGTTCTTCCATTCGGCATTTAAGCCCGGCACTGCTGATGTGACGCAAGGGATGCAGTTCGAAATCGACTGCACAATGATGCACCACACCGGCGGCGTTTATGCGGAGGAGGGCGGGCACTGGGTGGTGTGGCCGGCGCCGGAAAACGAAAGCGTTGTTAGAAACGGCGATTGGAATGACTACTTGGTTGAAGTCGACGGCAACCGTTATCGCTCAAGACTGAATGGCGTTCAGATGGTGGATTTCACCGATCCCAAACCCGGTGCTCCAGACGGAACCATCGCTTTGCAATTACATGCGGGCGGCAATGGAAACATGCAATTCAAGGATATCTGGATACGCGACCTCTCTCACCGCTAGCCGCTTACTTCGCGTGACGAGCGATGATCTGGTTCTTGATCTTCACATAGGTCGCGTGCGGAATGATCTTCTTAGTGTCGAGCTCCGTCTTCGTCTGGTAAGGGCGGCCGGCGATTATCTTCTGAGCCAGCGCCGAGCCTATCCCCGGCAGTGCATCGAGTTGATCTGCCGTAGCGCTGTTGATATCAACTAGATCTGTCGCGGCAGCAGAGCTCGACGTCTGCGCCGCAGCCTTCTTCGGAGACGATGATTGGGCTGTCGCAATGAAGACTGTGAGAGAAAGAATAAGAAGCCAGCGTAGCGGTCTCATATTCAAGAGATTCTATCCCATTCAATGCGTCGCCCGTTAGCCTGTTTTGCGGAGGCTGTTACGCACCAGGACGCCGAAAGGTGTAGGTTCATAGCCGCGCTGGGCCTTTACTAAATGTGGATGGTCAGCCCAACTCCACGCGGCCCACCCGATTTGTCGCGCATCAAGATAGCCCAGGAGTTCTTGCCCCCATAACAACTGTTCTTCAACTCCCCCGAATTCGCCAACGAAAACAGGCGCCTCGGCGCTTAGACGTCCAAATGCTGAGTGCCAGCTCTTTGTTTTACTCGGATACACATGTGACGAGTAAACGACGCCCGGTAGATCGGGAGACGGGAAACGCTGCAAATCGTATCCCCAGTCCATTCCCGAAACGAAAATCAAAGCGTTCGGATTGTGGCTGCGCACGGCGTGCGCCAGCTGGGCGGCCCAGGCGTTCCAATCGCGAAAGCGGACGCGCCGGCGAGGGAGCCTAAACGTACTCCCATCTGGCCGGATGCCGTCCAACTCGCCGTTATCGTCCGGCAGAGGGTCGTGCGGCTCATTGAACAAATCGTAGAGCACCGCAGCCTCTCCGTGATAGCGGCGCGCGAGCTGTGACCAAGCCTCGAGCGAAGCGAGGTTCGGAAGTGGCGGTACAAAATTAGCGTCGCCGCTCGCGAGGTGACCGCGCGGTAATGCCGAATGCAACCAATGCAGATCCAGCAGCGTGTAGTTGCCACGTTCGGCGGCAAGTGATATGACCTGATCGAGCGCCTCCAGATACGGATCCGAGAACGGGCCACCCAGCACGCGAGCCTGGTTGAACGGCAGTCGTATTACATTTCCGCCCCAGGCGGCGATCTCGTCCAACTCGCGCTCAGAAATCCCGACGTTTGCGAGAAAGCCCGGTGGCTCCGGCGCAGCATACTCGAGACCCGAACGATTTATCCCGCGAAGCCGGACGGGCGATAGCGTTTCACATTCGACAATCCTGTTGCCGACAGTACGCAGCGCTGGGAGATGGTGAGAGAGCAAACAGCCGCCTATCCGCGCCGGCGAAAGCAGAAATTGCAATACTTTTGGCGATTTCGGTATCCAACACTGGAAGGAGAAGTCATGGACCGACTGGAAGAATTAAAGAATAAGTATAAAGGTGCACTCGATACCGTTCAGCAGAAAGGCGTTCGCCTTACTCACCTACACGTGCAGGACAACAAACTGTTCATTCAGGGTGCAGCGCCGTCCGAGGAAATCAAGAATGAAGTTTGGAACCAGATCAAAGCTGCCGATAGCAGCTACAGCGACCTGACCGCCGATATCACGGTGGACACGAGCCTGCCTCAACCTCAACAGGCAGCTGCGGCGAGTGCTACTGCCGGAGGGTCGGGTCCCGGACGGACATACAAAGTCCAGCCAGGCGATACGCTTTCCAAGATCGCGAAAGAATTCTACGGAAATGCGAATGAGTACAACCGCATCTTCCAAGCCAACCAGGATAAGCTCCAAAATCCGGATCAGATTAAGGTGGGGCAGGAGCTCGTTATTCCTTAAGCGCGGTGGGCTGCATCCATTTGGCCGGTACGCCGTATCGTCTGTTTCCCGGGCGCGCTGCGGGTAGATCCCGCGGGTTCTCTGCCCTAGGAATGAGAGTTACTTTTTCTTGCGAAGTTTGTGGGAAACATCCGGCCAGAACTCGAGGAAGACTGCTCCGAAAGCACCCTCCGCCGTGACCGTAAAGGCGCGCTCGAACGTCAAACCTGCACCGCGATCGGTGGAAGGATAATACAGGTTGGCGATGCCACCCGCGGCGATATTGCCGAGTAGGTTTGACACGTTCGGCTGCCAATGTCCGTTGTCGCCTTTGCAGCGCACCGTCGTCAGAATCGAGTACCACAAGCGGCTGCCTACGCTCCCTGTGCCCCTTCTGAAATAGCGCGGATCCTGGTGAAGGAGGCTCGGGAAAAGAGCATTGCCAAGAATGTCGCCGTCGAAGGTGTCGGCATACGAAGCACCCCATCGCTTGAAATAGCCTTGGGCGCCCTGGCCGTAGCCGGCATAATCGTTTTCGAATTGACTAACTCCGGCATCCACCCCGGCGATGACGAACGTGATTGGGTCGGTCGCGCTCTTAAACGCGAGTTCAAACTTTTGCTTGCGTGTCATTGCAACTGCATCCGGGATGTTGGAAAGGTTGAAGCTCGGAAACACTCCCAGCACGCGCTGATGTTCCTGACGTTTAATTTGCTCGGCCGCAATTTCTTCGCGTGATTTGTCAGCCGGTTGACCGGGCTGCGGAGGTGCAGGGGTCTGCGGATTATCCTGCGGCGTGGCTGTGGAAGTTTGCGCGAGCGCAGGAATGCCACAAGCCACGAAGCACGCGGTCAGGACTAGGACGAGAGAGCGCAAAGGATTTGATTGAAGCAAAACTGACGATGCCCGTAACCTCCAGCTTAGCGTGGCCGTGCGCAAGCCATGATAGTTTCAGAACTGCGACAGGCAATGAAATCTCAGACTGCTCCTGCTTCTTCGATCCCGCTTAGTACGAATAAGCACCTATTGAGATGGGTCGAGAAGATGGCGGAACTGACCAAGCCGGCGGCAATTCACTGGGTGGATGGTTCACAGCAGGAGTACGACGCACTCTGCAAAAAGATGGCCGCGGGTGGCACGCTGATCAAACTGAACCAGAAGCTTTGGCCAGGCTGTTACTTGGCGCGCTCCGACCCCAGCGATGTGGCGCGCGTGGAAGACCGGACGTTCATCTGTTCCCTGTCGAAAGAAGCGGCCGGCCCGACGAACAACTGGGTTGATCCGTACGAAATGCGCCGGACGTTAAAGGCGCTCTTTCGCGGATGCATGCGCGGCAGGACGATGTACGTGCTGCCGTTCAGCATGGGTCCCATCGACTCACCTATGTCGCGAATTGGTGTAGAACTGACGGATTCGCCCTATGTGGTGGTCAACATGCGAATCGTGGCGCGCATAGGAGTGCAGGTTTTCGAGGAGATCGACAAAGACATCAAGCGGGTCGTGCCCTGCATGCACAGTGTAGGCGTGCCTCTCGCGGGGCGCACGAAAGATGTGCCCTGGCCTTGCAACCACGAGAAGTACATCGTGCATTTTCCGGAAGCGCGCGAAATCTGGTCCTACGGATCGGGCTACGGCGGCAACGCGCTGCTCGGGAAAAAGTGTTTTGCACTACGCATTGCTTCGAATATTGCGCGGGATGAAGGCTGGATGGCCGAGCATATGCTCATCCTGGGTGTCGAAGATCCGCAGGGGGAGAAAACATACGTGGCCGCCGCCTTTCCGAGCGCTTGCGGCAAGACAAATTTCGCAATGATGATCCCGCCGGAAGGCTTCGAGGGCTGGAGAGTGTGGACTGTCGGCGATGATATTGCCTGGATCAAAGCAGACGAGACTGGCCATCTACGGGCGATCAATCCGGAAGCGGGCTTCTTCGGTGTTGCTCCGGGAACATCGCCCGGAACGAATCCAAATGCGATTGCTTCGCTCTCGCAGAATACTATCTTCACGAATGTCGCGCTGACACCCGACGGGGGGGTCTGGTGGGAGGGATTAACCCAGAGTCCGCCAGCCGAGTGTGAAGACTGGCAAGGGCATCGGTGGACTCCGGAAATTGGCAAACAGACCGGGAAAAAAGCGGCGCATCCGAATGCTCGGTTCACCGCTCCGGCGTCCCAATGCCCGTGTATCGATCCGGCTTGGACAGATCCAAACGGCGTCCCTATCAGCGCGTTCATTTTCGGAGGACGACGGGCGAAGACAATTCCGCTGGTTTTCCAGGCATTCAATTGGAGTGCGGGTGTGTATATCGGGGCGACGATGGGCTCGGAGACAACGGCCGCGGCCGCCGGGGCCGTGGGCCGAGTCCGGCGCGATCCGATGGCTATGCTGCCGTTCTGCGGTTATCACATGGGGGATTATTTCCGCCACTGGCTGCGCATGCAACGCGAGCTGAGTGCGACACCGAAGATCTTCCACGTGAACTGGTTCCGCAAAGACGAGGAAGGCAACTTTGTTTGGCCGGGCTTCAGCCAGAACATGCGGGTGCTGAAGTGGATCGTGGACCGGGCGCACAGCCGCACGGGCGGCAAAGAAACGCCGATCGGATGGATGCCGCGCTACGAAGACATTCGCTGGGATGGTCTTGAGTTTCCGCGGGAGCGATTCGAAGAGCTGCAGGAGTTCGATCGCGCGGCTTGGCGGGCCGAGGTCATGGGCCACGAAGAGCTGTTTATCGAGGTGCACGATCACCTGCCTCCAGAAATGATTTACGAGCGGGAACTGCTGATTTGCCGGCTTTAAGAAAAAGGGGTTTTTACCGTCTATAAAAAAGGCGGTACTTACGGAACAATTCGTAGATGACCACGGCTCCGGCGCTTGAAACATTAAGAGAATGCTTCAAACCGAGCATGGGGATTCGGATGTGAGTATCGCACAGGTGGAGAATAGAAGGCGAAAGTCCATCTACCTCGTGGCCGAAAGCGACGCACACCGGGTAATTTGGCTGCCAGTCAAAGAGGTCCAGGGCGCGGTTGCTGGTTTCGATGGCGGCGATTTCGTAGCCTCTGGCGCGGTACTGCTCGATGGCCAGCAGCGGATCATCCACCGACTGCCAAGTTACACGATCTTCAGCACCTAGAGCGGTTTTATGGATGGCGCTCTTGGGCGGACGGGCGGTTATGCCGCTCAGCAGGAGGCCTTCAATAGCGGCACCATCGGCGGTCCGAAAGAAGGCTCCGACGTTGTACATGCTGCGCACATTGTCGAGAAGTATCGACACCGGCAGACGGAAGTCAGCGTAGGCCGAGGCGGCGCTGGTGGCGCGGAACGGTATGCGTTCTTCCACTTCTGTTCGCTATTTGGCCAGGCCGGCGCGCTTCCAGAGCTGGTCAACCCGCTGCTTCACTTCGGGCGCCATCGCGATGACATTAGGCCATCGACGGTAAAAACCCTCGGTCTTCCACTTGGTCGTGGCGTCCACTCCCATCTTGGATCCGTAGTTGAGAAGGCGGCTGGAATGGTCGAGCGAATCGACGGGTCCGAGGCAGAATTCGATATCTCGCTCGGGGTCGATATTGTTGAGAGCTTTCCAGGCAACTTCGGATACATTTTGCACGTCGACGTCTTCGTCCACCACCACAATGCACTTGCTGAACATGGCTTGGCCAAGGCCCCAAATCGCGTGCATGACTTTGCGGGCATGCCCCGGATAGGATTTCCTCATCGAGACGAGAATGAGGTTGTGAAAAATGCCTTCAGCCGGCATGCATATGTCGCGCACTTCGGGCAACTGAGTGCGCATGAGCGGAAGAAAGATACGCTCGATGGCTTTGCCCATGAAAAAGTCTTCCATGGGAGGAGGCCCGACGATGGTGGCGGCATAGATGGGATGTTTGCGGCGCGTGATGCACTCGATGTGAAAAACAGGATACTCGTCGTCGAGCGAGTAAAAGCCGGTGTGATCGCCAAAGGGGCCTTCGCGGCGCAGCTCGCCGAGATTCAAGTAGCCTTCGAGCACGATCTCGGAATTGGCGGGAACCTCGAGATCGCAGGTTTCGCACTTCACCAACTCGACAGGGTTGCCGCGCAAGAATCCAGCGAACAGCATTTCGTCGATAGCGGGGGGAAGGGGAAGAACGGCGGAGAAGATGGTTGCCGGATCAGAGCCAATCGCGACCGCAACGGGCATACGCGTCTCTTTGCCTTCGGCAGCGAGACGGCGGTAGTGCTCCGCGCCCTGTTTGTGCTTCTGCCAATGCATACCCGTGGTGCGCGAATCGAAGACCTGCATGCGATACATGCCGCAGTTGCGTTTTCCAGTTTCCGGGTTTTTGGAGAAGACCATGGGAAGCGTGATGAAACGACCAGCGTCGCCAGGCCAGCAGTGGAGGATAGGAAATTCGTCGAGCGAGAAATCAGTGCGCTGAATGATCTCTTTGCAAGGCCCGGAGGAGACGATCTTCGGGAATGCTGAGCTGAGCTCGTTGAGCTTGGGAAGGAGCTTCAGCTTGTCGAGCAGGCCTTGCGGCTGCTGCATTTCGATAAAGCCGGAAATGCGCTGAGCGACCTCTTCGATGTTACCCACACCGAGGGCGATCTCCATACGCCGCAAGCTGGCGAATGCATTGATGACCAGCGGCACGCGCGATTTCGGATTGTCAAAGAAGAGAGCCGGTCCAGCGGACTTGACGGCGCGATCGGCGAACTCAGTTATTTCCAGATAAGGATCGACTTCGAAGGGAACATGCACTAGCTCGCGGCGACGTTCCAGTTCGCGCACAAAGCCGCGGAGGTCTTGAAAGGACATGGTGAGGCAGTATCCCCATTATGATGAGATTGAAATTATGAGCAGACGAACCGCCCTAATAACAGGAGCAAGCCGCGGAATCGGGAAGGCGTGCGCATTGGCGATGGCGGTGGGCGGGCACCGTGTGGCGCTGGCGGCGCGATCTCTGGAGAAACTGGAAGAAGTAGCGGAGGCGGTGCGGCAAACAGGTGGAGAACCCTTTGTGGTCGAGATGGATCTTGCCAGCCGCGAATCGATTGCAGCGGGTTTCAAAAAAGCAGCGCAGGAGTTCGGGAGGATCGACATTCTGGTGAATAATGCCGGAATCACCAAGGATGGCCTGGCGGTGCGAATGAAACAGCCGGATTGGGAAACGGTGCTCCAGACAAATTTGAGCGGCGCCTTCTACGCCATCCAGCAGGTTTTGCCGGGAATGATGCGCGAAGAGTGGGGGAGGATCGTGAACGTTTCGTCCGTGGTGGGCGAGACGGGCAATCCGGGACAGGCCAATTATGTGGCGTCCAAAGCGGGACTCATCGGGCTGACAAAAGCGTTGGCGAGAGAGATGGGTAGCCGTAACATCACGGTGAATGCGGTGGCACCCGGTTTTATTGAAACCGATATGACACATTCGCTCTCCGCCGGTCTCAAGGAAAAGATGATCGGTGAGACGCCGCTGAAGCGAATCGGTTCGCCGGAAGATGTGGCTCACGCAGTGCGCTTTCTGGCGAGCGAGGAAGCCTCGTTCATCACCGGGCACGTGCTGGATGTAAACGGCGGGATGTACATGTAGCCGCGCGGCATTCGACAGAAGCGAAACTCTGGACAGCTAACCACGATGTCATCCATCAAAGTAGAGCCACGGGCGAAGCGGGACAGCAAATTCAAAGTAGGGCTAGTCCAGATGAGCTGTTCGGTGGAACCGGAGATTAACCTTCAGAAGGCGATCCGGGGCGTGCGCGAGGCGGCGGAACGGGGCGCGGAAATCATCTGCCTGCAAGAGCTATTTCGTAGTCAATACTTCTGTCGCGAGGAAAACGCAGAGCTGTTCGATCTGGCAGAGCCGATTCCTGGCCCTTCGACAGAAGCTCTGGGCTCGATAGCGAGGGAGTTACAGGTCTCAATCATTGCTTCGCTTTTCGAAAAGCGCGCAGCGGGTTTATATCACAATACAGCCGCAATTTTGGAAGCTGATGGCTCGCTGAAGGGTGTGTATCGCAAGATGCACATTCCGGACGATCCTCTTTACTACGAAAAGTTTTATTTCACGCCGGGCGATCTGGGCTTTCAAAATTTCGAGACCAGGTATTCGAGGATTGGGGTGCTGGTGTGCTGGGACCAATGGTATCCGGAGGCGGCCCGCATCACGAGTCTGCAGGGAGCGAACGTGCTGTTCTATCCGACGGCGATCGGTTGGCATCCTTCGGAGAAGGCGGAGTATGGCGAGGCCCAACTGGACGCCTGGCGCATTATGCAACGCGCGCATGCGATCTCTAACGGCGTCTTTGTGGCGGCCGTGAACCGTACCGGCTACGAGGGCCCACCGGAGAGCGGGCTGGAGTTTTGGGGAAGTTCGTTCGTAGCTGATCCGTTTGGCAGAATCCTCTCGCAAGCGAGCGCTGACAAAGAAGAAGTGCTGGTCACAGAGTGCGATCCGAAGCAGATGGACGAAGTGAGGCGGAACTGGCCGTTCCTGCGAGATCGCCGTATTGACGCATACGGACCGATTACTCAGCGGTGGCTGGGGTGATGAGTGTGCGATTCCGAATGCCAGCCGAGTGGGAGCCGCATGAAGCGACATGGCTGGCGTGGCCGCATGAAGAGAGCGACTGGCCGGGTAAGTTCGAGCCCATCTGGTGGGTGTATGGCGAGATTGTGCGACATCTCTCACGGCGGGAACGGGTGCGGATTCTGGTGGAGGGACCCGACGAGGAAGATCTGGCGCGATCTGTAATCGCTAAGTGCCACCCTCAACAAGAGGCTATCGAATACTTCCAGATACGGACAGATCGCAGTTGGACACGTGATTACTGCCCGATGTTCATTCGGAACGGCGACATTCAAGGGATGCTCAACTGGCGGTTCAACGGGTGGGGCAAGTACGAGAACTCGGATTGCGACGACCGGGTGACCGCACAACTCTCTGAACTGCTGGATTTGCCGATGTGGACACCGCTTTACCACGGGCAACAGGTGGTTCTGGAAGGCGGGAGCATCGACGTCAATGGAGCCGGAACAATCCTGACCACCGAAGAGTGTTTGCTGAGCGAGGTGCAGCAGCGCAACCCAGGACTGGGCCGCGCAGATTATGAGGAGATCTTTCGTGAGTATCTGGGCGCCGGTCACGCCCTGTGGCTAAGAAATGGCATCGCCGGAGACGACACGCACGGACATGTGGACGATCTAGCGCGATTCACGTCGAGAGATACGGTTGTAATCGCGGCGGAAGAAGATTCAAGCGAAACGAACTTTGAGCCGTTACAAGAGAATCTGGCGCTCTTGCGTGAGATGCGCAATCAGGACGGCCGACCGCTGCGAGTGGAGACGCTGCCCATGCCCGAGCCAGTGTTTTTCGACGGGCAGCGATTGCCTGCGAGTTATGCGAATTTCTATGTTGCGAACGAGTTAGTGTTAGTTCCGACGTTTAACGATGCCAACGATCGGATTGCTTTGAATAAGCTGGCGGAGGTATTTCCCGGGCGGGATATCGTCGGGATCGCGAGCACGGATTTGGTACTGGGTTTGGGGACGCTGCATTGTATGACGCAGCAGCAGCCGGTCTGAAGCAAGGCCACTCCCTGAGGGTCGTGGTTCTGCTGGAGCGGTCGCTCGCTGCTATAGTTCAGCGAAAGTTCGTGATCAGGACGACGTCAGTGGAATACTTAGCGCGCGTGATGGCCAGGCGCTTACCGTCCGGTGACCAATCATATGCGAGGATCCGGTCGTGGAAATGAGTGAGCTGCCGAGGGGGGCCGCCGGAGACTGGTTGACTCCACAGGTTCATTTCATCGCCCGACAGAAGAGGATACGTGAGCGCTTGGCCATCTGGTGTCCAATGAAGCATCGTAAAGTCCCAATATCCGAGGTTGCCGCCAGGAGCCAGGTCAAAAGTCTTCAACGGGGCGCCACCTCCGGAACTGATGATCGTGATTCTGTTTTTGTGTTCGAGATCATAAAAGGCAATTTGTTTGCCATCCGGCGAGTACCGCCCTCCAGCGGCCGGTCCTCTGAAAAGAGTTTCCGGTGTACCTCCATCAATGGGCACTTTCATCAGAGCTGCACCGGTGGAATCCCGTGAGTCGTAGATCACCGAAGCGCCGTCAGGAGAGCAGTGGGGAAAAAAGCTATCCGATCTCTTTCCTTGCAGTGAGCGGCTTCAAATTGCGCCCGTCGGAATCGACCCGCCAAATATCAAACCGACTACCTTCTCGGGTGCTGTTAAACACGATGAAACGACCATTGCCACAGACGGAAACACCTCCTCGGCCTAGCTCGTCCTCGAAAAGAGGAACTCGGTTGCTTCCGTCCGCCTGACGCCGAGGAGAAATGATACTTCGTGTCTTCCAACAGCAGCTTCCCGTTCGGCATCCAACTTACGCCAAGCCCGTCCGCTGTGGCAGTAGTAATCGGAATGCCGTGATCGGGATCGGAGGACGGAGCTACGAATACGGCGGACGTGAGCTCTCTTTCCACCGCAGTCAGCAATTTATCGTCGGCTGTAAGACTGAGATCGTAATAGTCACCAAGGTCATTCGTGATTCGCCGTGGTTCAGCTTGCGGATAGGGTTGCTGCCATATCTGCCGCCGGAGGTTCTTGGTAAACCCAGGAGCTACCGCCGATAAAAATGCACTCTGATTGTGCAGCCAAACTGCCTGAAACACATAGCTTCGAGAGGGAAGGACGGTAGCGGTGCCTCCTTGGGCGGGATAGCAGCGGATGGCAGTCGTGTATCCCTCCTTTTGCCACCATGATGTTGCTGCGACCATCTTCCCATCGGGCGACCATGAGGGCGGCGCCATCACTTCGAACGTATCGGTATCTCTGTACCCTCCGCGAGGAGACGAAGACCCGTTCCATCTATATTGGCGGTTCGTAGAGTCCCGTCGCGAATAAACGCAATCTTCTTGCCGTCTGGTGAGATCGCAAAGCCGTTCATGACGTCTTTAAGGACCAGCTTCGGTGAGCCGCCCAGGACGGGTACTTCGTAGACATCGGCGGAACGTCTTATTTTCTGTACGGTCGATGGCGAAATAGAGGTAATCACCATCCGGAGAGAACGCGATACCGATATAACTTCCGGCGCCGGGAGGGACCACCTGGACGGAACTCTCGGTCGCTACCTGCCGCACCCACAAGCTTTGTTGTGACGCACGCAGCACGTAGGCGAAGTACTTCCCGTCCGGAGAAATAGCCGCATGCGAAATATCGCCTCTCTCAGTGAGCCTCGTTATCTCGATATTCCGTCGTGTTCGGTCCGGAGTGTCGTTGGGAGCGAGCCCATCGGTAAACCGTAGCCGCCGCCGCAAGGGTCAAGGCGGCTGCGCCGATCCACATCCATAACTTCGGAATTCGGGGTCCAGTTTCCAAAGCTGTCGTCGGTCCTGTTATGAACCTGCCCGAATCAGTATCGCGTCGAAGCCGCTTCAAGTCGCCGCGCAGGTCCGCCGCGCTCTGATAGCGGACGTCTCGATCTTTTTCGAGAGCTTTGCCGATGATGCGCCCGAACTCAGCGGGCAACATTGGGTTTATTCTGAGCGGGGTCTCCGGAACGTCGCGGATCAACGATGCCACGATAGTTGCGCTGCTCGTGCCTTGGAAAGGCAACTTGCCAGTGGCCATTTCGTACATCACCACGCCGAGACTGAAAAGATCCGTTCGTGCATCGAGTGGCTCTCCGCGGGCTTGTTCTGGAGACATATAAGCGGCTGTGCCCATAACGTGCCCTGGGTTCGTCTCCACCATCGTGACCGTGTTGTGCGCCGTCGTCATCGTAGCCACAGTGCTTGCGGAACGAAGCTTTGCCAGCCCGAAATCGAGAATTTTTGCGTGACTCCGGTCCGTAATAAAGAGGTTTGCCGGCTTCAGATCGCGATGTACAATCCCCAGAGAATGCGCAGCGTCCAAGGCGTCGGTGATCTGGATCATCCAATCCAGGATGGTGTCAAAAGGAAGCGGCTTACCTTGGATCTTGTGCTTGAGCGTTTGGCCTTCGAGCAGCTCCATAGCAATAAACGGTTTGCCCTCGTGCTCGCCGACTTCGTAAACCGTACAGATGTTTGGATGATTGATGGTGGCGGCCGCACGCGCTTCCTGCTTAAAGCGCTCGATTGTTGCCGGGTCGCGCGCCACATCATCCGGAAGGAATTTAAGTGCGACTTCGCGCCTCAGGGTCAAGTCTTCGGCACGGTAAACGACCCCCATGCCGCCTCCGCCCAGTTTGTCCCGAAGATGATAGTGAGAAACGGTCCCGTCCGCCACCGATGTGAATGCAGAATATCATTTTCGGGTTCGCATTTCACCGAAAAGCTCAAGCGCAAGGTGCCACGCGGGAAATTCAATTCCCTGCCACTCAGCGCTGTCTAGGATCAGGCCCGTAGGAGGCGTAAAGAGTTGCCGCTCAGGCCCACTTAGGTGCGAGGTCGGCGTATTTACAAGTGATCAGATTGCTGTGGACACGCCTTGGAAGGGGAAACAGGTGGTTCTGGCGGTTGGTGCTTTCTACGGAAAATGCTTGCCGGAAAGGATGACGACGAGGCCGACCACGAGCCATAACAAAGCTCCGTAGAGGGCATACCACATCACTTCCTGCGCGGCTGTGACACGCGGAGCGCTGAAAATCACGAGAGAGCCTGTGGAGCTTACATGCATAAGCTGCGCCATCAATACGCTTCTCGTGTTGATGTAGATCCAGCCGATCAGCACTCGAACCGCCGTCATAGCTAGTGTAAACGCGAGGAAAAAAGGGAACCAGTAACGACCATGTGGGGTGGCGGTCCCCAGGTAATTGACGACAGGCAAATGCCACGCACTCCAGAGCAAGCCTAAAAGGATACTCGCGGCCAGGGTGTTGTTGTGCGAACGCATTTTGGGGAACACATAGCCTGTCCAGCCAACCTCCTCTATGAGTCCTGCGGGAACACCAAAGAAGATGCCGATCAGAAACCAGTTGGGAGCATAATCCGCGGCTACGAAACGCTCCAAGAAGAGGAGAAGGCTCACAATCAGAGTTGGAGGAATCAAAAGAGCGGCATACCACTTAGGCGAGATACTTCGCCTAAAGATTCGGTGCGAGAGGTCCCGTAATCCGCTCCTCCCGTCGACGATCCTTGTGAGAATGACACCCGTAAGACTTGGGCCAAGAAGCATGGCTGGAAACATCAGAATGCCCGTCATCTTCGAGAGACGTGCGTGATGCACAAGCTGCGGCGCGGCAACCAAAAGTGCACACATCCAAGAAACCGCGAAAGTTAATACGAAGTAGCTGAACACAGGACGGTTTCGGATCAAGCTTTCGAGAGGCGCGCGCACTCTGGAACTATATTTTAGAAGGGTTTGCTCTGACCGTGTCCACGCTGCACCGAAAGATACTCGCAAAGTACGCAATCAGCGGAAACTGTATGGTCTACTTACCCGGCGGGCTGGTGCGATAGCCACTATTCGCCGACGAAGAAATCGCCTAGATCGTGGGCGCAAATCTAGTACTAATGGAAGGCTTGGTTCTCACCGGAGCGAAACCCCGAGTACCCGTGCTTTTTCCCCCGACGTTTTGTCAGTGTCCGATTCTTAACAGATTAGCATCGATGTGGGTGTATACGCACTTTGGCGGATTTGAAAGTACGCAGATGTTCGGTAGTGGAGAGGATATTCTAGGCAGCACAAGACATATCGAGTTGTGGGAGGAGGATCTTAATCGGCTCTGTGCGGCCGGGATTACCAGCCTTCGATACTCGGTACCGTGGCACCGAATCGAACGAGCAGAAGGTGAGTTTGATTGGACATGGATCGACGGGCCGCTTCGATTCATGCATGCCAATGGAATGGAGCCGATTCTGGATCCGTTACACCACACCTCGTTTCCCGCTTGGCTCAAGGGCGGCTTTTTAAACGCCAAGTTTCCATCGGTCTACTGCAGATTTCTCGATAAGCTTTCTTCTCGCTATCCCTTTTTCAGGGATTACACCGTCTTCAATGAGCCCCTGCCGACAACGCTGTTCTGCTCTTACACGGGAATGTGGTACCCGCACCAAGCCTCCGACCAAGCGTTTGTGACGATGCTCCTTCAGGTGGCTCGGGCCATTTGCAGCGGATGTGAGGTCTTGCGCAAGAATGTTTCGCCCCGCTTCGTGCACGTGGACACTGCCGAGCACCATCAAGCGCTCGACCGGCGGTCTTCAGCGTGGGTAGACTTCGTCAACGCACGCCGCTTCTTAGTGACTGACCTAATCTTGGGGCTAGTAACGGAGGGGCATCCCTTGTATGCTTTCCTCACCCACCACGGAGCAGCTCCATCCCAGTTGAGCTGGTTCCACGAACATTTGGCGTCCATCGATGTCCTCGGACTTGACTATTACATTCACTCGGAGATGGACTGGTCATGGTCGCGTGAGAAGAGCCGGCCTGACATTGCACCCACGGTCAGGCATGCTCGCGGATTTGCGACGATAGCTGAAGACTACTTCTTGCGCTACGGCAAGCCAATCATGTTGGCCGAAACAAATATCGTCGGCAGCGTGGAGGAGCGAATCGCATGGCTTCGATTCATGGAATGCGAGTGCGAAGAACTGGCTCTTTCAGGAATCGACTTCCGCGGATTTTGTTGGTATCCGTCCATTGACACTACGGACTGGTCAAACGGCTGTACGCGGGCAACAGGGCAATTAGACCCACAAGGAATCTGGAGCTTGCGACCAATCAAGCTCGACCGTATCGACACCGAACTCTCAACTCTATATTCAATGCTTGCGCGCGGAATGATCCTGGCGGAAGACCTGCCCGATTATTCGTTCGGACCGGAGTTGCAGAGGAGGCTAAACGGTTATATGCATCTGCCTAGTATGTGGAAGGACAGAGCAAGTCGAGCGTCTTAGCACGGAGGTAACAACGTTGTGTATCGGTGCTTTTCAGATCTATCCGGAAGGGAGCCATGATAGCAGCCACTCAGGAGAAGAAGACTTCAGACGAGCGATTAATACCGGGAGCGACGATTGAGCCTGGCGGCAGTGTTCGATTCTGCATCTGGGCTCCAGCCTGCCGAAGGATGAGAGTCGAGATAGCGGGTCAGAGCGATCTGCTGGAAATGAAGGCCTTGGATGAGGAATGGCATGAACTGTTGACGCAGGCCGGCGCAGGTGCGAGATATCGATTTGTGCTTCCAGATGGCATGCGAGTGCCCGACCCAGCGTCCCGATTTCAACCGGAGGATGTTCACGGGCCCAGTGAAGTCGTCGATTCTAACGCGTATCGCTGGTCCGATGACGGTTGGAAAGGGCGCGCTTGGGAAGAGGCAGTAATTTATGAGCTCCACATCGGAACATTCACTCCCGAAGGTTCCTTTCGAGCGGCGATTCAAAAACTTGATCACTTAGTAGAACTCGGTGTCACCGCGATCGAGATCATGCCGGTTGGCGACTTCCCGGGAGCACGAAACTGGGGTTATGACGGCGTTTTGCCATACGCTCCAGACAGCTCCTATGGACGGCCGGAACACCTGAAGGAGTTGGTTGATGCAGCACACCGACGCGGGTTGACGGTAATTCTGGATGTTGTTTACAATCATTTCGGTCCGGAAGGCAATTACCTGCCCGTGTATGCTCCGCAATTCTTTACTGATCGTCATCAGACACCCTGGGGATCGGCGGTGAACCTGGACGGCGCCCACAGCCGGCCAGTGCGGGAGTTCATCATTCGAAACGCACTGTATTGGCTGGGAGAATTCCACTTTGACGGTCTGCGCCTGGATGCCGTGCACCAAATCGTAGATGAAAGCCCAGTTCACATCTTGAATGAGCTCGCTCACCGGGTTCGATCCACGTTCAAGGACCGTCCCATCCCTCTCATTCTCGAAAACGAAAAAAACGAAGCGCGACGATTAACACGTGATCAGGCGGGACGCCCGACATCCTTCACAGCGCAGTGGAACGATGATGTGCACCACGTGCTGCATACCGTGACGACGAATGAGAGCAAAGGGTACTACGCGGACTATTGCGGCGATGTTCAGAAGCTGGGGCGGGCACTAGCAGAGGGGTTCGCCTTCCAAGGCGAGACGATGCCCTATAGCGGGAGGCAGCGTGGCGAACAAAGCTGGCATCTGCCACCGGCTGCGTTTGTCGCTTTCGTTCAGAACCACGACCAAATCGGGAACCGAGCGTTCGGGGACCGCATTGGACGCCTAACTTCTCCGGAGGCGCTCCGTGCGATCGCGGCGGTCTACCTTCTGCTCCCGCAAATACCAATGCTCTTTATGGGCGAAGAGTGGAACGCTACTCAACCCTTTCTGTTCTTCTCAGATTTCGGAAAAGATTTGGCTGACGCCGTGCGGGAGGGGCGGCGTCAGGAGTTTGCGAAGTTTCCAGAGTTTCAGGATCCGGAAGTCCGGGCGCAGATTCCTGACCCACAGGCCCTCGACACGTTCACCTCTTCGAAGCTCAATTGGGAAGATCTGAAGTGGCCGGAGCATCAAGATTGGCTGGCCTGGTATCGCCGGATTCTTGGCGTAAGGAAACAGGTGGTTACTCGCCTGATTAAGGACATTCATAGTGGCGGGACTTATCAACTCGTCGGCGACCATGGCGTCGTGATTCAGTGGTCGGTTGCCAACGATCGTCTTCTGACGCTTTGTGCGAATCTATCCAAAGCGAGCTTGCCGAGATTTCCGGTCCTGGACGGGCGGGCATTCTGGCAAGAAGGATCGCACGACGGCAACGGTATGCTGGGACCCTGGTCGACGATCTGGTACCTGAGATAGAAGCTAGTCCGACCGGAGATCGAACACGCTTATGCAAAAAGAAATCCTAAAACCACAGCCCTCCGACTCCGCTTCACGAGGGTGGATCGGCACCGACAAAATCAGGACCATCGCCGTCACATCAGAAGATCCCGAAGCTCCAATCGAGAACGTATTTGAATCTGGGGAAAGCGTAGGATGGCGTGCCGCTCAGCCCGGACCTCAGCAAATTCGACTCACGTTTGTCGAGCCGGTGAAGTTGTCGCGAATTGAGTTGGACTTTCAGGAAACCACACTCGAGCGAACACAAGAATTTGCGATCCGCTGGTCAAAATCTGCCGAAGCACCAACCCAGGAAATCGTACGGCAACGTTGGAACTTCAGTCCGCAGGGCTCCACGCGCGAGCACGAACAATACGTTGTCAGCCTCGACGGGGTTCTGATCCTGGAAATTTCGATAGATCCCGCGGTCTCCCGATCTGACGCAATCGCATCGCTCGCGCATCTCAACATCGCCTGACTGTGCAATCGGCACGGCTCACGTGTCACTACAAGCGCTCTAAATTGAGCAGAGTCTCGTAGTGTATATTCGGCTCACCGGAAGACAGCTCCGGATTCCAGTGGCTGGAGGCTAACATAATTCGACCCCCTGCAGTTGTTTCCCTGTTAACTCTCGTTTGCACTCTCGGGTTGGCGGCGGTGAAGGCGAATCAAAACACCGCCTCCGAAAGCTTCCACGAGCAGACTGACAAAATCTTCACTAAATGGGACACTACCGTGACGCCGGGTTGCGCCGTGTCCGTAATCAAGGACGGCCAGATCATTTATAAGCGCGGTTACGGAATGGCCGATCTGGATCACGACGTGCCGATTACGCCCGAAACCGTCTTCCATGTAGCGTCCATCTCGAAACAGTTCACTGCGGCAGCAATTTTACTGCTCGCGCAAGAGGGCAAGCTTTCGCTCGATGATGACGTTCACAAGTACATTAAAGAGCTGCCCGATTTTGGCGTACCCATTACGATCCGCCAGCTCATTCACCACACCAGCGGTCTCCGCGATCAATGGGACTTACTTGGCTTGGCCGGCTGGCGCTATTCGCTTGATCTCATCACGGACGACGATGTGTTGGAATTGGTTTCGCGCCAAAAGGAACTAAATTTCAAGCCCGGCGACAAACACATGTATTGCAATACCGGTTATACCTTGCTTGCACAGATTGTGAAGCGGGTGAGCGGTCAGTCTTTCAGAGAATTCACGAGCAACCGGATTTTCGAGCCGCTCGGTATGAGAAGCACACATTTCCGCGACGATCATGCCGAAATCGTCAAGCATATTGCCTACGGTTACGCGGAAGGGCAGGGTAGAAACGTTTTTCGGCTTAGTGTGACCAATTTTGATACGGTCGGCGCCACTAGCCTGCTGACGACGGTGGAGGATCTGGCGCGTTGGGACGAAAACTTCTATAACCCGCGCATAGGCGGCGCTGCCCTAGTTGCCCAACAACTACAGCGTGGCAAGCTCAATAATGGCAAAGAACTGGACTACGCGTTTGGCCTGGAACATGGCACGTATCGGGATCTTGCCACGATTGATCACGGCGGCGCGGACGCGGGATATCGCGCCGACTTGCTCCGTTTTCCGCAGCAGCACTTTTCGGTCGCTTGCCTTTGCAATCAAGCCGAGACCAATCCTAGTGAACTGACGCGAAAGGTCGCGGATCTTTACTTGGCGGATCAGTTCAAAGAAGCTGCACCAGTTCGCACCGAATCTTCCGGCAAGCCGGTTGCTATTCCGGACGACCGCCTGGTTCAATATGCGGGCTTGTATTGGAAAGAGGACGACCAGCGCGCGATGCGTATCGTACACAGAGACGGGAAGCTTTTCCTGGCCGAATCCGAGGAGGAGCGCTTGGAGTTATCACCGCGTTCCGAGAATCGTTTTCTGTTGGGCGTCTTCCCCGTCGCGTTTACATTCACTCAGGGTGCTACCGGCACGCCTTCGCATCTGAGTGTTCAGGGACCCGAGCAGAAGGAGCCGGACGTTTTCGAACGAGTCACCGAATTTCAGCCTACTCGCGAGCAGTTGAACGGCTACATAGGCGCCTATGGAAGCGCGGAGATCGAGCCCATTTACCGCATCGTGGTTGAAAACAATAGCCTCGTTCTGAAGCGTCTCAAATCAAAACCGCAGAAGCTTCAGCCAACGCTGATTGACCACTTTGATAGCCCTTCTGGAGATCTACACTTCCAAAGAAATCGAGCTGGGATGATAACCGGCTTTCTATTGAACTCCGGCCGTACTAAGAACTTCAGCTTCACCAAATTGTCTGAAAACGAAACTCGCCAATAGGGTAATTGCAAAATCGGGAAGTGTCGCAAACGGCGAATCGGGCGCGAGTAAGCCTGATGTCCGATAAACGTGTAGGCAAAACTCATATAACCCTTCCCAGCCGGCGCCCGGGACAACATTGGGCTTGCCTGACTGCATGCACTGCACGCTCGAAGTTGGAATCACCGTGGTGTTTGCTAAGGTTTCGGTCGCCTTGATTACTGCGGATTAACGATAGCGTCCACGATGCTGTGTGCAAGCGCATCGACTTCGGCATTTTCGGAGTTGGCGAGGACCGTCACTCCGAGCCGCTCTTCCGGGATCAAGAGAATGGCCGCAGCTGCTCCCTGCTGGTCCCCTGAGTGAGCAAGGGCCTTCCTATTGCGATACGAAAAGGTGCCCCAGCCTAACGCATATCCGCGGCCAGTGGAAAGGCTTGTAACCGGCGTCCACATTTCTTGACGTATGTTCGATGGAAGCAGCGCTCCGGAATAGAGGTGCTGTATGAAATTAGCAAGATCGGCCGCTGTCGTCAGCAAACCGCCAGCCGGATATTTATCACTAGAATCAATGCAGGACGCATTTTCCAGTTGTCCGTCGCTTCGAAGATCGTATCCGCGGACGCGATTGGGGATTACTTTCCGCGCATCATCGATTGTTGAAGCCCGCATACCGGCAGGAGCGAACACGTACTGCTTAATCAAGGCGGGGAAAGACTCGCCTGACGCACCCTCAAGAACACAACCGAGAACCGTGTATCCGAATGTGCTGTACAGGAATGCGGTTCCAGGTTGATGTACAAGCGGATCGTGACCAAAGAGCACGAACGCATCGCTCAGCTTGACATAGTGATGAACACTGCCGACCTCCGGGTCGTCGAGCGTTTCCGATTTGTAGTGGCGAATGCCGCTGCGATGCGACAGCAGTTCGCGCGACGTAATTACCCACGCTTTCTCTGGGAACGCAGGACAGTAATCCTGAATTGGTGCATCCAGATTGAGGCGGCCTGCTGCCACAAGCGCTAACGCTGCCGTAGCGGTAATCGGCTTGGCGACCGAGGCGGTACGAAACAGGCTGTTCTCAGTGACAGCCACGTGGTTCTCAAGGTCGGCTTGACCAAAGGCGCCCGAATATGAGACCCGTCCGTCGGTGACGACAGCGGCGGAAAGCCCTGGAATCTTCTCTTTCGAAATGGCCGCCGAAATCAAACGGTCGATTTCTGCCGTTCGATCAGTCCGCGCCATCTGACTTGTTTCTATAAGCGACGCTGTTTCGTTGAGCGCGCGCGTAGCCGGCCGAGTTTTTGCGATGCCATCAATCTGTGCAGCAGGGTCGGCTCCCGGACACGCTATGCAAACGAGAAGTGCGCCGCAAGTAAGGCTGCGATTAGTTCTGACCACGAAATCAGCCTAGCGTAGCCGCACAGGACCTGGTGCTTGCCTCGTAGCGACGCTGCTTCGACGAGCGAGAGTTGATTTAAAATGTGGCGATCGGATTGAGAGGCGAGCCTGTTCCGCCGGGTACGGGAAGCGGGGCGGCTGTTAGCAGGAACGCCCATCTCTGCCGTTGCGCGGCGGCATTCCCCAACTCCTCCAGGTCACAGTTATCGAAGATGGGCGTGCCCATCGCGACCAGTAGAAGCTGGTGCATCGGCTGCACGACGCCGGGTACGCCGGACGGCATAACGTCGGTCGCAGCGTCGCTGCCCACCATCGAGACATCGCGCTGCTTCAGCCATTTGGCCGTGGAAGCATAGAGTCCAGCGATTCTGGCGGGATCCCAAGGGCCTTTCGCTGCCCGCCGAGCCCAGCGTCCGGTTCGAATGAAGACGACATCGCCGCTGCCGACCCTGACACCGGTCTTATGCTCCCAGGCGTCGAGGTCTTCCGGGTAGATCGCGGTCGAAGGTTCCAGGTAAGGTAGATTCTTGAGACGTGGAATGTCGATCAGAATGCCGCGGGTGAAGATGCCGTTCTTGTAGCCGGTGACCGGCAACTCCTTTGCTCCTTGGGAGGTGACATCGGTTTGCGGAAAGCCGTTATACATTTTGCCGTGCCAGGCCATGTGACAGAGCGCATCCATGTGCGTGTGAGCGTAACCATGAAACGACACGCTGTAATTATCCAGCACGAACTGACCATCCGGATGGGCCCCCGTTGAGAGCATCGTGTGGGAGAAAGGGGACGGATTATCGGGCGCCTTCTCG
This sequence comes from Terriglobia bacterium, assembly GCA_963841675.1. Taxonomy (GTDB): domain Bacteria; phylum Acidobacteriota; class Terriglobia; order Bryobacterales; family Bryobacteraceae; genus Bog-105. The sequence continues at coordinate 182,273 of CAWJEH010000005.1, forward strand.
GTTTGCGCATTGTGCGCGAGCGAAAGCGAGTAACCCTCGTTGACCAGAGCCGCGGCCGCCTTCCTCCTTTCCGGCGTGATCAGATTCACGGTTCCGATCTGATCCTGCTTGCCCCACCTTCCCCAATTGGAAAGCTCGCTCATCCAACGGTCCACATCAGCTTGACTCATTTGGTGAGCGGAGGGTGTGGATAGTGCCACAAGGGCGGCACCCAGCAGAAAGATGACCAGCAGTCGCGGGTTGAGCATGGTGGCAATTATATTAGCCTGCAGCGGGAGTCCTGGATTGCATGACCCAATGGCGGGCTGGGTGATCACGCAAGGACCAGCAAACGATACCGACCAGGAACGAAAGCAGAGCGACCAAAACGCCGTGGTGCGCCACGCTATCCACCACCAGGTCCACCGGGCTATGCAGACCCAGCAACCGTTCAGCGATCCAGCCCAGCGATGCGAAGCCTGCAAACAGAGCACCGCCGATTCTCACAAGTGAATATACGCCTGTGCGACTCAGTAACAGTAGAGAGGGCAAAGTGGCTGCAACGACGATCAACTGCATGGTCTCGATGCCGAGGTTGAATCCCAGAATGCCGGCGACACGCTCCCACCGGCTGAGTCCCAAATTGCCCAGCGTTGTAGCAAATGCCAAACCGTGAATGAGGCCGAAGAACGCCGCCAGTGCGGCTTCGCGTCCCGGGAAAAGCGGGCGCAGAGCGTGTGCAGCGGAGACAAGAATTGAAACAGCAATCAATACTTCGATCGGACGGCTGGGCACGTGGACCAGCCCCAACGCCGCTAGTGCCAACGTGATCGAGTGCCCGAGAGTAAAGGCCGTTACGACTTTCAAAATCTGGAGCAGGCTTTGGTGTACGCCAGCGAATCCGGCCCAACGGGAACCTGACAGCAACAGGGGCGCAGGCAGAAGCAGAGCAAGTAAGAACAGAAGATGATCAGTACCTTCAGCGATGTGCCGCATACCGAGGCGGAACATGCTGGGTAAGCCGCCGAGATCGCTGAGCCATGCGCGGGCACCCGACCACCATCTCGAGGGCAGCAGGTCTGCACCGTTGTCGCGCTGCACGTAATCCAATTCGTACAAAGATTGATTCTCGTTTCGGTTCTGTGCGACGACTCGAATATTCCGGTCGCGTGGCACTAAACAGTTCGCCAGGTAGGCTGCGATTCGGAGTTGGTGATGGTTTTCAAAAACGAGTCTGTGGTTGGACCCGCGGCGGGGCAGATCCGCCGTGAACTCGATCTGAATTTCACCGACTCCCTCTTTCATTTCCTCGATCGTTGGGAAATGGACCGAGCTCAGCCGGGGCTGCAGACTGTTCCCATCAATGCTGAGCGACAGATCACGAAGCACCCGCTCTGCATAGGCGCGGCGCTCGATGTCCGAGATGAAGCCATCCGCATTGGTATCGATACTCGCAAGTACTGTGGACGATACGGCAACACCCGGGATCAGACGCATGGACACCTGAACACGGTTGTTTTCAATCGAAAACATGGTGGCCTGCAGGTACTCATCCAACCTGTGGGCAAAGGCGGGTACGCCCAGCGACAGAAGAATGGCAAAAGCCGGCGCTTTCATTTTCTGGTGAACTTCCGGCCGTAGTCATTCGTGGGATCGCGATACAGGGTGTGTACATGCATCGCGGGATCACCGCCCAATGTCTGAGGCGCGTACTCGATGACGAGATTCGGTCCCTGAATTCGATAGTAAGCCGTGATATTGCGGCCGGGAACAGCAGTTACCGGACCACTCCAAGCGAACCAACTATCATTCAGGCCAGCTTTGATCTCGGCCATGCGGGCCGCGGCTGCGGGCTCATGGATGATGTCCGCCCATTCCGAGATGACGTCGAGCAGCATCGCGCGCTGATGTTCGTTCATATCGGAAGCCTTCAGTCCTTCCGGCTGGATCGTTTTGCCGTCTTGCCCGGGACCGAGCACAAGATCTGCCAGCCGATAGCTCAGAATCGCTTGTTTTCGCTGATTTTCATCGAGAGCATTGAGCAACGCAAGCGCTTTCTCGCTCTCCTGGCCGAGCGGCCGTACCGTTTTGCCGCCGATCGTGTAGAGAGCAGGTTGAGCGCCAGTCAGGGTCGGCGTCAGGACGCCTTGTTCTCCGGCAATGGTGATATTGAGCGCGAGATGGTGTCCTCCAAACTGCAACATCCAGGCATCTTTTTCTGAGGGCTTACCAAGAAACGAAATGTAGTAGAGGTCCTTGCCGAATATCGGGCCATTAGCGGAAGGTGGGCGGCGGTTCACGCCGCGACGGGATGGCGGTGGCGGACCACCATTACCGGATGGCGGAGGCCCTGCATTACCGAAGGGCGGAGAGCCAGCAGCATCGGGGTGCGGCGGCCCGGGTCCACGATTGCCGGCTGGTCCCTGGTCAGTATTCTTATTGACCTCGTCGCCCTCCATGATTTGTTGGATTTTCTCGAAACCTCTCGGACTGAGCGCTGAGGCCAAGACAGCCATGGCGGCCGCGCCCTGAGTTGGATTCATCTCCTTCAAGCTGATACCGCCGCGAGGAACCATTACAATCGGGAAATTCGACCAGCGTTTGCGCTGCTCCTCGTCGTTGAACGTAAAGAGCACCGCTTCGCGTTGTTTCTGATCAAGCGTTGCAAGGAACTTGTTGGCAGCGCTCACCGTTCGAGAAGTCGCTGTCTGCTCCTGGGCTGGTGTAAGGGACAGACAAACTAGCGCCAGCGCAACGACACCGCAGGCTGTTGTTATGGAAAAAGGTTTCATCTCCGTTTTCCTTCCCAGCCGCTTCAAGCGACTGCTGGTATGGTTTGCGCCCCGGGTCTCCGGTCGCCTAGGGCGGCTTCCGATTGCGGCAAATTGATCACCATCACTGTTCGGTCATCGGCGGGGGCCCGAACTTGCGAATGCGGTGACCTGTTTCCCGATCCACTCGCAAACTTTTTCCGGCGTTGTACTTGCGCAGCTTCATTTACCTCGCTCCTGGGATACTGAGCAGCGTCGCATGCGAACCTTAAATGTTTCTGAAAAGCTCCGAAATTCTGGGGACTAGATCGACTGCTCACTGGTCACGTGGGCAGTCAAGGGGGCTCCGGCATCGCGCGGCAGCCGAATGGTGAAAGTCGATCCTTCGCCGACAGCGCTTTCCGCCTTTAGCTCCGCATGGTGACTTTCGGCGATTTCACGAGCGATTGCCAGTCCCAATCCTGTTCCGCCCGCATCTCGTGAACGCACCTTGTCGGCCCGCCAAAAACGATCGAAGATAAACGGCAGCTGATGGGCGTGAATACCCGCGCCTGTGTCTGCGATAGTAATCGCAACCTGGCCAGCATCCTCCACCAGGGCAATGGTGACCTTGCCGCCCTCCGCTGTGTACTTGATCGCATTGTCGAGAAGAATCAAAAGCATTCGGCGGAAGGAAGCTTCGTCCACTTTGGCGCAGATCGGAGAGCCGGGCAAGCTGGTCAAGATTCTTATCTCTTTGCTCGATGCCAGTATCTTGGTTTCGCTCACCACGTCTGTGACCAACAAGGTCAGGTCGGCAGGAACAAGATCGATTCGTTTGGTGCCCGCATCCGATCGCGCCAACGTAAGAAGTTGATTTATCAGTTCCCTGCACCGTTTTGCCTCGCGCAGAATTTTGCGCAACGAGTCTTTCAAGTCATCGGAAGTTCGATCTCGCCGTAGTGCGAACTCTGCGGCTGTGTAGATCAGAGTCATCGGCGCACGCAACTCATGTGAGGCGTCCGCAGTGAACTGACGGGTCTGCAGCAGGGACTGTTCGACTCGGGCGAGCAACTGGTTGAGCGTCTCCGAAAGCCGCTGCAATTCGTCGCCGGACGCGGGTACCGAAAGTCTTGCCGCAAGGTTGGTCGGGCTAATGGCGCGTGCTTCGTCGATGACGCGATCGACAGGCGAGAGCGCCCTATTGCTGAGCCAAAACCCTCCAAATGCAGCGAAGGCCAATACGAGCGGCAGTGCGATAGATAGGGCAGAATAGAACTCGCTCAGGACGCCCTCAAACTTACGCTGTGGATCTGCCACTTCTATGATCAGCGGTTGGTCTCCGACGTAGATCCGCTGGGTCGCCATGCGAACAGGAAACCTTGGCGGCCCGGCAGCCCGATAAAGAATCCGGGGCCCCGGGTCAGGCGGTGGTTGCGTGCTGACGTGATGACGCGCTAAACCATCGGACTGTGCCATGAGTTCGCTGTCCGGTCCAAAGACCTGGAAGAGCTCCCCGAGATCTTGCAATCCACGCAATCTTAAGGCGAGCTGATCCAGTCCCTCGTGGCCGTTCTCGTCGATGAAACTGCGGAGTCCAATGAGCCGATACCGCAGACTCTGATCCAGTGCGTGATCCAGACTGACGGCCATAGCCCACCGACTCGCGCCCGCCAGGACCAGCGCCACGAGAATCAGTGCACAGGAATACCAGAGCGTCAGGCGGACGCGCAAGGAACGTGGGTTCAATCCGTTCAACATGGACCCTGGCGCAAACTGTACCCGAGCCCTCTCTCAGTGTGAATCAGTTTCGGCGAGCCCGGCACATCGACCTTCGAACGAAGGAACTTGATGAAGACGTCGATATTGTTCTCGCTTATCTCGCGATCGCTCCAGACCGTTTCGATAAGCCGGTCTCTTGTGACTACCCGGCCGGCGGATCGCAGCAGACATTCGAGTATGGCGAATTCAGTCCGGGTTAAGGCGATAGCTCTCTTCCCACGCAATGCCCTGTGTTCAGCTAAATCGAGCATCAAGTCGGCAAAGCGCAGCTGCGAGTTCTTTGAATCGGGCCTTCGCGTGCGAGCTCGGATACGAGCAAGAAGGACATCGAAAGAGAAGGGCTTCGTCAGGTAATCGTCCGCGCCTGCATCGAGGCCGCGTACAATCTGTTCGGGAGCATCGCGCCCGGTGAGCAAGAGGATTGGTGCAAGGATATTCTGCCTGCGAAGGTTACGCGTCAGTTGCAGGCCATCCATGAACGGCATCATCACATCGAGAACCAGAATGTCGAAGGCCGATGTCTCGGCGAGGCGCAGGGCTGTTGCGCCATCGTGCGCAACGACGACGCTGAAGGACTCCTCTTCGAGTTCCCGCCGCACGTAGTCGGCCACCTCGCGATCATCATCAACAAGCAGGACGCGCATCATTTCCGAGCCGGCGCGCTTAAAAAACGCGGTCTGATCTCACCTGAACATCATTGCATCAGATTCTCTGACAGAACTGAGCAGCGAAGGAAAGATTTCAGGCGATTTTAAGGTAGGCCGTTCACATTGGCATTGTCCTTCGTAACCGTGAGAAATTTATGATTCGCAAGATGCTCTTCTGGCTACATCTGTCGATCGGCGTGTCTGCCGGTCTGTTCATTTTCATCATGGCTGCCACGGGAGTGGTATTGTCCTTCGAAAGGCAAATCATCGATTTCGTTGATCGGGATGTTCGATCGGTTGCTGTTCCGAACGACTCGCAACCCCGGTCGATCAAGGATTTGCTGGACACGGTTCGGCGCGCCGGGATGGGTGAGCCGACCGCGATCATTGTGCGTAATCAGCCTCAGACGGCGACGCAGTTTTCAATCGGTCGAGGGAAAACAGTTTACGTCGACCCCTACACCGGCGCTGTACTCGGCCTCAGTTCGATCGCCGCACATAATTTCTTTTTCACCATCGAACGGCTGCATCGCGCGCTCGGCACCCCGCTTGGATCTAAGACTATCGGCCATCGGCTGATGGCCGTTTCGAATCTTCTTTTTGCCGGCCTGATTGTTCTTGGCGTGTATCTTTGGCTACCGCGCAATTGGAGCAGGAAGGCTGTACATGCCTCAATCGTATTTCGAGCCGGCTTGCGCGGAAGAGCCCGCGAGTGGAACTGGCACAGTGTGCTCGGCATCTGGTGTGCACTTCCGCTGCTGGTGATCGCTCTCACCGGAGTGGTGATGTCGTTTGACTGGGCCAATGCGCTTCTGTTCCGCTTAAGCGGATCGCCGCCTCCGGCCGCCCGCGGAAACGGCGGCGATCGGCGCCCGCATACCCAGAGGTCAGACCCTGGGCACGAACCTGATTACGATGAGCTGTTCACGGTCACTAAGACTCTCAACCTCAACTGGCGCACCATTACTGTAAACGTATCCTCCGACGGAAGCGCAACGGTGTTGGCGTCCGTCGATACCGGCACTGGAGGGCAACCTCAAAAACGCAGTCAATACTTGTTGAACCGGGACACTGGGGCGGTTGTAAGAACTACCTCGTTCGCGGACGGCAGCCTCGGCCAAAGACTACGAGCGTTCGTACGGTTCGGGCATACCGGTGAATACGGTGGACCGGTGGGTCAAGCGATCGCCGCACTGGCTTCGCTAGGGGCCTGTGTTCTCGTATACACAGGCTTGTCGCTTAGCATTCGAAGGTTTGCGGCGAAGCTCAAGCGCACGCGACGAACCGTCCCGTCAGCTCAAGAACAATACGCGGAGCAGTCGTAATCATCAGAACTCGCCGCGGGCTTGCCAATATATCTTTGCTGGTGAGCTTCAGGTAGATACACGCAGCGCGACCAACGTCATGTCGTCGTGTTGGGGAGCGCCAGCGGCGAACGCCTCCGCGGCGGCCAGAATCCGGGTCATTACTTCAAAGGCGGGCAGTCCGTGGCAAGTCTTAGCGAACTCGATCAATCTCTCCTCGCCCCATTCTTCCTCGCGGATGTTCATGGATTCAGAGACTCCGTCCGTGAAGAGTACCGCGAGGTCTCCAGCTTCAAGAGCAAAAGACTCTTGCTCATACGACTGAGGTAAAAGACCGATCACGGGACCGCCCGTCTCAAGGCGCAAGACCTTGCAGCCGGCGGCAGATCTGCGCAGAATCAGGGGCGGATTGTGACCCGCATTGACATAGCAAAGCCGGCGGCTCGGAGGGTCGTACTCGGCATAGAAAAGAGTGGCGTAGCGATTTGCCGAGGATGCCTCATACATCAGGGTGTTCACGCGTCTCATGAGCTGCGCCAGGTCATGGCCCACCGAGGCCTGGCTGCGCAAGGAGGCTTCAAGACTAGCCATCATGAGGGCGGCGCCGATCCCCTTACCAGATATGTCTCCAATCGCAATGCCGAGCCTGCCTTCCGGCAACTCCAGAAAATCGTAGTAGTCGCCCCCAACCTCCCGCGCCGGCCGGCAGCGCCCGCAGTAGTCCAGGCCTTGAACGGAGGGAAGACGCTGGGGGAAGAAGTGCTCCTGTACTTCCTGGGCGATTTCCAACTCGCGATTCAGCCGCTCTCGCTGCGCCAGCTCTCGACCAATCGCGGCAGTCAATCGGGCCACTTCCAGCGCCAAGGCCGTCTGCTCCGCTGATCTGGTATCCAGACCGTTGAGGGCCCGCGCGATAGCTCGATGGGTGAATTCATCCGTCTCAATCTCATGCCATGCGATGAGGTGTGGGGCCAGACGCTCCCGATCTCGATGATTTCTTAACGCGGTCGCGACAACTTGGCGCAGGCGGCCATCTGCCGGAGAGGAAATGTTCCCAAGAAATTGATCGAGAGCAGGCCCGCCGGTATCGAGAAGCTGCAGAAAGATCCGGCGAGTTTCGCGCGGATCCTCGACCACCAGGTGGCGGAGCGTCTCGTAAAGGGCTTCAGGCGCTTGCATAGCGCTTCGATCGCAGTTCGAACGCTTCTCTTCCGCCTTCCAGCAGGTCGATTATTTGCTCCCGGCATTGATCCACTGTTCCAGACTTCTCAACAGCTCCAATCCGGCCATCTGAGTTCATCACGAGCACGAGGTCCGCCTCAGCCAATACCGGAATGTTCGCATTGTGAGTGATGAAGATCATTTGCCGGCGTCTCTTCAAACGCTGCACAGCGTTTACCACCGTCTCAAAAATAAAGTGATTATCGAGGTTGTCCTCCGGCTGATCGATGATCAGCGGGCTATCTCTTCTTGCCAACAGGATAGGCAGAAGAGCCGTGCATTTCTGACCGCGAGAGAGATCGGACGCGTCCTTGAAATTAGCTTTTCCCGTGGAGGAGACGTTTAACTCGATACCAATTCTGTCTTCGATTGCAATAACCTCAAGCGCAAGCGGATCGACGCTATCGCGGAATGAATCCAGTATCTTGCGGCAGCGCTCGTTCCCGAAGGTGGTGAGCTCCTCGAAAGATTCGCAGTCATTGGTCTGAATAAGCTGCGCGAGCTGTTCGGGTCTGAGCTGCATTATAGTTGTGATGATCTCCTCGTGATTCCGGACCCTTGCACCGCGCAGGCCGTCCACCAGCATCTGCTGATAGGCCAGATGGTCGGCGTTTCGCATGATTCGGATGCGTACACGATCGCCGGCCTCACGCTGGAGTTCAGAGGCGACCTCGTCGCGCATCGCCGAGATTTGATCTCGCATTAAGATATGGCCGGTTTTGAGGGACTTCCGCTTCTCGAGCAGTTCCTTCAACTCAGCATTGAGTTCTAATCGTTGCTCCTCCACCGCCTGAACTTTTGCGACTTGCTGCTCAAGCGTGGCACGCACCCTAGCCTGTTCGCTAGCCGCTTGATTGAGTGCTGCTAACCTCGCCACCTCGCCCGCATGGCTGGTGTGGGCCTGGGCGACACTTTGGCGGGCTTCGCTTATTGCATTCAGGGCCTTGTGAATCTGATCGATGATTACCGATGCATGTTTCTCAACTATGCCCAAAGAGTCTGCCAACAGCTCTTCATACCGGCGGAGGACGTCCAGATTGGCCGAATGCTCCTCCGCAAGACGCGCCTTGAAAGCCACCTGCGCCTCTCTACGTAGCTGGTCCACCGTCTGATTCAGACCTCTGAGATCTCGATCGGCGCTATCTAATTTGCTGTTCTCGCGTTGGTTTAGCTGTTGCTGAGGCGAGAGCCGGACAAAATCTGCCGAGCTTTCGCGATCTGAAGGCGTAAGGGCGTTGAGGCGAGCGCGGACATCGCCGAGTTCCTCAATCTGCTCCGTCAGATCTTGAATCGTTCGCTGCGCTGTCCGGATGCGATCGGCATTGGTATCGAGTGCGCGCGCGCTCTCAGCGAGGGAAAGGTGGATCGCGCGCATTTGCTCACTTCGGAGTTCGTCCAGAAGGTTTCTACGCTTCTGGCCCAGAACCTCGTCTGCTATTGCTTCGATTTCGGGACTGCTGTAGGCGTCCAGCGGCAGAAAGGTGCCTCGATCGAGATCAACAGTGTTGATCGTCCTTCCGTCCGAGGTCAGAAGAACGGGTTGCTGTTTAAGGCCCCTCTTGATTGTGTAGCGATTGGAACCTTCAGCAAGGGCTTTAACCGTTACGAGGGCGCCACCCGCAAGATTCGCCTGGATGAGGTCAGCACAGGGCTTAGGCGCTGCTGAGATACCGCGGACCGCAAATCGCAGGGCTTCAGCAAGCGTCGATTTCCCGCTCCCTCGCGGTCCAATTATGCAGGTCAGGCCGCGCGGAATGTTGATGCTCAAGCCGGGCAAGAACCCGCCAGTAATCTCGATCTGTTCAACGAGCCACATAAGTCCAATCTCTATCACGCCTGACAAGTGGAACCGTTCCGGGTTGAGGAGACAAGTAGTAATCCGGCAGAGGCAATAGCTACCGCATTGGTATCCCAGAGTGTCTTTAGAACGTAAAGGGCTGGCGTCTGTGCGACGTCATTCTTGCGTAGAGATGAAAAAGTCGTCGAGCTTTCGCGTCTTACCAAGCTGTGGAATTGTTCGAGGCGAACGGCCAGTTCCGTCAATAACCGTTACGTTCGTGACAGCGCAGTGCTGCTGACATCGAACCAGATTTAGTGATCGTTCACGATGCCGGAGATGCCATTGTTGATGGAACCCTGGAGGATCTCGCCGTTGCCAAGGCCATCGCCAAACGAACTGCTGCCGGGCTGCCGCCGAATCCATTTGTGCCACCGCGTAACGATGTCCTCATTCGTCAACTGTAGTAATGAACTACGCCGCTATTTGCTCCCCGGGTATCAACGTCGGCGAAAAACGGGGAAATAAGCGGCTGAGAAGCATCCGTCGGGCCCGCAGTGTGTATGCGGCGATACCATTACCGAAGCTGACGTTCCCATTATTGTTGACCCAGAACGTAGTGTAATTTTGACCGAAGAAATTCAACGTGAAGCCTAAATTGATAGGGCGACTGAAGCCGTCGTCATTTCTGCCGGTCGGATCCCCGACGTTTGCGATATTACCGCCGCCAGTGGTCACAACGACATTACCGATGCTGCTACCAACGTCTATTCCGCTCACTCTGAAAGTACTAGGCGTTTGGTGCAAAGGTTCTACGCAACAACGAGTTATGAATCTAAAGCAGATTTGAAGGCGAATTATAGCTGAGCCAGCCTTTCCAGAATATTGCGATGGAATATTTCAATTTCGTGACGTTCGTCTCACTGCTGATCTGGACATACTTCCTGCTAGGACGAGGCTGGTTTTGGATAGTAAGGGCGGTAGGGCCTTCAGGAATGTCACAGTTGAACCAGGAAAAGCATGTTGTGGCGATCGTCCCGGCGCGGAACGAAGCAGAGGTGATCGGTGAGGCGGTCGAGTCGCTGCTGAACCAGGATTTCGAACCGGGACTCCGACTGATTGTGGTGAATGATAACAGCACTGATGAGACCGTTGCTGTTGCGAAGGCAGCCGGAGAGAGGACCGGACAAGCTCAGAGGCTGACCATTCTCGCCGGGGAGCCGCTAGCACCGGGCTGGACCGGCAAGCTCTGGGCGCTATCGCAGGGTGTCGAGCAGGCGCTGACCTTCAATCCTGACTACCTATTGTTTACTGATGCGGACATCAGGCACCAGCGGCAAACAGTGCTGCGATTGGTTGAGATCGCTGAAAGCCAGCACTGCGATCTGGCATCCTTCATGGTGAAGCTGACGTGCGAGTCCTTCGCCGAGAAGGCGTTGATACCGGCGTTTGTATTCTTTTTCCTGCAGCTTTATCCGCCAGAATGGATCGCCTCCCCCAAGAAGAGAACGGCGGGGGCGGCCGGAGGGTGCGTGCTGATCCGGCCGCAAGCTCTGGCCAGGATTGGGGGATTACAAGCGATCCGCGCAGCGATCATCGACGACTGCACGCTTGCCCGGGCAGTGAAGCGGAGCGGCGGCCGAACATGGATGGGATTGACGGACGAGACGCGGAGCATCCGATCCTACGGCTCGTTTGAGCGAGATCGGGCGCATGATTTCGCGCACCGCCTTCAGCCAGTTAAATCACTCTAACTTGTTATTGCTTGGGACGCTGCTTGCGCTTCTGGTCACGTACATAGTCCCGCCCCTATCTTTGCTGACGGGCAGACTGGTCCCGATGGTTCTCGGAGGTACAGTCTGGTTCCTGATGTCGGTCTGTTACTGGCCGATGGTGAGATTTTATAAGCTTTCCGGATTATGGGTGTTGACGCTGCCCTTGGTAGCGATCTTTTATGCCTGGGCGACAGCGCGTTCGGCGATGCTGTACTGGGCTGGAAAAGGAGGCGAGTGGAAAAGCCGGGTGCAGGATGTGCGGGACTAGCGTTTCCGGGTGACGCCTCGGCGCCGGACAAGCGCGCTGAATCGGATGCAGGTCGGAACGACTGCCACGCAGAGAAAGCCGAATACCTGCTGCGACAGGGAACACATCGACCTTGGCTACGAAAGCTTATCGGCGAATCGCATATTTGGCTGCACGAGAAGTCGCAGTGATGGTAAATCTCACTTCTGTTAAATGAAATTCACCGCGAAGGGGCCACCAGCACTCGCCAGTAAATACATGCTGATTATAGGCGCTACAGCGAGCGCAGAAACGTTAACAGCTCCTGTTGTTCCTGATGACTCAATCCATTGAAGCGGCTGATAACTTCTCCAGCTTCTCCCCCATGGCGTTCGATAGCATCACCCAGAGTGAGCGATCGAAGATCATGCATGAATCGGGATTTAATGCGTAGACCCCAAAGCGCGGGGGTGCGCAGCTTGTCCGCCGTGTCTTGCGGACCGATCTGCACAATGCCATCGCCTGTTCCCACATCGTGCAACAGGAAATCGCCATAGGGGTGAATGATCTTGCTCCCTAATGCCTCTGGCACTGTATATACTCCGCCGTTGATTCTCGTGCCCGGCCGGTCCGTGGTCATCTTTGGGACGTGACAAGTACTGCAGCCAATGGCTGTGAATAGCTGCTGCCCGGCCATGGCGTCCGGCATCGCCGCGAGTTCGGTATCACGGGGCGGCACCTGCGTCCCTCGAATGAACTGAGCGAAGTGGTCGATATCCGCCAATCCAAGACCGTCCGGCTTGTCTTCGACGCCGGAACCAACTTTGCACACCGAGGTAACGTCCTTCGGTTTGAGGCGATTCGTGACGCCCATCTCATTCAGGTACGCATCAGCAGAGAACGAAAGGATAGTGGGATCCTGGTCTTTCCAGCCAAACCGGCCTACCCCGGTGTGCCCCGGTGCCTCCAGAATAGGCACCTGAATCGCCTCTCCATGGATCTTTCCGTTGCTCTGAGCGGGTTGATTGGCAGCAATCGCGAGCAGCGTTCTATCATCAACAGCCTCTACAAAGCCGTCTCCGAGGGTGTTGAGCACGGCACGCAGGGTTCGCACGTCCTCGGTATCCGCCACATGCTCCTGCGCTTCGGGGCACACGGAGCGATCGTTGATGATGGATCGGCTTGAAATCGAGTGGGCGCCACCATTGATCAGAACCGTGGGATTTACAAAGGCTCCCGCTGCATTCCTATGACCGACACGTATCTCGGTAATCTGACTTGCAGCCCCGCTGATACCGTTCTGATGGCATTCCGCGCAAGAGGTGGCGTTGAAGACCGGACCTAGGCCGGTGCTGGGATCATGCCTTCGCTCGAACTGCGCCTGATCGAGCGCGAACGTATCACCGGGCGGTTCTACTATTCCATTGCTGGTGCTCTGCGACCCAGGATTTTCGCCAAGTGTAGGGGTAGTGAAGCCGGCCGGCGCCTCCGTTACGCTCTGCTGAGCGACCAAGCCAATCGCCGCGAGAGCGGCTCCCAAGAAAAAGAACGGAGCGATTTTGCTTTTTCTCATTACCTAAACTCTCCTGAGGAACGTTGTGAGTGAGCTGGCCGAAGGTGTGGGTTTGATGCTGCTTCTACCTAGACGTCCGCGGAACTTTCTCCTGCCACGACAATGGTCCCGGTCATCATGGGATGAATTTTGCAGAAGTATGGGTACGAACCCGGCTGCTTGAACTGGAACGAGAATGTCTGGTCAGTGTCGAGAACAGGCGAAGAGAACTTTTTCTCAGTGCTCACGACATTGTGTGGGATATCGTCTCGATTGGTCCATGTGACCGAGGCGCCGGATCTTACGGTGATGGACTTCGGCGTGAAGGAGAAGTTGTCGATTTTCACTTCGGTGGTCGCAGCGATGTTTTCAGTACTCGGACGCGAAGACGTGGCCAGAGTGGAATCGACCACTGCGAGCGTGTTATTCACGGGTAAATAATTTACGTGCGTAATACCCAAAACCCCACCGAGTTGTTCGGCGGGAACTTTCATGGGACCCGGCGATGCCGCCGTACCGGGCTTAGGTTGAGGAAACGCTGTTGACATCGCCGTGTGATAGAACACGTTGCCTTCTACCTTTTGCATGGTCTGGTGAATGTGTCCATTGAGTACGGTCACCGACCCGAACCGCTTCATGTAGGAAAGCGCAGTCATTCCGTCCTGAGTGCCCCAGCCCCATTCCGGATACACGGTCCATAGCGGAATGTGTGCGAACACGACTATGGGAGTACTGCTCGAGCGGCCAGCGAGATCTTTCTGGAGCCAAGCCAGTTGCTCCGCTCCGAGGACGCCGAGACCGCCTGCTTTCAGATCAACGACATTGACGAGACCTATGAAATGCACCCCCTTATGATCGAAGCTGAACCAGCCTGCGCCGCGCGTACCCTTGCCGTAGCGTTCCAGATACTGCTGGCCGTTGTCGGCGAGCATGTCGTGCTCGCCGGGAACAAAGAACGTCTGCGCGGATCTGGCCGACTTTAATACTTGGTCGAGAGTATCGAATTCAGTCGGCTTCGAGAGATGGCTTAAGTCTCCGGTATGGACCAGAAAGTCCGGTGAACGCTCAAGCGCGTTAATTTTGCCGATTGCCTGTTGCAGGGTGGCGGTGACGTCGTTATTAGCTGCTTTGTTAAAGCCGATGTGACTATCGCTAATCTGAACGAAGCTGAACCCCGCGCTTCCACCCATTCGATCATCCGGCATCTGGCCCAGGGCCTTCGAATTGAGAATGCCCCCGCCTACGGTCCAAATCATTCCTGTGCCGGCCCAGGCCATGCACTCCAAAAATCCGCGGCGGTCGACTCCGTCTTTATTCGAATTTTCTTTTATCCGACGAGACAATGACTTTCTCCTTCTTGAACAGCGCCGTGAGCGTGTGTTTCATTGAGCAGTACCGGATGGCCGGGTGAAATATTCCCAATAGGGGAAATTTTTTTCGATCCCGAAAATGGCCGGCGTATTCGGGATGCTTGTGGTATTCGCCGGAGATCTGAGAGACTAACTAGGCCGCAGCACATCTACGCGGGCCGGCGGGCAATCCGAGACTAAATTTGGAATAAGCGGGTGGAGATACAGGTACGGAAGGGCAAACATGAGTTGTTCGAAAGGATTGTTCTGCCTTACCTCGACTCGGCTTACAACCTGGCGCGGTGGCTTACCCGCAATGAGCATGACGCTGAAGACATCGTCCAAGAGGCTTTTCTTCGGGCGCTGCGCTCATTTGACACATTCACTATGGGTCGCGACGCGCGGGCGTGGCTGCTGACTATTGTCCGCAACTGCTGCCGAACCTGGCACCGTCGCAATCACTCTCATGAAACAACTACGGAATGGGATGTCGATTCTCAACCGGCGGCATCGACGTGGTCGGATCCCGAGGCGATGTTGCTCAAACATGCGGATTCTGAACTGATCCGTCAAGCCATGGAACAACTGCCGTTCGAGTACCAGGAAATCTTGATCTTGCGAGAATTGGAAGAACTGTCCTACAAGGAAATTGCGCAAGTGATCGAGATCCCTTTGGGCACCGTCATGTCACGGATCGCGCGGGCGCGAAAGGAACTCTACATCCGGCTTAGCCAACCGACGGCAGGGATGAAGCCATGAGTTGTCAACAGCTAGGCGAATTGCTCGACGCCTACATAGATGAAGAGCTCGATCTGGTCACGAGCTCGCAGTTTGAACGTCACCTGATTGAGTGTGCCGCCTGTCGCGCCAAACGCGATTCATATCAACAGATGCACGATTCAGTGAAAGCCCGCTTGCAGTACTTCAAGGCTCCGGAAGGATTCGAGCAGAGACTTCGCGTCCAACTCTTCGGTCCTGGCGAAGATAAAGGCAAAACGGGCAAGCGGGAATGGTTTCTCGGTTGGCGCTCGTGGGCTATGGCAGCCAGTGCCGTTGCGGTGCTGCTTCTCACTGCGACGCTTATTCAATTGGCCAGACGACCTTCCGCATCGGAGATGCTGGCGCAACAGGTTGTATCGAGTCATATTCGATCGTTACTGGCGAACCACTTGAGCGATGTTATCTCGACCGACCAACACACGGTGAAGCCGTGGTTCAGCGGCAAACTGGATTTTGCGCCGGTTGTCAAAGATCTGTCTTCGAAAGGGTTTCCACTAGTTGGGGGGCGCCTCGACTACTTAGACGATCGACCCGTAGCTGCACTGATCTACAAGCGCGGCCAACACACGATCAATCTCTTCATGTGGCCTTCGCCAGCCTCGGATGCCCGTCCTCGCTCACTGAGCATTCGAGGCTATAACGTGCTGCATTGGACGCACTCACACCTGACTTACTGGGCGGTATCGGATGTCAATGCCGGCGATCTCGGGGTCTTCGTGCAAGATCTGGAAGAGTGAACTGAGCCCCCGAATCACCTTCCGAGCCGCGCTCGGAGTTGTTTGCAGCGACTCGCGGCCAGCAGAACGAAGCCAATGCCCAACGAGAGTAGTGGGTCTGGTTCTGCCGTTGTAGCAGCTGGAGTGAAGCTCACGTTGTCGATAGCGAAATTCCATGCGTCTACGTTCGCCGAAGTGATCGCCACGGTTGTGACTCCACTACCTGGCAAAGAAAAAGCAGCCGATCCTAGAGCGCCGGCCGAGGGCAACGACATGGTGATCGAGTTACCTAAGTTATCGGATACCGTATAACTGCGATCGCCGTCGCGATTTAGAAGCAGAAGACTGAAGTTCTGAACAGGGACCGCGAAAGCGATCATCAGCGGATTGGTCTCGCCCGAACCAAACAATCCTTCACTTGCGTAAACGCCAGTGGCGTCGGCATTCAAGCCAACTTCACCGCTGAGCAACTCGCCGCCGGCGAAAGTGGCAGTGCCGATGGTGAGCGGTGAGTCGGGGATACCGGTAAGATTGCCTCCCCGGTGAGCAGCCTGGGACTCGAAATTTATTGATGTGGCAGCCGCTGGCAGAGCGGCCGCGAAAGCCAAAAAGATATGTGGGCCGAGAAGCGTTACGCGGTTCATCTGGAATCTCCTGAATATTGTGGTTACTCGGCAGCTGGCACAAATATTCCACGTGAGGGCGAAAAAGCTTATTCGACTTGCCGCGACCTTGTGATGAATATGCAAACGATTTGTATCTCCGGGGGCTTGCGGATTCTCCAGAATTCGCAAATCGTGGTAGAGATGGGTGATGGACCTCAGCACGTTGGGATTCGCGATGGGCTCGGCCTGGTTGTCCGGCATCAATCTTTACGTGACAGTACTAACGCTGGGTCTATTGCAACGGTTTCAGTTCGCCCACCTCCCAGGGGATTTGAGCTATTTAGGGCACACCTGGGTTCTGGTGGTAGCCGGCGTGATGTACGCAATGCAGTTTGTGGCCGATAAGATTCCGGCTGTGGATTCGGTTTGGGACATGATTCACACGTTCATACGAATCCCTGCGGGTGCGATTCTCGCCGCCACAGCCTTTGCTCACTTCGACCCGACAGTGCGAATCATCGCGCTACTGGTCGGCGGAGGTATTGCGCTCACCTCACATGGCACGAAGACGGCGACCAGGCTGGCCGCAAACACATCGCCGGAGCCGTTTTCCAATGTGGCCCTCAGCCTATTGGGCGATGCCGTCACCGTCGGCGGAACGATTCTGATGGCGGTTCATCCGGTAGCACTGATCTTTATAGTGCTGGCGGCCGTGATAATGTCGGTACTGTTTTTCAGATGGGTGTGGCGCTCTTTAAGGAGAGTTTTCAACCGGCGTCCTATGGCGACGGTGACGTAACCGATGCGCTGAATCGCACGACCAATCCGAAAGGAGCGTAAGCTGGTACTGAGACCGGAAGCCAGTATGAGCGAAGCACAACAGCCAGGAAGCGGATCGCAAGCCAACAAGGCGCATATCGATTGGTTCTGCGATTGGATCAGGCAAGGGACAGAGCGCATGGCCGAGCAAACGGCAGAGATCTTCACCTTACCGCCGTCGGCAGGCAGGCATTTCCGGGAAGCTCGGATTGAATTTCTGAGAGGCGTGCGCGAGCTTATCGATCGCAAGATCGACCGGCTTTCGCGAACACAGAGCGCCAAGACCTAGAGCCCGCCGCCGGACAATCGCTCCGCGCCTTGTCTGTCCTCTGATTTTCTGTAATTCTAGCTGGTGAGTCAGGCAGGTCTTGCCGCCCTATCGCTGGAGATTACGATGCCGTGTACGCCAGAAATCTTGAAAAATGTTCCTTTGTTCGCGGTACTGGACGAAGAAGAGACCGCGGTACTTGCGAGCCAGGTCGAAGTAAGAACGTTTGCGCCGAGGCAGCGCATTTACAAAATGGGAGATCCCGGCGGCAGGGCGTATGTGCTTGTGTCGGGCCACGTGCGGATCACCACGGTCGATCAAGATCATCAAGACGTAGTGGTAGATCAACCCGCGCCCGGTGAGTTTTTCGGGTTCGCCTCCATGCTAGACCAGACGGATCACCAAACGAGCGCGATAGCGCTCGAGGAGAGCGTCTGTGTCGAGGTAGACAGGAATGACATTGTCGTTCTACTGACAAAGAAGCCTCACGCGGGAATGGATATGCTGGCGGTACTTGGACGGCAGTTTCACGCAGCGCAACAGCTCGTACGCGGGCGGGCCACGCGAAACGTCAACGAAATCATCGAGGAAAAAGCGACGCTGGGCGAACATGTCGCCGACTCGGTGGCGCAGTTTGGCGGATCGTGGGCATTCATCATTTCGTTCCTGGCCGTGCTGGTGATCTACACCGCGATCAATGTGGTACTCGGGCGTTCTGCGTGGGATCCGTATCCGTTCATCCTTCTGAATTTGTTCCTTTCGATGCTGGCTGCTATCCAGGCGCCGGTCATCATGATGAGCCAGAACCGGCAGGACAAGAAGGATCGGGTGCGCGGCGAACTGGATTATGAGGTGAACCGGCGGTCGGAGACGGAGATTCAGGGCCTTGCTCAAAAACTCAATTTGCTTAGCGACAAGGTGGGCGACGTAGAAGATTTGCTACGCCAGGCGCTGCCGGCTGTCGAGCTGCGCAGCTCGCCTGTGCCGCGCAGCTAGCTCTATTGAATGCGGGGCGTTTCGACGACCATCCCGAGACCGTCGAGGAGGGTCCAGGTAGCACGCTCGTAGTCGATGTAGGCTTGCTGATATGTGACGTAAGCGGCGAGGAGCGCGCTTTCGGAGCTTGCCAGGCGGGTCTGAGAATCGAGCACCTCGAAAGCGGTGATGGTGCCGAGTTCGTATTTCTGCTGCTCGGCGGCGACGTTCTTCTGGGCGAGATCCCGGGCGGCGATGGCGGCGGAAATCGAAGCATCCGCCAGTTCTATGGAATCGATGGCTTGCCGCACATCCAGAATGATCTGCTGCTCGGTTTGCCGCTGAGTGTACTGATCGCGTACCCGGCTCACCAGCGCGTTCGAGAGACTGGCGCGCGCGGCGCTATTGCGAAAGGGAAAATTCAACTGCACGCCGAAGCCGTAGCTCGGATAGGTGAACGCTAAGACCTGGTCAAGGGTGGCTCCGAGGCCAGGATATGGATTCATCGTGTTCACACCCGAACCGTTCAGGGAGGAGACCTGGTTGAAGCCAGGGCCCGTGCCACCACCCTGAACGGATAAATCGAGCTGCGGCAGCAGCGAGTCACGAGCCACTCGAGCGTTAAGCGCGTCCACAGCGGTCTGTTGCTTCGCCGCCAGATTCTCCGGCCGGGCTTGAACAGCTTTCGCGAGCGCCTGTTCAAACGGCAGGACGGACGTTTTCGATGGAAGCGCGGAGGCGTCGTCTTCGAGGACGATTTCGGTATCGCGTAAGGCGGGCGTGAGGTCGGCGCCGATGAGCCGGCGCATAGCATCGAGAGCAGCTTTGTACTGAAACCGAGCAGAGATCAAATCGCGGTTACGCTCTGCCACCTGGGTTTCAGACTGATAGATGTCGAGCCGCGCGAGCGCACCCAGATCGAGGGCCTGCTTATCGTGGTCGTAAGACTTGCGTGCGAGATTGACATTTTGTTCCTGGACGCGGATGTTGTCGCGCAGTTCAATGGCGCTCCAGTACTGGCGTGCGGCGGTGGCAACAGAGTTAGCGATCGTTGCCTGACTTTGCTCACTCGTAATCAGCAGTTCCGTACGAGCAACCTGCAGCGGACCTTTAGCCTGTAGATTGGTTCGGTCCTGTAGTAAGTGCTGCGTGATAGTGACATTCAGCGACCCGAACAGGGCCGGATAAAGATAGCCATCGCCGGAACTGCGATTGGCTGAAAAGTTGGCCGAGACGTTCTGCCCCGTGGGAAGCAACTGAGTGAAAGTAGCGCTTGAATTCTGCGACAAGCTGCTGATTGTCTGTGGAAGTATGACCTGACCGCCAGCAGAAACCTGAGAAGAACCGGGGACATTCGTCTGGCCAGGCTGCTGAGAAGAAGTGACGACGCCGGTACCGGTTCCGGTGCCGCTGCCGCCGAAGGTGAAAAACGATAACGGGGATACGCTTCGCAGGGTATTGAACGAGAGCGCGAGCGACGGATCGAACGGCGCCTTATTAGCGGTGACGTCGTTAGCCGCTGTGTAGACATCGAGGCGAGTCAATTGAATATCGGTCGCGTTTTTAAGGACGAGCTCGAGAAACTCGCGAAGGTGCAGATGAAGCTTGCCGTCGACGATGCGGCGCGAGAGGCCTTCGATGTCCTTCGCGTGCATGTTGAGCGGATGGTATCGCCAGTCGACGTAGTCGGTGAAGGGGTTGGTGGCCGCGAAGAGCGCGGAGGAAAGCGCCAGCAGGAACAGAGCAAACACTACGGAACGCTTACTCATAACGCAGCGCCTCGATTGGATCAACGCGCGAAGCTTTTCGGGCCGGGTAAATGCCAAAGACAATACCGACTGTCACTGAAACACCGAATGCGATTACGAGCGAGACCGGCGAGACGATCGTCTTCCACTCCGCAGTCGCCGCAATCAACCAAGCAAGAAAATAGCCGAAAGCTATTCCCACTAATCCTCCTCCCATGGAAATCAAAACGGACTCAATCAGAAATTGCCGAACGATATCGGAACGTCTGGCGCCTGCTGCGCGGCGGATGCCAATCTCGCGAGTCCGTTCGAGCACCGTGGCAAGAACGATATTCATGATGCCGATGCCGCCTACGAGGAGTGAAATGGCGGCGATGGCGACCATCACGTAGGTAAATATCGCTTGCGAACGCTTCTGTTCGGCCAGCAATTCCGCCGGAATGGTGATGGCGAAATCCGCTGTATCATGGTGCGTCGAATTCAGAATGGCGCTGACAACCCTTGCGGCGGTGCTGCTGTCGGATCCTGCCTTGAGCCGAATATCAACTCCATCGAGATCATCTTTGAAGCTCCCGCCCACGTCGAAGAACCGGTATTGAAAGGTATTGAGCGGAACATAGATGACCTGGTTCGGATCTTGCGCCTGAGCGCCCGCTCCGGAGCTTACCTGGGATCGCAGGACTCCAATAATGCGTAGCCAGGTATCGTTGACCTTGACGAATTTCCCCAGAGCCGCTCCGTAGCCGAGGAGTCCGACCTTTGCGCTCTCGCCAAGAACCGCTACGGGAGCGCTCTCGTTATCTTCTGAGTCATCGAACGATCGTCCTTCTTCGAGGCGCCAGTTATGGATTGCCGCGTAAGACGGCCTGACGCCGTAAAGTTCCGGGAGATCTTGGGGCGGTTTGGGAAACACGCGCACGGGATGCAAGCTTCTGCGGGCTGATATCAGATCGAGCGCATCGACGTTTGCGCCCAGAATACGAACATCGCGCTCTGTGAGACCGGGAGAGGAGCGCCGGCGCTGCTGCAGTTCCTGCTCGCTGGTGGCGGGCCGGGCTTGGATAAGCAGATTGCGAACACCGAGCTGCTCGATGAAGCGCATGGATTCCTCGCGAGCGCCCGCACCAATGGCGAGCATCCCGATGACCGCGCCGACTCCGAAGATGATTCCGAGCGCCGTGAGAACGGTACGAGTCTTCTGATCCCAAAGATTCTTGGCCGCAAGGATCAAGTCGGAGGCGTAGCGAGCGAGAAGCATAGCAGATTGGGCGGCTATCTGGGCGGCCCTGGCAGTGCGCCAGCGCCACTGGATCGAACCGGCTTTTTACCGATCTCAACCGGGTTGGCGAGCGCAACAACTTGACCATCTGCAAGGCCGGAGATTACTACGCGGGTGTCGCTGCGCCTGACGAGCTTCACATCTTTCTGCGTGAATGCCGCGCCCGAGCGCGCATAGACGTAAGTTCTGCCATCCGATTCGAAGAGAGCTTGGGCGGGCAGCCAGAGTACATTGCGCAAGTGGTCGGTTGTGATCGTGAGGCGGGTGCTCATGCCCGGGCGAAGTTTGGGAGAAGTGCGATCCAGCGCCAGCTTGCAGGCGAAGCGACGGTTCCAGGGCGGTCCGGAAGTACCACCGACATCTTTCACGTGACCCGAAAATTTCTCATTCGGGACGGCAACGATCGCGACGTCTACCGCATCGCCAAGGGCGATGTGACCGCGATCCAGCTCGGCGATGTTGGCTTCGATCTCCCAGTTTTTGAGATCGGGAATCTCCGCTACGGCCATTCCCGGGCGCACGGCATCGCCTACCTGGAACAGAGGAAGCGTCATTCCGTAGAAGAAGAATTCCGCATTGGAGTTCTGATCGACAGAGACATATCCATCGCGATTGGTCCGCAACGTCATGGCTTCTATGTTTTGGCGAGCCGTCGCGGCCTGAGCTTCAGCTTTAACCCGGCCAGCTTCCTGTATTTCGGCGGCGGCCGCATTGGTGGCCTGACGATTGGCAAGGTTTTTCTTCAGCTGGGCGAGATGATCACGGGCCGCGCTTAGGGCGAGCTCGTTTTGCCGCGCAACGATGGCTGCGAGCAGCGGATCTTTCCGAACATCAAGCTCGGCAAGCGTCACGTCTGTGTTGGCCTTCGACAGTGCGTAGCGATCTTCTTCGTCCTGCGCTTCCTGTTGTGCCTTGGCTTGCAGGATATGTTGCTGCGCTTCGGCAAGATCGGCTTCGGCTTCTTTGAGTTTGTATTCCTGCTCAGTGGTGTCGAAGCGCACCACAAGGTCGCCTTTCTTCACGGGAGTGCCGGGTTTGAGCAGCTGCGTAATGTGCAGCTCGGTCCCGCCGATCATGGGAGCGGTCAACATCTCGGGATTCTGCCCGCGCAACTCACCTTCGGCGGTGATGCTAAGATCCAGATCGCTCCGTTGGACCTTCGCGGTAGGTACAAAGCCGGTCTTACTTTCTCGGATTGTCTGATAGACATGTACAGCGTAGAAGAGCACCACGGCGATGGCCCCGCAGGCAGAGACAATTGCAATCAACCGTTTCGCCCATCCGGGTAGACGTCGTTTCGGCTGGGGCCGATGATACGGCGGCCGAGGAGCTTCGGTGACGGGTAGCGGGGCGGCGGTTTGACTCATTGCTTCTTTGCCGGCTCGGAAAGCGCCACCAGCGTTCCGGCGGTTAAGCCTTGGACAGCCACCTCGTCCGGGTTGCGAGCCAGAACGTTTACCTGCCGGGCAATGTATTGCTTCTCTGCCTTTACATACACCGACGGTTTGCCATTCACGGTGAAGAGCCCTTTGGCAGGGATACTGATGGCATTCGCCAACTTGGTTTGGATGATATCGGCGCCAGCGTTCATACCTGGTCGCATGGCCGGATTCGGATGTTCAAGCAGAGCATAGCCGCGAAAACTTTGGGTCGGTGGCCATTCATTGAAGCTCTGCTCGGTAAGTGGAGAGATGGAAACGAGCCTGGCGTCGACTACCTTCTCTGGGAACGCGTCCACATGCACGAGCACTGTATCGCCGACATTGATTCGGCCACGATCCACCTCATCGACTTTACTTTCCATCTCGAGAGTACTCAGATCCGGGATCTCGGCGATAACTGTGCCCCCGACCGCGTGGTCACCCACTTTGAACGGTTGGGTGTTCATCCAACCCTGCGTCCGGTTCGAGGCGTAATTGACGACGCCGTTCAAGGGACTCTTCAGTTCCATGAGCGAGAGCCGCTCCTTGATGAGATCGACTTCGGCGTGCGCCGCATCGCGCAGACGTTTCAGAGAAGCGATCTTGGCCTCGTCGGATTTTTGGTGCAGCACGATAGTGGCCTGCTGTACTTTAACTTTCTCTTCCGCCAGACCCAGATCGATGGCGCTTTTTTGACCGTCCATCGCACTAACGATCGTCTTCTTGGAGGCTTCGAGACGCGCTTTTTCGCGGTCATAAGTAGCCGTCGCGAGGTCGAGTTTGTCCTGGTCGGCGGTAATTCGCGCCTGCGCGACAGCCTGATCGAGGGTCGCCTGCGCCTGCTCGAGAGCGGCGGTCTTCTCTTTCAGATCCTGCTGGGACTTGCTCGGATCGAAGCGAATGACGACCTGGCCGGCCTTTACGATCGAGCCCGGAGGAGCCAGGGAAACAATCTGCAGATCGGGTACATCGAGCGGAGCCGTGAGTTGGACGGAGCGGCGAGCGACCAACTCGCCGCGACAGCGAACCATGACGAGGAAATCTCCCCTGCGAGCGGCCGCCACGGGAAGATCAGCGACTGATCCGGAGCGCCGCCACTGGCGAAGAGCCCAGACGGATCCGGTAAGGATGAGCAGAATGATGATCGAACGCAGTACTAGAGATGCCGCGCGCCGCTTCCTCATTGATGTAATTCGATATCAACCGCAGCAGAGAGATCGGGGAGCAGGCGTGGGTCGCTGCCCTCGAGCAAAAAGCGTGCGGAAAAGGTCTTTACCGGACTGCCCATCGAGGCGGACGCTACGGGACTGGCAGAATCGAAGCGCGCTTTGAAGGTGAGATTTGGATACGCGTCCAGATGAACAGTTGCCTGGGCGCCTGGAACCAGCACGGAACCATCCGGCTCGTCGACTGAAACCAGCAACTCCATAGCGGATGGATCAAAAAGCCGCAGTAGCGGACTGCCTGGCCAGAGTTGGTCGCCTTCCTGGGCATGGCCCATCGAATTGTTGCGAAAGACGTTCTGGAGCGCCACCATCCCTGCGATAGGCGCCCGTAGGGCCAGTTGATCGGCATTTTTCTCCTGACGCTCCACAGCATATTTCTGCCGGTCGCGCTGCAACTCAAGGATGCGCAGCTCCGCCGCTTCGGCGAGTTCATGGTAATGGCTGGAGCGCGTCAGGCTAGCGACGTGTTCCTTCGCGTCCGCGAGTTTCACCGCGTTCTTTTGCTGTTCGAGATCGCTCAGCACCGGTCCCTTCCGGATCTCGATGGCAGCTTTTTGCAGATCGGCTTCGGCTTGCTGCAGGTCGGAAGCACGTTTCTCAGCATTGCTTTTTTGCTCGGCTATCTTTTGCTCGACCTGATGCCGCAGATCGTCGAATTTGGCCTGTGCTTCGCGCGCCTGCTTGAGCTGATCTGTGCGATCGAACTCGGCCAGCAAATCTCCCGGATGGACGACCACTCCATTCGCAATGAGCTTTGCCAAAGTGAGATTTCCGCCGTGTCCGGCAATGGACGGGACCTGGATGGTGACAGAGCGAACCGCTTCCACGGTTCCGCTCACTCTGACTACGCCTGACGGCAAGGCAGCGGAGTGAAGCCGGAGCACACTACAGAGCAGCAACGGCACGAGATGTTTAGCCAGCGACTCCCCCCGTGGCGACGCTTTACCAAGTGGCACGTTTTGTCATTGTAAGACGAACGGAGTTGCCTTACCGTTGCCTGAATCTGGCGAAAAACTACGCATTTACAACTTCGGATATGAGGATTTGAGTTACTCTTAGGTCGAGGACTGATGTATGGCAACACGCTTGGCGTTTCGGAATATCATCGCCGCGGGAGGAGCTTTTCTGGTCCTTTCGGCCAGCGCCGCATGGGCCCAGCAAGCGCCGCCTCGAGCGCACGGTGTGCCGGTGCGGGCCACGCCCGGAGACTATCCAGTTCATCTGCAGCTCAATGGCGTAACCTATGCAGCGTCGGTCGTGCCAGCGACTGAAGTCAAGCATATCTTCGCTTTTGACCTCACTAAGACATATGTAGTATTCGAGGTGGCCTTGTATCCTGATGCAGGGTCCCATGTACAACTCGACCCGGGCGGCTTCGTAGTCCGTATACCGCGTACTGGCGATATCGCGCATAATGCCGATTCCGTCACTGTTGCTTCCGTCATTCAGCAAGAGAACATACCCAAGCCACCTTCCAGGGTGGGCCCGGTGGTCGCTTCGACGGAAGTTGGATATGAATCCGGGACGGACCCCTATACCGGCCGACGCGTTCATGGAACATACACGGCAACCGAAGTCGGAGTGGCAGCGGGCGACGGTCCCGGGCCGCCGCGATATCCATCACCCGGCGGATACCCGCAGGATCGTGCTCTGCTTGAGAGTCAACTTTGGGATAAGAGCCTGCCGGAAGGGGACATTCGGCGTCCGACAGCGGGGTATCTGTACTTTCCGGTTTCCCTTCTGAAGAAGAAATCGGACAACGTTTACCAATTGCAGTACCTTGGTCCCCAGGATCAGCCGCAATTGGCGAATGCGCCAGCCAAAATTGAGCTGAGCGTCCCCGCAAAGTCAAGGTAGAAGAAACCAAGCTGTAGGTCACGGTTACCTGGTGGCCCTTTCTTTGCCCGGCCACGAAACACGCTAAGCTAGATTCCTAGGGCGTCTAGGGAGGCAGTTTGGGCAAGCAGATCGGTCTGTTGCAGGGGACATTGGACATGTTGATCCTGAAGGCTGCGTCCCTCAGTCCGCAACATGGATACGGGATTTTGCTGCGCATTGAGCAATTGGCAAAAGGCAGTCTGCAGATTGAGCAGGGGTCGCTCTATCCGGCTCTCTACCGGCTCGAACACCAGGGCTTTATTCGATCGGAGTGGGGCGAGAGTGAAAACAACCGCAAAGCGAAGTTTTACCAGTTGACCGCTGCCGGAAAGAAGCGATTGCGCGTGGAGACCGAGAACTGGAATCGCCTGTCTGATGTAATCGCCGGAATTTTGAGCGCAGCACCCGAAGAAATATAAGGCTGCTGTCGTGACCCGAGCTCATGAATAAAATCAGCAGAGAGGGATAGATGAAGCGCCGCGTTCTTTTGAAAGCGCTCGCCGGGGCACCGGCAGCCGCCGCATTCCAGGTCACCAATCAAGCCAGTGATTTGACCGCGACACGAGACAAGGGTCTGCCAACGGGCCCGCCGCTGGTTCCGCCAGGCATCAACGAGACTCCCAACACGCCGGTGGTCGTGGCCGATGAGGTTGCGGCAACCGTCACGATTACGTTCAGCCCCGCTCAGCTCTCCGCGCTCGAAAGGCTCGGCGAAATCATGGTCCCGGCTTGGGAGGGCCGCCCTGGAGCAACTGGGGCTGGCGCTGCTACGTTTCTGGACTTTTTGATCGGGTGCTCGCCTAAGGCTCGCCTCGACCTGTATTGCAAGGGATTGGATTCGTTGAATGCTCAATCCCTCCAGAGATTTGGGGCCGGGTTCGCGGCGGTTCCCATCGAGCAGGCGCAGGCATTGCTATCACCTCTGCGCCAATCGCAGGGCCCCGAGACTGTCAAGGACGATCCTTTGACAAGTTTTCTCGAGGCCGCGAAAGGAGATCTTCTCCGCGCAACTTTCAACTCGCGCCCGTATATAGACGCACTGTCCCAAACGCGCCGTCCGCGGAACGCTTCGCGCTTTTACTGGTACCCGATCAACTAGCCCATGTTTCATCGCACATACGACGTTCTGATCATCGGCTCTGGAGCGTCCGGAGGAACGATGGCACGGCAGCTCACGAGGAAAGGCATCCATTGTCTGATGCTCGACGCCGGTCCCGCGGTGGACTTCACTCGCGACCGCGAACTGAAGAAAGTGTACTCACTTCCTTACCGTGGGTTCGGGCGACCCGGCCGGTTCCCGCATGTCACCCAGGCGGACGAGTACACCGAGAACGTTTGGGCCGATGAGAAACAAAATCCATATACCTATCCGTCGGATGACCCTTATTATTGGGTACGCGTGCGATTGGTGGGAGGCAAGACCCTGTTTTGGGGCCGCGCGTCGTGGCGGCTGAGCAATTACGAATTCAAATGCAAGGACCACGACGGCTTCGGTGAAAACTGGCCTATCGAATACCAAGACCTCTCACCTTATTACGATCTGGCTGAACCAATGCTGCGCGTCACCGGCCGTAAAGAGGGTCTGCCGCAGCTACCGGACGGCATATTCATAGAAGACAAATCACGCGACTCGGAAACCATAAGAAGGTTCAAAGCGGCCGCGGCGCGCCGCGGAATTGCGACGACCAAAGAGCGAGTCGCAACCGGGCAGTTAGCCAGCTCGGTAAATCGCATGCTGCCGGATGCACTGGCAACCGGCAAAC
The DNA here is from genome assembly GCA_963841675.1 of Terriglobia bacterium. Taxonomy (GTDB): domain Bacteria; phylum Acidobacteriota; class Terriglobia; order Bryobacterales; family Bryobacteraceae; genus Bog-105. Next base: position 210,113 of record CAWJEH010000005.1, read on the forward strand.
TGCAGATCGTTTCTAACGCCGTTGTTCGCCAGATCACCACAGACGCCAATAGCGGCCTCGCAAACGGAGCGCTGTTCGTGGACCGCCGCAGCAAGCAGGAGTTTCATGCCAAAGCCCGGATCGTGGTAATCGGCGCCTCGTGTTTGGAGAGTACGCGTCTCCTGCTTAACTCGAATCTTGCGAACTCGAGCGGCGTACTCGGCCATTACCTTTTCGATCAGTTCTATGTGAAAGATGTCGTCAGTTGCATTGTGCCCGAAGCGCGCGGTGGTAACCCTCCTCCGGGATTGATCGGCGGCGATGGATATGTTCCGCGATTTCGGAATCTAGCTTCCCGAGAGAAGAACTTTCTGCGCGGTTATGCGATGGACTTCGGCAGCGGCGGCACTCCGAGCCCGGAACATCTTCCCCAATTTGGAGCGGAGCTTTTGAAGAGCCTTGCCGATCTGCAGGGCGCATCTTTCAGCATGACCACGATGGGCGAGGTATTGCCGCGATACGAGAACTTCGTAGAGATTGATAAGAGCGTGATAGATGAATGGGGCATTCCGGCGCTTCACATTCGCGCCAAGTACGGCGAGAACGAATTCGAGATGGCGAAGGATTCGATGAACGTAGCGCAAGAGCTCTGCCATGATGCCGGGTTCGAACTCCTCGCCAGCCACTGGAAAATGGTGCCACCCGGCGAAAGCATCCACGAACTCGGAACATGCCGAATGGGCAACAATCCCAAGACATCCGTTTTGAATCGATGGAACCAGGCTCACGATGTGAAGAACCTGTTCGTGATCGACGGTAGTTCGTTTGTCTCGGGCGGCTCACAAAATCCGACCTTGACAATTTGTGCCCTCGCCATGCGCGCCGGTGATCATATTGCGGATCTGATGGCTCGGGGTGATATTTGATGCGTCGACTTCTGCTGATCGCGGCAGTTTTCACCGTCAGCGGCCAAAGCCAATCCCAGACCACATCAGTTGGGCAGCCGATACCCTTCAGCCACAAGCAGCACGCCGCGCAAGCTCATTTGAAGTGCGTTGACTGCCATAAACTCGCGCCCTCCGGCGAAGTCGTGTCCATCCCAACCGGCAAGAGCTGTATGACGTGCCACGTGCAGGTCGCCAAAGACAGACCCGCTATCAAGGATCTGAAATCTTACGTCGACGCGAACGAGCCAGTGCCCTGGATCAGGGTGTACGAGATCCCGAGTTTTGTTGACTTCAATCACAAGGTGCATCTCGATGCCGGCGTGAATTGCGCCGCGTGTCATGGTCCAGTGGCTACACGCGATTATCTGTGGCGCGAGACTGAGTTGAGCATGAGCGCCTGCGTAGCCTGCCATCGTGCAAAACAAGCAAGTACGAACTGCAGCACATGTCACGACCTCGAAAACTACTGAGCTAGCGCTGGCTTAGGTCAGAATGGCCTTGCAATATTCGAAGCACTTCCTGACCTCTGTAATTGTGTCCAATCCCGGTTGCTCGTCGTTGTATTCGTATTCGATGTTCGCCGGAATCGGGTACTTCTTCTCTTTGAGGAGTAGCAACACTGGTTTGATCGCTGTATCTCCCTGGCCGAAGGGCATGTTGGGTCCATGATTTCTCTTGCGATCCTTGATATGCAGGGTCAGAATCTTGGAATGATGCTCTTCGATATACGAAACTGGATCGAAACCAGCGGCGGTGAAGTGGCCGATATCCAGATTGATATAGAACTGAGGTGACATCTTCAGGGCCTGGGCGAAACTTGCGGGTGTAGAGAACTCGTTCGGCTTACTCGTCTCGTCATGCCCGTGCATTGCCACTCTGATCTTGTACTTCTCCGCTAGGGGTGCGAGCCGTTTTGCGCAAGTCAGGGTTGTGGACGTGGTGATGATGTCAGTTCCGAGCGCACGCGTCATTTGAAAGCCTCGATCGAGCTCCGCATCAGAAAAGCTGTCCCGGAAATTGAGCGAGTAAGCCGCGAGTTCGATCCCAGCTTTATCGAATTTCTTTCGAATTTGCTCGAAGTACGTGAGCGGGGTTGAGAGCCTCCATTTCCTGAGTTCCGCGCCCTTCAAGTTCTCAGGCTCAACATGCCCCATGTAGAGTTCGCATTCGCCGATGCCAATCTGCACCATGGCGTTTATTGCTGCGTCGAGCGGAAGGTCGCGAAAACTGTAGCTCTGCACTCCCAACTGCACGCCACCAAACCTGGAATCGATCTGCGCTCCTGGCGCAGAGTACGCAGGCAATGCGGCAAGCGCGATGGCTCCGAACTCTCGTCGTGAATACATTTACTCTCCCGTATAATGGCGATGCGCGGAAAGCAATGCATCGCAATTCTTTGGATTACGACCCGAGACGAGCTGTGCTCCGCCTCTGAGCTTACGCCTATACTCTCAGATTGTGTCCATGCTTCGCATCATCGTTCTTGGGGCAAGCGTAGCCGTCGCAACATTCGGTCAATCCGACTGGCCGGTTTATGGCCACGACCCCGGAGGAATGCGGTTCTCGTCTCTCGATCAGATCAACACCGGGAATGTCACGCATCTGATTCGAGCCTGGACTTATCACACAGGCGAGGTTCCACATAGTTCCGGCCCCAGAGGCCAGCGCCAGACGGCATTCGAAACAACGCCGCTCGTCGTCAATCACGTGTTATATCTCTCAACCGCAGCGAGTCGCGTCATTGCTCTTGATCCTGAAACCGGGAAGGAACTCTGGAGATACGATCCGCAGTCGAAAGTCACGGGCCCGGTGAAGTATCGAGCCCATCGTGGCGTAGCGTACTGGCCGGGCGATCAAAACGTGCCTGCTCGCATTGTCTTCGGTACTCTTGACGGCCGACTCATCGCGCTCGATGCTCAAACGGGTCACGCAGTGCCGGGTTTCGGCAATGAGGGTGAGCTCGACCTACGCAAGGGTGTCGCCGATTATTTCCCGAACTCCGTTTATGCGATGACATCGCCGCCAGCTATCTATCGCGATCTGGTTATCACAGGTGCCGAAGTTCCCGAGAGCCCCGGGCATGGTCCGCGCGGCGACGTGCGGGCGTGGGATGTCCGCAGCGGCAGGCTCGAGTGGACGTTTCATACCGTGCCTCTTCCGGGCGAACCTGGGCACGAAACATGGGAAGGGGACAGCTGGAAGGATCGCACGGGTGCGAATGCCTGGAGCATGATCACGGTCGATGTTCGGCGAGGAGTAGTTTTCGTTGCGATCGGCTCGCCTGCCTACGACTTCTATGGAGGCGATCGTAAGGGAGCAGATCTTTTCGGGGACTGCCTGGTTGCTCTTGACGCCCGAACCGGCAAGCCGATCTGGCATTACCAATTTGTGCACCACGATATTTGGGACTATGATCCGCCCGCCGCGCCCGCGCTGGTAACGGTACGCCGCTCCGGTCAGGAGATCCCAGCGGTTATTCAAGTCACCAAGATGGGTCTGGTATTCATCCTCGATCGCCGCAACGGAAAGCCGATCTTTCCAGTAGAGGAGAAGCCGATGCCTCAAAGTGATGTGCCCGGGGAATCTTCGTGGCCTACTCAGCCGATCCCGCAAAAGCCTCCTCCACTCTCTCGCAGCAGCATGACATCGGATGATATCTCGAATGTCACTCCTGAATCTCATCGCGCCTGCACGGAGATGTTCTCGAAGCTGGAAAACAAAGGCCGCTACACTCCATACGGCATCAAAGCCACGCTCGTTTTCCCCGGAACGCTCGGCGGTGCGACCTGGTCGGGTCTATCTTTCAATCCCCGCCTCGGCTACGCCTACGTCAACACGAACGAAGTTGGCGCAATCGGCGAAATGCGCAGGCAGTCAGATGGCTCGTTCCGCCGAACCAGCACGCTTGGTGAGTACGCACGCTTTTGGGATTCAAACCTCTGGCCATGCCAGAAGCCGCCCTGGGGTTTTCTGACCGCAATCAATGTCAACACAGGCGAATTTGCATGGCGTGTGCCGCTTGGCATCAATGACGAACTCGAAGCCAAAGGCATTCACGATACTGGTGCATTGAACATAGGCGGCTCCATTGCGACAGCGGGAGGGCTGGTGTTTATCGCGGCCACAAATGACAGCCGCTTCCGAGCTTTCGATGCACGTACCGGCAGGGAACGGTGGTCCACGCTCATAGACGCAAGCGGTCACGCGATGCCATCCACTTATCAGGGTCGCGATGGCAAACAATATGTCGTCATCGCAGCGGGTGGCGGTGGTTTCTTTGGAAGCAAACCCGCCGATTCGCTCATCGCATTCCGGCTCGGAGACTGATTCATGCTACGACTATTTCTTATCCTCTTCTTTACAGCGCATCTGTTCGCACGCGGGCCGGTGTATGTCGTTCTGTGGTTCGACACCGAAGATTACATTGAGCCGGCAGCGGATGATTCGGTCTTGCATATCGCGACCGACCTTACCGACCTGGGTGTCCGCGCAACCTTTAAGGTTGTCGGTGAAAGAGCCCGCGTCCTCGAAGCGCGCCATCGGGCCGATGTCATACAAGCTCTATCCAGGCACGCCATCGGCTTTCATTCAAACTGGCACAGTCTTCATCCCACGCCGGCCGAGTACCTGCGCACATTCGGGTACGTGGAAGGAGCTGCAGAATTTCAACGGCGGGAAGGCCCTGGAGTCGCCGACATAGAGCGCGTATTCGGAGTCAAGCCGGTCTGCTACGGGCAACCTGGCTCGTCCTGGGGTCCGCAAAGCAATCTCGCGCTCCGCAATCTGGGCATACCGGTCTATCTTGATGAAGGCGAGCAGGTCGGGTTAGATGAGCAGCCATTCTGGTACGGCGGACTGCTTTACGTCTTCCACATGGGAAAGAATACTTTTCGCGCCGAGCTCAATGTGGGCGCAGAAGACACGGCAGCCAATAAACGCTTCGACGACGCCGTCTCGCGGCTCAGCGCCGGCAAGGGCGGCGTCATCAGCATCTACTACCACCCCACCGAGTTCGTCACAACGGAATTTTGGGACGCAGTGAATTTCGCACACGGGGCCATGCCGCCGCGCGAGAACTGGCAAAGGCCGCACCTCCGCACGCGCGAGGACTCGGAGAGATGCTTCCACGTCCTGCATGCGTTCGTCCAGCACATGAAGCAGACTCCCGGGGTCAGCTTTGTAACCGCGCAGGATCTGCGTCAGCTTTATGCGGACCCAGTTCCGCCTCGAGTCGATTCGCGAGTCATTGCCGAGCACCTTCGCCAGAATCTTACCTTCCTTGACACCGGGGAAGCGGATCTTTCGCCGGCCGATATGCTGGTTGAACTGCTTGGGCTTGAGCCCCGCGTAGTAGATGGGCCGACTGCCGCGGGCGTGTCTACATGGCAATCCGACCGCGTCCCCGGGCGCCTGTTCGAAGCAGCTAAAAAGGATGCGGCGGGTTTCATTGCCTACAATCAGCGGCTTCCTAATCAAGTTTTCCTTGGAGCGGAAACGCTGTCGCTGCCGGATTTCGCTGCGACCCTGGCAGAAAGCGTCTTGCATCCGGATAGCTCAGTGCGCGTCGTTCGTGGTCAAGTAGCGTTCGATAAGTACTTCTCGTCCGAAGCGCAGAAGTCTTTTAGTTGGCCGATCCATCCGGTTGGGTTTGCCGCGCCGGAGCTGCTCGAACTCGGTCGTTTGCAGGGTTGGACGCTCAAACCCGCGAGACTGCGTTAGTCCAGGAATTGTCGATGCAAACCGTTTTCGCTTTTCTGTTTTGCTTCACGGTTATCGCTCGCGGAGCCACTTACTACGTCGACTCGACTGCAGGGGATGACACCGCGCCCGGAACATCAGTGCGGAGTGCCTGGAAGACCCTCGACAAGGTGAACGCCACCGCCTTTCGACCCGGAGATCGTGTCCTGTTCAAAAGCGGTGCAACCTGGACAGGCCAGCTTGTCCCGAAGACCTCGAGTAGCGCTGGCCCTATCGTCATCTTCGATCGATACGGCAAGGGGTCAAGACCGAAAATCGACGGCCAAGGCCGGGTGGAAGATGTCATTCGCCTATACAACCTACAGAACATTGAAGTTCGCGACTTCGAAATTACAAATCGTGGAGTCGCGCCGGCGGTTCGTCGAGGTGTACACATCTTTCTGGATAACTTCGGGACCGCAAATCACATCGTCGTTGCCGATCTATATATTCACGATGTGAACGGCATCAACGGCAATGGAGATAACGCGAAGGATAACGGAGGCATTATCTTCCGAACTAATGGAGACCGAATTCCGAGCCGGTTCGATGGGCTTACAATTGAGCGCAACATCATCCAGACCGTCGACAGGTCCGCAATCGCGGCTGACAGTTACCATTGGATGCGCACGCGCTGGTTTCCCAGCCTTCACGTGATCATTCGTGACAACTACGTGGACGATGTGGGTGGAGATGGCATTGTTCCGTGGGCTACCGATGGCGCGTTGATCGAGCACAATATCGCCCGGAACTGTAATCGCCGTGCGCATAGCTACAATGCCGGAATCTGGCCATGGAGCACCGATAACTCGCTCTTTCAACTAAATGAGGCGTCTTTTACTCGAACGACGCTCGACGGCGAAGGCTTCGATTCCGACTTCAATTCGCGGAACACTCTTTTCCAATACAATTACAGCCACGACAACGAAGGCGGATTCATGCTGATCTGTACACCGGGCAAACGTGACCCGAAGCAAAACTTCGGAAATGTAGGAACGAATGTCCGCTTCAACATCAGCCGGAATGACCACACGCGCGCTTTCAATCTCAGCGGCGGCGAGCACACCACGGTCGATCATAACGTCATCTACGTTGGCCCCGAAATCGACCTGCAAATGCTTGCGGTGACTAGTTGGGAGGGCTGGGCCTCCGATGCAATATTCCGCGGAAATACGTTTTGGGTACTTGGCACAGCCCGCTATGGACACGAGGTGAAACGCCGGAAAGACGGTACTTACGACCTTGCGCCCGGCTGGGGCCCGGCGAAAGACATCATTTTCGAAGGAAACCGCTATATCGGGCGTAACATTGACCACCCTACCGACCCTAACGGGACCTTCCTGAACTCTGAGGCGCCGCCTCGCCGTGACTGGAACGGGCCGATGTTTGACAGAACTGACCCAGACGGCTTCCATGCTTTCCTGACCACGCATCGGAAATGGATTACTCAACTGCTGGAGCAGCAGTTCGGCCACCCTCCGAAACTCGGGCGCTGATCGGGGCGCAGCTGTTAGGCGCGATTAGCGGAGTACTGAGTCCAGTCAGGAACGAGGCTAGACCCGTGGGTTTCTGGAGCTCGTTTTTCGGACGCAGTTGGACGGGCGATCTGAACGAAGAGATCGATAGCCCGCGACGAAGTCGAGATGTACTTCTGGGTCGGCGAAAACAGATTCCACGATGGCAGCCTGGCGAACTTGGTCGGGAATCGAGTTACTTCAACCGACGCCGTTCAGAACCTCGGCTCATTCGATGAAATGCCGGAATTGGTGATCCCCCTCACGTCGCTTCCTGAGATAAGCTTAAGTACCGTGAGGCTGGTTGGCGTCATCACTGCGTTATGTTGCGTAATCGCGCAAGCCGGGCAGATCGAATCGCTCCAGGAGTTAGTAGGGCGGCTCACATCACAGCAGAAACAGCAGTTCGACCTGGCCTCACAAGCGCTGTTAGCGGTGAGACAAAGGTTTCTGGCCATCGCGGAAAAGAAAGAACGCCCTATCAGCAGCCGTAGCGGTCTGCAGGTGCACTAGATGCGCGCGCAATCCCGCTTTCCCGGTCCGGCTGACCTATATAGGGCTGAAACGGTGTGATTCGAAGCTGACGGAGTGGCGGTGGTATCAACCGTTACGGCCATCGTAGTTTGAGCGTGTGGCAATCCCTGTTATCTTTTGAATTGTGAAGTGCCTTACCGTCCTGGGTGCTGTCTGTTTTTGTGCCGGTCGGCTGCCGCGGATCCGATAGCGGATGGACCCTGGTCCGCAGCCCTCATTTCGACGTTCACTCTCAACTCGGCGAGTACGATGGCCGATCTATCGCCCTGACACTCGAGCAGCTACGAGCGTTTTTCCTCACATCGGGCGCGCTCGGCGCCCATGCCGGTCTCGAAAATGACCGCCCGGTTCGAGTGCTCCAATTCGCATCGACGTCTGCGTATGCTTCTTTCCGCCCTCGCGCGTCCGCCGACGCGTTCTTCGTCGGCTCGGAAGCGGTCAACTATATCGTCCTTGCGCCCGCAGGGCCGAATCGGCCCCGCACGCTTGCACATGAATACGCCCACCTCGTCCTGCACTCGGCCGGCATTCATCTTCCTCCGTGGTTTGCTGAAGGGATCGCCGAGGTCTTCTCAAGCCTGGAGATCACTCCGCGTGAATCGCTCATTGGCGGAGACCTGCCGGGCCGCTCTCAAGTACTGCGGAATCACGCTCTCATCCCCCTCCAAAGACTGCTTACGATGGCCGACGACGATCCTATTCGATCCCGCCGCGGCGATGCTTCCATCTTCTACGCCGAAAGTTGGGAACTCACGCACATGCTCCTCTTCTCGCCGCACCACAGCCCCAGAGCAGGAGCACTCTGGGCCGCTTTCGACTCAGGCGTAATCGAAGGACCAGCGCTCGCGTCCATCTACGGGCGTTCGGTCGAGGCCATCGACTCTGACCTCCGGGCCTGGATCGATGCGCCGAAATCGGCGATGCCTCTGCCCGGCATACCGGTTCAAGATCAGCGCCTGCGTGCCTCGAAAGTAAACCAGGCGGACTCGCATTCGGTGTTGGCGGCGCTGGTACTGGCATCGGGCGATCTCGACCGCGCCCAAGCTGTCTACCGGACCCTGCAGACCCAGCGCACATCGGACCCCGCCGTTGCCGCCACTCTAGGCTCCATCGCGCTGCGGAAGCACGATGAGGTCAAGGCAATTCTCGAATGGAAGCGCGCCTTCGAGCTCGGCGTGACAGACCCGGTGCTTTGCTATCAATACGCAACCCTGCTCGAAAACGCTCACGCCCCCGACGATCAGATTGCAGCCGTCTTGCGGCGCGCTATCGAACTCAAACCCGGCTACGACGATGCACGCTTCAGGCTGGGCCTGCTCGAAAGTAGCCGCCAAAACTACGCCGCGGCCCTCGAGCAGCTACGCGCCATGCGATCCGTGCCCCGCGCGCGAGCGTACACGTACTGGCTCACGATCGCTTCCGCGCTTCTCGAAACCGATCGGAGGCCCGCGGCCAAAGCTGCCGCAGACAAGGCGATCGCATTCGCGGCGACGTCCGATCAACGGGAGGCCGCAGCCTTATTGGCGCTTGATACGGAGACCGACGTCACGGTCCAATTCGTGCGCGATAGGCAAGGCAATCCGCAGATGGTCACGACCCGTAAGCCGCATGGCGCGACAGGCTGGAATGCATTCATCGAACTCGGTGACCAGATTCGAACAGTAACGGGCCGGATACGCAACGTCGAATGCAGCGCGGGCGCGATCTCGGGATTCGAAATCGGCGACAGGACAGCTACGGTTCGCGTCTCACTGCCCGATCCATCCCGCGTGCTGATCGAAGGCGGTAAGCCAGAATTCTACTGCGGGGCGGAAGACGGCAGGAAAGTGACGATCCAATACGCCGCAAAACCGGCCCAAGATGGAAGCGACGGAATCCTGCGGGGCATGCATTTCGAGTCCGCGGCGAGCGACTAGGTCGCGAAATTCTTGCGTTTGTGGAACGTCTTGCCGCGCGCAAATCGAGGGACAAATCCAGTCGCGGGACATGAGCGCACACTTACCGGGCTATTGTTAGGTCCTGCCGGTGGAGGAACAGGCTGGCGCAGCCCGGAAGCGGTTCTGTCGCGAGATGCCCCTTTTACGTGCTTAATCCGTGTACCCGTAGCCGCTGGCCGATCTCGTGAGTTAAGTTCGATACCCTGAATTGAGTATGGACGTGACTGCATTGGATTTACGACTTTCGTGCAATCAACACCGTTCTCGCTGTAGGAGGGTGCTTCTCACCTGGTGGGCTGAAGTACTCCGAGAGCAATTTACTCGCCGCGAGTTTTGACCAATCATCAAATTCAATCATGAGGCGCTTCGGTCTTTAAGAGACAACGTACAAGGACGGAGAGTCATCATCGGTATCGCGTCCGTTCTTAGGCGCCCAGTTCAGGTTGTGACTGAATGCCAGCCCTAGCTGTTTCAGAGTGAGCCGTCGGCTATCTGGACATTACGTCCGGGTTGCCCGTTATACAGGATCAATCCGGGAACAATCGCAGAAGACTATTGCTAAATGGCTAACGACCAAGCAGGAAACCTAGGCGGCACAGGTAAGCGCGCGGTTCCAGGGCCATTTTCCGAAAATGAAAGTCCCAGGCGGAACGCCTTGGCATAGGCTGAAGTCCGGTAGAGCGCGTCTCCAGTTCGGAGAAGTAAACGGGGCGAACAATCAGGGGCTATCCAAGATCATCTTCCCTGACTCCGGTCCGTCGGTCACTCAGAGGCCGCCCTTGCGCAACGATATTGCTATGACCGTCTACAATTGTTGGTAATCTAGGGCATATGGCAAAGCCCACCGATCTGGTCCAAGGCACGCTTGATCTGTTGATCCTCAGGACCATCTCGCTCGAACCTAAACACGGCTGGGCGATCGCCAAGCGCATCCAACAGGTTTCACAAGAAGCTCTCCAGATCCAGCAGGGGTCCCTCTACCCGGCGCTACACCGTCTGGAGCAGCAGGCCTGGATTAAGGCCGAGTGGCGCCCTACCGAGACTGGGCGAATGGCAAAGTTCTACTCCCTTACGCGTTCGGGACGGAAGCAACTGGAAAGGGAATTGGCGAACTGGGTTCGTCTGTCGACGGCCATCAACATAGTGGTCCAGGAGGCTTAGCAATGCGGATTATAGACAGAGCCCGTTTGCGGCTTAGATCGCTGTTTCGCCGTCCGAATGTCGACTTCGAGCTCGAAGCCGAACTTCGTTTCCACCTCGATCAGCTCATCGAAGAGAACCTTTCATCCGGTATGCCGGCCGAGGAAGCCCGCCGGGCCGCGCAGCGCATGATCGGAGGCATGACGCAGTACAAGGAGCAGTGCCGGGATATGCGCCGCGTAAACTTTGTCGAGGATCTTGTACAAGATGTACGTTACACGATTCGATCGTTAGCGAAGAGTCCAGGGTTCACAGGAGTTGTCGTCGCCACGCTGGCGCTTGGGATTGGAGCAAACATTGCCATCTTTACGATCGTGCATGGAGTGCTGCTGCGGCCACTCGACTATCCAAAACCCGATCAGCTGATGTATCTGACGGCGGAAGCTCCGGCCATTGGGGGCACCCAAAGCGCGCTCTCTGCGCCAGAGTACATCGACTTCCGCCAGATGAACCGGTCGTTCGCGGAGGTTGGCGCTTATTCGACCGGCAGCACGGCGTACACAACCGGCGAGGTCAATCTCACGGCCGGGGATCGACCTATGCGGGGGCGCTCGATCTCGGTCGATGCACATTTGCTGAAGGTGCTCGGCATTCAGCCGGAGCAGGGGCGCTTCTTTAGTGACGAAGAAACCGCGCGTTGGACCGGGACGCTACCGCCACCGATCGCAATTCTCTCGCACGAATTATGGCGAACAGCGTTTGGAGGACGACCGCTCGTTGGACAAAAGGTGCAAATCGACGGCCGTCCTCACGAAATCGTTGGCATTATGCCACCTGCGGCCGATGTCATGGATCACCACACGCAGGTTTGGTTGCCCCTGTGGCTACCGCCGGATATGGCCCGGCAACGGGAGGCCCATGTCCTCTACGTCATTGCGCGGCTGAAAGACGGCGTCACCGCTAAGGTGGCACAGACAGAGCTGAGCGCTTTTCTCGAAAACTGGGGCGATCGTGTCGGCACGCGAGACCATGTGCCCACGAACCGGCCCCTGCGCTCAATAGACCACACCCTGCAGTTGCGGTCATTACAGGATGCGATCGTTGGGAATGCCAGCCGACCAATCTGGGTTTTGCAGGCCGCCGTGGGATTCGTGCTGCTCATCGTCTGCGCGAATCTTGCGAACCTGGTGATGGCTCGCGCCGGTTCACGTAGACGTGAGTTTATACTGCGCACTGCTCTCGGCGCTAGCCGCGGCCGGCTACTCCGGCAGTCGTTAACCGAAGGCGCGGTGATCTCGGGAGCCGGTGGCATTCTGGGCCTGTCGCTAGCCAGCGCTGGCGTGCGGGCGCTGATCCGTGCTTACCCGACTGGCATCCCACGGACGAGTGACCTTACGATTGATTTACCCGTTCTGCTGGTTGCGCTCGGCCTCTCGACTGGGACTGCCCTGTTTTTCGGATTCGTGTCGCTCGGGCGCCGGAGAACGAGTAGTATGATGACTGCGCGCAAGGAGGGCGCAAGGGCTGCCAGTGGCGCCTGGCGTCATTACGCCCGTCGTGGACTTGTGATAGCCCAAGTCGCTTTCGCGGTGATGCTGGTTGTCGGAGCGGGTTTGCTAGTTCAGACAGTCTACAACCTCACGAAGATCGACGCAGGATTTGACCGGTCGCGGCTAGTGACGTTCTCGATGACATTGCCAATGGCGAATTCAGAACCCGTCACACGCTGGCAGGCATATCAACGCGTTCTCGACAGGCTTCGCTCCGTACCGGGCGTACTGGGAACGGCTGCCATGTCGGGCCTGCCGCCGAATCGAGCTCCGGATGCGATCGCTACTCCTATCGAGAACTACATCTCCGACGATGGAAAGCCCTTTGCAATGATCGACTACTATCAATTGGTCATGGGCGACTATTTCGCGACGATGGGCATCCCGATCGTCGCGGGCCGTGGCTTCGACGGAACCGGCAACGCGTCGCAAGGCAAGGTAGCCATCGTCAATGAGACTTTGGCGAAAAGGATCTGGAAGGGGCAGAACCCGATTGGCCATCGTGTGCTGCCTCCGAGTGGTTCGTTTGGCGCTAGCGATGATGTCTGGCATACGGTGATCGGAGTAGCCAAGGACGTCAGGCAGCGCGTGGTGGAGCGGCCGGCAGGAACTGAACTTTACGTATCCCTTGACCAGCACCGCGTCGCTCCACCGAGTATGAATGTGGTGATGCGGACGACGCTGCCGGCGGCCGCGCTGTCCGGGACAATCGAGCGAATGGTGCGAGAAGTGGACCCCGCGGTTCCCGTCGTGCGGCTTCGCGGCATGGATTCGGTGTTCGCCGAATCGATTGGCCGGCCAAGACTCCTGGCGCAGCTATTGGGCGCTTTTGCCGGACTGGCGCTTCTCTTGGCAGCCATCGGCACTTACGGTGTGCTCTCCTACATGGTCACCGAGCGGCGGCGCGAGATCGGCATTCAGGTCGCCCTCGGTGCAACTCGCTCGCACGTGCTCACACAGATCATGAAGCAAGGACTTCAGGTCACGGCGTTGGGTCTCAGCATCGGCGTTGCAGGCGCACTTGCTGTAAACCGGCTGATTGCATCCCTGCTGTTTGGCGTGCAGCCGACAGATACCGTGACAATCGCCTTTGTGATTGCGACGATTACGGCCGTGGCGGTGGTCGCCAGTTGGCTGCCGGCGTGGCGCGCATCGCGGCTAGACCCGAACGTCGTGCTCAGAGATCAGTAACAGCTGAGACGCTCTCTTACGCCATACTGTTATTTTCCCGGGTGGATCGCCTGGCTAGACGGAAGTTGAGGCCTGTGAAACCACGGTCCGAAAGCTGGCCTTCAAACGGGACCGATTACCCGCGATGAACGGGGATGTGCTTACGAATTATGTCCGAGTCGTCGGCTATCTAGACATTGAAAGCTGAAATCCGTCTGCACTGGCCTAACTTCCAGCTCGTTCGTGATACGACCGCGACACCGGGACACAGAAGCTTGGCGCAAAATTTATGCGACAGGCGGCGGGCCCTCCTCATCGAACCGAATACCGGGCCCCAGCGCGCGGAGAAAGGTTCTTCATGAACTATCGTCTGCTTGGAAACAGCGGTCTGCGTGTCAGCGAGCTTTCGCTCGGCACCATGACCTTCGGCGAAGACTGGGGCTGGGGCGCAGCGAAGGACGAAGCCCGCAAGATCTACGACGTCTATCGCGAGCAGGGCGGTAACTTCATTGACACGGCCAACGTGTACACTAACGGTTCCTCCGAGCGCATGGTTGGCGAATTTGTGCGAGATCATCGGGACCAGGTCGTAATCGCTACAAAATACACCAATGACGTCGCTGCACTTGCCGGCCAGTATACCGGTCCCAACGCCGGCGGCAATCACCGCAAGAGCATGATGCGCGCTGTCGAGGCCAGCCTCCAACGGCTCGGCACCGATTACATCGACCTCTACTGGCTCCATATCTGGGACAAACTCACGCCCGTCGATGAAGTCATGCGAGCCTTCGATGACCTCGTCACACAGGGCAAGATCCTTTACGCTGGTGTTTCCGATGCACCCGCCTGGTGGGTCGCGCAAGCCAACACGCTCGCCGAGGCACATAGCTGGACGCGCTTTGCCGCGCTTCAAATCGAATACTCGCTTGTGGAGCGCACTGTTGAGCGCGAACTCATTCCCATGGCGCATGCCTTCAACCTCGCGCTTCTCGCGTGGTCGCCGCTTGCCGGCGGCTTGCTCTCGGGCAAGTACAAGCGGGGCCAAGAGAGCGGGGGCCGCTACGACAACGAGGCGAACCGCGGCTTTATGTCTCGGGCGGAAACCGTCGATGCTGTTGTGAACGCGCTGGAAGAGATCAGCAAGCAAACAGGCCGCTCGCTCGCACAGATCGCGCTCGCTTGGCTGCGCTATCGCGACATCCCGGTCATTCCCATTATCGGCGCGCGCAAGCTTTCGCAGTTTGAGGACAACCTCGCCAGCCTGACGCTCGAGTTCACGCCGGAGCAGGTCCAAAAGCTGAACGAGGCCAGCGCCATCAAACTCGGCTTCCCGCACGAGTTCTACGACAATACGATGGTCAAGGCGATGGTGTACGGCGGCCATCCCGAGCGCATTTTTCGATAAGCGCTCCGTCAAGACAGAAAGCCGCGGCTCTGACGGGGGCCTCTGTATTTCGTTCCTACAAAGGATCGTTACTGCTGCCAAGCATCTAGCCTCAGGGCGGTCCAGTGTGATCAAGGCTCGACCGTTGGAGAGCCAGCCATACGCTCCGCGCTCGTTGCAGCCGTAGTGAATAAGAACTCCGAACCCATGCGCGATCCGATCTGTCGAAGAGACCTTTCCGGAAATTTGAGGCTCAGGTTCTTCACCCAAAGTCAGTGTGTCCTGCCCTTTCCATCCAGAAACGTCATTTATGTTGTTTGCTGAACGTTGGCGGATTCTGCCCACTACCTTGGGCAGTGATACCAAGAGAGCGCAGAGAATTGCGAGTTGCATAGCACTCGGAGTCGGGTCGCTTTTCTGTCTAAAGCTGTGAGCCTTTCGTCTAGGTTGAGAATCGTCACCGGTAGGGTCTCCTGGCAGACATCGAGTGGAACAAAGACGGTCGGTGCGGGTGATGTGCTAGTCGCCGGTGATTCGGCCGCTATGGCGGGAAATGCCTCGAATCAGCCTGTTGGCGACTAGTCAGGAGTCAGACGATTTGACGCGGTGTACACTCTGGTGTGATCGAAGAAACAGCGCGACTTGACGAGTCGTACACTCCGATTCCGCTAAAGCATTTAGCTTCTTGTCAAATTGAAGGCTCAACATGAACGATCAACAAAAGAAGGAGCAGTATTCAGGAGTGCGAGATCAAGAGATCCGTGCAGCACTGGATCAGCATTGGGCGGCGTCCGATGCGAACGATTTTGAAACGGAGCACCACATCTATCACGAGGATGCGCTGCTGGAATACCCGCAGTCGGGCGAGCGAACCTGCGGTCGACGCAACATACAGAGCCAACGCGCTAGTCAGCCGAGCAAAAAGCGGTTTGCTGTCCGACGAATCATTGGCGGCGGTGATCTTTGGATCACCGAACTCATCCTGACATATGACGGCAAGCCGTCCAACACCGTGAGCATCATGGAGTTCAAGGACGGTAGGGTTGCGCGGGAAACACAGTACTTTGCGGATCCATTCGTGGCTCCCGCATGGCGCGCTCAATGGGTCGAACGAATGGACACATAATCTCGAGGCGCGAGAATTCGCTAGCGCCCCCGCGATTTGCGGTTTGCAGCATGATTGTCGAGAACAGAAATTTGACGCCAGAGACCCACTGAGTCCTGATTAACGCGGTCCTCGAAGAAGTGTCGAACTGTATGATATGGGATATCCTACAGCAACATCCTCCGATGGAGGGGACAAGAGATGGATTGGAAACGGTTGCTCCAGTTTGCGCTCTTGGGTAGCAGTGATTTGGACCAATATGCCATCTTGCTGGTACGCGTTTCGCTCGGGCTGTTCTTCGCTATCTCCGGGGCAAACAAATTGTTTGTCGCCGGCAGCACACAAACTATGTACGAAACGCTCGTTGAGGCCAAAGTCCCGTTTCCCCAACTGATGACTTATTTCGTGTCGGCTCTCGAGTTCGTCGGCGGATGCTTGCTGATCGTGGGGTTTCTTTCGAGTCTGGCCTGCGTGGCCTTGTTGGTCGATATGCTTGTCGCCATCCTGACCACCAAGCTTTCCGCCATGCCTAAAGGACTTTCCGCTCTTAACTGGCTCGACGATTTCCTCTTCCTTCCGGAAGTCCTGTACGTGCTCTTCTTTATCTGGCTGATCTGCTCTGGCCCGGGAAAGTTCAGTGTCGATTACTGGCTCGCCGGCAAGTTATCGGGGTGATTGATCGACCAAGCAGCTTGTTGCTAGAACACTCGGCCCGGCGGTGGTTGTTCAGAAAGAACCATGAGCAAATGCGGGCCTCATCGCTCCTCAAGAAGTTCGGCCTTTAAGAAATACCACCTCCACTACGCTGGAGTCTTTTGCCGCCGAAGTTTTTGCGCCTGCATATGAGAACTTCTACCGATCCTGAAGTCCGCGAAGTGTTGATCTTCGGAATGCAAATGAGACGCGGCTACCGCGTATACAAAGGGGAAGCGGTGGCATTCTGCTTGTAGCCCTTGTTGCCACCGTAACTACAATGAGACTTACTAAAATGCAACACCTGACGGCTCCCTCTTCGATGCGAGTTCTCTTTCTTCTGGCTCCAGCGTTGCTCTGTTTCGCTCAGACGCATTCGTTGAACCCGTCGAGTCCCTTTTACGCGCCGAGTTCTCTTCCCTTTCACGCCCCGCCATTCGATCACATCAAAGACAGCGACTATCAGCCTGCGATTGAAGCGGGCATCACCGAATCGATGCAGGAAATTCGCGCCATTGCCAACAATCCTGCGCCGCCCGATTTTGCCAATACGATCGTTCCGCTGATAAGATCCGGTGACCTTCTGGAGCGTGCATTCGCGGCTTTTGATTGTGTGGCGAGTGCAAACACCAACCCTTACTTGCAGAAGGTCGAGGAAGCCGTTTCTCCGAAACTCGCGGTCCTGAAAGATGCAATATATCTGGATCCCAAACTCTTCATCCGTATAAAAGAGATTCACGAAAGTCTTTCTACACTTCCTCTCGACGCCGAGGCGAAACATGCCGTCGAGGTGTTTTACAACGAATTCATCCGCGCAGGCGCCAATCTTGACCAAGCCGGGAAGGTCCGCCTCAAGCAGATCAATGAGCAGCTTTCCGGCCTCAGCACGCAGTTTGACCACAAGCTACTTGCGGCCGCTAATGCAGCGGCATTCGCTACAACGAATGAAAATCTGCTCGCCGGCCTTAGCGCCGACCAGATCGAAGCAGCGGCCGTTGCGGCGAAGAGCCGGAATCAGCCGGGTTACCTAATTCCTTTGCAAAATACTGTTCAGCAGCCTCTTTTCGCATGGCTCGCCGACCGTGAAACACGGGCTTCTATCTACAACAACAGCTGGAACCGGGCCGAACGCGGCGGTTCATCCGATACGCGCGATACTCTGCTACAGATTGCCAATCTGCGAGCGGAAAAGGCACATCTGCTCGGCTATCCCAATTTCGCCGCATGGGCGCTCTCGAATCAAATGGCGAAGACACCCGATGCTGTGCTGAGGTTTCTGAGCGTGTTGAGCGCGCCTGCCTCCGCTCGGGCCGCAGCAGAACAAAAAGACATTCAGGCAGTAATCGACAAGCAGGCAAGCCCGTTTTCAGTAACGGCTTACGACTGGGAGTTTTATTCCGAGGAGGTACGCAAAGCGAAGTACGACCTTGACGAGGATCAGATTCGCCCGTTCTTTGAAGTAAATCGGGTTCTGCAGGATGGCGTCTTCTACGCGGCTACGAAGCTCTATGGCCTCACATTCAGAGAGCTAAAGGATATTCCTGTCTACAACCCGGAAGTTCGTGTTTTCGAAGTAACAGACTCGGACGGGAAGCCCCTTGCGCTCTTTTACGCCGACCTGTTTCAGCGTGAAAACAAACAAGGCGGAGGTTGGACTGGCGCTCTCCTCTCTGCATCCAAACTAAAAGGTCACCTTCCTGTTGTGTATAACGTCGAAAACCTTCCTAAACCAGCACCTGGACAACCCGCGCTCATAACGGCCGACGGCGTTCGCGTAATGTTCCACGAGTTTGGACACGCGCTGCACGCCATGTTCGACTCGGCGCTCTACGATGCCGGCCCCTCACCGCGCGACTTTGTCGAATTCCCTTCGCAGTTCAATGAGCACTGGGCTAACGATCCCGACGTCTTTGCGCACTATGCGCGTCACTACAAGACGAACGCCGTCATGCCGCTTGAACTGGCCGCTAAGGTCGAGCGCGCTCGCACTTTCAACCAGGGGTATTTATTGACGGAGATGGTAGGCGCGTCCGAGCTCGATATGCAATGGCATTTGCTAGCTCACGGCGCGCTTCCGAGAGACGTCGATACATTCGAAAAGGATGCGCTGGCGAAACGAGGATTATGGATCGCCGCGGTGCCCCCTCGCTATCGCAGCAGCATCTTTGAACATATCTGGGGTGGCGGATATGCAGCCGGATACTACGGATATCTGTGGAGCGAAATGATCGATGACGACGCCTACGAATGGTTCGCTGGACACGGCGGCATGACACGAGCGAATGGAGATCGCTTTCGCAAGATGATCCTCTCGCGCGGAACAAGTGATGATTTTGAAACAATGTATGAGAACTGGCGCGGCGCCCCGCCTAATCCTGAGGCACTGTTGCGACAGCGCGGCATGCTTCAGCCCAATCAACGACCATAGACTCTTGCTATGAGTCGCGCGCTGCCCGCGAGCCTACTTTTCTAATTGGCGGGTCATCGCAGAGTTTTGGTTAGTTAATTTTGCGCCCGATGCTAGCCGGCCGCGAATTTACATTCAGTCGGGTAAAACCGCCCAACACACGCGAAGTGACGGGTTTACTTCTTTTATGAAAACAGAATTATACGGGCGGATCGTCTTTGGCGCGTCGGCGGTGTTGTTCGGTGTCATCGCGGTGATGTGGCACGACTCTGACACCTGGCAAAACCTCAGTCAGATCTGGAGCCTGCCTCTGGGTACCATCATCGGCCGGTGTCTCATGAGCGCTCAAATTGCTGGTGGAATCGTGATGCAGTTCCCGCGGACCGCTCGCCTGGCATCGATCGTTCTCGGCGTTGTCTATCTGCTTTTCTCGCTCGCCTGTATTCCTGAGATCATCGCCGCACCGGCCAGCTACGAGCAATATGGAAGCTTTTTCGAACAATTCTCCTTACTCTGCGGCGCGATTGCATTGTACGCTGCAACTGAGGCGAATGCAGCACGGGCAGCAGTATTCAGCGGCGTGGCACGCCTTGGGCTCGGCATGTGTGCCATTTCATTTACGCTCAGCCAGATCTTCTATCTTCATCTCACAGCGGGCTTGGTTCCAAGGTGGATTCCGCCTAATCAGATGTTTTGGGCGATACTCACCACTGTCGCCTTTGCAGTCGCGGCCATAGCCATTCTCATCAATCGGCAAGCGCGGCTTGCAATACGATTGATGACCCTGATGCTGGCACTCTTTGGTGTGTTGGTGTGGATTCCGCTCCTCACCGTTCACCCGGAGGCGCATCTGAATTGGTCCGAATTCAGCCTGACTTTCCTTATCACAGGAGCGGCCTGGATGGTGGCCGATTTGAGGACTTTCTGATTTCAGCCCCTCGATTTCCCCAGCCGCCTACTCAGGCAGTTGCCGGCGTGTGACGATTTTGGCGCCGCATTCGATCACGTATCTTTCGGCTACCGGGCAGAGTCGAAATTTCGCTGGCGTCGCTCGAGTCCATTCCCGAACCGGATAAGATGCCGCGGCAGAACGTCCTGCTCGAGATCACCTTTGGAGTCGAACGTGGACAACGCCGTTCGCGAGCAGATGCGAGACGCAAGCACGATCATCTGGCTTGAAACACTGCTTCAGGATCTTCGCTACGGCTTGCGAATTCTGGCGCACACTCCAGGCGTAAGCGCAATTGCGGTTCTCTCGCTGGCTCTCGGAATAGCTGCGCGCTCTGGCACCAATCGCAATCGGCGGGCAGGCACACAACGTCGTCTGGACTGTACTTCCGAGACGCTCTTGCCGGGTGTTGGCGGCTTGCTGCTTGGTATCCCGATCGCAATTTCGCTCAGCCGTTACCTGCAGTTGCTGCTGTTTGGGTTGAGACTTGGCGACGGCTCGTCGATAGTCTTTGTGGTCGTCCTGATTGGGTTTATGGCGCTCGTCGCATCAGCTATCCCCGCCAATGGCGCTACGCGGATCGATCCGGTAATCGCATTGCCTTTACGAGTAGCAGGCCGACGGTGGTGGGTGATTCACTCTAATGACGATCACGCGTGCGCTGGCTTTGGTTCGTATGTTCCAGGGACTGTCCGGAAACCAATACACAGCCGATTCCAGCCATTGATCGTGACAATTGCCATCGTGAGGTCGACGAGTTCCTCGTTCGTGAATCGCTGACTTACTTCTTCGTAAACGCCTTCGGGCGCACGGGTCTGGCTGATCAGCGTAACCGCCTCCGTCCAGGCTAGGGCCGCCCGTTCCCGATCCGTGAAGAACGGAGTTTCCTGCCAAGCCGTCAAAGCGTACAGCCTCTGCTCCGATTCGCCGTTCGCACGGGCGTCTTTGGTGTGCATATCGATGCAAAAAGCGCAGCCGTTGATCTGTGAGGCACGCAGCTTGACAAGTAGCAGTAACGCCGGCTCCAGGCCCGAGTTCCTGATGTAAGTTTCGAGCCCGAACATGGCACGATATGCCTGCGGCGCGGTCTCTTGAATATCTAAACGTGATTGCATCTGTTCTCTCCTGTCGATTCCAGACTATGCGCTTGGTGGCCGCTGGAGCGGACCATAATTGAGATTTCAAGTAGTCCACTATGAGCAAAGCGGAAATGTTCCAGGATTTGCCTCTGCAATTGCAGAGCGAGTCGAAAGAGTTGTGGCGCTGGCTGAGAGACGAGCTTCGCGGTGCTATTTTGAGCGGGCGTTTGAAACGCGGGACGCGCATGCCTTCCAGCCGATCTTTGGCCCATCAATACGAATGCTCCCGTGGAACAGTCGTCGCAGCTTTCGACCATCTCCGCGCCGAGGGCTATATTGAAACTCGCCGGGGAGCAGGTACCTTCGTGGCACTATCGCTTCCGGACGATTCGCTCCTGTCGAAACGGCCTCGGGTTCGCTCTCCGAAGCGGCCTTCACACGCTGACTTGTCAAAGAGAGGCCGCATGAGTATCGAACGCGTGTCGACCCTGCCGGTCTCCCGATCCATCGGCAAGGCCTTTCGGGCGTACGAACCAGCAATTGATTTGTTCCCTGTGGACCTGTGGTCCCGGATTGCGGGGCGAGTCGTACGTCGAGCCCCGAGATCGCTTTACGGGCAGGGTGATGCGCGAGGGTATGCGCCACTCCGCAAGGCGATCGCCGAGTATGTCGGGAGCGCCCGTGGAGTTCGTTGTGACTTCGATCAGGTGATGGTCATCGCAGGTGCACAGCAAGGCTTAGATCTTGCCGGACGGCTGCTGTTGGATCCCGGTGACACCGTTTGTATGGAAGATCCCGGTTACCCCGGAGCTGCGTTCGCTTTCAAAGCGGCCGGCGCCCGGATTGTGCCGGTTCCGGCGGATGAGCAGGGCATACAAGTTGAATGGGCGGCCCGGCAGCGGCACCGCCCCAAAATGATCTACACAACCCCAACGAGCCAGTTTCCGATGGGCACCACCATGTCCCTGCCGCGCAGACTGCAATTGCTGAACTGGGCGATCAATGAAGGGGCGTGGATTGTCGAAGACGAATACGATGCTGAATACCGGTACGTTGGCCGCCCCGTTCCCGCACTGCAAAGCTTGGATGACTCCGGTACCGTGATTTACATCGGCACTTTCACGAAGATGCTTTTCAATTCGTTGCGCTTAGGCTTCATCGTGCTGCCGGCAAGGCTTGTAGACGGGTTTGCGGCGGCTCGCAGTCTGGTTGATCGGCATTCGCCCACCCTGGAGCAGGCCGTCCTGGCTGAGTTCATCCTGGAGGGACACTTTGCGCACCACGTTCGGCGCATGCGCCAGGTCTATGCAGAACGGATGAACGTCTTGCTGGAAGCTGCTCGAAAGAAATTGAGCGGCCGCCTTGATGTGCAGCCGGCGATTTCCGGCATGCGAACGATCGGCTGGCTTCCGGAAGGCGAAAAGGATCAGATTGTCGCTGTGCGGGCCCGTTCGTGCGGACTAGAGGTCATCGCGTTAACCCAGTTTGCGGTTCACTACCCACCACCGAGTGGGCTCATTCTGGGCTTCGCCGGGTCGGCGCCCGCGGAATTGCGCCGCGGCGTGGATGTGCTTGCATCCGTGTTGACTCGAACGCATCACGGTAATTGCGGGTGAAAATGGTGGACTATTCCAAATCTCAATTATGGCCCAGCTTGTGCCTCCACTTTAGGCATACGCTGAAGTCGGTGGTAGCGAATCCCTTTCGGCAAGGACATTCAGTGATGCAAAGTACAGCAATTGAGAGTGACATACTAATCGTGGGCGCCGGCCCAGTAGGCCTCTTTCTGGCGAATGAATGCGTGCGGCGGGGTCTCCGATCGCGGATCATCGAAGAGCGTCCGACCCAATCCGTGCATTCGAAGGCGCTGGCGATTTTTCCGCGAACGCTCGAGATCTTCGACATGGCGGGGGTCGTTGCTCCATTTCTCGAAGCGGCGAACCGCGTCACGTCGGTCGCAGTCATAACACACGGACGCTCGCTCGCCCACATGCGATTCGAACCCGAGGACAGCCCTTATTCATTCGTCGCCATGGTTCCTCAGAATGTGACTGAGAGACTACTCGCCGAAGAATTGGAGCACAGAGGCGGGCGCATTGAATACGAGACCGCATTCGTTTCGGCGGATCAGCGTGATGACTACGTGAACGTCACTATTGACCACAAAGGCGAATCGGCAAACCTGAAAGCTGCCATCGTCGTGGGCTGTGATGGCGCTCACAGCAAGGTCAGGAAGGTATTGAACCTGCCGCTCGAAGGAGGAGAGTACGATGCTCGTTTCATGCTGGCTGACGTCGAGACGAATACACGCCTTCCGGCAGATGAGTTGCAGCTCTGCCCGAGTGAATTCGGACCGCTCGCGATTTTTCCGATGAGCGCCACCCGCCGGCGCATTGTTGCAACGGTAGAGCACCCGGAAGGCGAAGCTCCCTCGCTCGAGCTGGTGCAGAAGATACTCGGTCGGCGAGCCCCGAGTGGGATCGAGGCGCACGCGCTTCACTGGAGCAGCTATTTCCGCATCCATCATCGCCATGCAACGAAGCTGCGGGTCGGGCGAATCTTCATCGCCGGCGATGCTGCTCACGTTCATAGCCCATTCGGCGGTCAGGGAATGAATACCGGCCTGCACGATGTCTGGAACCTAGCATGGAAACTCGACCTTTGCCTGCATGGCCACGGGAACGAGCAGTTGCTTGACAGCTACAGCATCGAACGGCTTCCGATTATCAAGAACGTCATCGAGACCACGGATCTTTTGACGAAGATTATGGGAACTCCCAATAAATTCGCTCAGGGTCTCCGCAACGCTGTGATACCGATGGCTTCGCATTTGGCATCCTTCCAGCACGCGTTCGTCAAAAGGCTTTCTGAACTTGGCATCGCCTATGGCGGAAGCCCGATTGTCGAAGGCGCGGGGAAGCGATACTTCGATGATTCGCTGCGTGGCGGCAACGGCATCGATCACAAATTTCTGATATTCATCGATAACGGCCAGGAGCGAGCAGTCAGACAAGCCGCGCAGCAGCTCTGCGGCCGTTTTAGTGGCATCCTCGAGCTGCGGCCTGCCCAGGATGACGGTGCAATTACGCTGGTCCGGCCAGACGGATATCTCGCGTACTCCGCGCATAATGGCGATAGCATGGCTGCTTTGGAATCCGTGCGTTCGCTTTTGGAACGTCAGACAAGTTAAATATCAAAGCCGAGAGATGCCCATTCCCGATCCGCTCAAACACCTCGAACTGAAGATACCGATTTTCCAAGCCCCGATTGGCTCGATTGCCTCGCCAGAGCTTGCCGCTGCGACGTCGAATGCCGGTGGTCTCGGACATCTTGCCTGCACCTGGCGGACTCCTGAGCAATTGCGGCAGCTCTTCACGAAGATGAACGGTTTGACGCACAGGCCTTGGGGCGCCAATTTTGTTCTCGATTTTCCGATTGAAGAACGGCTGTCGTTAGCGCTCGAGCATGGCGTCCGTGCGATTTCGTTTTTTTGGGGCGATGGCGGCCGCTACGTTCCTGCAATCCATGCCACTGGCGCTGTTGCCATTCAAGTGATCGGCTCAATCGAGGAAGCCAGGCTCGCGGCCGACGCAGGCTTTGATGTAATCGTGGCCCAGGGACGGGACGCGGGCGGGCATGTCCGAGGCGACTTGGGAACGATGAGCCTGGTCCCGCAGGTGGTCGATGCAGTAGCGCCACTCCGGGTACTTGCGGCTGGGGGTATAGGAGATCGTCGAGGAGTGGCCGCTGCCTTGGCTCTCGGGGCTGCGGGCGTATGGGTTGGGACCCGGTTCCTTGCGTCTCAGGAGGCTGATATCCATGCCCTCTATCAGCAACGTGTTCTCGAAGCATCGGGAGATGACACCTTCTATTCCGAGCTGTTCGACGTAGGTTGGCCGAATGCTCCATTGCACGCACTTCGGAACGAGACAACACGGGCCTGGTTGAATGCTGGTCGACCCCGCACACCTCAAAGGCCGGGTGAGGGCGACATTGTGGCGCGGGGCGCTGACGGATCTGCAATACTACGCTATTCGTTCAGTGCTCCGACACGCGAGATGACAGGAGAGATCGGGGCCATGGCGCTCTATGCGGGCGGAGCCGTCGGTTTAGTGAAATCGAGAAATCTGCCGCATCCATCATCAGCGAGTTGGCGGCTGGGTTCGGTTCGCTTTCTCAAGAGACGGCATGACTCGAAAGCACGTTATGGGACCCTCGCCTCTTCAGGGGTTATGCCTCGACCAGATGTAGAATCACTCGATTTAGTGATCTCTTCTCTGCCGATGCACTATGTTGCTGACATCGCGGTGCCCTCAACGGGCCGAGCCAGTCAGGACACAGATGGAGCCGCCACCTTGAACGAGCTGACGGACTACGTGCCGAACCACGTCCGGATATTTCGCCTGCCGTCTCGGTTACCCTAACTACACGGCTGTCACGATCACGAGTGATCCAGCCGGCGGCCAGAAATCTCTGGCAGAGTGCGGCTCCAAGCGCTCCTGCGACGTGATGCCGACGTTCTGTCAATATCCCATCGCCGGATCTGTGGTCCCAGGTGGAACGCGTTGCGCCGTTTACCGGGCCAAACGCCTGTCCCCGACTCAAGGCATCGCAGTTTCGCTTCGAACGCGACAAATCTCAGCCGCGGCCTAACGGCTTTCGAAAGCGAAACCGTTGCTGTCGCACGCGTTAAGGAGTGTCCGGCACAGCGTGGAGCGCACGTGCGCAAATTCGCCCGTTGAATGGTGATCCACGGCTGATGCTTTTGGAAGGTGCTGCCGCCCTCGAAGTGGAGGTAAGCCGGGTCCACATGCGCAAGGATCTCGTCCTGAAGGACCACTACATCGATCCGAACAGGTGGCAGCCCCTGATCTATTACTTCCGGCACTATTTTGCGCGGGGAGAAGAACTTGGGCGCACCTTCGGCGCCGTAGTTTAAGCAGCCTCATTCTGCGGTCGTGACTCGTGCAGCGGTCTGGAGTGAATTAGGCACGGCACGACGAACTAAACACACATGACATTCAACGCATTCAATCCCGAACGCACCAACGTAGATGTAGAAAGGATCTATTTGGAATGGGAGGCAGCTCTGGCCCATCTCGAAGAGTTGCCACCGGAAAGATTGGATGAAGGCGTGGACGCTTTGCTAAGCCCATATGCCAAGGACGCCATCATTGAGCCTCATCAAGCGCCATTGCGTCTATTAGGGTTGGCGCGGCGTGAACGTTATTCTCTCGGACTCATTATCGCCGATAGAAGACAGAAAGCTTGACCCTTGATCGATTCCGGCGCCCAAAAGACAGGCTGGATTGCGCTCAGGGAGCTGAACGCTGAAGTTGGACCAAGCGGTGAAGCCATGCCGGCTCGCACCGCCTGCCGATGAATATAGTCACGGTCGTTCGTAAGCGCGAAATCAGGCAGCGCGGAACTGTTCGTCAGGCGCTTTTAGCGCGTTGCAGAAGTCTTCGATTGTGTTGAAACGGGTTACCGCCGTTCCAAACTGATCCAAGACCCCCACCGAAGGCCCGACCCAGATGATCTTTAGTTCCCAACCGAGCGCCAACCCTATCAAAAGGGCGAGCTCGGCTCCGAATTCAGCACCTTTTGTCTGAACCACCACCAATGCGTCGCAAGATCGCATTCGCCGCAGCCGTAATGGGTGCAGGTGCGTCTGTGCCGGTTGAGAAGATGCATCCTCGTGCCAGTTAGATCCAATAGCGATACTGTTTGCCCGAAGGACCCATTTAAGGGTCAGCAGGTCCTGGCTTTTCGTTGGTGCTTCCAGATAGACACTTGAGAACATATGAAAACCTTGACTTAGTTTCGAGCACGCCGATAACCACTTTTGCGATTCACGGGTGCTTCTTATCGCTGTTGTCGCTGTTGCTCTTGTCGTTCTTCGCGGGCGCTTGGTGCTCGGGCTGGCTGCGTTCCTGCGGCTCTGAGCTTCGGGCGGGATACTCACGACGTTCCGGCGCGGGTTGGGTTTGTCTCTCGGTTTGCGGCTGCGGCCGAGCAGTTGGTGTCGTCGGCCGCTCCGTAGCCGGTTGACGCGGCGCCTCTTGCGGGGACGGCCGAGTAGCAGGGGCCGGGCGTTCTGCAGCGGGTTGGCGCGGCTGCTCCTGCGGATTTGACCGAGGAGCGGTCGTGGGCCGCTCTGTAGCCGGTTGACGCGGCTGCCTCTTGCGGGGACGGCCGGGTAGCAGGGGTCGGGCGTTCTGCAGCGGGTTGGCGCGGCTGCTCCTGCGGATTTGACCGAGGAGCGGTCGTGGGCCGCTCTGTAGCCGGTTGAGGCTCCTCTGGGAGGTGCTTGCGCGGCTGCTCCTGCGGATATGACCGAGGCGCGGGTGCCGGTCGCTCGCTGGCCGGCTGCGGCCGTTCCGGTGTTTGAGGCTGTTGAGGCGCACGGGTCACGGGAGCTGGCTGCCGGGGCGGTTCCGCATAGCGGCTGTTCTCGGCCGGCTGTGTGTTGTTTTGGCGCATGTTTGGCGGCACGCCGTGCGCGGCTGGCGCGGGTGTTCGTGCAGCGCTGGGCTCGGCAGTGGGCTGGTTAGGCTGGGCAGCCGGATGATTAGCCTGGGGAGCAGGTTGATACCTGCTGGCTGCATTGGCATTGCCGTGACTCTGTCCGGGCCTCACTACGACAGGGGTTGCTGCCGGTGCTTGTCTTACGTTGGCAGCTACCGGCCGCGCCGCTGGTTCGGCGGTCCGCGATAGCCTGCGTGTTCACCGGCTGGCCTACGTGTTGCTGTAGATACTGCTGCCGGGTATCGAAGGGCGCTGGCCTGGGCGGGGGCGCAGTTTTGGCTACTACTTGCCGATTGATCACTTGCGCAGTGGGCCGCGGGGCCGGCCGGTTTGCTGCCGTCGAGAGAACTGACTGCCGAGTCGGCGCAACGGGCGGAGCGACAACGGCAGCTCTCTGAACGCTGACGAGATTCGCCGGGGTCACGGGCCTGCCGGCTTGACTCACGAGTCTTCCGCTCGCAAAAGCGGATTGGGGCATCGCCATCACCGCATTAGGCGCTCTCACATTCACGAATTGTTGGTTATAGACGGTCTTATTCACATAAACGGTGTTGTATACATTCGTGATATTCACGGTCTTTACGATTCGGGTGTTGTACACGTTCACGCTGTTGAAGTAACGGGGACTGCAGTGATAGGAAGGTGTGTAGACCTCACCCCATCCAAGCGGTACCCATCCTAAGCTGGGACCACCTCCAGTAGAGATTCCAACACCCCAGTTAGAGCCTCCGAACCAGGCCACCATCGCCGGTGCGTAGTATGGGCGAACGGCAATTGCGGGGCCGCCAGCCAAAGGTCCCGGGCACCAACCCCAGCGATTGCCGATGTACGCCCACCGGCCGTAATGGAAGGGCGCGAATCCCCACGGCATGCTGTCTACCCAGGTCCAGCCCCACGGATCGATCCACGCCCAGTGTCCGTCATGATAGGGCGCCCAACCGGGGTTGACGCTTTTCGGATACCATACCGGGCCATAGTCGCCACTGCTCTGCCAGCTTCCGTAATCATCGAGATCTTCATAGCCGATTACGTTTGGCGAAACGTATCGTGAGGATTCGAGCTGAGCTTCATGCGCATCGCGCTGCTGGCACCATTGATCGAACTCATCCTGCTGGGGCGCAAGCTCGATGTCGTAAGAGAGCTGGTCGGTCCCGGTTAGCGTTGCACTGTTATCCGGATTGAGCGTGAAGGCCTGGCCTCCGCCCGTAATCTGAGCCTGGCCCTCGCGGACGACCACAAAACTCATGTTTCCGTTGGCATCCACTCGAACCCGATAAATGCCATCGCGCAGCAACGTGACCGCGACGTTCGGAGTGTCAACCTCGAATGCCTGATCCGATCCGAAATTGCGCATTCGGATATACATGTCGCCCTCCGTGAGCTTGAGTTGAACGGTGCGATCGTCGAGATTGAGGAAACCGAAGCTTGTTTGCGGCCCTATGCGAATCACGGCCACGTCCAAGTGCAGTTCGGCGTGCGAGTTCTGGTCAGCGTAAAGATAATCGCCGATCGTGAATGGGCGGTTCAGCTCGGCTGGCGCCCAATCATCTACTCCCGCGGGCTCCATAGATACACTTCCGTTGATGTAGTTCAATCGCGCGACCCGGGACGGCGGATCCTGTTGCGCGAAGATCCGTCCGCCGGATAGCAACAGAAGCGTCGCTAGCGCGATGAAATGAAGGTTGGTTTTCTTTTGTGCGTGCACCATGGCCGGTGCCTCCCCTGGCAGGATAGATGTACTCACACGGAGCCACGTTTCCCAAGTGGCACCCTCGTTGAGTTTAATAAAGCAGAATTAATCGAGGGTGGTATCGCCGGTACTGCGCGAGGTACGTTGCGAAGACGCCAATCGGTGCGCTCAGGGTTCCGATAGGTTAGTCCGTGAGGAATGCAGTCGTTTTGATACCGGAGACTTCGAAGGTCCGGCGGCAGCGCGCTTCCTTGCAGGCGACTTTGTCGTCGAGCAGGACCATGTAGCTGGCAGCCTTCGTAAACTTGGCACGATCCCGTTCGTCTGCGTGCTTGGGAAGGCGATCGATTTTGCGCCGTACCAGCCAGCGCAGATCGTACGTATTGGCCGTCCTGCAGAACACACAGCTCAGGGTGGCAGGCTTGGTCACTTGCGACTCACGATAGAACGTGCGCTCATCCATAGTTAGTGATTGGTGAAGCGAAAATTGGCAACTGCCACTTCGTCATTACCTGGGAGGTAGAAACCAACCTTGTCCTGAGTATAGTCGCGGCCGTCGCCGCTCACCACGCCTAAGTCAGTCCAGCTTCCCTCCTTTGTTTTGACGCGTGCAGAGATGGCATCGGGTTTCACTGACATATCGACCTGCACCCATTCACCGGAATTGGCGCTGAAAGGTACTCGACTTATTTCCCTTGACTTGCCATCCTTCGTCTCACGAATACTGGCATGCTTGCCATCTATCGAAAACAGGACATAATTGTCGCTGTTCTCGTAACCTGCGTACCACTGCAGCTTGTCGTGTTTCAAGAACCCCCCGATTTTACTGTGGGCTTCGAAAGAATAACGACCAGGAGTTTTCGGCACATTGTAGTGCACAAATCCGCCACCCCTACGTACCTGTTCGCCGGGGATATCGACGGGCTTAACAGGCGGAGAAGCTTCTTCCTCTGCGGGAGCGGCATTGGCAACTTGCTGTTCCGGCGGTTTCGATTGCGGCGCTGTTCTCTCCAGAGAAGTGTCCGGAGCTGCGAGCAGAACTGTTTTTCCCGCCTGAAACAGTCGCTGAAACTTTTTAGGGACCGCTCCGTCCAGCGTGAGTTCGATGCTGTGATCGCCGTTCGCCAAATGTCCAGCCGTGCCGATCCCGTCGGCACCGACCTTCCCGACTTGGGCGTTGTCGACGTAAATCGCCGTGCCTGGCGCGGCGTCTCTCACTTCCAGAGACGCCAGGTTCTGCAGGGGTTGCAAATCGAACGTGAGCTCCGATTCTTCCCCTTTCTTGACGTCTACACTTTGGGACGGCGGGTCGACGAAACCATCCTTATGAACCCGAATGACGTAGCCGCCCACTTTGAGCGGAATGCGTAACTGCCCGTGGTCGGTCGTGTGCCGGGAGGGCTTGTCGTTGATGAAGACATTTGCCCCGTCGACCTTGGTGATGACCGTCACGGTCCCGGTACTCGGGTCAGATTTCACATATACGGTCAAGACGGGCGCGGAAGTATACGTCATCACGAAGCGTTGGCGGTCATTCGCTTCCGCAACCTGCAACTCGTGATCGGTGGCGCCCAGACTGTCAAGCGCCAGGCCGTCAGGTCCGGCTTGCCCGGCAGGCTTTCCATCGACCGAAATGTCAGGCTGTTGAACGCTGGTGAGCAGGTGACCTTTGCCATTCTGCGCCGAAACGAGTACCGCCATGGCATTCGAGGCGGATACCGGAGCAACGGGCTGAGGCGCCGAGTTCTCCGAAACATCGAAGCTGAATTCCGCAGCGCCGTTTTTACCGGCGACCTTTATGGAATGACGCCCCGGCTCCAGGTGGTCCAATACCAGCTCTCCATCCTTCAGATCCTGGGGGTCACCGTCGTCCACTGAGACGGTGCCTGGAACGAGGTCGGTGTAGAGGCGCACCGTTGGCGTGGAGGGAGCGGCGCGGTCGGGGTTACTGGCCGTTTGAGACGGAGTTTTCGCGGTGTCCGCCGGTTTGGCAGGTGCTTGAGCGGGGGACTCAATATTAATGCGCCTGGCAGTCTGGATCAGATAGAAGAAGACAACGAGAATGACCGCGGTGAGAAAAAGGGCAAGATAAGTGGCGCGCCGCCAGCTTTGGCGGTTCTCCGGGGTCGCTTCGATCTGGGTAATTTCTTGCAGGTTCTCGCCATCTTCGGCCAGTTCTACGCTATGCAGTGCGGGAGATGGTTTCGCGAAAACCTCTTCTGCCGTGTCAGGGATTCCCGATCTGCTGCGGAGATCGCGCGCCCGTTCGATGATCACTTCCTGCGCTTCCGCCGCGACCAGTTGTACGTCGAAGTCGCCGGAATGAATGCGACGCAATTCCTGAACGCGATCGAAATACGTTCGAAGGTTGGCGAGAGAATTCGAAGATCGCGCTTCGTCCTGGATTTGCTTTAATTCATCCAACGATGGTGCCGATTGCCCAAGGCGATCCACTTATAGCCCTAGTTCTCCAGTTGATTATAGCGAGCTTAGAGGCTGCCTACTGCCGACGGCTTGCGTAATTCAGTTCGTAAAAGCGTCGGTACTCTCCGCTCTTAACATGTTGAATCCACGCCTGGTTCTTGCGGTACCAATCGACCGTCGCGGCCAACCCACTCTCAAAACCGGTCTTCGGTTCCCAGCCGGTCTGGCGTGTCAACTTCGCGTTGGTCAAAGCATACCGGCGGTCGTGGCCCGGGCGATCCGCGACCCGAGTAATCAGCGATTCCGGTTTGCCGGTCGCCTTTAAAATCCGGTGAATGACTTCCAGATTGGGAAGAGAGCAATTTCCACCGATGTTGTAAATCTCGCCGGCCCGTCCGTCGTTTAATACCGACTGAATCGCGCGGCAATGGTCCTCCACGAACAACCAGTCGCGGATCTGTTGACCGTCACCGTACACCGGAAGCGGCTTGTCTTCGAGTGCGTTCGAAATCATCAATGGAATGAGCTTCTCCGGAAACTGATAAGGACCATAGTTATTGGAGGCGCGCGTCACGGAGACGTCCATTTTGTAAGTGGTGAAGTAGGATAGCGCGAGCAGATCCGAGCCCGCCTTAGACGCCGAATAGGGACTGCTGGCACGAAGAGGGTAATTTTCGTCCGCTTCATGCGGTGCTTCGATGCTGCCGTATACTTCGTCGGTAGAAACATGCACGAATTTCGCAATCTTATGCTTGCGCGCAGCCTCAAGCAGAGAAAACGTGCCGTTGAAATTGGTTTGGATCACCGGGGCAGGGGAATGAATGCTGCGATCGACATGCGACTCGGCAGCAAAGTGTACCACCGCGTCGGGTGATTCACCAGCGAAGAGGTTCTCGACCGCTGCTTGATCCGCGATATCCGCCTGAACGAAAGCGTAGCCCGGATGTTCGGCAATCGGCTGAAGGTTTTCCAGATTGCCTGCATACGTCAGCTTGTCAAGGTTGATGATCCTGTCGGCCCAGGCATCTCGCAGAGCGGTCCTTATGAAACAGGAGCCGATGAAGCCGGCTCCCCCAGTCACAACTAACTTCATTTGTGCTGCAACTCCCAATCGTAAGCAATCGAAGAATGGTTGTAGGCGATTCGTCCCTCGTCCTTGGGGTCGTAATTCCGGTTGGTTATATAGACGAGGACCGACGGCTGCTCACCAATCACCTTGTACCCGTGTGCCACTCCGGGGGGGACGAGCAATTGCCAAGGGCGAAGCGCGCCTAGGTACAGGGTGTTTTTAGACCCGAACGTCGGTGAATTCCGTCGCAAATCGACTAATGCGACTTGAAGCAAGCCCGCGGTCGGAACCCAAAAGTCCGTCTGAAACCGGTGGAAATGGAAAGCTTTGATGATTCCCGGATAATTAAGCGCCGCAGAAACCTGCGAACTTGCGGCTGGAAATTCGGATACTAAACCCTGTCCGAGTCGAGCGACTTCCAGAAAATAGCCGCGATCATCCGGCCATACGGGAAAAGGCTTGATTACGACATCAGCGATCAGGTCCGCGCTGGCCGGCGAAAGAATAACTTTCCCGATTCCCGGCTCTGCCGCGGGGATCTCGATCTCCACACCGGATTCGAGAACACCCAAAGCCGAGTTACTCACTCAACGGCTCCCGCGGGCTGCAGCACAGATTGTGCGGCCCTAGTGCGGTGCACGAGATTGGCTGCCCGAATCAGAGATTCGAAGGTGCCGGCATCGGTCCACCAACCGTCGAGATAATTGAACGTCATGGTGCCTTCCCTTATGTAGGCATTATTAACGTCGGTTATCTCGAGTTCACCGCGCGCGGAAGGCTTGAGGGTTCGGGTCTTGTCAAAGACCGTTCCATCATACATGTAGATTCCCGTCACAGCGTATTTCGACTTCGGTTTGGCCGGCTTCTCCTCTATCGAAACGATCCGTTTACCATCGATCTCCGCAACGCCGAAGCGTTCTGCGTCCGGAACTTCTTTGAGCAGGACCTTCGCTCCACGTTCCTGCCGTTTGAACTCGTCCACGGCATGCTTGATCGACTTCTCGATTATGTTGTCTCCGAGGATCACGCAAACTTTGTTGCCTTCGGCAAAGTGTTCGGCCAGTGCAAGCGCCTCCGCAATGCCGCCCTCGCCCTCCTGGTAGGCATAATTAATGTGTTTGAGGCCAAACTCTTTTCCATTTCCGAGCAGCCGCAGGAAATCTCCCGCGTTGCGGCCGCCGGTAACGACCAGCAGGTCTTGGATACCCGCCTCGACAAGCGTCTCGACGGGGTAGTAGATCATCGGCTTATCGAAGATCGGAAGCAGATGCTTGTTCGTGATCTTGGTAAGCGGCAAAAGGCGGCTCCCAGTGCCACCGGCCAGGACAATGCCCTTCATAACTAAGCCATACTACCAGCAGGTGAAGCCACGTCCAACCAATCGGCGCGGCGGGCTAATCGAGTCTCAGAGTCGATCGCGGATCCGGCTGGGCCGCGCGGCTGGTACGCCCGCGCAGGCGGCGCGCGATTTGTCTCAGAACGAGGAGCACGACGGCAGCAATGATAGCGGCACGAGTGTAGAACGTGGACGGCGCTGAGTTGCTCAATCCCAGAATCAGCAGCACCACGATGATGAGAGCCGCAGCGGCGTTCCACACCGTCATGGATGACCGGATCGAAGACCGGCGCTCCCGCTGAGCGCGTTCTTCATATTTGTTCATGGCTGCCTCCCGCTCTCAGGTTACTCCAGAAAAAAGAGACGATGAGCGGCTTACTTGGCTTGAATTCAGCGGCTGTTCATCAAATTGTAACCTAGTTGTAACACCAGTTCGGTTACTCTTCTTCTGAAGGCCAAAGATGCGAAAAATAGCGCTTATCGAAGACGACGCAGACTTGTTCGCGCTTGTGAAATACAACCTGGAGAAAGATGGCTTCTCAGTCGTCGGCGCCCAAACCGGAAGAGGCGTGATCGATCTATGCCGTCGTGAACGACCGGATCTAATACTGTTGGACATCATGTTGCCGGATTCGGATGGCCTAGAGGTATGCAAGGCCATCCGACAGCACCCGGAACTCGCCCATCTTCCGATAATCTTTCTGACTGCACGCGCGTCCGAAACGGATCGCATAGTTGGTCTCGAGCTCGGGGCAGACGACTACATCGTCAAGCCGTTCTTCATTCGAGAGCTTTTGGCGCGCGTGAAGATTCAATTCCGTGGCCAGACTGTCACCACCCGCGTATTGAAGGCTGCCAGGCTGGAACTCGATCGCAGCAGTTGCGAGGTCCGGTTGGGAGGAGCGTTGCTGACCTTGACGGCCACGGAATTCCGGCTGCTCGAATTTCTGATGGGCCGTCCCGGAGTGGTGTTCAGCCGCGAACAACTATTGGATGCCGTGTGGGGCCACGACCGGGCTGTGACCGATCGCACGGTGGACGTTTACATCCTCCGCCTGCGCCAAAAAATCGAGGCTGATCCGGCTAATCCGCTCCTCATACGCTCGGTTCGAGGTTTTGGGTACAGCTTCAGCAATAATCTTCAGCAGCAGCAAGAAGAACCCGAGCAATTGCGGACAGCCGCGGTTTAGCCGTGCGCTAAACTAGGGCTCGGTCAAAGTCAAGGGCAAGGCCGCTCCTTTACAGTCGCGGTTCTGCAGCTGCGGCATGCCTGAACCTCCCGCCATTCTGGTCCAAGGGTTGTACAAATCATACGGTAAGGTTGAGGCTATCCGTGGCCTGGATCTTGAGGTGCATACCGGAGAAGTCTTCGGCCTGCTGGGGCCAAACGGCGCAGGAAAGACAACGACCATTGAGATTCTGGAAAGCCTGCGGCCTCGTACGAGCGGAACAGTTTCCGTTCTGGGCTTCGATCCCGCACTGCAGAATCGCGAAATCAAGAACCGCATCGGGGTTTGCCTGCAGGCCACCAATTTGCCCGAAAGGATCAAGGTATCGGAAGCGCTCGATCTGTTCGCTGCATTCTATGATCGGCGAGCCGATGACGCAGCACTGCTGAAACGTCTGCAGCTTTGGGACAAGAGGGACGCGTTTTATAAGACGCTTTCGGGAGGGCAGAAGCAGCGTCTGGCGCTGGCGCTCGCACTTCTTAACGAACCCGTTTTGCTGTTTCTCGACGAGCCGACCAGTGGTCTGGATCCGCAGGTTCGCCATGAGATACACACGGTAATTCAGGAACTGAAAGAGACGGGCAGAACCATCCTCTTGACAACACATTACATAGAGGAGGCAGAGCGCCTGTGCGACCGTGTAGCCGTCATCGACGAAGGGAGGATCATCGAGCAGGGCACGCCTCGCGAGATCCAGGAACGGGTCCTCGGACGCACTCTGGTCGAGATTACGGCGAACGAGGCGGTGCCTCTAAACACGCTGCCCGAGACCCTCAAAGAGCAGAAGTATGTACTGCGAGACGACGGCCGTACTTTCTCATTTCAGGCGGATGAGCCTGCGGCCGCGATCGTTGCACTGGTGAGGTGGATCGACGGGGGCGGCCTCAAGCTTGTAGACATCCATCTCAAACGCCCAACCCTCGAAGATGTTTTCATCGAGCTTACGGGAAAAAAGCTGCGCGAATGAAGCCTTACCTCGCGCAGATCAAAAACAACCTCCGGCTGATGGGTCGCGACCGTTCGGTGCTCTTCATGAGCGTGTTGTTTCCCATGATTTTCTTCTTTATCTTCGCGCAGTCTTTCCACGGCGGCCAGAGTGCGGGAGCTATGAACCAGGTCATCACAATGACGGTAATCATCGGTGTGCTTGGGAGCGGGTTTTTCGGCGCGGGTATCCGCGCGGTTCAGGATCGTGAAGCGAATATCCTCCGGCGCTTCAAAGTTACGCCGGTGGGAGCGATGCCGATCATAGTGGCTTCGCTTGTCTCCGGCGTGGTAGCTTTCTTCCCGACAGTCTTCCTGTTCTTTTTATTCGCGAGAGTCTTGTACGGCATGCCGCTGCCGCACAATCTGTTCTCGATCGCGGTGTTTATCGGCCTCGCCGTGATTACGTTCCGCGCGATGGGCATGATTGTGGCAGCAGTCGTAAATTCTCAGGCGGAAGCCCAGCTCCTGATCAATTTGCTCTACCTGCCGATGCTGTTCCTGAGCGGCGCCACCTTCCCACTCAGCCTCATGCCGCTCTGGCTGCAGAAACTCGCTCAATTTATTCCGGCTACGTATCTGTATCAAGGCCTTCAATCATTGATGATCGGTGGCGAGAGTCTGTGGGCGAATGCCGTCCCGATGCTTGCTCTCGCTGTAGCCATGGCGGTGGCGATCGTCATAGCCCTGAAGCTCTTTCGTTGGGAGAAAGAAGAAAAGATCTCTGCGAGGGCCAAGCTCTGGATTGCGGCCGTGCTCGCGCCCTTCGTGTTCGTAGGCGCTTACCAGGTGCGTACCGGCCAAAACATCGAAAAGAACAAAATCTACACGCGCCATCTCTATCGCCGCAGCTCGGTGTTATTTCAAAACGTTCGAGTGTTCGTCGGTAACGGCAGCCTTATCGAGCGCGGTGCGGTACTGATTCGCAATGGCAAAATCGCGGAGGTGTTCGGCGCTCCGCCGGGCAATCCACAGGAACTTCACGCCGAGATCATTGACGGAGCCGGCAAAACGGTGATGCCCGGGCTTATCGATATGCATGTGCACATAGGCGCGCCGGGTGGCGTCTACTCTGATACAGCGAAATATGCCGACCCCAATGCAGGCAAGCGGCGGCTGGCAGCTTATCTCTACAGCGGCATTACTGCGGTTCGGAGCACGGGCGATTTGCTTCACGATTCGCTTGAACTGCGGAAGCAGATCAACTCCGGGCGCTATTTAGGCGCAGAGCTTTTCGTATGTGGCCCTCTCTTCACCGCGCCTGGCGGCCACCCCGAGGAGTTCTTGAAATCGATCCCAAGTTCGGCGCAGGAAATGGTTCGATCCGAGTTTCTCCGCGAGCCAAAATCGGCGGCTGAGGCGAGAAAGCAGGTGGATGCTCTGAAACGGGCAGGAGTGGATGGGATCAAGGCCGTTCTCGAATCGGGCAATGCTACGTGGGGGCTTTTCAATCGCCTGGATACCGGTATATACGACGGGGTTATCGCAGAAGCTGCGAAGAACAATCTACCGTCGGCCACTCATACGGGCAGCGCGGCCGATGTGAAGGACGCGGTGGCCGCGGGCACGAACAGCGTGGAGCACGGGTCCATGGTGGATTCCATCCCGGCAAGTCTGTTCACCGAGATGAAACGGAAGCAGATCGCCTATGATCCGACGCTGAGCGTGTATGAAGCGGTGGTTGCGCAGAAGAGCGGAGATGCCACCTTACTGGACCGATCACTTCTGCAACAGGTCGGGCCGGCGGATCTACTCGTAGCTACCCGCAAGCTGTTAGAGAAGGGCAAACACGAGCCTGTATCCGGATGGAATTCAGTGCTGGAGCGGATCAAGGACAATCTCCTTAGGGCGTATCGCACCGAAGTTATGCTCATCGCAGGCAGCGATGCCGGAAACGTTCTGGTGATTCACGGACCGACTGTTCAGCACGAACTAGAGCTATGGGTGAGGGCTGGACTTCCGGCTGCAATAGCTCTTGAAGCTGCAACCTACAACGCTGCCCAGGTGCTGCGCGCCAGCGAGCGGATCGGCCTGGTCCAGAAGGGGCGAGACGCCACTCTCATCCTGCTTGATGGCAATCCCCTGCAGGATATTTCGGTGACCGAACACATCAACGCCGTTTACTTCCGTGGCGAACACATCGACCGCAGTGGGTTGTTCGACCAGGACAAAGAGTAATCGAGACCTATTGAATCGCCATAGAAGATGATAAACTTCCTATGGGAAAACAATACGGGGATATGATCACGACTCATGACGAAGTTGCGCGCGTACCTTTTTAGGTTGGGAGGTATGTTCCCAAATGGGCGGCGGGAACGCGAGCTTGCGGACGAGCTCGAAGCCCATCTGCGAATGCATACCGACGATAATCTACGCGCCGGGATGGACCCGGAAACAGCTCGTCGTGAAGCGCTTCTGAAACTGGGCAGCCTGGAATCGACTAAGGAGGCCTACCGCGAGCGTAGAACGATTCCGTTGTTAGATAACTTGTTGCACGATGTTCACTTCGCCGTACGGCAGCTACATAAAAATCTGGGCTTCGCGATCACCGCGATTGTGATGGTGGCGCTGGGGACCTGCGCGAGCGTAGCCATTTTTGCTTTCGTGGATGCTGCTCTCATAAAGCCGCTGCCGTATCCTGACCCGGCGCATTTGGTTGGAGTGTACGAGAGCATCCCCATGTTTCCGCTGTCGCCTCTGTCCTATCCCGACTATTTGGATTGGAAGAAGATGAACAACGTGTTCAGCTCATTGGATGTGTTCCAGCACAGCAATTTTATGTTGAGCACAGCAACCGGTACGGAAGCCGCAGGCGGCACTCGCGTCTCCGCCGGATTCTTTCGCACTTTGGGCGTTAAGCCAGACATCGGCCGTGATTTCTACAGCGGTGAGGATTCTCCAAACGCCACGCGCGCGATCATGTTGAGCTACTCTGCCTGGCAAAAACGATACGGGGGCAGGCCGGATGTCCTGGGACAAAAAGTTTATTGGAATGGCGAGCCGACTGTCGTGATCGGCGTTCTGCCGCGAGATTTTGCTTTTGCCCTCGCCGAACCGACTGAGTTCTGGAGCTCGCTTCGCGCTACAACGGAGAACGAACTGCGGCGAAGTTTCCACAGCTTGAGCGGCATAGCACGGCTTAAGGACGCCGTTTCGGTCCAAACCGCCTCAGCCGAGATGAAATCGATTGCCCGGCAGCTTGAGAAGCAGTATCCCGGCTCGAATCGCGGTCAGGGCGCGGCAGTGATGCCGCTGAGCAAAGTGATCGTGGGACACGTTCGCCCCATCCTCCTGGTCCTGTTGAGCGGAGCGGGACTGCTGCTGCTGATCGCCTTCGTAAACGTTGCGAGCCTTCTGCTGGTTCGATCGGAATCGCGCAAACGCGAGATTGCGGTTCGCGGCGCTCTGGGCGCGGGTAGAATGCGCCTGCTGAGCCAGTTCACAACAGAAGGTTTCGTGCTTGTGATTGCCGGCAGCGCGCTCGGCTTAGCATCCGCCTCTTGGGTGATGCGGCTTCTCATTCGCCTGATTCCGGCGCACATGATAGCCGGGATGCCTTATTTGCAGGGGCTCGGTCTCAACCATCGCGTCATTCTCTACGCGAGTTCGATCGCACTCGTCGCCGTGATACTCTTCTCGATCACTCCGATCTTCCATCTCTCGTTCTCTAATACGCTGGACGGTCTGGTAGAAGGCAGTCGCGGCTCGGCCGGTAACACGTGGCGGCGACTGGGGTCCAAACTCGTGGTGATCGAACTCGCTACCGCGATGGTCCTTCTTACAGCTGCCGGACTGCTTGGAAAAAGCTTTTACCGCCTGCTGCATGTCGATCTCGGGATACAACCGGATCACCTGGCCGTGCTGGAGATCGCGGCGCCCCCTTCCGCCTACAAGCAGGATAAACAGGTCGTCGCATTAGGTAGACGTCTCGTCAGCAGCATAGCCGCTGTACCCGGGGTGAGGTCTGTGGGAATTGCCAGTTTGCTGCCGCTCGGCGGCAACGGAAACACGGACTGGATCAGATTTGAGGGCCGGCCTTACCATGGCGAACACAACGAAGTGAACGAACGCGAGGTCAGCTCCGGTTATCTGCAGACCATCGGCGCAAAGCTATTGCGCGGCCGCTATTTTACTGACGCCGAGGACCAATCTAAACCTCGCGTGGTGATCATCAATCAGGCGCTTGCCACGAAGTATTTTCCGGGTCAAGATCCGATCGGCAAGAAAATTGGTAACGACGATCTGGCGCCAGAATCGTTGAAGGAAATCATCGGCATTGTGGACGATGTGCGGGAAGGCGCGCTTGACGCGGAAGTCTGGCCGGCTGTCTACTATGCCTTCAATCAAGGCCCCGAGACTTATTTCTCAATCGCCGTTCGTACCTCACAGGCTGAGACTTCGCTGATCCCCCCATTGATCGCGGCCGTTCATCACATCGATCGCAACATCGTCACATCGCCTGGCGCGAGCATGACCGAACGGATTCGTGACACGCCCTCCGCCTACCTGCATCGCTCCTCGACCTGGCTAGTCGGAAGTTTTGCCGGCTTGGCGTTGCTGCTGGGCGTCGTCGGGCTTTACGGGGTCGTCGGCTATTCGGTCAGTCAACGAACACGTGAAATTGGAATTCGGATGGCGCTGGGAGCGCCCAGAAGTTCTGTCTATCGCCTTGTTTTGCAAGAGGCCGGCGGGTTAGCTGCTGTCGGCGTTGTGGCCGGAGTAGTTTGTTCCATCGGGGCGGCCGCCCTGTTGCGCGGATTGCTTTTTGCCGTTGAATACTGGGACTTGCCGACCTTATTTGC
The DNA here is from genome assembly GCA_963841675.1 of Terriglobia bacterium. GTDB lineage: Bacteria > Acidobacteriota > Terriglobia > Bryobacterales > Bryobacteraceae > Bog-105. Next base: position 251,300 of record CAWJEH010000005.1, read on the forward strand.
GGTTGCTGTTGTACTCGGTTGTTCGGCGCTCGTGGCGAGCTATTTACCGGCGCGCCGGGCCGCCTCAGTAAACCCGCTGGACGCACTGCGCGCGGAATAGCCACAACCTTCAGCGGCGTTTGAGGTCCTCCAACTCCTCAAGTGTGCGCGGCCAATCCGAACCCAGCAGGCGAGAGAGAGCACGGTCGGCGAGGACGCGCCCATTGGTCTGGCAGCGGGCGCAATAGTTCGTTTCATTACCGGCATATCGGATGCGGAGAATCTTCTCTCCGCAGCGCGGGCACGGCCTTCCGTAGCGGCCGTGAACGGCCATATCCGGACGAAATGCCGTCACCTTCTCAGGAAACTTTACTCGCGCTTCGGTCACGAGGCGGTTGATCCAAAGTTCGAGCGTATTCTGCGTAGCCTCAAACAATCGCCGCCATTCCTCGGCTGTCAGCTTTTGCGTCTGCGCGATCGGCGAGAGCTTCGCGGCGTGCAGAATCTCGTCGGAGTAGGCATTGCCGATTCCACTGAGTACGGTTGGATCGGTGAGCGCGCGTTTCAACGTGTGATTTTTGGCACTCAGCGCAGTGCGGAATGTCCCGAGGTCCGCATCGAGGACGTCGAGACCACCTGGGTCGACTGAGCTCAGACCCGCTTCTCCGGCCAAAATATGCAGTGAAGCCCGGCGTTTGACGCCTGCTTCGGTCAGTACCAACGAGCCATTCGAGAAGTCGAAGGCGGCGAGATATTGACGGCCGGACAGCTTCGCTTGTGGGGGACGCCAATGCAGTCTTCCGGCAATCATCAGATGGAGGACCAGCCAGATGTCCCCCTCGACTCCAATCGCGATGCGCTTGCCAATTCGCCGAATCTTATTAACGGCACGGCCCTCTGCGGCGGCTACGGCCGGCTGCGTCGTCCTGAGCAGAAATGGGCTTGCGAGCCGAAGTCTCTCCAGTGCTTGTCCCATGATGCGGGGCTCGAGCGCACCTATATACGCGGAGATATCGGGCAGTTCGGGCATGCACCAAATCTCCAGCTTATAATTCGGTCACATGCTGGTCGAGCTCATAGTGGAGAACTATGCCGTGGTCGAACAGGCCCGCATACGTTTCGGAGAGGGGTTGAACGTGCTTTCGGGGGAGACCGGGAGCGGGAAGTCGATTGTGGTGGATTCACTGGGGCTGCTGCTGGGAGCGCGTGCTTCAGCCGAAATGATTCGCACCGGCGAGAAGCGGGCACGTGTTTCTGGAATATTCTCCATGGATGCAAACCCGGAACTGAAGAAACTGCTCGGAGAAGCGGGGATAGAAAACGACGGCGAGGAGGAACTAATTGTCGAGCGAGAGATATCGGCGGGCGGGAAATCGCGAGCATTTGTAGCGAACCGCGTGGTAACTACAGCCTTTCTCAGAGAACTTGCGCGGTCGCTAGGCGACATTCATGGACAGAACGAGCAGCAGATGCTGTTCCTGCCACACGCGCAACGAAGCCTTCTGGACGAGTATGCCGGCGCAACAGATCTTCGGGCCGAAGTCTCGCAATTGTTCGGACAGTGGAAGGAAGCGGGCGCAAAGCTGGAAGAACTGAACCGGACCGAGCAGGAGAAGCTGCGGCTACTGGATCTGTGGAGCTTTCAAAGGAAAGAAATCGAGATGGTGCAGCCGCACGCGGGCGAGGATGCGGGATTGGAGGCTGAGCGCAAGGTTCTGCAAAACGTGGCGAAACTGCAGGAAAGTGCGGCGGCGGCTTTCGATTTGCTATACGACTCTCCGGAGAGCGCTAACACACAGGTCCGACAAGCTCTGAAGCGTTTGGATGAGCTGACGAGGATCGACGAAACCCTGAACGACACGACGAGTTCTCTGCGGCAGGCGGCGATGCTGTTGGAAGAAAGCGCCTACGCGCTGCGGGATTATATGGGGAAACTCGAAGGAGATCCGGCGCGGCTGGAGGATCTCGAGGCACGGCTGGCCGCATTAGACCGGCTGAAGAGGAAATACGGCCGGACCATAGAGGAGATACTCGCTTTTCGCGACGAAGTGGCCAAGAATATCGACCAAGTGGAGAATGCAAGCGAGCATCGGGCGGCGTTGGAAGCCCGACACAAGGAACTCGCGAAAAAATATGAACGCAAGGCGAGCCAATTGAGCAGCGTGCGTAACTCGGCGGCGACGCAGTTGAGTAAGGCTGTTGAGAATGAGCTGAAGAGTCTGATGATGGGCGGGACGCGGTTCAGCGTCGTCCTGAATCCGGGAGAGTGGGCTGCAAGCGGGATCGACGAGATCAGGTTTCTGGTTTCGCCGAACCGCGGCGAAGAATTGAGACCTCTCGAGAAAATTGCGTCGGGCGGGGAACTGTCACGCATCGCTCTGGCTCTCAAGACAGCTCTCGGCGAGGCAGATAAACAGGAAGGCCTGCCCACCCTGGTTTTCGACGAAATCGACGCAGGTGTGGGCGGAGCGGCGGCGGCTGCAGTGGGAAAGAGGCTGAAGGGCCTCTCGCGAACAAACCAGGTAATCTGTGTGACGCACCTGGCGCAGATCGCCGGATTCGCAAACCACCATTACGCGGTTTCGAAACGCGAAAAGAAAGGCCGGCTCATAACGGAGGTGGAAGAACTTGGGGCCGAGGAACGAGCACACGAGGTCGGCCGCATGCTCTCAGGCGAGCAGATCACTCCGGAAGCTCTTCGCCAGGCGGAGCAGTTAATTCAAGCGGGAAAAAGGATCTGAGGCGGCTTCGGATTTGGGCCGCGCGGGAGTCACGTTCTTTGCTGAAAGTCCATCTGCTGAAGTTTCAGAGTCTTGAGAGCCAGCTCGGATCGCTGCTGATAAGCAGAGAACGAAAATCGCGGGCGAATGGCTACGCTTTCTCCCGCGCAAACGACACAGTTGAAAGCAGCTGCTTCCAGCGCAGTTTCTTGTGAGCAGACGACGAAAGTGCCGGCCGAGCTGACAATCTCACAGTGGGCGGTCGAAAGCGGGTGGGGTACACATCAGCCCGGAAACAACTGTTTCGGCATCAAGTCATATCTCGGATGCTCGGGCGTTCAGCGCTTGAAAACGGTGGAAGTGATCGGCGGCGTTCGGACGCCGGTGGCGAGAGATTTTGCGGTGTTCGTGTCGATCGAGGCCTGTTTCGAAAAGCATGCCAGCCTCTTCACAACAGAGCACGCCTACGGAGCGGCCTGGGCCCATTACTTGAAATCGGGTGACACTGAGGCGCTGATCCGGCAGGTTGCGCCCATTTACGCTACGGACCCACAATACGCGAATAAATTGTGGCAGGTGGTCTCGATGCCAGAAGTGGCTGCATGTCTAGCGAATTGCCGGAGGCCGGATTAGCTATTTATCGAAGACTTGCGAGCGCATGTTTTGCACTTCGGGGTTGGACATAAATTTCTTCCAGACCAGACCCGTGCGGTAATTCTCGATCATGACGGTCATGGGCGCTTGATTCAATCCCATGTAGATGCCCGAGAACCAGCCACGCTGCAGGTTCAAGGCGTCTCGAAAGCCGAATTCACCCCAAAGCTCCTGTCCTAAATCGCGGTAGAAGTGCTTCAAAACCTGCATAGAAGCGTCAGGCGTGTAGACAAAAGAAGCAAGGGCGCCGGTCGGTGCGATGGTGCCGTCGTCACTTCCAAGCTTCGGCTCGTAGGCGCTGTACCCTTCGGGTCCATCGACGGCGGTGATGCCCCAGCAGTCCACGCCATAGCCCTTGAAGTGTCCTGGATTGCGGACGCAGTAGGCGCGATTGATCAAAGCCTGCGCGCGATTGTTGTGGAAGTAATCGGTGAAGCGGTCGCGAACGTGCGGATCGAATCCCATGTAAGAGTACTGCGTGAAGAATAACGGACCACCTTCCCCAACGCCCACATCGAGCTTGATGCCGTAGAAGGTGTGGCCGTTCACGTAATGATCGCCGGCCTGTTGTTCACCCCAGGCCTGCCGGTACGCAATGGCTGCCTTGGATTGCCCGGCCCAGCCGGTGTAGTACAAGCTCGCGGGGACGCGATGCGTGGGAGATGCAATCGCGAGCAGGTAGGTAATCATCGTTTCGTTGAAGCCGGTAAGCCGGTGATTGATGTACCAGGAATATTCGGGCGACCAGTGCCACAAGAGAGCGTCGCCATCAGGTGTGCGGCGGAACCAGGCCCAGTCGATCGATTTCCATAGCTCGGTGATCTTGTTGCGCAACAGTGTTTCCTGCGAGCCATTGCCATCGAAGTATTGGCGAGCCGTCAGGAGTCCCTGCATCAGGAAGGAAGTCTCAACGAGGTCCGCACCATTCTCGAAGATTCCAAAAACAGGCATGCGTTTGCCCGTACGGCCGTTCAGGAAATGCGGCCAGACGCCGTGGTACCGGTCTGCCTTCTCCAGAAAGCCGGTTATCTGAAGCAGACGCTCGACGCCCTGTTCGCGAGTGACAAACTTTCGATCGACTCCGACGACGAGGGCCATGATTCCGAAGCCACTGGCCCCCACCGCGGTGATGTCGTCGTCGCCAGGAAGATTCTCGCGCGTCATACCGGCCATGCGATGGGCGCCGTCCCAGTAGTAATGAAAACAAGCCTCCTGGACCATCGTGAGCAGCTCGTCGTCACTCATGGAATGCGTGGTGGCAGTCGCCATCGACGAGGGAACCGATTCGAGGCCGGTCCAGCTTTGTGCGCTGACTCGATAGTGTGCGGACTGGCCGGGCTTGCCGAGCCAGTCGGCGAAACGGTAGATACCCGGGACCTGTATGCCAACCGGTTTCAACGGCCCTCCATTCAGCGCGCGATAGATGATGTAGTGCTCGAGGCCGGCGTCGGGCGATGCTTGCCAGCTTACATCGACGTGCCGTTCATAGCCTTTCGCCGTGACGGCGGTGACAGGGGCTAGGGCAGATTTATCGAGACTAGCGGGTTCGACATGAATGTCGTCTAGCAATAGGGTGTGTTCCGCATTATCGGCGGTTCCTTGTGTAAACAGAACTCTATCGAGAGCGTGGCCGTCGAAAGCGTGAATAGAAGCGGTCATGAAACGATCAAGAGGGATTGCGATCTTGGTCCATTTCCCGCCCGAGACTTCCTGCTGAATCGCCAGGGGCTGAGTGAAATTCTTCGCCGCGTCATGGAGCGCGATGCGGGGCAATGCTTGCGCCTTCAGACCATCCACGGAGTAGCACCAGAAGGTGAGTTGGCTTCCCGGAAAGAAGATTTCGCGATTGCGAAATTCGTAGAGGATGATTGCAACTGTCCAGCCGCCCTGTGGTGCTGATGTCCAGTGAAGTCGAAGCGCGTTTGGGGGCGTGTGGAAACGTTCATGCTCGACGGGAAGTTTTCCTTCGGGCAACTCTAACTGGCTGGGTGCGGAGGCGCGGCCTTCGCTATAGAAGTAGCGATCTAAGTTGATGCTGTTGTCGAATATGACGCGGTGATAGTACGCGGTGTCCGCGTATGCGGTGAGGGTGAATAGGAACAACAAAAAGCTTTTAGGCAATGGTTCCGACCAGCGGACTGCTGGCGACAGCATACTCCCGGCGCGCCATGCGGCCTGCAAGGAAAGCGGCTCTGCCTGCTTCCATAGCGAGCTTCATGGCGTGCGCCATGCGCTCGGAGTCGTCGGCCTCAGCGATAGCGGTGTTGAGGAGAACGCCGTCGTAGCCGAGTTCCATGGCTACCGCGGCATCGGACGCTGTTCCGACCCCCGCGTCCACAATCAGCGGGACTTGCGTGATGGCTTCGCGCAGAATTTTGAGATTCGTTAGGTTTTGGATGCCCAGGCCTGAGCCGATGGGCGCGGCCAGCGGCATCACCGCGGCGGCTCCCGCATCAATCAGCTTGCGAGCGTTGACCAGGTCATCGGAGGTGTACGGAAGAACAACGAATCCTTCCTTTACCAGGACACGGGTCGCTTCAAGCAGGCCTTCGTTATCAGGAAACAGTGTTTTCTGGTCGCCAATTACTTCGAGCTTCACCCAATTCGATAAGCCTACTTCCCGCCCGAGGCGAGCGGTGCGGATGGCGTCTTCGGCGGTGTAGCAAGCAGCAGTGTTGGGCAGGATATGAATTCGAGAGCGGTCGATGAAGTCCAGTTCAGACTCTTTCGAGCGGTCGGTCAAGTTCACGCGGCGAACCGCCAGCGTCACCATTTCGGTTCCGGAGGCGGCGTGGCAGCGTGCCATAAGCTGTTTGCTGCGGTACTTGCCGGTTCCCACGAAAAGCCGGGAACGGAAGGTGCGGTCCGCGATGGTCAGAATGTCTTGCATAACCTTTATTATGATGTCGAGACGTTCGACTGATTTCGTTCCTAACCCCAGGTACAAAATCAAGGAATATCCGGCTCCACGATATGATGGTGGAGTCTTGGATTCGCTCGGACAGGTGGGTGAGTGGTTAAAGCCAACAGACTGTAAATCTGTCCCTCCTTGCGAGGTACGAAGGTTCGAATCCTTCCCTGTCCACCAGAACCAAGCAGAAGCCGTGCTGGTCAACGCGGGAAGCCGTTGTAGCTCAGTTGGTAGAGCGCGTCCTTGGTAAGGACGAGGTCACCAGTTCAATCCTGGTCAACGGCTCCAGATTCTTAATCATTGCCACTGAACAGTACGCGAGCGAGCGCACTCGCGACTAGTTTTTCGCCCGGCAACAACTCTTTCGCGTGCTATCATTTATCTGGACAAGGCGTAGAATTGGTGCGTCTTCATCCATTTCTAACCTCCTTTCTCCCGGTTGGGAGGAAGATTCCAGTTAAAGTTAGAGAAAGACCATGGCGAAAGAGAAATTTGACCGCAGCAAACCGCACGTAAACATTGGTACGATCGGGCACATTGATCACGGGAAGACGACCTTGACGGCGGCGATCACGAAGACGCTATCGAAGCACAATCCGAAGAACAAGTTCCGGAGTTTCGATTCGATCGACAATGCGCCGGAGGAGAAGGCGCGCGGGATCACGATTGCGGTGGCGCACGTGGAGTACGAGACGGCGAACCGGCACTATGCGCACGTGGATTGTCCTGGGCACGCCGATTACATCAAGAACATGATCACCGGGGCGGCGCAGATGGATGGGGCGATTCTGGTGGTGGCGGCGACGGATGGGCCGATGCCGCAGACGCGGGAGCACATTCTGCTGGCGCGGCAGGTGGGAGTGCCGTACATTGTGGTGGCCTTGAACAAGGTCGACATGGTGGATGATCCGGAGCTGCTCGAGCTGGTGGAGCTGGAAGTACGGGAGCTGCTGTCGAGCTATCAGTTTCCGGGCAACGATCTGCCGGTGGTGAAGGTCAGTGCGCTGGGAGCGTTGAACGGGGATGCGAAGTGGGAAGCCACGGTCGACGAGCTGATGGCGAAGGTGGACGAGTATATTCCGATCCCGGAGCGCGCGATCGACAAGCCGTTCATCATGCCGATAGAAGATATCTTCTCGATTCAGGGCCGCGGGACGGTGGTGACGGGGAGGATCGAGCGGGGGATCTGCAAGGTCGGCGAGGAAATGGAGATCGTGGGTTTCCAGGACACGCGCAAGACGGTGGTGACGGGCGTCGAGATGTTCAAGAAGCTGCTGGACGAAGGGCGCGCGGGGGACAACGTGGGGTTGCTGCTGCGCGGCATTGAAAAGAATGATGTGGAGCGGGGGCAGGTGATTGCGAAGCCGGGCTCGATCAAGCCGTTCAAGAGGTTCAAGGGCGAGGTATACGTGCTGTCGAAGGAAGAAGGCGGGCGGCACACGCCGTTTTTCAATGGGTATCGGCCGCAGTTCTACTTCCGGACGACAGATGTGACGGGCGTGGCGAAGCTGCCGGAAGGCATGGAGATGGTGATGCCGGGCGACAACGTATCGGTGGAAGTGGAACTGATCACGCCGATAGCTATGGATAAAGGGCTGCGCTTTGCGATTCGTGAGGGCGGACGAACGGTCGGAGCCGGTACTGTGACGGAGATTTTGAGCTAACCGCTCCCTCACGGTCGCGGCTCAGAAGGAACGACGAGAAATATGCCACGCGAAATCATTCAGTTTCAATGCAGCGAGTGCAAGAACCGCAACTACAGCAAGACCAAGAATAAAAGGACGACGACAGAGCGTCTCGAAATGAAAAAATTCTGTCCGTATTGCCGCAAGCACCAGCCGCATCGCGAGACAAAATAGAGATAGGGTAGTAGATCAGTAACTTTATCAGACAGGGGCATAGGCTAACGGTAAACCAGCGGTCTCCAAAACCGCCTTTGGGGGTTCGAATCCCTCTGCCCCTGCCAAAACACCGGTCCTCCTCTAAAGGACGAGAGCGGCGCCGAGCTGAGCTCTTGGATTGTGATTTCTATGGAATTGAGCAACGCGGTCGGCTGGCCGCAAAGAACAAAATCGTACATCGATGACATAAGAACCGAGATGAAGCGCGTCTCGTGGCCGAACTGGAAGCAAGTTCGAGCGACCACGGGCGTAGTGATTGCCGCGGTTTTCCTATTTGCAGCTTATTTCTTCGTGGTTGATGCAATTGTCAACGCGGCTATTACGAAAATCATTAATTACTTCACTCATGCTTCACGCTAGGCGCCAGGAATGTAGTTACGGCCGGACTGAGAAATGACAGACGAGAAGATTCACAACGAAGAAGAGCACCAGAGCGAAGCCGAGCATCTGGAAGATGAGGCATCGTCGGAGGCTTCGTACGTTCCGGGAAGCGATGACGCCGATGTTCTTGAAGAGGACGAGGGTGTTTCAGGTGACGAGATTCATGATGAAGATGAAGGTGAGAGCGAGCCTGCCAGTGACGACGGAGTGCATGGTTTCGAGCACGAAGCAACGGCTGAGCACGCGGCAGGACCGACCGATGAACCTGGGGCCTCGTTAAAGAACTGGTACATCATTCATGCCTATTCAGGCTTCGAGAACAAGGTAGCGGAATCTCTTCGAACGCGGGCACAGGCCTTTGGTTTTGCGGACCGGGTGGGACAGATTCTGATTCCCACGGAAGAGGTGATCGAACTTCGGAACGGGAAGAAGGTCACGAGCAAACGGCTTCTCTATCCGGGCTACGTTCTGGTCGAGATGGAGATGGATGACGAGCTCTGGCACGCGGTCAAATCGACCCCGAGAGTGACGGGTTTTGTGGGAGGCGGAACGAAACCGGTGCCCCTGACCGCCGACGAAGTGAATTCAGTTCTGTATCGGCAAGCTTCGAGTGCGGAGCGGCCGCGGCCGAAGATGACGTTCGAGAAGAACGAGACTGTGAAAATCGTGGATGGGCCGTTCACCAACTTCTCGGGCAAAGTGGATGAAATCAATAGCGAGCGGAACACGCTGCGCGTGATGGTGACGATTTTCGGGCGTTCGACGCCCGTTGAGTTGGACTTCCTGCAAGTAGAAAAGATGTGAGGGATAGAGAGACATGGCAAAGAAAGTAACCGCAGAAGTGAAGTTGCAGATTCCGGCGGGCAAAGCGACACCCGCTCCGCCGGTTGGTACAGCTTTGGGTCCGCAAGGCGTCAACATCATGGAATTTTGCAAGGCATTCAATGCGAAGACATCCGCGAAGGACCAGGAAGGGCTGATCATTCCGGTTGTCATTACTATTTATTCGGACCGATCTTTCACGTTCATCACGAAGACTCCACCAGTGGCGATTCTCGTCAAGCGAGCTGTGAACCTGGCTAAGGGATCGGCGGAGCCGAACAAGAACAAAGTAGGGAAGATCAGCTTGGACCAGGTCCAGGAGATTGCGAAAATCAAGATGCCTGATCTGAATTGCTTTACGCTCGAGGCAGCGGTGGAACAAGTGAAGGGCGCTTGCCGCAGCATGGGTGTCGAGGTCGCCTAGGTAGATCTATTTCCAAATTTTGTTTGAATCGAAGGGGCTGCCGCGAGGCAGCCCCTTTTTGCCAATTGGGGGTATCGTTTGTCAATCAGCGAATGAATAGACTATAACCATGAATCGCCGGGAATTTCTGCAATCCGCAAGCGCCGGATTGGCGTTGAGCACCGCTGCGGGAAACACTGTGCCGGAAGGGAAGCATCGGAGAGTCGGACTGATTGGCTGCGGGTGGTACGGGAAGATCGACCTGTTTCGCCTGATTCAAGTGGCGCCAGTGGAGGTTGTTTCACTCTGCGACGTTGACAAGCACATGCTGGCAGAAGCGGCAAGTATGGTTGCTTCCCGCCAAATGTCAAAGAAGACGCCGCGTACCTACGGCGATTACCGGCAGATGCTCGCCGCAAGAGATTTAGACCTGGTGTTGATTGCACCGCCGGATCACTGGCACGCGCTGATCATGATCGAGGCTGTGAAGGCCGGCCTGGACGTCTGGGTTCAGAAGCCTATCAGTAGAGACGTACTGGAAGGCCGGGCAATGGTCGAGGCAGCAAATCAGCATGGACGCGTTGTACAGGTCGGATTGCAGCGACGCAGCACGCCGCACATCATCGAAGCTAAGGAACGGTTCATCGATCAGGGCAAATTGGGGAAGATCGCCTTGGTAGAGATTTACTGTTACTACCACATGCGCGCCACCGAGAACCCGCCCGACACCGATCCGCCACCATATCTCGATTACGAGATGTGGACCGGGCCGGCCCCGCTTCGCCCGTACAACGAATTGGTGCATCCGCGCCGCTGGCGAGCCTTTATGGAATACGGGAACGGCATTGTAGGCGATATGGCCGTACACATGTTCGATATGACGCGCTGGATGCTGGGGCTCGGGTGGCCGACGCGCATTTCCTCGACCGGTGGCATCTTTGTCGACAAGGCGAGCAAGGCCGATATTTCGGACACGCAAACGGCGGCTTGGGATTTCAATGATCTGCGAGTTGTCTGGCAGCATCGGTCCTGGGGGGAAGCGGCCGATCCGAAATATCCATGGGGAGCAACCTTCTACGGCGACAAAGGAACTCTCAAAGTGAGCGTCTACAGTTACGATTTCATTCCGGTAGGCGGCGGCCAGCCGGTGCATCGCGATGTTACGTACGAACTGGAACAGTATCCGGAAGACAAGACGGAGAAAGATCTCGAAAAGCACGTCGCGCCAGCGGTCCGCTATCACATGAAGAACTTTCTACAGGCGATCGACACACGCTCTAAACCCGTGTCGACGATCGAAGAGGGTTATATCTCGACTGCATCGTGCATTCTGGCGAATAATTCGATGCAACTGGGACGGAGTCTGCAATGGAACAGCGAACGGCAGCACGTGGAGAACGATGAGGAGGCGAATCGCTTGTTGGCGCGACAGTATCGCGCACCGTGGATTCATCCCAATTTGACGAATGTGTAGAGCGGGTTTTTACCGTCTATAAAAGGGGATGGCGGTAAGAATTCCGGGCACGCTGGCGAGATAGCGTGAAGCGATTGGGGGTGCTCAATCTCGCTTAAAAAGGAAGGAATGTTTCACGTGAAACACTTGCAAAACAGTGCTTTTGCGTCTGGATGGCCGAGGGCTCGGATCGAGCTTAAGCCTTAAAGCCTTGGAAGCCCACAATCAAAGAATCTGTGTGAGCTGTGACCGGCCGCCGAAGATTTTGGCTCCCAAGGCGGCGATGACGAATAGGGCTTGCGTCGAGATGAGTCTCGAGGCGGCGCGCTAAGACAGTGTGCGGGGCAGATGCTGTGACGCAGGAAGAGTGGCAAAACGGTAATAACCCCGGGTCTTTACCTGGCAAAGCACTTCTTGGCTATACTTTAGTGGTATGGCATTTGCGCAGCGCGCCCGGCTGCTGAAGGTTCCGCTTCCGATCGATCGCCGTGCCGCGGACAATCTGCGGTTCATACGCGACACAATGGAGCGGGCCGGCTCGTTTACGGCGGTGCCGGGATGGGGCGGCGTAGTGATCGGCTGTACGGCGCTGGTTGCGGGCGCGATTGCGGCTCCGCTCAACGAACGTAGCGGTTTCTTCGTTTGGCTGGCTGAAGCCTGTTTGGCCTTGCTGTTGTCGTTTGCGGCCGTACGTCTGAAATCGAAACGCCTGGAACTGTCGCTTCATTCGCGAGCGGCGCGGCGAGCCTTGCTGAGTTTTATGCCCCCGCTGATTGCTGGAGCGATTTTGACAGCGGTGCTGCTTCAAAGAGGCGAAATCAGTGTTCTTCCGGGACTCTGGTTGCTGCTTTATGGCGCCGCAGTTGTAACGGGCGGGGCATTTTCGGTCCGTATTGTTCCGGTGATGGGCCTCTGTTTCATGCTGACCGGGGCCGTTTCGCTGGTCTTTCCAGCGGAATGGGGGAACTGGTTCCTGATTTTAGGTTTCGGCGCGCTGCACATCGCCTTCGGTGTGGCGATCGCAAGGAGGCATGGTGGCTAGACCTGCGATGGCTCGAGCTCACGCCGAAATCGAGCAGAAAGTGCGTTCCGGAAAACCCGCGCCTCAAATTGAAACGGGAACCCTGGAGAATGCCCTTCCGCACCTTGACAGGATCATCCACGAGCGGATGCGACTCGGCATCGTCAGCGCCCTGGCGGTCAATGAATCGCTCACCTTCAATGAATTGAAAAAGCTGCTCCAGACAACAGACGGCAACTTAAGTGTGCATGCGAGGCGATTAGAAGAAGCGAAGTACGTTGAGTGCACGAAGAGCTTCGAAGGGCGCATGCCAAAGACGGAGTACCGCCTGACAGCCTCCGGCAAGAAGGCTTTCGAGCGATACCTCGACCACATGGAAGCTCTCATTCACGCCATGCGCGAAGGCGCGTGACACAAGTGATGCTTGACGCGGGATTCCTCTTGATACAGTCGTGTCCATGGACCGACGTCAATTGCTGGCAGGCCTGGGCGCTTCATTTGTGCTGAGCGGCGAAAGCCGTTCGGAAGCTACTCCATCTTTCCTGGAGCTAAAGATCTGGCAGCTTCACAACACCCCCGAAGACCAGAGTTCGCGAGTTTCCGGGTATCTGCAGAATGGTCTGGGACCGGCGCTTTCACGGGCAGGGGCAAAGCTGGCGGGTGTTTTTTCGACGGTGATCGGGCCCGAAAGTCCCTCTATCTATACATTGAGCCAATTCGCCTCGCTGACAGCCATGCAGGAGGCGCTCGGCAAACTGCAAGCGGACGCGGAGCACTCGCGTGAACTGGAGAAGCTCGGAGCGGGCTCCGGTTTGCCGTTTGTGCGGGTCGAGAGCAGTCTGTTGCGAAGCTTCGATGTCATGCCGCAGCCTGCGATTCTCCAAGGTTCCGGAAAGCCGCCACGGGTCTTCGAACTCCGCACTTACGAATCGCAGTCGTTTGCCACGCTGGCTCGCAAAGTTGGGATGTTCAACGAGGGAGAGGCGAAGATCTTCGAGAGTTTGGGCTTTCGCCCCGTGTTTTTTGGAGAGACCATTGTCGGACCGAGGCAGCCGAATCTCAAATACATGCTTTCTTACGACAATCTGGCCGCTCGTGACGAGTTGTGGAAGTCATTCGGGGGCGATCCCAGATGGAAGCAACTCAGCAGCCGGCCGGAGTTGAAGGACTCCGAGATCGTCGCTAACATCAGCAACGCGATCCTGGCTCCGCTGCCTTTTTCGGAGATTCGGTAGGCCGTGCCACGGGTGGCCACAACTCGACGTAAAGGCTGTGTTATCCTGACGGAAGATTCCAGCTACTTTGGGAGGCAAAGGTGTGTGTGCTCCGCCTGAGCCGTTTGCACCAGCCAAATTATGAGTCATAAACCCGGGAAAAAATATGAAGCTGCGGCCAAGCAGATCGAGGCGCGACCTTATGCGCTGGCCGAGGCAGTTCCGTTAGTTCAAAAGATAAAGTTTTCGAAATTCGATGAGACTGTCGAGGTGCATATGCGCCTGGGCGTCGATCCGAAGCACGCCGATCAGATGGTTCGCGGCACGGTGGTGTTGCCGAATGGGCTGGGCAAGGCTAAGCGGGTTCTGGTGATTGCTTCCGGAGACAAACTTCGGGAAGCGCAGGAAGCCGGGGCGGATTTTGTGGGCGGCGAGGAAATGGTGACCAAAATCCAGGGTGAGAACTGGACCGACTACGACGCCGTGATTGCCACGCCAGACATGATGCGGTCTGTGGGACGGTTGGGTAAGGTGCTTGGACCGCGAGGTCTGATGCCTAACCCCAAAACCGGTACAGTAACGACCGATGTCCGGAATGCGATTGGCGAGATCAAAGCCGGAAAGGTTGAATTTCGAGTGGACAAAACCGGCGTGATCCATGCGCCGGTAGGAAAGGTCAGCTTTGCCAGCGACAAGCTGCTCGAGAATACGAATAGCTTGATTCAGGCTGTCATTCGGGCAAAGCCGTCGGCTGCCAAAGGCAAATACGTGAAGAGCGCCACGCTTTGCTCGACTATGAGTCCGGGCGTTCCGTTAGACGTGGCGGCCTTCAACGCCAAGACGGCGTAAGGTGATCGAGAGAGCAAGATGAAGAACAGGGACGAAAAGAAGAAAGAGCTCGAAGAGCTGAAAAAAACGATCGCCGCAAGCCAAAATCTGTTCATCGCGGGCTATGAAAAGATCACTGTCAAGCAGGATTTTCAGCTGCGTAAGACAATTCGGGAGGCGGGCGGCGAGTACCAGGTAGTCAAAAACAACCTGGCAGCCAAAGCAAGCGAAGGTACCCCGACAAGCGATCTTTTGGGAGACCTGAAGGGCATGACTTCGCTGGTCTCTACCTCTAAGGATCCGGTGGCGCTCGCGAAGGCGTTGAGCAAGTACGCCAGGGAGAACCCGGCGTTCACATTCAAGGCGGGCTTCGTCGAGGGCCGCGTGATCGACGTGAAGGCGATCGGCGACCTGGCTGCCATGCCGCCCAAGGAAGAGATCTACGCCAAGCTGCTGTTCCTTATCAATGCTGCGGCGACTCGGCTGGTTAGCTCGATCAACGGCGTTGGACGGAATCTGGCCGTCGTACTCGACCAGGCGGCAAAGGAAAACAAGTTTCAGCAAGGATGAGGTCGCGGTTCTATTCGAACTGAAGACCGAAGAAGAGCAGGGCATCGCTTTGCCCGGGAAATTGAATAGATAGAGAGTAGGAAAAGGAAAATGGCGGACATCAACGCAATTGGAGAGCAGATTCAGGGATTGACCCTGCTGGAAGCGTCACAACTTGTGAAGTTGCTTGAAGAGAAGTTGGGAGTGTCAGCGGCGGCGGCATCGGTTGCCGTAGCGGCTCCGGCTGCCGGCGGTGGAGCTGCTGCGGCTCCGGCTGAAGAGAAGACGGAGTTCTCGGTCATTCTGACAGCCGTCGGCGCAAATAAGATCAATGTTATCAAAGCTGTGCGCGAAGTCACCAGCCTCGGTCTGAAGGAAGCCAAAGATCTGGTCGACGGCGCTCCGAAGCCGATCAAAGAAGGCGTCAACAAAGACGAGGCAGAGTCTATCAAGAAGAAATTCGCGGACGCCGGCGCCACCGTTGAGGTAAAGTAGAGTAGGTTGCTTCACTAAACAGAAGTTCAGGCATCCGGGCGCAAGCTCGGGTGCTGTCCCTTTTTCGGCCGCTTGCGGCGATGCCCGGGGGTCGGCCGAATCTGTGTTACTATTAAGAAGACGTCGAGCCGGGACGGTCCAGCATAGCATTTAATAAATCAGCGTGGTAAGTTCTCCCGCAACCTTGTTAGGGTGTCGGGAGTTTTGTCGTGCCCGGGTTCCGGTCAGCTAAACAGGTCTTTCCTTCGTTGATTAGAGATTCCAAAACGTTCCCAAAGTCTTTTGAAGGGTCTCCAGGAACATTGTTGTTTTCGCCTTCGTTTTTTCTCATGAATTTTCCGTTCGGTGCTGCGGGCCTGGTTTTGGCCGCGAGCCGAAATGTGTCAGTTAATTGCCCGGTTCGCCCCTGATGGTCGCAGCTTTTGCAAGCTCGGCCCAGCTGTCTGTAAGAGTGTGGTCACTCAAGTCATTGGTTCCTAAAGGACAAGTGTAGATGCCCAACGTGTCAAATATTTCTCGCCGCGAGAGAGTTGATTTCTCGAAGATCAAAACTTCGATACCGATTCCTAACTTGATCGAGGTACAAAAGCGCTCGTACGAGCGTTTTCTGCAAATGGATCTGCTTCCCAAAGAGCGGGAAGATGCAGGTCTGCAAAGTGTATTCAGCTCGGTTTTTCCAATTTCCGATTTCCGCGGCCTGAGCCAGCTCGAGTTCGTCGATTACTCAATCGGCAACTGGGAGTGCAAGTGCGGAAACCTGAAAGGTCTGCATCACCTGCGCACGATTTGCCGCAACCCGAATTGCGGCGCTGAGATTCGTACCGACCCGTTTCACGCGGGCGACGTGTTGTGTCACAAGTGCGGCACGTTCAACAGAAATATCGTAACGTTCTGCAACCGCTGCGGCGATCCGGTGGCGCTGCAGCTGAAGTACGACGTACCTGAGTGCGAGGAGCGCGGGATGACATACGCCGCGCCTCTGAAGGTGACGATACGGCTGACTGTTTACGATAAGGATGCCGAAACGGGTACCAAGACCGTTCGAGACATCAAGGAACAGGAAGTTTTCTTCGGTGAAATTCCTTTGATGACGGACAACGGAACGTTCATCATCAACGGTACAGAGCGCGTCATTGTCTCTCAGCTCCACCGTTCTCCGGGTGTGTTCTTCGAGCGTGTCCAGACTCAGGGCTATTTTCTCGGGAAGATCATCCCGTATCGAGGCAGCTGGGTAGAGTTCGAATACGACAACAAAAACCTGCTCTACGTCCGCATTGATCGCAAGCGCAAGTTTTACGGGACGGTTTTCCTGCGGGCATTGGGTCTCAAAACGGACTCCGAGATTATTCGCGCGTTCTACAAGCTCTCGACCATCTCGCTGAAGGACAGCAAGCTGTTCTGGCATGTAAATGACAGCCTAGTGGGAATGAAGCTTTCGCATGCCATCAGCGGCAAAGGCGGCGAGCAGGTAGTTCCGCAAGGGCGAAAGATCACCAACTCCGTTTACCGTGAAATTCAAAAAGCCAAGATCGAGCGCGTCGAGGTAGCCTCCAACGATCTCGAAGGGGCGTATGTCGCAAGCGACGTCATCGATATGTCGACGGGCGAGGTGCTCATCGAGGCCAATCATGAGCTGACTTCGACCGCGATCGGTAAGCTGGCCGATGCCGGCATCGAGAGTTTCGAGGTCTTCTTCCCGGATCGCGATGATGCGGGTAACGTTATTTCCAGCACTTTGCGCAAGGATGCCGTAAAGACCCAGAACGATGCGCTGCTGGAGATCTACCGCAAGCTGCGCCCCGGTGATCCTCCGACGCTCGACACCGCTACCCAGCTCTTTCAGGGCATGTTTTTCGACGCGCGCAAGTACGATTTTTCGCGCGTGGGCCGCATGAAGTTCAATATCAAGCTCTACGACAAGGCGGATTCGACTCCGCTTGACAAGCGCACCCTTGACCAAAAGGACTTCACCGACACCATTCTTTATCTGCTGAAGCTTCGGAAAGGCGTCGGCGTGGTCGACGATATCGATCACCTCGGGAATCGCCGAGTGCGCGCCGTTGGCGAGCTGCTCGAGAATCAATTCCGAATCGGCCTCGTCCGTATGGAGCGGGCCATCAAGGAAAAGATGTCGGTCTACCAGGAAATGTCGACGGCCATGCCACACGACCTGGTAAATGCGAAGCCGGTGATGGCGGCTATCCGTGAGTTTTTCGGATCGAGCCAGCTCTCGCAGTTCATGGACCAGACCAATCCGCTCTCAGAGATCACCCATAAACGGCGCCTCTCGGCACTCGGGCCAGGCGGTCTCTCCCGCGAGCGGGCCGGATTCGAAGTGCGCGACGTGCATCCGACACACTATGGCCGGATCTGCCCGATCGAAACGCCGGAAGGCCCGAACATCGGTCTCATCTCGTCGCTATCCTGCTTTGCCCGAATCAACGAATACGGCTTCATCGAGAGTCCGTACCGTCGTGTGAAGGAAGGGGCGCTCGTGGACGAGGTAAAGATACTCAACCCTGGTGACGCGGATTTCAAAGTCGGGCAGGTTGTTCCCCGAGAAGAGATCGACGCGGCCAACAGGGCGCTGCAAGGGAAAAAGCAGCTCGCCGAGTTCGAAGCCTACTCGGATTACCTGTCGGCTTGGGAAGAAGACAAGTACATCATCGCCCAGGCTAACGTGGCAATCGACGAGAACAGCAGGATTGTCGACGATCTGGTGAATGCCCGCCAGGCCGGCAATTTCGTGCTCAAGCACCGCGACGAAATCGAGTACATGGACGTCAGTCCGAAGCAGTTGGTCTCGGTGGCGGCCAGTTTGATTCCGTTTCTCGAGAACGACGACGCAAACCGTGCCCTGATGGGCTCGAACATGCAACGTCAGGCCGTTCCGCTGCTACGGGCGGAGGCCCCGTATGTCGGAACCGGAATGGAGCGCGTGACAGCGCGTGACTCGGGCGCGGTAGTGATCTGCAAACGCGCCGGAGTAGTCGATTCGGTCGACAGCGAACGTATCATCGTTCGCGTGGAGGGCGGATCGCACGAGGGACAGATGTCCCGCGAAGTGGGCGCCGATATCTATCAGCTCACTAAATTCAAGCGCTCGAACCAAAATACCTGCATCAGTCAAAAGCCCATCGTCGAACAGGGCCAGAAGGTCAAGAAAGGCGACGTGCTGGCAGATGGACCATGTACGGAGGCCGGTGAACTGGCTCTAGGCAGGAACGTGCTGGTGGCATTCATGCCCTGGCGCGGATACAACTTCGAAGACGCGATAGTGGTCAGCGAGAAGCTGGTCAAAGACGATTACTACACCTCGATCCATATCGAGGAGTTCGAAATCGAGGCTCGGGATACCAAGCTTGGACCGGAGGAAATCACTCGCGATATCCCGAACATTGCCGAGTCCTTCCTGCGGAACCTGGATGAGAGCGGGATCATCCGCATCGGCGCGACGGTAAAGCCAGGAGACATTCTGGTCGGCAAGGTGACTCCCAAAGGCGAGACGCAACTCACGCCAGAAGAGAAACTGTTACGGGCTATCTTCGGCGAGAAGGCGGGTGATGTGAAAGACGCATCGCTCTACTGCCCTCCCGGTATTGAAGGAACCATAGTCGATTGCAAGGTTTTCTCCCGCAAGGGCGCCGAGCTCGATGAACGTTCCAAGCTGATTCTGCTGCAGCAGGAGGAGCGGCTGCATCGCAACCTCGAAGATGAGAAGCGCATTCTCAGCGACGAGCGCGCAAAGCGGCTGGAGGAACTGCTTAAGGGCAAGGAATTGCTCGCCGACCTGCACGACGAAAAGACCAATAAGAAGCTGCTCTCGAAAGATCTCCCGTTGAGCCGCGATGTTCTCGAAAAGCTGCGTGCCCGCGATTTGAAGCGCATGCGGCTCAATACGAAGGATGTCCGGCTGAATGAGCAGATCGATGAAATCGAAGAGATGACCTCGCGTCAGATCGCGGTGCTCGAAAAGATCACCGAAGAGAAGATCGCGAAACTGCGCAAGGGCGATGAGCTGCCGCCGGGCGTTATCAAGCTCGTCAAAGTTTATATCGCCATGAAGCGCAAGCTGTCGGTCGGCGACAAGATGGCCGGCCGTCACGGAAATAAAGGCGTTATCGCACGGATTGTTCCTGAAGAGGACATGCCTTATCTGCCGGATGGAACGCCGGTCGAGATCGTGCTGAATCCGCTGGGTGTGCCTTCCCGTATGAACGTGGGACAGATCCTGGAGACGCACTTGGGTTGGGCCGCTGCAAAGCTCGGCCTGCATTTCGCGACGCCTGTTTTCGATGGCGCGGCGGAAAAAGACATCAAGGCTCGTCTGGCCGAGGCCGACCTGCCAAGCTCGGGGAAGATCACCTTGCACGACGGAATGACGGGTGCGCAGTTTGAGCAGCCCGTGACCGTCGGCTACATTTACATGCTCAAACTGAGCCACCTGGTAGATGACAAGATCCATGCACGCTCGATTGGTCCTTATTCACTGATCACCCAGCAACCGCTCGGTGGTAAGGCACAGTTCGGCGGGCAGCGGTTTGGCGAGATGGAAGTATGGGCGCTCGAAGCGTATGGCGCGGCGTACATCTTGCAGGAGCTGCTGACCGCAAAATCGGATGACGTGTACGGTCGCGCAAAGATCTACGAGGCGATCGTCAAAGGCGAGGCTGCGGCCGAGCCCGGCGTACCTGAATCGTTTAATGTTTTGATCCGCGAGTTGCAGAGCCTCTGCCTCGACGTCGAGCTGATGAAGAAGGCTCGCGAGATGCAGGATCTGGCTCACGCCGCGGATTAGTAGAAATGGCGGGCGGGATGTGCAGTGCCCCCACATTCCGCTCGCAGCAGTTGGAAACGGGCCGTTCTCTGAATTAGGAATCTAAGGACAATTCATGTATCGTTCCTCTCCGTACGACAGAGCCAATCTCATTGCCGACTTCGATTCGATTCGAATCAGTTTGGCCTCTCCGGAAAAAATCCGGAGCTGGTCACACGGTGAAGTGACCAAGCCGGAGACCATCAATTACCGCACTTTCAAACCTGAGCGCGACGGACTGTTCTGCGCGCGCATCTTCGGCCCCGTAGCCGATTGGGAATGTCTGTGCGGCAAGTACAAGCGCATGAAGCATCGCGGAGTGATCTGCGATAAGTGCGGCGTAGAAGTTACGTTATCCCGGGTTCGTCGCGAGCGCCTCGGCCATATAGAGCTCGCCAGTTCGTCGTCCCATGTCTGGTTTTTCAAAGGATTGCCGAGCCGCATCGGCTACCTGCTCGACATCACTCTGCGCGAGCTTGAACGCGTCCTCTACTATGAAGCGTTCGTGGTGATCGATCCGGGCGAAGCTACCGGCCTCATGCAGGGCGAGGTGATCAGCGACGAACGGAAGCGGCAGCTTGATCAGGAGTTCCCGGGCAAATTCGTTGCCATGATGGGCGCCGAGGGCGTCAAGGAACTTCTCAAGAAGATCGATGTCGAATCTCTGTCGCAGGAAATTCGCGAAAAGATGAAGACAGAGACTTCGGCTCAGAAGAAGCTGAAGTATGCCAAGCGTCTACGTGTAGTCGAGAGCTTCCGCAAGTCTGGCAATAAGCCCGAGTGGATGATTCTGGACGTTATCCCGGTCATTCCGCCGGAGCTTCGCCCGCTGGTGCCGCTCGACGGCGGCCGCTTTGCGACCTCCGATCTCAACGATCTTTATCGTCGCGTCATCAACCGCAACAATCGTCTGAAGAAGCTGATGGAGCTGCATGCTCCCGATGTGATCGTGCGCAACGAAAAGCGCATGCTGCAGGAAGCAGTGGATGCGTTATTCGATAACGGCCGCCGTGGCCGTGTGCTGCGGGGCGCCAACAACCGCCCGCTGAAATCGCTCTCCGACACGCTCAAAGGAAAGCAGGGCCGCTTCCGCCAGAATCTTCTCGGAAAGCGCGTAGACTACTCAGGGCGTTCGGTGATCGTCGTCGGTCCGGAGCTGAAACTGCACCAGTGCGGGCTGCCGAAAAAGATGGCGCTGGAACTTTTCAAGCCGTTCATCTATCACCGGCTCGAGCAGCGCGGCCATTGCACTACTATCAAGCAAGCCAAGGAACTTGTCGAGCAGCAGGATCCCGTGGTTTGGGACATCCTGGAAGAAGTCATCAAAGACCATCCCATTCTGCTCAATCGCGCTCCCACGCTGCACCGGCTTGGTATTCAGGCGTTCGAGCCCGTGCTCGTCGAAGGGAAAGCGATCAAGCTGCACCCGCTGACCTGTACGGCATTCAACGCTGACTTCGACGGCGACCAGATGGCCGTTCACATTCCGCTTTCACCCGAAGCGCAGATCGAAGCCTCGACGCTGATGCTCGCTTCGAATAATATCCTTTCGCCGGCGCATGGCGCGCCCATCGCCGTTCCCACGCAGGACATGGTGCTTGGTCTTTACTACCTGACGAAGATGCGCCCGAATGCCAAGGGATCGGGCCGGACGTTTGCTTCGATGGAAGACGTTCTGATTGCGCTCGAAATGGGCGAAGTCGAAACACTCACCGCCATCAAACTGCGCTATACGGGGAAGGTTATCGACCTAAACAAGGCGTTCGATAACCAGAACATCATGTACACCGAGCCGATCGAGTTCAACAAGCAGTACATGGACACGACCGTTGGCCGCGTGATTCTCAACGATGTTCTGCCTAAGGAGATGCCATTCATCAATGGCCTCCTCAAGAAGAAGGGCGACGGACAGCTGGTTCAATACTGTTATCTGAAATTTGGTCTGCAAACGACTGTTCAGATGCTGGATGAGGTAAAAAAGCTCGGCTTCCTGTACGCCACCCGCGCGGGTATTTCGATCGGCATCGACGATATGGTCGTGCCGGAAGAAAAAGCCGGCTTGGTTCACGATGCTGAAAAGCAAGTGATTGAAGTTCAGCAGCAGTATCAGGAAGGCGCGATCACTCAATCGGAGCGCTACAACAAGATCATCGAAATATGGTCGAAGGTTACAGAAGCCATCTCCGACAAGCTCTTCAAGAACCTGGAAGAGGACGATCGGACAGGCCGCATCCTGAATCCGATTTACATCATGGCGGACTCCGGAGCCCGCGGTTCCAAGCAGCAAATCCGCCAGCTCTCGGGTATGCGCGGCTTGATGGCCAAGCCCTCGGGCGAAATCATCGAGCAGCCGATTACCGCGAATTTCCGCGAAGGTCTGGATGTGTTGCAGTACTTCATCTCGACCCACGGCGCCCGTAAGGGTTTGGCCGATACGGCTCTTAAGACAGCTGATTCGGGCTACCTGACGCGCCGCCTGTGCGACGTGGCGCAGGACGTCATCATCACCGAAGACGATTGCGGAACATCGGACGGCATTTATGTGGAGCCGATCATCGAGTCGGGCGAAATCATTGAGCCTTTGCGCGATCGCATCGTCGGCCGCGTGGCGCTGGAAGATCAGCGCGACTACGAAAACAATGTGATCGTCGAAGTCAACCAGGAGATCACCGAAGAACTTGCCAGCGCGATCCAGGCGGCAGGTATCGAACGGGTGAAAATCCGCTCGGTACTGACGTGCGAATCGAAGCGGGGTGTCTGCCGGCTTTGCTACGGCCGCAATCTCGCAACGGGACGCATGGTGGAACGCGGCGAAGCTGTGGGTATCATCTCCGCGCAGTCGATCGGCGAACCAGGCACGCAGCTCACCATGCGCACGTTCCACATCGGCGGCGCGGCGACACGAGTGAGCGAGCAGTCTACGCAGGACGCCAAGAGCGACGGTTTCGTGCGCTTCAGCAACGTCAACACAGTTCGTAACAATAAGGGCGAACTGATTGCGATGAACCGCAACGGTATTTTGATCATCGTTGATGACAAGAACCGCGAGCGCGAGCGTTATCCGGTCGTCTACGGCGCGAAGATCAACGTCGAAGAGAATGCTCCGGTGAAGGCCAATCAGATCCTGCTCGAGTGGGATCCGTACACTTTCTCGATTTTGACGGAAGTCAGCGGAGCCGTTCACTTCAAGGATTTGATCGACGGCATTACTACGCAAGAACAGGTGGACGAAATCACCGGCAACATGCAGGTGGTGGTGACGGAATCCGCCGATGAGAAGCGCTTCCCAACCGTCATTATGCGGCCGGCAGGCGGCGGGCGTTCGGAGGAGAAGCGGTATCTGATGCCTACCCACGCTCACCTTATGGTGACGGATGGCGAGGAACTGCACGCAGGCGATGTCATCGCAAAAATACCGCGTGCTACTACGAAGACCAAAGACATCACTGGTGGTCTGCCGCGGGTGGTCGAGCTATTCGAAGCCCGCAAGCCTCGCGAGACGGCGATCATCGCTGAAATAAACGGCACAGTGAAGTACGGCGAAGTTACCAAAGGGATGCGGAAACTTTACATCACCGGCGACGACGGTATGCAGAAGGAATACTCCATCCCGCGCGGCGTACACATCAACGTTCAGGAAGGCGAGCGCGTGCGTTCCGGCGATCCTCTTATGGATGGACCACGCAACCCGCACGACATTCTGGCGGTGCTCGGCGAGAAGGAACTGCAGAAGTACCTGGTGAACGAGATCCAGGAAGTCTATCGTCTGCAGGGCGTCAACATCAACGACAAGCACCTGGAAGTCATCTCTCGCCAGATGATGCGCTGGGTACGGATCGAGGACATCGGCGATACGGAGTTTCTGCCCGAGGAGGTCGTGGACAAGTTCAAGTTCCGCGAGGAGAATACCCGTGTCATTGATGCAGGGGGTCGTCCGGCAGCCGGAAAACCAATCCTGCTTGGTATTACCAAGGCTTCGCTTTCGACCGATTCGTTCATCTCGGCCGCGAGTTTCCAGGAAACCACGCGCGTGCTGACCGAAGCCGCCATCAACGGCAAGGTCGATTACCTGCGTGGTCTAAAGGAAAACGTCATCATGGGTCGGCTCATTCCTGCTGGAACGGGAATGGAGTACTACCGGCGCGTGAAGATCGCGGGCGAGGACGTAGTGGAAGAAGAGGCAGTTCCGGAGCAGGAAGTTTCGTTTGCGGACGGCCTTGCCGACTACTCTGACGACACGCCCGGCATTTACACCGGCGGCTTGTCCGAGGATCTGGGAGCGGAAGAGATCCTGGGCGCTCCTGAAGAAGTCTGACCCAGGCTTCAAACAGTAAAACCTGCGGAGGCGGCTTCACAAGAGCCGCCTTTTTCTTTTATGTAAGGAGTTCCCTCAGCGGTGCTCCGGTCTAATCGATCTGTAATATGATCTAGACGTGAGCGGCCTCATTGGCCGAGCACGACTGGCGGTGACTCGCGAGCCGCGACCCGGCGATGGCCCTCTTTGGAACGACCGAAAGGAGGTTTCATCATGGCGATGGATCGGTTGGAAGTTCGCGTTTCCCTTACCAAGCTTCTGCTTGCTTTAACAATCATTATTGTCCCCTTGAGTATCATCGGGCTTGTTCTCACTCAGCGCAGCGATAAAGCCCTCGATGACGCCGTAGGATCAAACTTCAAAACCATGGCGCAGCTCTATGCGAACCAGGTGACGCAGTTCATTCGTGAGCGCATCGTAGACGTCGGGGAGATGGCCAGCAATCCCGAGGTTGTGAGCGCCGCGTCTGGTGTCACGGGGAAGAAGACGCCGCAAGTGACGCTCGATTCAGGCGCTTCCCAGATTCTCCACCAGCACAAGTCGCTCGATCCAAGGTTTCTCTCGATTGTCGCTACGAATGCCGACGGCACCGTGATTGCAGCTTCCCAGCGCCCGGCCCAGATCTCTTATGCTCAGGATGCGCAGTGGCAAGCCGTGTTCAACAATGGACAGGGCGCGGCCAAGATCAGCGATATCGTCGACGACCCGTTCACGAAGTCCTACTATGTGAATGTCGGCGTGCCGATTACCGACCAGTCGGGTAAGGCGGTGGGCGTTTTGAACGCAGCGGTGAGCCTCACTGATCTTCTGGCACCTTTTCGCCAGGATCAGATAGGGAATGGCGCTAGGGTCGCGCTAGTAAACGATGACGGGACCATCGTGAGCGCCCCGAATGCGGACGTCTTCGCTCGAATCAAGTCTCAAGGATTCGACTACGTACACGACGCGCTGGGCGCCAATCAGGGCAGTCAAAGCGGTTGGGTAACGGCTGCTCTTCAGCGCGGCCCTTACCTCGTTGGCTTCGCCAGCACGGGTCTCAAGCAGCATTTTCCGAATATGGGGTGGGTGGTCACGGTGACTCAAGAGGAGCATCAGGCCGCTGCGCCCATCCGGCAACTCGAGCGGTTTGCCTTAGTAATGGTGATCCTGGCGCTCTTCATGCTGACCCTGCTGTGCGTTTACTACTATCTCCACCGAACGCAGAAATTCTCGTATATGGAGGAAGAGGAGAGTTCGCCCGAGCAGGGGCGCTCAACGGCAGCTTCGGCCCGACTTTAAGGCGCTAGCAGCAGACGGCCGATTCGAGATGAACCGGCCGCCCGTTTTGCTATTGTTCGTCGGCGGAGGGTCCGTACATGCCCGGCACGGGCACGTTCTTCAAGCGCAAATACACACTGAGCTGGCCGCGGTGATGAATCATGTGGTTCATCACTACGTTACGCAAGACGCTGAACCTGGGAAGCGAAAAGATCTTCTGTTCTCCGAACGAAAGCGTCCAGATGTGTTGCAGCTGATCGTCGGTTGTTCCGGCGATGGCTGCTCGAGAGTCTGCGACTCGCGTGTCAAAGACCTCGAGCAGCTCTTTGGCTGATTTGGGGTGGAACGGCTGGTAGCCAGGATCGATAACGAGGGAGGGTTTGGTGATCGTCTCGGCCGCCCAGCCGAGGAGTTCAGCCACGTGTCCGGCTAAGTGCCCGATACTCATCGATCTTTCATGCGGTTTCCATTGCGGATCATCGAACGGAACAACCGCCAATATTTTGCGGGTTTTTTGGGTCTCGGTATCAAACTCTGGAAGTAGGATCTCACTGAAGGTCACGTTTCTCCTCGGGCGCCACAGCGCCGTTTAAGAGCTTAGCGCAGCGATTTGGAATTTCGGATTCAGTAGGATTTGGCGATCACAACCCGCTGGCCGACTGATTCACCTGTAACAATGCACTTGCCGGCGCCATCCCATTCGTCGACCAGCGGGATACACCGGATCGTGGCTTTGAATTCCTTGAGGCGAGCCTCGCATCGCGGGTCATCCTTCATATGCGCCAGCACAAATTTGCCGCCACCCTTTTCGGCTGTAACATCACCGAGAATTTCTTCGACCTGCTCAATTGAATCCGCCAGTACGGAATTGGCTTTGAGGCGCTCTTTCGCGGAGGTGTAGAGACTCCGCTGAACATCATCCAGCACGGTTTCGAGCTTCGCCGCAATCTGCTCTTGTGGAACGGCTTCTTTGGCGCCCGTGTCGCGGCGCTTCAGAACTATATTTCCAGATGCCAGATCGCGCGGGCCTAACTCCAGGACGGCAGGCATTCCGCGCCGTTCCCAGTGAAAGAATTTAGCTCCGGGGGTCTGTCCCTCGCGATCGTCGAGCTTGATCTTCAGATCTTTCGCGATCTTTCTTGCGGTTTCGAGCACCGGTCCGCGCTCTTCGTCTTTTCGGTAGATTGGCACCAGGGCAGCCCGGAAAGGAGCGACCTTTGGGGGCAGAACCAGTCCCTTATCGTCGGAATGCGTCATGATGAGTCCGCCAATCAACCTTGTACTGACTCCCCAACTCGTCTGCCAAACATAGTCCAGCTTGCCTTCGGTCGTCTGGAACTGCACATTGAAAGCGCGACCGAAGTTCTGCCCGAGGTCGTGGCTGGTACCGGCTTGCAGTGCCAGCCCGTTCTGCATCATCGCTTCGATCGAATAGCTGCGCAGCGCTCCGGCGAATTTTTCGCCCGCGGTCTTCATGCCTTTTATCACCGGCATAGCCATGACGTTTTCTGCGACGTCGGCGTAGATGTTGAGAATTCGGAGTACTTCCTCCAGCGCCTCCTGGTGCGAGCTATGCGCTGTGTGTCCCTCCTGCCAGAGAAACTCGCTCGTACGCAGAAACATACGAGTGCGAAGTTCCCACCGAACGACGTTGGCCCATTGATTGATCAAAACAGGAAGGTCTCGCCAGCTTTGAATCCAGCGCGCGAAAAAGTGTCCGATGATCGTTTCGGAAGTGGGCCGAATGACATACGGTTCTTCCAGTTCTTTTCCTCCGGCAATGGTTACGACGGCAAGTTCGGGCGAGAAGCCCTCCACATGTTCTGCTTCTTTGTGCAAAAAACTCTGCGGAATGAGCAAAGGAAAGTAGACATTCTGATGGCCCGTTTCCTTGAACTGAAAGTCGAACTCCCGCTGCAGAGCCTCCCAGACCGCGTAACCGTTGGGCTTTATAACCATGCAGCCTTTCACGATTTCGGCGGGCTCGGCCATGTCGCCTTCGAGAACAACGTCTTGGTACCAGGCCGCAAAGTCCTGAGTTCTTGGTGTGATTCGAGATTCTGCCATTCGTTAATTCAATCGTCTCCAGGCCGATTTCGAGGCGTACGCGGAACATGGAGATCCGGTGCACGCGAGGTACTTTAGAGCGCGGTCTGGTGAAATAGTAGAGTACATCAGGACCGTAGTTGACATGACATGCCATCCGCAAAAATAGCTGTCCTTGACGATTATCAGGGAGTTGCTCTGCAGATGGCAGATTGGTCCGCAGTGGAGGATCGCGCCGAGGTGACAGTTTTCCGCGATCACGTCTCCGACCCGAATGAGGTTGCCGAACGCCTTGCTCCTTTCGATGTTCTCTGTGTGATGCGCGAGCGCACACCTCTGCAGCGGCCTTTATTCGAACGGTTGTCAAATTTGAAACTCGTCGTTTCGACTGGCTCCCGTAATGCTTCCATCGATCTCGCCGCGGCAAGAGAACACGGAGTGACTGTTTGCTCGACGGGCTATCTGGGTCACGGAGCTGCAGAACTTACGTGGGCACTCCTCATGGCTGCAGTGAAGCATCTGCCACAAGAATATTTTTCGGTTCGAAATGGCGGCTGGCAAACCGAGGTCGGCGGGGACTTGAAGGATCGAACGCTCGGCATCGTGGGCCTGGGAAGACTTGGCAGCAAGGTCGCGAAATACGCGCATGCCTTCGAGATGAACGTCATCGCCTGGAGCGCGAATCTGACCGAGGACAAAGCTCGAGAGCACGGCGCGCGGCTAGTCACGAAGGGACAGCTTTTCGAGGAATCGGACATCGTCAGCATTCATCTCGTACTCAGCGAACGGAGTAAGGGCATCGTCCGCGCAGCCGATCTGGCCTTGATGAAAAAAACTGCCATCCTGGTCAACACATCCCGCGGTCCGCTGGTGGACGAAGCGGCCCTCGTGGACGCGTTGAAACGAAAAGCGATCGCGGGCGCTGCTCTCGACGTCTTCGATACGGAGCCTCTGGCGTCCGATCATCCTTCCCGCACTCTCGAGAATGTCATTGCGACTCCTCACATCGGGTACGTGACAGGCGATACCTATAAACTCTTCTTTCGAGATAGTATTGAGTGCGTCCTGGCTTGGCTCGACGGGAAACCGATTCGCCAAATGAACTGATCACGTTCACCTAGGAACGTTTTTGGGTGCGGAAGGCGCAGGCAACATATTGCGAATGGCGGCGATTCGCCATCCCGATACCGTTCGTTTCAGGATGAGTGAGGTCCACATGTTCCTTGTTGCACCGGTTGCAGCGCTGACGGTCTCATAACGTCCATCGGCTAGTGCAACGGCCGGATCGATGAACCGGATCGATTCGAGCGTTATAGAGCTCTTAGACGCCTCGTTTCTAGAACTTGCCATAGCGCCTCGAACCAAGTCTTCGATGCCTTTACGCCACTCCCCCGTCGAAACGAGTTGGTCGGCGTCATCCGTAAATAGGTCGCGAGTTGCCGCGGCATTACGACCGTTGCGCGCGTCCATGTAAGCTGCGACGAGCTTTCGAATGGCCGCTTCGTCCGACCCACTCTGCGGCGTCTGCGCGTAACCGGCGACTGCGATCAGAATACATGAGAAGCAGAAGATCCGCTTCGCTCGTTGCATCTAGCCAGTATGGAGCATGACGTACATTGAACAGATGAACCGGCGGCAGTTTGTCTCAGCTCTTGCCACAACGTCCGGCGCGATCGCGGTTGGGCTTGGTGACACGGCTCCAGCATCGGATCCCAGCGTCAAGCGCGTCCTGGTCATGTTTAAGTGCCACTTCGACGCGGGATTTATCGATACGCAGGCCGCCGTTGTGAACAGGTATTTCAAACAATACTTTCCCCAAGCTATTCAGCTTGCAAGTAAATTGCGAGAAACGGGCGAAGAACGCTACGTATGGACCACCGGCTCCTGGTTGATCTATGAGTATCTTGAACAAGCCAGCCCGGAAAATCGCAAACACATGGAGGAAGCCCTCGCACGTGGAGACATCGCGTGGCACGCACTTCCATTCAGCTGGCAGACAGAGCTTCTGGATCGCTCTACCATCGCAGGCTTGATTGGGCTTTCCAAGTCGCTCGACCAACGTTTTGGCCGGCGAACAACGGGCGCTAAGATGACGGACGTTCCCGGCCATTCGCGCGGTCTAATCGATCCCCTGGCCGAGAACGATGTCAAGCTTCTGGATATCGGCGTCAACTCTGCCAGCACTCCGCCAGACGTTCCGGAGGCCTTCGCTTGGAAGAGTCACAGCGGGGCTTCGTTGGTGATGATCTATCATCGGCACGACTACGGCGGCATCGTACGTGTTCCCGCTTCAGACCTCGCAGTGGCGGTCGAGGTCCGTGACGATAACAGCGGTCCACATACGGAGGAGGAAGTTCGCAAAATCTATGCAGGTCTCAAGCAGCAGTTTCCGGCTGCGTCGATTCGCGCTTCTAACCTCACTGAGATTGCCGAGGCAGTGGAACCGTACAAACCATCCCTGCCCGTCGTGACGCAGGAGATCGGCGATACCTGGATCTATGGAGTCGCGAGTGATCCTGTCAAGGTAGCGCGTTATCGCGAGCTTCTTCGGCTGCGCCGCGGATGGATTGCGCAAGGCAAATTCCGGGTAGGGGATCAGACCGATTGCGCCTTCCTCGCTAAATTTGGGCTGGCCGCGGAACACACGTGGGGGACCGACACCAAGACCTGGCTCGACTTCGATCACTACACGCCGGCCGCCTTAGCCGGGATGTTGGACGACCCGAAATACAAGACCGTAACGGCGAGCTGGGTTGAGAAGCGCAATGATATTGCGGAGGGGATCAAGGCACTTCCAGCGCCGCTCCAAACCGAAGCTCACCGGCACCTGGCGGGATTGAAGCCGGTGCGTCCTGATACCAGCCGGCTGAAAGCGTGCGATCCTTCGGCACCGATCGATACAACGCACTTTAGGATTGCGCTCGACCGCGAGACGGGTTCCATCGTACAATTGCGAAACAAATCGAGCGGGAGGGAATGGTCGTCGTTAACTCAGCCCCTTGCGCTATTCAGTTACCAGACGCTTTCGAAGGAAGATTACGATCGTTTCCTGGCGAGTTACATCACGGTTCAGACTGACTGGGCGCCCAAAGACTTCGGCAAACCCAATATCCAGAAATTCGGAGCGCGAAGTCACAGATGGACGGCGAAGGTTGCGCGCTGCTTCTCGGGTGAGGAGGAACAAGGATATCGTATCATCGGGCAACTGGAAATAGCGGAAGACGGCGAACCAGGTTCCGGTGTTACCGCATGGCCCGCTGAAATTTATTTGGAGCTCTTTCTCGCGAATTCAGAGCCGGTTATCCACTACACGATTTCATGGTTCGGCAAACGCGCGAATCGGCTTCCGGAAGCTATCTGGCTGTCTTTCAATCCTGTCGCGCCGCAAATTGGGAACTGGCTACTCTCGAAAGTAGAGCAGCCCGTAGCTCCTGAAGACGTAGTGCCGGGAGGCAATCGTCACATGCACGCTGTGTCGGACGACATTACCTATCTCGACGAACGCGGTCGCTTTTCCATCGAGACGCTAGACGCCCCTTTGCTGTCGCTCGGTGAAAGATCGCCCATATATTTTTCGAAGTCTCAGCCGGACCTGGCCAAAGGGTTTCACTTTAGTCTTTTCAACAACGGATGGGGCACGAACTACATCCAATGGTTCGATGAGGACATGCAGTTTCGGTTTATGATCCGAGCGTGAGGGCATCGGATTCGGAGTCTTCGAGACGGGCTCAGGTGACTCTTTCAGAATTACCTGATTTAACAAAGTGGATATTAAGATTCACGTTTTGTTCCACCAGGGATAGGCGGAAGGCCGGCCAAGAAATACACCTAACTCTTAGCTGGGTAAGGAGTTTGCACCGGGTCGGCACAGGGGTGGAGAAAGTGGTATTCTGATTGCTTGGAAAAGGGGGACGATAATGCAACTCGCATTAGAAAACCTTTCCTATAATCTGCAATCCCAGACCGTGCCGGTAGGGAATGCCCCCGAGCCGACCATGCATGCTGTTGCCAACGAGCTCTGTGACACTTTGATGGATCACATCTTGGACTGTGACGCGTGCATCAGCGGACAGGAAGACAATTGCCCGTCCTACCAGTTGCTACAAGACCAAATAGCTGCTGCCGGTGGACCCTCTGAAGGTTTGCTGCTAGCTGTGTAGTAGAGCACCTTTACTCCTCGCTTCGTTGTCTTATATCGATCGTCACCTGCGGCTTGTCGAGTGGCACGCGTGACGGGAAAGATAAGATGATGCAAGATCGAGGAGATTTGATGCTCAACATTTCACGAAGGCACTTCTTTCGCAACGTGGCGGCGAATACAGCTGCAGCGGGAATCTTAATTCGCGGCGAGCTTCTCGATGCAGATCCGCTAGCCCTGCCGATCGGGTGTCAGACGTATCCGGTCAGGTCGATGATCGCTCAAGACTTTCCGGGCACCCTCAAGACGTTATCCGACGCCGGATTTCAGACCGTTGAGCTGTGCTCACCAGTTGGTTATGCGGACAGCGGATTTGGCGGCCTCGCGAAATACAAAGGCTCTGATTTGCGAAAGATCCTGGCCGATGCGAATCTCAAATGCCAAAGTTCGCACTTTAACATCGACGAACTCAGGAAAGACCTTCCAGGCCGCATTGCGTGGGCGAAGGACCTCGGTCTGACTCAGATGATGGTGCCGAGTCTCGATGGCCCGAAGCACCCGACGATGGATGACGTGAAACGTGCGGCCGACGAATACAACAAGATGGCCGAGCAATCAGCCGCGGTCGGCATCCAGCAGGGGCTTCACAATGAGAACTTCGAGCTCAGCAGTGTCGACGGCAAACGAACTTACGATATCTTGTTCGATCTACTCGATCCCAAACTCGTCAAGTTTCAATTTCAAGTTTCCACTATCAGCCGCGGCTACGATGCTGCCGAATATTTCACTAAGTATCCCGGGCGTTTCATCTCGATGCATGTGCAAGGCTGGTCGGCAAAGACCAGGAAGATCACCGCGGTCGGGCAGGGTACTCTCGATTGGAAAAAGATCTTCACCGCTGCAAAAACGGGCGGCATCCAGAATTATTTTGTCGAGATGGATCTGCCTTTGATGCGGGCAAGCGTTCCGTACCTGCACAATCTGCAGGTCTGAAACGTATCAACTGACGGAACACGTCGCCACTTATCGCTAAACCACCTTATATTGGCTACGCGCCTGTGGGTCCACGCACGCATTCGCCTTCTCCGAGCTTGTGATTTTGCATTTCTCCGTATCCCATAGGAGCAGTTCGCCCGGGAGGCGCTGGGCGATGCACCCGAGCAGAAACGCCTCTGTCACCGGACTCTGACTCTCGAAATTGGCCGTGGGTACAGGGCCTCCTTTACAGGCCGCGATCCACTGATCGATCGCTATGTCACGCCCGTGGTGTGCGCCCTT
Source organism: Terriglobia bacterium (assembly GCA_963841675.1). Taxonomy (GTDB): domain Bacteria; phylum Acidobacteriota; class Terriglobia; order Bryobacterales; family Bryobacteraceae; genus Bog-105. The sequence goes on from CAWJEH010000005.1 coordinate 284,481, forward strand.
CGACTCAGGAGCTTGATATTTCGGGGACTCCGGGTAGACCCGTGGATGATTACCGTTGAACCCGGCGAGCAGAATGCCTTTGTCACCCACGTACATGATGCCCTCGCCATCTTCACCGCCTTCGAACAGCCGCTGATCTTTCTCACTCAATCCCGCAGGTCGCGGCGGCCTGAGGCCTCCGTCATACCAGGACATACGCAGCGCGGGCCTTTTCTCCGTTGCCGGGTAATTCAGGTACACAATCGACGCTTTGGGAAATGTCTCAGTATATGACTCGCTAGTGCTGGATTCCACCGACACTGGCGGCGTCAAACCCAAAATTTTAAAAACACCCGCAAAGCTGTAGCAGCCCATGTCGCCGAACGAGCCATCGCCGAAGTCGTACCAACCTCGCCAGACGAACGGGAGATAGGCTTTGTTGAACGGCCGTTCCGGCGCCGGACCCAACCAGAGATCCCAATCCAGGCCGGCCGGAATCGGGTCCACGGCCGCAGGGCGGTCGATACCCTGCGGCCAGAATGGCCGGCTCGACCAGTTGTGAACTTCCTGAATTTTGCCTATCGCACCGTCGGCGATCCAATCGGAGATCAAGCGCGTACTCTCGGACGAAGGATTATTCACGGTCACCGAAGTCGCGACGCCCATCTCTTTGGCAATGGCCGCTACCCGCCGGGCATCTGCGATGTTGTGCGTCATGGGCTTCTGGCACAATACGTGTTTCCGCTTCCGCATGGCCGCGATCGAGATTGGCGCATGCCAGTGATCCGGCGTGGCGATGTACACCGCGTCCAGGCCATTTTCCTTTTCCAGCAGTTCCCGATAATCCTTATAGGCCTTGCATCCTTGATAGCTGCCCGAGGCTGAACCTTTGCGGGAGCCATAGTAAGCTTCGACCAACCGGCGCGCCGGTTCGCGGCCGCCCATACCCAGGCTCGTTCGAAACTCGTGAGTGAGTTGTACCTCTCCGGGAGAGGCGAGGTCTTCGCCCCACTTCTCATACGAGGGGCCCAGTAACTCGCGCGCCGCTTTTAGCAGATCGTTGTCGCCATATTCGACATAGTCTTTGCTGCCTTCATTGCAGTCGCACACAGCGATGATCTGAACGTCAGGACGCGCCATTAGTTCCATCGAGATTGCCTGCCCTTGACGTCCCAGTCCGATCGAAGCAATCGTTACTTTATCGCTTGGCGCCACATATCCGGCGCCTCCCAAAACATGACGCGGAAGGATCAGAAACGATGTAGCTGCCGCCAGGGCTCCCTTAACTATGTCCCGCCGGGATCTTTCTTCTTGTGGGTCCTGAGATCTGTTGTTTGTCATCTTTGGTTGCTTTCAGAGTTCGTCTGCTCGTCCGCGATAATGACTACATAGCGTCCTCATGCGTCTCGCCTGTTCGGGCCTTTCCTCGTGGATCGATGAAAAGGTCACCATTGTTACGCCTTCTCGCCTGCTTGCTGCCGTAGTCTATCAGCAGTTTACTCTTCAGCAGCTCAGGCTGGGACGCCAAAGTTGGGAACGGCCATTCATTATGACCGTCGGGGGATGGCTTACCAGCTGTTGGCAGGAAGCGCGTTACCGCCGCGAGGACCTCCCAACCCTTCTTTCGACTAGTCAGGAACACCTCCTGTGGAAGCAAGTCATTCGGAACGACGGGGTCGATCTCTTCGATTTGGATGCAACGGCCCGATCGGCGGCTCGCGCGGCAAGAATTTTGGCTGAATGGGAGATTCCTGCCGACGGCATGCATTGGAACGATGGCAGTGATGCGCCGCAGTTCGCGCGTTGGTTCAAACGGTTCTGCCAAACTCTTCGCCGGAACGGCTGGATTACCCGTGCCGGTCTCTGGCAAAAGCTACCGGAGTGGATCGCGCATGGAGTCTGCGCGGCTTCCGGCCGGGTCGCCTTCCCGGTTATCCGGCCGGCATTTCCCGCGCTCGGGCGAACTTTGGCCGCGCTTGGCGATCGTGCTCTGACCAGCGCACCGGTTTACGCATCGCCCGCTGCTTCTGTGCCTGCCAAATCATTTGAGAGTTTCCCTGACGAATTGGAGTTCGCGGCCAGGTGGGCAAGACGTGAGTTTGAGCATAACTCTTCCAGGTCTATCGGTGTCTTCGTCCCCGATCTCGCAGCACATCGCGCTTTGGTCTATCGCTCGTTTCAACAGGTCTTCTATCCCGGTGCCTGCCGGGCCTTAGTTGACAAGAACTTCCAGGGTGTACAAGACGAATCGCGCGTGTTTCGGCTTGACGCATCACCTCCGCTCGCCGCTGAACCTCTTGTCTCCGGGGCTCTGCTGCTGATGCAGCTTGTGCTACCGCGCATTCCGGTCTCCGATGCGGGTGCTATCCTGCGCTCGCCCTGGATACCTGCCGAAACGATTGAACGACCTCTGCGAGCGCTCGCCGACATCGAGCTGCGCAGACGTCGCGAACTCGACGTCACGCTCCGCGAGATGGAGTTTGTTTCGCGAGGCTGTCCGCAGCTCGCGCAAATCTGGAAAAAAGTTTCCCGCATACTGGACCGCAAGAAGCTGCTTGATACGTTCGCAGGATGGAGCGAGTTTATCGGAGAACTGCTCCAGTCTGCCGGTTGGCCCGGGGATCAGGAATTTGGCAGCGCCGAACAAAAGGCTATCGAGGCCTGGAAACATGCGCTCTCCCAATTCAGTGCTCTTTCGCTGGTGTCTGACCCTGTGAGCTTTGAGGCTGCTCTTGCCGAATTGCGTCTTATCTTGCGGGCAGGTTTCGAGCAGGGAAGCGTCCGGGCGCCCATTCAGGTCGTCGATTCGTCTCAGTCCGCGGGTCTTGAGTTCGATACCGCTCTGGTTGCAGGGCTTTCCGAAGACCTGTGGCCTCCCTCCGCTTTCGGCTCCCCGCTTATTCCGCTGAAGCTTCAGCGTGAGCATGGACTACCAGGCAGTTCGCCGCACAGCCTTCGTTTCGAAAGGCAGCGTTTGACGGCTTCCATTTTCGCCGCCGCTCCTGAAGTGGTGGCCACATTCTCGAACCGTCCCTCGCCGCTCATCAGTGAGTTCGTTTCAAATTCCACGGAACTAAAGGCTTGGACCGGCAAAACCGCCTGGCAATCCTACAAACCCGCGCTGCTCGAAGAGAGTGACGATAGCCTTGCGCCCTGCTACCAGCCATCCCAAAATACGAGAGGCGGGACCAGTATCATCAAAGCTCAATCGCTCTGTCCGTTTCGAGCCTTTGCCGAGTTCCGCCTGCAAGCTGCATCGATTGAAGAAGGATGTCTAGGCCTCGACAGCCGCGAGCGGGGCGGCAACCTTCACGAAGCCCTGGAGTTCGTTTGGCAAAAGCTGCGCACACGCGACCGGCTACGCGCTACGCCTCAATCCGAACTCGAAAAGCTGGTGGAATCTGCCGCCGCCGAGGCTGTTCATCGGCCTCAAGCGAGTCCGTTTGGAGAAATTGTTGCCTCGGTCGAGATCGAACGGTTAAAAGCTGTGATCCTCGACTGGCTTGCCGTCGAGCGGGAACGTCAACAGAACTTTAGCGTCGAAACCGTGGAGGAAGAGAAATATTTCGATCTGGCTGGTCTGCGTCTTCGCCTGCGACTCGATAGGATCGATCGACTGTGTGGAGGCGAGCTGCTTCTGATTGACTACAAGAGCGGCGAATTAACTGCGCGTAAGCTCGAGGGTGAGCGTCCGGAAGAACCACAACTCTTCGTCTATGCCTCTTCGCTCGAGGAAAGTGTCGGGGGCCTTTTCTTCGGCCAGCTCAAGGCCCGTGAAGCACGGCTCAAGGGAATCTCGAGAACCAGGCACATTGCCGGGACAGGGAATCAGGTGAAGAAAGAAGAATGGGACGCTTTTCTCCTCGAAGGCAAACGTAAGGTGTATCGATTGGCAGAGCAGTTCAGGAGCGGACACGCGGTTGTGGATCCGCTCAAAGGTGCCTGCGGTTATTGCGTGCAGAAGCCGCTCTGCCGCATCCACGAAGCTGGCCAGGAAGCAGAATCGGAAGGATGATTAGCGATCGGGCGCAACGTGACCTGGCGCTTGATCCGTCCCGATCGTTCATCGTGCAGGCGCCTGCAGGATCGGGCAAAACCGCGCTGCTGGTACAACGCTACCTCAAGCTCCTGGCAACGGTAGAGAAGCCCGAGAGCGTAGTCGCCATGACGTTCACCCGCAAAGCTGCGGCTGAACTCAAGGAGCGGATACACGACGCGCTTCTTGAGGCCGGCAAAGGATTGCCAGTCGAGCAGGAGCACGAAGCGTGCACACGCGAATTGGCGGCTGCCGTTCTAAAGCAGGATCGCCGCCACGAATGGAATCTGCTCCTGGACGTCGGGCGATTGCAGATCCAAACGATTGATTCTCTTTGTGCGATGCTTACGCGCCAGATGCCGGTCATCTCCGGTTTCGGTGGCGTAACCAGAGTGGTCGAAGACGCGAGCGATTTGTATCGTCTGGCCGCGCGCAACACTCTGCGCGACCTTGCGGAAGGTTCCGAATCGGACAAATCGCTTCTCATCCGGCTCGGGGTTTATTTCGACAGCGATTTCGTTTCGTTGCAGGACCAGATCATGCGGATGGTGGCCCAGCGTGATCAGTGGCGCCTCACTGAAGACCATAGCGAAACGCAAGTTCGTGATTTCTGTGAATTGCTTATTCGCGCGGAGCATGCCTTAGCAGAGGTCTTCAGGCAGCATGCCACAGTCGACTTCGCCGCAATAACACGCGCCGCCATAGACGTCCTCGGCTCGCCCGAGCAGCCGAGCGATCTGCTATACGGCCTGGATTACCGGATTCAGCACCTACTGGTCGACGAGTTTCAGGACACCTCCTTTGCGCAATACGAACTGCTCAACGCTCTGACCGCTCAGTGGTCAGACGGCGACGGCCACACTATCTTTCTTGTTGGCGATCCGATGCAAAGCATCTACGGCTTTCGCGGGGCTGAAGTATCGCTTTTTCTGCAGAGTTGGGCGGACGAGGCTCTGAAATCCGTCAAGCTGCATCCCGTCTCACTGCGTACGAATTTCCGGTGTACACCTGAGATCCTGCATTGGGTTCAAGAGCAGTTTGAGCCAATCATGGCAGGTGAATCGGGCGGCGGGGTTCAATTTCGACCCTCAGAAGCGGCGCGTTCGAGCGGGACATATTGTCCCCGCCTGACTGCGTTCGTTGACGACAATCTCGGTAGCTCGGAGGCGAAAGCGGTTGCGCAACTCGCGAAGGATGCTCGCAGGCGCGGTACCGTTGCCATTCTAGTTCGCAGCCGAGCTCACTTGAACAGCATTCTTCCGGTTCTTCGCAACTGGGCATTGCCTTACGAAGCGATAGAAATCGATAAGCTCGCGGAACAGCAGCATGTGGAAGACCTGATTTCCCTAACGCGCGCGCTTCTGCATCCTGGCGATCGTGTTTCATGGTTAGCTGCTCTGCGCGCGCCATGGTGTGGACTAACGCTCGCAGATCTCTCTGCGCTTGCTGAAAATGAGCGTGGGCGGACTGTCGTTGATCTTTTGAGAGACCCAGAAAAGATCGCCGCGCTGTCGATCGACGGCCGGTGGAGAGCAGCACGAGCGGGCGAAATGCTTATTAGGAGCATTATCGAAAGTTGGCCGTGTTCCGCTACGGAATCTGCTCGAAGACGTCTGGTTGCTGTTAGGCGGTCCGGCAATCTTGCAATATCCGCAGCAGGCGGACGACATCCACACGTATTTAGGTCTTCTCGAAGATTTGGAAGAAGGCGGGACGGTTCGTGACCTGACGTTGCTGAATCAACGTCTAGAAAATCTCTTTGCCAAACCCGATCAAGGCGAAAATCACATTCAAGTGATGACTGTCCACCAGGCGAAGGGGCTCGAATTCGATGCCGTTATCATTCCGCAGTTGGCCGGGGGCGCGCGCTCATCGGAACGCGACCTGCTGGTGTGGCACGAAGAGGTAAGTCCTGAAGGTGTGGCGACCTTGAGTGTAGCCGCGCAGCCGCGCAAAGGGGAAAAGACCGAGAGATACGAGGCGATTCGTGATGCCCAACACAGTAAAGAAGAACACGAACTGAAACGTTTGTTCTACGTTGCCTGCACCCGCGCAAAGAATGAGCTGTACCTGCTGGGCAGCACCAGAACAAAAAAGGGAGGCTCGGGCCTATACGCTCCCGGACACAACAGCTTCCTGGGACTGATTTGGAGCAAGGTTGAGGCGGAGTTTGCAGGCGTTCTTCGACGCAGCCCGGCGCAGCGTAGCTTGTTTGCCGAAGAAAAACCGGCTCCCCGAACGATTCTCCGCCGCCTTCCCGCAGACTGGCAGTCGCCTCGATATGCGCGTTCCGTCGAGTGGCAGCCTCCATTTCGCGAGATTACAGCCTCAGTTCGCAAAGTAACTTATGAATGGGTCAGTGACGTTGGGCGGCACGTCGGGATCGTGGCGCACGAGCTGCTGAAGCGCGCGACCGATGAGGCTTGGACATCTGAACAAATCCACGGTATGACGCCCACTATAAAGTCTGAGCTGAGGCGGCTCGGAATCCAGCAGTCGGATCTCGCTTCCGCATCCGAGCGCGTTATACGCGCCGTTCAGAATACGCTCTCGAGCACGCGCGGCCGGTGGATACTTTCAGCTCACGCCGACGCCCGCTCCGAGTGGCCTCTTGGGGGCAAAATAGGCGATCAAATGATCAGCGGGACTATTGATCGCATATTTCGCGATGGCGACGGCCGCCTATGGATCATCGATTTCAAAACGAGCGAGCATGAAGGCGGTCAGATCCAGTCCTTTCTCGATGAAGAACAACGCCGCTACAGCACTCAACTAGAAAGCTACGCCGCTCTGGTGGCCCGGCTCGAACCAGGTCCCATCTGGCTGGGACTCTACTTCCCCTTGCTCGACGCCTGGCGCGAATGGGCGTTTGACGAGACCTTGGTAGTCGCCGCTAACTAAACTGTTAAGTGATGGCGACAAAACTGACTGGCAATGTCAAAGCGGGAGGATGCGCGTCCAAGCTGAGCCCGCGTATCCTTGACCAGGCATTGAAGGCAGTTCCTCGCGTGTCGAACGCGAAAGTTCTCGTTGGATACGAAACCGCGGACGATGCCGGTGTCTACGATCTCACGGAAGCCGGCGGGAGGCCGCTTGCCATGGTGCAGACCGTCGATTTCTTCACTCCGATCGTCGACGATCCGTATACTTTCGGCGGAATCGCGGCTGCAAACGCCCTGAGCGACGTCTACGCTATGGGCGGCTATCCGGTTACCGCTCTGTCGCTGGTTGTCTATCCCGGGAAAGGTGAGATTCAGGACCTTGAAGCTATCCTGCGGGGAGGAGCCGACAAAATTCACGAAGCCGATTGTGTGATCTTGGGCGGCCACAGTATCTCGGAGGATGAGGTGAAATTCGGCTACGCGGTTACAGGTCTGATCGATCCCCGCAAAATCATAACAAACGCGGGTGCGAAACCGGGCGACGCTCTCGTGTTCACCAAACAGATTGGAACCGGAGTTATTTCCACCGCCCTCAAGAAAGGGATTGCGGAGCAAGTGCACGTGGAGGGCTCAATCAGACAGATGCTGGAGCTGAACCGTGCTGCTTCAGCGGCAATGCTGGCATGTGACGCGCATGGCGCTACCGACGTGACTGGCTTCGGACTCCTCGGGCACGCGCGGGAGATGGCGCTGGCGAGCAATGTCACGTTGCAAATCGTCGCTACCTCCGTGCGCTATCTCCCTGGTGCGATCGAGTACTCGCAAGCCGGTGCACATTCCGGCGGCTTAAACAATAATCGTGATTTTGTGGCAAGCTGTGTAGAGATGCCCGCCGCGATCCCGGCGGAGATCGAAGCGCTTCTCTACGACCCACAAACTTCCGGCGGTTTTCTGATCTCTCTTCCTGAGAGCTACGCTTCTAAGCTGCTTGAGCAACTCCCCGGGGCTTACAAGATTGGTAAGGTAACTGAGAGAGAGGCGAAACCTCTCCAGGTGAAAAAGTAATGCCCGCCGAAAACCCATTGATCATAGCGCTTGACGTGGATACGATTGACCAGGCACTCGCGCTGATACATGAGCTGGGTCCAGCCGTAGGTTTCTACAAAGTCGGTATGGAGCTCTATGCTGCCGGGGGGATGCAATTTGTCACGCAGGTAAGCGCCCTGGATAAAAACGTGTTTCTGGATCTCAAACTGTACGATATCGGCGAGACCGTCAAACGCGCCACGTTTCGGATCTGCAGTAGCAATTCCGTACAGTTTCTGACAGTGCACGGCAGCCGGGCGGTGATGCAGGCGGCTGTGGAGGGTCGAGGAAATACGTCTGTTAAACTCCTCGCGGTCACCGTGCTAACGAGTTTCGATCAGGACGATCTGGCAGATCTTGGATATTCTGTTCCGGTTTCCGATCTGGTAGCTCTCCGGGTCAGAAAAGCGGTCGAGAGTGGCATGGATGGGATTGTTTGCTCACCGATCGATGTTGCGAACGTGAGGCAAATTGGTGGCCCGGATTTGAAACTGGTGACACCGGGAGTGCGCTCGCCCGGCGCATCACAGGGAGACCAGAAAAGAGTGTCTACACCCGCGGAGGCCATACGGAATGGAGCAGATTTCCTGGTGGTCGGCCGGCAGGTAACGCGGGCCTCCAATCCTCGTGCTGCGTACGAAGCGATTCTGGAGGAACTCAGCGAGACGCATTTAGCGACGTCCCGCTGAGTCCGAGGCTTACTTCGAATTCTGGTTCAGAAGATTCAAAAGCGCCGTACCGTTCGGAGTACCGAGGCCGGTGCAGCAGTCCCAGCCGGGCGCGGAGTGAAATGCGCCGTTTGTTCCCGAAGTAATGTCGTGCAACACTTTGTGCTGCGCCACAGTGCCATAAAGCGTCGGGTTGAACCAGCCGAGATTTTTACCGAGTTCCTGGTTGCAAAGCGCGATAAGCGCAGCCCAAAGCGGCGCTACCGCGCTCGTCCCCCCGACTACGCTGCTCTCTCCGTCGACCAGGACCTTATAACCGGTTTCGGGATCAGCCACACCTGCTACGTCCGGAATGCCACGTCCGGTCACATTGGAACCTCCGGATGGCTTCGGCACTGTTACCGTGGATTGATACGACGGCTTCGGGAAGTATGAGCTGACTCCGCCGCCGGTCGCGCCTCCATTCGTACCGTCGTTCCAAACGGTCTCCGATGCGATCTGACCTTCGCTGCCAAGCAATCGGGTGCCGCCACACGCGATCACCCACGGGCTAGAAGCCGGAAAATCGACGTGATTGCGCCGGTCCCGTTCGCCATCCGAAGAACCGTTATCGCCCGCGGCCACACAGACCGAAATTCCCAGAAGCGCCGCATCATGAAAAGCCGAATTGAATGCATTCATAGATTGCGGCTCCCATTCGCTCTCCGCAGAACCCCAACTGATGGAGATCACCGAGGGCTTGCGAACCTTGTCGTGAATGGCGTTATTGATTGCGTCGATAAAGCCGGCGTCTGTATTCGGCGCGAAGTAAACAGCGAGATTCGCGCCAGGAGCAACTGCGCCGGCTACCTCGATGTCTAATACGACCTCTCCATCCGCGCTATCCGGATCTCCCGAGGGCGCATTACCGGTGCTGTCTACGCCAACCGCTGTTACGGAAACGTCAGCTATACCAAGCTGTTTCCAATAAGTCTGCAGGTCAGTGTCTCGATATCCGCCGCCGAGTTCGATGAGAGCAATCGTTTGCCCTTCGCCGGTGTTGGTTGGAAAATTGTATAGCTTAGCGACTTCAGCCGGTGTATACGCGGTAGAGGTGAAGGCGTGCTTATTGAATTTGCGGTAAGTCGTGGCCGCCGGGCGCTCGTCAAAGCCCAATACGGCGACGACGATCCCGGCTAGACTTTGCGGAACCTGCAAAGAACCCTGTCGAGTTCTGTAATAAGCGTCGCCGATCTGCGATAGCCGAACATCCGCTCGGAACAATTCCGCGAGCTTACGCAGTTCGCCGCCGATCTGAATCGTACGCGCCCCCACGTGCATCCGTCCGATGGAAAGCTGATGTGCGCGCGCGAACGCTTCCACCCCGGCTATATCGTCAGCGTGTGCGCCGTGAAGGCTCGCCAACTCCTCGTGTGACAAATGTTTCTTGATTGATTCTCCTGTTGGGGCATCCTGTTTGCGGCGAAGCACCAACGTGATTTGAATATCTTCGTTGAGCGCGAGCTCGCCTGCTTGAACCGAATTTCTCGGATGTTGGCGCTCGCTTTCGGGGAAAGCGCGCGAGACGGACCCGGGTTGGGTCGTGCCGCTCGAAGGGCAAGCGAGGTCCTCTCCTTTTTGGCCGCACGCATCCGCGCCGTTTGCGCCGCCTGCTAACTGAATATGCGAAGGTATCAATTTTCTGCTCCCGCCAGAACATAGTTCCTGGGCAGTGTTTTTGAGTTAAGTCGATGCTCAAGGAAATCACTCGTAATCGGCTGAAATCAAGTGAGTTGTATGCTCAAGCGAGCCTGCGCTCCATGCTGTGACTGGTAGGGCTAAGGCTGCTGGTGAAACTGGCCGCGAAAGTCGTTAGTCTGGTTTTAAGCATGCTTCGATCAAACAGAGTTCTCGTCGGCCTTTTAACCTGCTTGCTCTGCCTGGCGAACCGCAATGCGGCCAGCCAATCGCTGGGTAGCCTGCTGGGCGGCAACAAAGGAGAAAATCCTGCTGCCGCAACGAAAACGTCTGATCCGCTGGGCCGAACAACGCCGCACAGCGCGATTCACCGCTTTCTCGAAGCGTGTCATCAAGGCAAATACAACGTTGCCGCTCAGTACCTCGACTTGAGCAGACTGAATGCTCAACAACGGGCGTCGCAAGGCCCGGAACTCGCCAGGCAGTTGGGGAAACTGCTCGACCGGAATTCACGATTCGAAGTGAGAGGACTAAGCGATTCACCTGAGGGCAGCACTGCCGACGGACTCACGCCAAATGTGGACCAGCTTGCCACTTTTGAGTTAGAGGGAGAGCCGGTCGTCCTGAACCTGGAGCGCGTGAATCACCCGCCGGCTGGTTTGATCTGGCTTGTATCGTCAGAGAGCGTCACGCAAATTCCGGCTTTGAGCAGCTTGAACGAAGAGAATGCCTTGGAGAAACATCTGCCTGCTGTGCTGGTCGATACGAAACTGCTCGGGACCCCGCTTTGGATTTGGCTCTCGCTCGTCTTGGTAGCAGTCATCCTCTCGGCGATTTCCAAGTGGTTATCGCGGCTGTCCATCGCAATAGCAAAGCCGGTCACGAGGCGCTACATAAAATCTTTCCAGGCGCAACGACTGGAGGCCCTTATGGAGCCCTTGCGCTTGCTGCTGTCCGTCGTGGTTTTCCGGGCTTGCTTGGCATTCATAGCGCCGAGCGCACTGCTTCGCGACGATTTGTTGAAACTGCTCACGTTGCTCTTCATGCTTGGGGCAGCAGCCCTTCTCATGCGGCTGGTCGATGTCTTCTCGGACAACGTGATTTCGCGGCTCGACCAGCGCGAACGGGCAATGACTTACTCTGTATTCCCGCTAGTCATTCGCTTTGTCAAGATTCTCATTTTCAGTTTCGCTGCCCTGGTCGTTCTCCAACAGTGGGGCTACAACACTAATACGATTCTTGCCGGACTGGGAGTGGGAGGTATTGCTGTCGCCCTCGCGGCACAGAAGACCATCGAGAATCTGTTCGGTGGTGTCTCACTGATCAGCGATCGGGCCGTACTGGTTGGCGACTTCTGCCAATTTGGAGGCCAAGTCGGGACGGTAGAAGATATCGGCCTCCGCTCCACTCGCATTCGAACGCTGGACCGCACCGTCGTAACCGTTCCAAATTCCCAGTTCTCTACCATGACGCTTGAAAACTACTCGAAGCGCGACCGCATGTGGTTTCATCCCACGATCCGTTTGCGCCGCGATACCAGCCCGGATCAGGTCAGGCAAATGATGGAGGAGATCACTGAGATTCTGGCAAAACACGAGATGGTAGACGCTTCCGGCGTGCCGTTGCGATTTTCGAAGATCACCGACCAGACGCTGGACGTTGACATTTTCGCCTACGTACTTACTCCAGATTCCAATCAATTCCTGAAGGTTCAATCGGAACTGCTGTTGAAGGTTCTTGAGGCATCCTATCGCCTTGGAATTGGCTTGGCCGTTCCGATTCAGGAACAGTACAACGTCTCAGTAGATGCGCAGCAGCAAGCGCCCGCGCACCCGTTCTTGGCTTTTCGAGGCCAAGACGGGGCGAGTGCAACTATGGTGGATCGGAGCAATACGGAACCCGCACAAGTCGGATAAGTTTAGAAATCCGAGCTGACGATATCGAAATAGACGCGCAACCCTTTTTTGAACTGGTCGAGCGGTATATGTTCGCTGTCGCTGTGCATTGTGGCGAGCGTTGCCATATCGATCGCCATAGGTATCACTCCGTATGTGGGAACGTTGCGTATGCGAAACTTCTGCCCGTCCGTACCATATGGAACGATGACGGGCGCTACGATAGCTCCGTGATTTTCCTTCTGAATAGCTGATCGAACTGCTCGGTAGAGCGATGTATCAGTGCTGCTTGCTTGTGCGTCGTCGGGTTTCCGCGAAATCTGCTCCACAGTGATATGCGAATCGTTGATCCGCGCTTTTATGTCTGAGACGAACTCCTCGGCATTCTCACCCGGCAGCAAGCGGCAATCTAGAGTTGCTTCCGCGAGCGAGGGAATGACGTTGGCCTTCGGCGGATCACCTACGCCACTGCGCAACGAGGTGACCGAGATGGTGTCGTGCTGAACAGCGTTTATGAACTTGTTATCGGCAAAGCCTCCTAGCTCCTTGCGCATGCTCGCAACTATTGCGTTTGGCTTCGTTGAAGGCGGAAGATCTTTGGCTTTTTCGATCGCGCGCATCAACATGTCATTGGCGTTGTCGGCGATGGGCTGCGAACCGTGTCCGGATGTCCCTTGCGCGCGCAACCGCAACCAGAGCACCTGCTTTTCCGCTACGGATACCCCGAACACCAACTTGCCAGGAACGTAAACGTCGCGAGATCCGACTCCACCCTCGTCCAGGACGTAAGCCGGATTGAGTTCATTCCAATGATTCTTGATCATCCATGCGGCGCCGTCTGATCCGCCCGTCTCTTCGTCGCAATCGGCCAGAAAGACGATGTCTCGAGCGGGTACCATTCCGAGCTGCTTCAAGAGAGTCATAGCGGTTAATTGCATGATCGCCGTGCTCTTCATGTCAAGTGATCCGCGCCCCCACATCTCGCCGTTTTCGATCTGGCCGCCGAAGGGATCGTGCTTCCACCGAGTCGCGTCGGCTGGCACTACATCCATATGATTCAGTAATACAAGCGGGCTCTTGGACGAGTCTTTTCCTGGGAGCCGTACCAGGAGGTTTGTTTTGCTATCGCCGTCGCTCTTGAATAACTCCGCATGCAAGTCGAATCTCGCGAACTCTCCTTGTAGGAATTGTGCAGCTTCACTCGTATTCGCGGGCGGATTGATGCTCTTAATTTGAACGTAGTGCTGCAGAAGGCTGACCGCATGCTCATCCACGCGCTGCCAATCCGGTTCGGCGGAGCTGAGTAATCTGCATAGAGAGATCGCGCAGATAACAAATTGAAAGAGTCTCATGTTTTGATTTCAGGCACACCTGTCAATTTCGATGCGTTTCCATCCATACGCAGAGCTTCGAGCAGCGCACCCGCGGCGGGGCTGAGCTTTGGGCGGATCACATCGCATTCGATTCTCCTCCGAACTTCCTCCGCGAATGCCTGCCGGATCTGAGCGCTCCTAAATACGCCCCCAATGTAGGCGACCGGCACGGCCTCATTCTTCCGGAACAGATTGCGATACACACCTTCAACCCACCAGCCCAAAGCCGCTGCGGCTTCTCCCAATATCGTTTGAGCGACCGGATCGCCTTCTTCGGCTACCGTTGTCACCAATGGCGCGAGTTCTGCAATCACGTGGCGTCGGCTTTCGGTATACCAATGATGTAACAACTGGTTGGCTGTTCCAGAGTTGGTGTGTTCGAGCAGTCTTTCGTGCAAGCTGGTCGTCGGACCCCACCCTTCCTCGAACTGCAGTGCAGCTCGGAGGGCGCGGCGGGCGATGTCAAAGGCTCCGCCTTCATCACCAAAAATGTAGCCCCAACCTCCGGCGCGCGCCGTCCGACCCTCCGCATTCCGGCCAAACGCGATTGAGCCGGTTCCCGCGATCACTATGATGCCCGGCTCTTGCGCCGTTGCGCCTATAAGTGCGATTTCGGCATCGTGTGTCACTTTCAGCAGCTTGCAATGGATCAATTCTTGCGAATACGATGCTTTATCTTCTGCGCCTCCGCTGAAACCGAGGCAGGCTGCAGCGAAACCCGCTGAATTCGTATTCAGACCTGCCTTTGAGCTAGCCTGCGCAACACAATTCGTCAATACCTTTCGAAACTTCTCTCTTGCTTCGTTGCCGGTTACGTGATTGCATGGTCCGCTACGGCCTTCGCCCACTACTTGCCCATATTCATTCGCAATTATCGCTGTAGTGCTCGATTGTCCACCGTCAACGCCAAGATAGAATTTAGCCAACGATAGCTTCACCTCGGACGCTTGGCGGGACACGCGCAGTTTCGCTCGCACCGGTTCTCATGCCAGCGTTTTGTCCTTCGCATAGCAAACCGGGTCCATCGGACACGACGCGCACCTGGGTTTACGTGCGATGCAAATCTGCCGGCCAAAGTGGATGACCTGATGCGCGAAGAGAACCCAGTGGTGTTGAGGAATGATCTTCATCAGATCCTGCTCGATTTTCACAGGATCGTTGTTCTTGGTCAGGTCAAGGCGCTGTGAAATCCGTTGGACGTGAGTATCGACCACCACGCCCGAGGCGATGCCGTACGCAGTTCCAAGCACGACGTTCGAGGTTTTTCGGGCTGCTCCCGGTACCTCTAATAACTCATCCATCGAGCGCGGTACCTGACCCTTGTAGTCAGCCACGATCTTGCGTGCTGCTCCGATTATCGAACGCGCTTTGTTGTTGAAAAATCCGGTGGAGCGAATGTCCTGTGCCAGCTCGTCCTGCGAGGCGTTGGCAAAATCTTGCATCGTCGGATATTTCTTGAAAAGCTCCGGCGTGACTTTATTCACACGCTCATCTGTGCATTGCGCGGAAAGAATGGTCGCGACGAGGAGTTGCCAGGCATTCCTATGATGAAGAGCGCAGGTTGCATTCGGGAACAGGCGGTCAAGTTCCTCTAGGATCCGTGTCAGCCTGAGCTTTCGCTCTGTCGCATTCTTGGGCTTGGCAACTTTTCGAGGTGGAGTGACTGGATGAACGGGCGTCGGGACCGCTATTTCCGTATCTGGCATGAAGAAAGCACCAAGATAGCGCAGATACGCATCTTATTTCAGAGCTGCCATGCGTATCTATACGCTCCGCTGTGAGATGTTGACGAAATCATCGCTGGAGCAAACTTTTGCTATTTTCGAAGACCCTTACAATCTCGCGAAGATTACTCCGCGATCGCTCAATTTTCAGGTAACCTCTCCGAATCGGGTCGAGATGCGCAAAGGCGCGGAGATCAAATACACCATACGCTGGCTAGGTCTTCAGATGCATTGGAAGACGATCATTTCGGAATACGAGCCACCCTTTCTCTTTGTTGATGTACAGGCGAAGGGGCCATATGCCCTTTGGCGTCACCGGCACACTTTCGAACCTACTGAGCAGGGGACCAAGGTGGGCGATCACGTCGAATACTCACTCCCCTTTGGGCCGCTCGGCAGACTTGCTCATTCGTTGCTCGTCCGGAAACAATTGCTTGGAATTTTCAATTACCGGCAGGAGCAGTTGGGGAAAATGCTGGCGCACGGTGCGCGCCAAACTGTGAAGCCGTACGTCAGTTGAGCGGTTGATTCTCAATCGCCCGAAGCTGCGGCTTTCTAATTAGGAGCACTGCTATCAAGGAAATTCCGTAAACGGTGACTGCGGCTGGGATGTCTCAGCTTGCGGAGAGCTTTCGCTTCGATCTGGCGTATGCGCTCGCGCGTCACTGCGAAATTCTGGCCCACCTCTTCAAGGGTGTGCTCGCTTCCGTCCTGCAAACCGAAACGCATCTTCACGATCTTCTCTTCTCGCGGGCTCAATGTCTTCAGAACTTCAGCGGTTTGTTCGCGCAGGTTCAGATTGATCACCGCCTCGGAGGGTGAGACCATCCGGCTGTCAACGAGGAAATCGCCCAGATTGGACTCTTCCTCCTCGCCTACCGGTGTCTGCAGGGAAATCGGCTCTTGCGCAATACGTAGCACCCGGCGGATTTTGCCCGGTGTCAGTTCCATGCGGGAGGCCAGTTCTTCGGTGGTGGCCTCTCGACCGAACTCCTGGAGCAATGTTCGTTGCAGTCGCACCAGCTTGTTGATCGTCTCGATCATGTGAACAGGAATGCGGATTGTTCGGGCCTGATCTGCAATTGCTCTTGTGACCGCTTGCCTTACCCACCATGTCGCATAAGTAGAAAATTTGTAGCCGCGCTTGTAGTCGAATTTGTCCACCGCGCGCATCAGGCCGATGTTTCCCTCCTGAATCAGATCCAGAAATTGCATGCCGCGATTGGTGTATCGCTTTGCAACGGAAACCACCAGACGAAGATTGGCTTCGATCAGGCGTTTCTTTGCCGTATCCGATTCCATTTCGCCCCGGTCCAGAATCTGCAATGTCCGGTGCAGTTCACTGACGGTTCCGCCTGAGCGATCTTCGAGAAGCTGCAAGTGCGATAACAACGACTTCATCTCTCTTCGAAGCGCTGCTGCAGCTGCGGCTTCCGAGGGCGGCAGTTGTTCTAACTTGTTCTGTACTCGGGTGATCTCCTGCTCCAGCGGCTTCAGCTGTTCCGTCGCGTTCTTCAGGGTTCGGCTTAGATAGCGTTGGTAGCGCGAAGTGAATGGCAGCATCCGGATCTTATGTGAAAGATGGATCGCGAGACGCGCGTATTCAAAACGAAGCTTTCGGTGCTGCTTTGCTTTCAGATTGCGTGAGGTGCTGGCCAGCTTGCCGGCGGTCTGCTGCGCCTTCCGGTAGAGCTTTTCTATCTCATCCGTTGCGTCCAGAAGCTGCTTGTGGAGCTCATTGATCGCGTCCTGTTCCTCTTCGTTTGCATGCGGATCGGCAGGCTGCAGGACCTCTAATACGGAAACGGTGCCGCGCTCGACCGACTCCCTGGTTTCAAGAATCGTTTGAATGACCAGCCGCGATCGTGACAACGCCTTTCGGACGGCTTTCTCGCCGCGTTCAATCCGTTTGGCGAGCTCGATTTCACCTTCGCGCGTAAGGAGCGGTACCATACCCATCTCGCGGAGATAAATACGGACCGAGTCGTTGTTCTTGTCGAGAGCGCCCGGAGAGAGATCGAGGTCGGAAAGGCCATCTACTTCTTCTCCTCTCTTGTCGTACTCTTTGTTTTCTTCCAGCAGTTCTGCTGGAGCGCTTTCCAGATCTCCAAACAGATCGTTAAGATCGCTCCCGCTGGTCAGGTCTTCGCGTACCGATTCCTGTAGATCGTCGTATAGTGCGAAGCCCTTTTCGTTCCTGTCCTGCATCAACTGCCTTTTGTTATCCGTTACGAGAAACTCGCTGGCAAGCAAGCTGTTTTAGAACCACCGGATCTCGGCCAAGGCGCCCCCATCTGATTCCTTGACTCCTCATATTACAACTATTCAGGTTTTGCCGGAGAGCCGCATCACCCCGTTCAGCTCCTCCATTGCACGGAAAGCCTCATTGAGATTTCCTTGCGCTTCCGCCTCTCGAACACGCCTCTTCAAGAGCTCTAGTTTTCGATGAAATGATTTCTCCTCGAACTGTTTAAGGCACCCCAAAGCCTGTTCCACGGCCTGCTCTTCCGTCACGCCGCATTCGGAAAAACTGATCTCTGAAAGGACGCGCTGCGACCGTGAGTCGAGAGTCGCGAGGACAGCCCCCAATGAAAAGCTGCTGGCATCGGCGCCCGGTGAAAGGATAGCTTGAAATATTGTTCCTAACTCCGGGGTATCCAAAGTTTCGGCTTGGGTGAAAAAGTGACGGACCACAGCACGGGCATCAGCGCTCGTCAGCATACAAGCAATCAACAATCGTTCATTCGCGGGAACGGCGGCGACGTAATCGTGAGACCTTGCGGCGGACTTTGAAGAATTATTTGGACGGAGTGCCTGTCGAACCATATCGCGGTCTATGTCCAGGCGTTCCGCAATCTCGGTTGCTATCGTGTCCCTTTCAATTCGATCTCTTACATGCTCTACCGAGGGCAGAATGAATTTGAACGCATCCACTCGACCTTCCGGCGTTCTCATATCGAACTTCGTTTTGGCGTTATCGGTCAGCCAGTGAAAATATGAGGGAGCATTTTCCAGAAGCTTCGAATAGGCATCTGCGCCGTTCTTCTGAATGAATTCATCAGGATCTAGATCGCCCGGGATGTTTAGTACCCGGACTCTTAGTCCCGATGCCAAAAGCTGAGGTATGTACTTCTCGGTGGAGCGGTTGCCGGCACTATCCGAATCGAAGTTTAGAACGACATGCCCGCGGCCTGACTGATAGGATGTCTCCTGCTTCATCGCCCGAATCTGGCTCGGGCCGAGCGCGGTGCCGCATAGAGCGACCACTTCCTGAATACCCGATGAATAAATTCCGATGGCATCCATATAGCCTTCCACTATGATCATGCGATCGTTCTTTCGCGCGGCTATCTTGGCGCGATGCAGATTGTAAAGTACCGAAGACTTCGAGTACAGTTTGGTTTCAGGCGAGTTCAGGTACTTGACTTTGTCGTCCGCAGAAAGTGCTCTGCCGCCAAATGCGATCACTTTCCCCGAGCCATTTTGGATAGGGAACATCAAGCGGCTGCGAAACCGATCATAAACTCCTGGTGTGTCCTGCCGCTGGGCTATCAGCCCTGCGTCCACGAGCAGTTTCTCGCCGAAGCTCTTTAGCCGCTGGGCGAGTTGTTGCCCTGAAGAGTCAGCGAGGCCGAGCCGAAACTCCTTTATTGCATCTGGCCCTACCCCGCGAGATTCGAGGTAAGCGCGCGCCTGCACGCCCGACTGCCCTCGGAGATTTTCTTGAAAGAGGGCGGCTGCTGCTTCGTGAACCTCGAGCAGAGCTGCGTAGCGCTGAGCCTCAGGGTCATCGTTACGCTGCCGCTCAGGCATCGGTATGCTGTACCGGTCTGCGAGCAAGCGAAGCGTTTCAGCAAAGGTCAGGCTTTCGATCTGCTGTATGAAGTTCAAAACGTCCCCGCCCGCATCGCAGCCGAAGCATTTGTAGTATTGATGGCCGCTGTGAACTCCAAACGACGGGGTCTTTTCCGAATGGAACGGGCAAAGCCCCACCCAGCGCTGGCCCGATCCTTGCCGCTTTAAAAGCACATACTGCTGAACAACGTCCACTATATTGAGCTGGTTTTTAAGCTGCTCGGCGAAGTTCATCGAAAAGGTTCGGCGTGCCTTCAGATTAGCAGTTTCCAGCTTTCCTCAACGAAGCTGAGATTGGCATAATGACGACAGCGGATGGGCCTCAAGGAATACGCACGAAAAAGAAACTTCGAAGCGACGCCTGAGCCCCCACCGAGCGAGAAAAAGGGTCACAGCGGCGGCGATACGGGCGGTTTTTTCTGTGTCCAGCGCCATGATGCCACGCGGCTGCACTATGATTTTCGCCTCGAAGTTGGCGGCGTCCTTGTCAGCTGGGCTGTTCCGAAAGGGCCGAGCCTGGATCCCACTCGCAAAGCGCTTGCGATGAAAGTCGAAGACCATCCGCTCGACTACGGAACATTCGAGGGCAACATCCCTAAGGGTAATTACGGTGGCGGAAGCGTGATGCTCTGGGATCAGGGGACTTATGAGGTGCTGGGCGATATGCCGGTCCAGCAACAACTGGAGCGCGGCGACTTCAAATTCGAACTGCATGGCGTCAAGCTAAAAGGCTCTTTCGCCATCGTCCACATGAAGCATGCCGGGAAAGGGAACGAGTGGCTGCTCATCAAGAAGAAAGACGAGCACGCGGTGCCCGGCTACGATATCGACCAGTTCGCCTGGAGCGTAGCGACTAAGCGGACTCAAGACCAAATTGCGGAGAATACGGATCCACCGCAGGTCTCCCATTTGAAAGGCGCCCGAAAAGCCGCGTTACCTGCAACCATCGAACCTATGCTGGCGACGGCTGTAGACAAGCCGCCGGAAGGCTCGAGCTGGCTCTACGAAGTTAAGTGGGATGGAATTCGCGCGCTCTGTCTCATCGACAATGGCAAGCTCCACATCCAATCCCGGAGCGGGAAGAGATGCGAAAAACAGTATCCCGAACTGGCGGATCTTCCCAAACACGTTCACGCCAAGACCGCCTGGCTGGACGGTGAAATCTGTGTACTCGATGAGGAAGGGCGGGCCCGTTTCCAGAACATCCAGCCGCGTATAGGCGCTAACCTGAGCGCGGTTCGACAGCTGGCGGAAACCGCACCGGCCACGCTCTTTCTGTTCGACATTCTGTATGTCGAGGGTTACGACGTTCGAGAAGTCGCCCTCGAAGAACGCAAGAAGCTGCTGAACGCGTTAGTCGTACCGGACGAACATATTCGTATCTCTGAAGCATTCGACACGACCGGTGAGCAGATGTTTGAGGTTGCGCGCGGCATGGGGCTGGAAGGGATTGTTGCGAAGGATCGCACCAGTTCCTATCAGGGAACTCGCTCCGGCCGCTGGCAGAAAATCAAGGTTTCTAACCAGCAGGAATTCGTTATCGCCGGCTTCACGGCGGGTGAACGGGACTATTTCGGCGCTTTAGTTCTTGGCGTTCGTGAGAACGGCAAACTGCGCCATGCCGGCCAGGTCGGCACGGGATTCGACCACAAGCTGATGAAGGCGATTCACGAGCGCCTCGAACCGCTGGTTACGAAAACGTGCCCGCTAACCCCGAAGCCGAAGATAAAAGGCGTCACGTGGGTTAAGCCAGAGGTAATAATCCAGGTCTCATTCTCCGAGTGGACCAAGGACGGTCTCCTCCGCGCCCCCGTCTTTATTGGTTTGCGAGATGATAAGGCGCCGGACGAAGTTCGCCGGGAGGAGGGTTTTTACCCACCTAAAAAAAGAATCGATCTGAGCGGTAAAGAGGCTGCGGCGGACATCGACGGACATACTCTGAAGTTCACAAACCTCGATAAGGTTTATTTTCCGAAAGATGGTTGGAAGAAGCGGGATTTGTTGGAGTTCTACGACGGGGTAGCGGAGTGGCTGTTACCACATCTGAAAAACCGGCCGCTCTCGATGAAGCGTTATCCCAATGGAATTGCAGAGGAATATTTTTTTCAAAAGAACGCGACTCATTTCCCGAAGTGGCTTCGTTGCGAGGAGATTGTAGAGCATGGCGGTACGAAGGTGAACCACTATCCGCTAGCCAACGATCTGGCGAGCCTCCTATACCTGGTCAACCTGGGTTGTATCGATCAAAACCCCTGGATGAGCCGCGTGGGCAGCCTCGATAAACCGGACTGGATGCTGCTCGACTTGGATCCTGTCGAAACGTCTTTCGATCAGATTGTCGAAGCCGCGCTGCTGGTCCGGGAGGTTCTTTCGGACCTCGGATTGAAAGGTTACCCAAAGACCACCGGCGGGGACGGAATGCACGTTTATGTGCCGCTCGAGCCGAGGTATAGCTACGATCAAGTGCGCAGTTTTGCCGAGATCGTGGCGCATCTCGTCAACGAAAGAGAACCCAATCTGTTCACTACGCCTCGTTCTGTAGAGAAACGGAAACAGGGGCGCGTCTATTTCGATTACCTGCAGATCGGCACCGGAAAAACCATTGCAGCCCCGTATGTCACGCGAGCGTATGATGGCGCTCCCGTGGCTACGCCGCTCAATTGGAAAGAGGTGAAACGCGGGCTACAGCCCCACGATTTCCGCATCGACAACAGCATTGAGCGATTCCAAGAAGTGGGTGATCTCTTTGCACCGGTGCTCGCGGGAGGGCAGACTTTGGAAGACGCGCTGGAACATGTCCACGAAGAGAGCTCTACTCCCGCAAAGGCGACCAAGCGCAGCCGGAACTAGCGCCCACCGCTTCTCCCAGCCTTGCCTATTGTCGATAGTCGAGGTATAATGTCGATGTTCATAGTATCGTAGGGAGCGCTTATGCGATTCAGTAGCGTGGTGATGCATCGCGCTCGTTCATTGTTCCGGCGATCTCGGGTCGACTCGGATCTCCAGCGCGAGATCGAACTCCATTTCGAACAACTGGTCAAGGAAGCGATAGCTTCCGGTATGAGCGAGTCGGAGGCTCGCATGGCGGCGCAGCACCAGTTTGGACCAGTGGAAAAGACGAAGGAGGAGTGTCGCGACATGAGACGTGTAAACCTGATCGAGAACTTCTTGCGCGACGTCCGGTACGCTCTGCGAACGCTGGCGGGGAATCCCGGCTTCGCAGCGATGGCGATTATTACCCTGGGATTGGGTATTGCAGCGAACACCACCATCTTCAGCGCGGTCAGCGCGATCCTGCTGCGAAAGCCATCCGTAAAAGATCCCGATCGCTTGTGCGCGGTTTCTTCCAAGGACCTTGTCAGAGGTTATGATCTGGTGCGCGTTTCCGCGCCCGATTTCGAGTCGTGGGAAAAGCAGAACGACGTCTTTGAGGAGATGGCCGCTGTCGAGTCTGGGCGCTCCTTCACTCTGACGGGCAAGAGCGCGCCGGAAGCGGCGATCGGCGACCGTGTAACGACGGATTACTTCAATGTCATTGGGATGATGCCCGTTCTCGGGCGGGCGTTTTTGGCGGGCGAAGATCAGGCCGGAAACGATCATGTGGTGGTTCTCAGTGACGCCCTCTGGCGCGAGCGTTTTGGCTCCGACCCGAACGCAATAGCGAAAGGATCTCGGAATCAACGGCGAGCGATACAGAATTGTCGGTGTGATGCCGCCGCGCGCCGGCACCTCTACATCTATACCGCATCTATGGACGCCGCTGGTTTTCAACCCCGAGGACTTGACCCCTTCCGCGCGCGGCAATCATTACATCGATCTTATTTTGGGGCGCTTAAAACCGGGCGTAACCGTTAAGCAGGCTCAGGTGGAAATGAATTCCATCGGACAGCGGCTCGCGCGAAGCTATCCCAAAACAAACAAGGATTGGGGCGTCACGGTTTTGACCCTCCAGGAATACAACATCCAGTCTGCACAGGTGCGCAAGGGCATGATGCTGCTATTGACGGTGGTGGGCTTGGTTTTGCTGCTTGCCTGCGCAAACATTGCAGGATTGCTGCTGGCGCGAGGGGCGGCCCGAGCTCACGAATTGGCCATCAGATCGGCGGTGGGCGCGAGCCGCGGCCGGCTTCTCTGGCAAATGCTCGCGGAAAGTTCACTGATTAGCGCAGCCGGCGGCGGACTGGGGCTGTTGCTTTCCATATGGGGCATCCAACTCCTCCGAATAGGCTTCGATTTCAATGCATACGGGCGGCAGCAGGCAGTCGGATTCCACCTAGATCAGCCGACGCTGCTCTTTGCATTACTGATTTCTCTGCTGACCACAATTGTGTTTGGCCTCGTGCCCGCCATTCAAGCCTCGAAAGCCAATACGTGCGATTCGCTGAGCGAAAGCGGCCGGACAGGCCCAAGCTTTGGCCGTAGCCGCCTCCGCAGCGCGCTCGTGACTGGCGAAATTGCGCTTGTTCTTGTTCTCTTGACCGCCGCGTGCGTGACCATGCGTGAGATGCTGCGCGAGTTGAGCGCGCCGAATGGCTTTAATCCCCGGCACCTCTTGATCGCGAACCTGGATTTGAATGACCGCCGGTACAACGAGCTAAACGCGCGGATCGCCCTTTTCGAGCAAGTAACGGAGAAGCTGAGGAGCTATCCAGAAATTGACAGTGCCGATGTGGATTCTTGTGTCCCGATGGGCTGTTTCTATAGCACCGGATTTGATGTCGTGGGCCGGGTGCAGCCCCCATCACAGCGCCCTTGGGCCGAATTTTTCGTCATCGGGCCGGATTATTTCCGTACCATGCAAATCCCGCTGATAAAAAGCCGCTCGTTTTCGGTTCACGACAGACCATGCTGCGGAACACAGTATGGTCGGTCGATAAAGACCAGGCGCTGGGAAGAATTCAGGCCATGCAGGACCTGGTCGCCGACAGTGTGGGCGGTGACAAACTGATGGCTGGATTGTTGGGACTTTTCGCCGGCCTAGCGCTCGTGCTCGCGGCAGTAGGTATTTACGGACTTATTGCTTATTCCGTGGCGCAGCGAACGCGCGAGATTGGACTCCGCGTGGCGCTCGGGGCGCAAAAGAAGAATGTGGTTGGCCTGGTGCTGCGACAAGGGGCTATGCTCGCGGGGATCGGATGCGCCATCGGCATCCTCCTCGCGCTTCCGCTGCCGCACCTTTTGTCCGGTTTATTCAACGGGTTCGCTGCACAAGGGCCGGTGGTCGCCGTCGCCGCAGCGTTAATCGTCGCACTTGTTTCGCTGGTTGCCACCTATATGCCGGCGCGCCGCGCGGCGAGCCTCGACCCAATAGTGGCGCTGAGGCATGAGTAGATTTCGTTGCTCCCAAGGCTATGCTCTTGGAGCCCAGAACTCCTCATTATCCTTTGGGATCTGGATCGCCTCGACGCAACGATAGGTGGATGTTCTGTTCAGGATGATCTCTGCTCAACGCAAGAGCCCCAACACTGAAACGAAACGATGCTCTCTGCGCCCGCACACAATATCGCGGACTTGTGCTCGTAAAAGTTTAGCTGGGCCGCGGATTGAACTGCGAACAGAGCGCGAAAGTTTTCTCCAGGTGCTCGATAAAAACGCGTACCTTGGTCGAGAGCCGGCGGCTCGCGGGCCGAACGGCGAGAATCGGCACTGTTCGTTCGTAAGACGTCAGAAGACGGAGAACCGTGCCTTCTCTGAGTTCTGCGGCGAATAGCCACGCTGGCGCTTGCGCGATCCCCAGGTGTTCCAGAACACCGATCCTCATTTGTTCGATGTCGCTGGTCCGAAAGACTCCCGTGGGAACGATGCGCTTGACGTCTGCTCCGGAACCAAAGCACCACGGCTGCACGGAGCCCCGCTCGACGAAAACAATCGATCGAAAGCGCTCGAGATCTTCCGGGGATTCCGGTGCACCGTGCCGCGTGAGGAACTGGGGAGTAGCCACAAGAATGGTCATGGTCTGAGCGAATTTTCGGGCAACCAGAGCGGAGTCTGGTAGATCGCCTGAGCGGATAGCCAGATCGAAGCCGTCTTCGACGATGGTCGTGGGGCTTTCGGAGGCGGCCATCTCAATAGCCATGTCGGGATAGGCAGCGAAAAAAGCAGCCAGCTTCGAAACCATGTGGAGGCGGGCAAACGTGGGTGTAACAGTTACACGGATGAGACCTTTCGGCGCGGTTTGACCTCGGCCGATTCGGGAAGTCGCGTTCTCAAAGTCATCGAGAATGCGCAACGCTGTCTCATAGAGATCTTTACCCGCCTCTGTCAGAACCATCGAACGAGGAGTCCGGTGAATCAGTTCGGTGCCCACCTCGCGCTCGAGAGCGGAGATCTGCTTGCTGACGGCCGGCTGGCCGATTCCACGTTCTTTCGCCACCGCGGAGAAGCTTCGCTTTTCGGCCACTCGCACGAACATCTGCATGGCTTCAAATTTGTCCATATGCTTTTCTATTGTTCTACGTGAGGGCTGGTATTCCCACGAGGAATGGCTCGTATTCCTAGAAGGCGCCTGTCGGCTGGCGACCGTCGCACATCGGATAACAGGCTGACAGTTCCGGGCTAGAGACGATTCCGGTCGATCAGCGGAGCGGTGACTCGTTCACGAAACATCATAGGAGACCCATGTCTAAATTGAGCAAAAAAGTAGCACTCGTTACAGGCGGATCGCGCGGTATTGGCGCGGCAATCGCGAAAAAGCTACCCGATGAGGGAGCGACCGTCGCGATCACGTATGCCAAAGGCACGGATGCGGCCGCATCGGTTGTGAAGTCTATTGAAAGCGCGGGTGGGAAAGCGATCGCTATTCAAGCGGATGCTGCGAATCCAGAGGCTGTGAAGGGCGCCGTGGAAAAAGCCGTCGCCATGTTCGGCGGCCTCGATGTGCTGGTCAACAATGCCGGAACAGCCATCCCGAAGACCTTCGAGCAGAAAACGCTGGAGGACATGGACCGGATGATCAACCTTAACGTTCGCGGCACGCTCGTGGCGACACAAGTAGCGCTTCAGCACATGAATCATGGCGGACGCATCATCACGATCGGCTCGTGTGTGGGAGAGCGTGTGATGACACCCGGACTGGTAGCTTACTCGGCCACCAAGGGCGCTGTCAAAATGTTCAGTCAAAGCTTGTCCAGAGAGGTAGGGAGCCGAGGTATCACGGTGAACAACATCCAGCCGGTCCGATCGACACAGATTTGAACCCGGCCGGCGGCAACTGGGCGGTGCCTCAGAAGGCCGCCACAGCGTTGGACCGTTATGGCAAGGTTGAAGAGGTCGCGGCCCTGGTGGCGTTCGTCGCCGGCCCGGAGTCCTCCTACATCACGGGGGCCAATCTGACGGTTGATGGCGGGACGAATGCGTGACCGCGGCTCGCACGCCGGCCCGCCACCCGGCCACGCCGGTTAGCGCAGCGGACGTCATTCAGGACGAAGCCGCAGTACGAGACCTGGAGTTGACAGTATAGTCGGATCTCGATATACTCGGGTCTCGACTATGCAACCCAAAAGCAAACCTCCTGCGCCGTTATCACCAGCGGCGCTTCAGATTCTCGCAGCGCTCGCGAGCGAAGACCTTCACGGCTATGGAATCATCCAGGCAGTCTCTGCAGAATCGCAGGGCAGAATTCGAATCGGCCCCGGCACCTTATACGACAACTTGAAACGCTTCATGGAACAGGGTTGGGTTCGCGATCTGCAACCTGCAACCGAGACCGAAAAGCGTCTGTATCGGCTAACAGCCGCCGGCAAGGCTGCTCTTTCGTACGAGATCGGCCGTCTCGACGACCTGGTTCGGCAAACGAAGAGATATCTCCAGCCAATGAAACCGAGGAGGGTGGAGTGACCGGATCTATCTCGCGCAGGTTATATCAACAGTTTCTCTCGCTATACCCGAAGCCCTTTCGCCACGAGTTCGGAGATGAGATGCTGGGCATCTTTGAACAGTGCAAGAGTAAACAAGGCTCTTGGCGTCTGTTTGCTGACCTAGCGGTCTCGGTCGCTAAACAACAGATTCACTATCTTTCAACTCCCGTGCCAAAGAATGCGCCTCTTTATTCGGAGATAGGCTCGTCCTCGAACTTAGCCCGGATGTTGACGGCCGCCGTTTTCGGCGCCGCGTTAATTCTAACTCTATCGACGGGGGAAAGAAAACCTAAAGGTCATGAGTCTTGGGCGATGCTTCTCCCGCAACGCCTGATCTGCTTTCCAAGAAATTCGGCGTGCCTGAAGATATGCGACAGCAGACAGCATCCATAACGGCTTGTCTGGTGTTGAGTCTTGCCCTCGCTTCGGGTGCGCAGACGCCGGCCTCAACTCATTCAGCCAGTCAACAACTGAAGAATTGGCTCGCGGCCTACGACGCGGATGACTGGAACGCCTATCTCGCGTTCGTGAAAAAGAGCTTCGCTACGGAACCCGAGCCGATGTTTCGGTATGCCCCATTTCGCGATTTGACGGGCGGTTTCACTCTCATGAAGATCGAGGCAGAAACTCCCGTGCAGGTCACTGCTCTGATACAGGAGCGGAACACTGATCAGACGGCCCGGATTGTTGTCGAGGTGGAAGCGGCAGAACCACATCGCATTCTCAAGTTGCACCCGGAGCCGATTGCTCCGCCGCATTTAAATGAGATTGAGCTGATTTATCGTACGCGACAACTCCTGCAGCAGATGACATCGGCCGACAAGTTTTCCGGGGCCGTGCTGGTGGCGAAAAACGGCCAGCAGGTCTTCGCGCAAGCGTACGGCCTGGCCGATCGGGAACATCACCTTCCCAATACTTTGCATACACGATTCGGTATGGCTTCCATGGATAAAATGTTCACGGCAGTCGCCACGCTACAGCTCGTCAGGGCGGGAAAACTCAAGCTCGACGATCCAATCAGAAAATATTTAACGGACTACCCCAATCAAGAACTTGCATCGAAGGTAACGATCCGTCAATTACTGAGCCATACCGGGGGTACGGGAGACTTTTTTGGCCCGGAGTTCGAGAGCCATCTGCTCGAGTTGCACACTCATGAAGATTACATCCGTCTGTTTGGGAGTCGTCCACTCCGGTTTGAGCCAGGGAGCCGCTTCGAATACAGCAACTACGGCTTCGTGATTCTCGGTGCGGTTATCGACCGGGTAAGCGGCCAGAACTACTACGACTACGTACGCGACCACGTCTACATTCCGGCTGGGATGACCTCGACCGCGCTCCCCGAGCCAGGGCCGCAACCCGTGCCGGATCTGAGCCTCGGTTACACAAAACGGGGAGGAAACACCTGGCATACCGACAGAACTTCCCCGCAATTTCGAGGAACGGCGGCCGGTGGTGGCTACACCACCGTCGGAGATCTTCTGCACTTTGCCAACGCGCTGCAAGGCAACAAATTGCTGGAGGCTCGCGACACGGAACTGCTCACGACCGGGCACACCGGGATGCCGATCGGAGGACACTACGGATACGGCTTCGAAGAGTTCACCTTGAATGGGGTGCGGTGTTTCGGCCATGGGGGTCTCGCGCCGGGGTTGGATGACGATCTGAAGATCTGTCCTGCCGTGGGCTATGTCGTGGTGGTATTGGCCAACCTAGACCCGCCCGCCGGTCAACGGATCTCGAGCTTTATCGTGAACCGCCTTCCGGAGCCGCGAACCGGCGCCGGTAAATAGACGCTAACGAGGGGGTGTAGAGTGCCGCGCCTGCCCTTGCGCGGGTGCCGAAGATCAGTGGTTGGTGTGCTCTAATGGGACCTCCGCGCGTAGATCTAACAGGAGCCACATGCCTACCATTCAAACCAAAGACGGTACGGAAATCTTCTATAAGGACTGGGGTTCAGGCCAGCCAATCGTGTTCAGCCATGGCTGGCCGCTGTCGGCCGACGATTGGGATACGCAGTTGCTGTTCTTTATGCAACACGGGTATCGGGTGATCGCGCATGACCGGCGCGGGCACGGCCGTTCGACGCAGACCGGCGACGGTCACGATATGGACCACTATGCCGACGACCTGGCGGCTCTTACGGAACATCTCGACCTGAAGAACGCGATCCACATCGGGCATTCCACCGGAGGCGGCGAGGTCACGCACTATCTAGGGCGCCATGGCGAGAAGCGGGTGAGCAAGGCAGCGCTGATCAGCGCAGTGCCCCCGCTGATGCTGAAGACGCAAGCCAACCCGCTGGGACTTCCAAAGACCGTGTTCGACGATTTGCAGGCGCAGCTTGCCGCCAATCGTTCGAAATTCTATATGGATATAGCGTCCGGTCCTTTTTACAACTACAACCGGCCGGGTGCGAAGCCGTCGGAACCGACCATCCACAATTGGTGGCGGCAGGGCATGATGGGAGGCGCGAAGGCGCATTATGACGGTATCGTGGCTTTTTCGCAGACCGATTTCACGGAAGACCTCAAGAAGATTACGGTTCCGGTGCTGGTGATGCACAGCGAAGACGACCAGATTGTGCCGTATGTAGCGGCCGGTCCGCTCTCGGCGAAGCTGCTGAAGAACGGGACCTTGAAAACATATAAAGCCTTTCCGCACGGCATGCCGACAACCGAAGCCGAGACGATCAACGCCGACCTGCTGGCGTTTCTCAAAAGCTAGCCGGAGTACGGCGGCATGGTCTGCGGCGAGAGGCCGTTCTAAGTATTCATCAGCTCTACTCTGTTCCTTCCCGAGCTCCCCTCCACAGGTCAATGCCGCCCTCCTGGGCAAATCGTTCGATTTCGTTCAACTCTTCGTCCGTGAACTGCAGCCGTTTCACCGCGTCCAGCGAGTCATCAAGCTGCTCAACGTTTCTTGCGCCGATGAGTGCCGAGGTAACGCGTGGATCGCGCAGTACCCATGCGATGGCCATCTGGGCCAGCGTCTGTCCGCGACGGCGTGCAATTTCATTCAGCTGCCGCACATTAGAAAGGTTCTCTGCGGTGAGAAGGGACCGCTGAAACGAACCATCCGAAGCTGCGCGAGAGCTTTCAGGGAGGGCTTTCAAGTACTTGTCGGTGAGCAGCCCTTGGCCTAGAGGCGAGAAGGCTATACAGCCTATTCCGAGTTCGTCCAGAGTTGCCAGCAGTTCCTGCTCGACCCACCGATTCAGCATTGAATATGACGGCTGATGAATCAGAGGCTGGACCTTCTCGTCGCGCAAGATCTGTGCGGCCTCCCGCGTTCGCTCGGGGCTATACGACGAGATGCCAACATAGAGCGCCTTACCCTGACGTACTGCTTGCACCAGCGCTCCCATCGTTTCTTCCAGCGGCACATTGAAGGCGGGGCGATGCGAATAAAAGATGTCCACATAATCCAGTCCCATCCGTCGCAGGCTGTCGTCCAAAGAAGCCAACATGTATTTGCGTGATCCGCCCACGCCATAAGGACCCGGCCACATGTCCCATCCCGCCTTTGACGAGATCATAAGTTCGTTTCGATAGGCGCGAAAGTCCTTACGCAGGATCTCGCCGAAATTCTCTTCCGCCGACCCATACGGTGGTCCATAGTTGTTCGCCAGATCGAAATGGGTGACGCCGCGGTCGAAGGCTCGGCGAATCATTGCTCGTCCAGTCTCAAAGGCATCGATCCCGCCGAAGTTCTGCCACAGGCCAAGCGATATCGGCGGCAGTACAATTCCAGACCTGCCGCAGCGCCTAAACTGCGGTTCTTGATACCGTTTGGGATCAGGTACATATGTCATTCGAACACCTCCGTGGCCATGTGCCTATACCATCTTCGGCGAGCACCTAAATTGCACCAGCGTTCGTCCGATGCTGGCAGTCTCGCGACGGTTGACACTATAGTGAGGACTACATGAACGGAAAAGTGGCTATTATCACCGGCGGCGCCAGCGGCATCGGATACGCCATTGCTAAAGCGTTTGCGAACGCTGGCGCATCATTTGTCATTGCGGATCTCGATTCTACCGGGGGCGCACGGGCCAAAGATGAGCTTCAGCGCCTCGGTACCGAAGGACTGTACGTAGAGACAAACGTGGCTGAAGCCGGCGATGTTCGACGCTTGGTGAATACGACTGTTGAAAAGTTTGGTCGTCTCGACATCCTGGTCAACAATGCCGGCATTCAGCACATTGCCCCCGTTGTCGAGTTTCCCGAGGACCGCTGGAATTTGCTGCTCGGGGTGATGTTAACCGGACCGTTTCTTTGCTCGAAGTACGCGTTGCCCCACATGATTGAGCGTCGATGGGGGCGCATCATCAACATCGGATCCTTCCACGCAAAAGTCGCGTCTCCGTTCAAATCCGCGTATATCGCAGCCAAACATGGTGTGCTGGGCCTTACGAAGGCTATAGCGTTGGAGGTTGCTCAGCACAACGTGACCTGCAATGCGATCTGCCCCGCTTACGTCCGTACGCCGCTTGTCGAAAAGCAGATTGCCGATCAAGCGGTCCGGCATGGCATCTCATCCGACGATGTCGTGACGAAAATCATGACCGAGCCCGCTGCGATCAAGCGACTGCTCGACCCTGCCGAGGTGGCTTCTCTTGCTCTGTATCTGTGTTCGGATCAGGCCGCAGGCTTCACGGGCGCCGCCTTGGACATCGATCTCGGCTGGACTGCCAGATAGGCCGGGGTAAGTCGTTAAAGCGCGCAGATTGCCAATCTACACAACTCGGCGCGCTCAATATCAGCAAGGCCGGCAAACAAGGCAACTCCAGCCGTCTTCTTCTGTCGAGACGGATGGCGCGAATAACTGAGCGATTGTCTGCGACTCGCTCTCCGGGAATCCAGTAAGGATCAGAATGCCGCCGGGAGTAAGCACTGCGAGCAACTCATCGGCCAGGGCTAACAAAACACTTGCGTTGATATTGGCGACGACTATACCGGCGCTAGCCTCGCGGAAACAGTTGGCCGAACCCGCGATTAAGTTCGCGGCCAAGCCGTTCAGGCGTAGATTTTCTTGCGCGACACCCAGGGCGGTTTGATCCGGATCACAACCGATCGCCAGTGCCGCACCCAACCGCAGTGCGGCGATCGCAAGGATGCCCGATCCCGTGCCGATGTCGATGAGCGAGCAGCCAGGTGTTACGGTCCGTTCGAGCGCGCGCAGAGCAAGCCGGGTACACGGATGTTCGCCTGTTCCCGAGGCGAGTCCGGGGTTGTGAATGATACGGAGGCGGCCTTCGGGAGT
The DNA here is from genome assembly GCA_963841675.1 of Terriglobia bacterium. Classification (GTDB taxonomy): domain Bacteria; phylum Acidobacteriota; class Terriglobia; order Bryobacterales; family Bryobacteraceae; genus Bog-105. The sequence continues at coordinate 316,777 of CAWJEH010000005.1, forward strand.
TGCCGCCGTTGACCACGAAGGGGCAAGAAACAGCCGCTCACCGACTATGCGTGGCGGCCAGGCGCGCTCGGTTTCCTGTACCCAGTCGGTGTCCGTCTCCCGCCGCCACTCGGGTGTGAAGCTCGAAAATTGTTCGAGGAGGGCAGCGCGTTCGGCCTCGGCATCGAACGCTGCGATCAGGGTCGTTGAGCCGGCGCTGGTCTGTACTTCACGGAATCCGGATGTACCCGCTTCCCACAAGTCGCTCGATAAAAGATCAACTTGATCGGGCCGGCAAGTTAAAACCAGAGAGTACATCGCGTTTCTCAGATGATCTCGCCCCGGCGACGCAAGAAAACTTTTTTTCTCGTTTCCCAACGTTTGGTCCATGGCAGCCGTCTAATGCCCGAAAACGAGGAATATGGTGTGGGAGATCGGGTTGCCGCTCCACTTCGCTACTAGCCTATCCGACAATCCGAGTGACGCCGAACTTGCAGAAGCTTGCAAGCGAGGAAATTTGCGCGCCTTCGAATCGTTATATTCCATACACTCTGCACGCATGAAGAGTTTGGCGTTCCATCTTCTGGGTAGTCGAGCCGATGCGGAGGACAGCGTCCAGGAAACTTTTCTCAAGGTGTATCGGGCGGCCCAGAAGTTTGAAGGGCATTCATCCATCTCGACGTGGATTTACCGGATCCTATTGAACTGCTGCTACGACATCATCCGAAAGCGGCAGCATCTCTCCGAATCCGCACCGCCCGCGGAGTTTCGCAGCGAGAGCAAACTGCCTGTGAAGATCGCGATCGAGCGGGCGCTGGGCTTGATCGGCGAGCGCCAGCGACTGGTTTTTCTGATGTTCGAAGTAGAGGGACTGAGGCACTCGGAAATTGCCTCCATTCTGGAAGTTCCCGAGGGAACCTCGCGCAGCTGGCTATTCGAAGCCAAGAGCCAGCTTAAACGTTTGCTCACGGAGACGACAAAATGAAGTTCGAATGTGGCGATCTCGAGCGCGCACTGGCCGTTTCCGATCTCATGCCGGAGGCGCGCGAGCACCTGAAGACCTGTGCGGAATGCAGGCGTGAATACCGCTTGTGGACGGAGATATCGAGCAGCGCGCGTGAGCTGCATCAAGAATGGGACAGCGCGGATCTCTGGCCGAAAATTCGGGAAGCCATCCAGGCAGAGCCGAAACCGGCCCGGCGTTGGTGGAAGGAATCGAAGATCTGGGCGCTGGCGGCGGTCCTTGCGGTGGCGGTTCTGATTCCGCTGCGCTTCTGGCATGCGCCGGTTCAACCGCAGGCTTCACCAGCCGCTCAGACGGCTTCGAAACCGAGCCATACGGGTCAAGACTTTCTCACAGATCAGGCGCTACGCGAAGTGGAAAAGAACGAAGCGGCTTATCGTCAATCGATCGATAAGCTCTCGCGGCTTGCGCAGCCAAAGCTGGCGACCGCGGCTTCCCCAAACGTCGTGAATGCGAGGGAGAAATTATTGCTTCTAGATTCGGCAATAGCCGACACGAGGGCGAATGTTGCCTCGAATCGTTTCAATGTTCAGCTGCAGACTACCCTGGCCGATTTATATCGGGAAAAGCAGCAGACTCTACAGGAGCTACTGGCACGTGACCGGAAGAACTAGTCTTTTCGTATTCGCATTCGCGTTGAGCACGAATGTCTTCGCACGCGATGAATATACCCGCCATTTTGATCAGACTGTGTCTGCTCGGGGCGGCGAGCAGGTGAGGGTCGAGAACAAATTCGGCGACATCATTATTCATACTCACGCGCAGCAGGACGTCGCTATTCACGCTGATATTCGAGTTTCTGCATCCGACTCAAATCAGGCCAAAGAGTATGCAGACAAGGTCCAGATCCTGGTAGAGCCCGGCTCGGAACTCTCGATTCGAACGCGATATCCCGAGACACAGAAAACGATGTTCGGCATGCACTGGTCGAACATCTCCTATTCCGTCCATTATGAAGTGACTGTTCCGGAGACCTCACCTCTTTCAGTGCGCAACGCATTTGGAGCGGTGTCAGTCACGGGCGTGAGAGCGAATGCAGACATCACCAACTCACATGGTGAGCTAACCTTCCGGGACGGCCGCGGCACACAGCGTCTCGAGAACTCCTTTGCCCGGGTAGAGGTGGCGAACAACGTCGGGGACGTGACGGTTGAGACGAGTAATGGCGCCGTCGAGGCCGCCGATGTCAAGGGTGCGCTCGTAGTGCGCGATCGATTCGCGGGTCTGAATGTGGAGCGAATTTCGAACGGCGTGAGTATCTCAAATAGTAACGGAGCAGTTCAGGTCAGCGATTCCGGAGGCATAGGAGACATAAGAAATTCTTTCGGCGACGTTAATGTTCGAGGCTATCGAGGCGACCTGACGGTGAACAACACGAACGGTAAGGTGATAGCCGAGAGCGTAAACGGTTCGGCGAACCTGAGGACGACTTTTGCTGAGGTGCAGTTTTCGAATATCGGCCATGAGCTCTCGATACGGAGCAACAATTCACGTGTTTCGGGCAGCGGAGTGGGCGGCACACTTACGATCGTGAACTCTTTCGGAGCAACCGAGGTTAGCGACGTGCGACGCGATCTCCGCATCGAATCCGGTAACGGAAGTGTCACGGCCGCGAAAATCAGCGGGGCCGCCAATCTGAAAACGAGTTTCGGGATGGTGCAGGCAAGCGATATCGGCGGACTCTTAACAGTCGAGAATTCGAACGGCAGCGTGAAAGGCAGCAACGCAAAGGGCGCTCAGATCAGAACCAGTTTCGGATCAGTCTCGCTCGACGGCATATCGGGCCCGATCGAAGTCGAAAATCAGAATGGCGCCGTAGATGCCACGAGCGTACTGCGTGGGAACTGCCAGCCGATATCCCTCCGGACATCATTCTCCACTTTACGCGTCCACTTGCCCGCCGATGCGAGTTATCGAGTTTCGGCGAGAACTTCCTTTGGCAAGATCAGTTCCGAGTTTCCGCTGACCGTTTCCGGTTCTCTGTCCAACGATGACGTGAATGGCACGCTGGGAAGCGGCCGGTGCGAGATGCGATTAACGGACAACAACGGCGCGATCGAAATCCTCAAACTCGGCCAATAGCGTCTGTGGCAGAATGCCATATAAGGTGTTCAGAACCGAACACTACCCTCAAGCGGCCACTTAGTTAAAGCATTGAATACACGAGTGGCTCTTATGGGATAAGTGTGGCCATCGGTTTGCATTAATGGAGTGAAGTAACTCACATGCAAGCGACGGGAACGATCAGAAGCGATGTCCGTACAGTACTGGTTGTCGATGACCAGGCCGATGTGCGTGAAGCGCTCAGGCTCGTGCTCAAGAGCGGCGGATATTCCATAAAGATGGCCGACTCGCCGGATAACGCGATCGCCACGGCAGCCGCGTGCGATCCTGACCTGATCGTCATCGATATGAATTACACGTCGGATACCACGTCCGGTCAGGAAGGGCTTGCTCTGCTGGACCGTTTGAAAGCGCTCCGGCGCAACGTGCCGATCATTGCCATGACTGGGTGGAGTACGATCGAACTCGCCGTACAAGCCATGCAGCACGGGGCGCGCGATTTCATCACCAAACCGTGGGACGTGCGCGCGGTGTTGGAGATGTTCCAGAAGCATCTGGGCGCTGAGGCGCAGAAACCGGCAGTCGATTCCGGGCATGCTTCGGAGATTGCGATCGCACGGCGGATTCAGAGGAAATTGCTTCCGCCGCAACAATTCACGGCGGCCGGTTTGGAATTCGATTGCGTATTCCTGCCCGTAGGCGATGTCGGTGGAGACCTCTACGATTTTTTCGAGATCGATTCCGACAGAGCGGCCTTTTTGCTGGGGGACGTCTGCGGCAAGGGTCTCGGCGCGGCTCTGCTTGTGGCGGCGCTGCAAGCCACGATCCGTAGCCAGCTTGATCTGGGTGGCGATCTTTCCAGACTTCTCACGCGGGTAAACCAGCAGTTTTTCCAGGCAACGCGCCCTGAGCATTTTGCGACGCTCTTCTTTGGCGTTTACGATGCGAAGGACCGCGGGCTGCGGTACGTGAATTGCGGACATCCTTCGGCAGTTCTGCTGAAACAGGACGGAAGGTATGAGCTTCTCAAGCCGAGCTCGATGATTCTCGGCGCTTTTGAAAAGTGCGACTTCAAAGAGCAAGCCGTCCACTTCGAACGGGGGAGCAAACTGGTTCTGTTTTCCGATGGCCTTTCGGAAGCAGGCGTCGATTGCGATGAGGAAGAAGAGTGGGCAGTCCAGGCAATTCTAAATCTCGATCGCAAGGGGAAGCCAGCGTTCGCAGGTGAGCTGGTTGCTGCGGCAGTAGCGCGCGGGCAGCAGGAGGATGACATCACGGTCATCGAAATACGCGATCAGGCGGCGTAGCCAGCCGCTCTCGCGACGATGGCTGAGGCTGCAGGATCCGATCGCCTGAATCTCTCAGACGAAAGTTGACCTAACCCATGATTCCGCGTCAAGCCAGCACGAGGTCTTCATAAAATCCGTCGCTGCGCTGATAAGCTGCGGAAGGTCTGCGTAGTCGTCGAGCGGAATCGCGGACGTGAGAGATACTTGCAGCCGTTTGAAATTCGAACCGAGGAGTTGCTGGCAGACAAAGGCCGTCGACAACCCACCTTCGATCTTAAAACTCAGCGTCTGAGGGCGCCTCGCTGCGATTGTCTCCGCAATGATGCTGCAATCGCGATCATTTGGTGATATGAGAGTGACGAACGTCTCTTTCTCTGGAAAATACCCGCAAGCGTCATCCAGATACTGCCATCCCGGTCTTGCAAATTGGGTAGTGTGGGCTGTTACCCAGATTGCGCTTTGCACGTTGTAGTATCCGGACCACGGCGTATTCGCATACATCACCCGAGTTCGCTGCGGCTAAGTTGTCGTAGTAGGCGGTGACCGGGCTCCATATCTCCGTTTTTGTCAAAGCGCCCTCGAGATAGTTGCGGTTGTAAACATTTGCAAGGATCCGGCCACCGATCTGCCAGTCTCGCGATACGATGGGACCGCCCCCGGGTTCGGCTGGTCTTCGCTCGACCACAAGGGCTTGCCGATCGCCTGGCCAGATGAGTGGTCGTAAGCGCTCCATCTTCAGTTTGCGGGTAATGTACTGAGACCACATCGACGGACGCAGCCAGATCGCGATTAAGGTCCATTTGCTCTGCGATCTTCCACTGGTGCTGGCCGGGATATTCGTCATAGCAAACAACCTTAGTTGGTAGGTTTCACTTCCTAAGTTCTTCGTCTAGCTCCCGCACATACTGCGCATCGTAGATCTTCTCGTTCCAGATGCCCGCGTACTGGATGTCAAGCCCGTGCTCTCTCTTGGCACCTTCGACAAACTCAGCCACATACCGGGCCATGTCGGGCGAGTAGTAACGGCCGTTTCCTATCCATCCCGGTGCGCCCCACGGCAGGATGTCCAGGATCATATGTGGATTGCACCTCGCGCCTCCTCCATCAGCCACCATTCGTAGCCCCTGCTGAAATCGCTATCCTCGCGCGACCGCATATGGCTTGGCTCGGGAAGCGTCTGTTGAATTGACATCCGCGCCTACTTCCACTTTTAAGTGCTGCAAAGAGGGACCATAATTAAGCTTAAAAAGATAATCGAGAACCTAGCTGCGATAGGGTTCGGGGTAATCGATCAAGAGTCGCGAAGATGCTCTGCGCTTACCGCGCCGATACCGTCGAACACCCGCCCGAGGCGTGAGCATCCAGAATTACCATACTTTCGGTGGCCCGAATCGCAACAACTGCCAGCACAATCCGCGGCGCAACTTACTCCCGACTTCAGAAACCAACTCATTTCCAAAGCCTCTCGATCTGTTCGAGACTCCGCCCCTTCGTTTCAGGAACCGCGCGCCAGACTATTAGAAACGTGACCACACACATCAGTGAATAAATCAGAAACGCGCCTGTCGCAGAGAGCGCTTTGGAAAGAGTGAGGAATGTCATTGTGAGCAAGGTGCACGCACTCCATAGGAAGAGTGTCGCGATGGACATCGCGCGCCCCCTTATGCGCGTCGGAAAGATCTCTGAAAGCAGGACCCACACACACGGCCCCAAACCAATCGCGAAAGCCGCCACGCAAAGCATCATCATCGTCAATACAACCGGAGCCGAAGGCGTGTGCGCGAGGAACGCCATAGCGAGACCCGCCTGGCAAAACGCCATCAGCCCTGAAGAAATCAGGAGCAATGGTTTCCGTCCGAATCTGTCGACAATACCAAGCGCAACAAGCGTGGCCAAAAAGTTCACGATTCCAACGATTACATTGGCGAAAATGGCGGAGCTTGCGCTCTGGCTATGTACCTGCTGTTTGAAAATCACAGCGCCGTAGAAGAGTACGGTATTGATCCCCGTAATCTGCTGCAGAATTGCAAGAGCTATTGCAATCCACAACGCCTTGCGAAATCCCGGGCGAAGAAGTTCGACGAGTGAACCCGATTCTTCCGCTACCGTCTTTGTGATCTCGGCGAGTTCCGTGCCCGCGATCGTGGCTCCATTGATTTTCGTTAGCACGAAGAGCGCCTCTGAGGCGTGGCCTTTCTCAACAAGCCACCTCGGACTCTCTGGAACAAACAAAAGGCCGATCAGAAATGCCATCGCTGGAACAGCTGCCACAGCAAACATCCAGCGCCAGCTCGACGGGCCCGTGAACGCCAACAGCCAGTTAGTGAGATATGCCAGCAAAATGCCGCTCACGATCGCCATCTGATTGAGCGAAACGAGACGTCCCCGAATTCGTGCTGGCGATACTTCCGCGATGTAGAGAGGAGCGAGCACGGAAGCTGCTCCAATGGCGAACCCTCCTGCCACGCGCGCTGTCACGAACTCCGCCAGGCTGTGCGGAATCGCCGCTCCAATTGCAGAAAGCGCAAACAGAATAGCGCAGACCATCAGCACACGGCGCCTGCCAAATACATCGCTGAACCATCCTCCCAGCGCGGCTCCCACGATGCAGCCAAACAGTAGCGCGCTCACCGCAAACTCCGTTTGTACCTCGGTTAGATGAAGTTGGGCCTGCAGGAAGAGGATTCCGCCATTGATAACGGCGATATCAAAACCGAACAATAGTCCTGCTGTAGCGGCAACCAATGCAGAAAGTAAGACGTACAACCCGCCGCTTGTCTCCGAAACGGCTGCCTGCGGTACCGCGCTCATGTGCCCACGGTCGGAGGCTTTTTCGAGGAGCGAAGCCGTATTAATTCCACCCTCGCCCAGGGATGTCTTTTGTCGAGATACGTGACCTTCTCCAGGTTGACCTTTGCTTGATCCGTGTCTCCAATGCCCAGCCGCGCCAATCCGCATAGAAGAAACGCTTCGATCTGCTGCCGCCTCTGCAGATCATCCTCAAAAATCGGGAAATTGGGCAACGAGGTCGCGAAAGGGTCGATTCCGGCTTCTCTTCGCGCCAATGCCTCTGCCCGTTCCAGAAGCTCCCGCAAAGTTGCAAGCGCCTCTGGTTCTTCGCCGAGGCTGCGTAGGGAAAGGCCTCTGAAATACACAGACATATCGACTCGCTGATCCGAGCTCGCCGCTCCCCGCCAAAATGACTGAGCCGCTTCATTCCGTCCAAGCTGCGCGAGCGCCATGCCGGAAAGATAGTCGAGGTGAACTTCTTGCGTCATCTAATGTTTGCCCTGCCCAAGATTTTCCGGATATTTGCGCGCCGAAACCACACCTTCCCCGCCCTCCCATCGATGGAGCCGCTGTTTTTCCAGCACGCAGCGTGCTTTCTCATACTCACCGGTCTCGTTGTAGAGTGTCGCAAGCTCTACGTTCAGATCGTCACGTCGCTCAACCAGGCCCGGATGAGCTCTCGCCTCTTCCGGATCACGTCGGAGAGCCGCCTCTAGCACGCTTAGTTCTTCGGGCCGTGTGGGGAAACAATAATCCGCTGAGGCGTTCCGCGCTTTGTTGTACGAGTCTACTGCTTGTTTCCGGCACTGACAGGCGTTCCTCAAAACAAGCGAAAGCATACCAAAGCATGGCCTCGGTTTTTCCGTTGCCCATGCTGGAAGAGATATACCGAAAGCAAGTCGCTTGCTTCTTGCCAGACACCCGCGCGAGTTCCCGGTCGCATGCATACCCGAATTCGCCATTTCCCTAAGTCCGCTGTTTCTTCCCGGGCGCGATGAAGCGATTGGCAACGTGAACAAGTCCGGCTTGGTTCGCGTGCCATAACCTCCGAAGAAGTCGACGTTTGATCTAGTCACCAGGTACGATGTCGGAACCGGGATGTTCTTGTACCAGGTGAGGTCCACTCCGTTCCTATAATCGACGCCGTAATAGTGATTCCTCGCAATCGAGAACGAAGGATCGCCCGCTTCGCGTGATCCGTACTGCTCGGCTGCCATGTCTTCCTCCCCAATGCAATATTCGACGGGCACGAAGGTCGAAGAGCGATGATGCTGTGGCCAGTTAAAACTCGACACCGCCCGAGATGCAGGGACCTAACAGTCCAACCAGCGCAGGCTTGATTACGGTCTGCTTGTAAAAGAAATCGTACGCTTCCGTCTTAATCCTGCGCGATATGGATGAGACCTCCGATCTCGGGAAGTATCATGAATCTGACGTGGTCGTTTTCGAGAAATACCCCTCGGTAAATTACGTCGACTGATTGATCGGAGACACGCTCTGTAAATGCGTTCGGATACACTTTCCCGTTGCTACCCTGATACACGCGCTTATCCAGGAACAACGGGATTTTCAGCCGGATGCGCCCGAATAGTAAAGGATGACGACCGACTCTTTCCAGGCACGAACCGGCCCCGCTGCATTGACGTTTCCACAAATGGCTCTCCTGTGTACGTTACCGAGTAGTGGATGATAGACCCGGGCAACCGCGCCCTCACACAATTACGGCACTCGGAATTTCCGGCGGATTTTGCCTTTCGTGTACGTTGACAACCTCTGCATGTGGTGATACGATCTCCCCACCAGGTCTTCTGAGAAGGAGTTTCGTCCATGTTGAGAGTGACCTTCCGCGGCATTCTTTTCTGCGCTTTGGCTGGATTCATTCCGGTCCTTCAGGCGCAGGTCGATACCGGCACGATTCTCGGTACGGTACGCGATTCGAGCGGCGGTGTCATTCCGAACGCCGCGGTTACGCTTACCAACGAAGGAACTTCCGCCAGCCAAACCGCTTCTACTTCGGACAATGGCCAGTACACGTTCACTCCGATTCGCATCGGAAGGTACTCAGTCGAGGTGCAAATTGCCGGTTTTCAGACACAGAAGAAAACAGGCGTCCAACTCGACATTCAGCAGCAGGTAGTAGTCGATTTCTCCTTGGCGCCTGGACAGGTAACGAATGCAATTGAAGTGACGGCCGCGGTTCCAGCGTTACAGAGCGAGAACGCATCGATCGGCCAAGTGGTCCAAAGCCGCGCGATCAACGATTTGCCGTTGAACGGGCGGAACTATACATTTCTCGCACGCTTGGCGTCAGGCGTTACACAGGGACAACAGGAAAGCCGCGGGATGAATGCTGAGGGAATGTTTACTGCTAATGGCGCCCGCCCAGCTCAAAACAATTACCTGCTTGACGGAATCGATAACAACACCAGCGATGTAGATTTTCTTTCCGGCGCAAGTTACGTAGTCAAGCCGCCCGTCGACGCGATCGCCGAATTCAACCTGCAGACGAGCGACTTCAGCGCTGAGTTCGGACGGGCCGGAGGTGCCGTGCTGAATGCAACTCTGAAATCCGGCACCAATTCATTCCATGGCAGTGTCTGGGAATTTCTTCGCAATGACAAACTGGATGCTGCCGATTTCTTCCAAAACGCAAATGGTACATCAAAAGGCGAGTTCCGCCAGAATCAGTTTGGCGGTAACAGCAGGCGGCCGGATTATCAAAAATAAAACGTTCTGGTTTGGCGATTATGAAGGCACTCGCATCCGGCAGTCTGCGCCGCAAACTGCCACCGTACCCACCGCACTCGAGCGAAATAGCGGGTTCACCAATTTCTCAGATCTGACCACTCTGCAGAGCGGCTCTTATACCGATGCGCAGGGACGCACTTATCCGGCGGGTACAATTTTTGATCCTGCTACGACTCAGCAGCTGGCCAACGGGCAATACATACGTCAACCGTTTGCCGGCAATATCATTCCCGCAACCCGTCTTGACCCGAACGCAATCAAGCTGTTGAACCTCTATCCGGCACCCACGCAGCCAGGGCTGCTGAACAACTACAGCGTCAACCGCAAGAACACCACTGATGTTGACGCCTTTGACGTGCGTCTGGATGAATATTTTTCCGAAAAAGATCAGGCCTTTCTACGTTACAGTTACTCGCGTAGTCCTTCCGTCTTCCCAGGTCCGTTCACTGGTTATTCCGACGGCGGCGGCTTCGGTCAGGGAGACCAGAACGTCAACAATCAGGGTGCGGCCCTCAGCTACACGCATTCCTTCAGCCCAACTCTGATCAACGAAGCGCGGGCGGGATTCAATCGGGAACACACTATTCGTCAGCAAGCCTATGGCTCTGATACGAGCAATATACCGGCTCAATTCGGGATTCCGGGCGTGTTGCAGACATCCGGAAATGGCGGCCTTCCCTATATCACGTTAGGCGATCTCACCAATTTGGGCGCCGCCGAGTGGCTGGTAAGCGATCGCTATAGCAATACGATTCAACTCACGGAGAACCTGACCAAAATCTACGGGTCCCACAGCTTTAAGGCCGGCGTCGAATACCAGAACATCACTTTCCCGTGGACCGCTCCTCCTTATTCACGCGGCGCTTTTGATTTCAATGGAACTTACACCTCCATCCCCGGCGTGACCGATCAGTCTACTGGACTGGCACAGATGCTGCTGAGTCCAAGGACCTCATCTGTCGGCGGTACAAACTTCGTCGGCGGCTCGGATTCCGTCAATGTCTCTAACTTCGGAGGCGTAAGCAGTAAGCGTGCTTACTGGGGGAGTTTCTTCCAGGACGATTGGAAGATCACTAGTAAATTAACTCTGAATCTAGGATTGCGATGGGAGCGTTTCAGTCCGACTGGCGAGAAATACGATGCGCAAGCTAACTTCGTACCCGGCACGCCATTCACTAACGCCGAATACATTATTCCCAAGTCGCGTGAAAACAACCCGGCCCTCTCTCCCAGCTTCGTACAATTGCTTCAACAGGACGGCATCAAGCTTATCTACACGAATCAATACGGATCGGGGCTGACGAATATCCAGAACACTAATTTTGCCCCTCGCCTCGGCATCGCCTACAAAGCAACCGACCACCTCGTCGTTCGCGCCGGCTACGGAATCTATTACGGCGCATTCGAGAATAGGGGTGGCTACCCGAGCCTCGGATACAACTATCCCTTCCAATACTCATTCAGCTTCCCGGCGCCCAATCCGGGAACACCAATCCAGTACTCTAACGGTTCTTACGCGACACTCGAAACGGGTCTCACTGCCATACCATTGACACCTTCTTCTGTAGCCGCCGGAGGTTTAGCGCTGCGTGGAATCCAACTGAACTACAAAACTCCCTATTATCAGAGCTACAACTTCACTCTGCAGTATCAGATCGCGCCTACCGCGACTGTGCAGGTCGGATATGTCGGTTCGGTTGCGGAACACCTCGAAACATTCCCTGGCACAAATGTTCAAACCGTGCTGCTCCCGCTTAACTTCAACCCCCAGAACTATGTTCCTTTTCCTGACTTCTCGCGCGGCTCCCCTTATTTGGATACGATTGGAATTTCAAACTATAACGCGCTTCAAACGAAGCTAGAGAAACGCTACTCCAACGGACTGGACGTTCTAATTACCTACTCTTATCAAAAGACTCTTACCGATGCTGGAGATTCCCTCAATGGCGGCGGATTGCAAAGCTACCGCGCTCCCGGCATCATCGGCATTCAAGGGGACTACGGCCCTGCGGCATTCGATGTCCGTCAGGCTTTCACGGCGAGTGGTACTTACGCATTGCCTTTTGGCAAAGGACGACACTTCATGAATGGGGGTAATCGCGTCGCGGAGTTTCTACTTGGCGGCTGGAGCACGAATTGGATTCTCACCTTGGATTCCGGACAGCCGCAAACGATTCCCTGCGCTACTCCGACAGGTGCCGGCACAAACTGCTACGCGCTCGATGTACCCGGTCAGAATCCCTACGCTGGTCAAAGTGTCGCTCATTTCTACAACGCCACGGCGTTCGCTAGTCCGCCCGCAGTAAGCCGGGTAGGAGAGACAAATCTGCTCCCGCTCGGGGGCGGAGAGGGCCAGGTTTACGGACCCGCTTATCACCGCCTCGATTTCTCCCTTTTCAAGAGCTTCCCGGTCGGTGAGTCGCGAAGATTCGAATTTCGGGCGGAGTCTTTCAATCTCACTAACACTCCGAATTTCGCTCTACCGGCCGACCTGAACTACGTAAATACGGTAAACTTCGGGCAGATCACAGCAACGCGCGACAATCCCAGCGACGCTCGTGAGTTGCAGTTCGCGCTAAAGTTTTATTGGTAGAGAAAGCGCCAGCCGCACAGCGGCTCCGCTGTGATTGGTTTTGCGTCTTGCGACTGTTTTTCTTACTCGGGTGGACGATTTCTCTGACGCTGGCGCAAGCGCCCGATCCGCATCGTGCTGAGATTCAACTTCAGCAGCAGCTCGCGCACAATCCAAAGAGTTATGACGCTAATCATGATCTCGGCGAATTCTACGCCCATAGAAAAAACTTTTCTGCCGCGGTTGTCTACCTCGAGAAGGCCTACCACTTAAATCCTTCCGACCGCGACAACGCATACGACCTTGCCCTTTCGCAATTATTAGCAGGTGACCTTTCCTCGGCCCGCCGGATTGCACAACAATTACTGGGCTTCGAGGATCGTGCAGATTTGCATAACCTGATCGCGGCTATTGAAGAAGCATCGGGGAATTTCCGGCAAGCGGCCAAAGAATATCAGACTGCCGCTCGTATGGACCCCTCGCCAAAAAACCTCTTCGATTTGGGAACTGAGCTTCTGAAGTATCACGGGTATCGACAGGCATTACAGATCTTCACGTATGGAGCAGGTAAGTATCCCGAATCGGCGCAGTTACGAGTCGCTCTTGGCGTTGCTCAATATTCGCTCGGAAACTATCGCGAAGCGGTCGAAACGCTCTGCCAAGCTGTCGACCTGGATCCCAGAGATACTCGCGCGCTGGACTTCCTCGGGAAAACCTACGATGTTGCACCCGAACTGTCTGCCGAGGTGACCGAGCGCTTGAAGCGCTTCGCGAGTCTCTACCCACAGAATGCTGCCGCGAACTACTATTACGCACTCGCTCTGAGGAACCGTACTCTTCCAGGAAGTCCGGCCAACAAAGCGCAAGCCATGGAATTCCTGAAGAAGGCGGTCGTCGACGACCCCGCCTTTGCGGATGCCCATTATCAACTCGCGCTTGCCTACGTCGACGCAGGAATGGACAGCCGCGCGATTGAAGAGCTGAAGACCAGCATAAAACTTCAGCCAGGCTTAAAGAGCGCGCATTACAGGCTCGCGCAACTATACGCCAAACGGGGCGAGACTGCGCTGGCAGATCGGGAATACACAGCAGTTAAATTTCTCAACGCTCCCTGAAAACAGCTGCTTTGTTCCTTTTTTGCTCCGTCCGACCCCCTCGTGCTTCCCGAGACGGACTCGTGCCGGTTAGCCCAGCTTTGATTGCAAGCGCCGGAAGAGCATCACCGTCCGAGCTCGATTGAACGATTTCGAGAAACAACTCGAGGTTACTCTGCAGGATGAGGTGCGGCGGTAATGCATGCCGCTGTAGAGGCGTGCGGTGCTCGGTCAGAAAACGGTAGAGGGCTTCAAAAGCAATCCGGCCCTGCGTCTGCGGGCATTGGTAGACACTAGCTAGCACTTCCCCGCTGCGAATATAAGGGACCAGATCGGGAAAAAGATCCGTTGTGACAACCGCGATTTTGCCCAGGCACCCGCTCGCCCTCAGTGCGGTCAGGACTGGTATGGAGTTAGCCGTAGTGACGTACACGGCGCAAATGTCTGGATAGCGGGCAACGGCTTCCCGAGTCTTCTTACTCGCTTCGAGCGGACTATCGTGAGTTTCCAAAACCGGCACCACCCTGAGCGAGCTTCGCATCAGGGCTAAACGCTCGGCAAATCCGCGAAGCTTCTCGGTGTGGTCCACCACACTAAGATCTCCTGTCACGACCAGTACCTGGCCTGGATTGCGTAAACACCTGGTCAACAATTCGGCGACCATCGACCCGCTCGTATGCGGGTCTGTCGATACGCTCATTAGACGCTCGGTGGAAGGAGCGTCTGTAGCTACGCAAATCACCGGGATTCGCCTGTCGTTCGCTCTTCTAATCAGCGGCCGAAGCTCGCGAGGATTCCCGGGTGCCAGGATAATTCCATCGACGGATTCCTGCAACGCGCGCTCCAAGGCAGCCGCATCTCCTTCGCCGAGCGTCGGATATGTTTGGAAGCGCAATTCGACCATCGATTGAAACGGCCGCGCCGCGTCTTGAATTGCAGTGCGAAGAAGATCGAAGAAAACGTCGATTTGCTGCGGAAGATTTACCGAGATCAACAGCTTGCGGTTCAGCTTCAATACACGAGCTGCCACGTTCGGCTGGTATCCGAGCCGTTCCGCCATTTTCATCACCCGAACTGCGGTAGCCGCATTGATACCCGGTCTACCGTGCAGCGCACGATCTACAGTACCAATCGATACTCCGAGGGCGGCCGCAATCTGTTTTATGCCCGCTGGCCTATGTGATGCTGCCTCCGAAAGCTCTAGTTTCTTCCGCACGTTTGTCCGGCATCAGGTTCTCAGCACGAAATTCGCTGTTGAACTCGCTTCAGAGGCGCCTGGAAAGCGGTGTCCTACTCGCTACGCGCGCGAGAGTCACCCCCAGCAGCCCCGAACCCGGAAACGACACTCAAGCTGCCCCGTAGCGGTTAAAAACTACCAGCGCGAACCGCCACGCCCACGCGAGCTATTGCCTCGTCCGCCACCACCGCCACTACGCCCACCACCGCGATTTCCGAATCCGGATCCACCACCCTGTGGCTTCGGGCGCGCCTCATTTACGTTCATCGTGCGTCCGTTGAGTTCAGCGCCGTTGAGCTGCGAGATAGCGGTTTCTGCCTCCTGGCGTTCTGTCATCTCGACAAAAGCAAAACCGCGCGGCTGACCACTATCGCGATCAGTAACTATGTTGACTCGCTCCACATTACCGTATTGTGAAAACGCGGCCATCAAGTCTTCCTGAGTCGTTTTGAAACTGAGATTCCCGACAAAAATATTAGTCATGTCTTTCCTAATCTGCGCTGAATTAGTCTTTGTAGAGCTGCTCTAGGGACCAAAGGCTGTTGAAACAGGAAGGCGATGGAGGTAGATCACTGCAAAGACCAGTTTAGTTTAGCAGAGAAGTAGCGCATGGTGGGCCTGTCTATTCGGGCCCTTGCCTTGCGCCAATCCGGCTTCGAATCATGCGATAACCCCAATAGTACGCATTGTCCCGCAACAGGTAATTCCGGGTTTCTAAAACCACCCGCCGTGTCAACCTCGTGATCTTATTGCCCGGCAGTGCCGGCTCATCATCTCTATCCGAAGAAGCGGCACAGAAGCGAGCCGCGAGAACGGCAACCCGCCCGTCCGTAGTCACTTGTCCGCTCGCGTAAACCGGTGAATCTTCGGAGCCGTCGAAAAACGCCGGATTCCCGGAGCACTCGCTGAAAGTGAGGTCCGTTATGATTTTGTCTCGCTCAGGATCGATATCTCGATCTATCTGATGCGAAAACGTCATATGCTTCAACCTGAACTTGACGCCGGTGTCGTGTGTCGCCGCACCCAGCCACACTTCCTGACCGTCAAGTGAACCGGCCTTCCAAAACCGCACGTGATGCCGTTGAGTGACGGTATCCAATGACTTTTCGAAGACCAGATCTGGTTCCGAACCATGAAAAAAAAGCTTGGATACGGGTGCGGAGGCATAACTCCGCATAGTACTGAAAGCTTCATAGACATGCGAAGAGGTGCTCAACGATCTCCGGTCCGCGCTCGACCAGCCCGCTGTGTTGAAAGCCGAAACGATTTCCTCGCGAGGCCCGAGAAGGACGACGTTGAAAACGTCCGCAACTTCTCGCCCGTTCCTATGAGAGATGGGATCTAACTTGCCTCTTACCCAACGCGATAGTTCCGATGCCGTATTCACCAAATCCAGATTGGGACAATCGCTGGCCGCGATGGCAACTTCGGGCACCCGTGGCGCCTCGATTGCCAGCTTCATATCGGCACCGGGCGGGAGATGAATCTCGGGTTCCGGAAAAGCCACGATGAAGCACCGCACCGCAAACAGACCGGCTGCTCCGATCGGGCCCATCGAGTATTTCAGCCAGATCTGGTTTGCTGCGCCGGTCAGTCCGACCAGCGACCTGAACGCTATATTCGCGGAGGGTCTCTCCCAAAGACCATTTAGCAGGTTTCCAGGATTATTTGCTGCCAATACGCCCTTGATCCGACCTTGCGGGGTGACCTGTTCGCGCGCATTGTCAATGGAGACCAGCTTCGCAGTTAAAGGGAATCTTCGGCCATCGGGCGTTTGGTACTGATCGAAACTGAGATCCAGCCCCGCTCGCTCGTGAATCAGTCCGAGGCCAACCCTAACCTCCTTACGGACGGTTCCATAGACAATGCTTCCCTTGGGAATGACTACCCGACCCTCCACCGAGAAAGCGCGTATCACCACACAACGGAATTGTGTTCCCGGCGGGGATGCATAACTCGTCAGATGATTCTGCAGTCGAACTTCAAGATCCGGCAGCGGCGCCACCGCGGCAGCCGCCAGCAGCTGAAAAATGAGGAACAACAAAGCAACCTGAGCCACGGTCTTCGTCGCTTTCGCACACCTGATATGCGTTGGACTGCGCTCGCCGAGGAGCCAGAAGCCAGAATTCCCCATGTGCGTTCAGTCGGATGTCGATAAATCAGCTTAGCTGAAAGCCATCTTACAGTAAAGCCTCAAGTAGTTTAAGCTTTGAGTCCGAATACTCTCTCGGCGTAAACACGACTGATCCGAAGGTCATCCAGCAGGGGTCGGGTTACCACGGTATTTTCGCGATAAGCCAACTCGACAACGACGAAAGCCTTGTTTCTTGAGGACCTCAGATATCGGGCTATCGCCCCATAATCGATGTCGCCCGGCTCGAGAGCTTGAAGCCAGAGTCTTTGCCGGGCATTGCGTACGTGGATCTCGCTTACACGATCACCTGCCTCCTTCAAGAGAGCCAGCGGATCCTCGCCCCCTTGGTGAACCCAATCCAGATCCAGACACAACGAAACATATCTAGCATCTGTGTGTTGTAGCGTGTAACGCCATTCCCGAGCTCCATTCACCATTTCCGGCGTGTGATTATGCACTCTGAGCTGTAGCCCGTCCTCGGAAAGAACGCGACCCATCCGATTGAATGCCTGAGCTTGAAAGGTCAGCTCCTGGTCGGTTTTCTCGACACCTTCACCTTTCGGGTTCGCGTTGCATACGACCGCAACACAGCCGAACGGCTTGCACTCTTTTCCAATTTCCAGCGCTCGTCGAATTGTTTCGTCAGCTAGGGCGCCCTCATGCATGGCGCCCCCACTATAGACACTGGGCATTCGAAGCCCATTCGAACGAATGAGGCTCAATGTCTTCTCCCTTAAATCGCCAGACAGAAACTCCGCGTTCAATTCGATGTTGTGGAACCCAGCGCTTCTCGCCATGGGTATCACTTCGGGTAATACATCTCCGAGTTTCTTGTGCTGGCGTTGCGCGTACTGCTGAAAGATGTAGGCCTCCATGCCGAGATTCGAATGGTAGACATCTCCGGCCCACATCACAGTACCCGTACCCGCAAGCAAGAGGTCACGTCTCCTCACGCCTTTGCTTCTCATCGGGTCGTCTTCAAAACACGCCAGAGGGGACTACCGCTTCGACTCGAAATGACCTATTGCTGAATGTGCCACTTCTCGGTGGGAGCACCTTTGCAGGTCTCCAAAACAATTGCTGCTCCAGATCTGTCTGCCTCTGCTTGCAGACACTTCCCGGACTGCTCCTCTTTGATTGTTCCATCCCGACCGACAGTGAAGCGCTGATTGCTTTGAAAGTGACATGCATAAAGCTGCACCGGAGCGCCGGCGGCCATAGAATGGCTACGGACGTCTAGACAATAACCACCCTCACCAACAATAGCGGCCCCGCCGCCACCGACCGTAGTTGTTATCGTCCACCGTTGATTCGGTACCTCCTTACACGGGAGCATAAAGACCTTTTCGCCATCCGCTCCCCTCTCTTGTTGCGAGCCCATGCAGAAATTTCCCTTTCCAGACGCAGAGATAATCCTCATGTTTAGCCCATTCGTGTACTGTGCGCTGGCGGCAAGCGGCACTAGTGACAAAGCAGCGACGAGTAGTAACGATTTCATGTTTGATCGACTGCTGGAATATCACTTCCGTTTCGCGGTTGAAAGCGCGAGTACCAAACGCTTAGCGTTCTGTCTCGCATCGAATCGGTGCTTTTAAGGCTTCTAGCTTGTTTCAACTACAGCCGCAGCGCGAAATCGCCCCGAGCGAGCCGTCGGATGAAATCGAGGTCACCTTCGAGGAAATCAAGCGCGGGCAAATCACGCAGAACGATCCAAGAGATCTGTTCGTAAATCCGGCCGTCCGGTTCGCCTCTGAAATCGGGTACGGAGAAGAATATTAGATGAACGCGGCTACCACTCGGGTAATCGTGTTGATACCGGGCGAGTTCGCCGCCTACGGTTGCACTGATCTGCAACTCCTCCCACAACTCGCGAATGAGAGCTTGTTGAGGACTCTCGCCATGTTCGACTTTACCGCCCGGGAATTCCCATTTCAGTGAATGCCGGTCGCCTTTCCGACGCTGGCCCACGAGCACTCGATCGTTGCGATGAATGATTCCGGCCGCGACGAGCAGCGGTGGACGTGTACTCATCGCCGAAAAGGATCACACAGCAATTTCGGGAGTTCTTTCCGTTGCCATCAACTGCCTGAGAACATAGGGCAGAATGCCCCCATTGCGATAGTATTCCGCTTCCTGAGGTGTATCGATTCGCGCCTTCGCCTCGAACTCGATCCTTCTCCCGTTACAATCGGTCGCGGTAACCCGAACAGAACCGCCACCCGCTGCAATAGCTTCGGCGATCCCCGAGATATCGAATGTCTCTTCACCCGAGAGTCCGAGCGATTCGTGGGTTTGAAGTGGCATTAACTGCAGCGGCAGCACACCCATCTGAACGAGATTCGAACGGTGAATGCGTTCGAAGCTCTCTGCGATAACCGCACGCACGCCAAGTAGCAGAGTGCCCTTTGCAGCCCAGTCCCGTGAGGAGCCGGAACCATACTCTTTACCGGCGATGACCACCAGCGGCACACTCTCAGACTTATACTTCATCGCGGCGTCATATATATACATTCTTTCCCCGTCGGGCATGTGACGGGTCCAACTGCCCTCGATGCCCGGAACGAGCTGGTTCTTCAGACGTATGTTGCCAAAAGTGCCGCGCACCATGACTTCGTGATTACCCCGCCTTGAACCATAGCTGTTGAAATCAGGCGGCCTGACTCCAAGACTTATCAGGTACTGCCCTG
Source organism: Terriglobia bacterium (assembly GCA_963841675.1). Classification (GTDB taxonomy): domain Bacteria; phylum Acidobacteriota; class Terriglobia; order Bryobacterales; family Bryobacteraceae; genus Bog-105. Next base: position 336,395 of record CAWJEH010000005.1, read on the forward strand.
CCGGACTATCTGTTGCGATACTTCCCGCCGGCGAAATGTGATCCGTCGTGACGGAGTCGCCGAGTACCGCCAGAGCGCGCATTCCCGTGAAATCGCGCACGAAAATCGCCGGATCGGGAATGTTGTCAAAATAAGGCGGCTGTTTGATGTAAGTGGAGTCATCGCTCCACTCGTAGATGCTGCCCTCCGGCACTTTCAGTGAATTCCAGGTGGTATCGCCAGCAAAGACCCCTTCATACTCCTTCGTAAAGAATTCGGTTCGCGCGGAGGCTTTTACCGCGGCTTCCACTTCCTCTGCGGAGGGCCACACATCCTTGAGATATATATTCTTACCTTCCGCGTTCGTTCCTAGAGGATCTTTGGTGAGATCCAAATCTACTCTGCCAGCGATTGCGTAGGCCACTACAAGCGGTGGGGATGCCAGGTAGTTGGAGCGAACCAGAGGGTTGACCCTTCCCTCGAAGTTGCGGTTTCCGCTCAGAACAGCCGCCACATTCAGCTTGCCTTCCAAAACCGCAGCCGCGACGTTGTCCGGGAGTGGCCCACTGTTCCCAATACAAGTCGTACAGCCGTATCCGACCAAATGAAATTTGAAGTGCTCGAGATAAGGTATCAAGCCAGCGTCACTCAAATAATCGAAAACGACCTTGGACCCCGGTGCAAGCGAGGTCTTAACCCAAGGCTTAGGCGTCAGACCTTTTTCAGCAGCCTTCTTTGCCAAGAGCCCCGCTCCCACCATGACAGATGGATTCGAAGTGTTCGTACAACTGGTGATCGCTGCGATCACGACGGCACCGTCACTGATTTTTTCCTTGTGGCTGTTTACTGAAAGATCGACGGTCTTCTGCGCGCTAGTAAGCGAGGAAAGAAAGTTCTCCTTTACATTGGGTAAATCGATCCGATCTTGAGGACGCTTCGGGCCGGCCACTGAGGGCGTAACTTTGGAGAGATCCAGAGCAAGAGTGTCGGAATATACCGGGTCCGGCGCGTCGGGTGTTAGGAAGAGTCCTTGCTCTTTGGCGTAAACTTCGACGAGGTTGACATGCTCGTGTGTCCGGCCCGTGAGTAGCAGGTAATGCAATGTGAGATCGTCTATTGGAAAGAACCCGATAGTAGCTCCATATTCTGGCGCCATGTTACTGATCGTGGCGCGATCGGCTACGGGTAGCGCGCTAACACCGGGTCCATAGAACTCGACAAACTTACCTACCACACCCTTCTTCCTAAGCATTTGGGTGACCGTGAGGACCAGATCTGTTGCCGTTGCACCTTCAGGTAAATGCCCCGTGAGCTTGAATCCGACCACCTGCGGCAAGAGCATCGAGATGGGCTGCCCAAGCATGCATGCCTCCGCTTCAATCCCGCCCACACCCCAACCAACAACACCGACGCCGTTAATCATCGTGGTATGTGAGTCGGTACCCATCAGGGTATCGGGATACGCATGCAGAACCCCCTTTTTCCGATCGGTGAAAACAACGCTCGCAAGATACTCAAGATTCACCTGGTGAACGATGCCGGTGTCCGGCGGAACAACACGGAAGTTGTCGAATGCTTTCTGACCCCAGCGCAGAAAGGCGTAGCGCTCCTGGTTACGGGAAAATTCAAGCAGAGCGTTCTCGGCGAAAGCGCTGGCGGATCCAAAAGCGTCCACCTGAACCGAATGATCGATCACCAGGTCTGCCGGAATGAGAGGGTTGGCCAGTTCAGGCTTTGATCCGAGCTTCTTCAGCGCATCTCGCATCGCCGCAAGATCGACGATACAAGGGACCCCAGTGAAATCCTGCAGCAGGATGCGAGCGGGACGGAACTGAACCTCCTGGGCCGCAGCTTTCGCATCCCACTTGGCAATGTACTCGATGTCCTTAGTCTTAACAGTGCGCTCATCTTCAAACCGCAGCAAATTCTCGAGCAGCACCTTGATGGAATAGGGAATGCGCGCAAGCTTCACTCCGGTCGCGGCCTTTTCGAGAACATCCAGGCGAAATATTTGAAACTCATCATTATTCACGCGCAGGGTAGCTGCCGAACCAAACGTATTCTTGCTGGGCATTTGCTTCTATCTTAGATCCGCTGCCAAGCCGGTTACATGTACCGGGGCTGCTCTATGCCCAAGATTCGCATTGTAGACATAAGCTGATCGCGGACATAAATGGTGATCCACAGTAACAGATTCCGGCGCTGCTCATCCGCTTCGGCGATGACCGAGTGTTCATGATAGAAGTTGTTGAAAGCTTGGGCGAGTTGGAACGCGTACTTGGCAACGTGCGCGGGTTCGCCGGATGAAATTGCCCGCTCCACGACACTGTCTGTTTTCGAGGCAAGCAACAGGAGCTGCCACAGACTCTCGTCCGCCAAGTAACGCGCAATGGTCTCCGGCAGCAGAACTCCTTCGAAATCGGGTAAACCAGCGAAGCGGTCTTCATACTTCCGCAAGATATTCGCTGCCCTGACCGCGGCATACTGCACGTACGGCCCAGTCTCGCCTTCAAAGCTGAGTGCTTCGTGGAAGTCAAAGGCGATCACTGAATTGCGAGTAAACTTCAGCATGAAATAACGCAGCGCGCCAATCGCGATCTGCTCGGCGACTTGCTGGCGCTCGGGTGGCAAAGCTTCCGGATGCCGGTCTTCCACTTCGTGCAAGGCGGTTTCGATCAGTTTGTCGATTAGATCATCGGCCTTCACGCCTAGGCCTTTGCGGCCGGAAACCTCGACGTACGGGCGCCTCTTATCTTCTTCCGAGAGCGAAATTCCAAGCTCGACGCAGGTGCGCGGTGAAAGTGCAACCATTTCATACGAAAAATGATGAGATGCATCGGCCTGGACCGGGAAATCGAGGGCCCGAAGTCCCGCCACAACCACGTCCTGCAAATAGGATTGCCGGGAATCGATTACATTAAAAACATCGGATGCACGACCGAATTGCGGAGCGCCGGTAGTCGAATCTTTGTCTGTTGTGACCCACACCTGTTGGCCATCGGAGTAAGTCGACCAGGGTCGATAGTGAAAGTCCTTTCCGAGAAGACCAAACTTCCAAAGCTGATAAGCAATGTCCTTGCCTACATAGGTAACAGTACCGTTCGAGCGAACAATAACCTTACTGTCCTCCTCTCCCGCCGCCTCCTCCTTTTCTGCCGCATTCTCAGCACGAAACGCTGAAGATGGCATGACCCAGCAGCCTCTATTCTTTCCCTGCTCTTCGAAGTAGATCGCGCCGCGGTCTTTTAGCAGTTCGAAGGCAGTAGCCCAGAACTTCAAGTGAAGTATTTCGCTCTCCCTTGGGAGCAGCTGATACACGATGCCCAAACGGTACATAGTTCGCAGGTGGAACGAAACAATTGAATCCGCAACCAGGTGACCGAGTTCCGCCAAAATGCCTTCGTCTGCTTCGATCGCGTGTAGCGTCTCGCTGCGCCATTCGAGCGCTGCCGGGTTGTCCCGGTAATGGGAAGAGATCTTGGCATAAAGATCCCAGCAGAGATAGTCAAACCGGCTATTAGGATCCTTGATCAGGCTGGTCACTTCTGCGGGACCTTTTCCCTCGAGGTAGTGGAAACCGGCAACGACATCCGCCACCTGCACGCCGGTGTTATCTATATAATTCTGAACTTCGACTTCGCGTCCGCGCCGGCGTAACATACCTACGAAAGTGTCACCAAGGATCGCATTGCGCAAGTGTCCGATGTGGGCCGCTTTGTTCGGGTTGATGTTGGTGTGTTCAACTATGATTTTGCCCTGCGTCGGCACGTGGTCGCAAACCGGCGCGACCAGTATTGATCTGGCGTAGTACCCGCGATCTAAGCGAACATTGATGTACCCGTTTCCCGCGATTTCGAACGCACCGATTCCTGAAATACCGGTTAGGCCGGCAGTCAGCTCTTCGGCAATCTGTCTTGGCGGTTTTCTTAGCTGGCGCGCCAACTGGAACGCTACCGGAATCGCAAATTCGCCGAACCCACTCTGTTTGGGTTGTTCAAGCGAGACCTTACATGCTACTCCGAACTGCTCACTCAAACGCTGTTCGACCGCCGCGACAATTCTGTTTTCAAGCTCCTGGAACATTGAACTTCCAGTATGCGGTAGCGGCTTACCCGGTGGCCTGGGCGTTTACTTCGACTTCAACCCGCCTAATCGCGTGAGCAGATCATCTGCCAGCGCGCCCGACAAGTCGGCGCTTACGTATACCGTTTCGCCGTCCTTCCGCACATGAATCGCATTGTAGATCTGCACAAGATCGGGTTGTTTGTCTCGCAGCGCGAGACGTGCCAGACCAATACCGCCGCGCAATCCGTCATCCATCCGCTTTGAGCCTTGCTCCGACACGCAATCGATCATCGCTTTGAGATGCAACCCGTCATCTACGATGATTCCTGTCGAAGTGAACCCGACGTACCCGGCAAAGTTCGAGAGAATCGAAGCTACATCGGTGCGGGTAGCGGCATCAGCGAACGGCAACCCGCCCCTGCTTACCAGCCAGATCTGCTCGGCTCTCGATCGCTGCGCAAGGCTTTGGGAGAACTCTTCGGGCACTTTGCCGGTATTCGCTTGGTAACCATCAATTGTGCTGTGTACCACTTGCAATTTGCCTGCAAGAAGAAGCTTTGAATCCAGAAGCACAAACATTTCGCGTCCATCACCGAAAAGCGCATAGTTCTTGTATTCCGTTGGTTTGGAACTGGTCGTAAGGCTTAGCTCGATCCGCCGCTTGTCGAACTGGCCTTTGGCTGCGATCATTAGATCTTTGCCACTCCAGGTGAGTAAGAGTTCTGAGATATCGCGCCGCGGATCGAAACCGGTTTGACTGGAAATCTCGTTTAGCAGCGGAATATCCATTTGACTGCGGTGGCGCGCATACAAAGCGGTAGTTTTCAGCGCTGTGAGGTCACAAACACCGATCACTGTTGTATCGCCGCTGACCAATCTTTGTAGGAGCGGATCGATGAAATTTTGTGTAGATACTTGTTTCTTGCAGCTGCTTAGGGTGAGAAGCGCCGCAGACGCCCAAAGAGAAATAAATACTCGCCGAAGCATCTTGTACCTTTCAGAATACGAACCACGTCCGGGACGATCGGCTGCGGGTCAGCGCACCTAAACCGATCGATTCATCGGAATCGTCAAGATACTCAGGGCGCTATGATTCGAATGGAGCGGAATCATGAGATCTGATGGCATTTCGAGAAGGTATTTCTTCTTTGGCAGCGTATTGGCAGGAGCTGTTCCACTCGCCGGATTTGGCAGCGAAACTTCGCTCAAGAGTTTGGGCTATAAGTCGCCTAACGAGAAGCTCAACATAGGATCGATCGGCGCTGGCGGAAAGGCCCGTAGCGACATCGCTGGCTGTGCGAAAACCGAAAACATTGTCGCCCTTTGCGACGTCGATGAAAAATCCGCCGCAAAGACGTACGAAAGATACCCGAATATCCCCAAGTTCAAAGATTACCGCGAGATGTTGGATAAGCAGGGCAATAACATCGACGCCGTTATCGTGACCATTCCGGACCATATGCACGCAGCGGCAGCGATTCACGCCATGTCGCTGGGTAAGCACGTCTATGTGCAGAAGCCGCTCGCCCACACAGTTTGGGAGTGCCGCGAGCTCTTGAAGGCGGCTCAGAAATACGGGGTCGCCACTCAAATGGGCAATCAGGGATACTCGAACGAGGGTACCCGCCAGTGTGCGGAGATGGTGTGGTCGGGGGTGATTGGCGATGTGACGGAAGTGCACGCCTGGACAAACCGTCCTGTGTGGCCCCAGGGCGCACTCCCGGCGCCTACGTCCATGCCGGTTCCGGGGACGCTCGACTGGGATTTGTGGTTGGGGGTTGCAAAAGAACGACCCTACAGTGACGCATATCTGCCCTTTACATGGCGCGGCTTTTACGACTTCGGTTCCGGATCGCTGGGTGACATGGCTTGCCACATTCTTGGCGCACCCAATATGGCTCTTCGCCTCACCGCTCCGACTTCTGTCGAGTGCGTGAGCGCTGAAGGCCGGAGCGACATCTTCTTCCCGGCAAAGTCGGCTATCCGGTTCGACTTTCCCGCTCGCGGCTCGATGCCGCCTGTCAAGATCTTCTGGTACGACGCAAAACGGGAAGATCAGCCGGATCTACCCAACGCATCGAAAGACCAGATTTTGGGCGATCTGCCGGATAATCGCGTCGGCAGCGCGGAGAGCAATGTAAAACCACCGGAGCATCAGATCATAGGCGACGTTTTCACCGAGCAGTTCTTCTCGCCAAAGCCCACGCCTCCCGAAGAGCCGCGGCACCACACTCAAGACGATGCATCGTTGACTCCTCATGAACGCGAACTTGAGAAATGGATGAGCCTCATCGGCAAAGGAACCAACGGAAGTCTCCTGGTTGGCGACAAAGGCATGATCACGACCGGCACCTACGGAGAAAACACAAGGCTCATTCCCGTGGAGAAAATGAGGGATTACGAGTTTCCCGCTGAATTCATCCCCAGGTCGCCGGGTCACTATCGCGATTGGATTCGTGCCTGTAAAGGTGGCGTTCCGGCCTGCTCCAATTTCAACGTGTCTGCACCGTTCACGGAATGGATTGCACTCGGAGCCATCGCTCTGAAATTGAACTGCAGGCTCGAGTGGGATGCGGAGAAAATGAAAATCACCAATAACTCGGAAGCGGATGAGCTGCTGAAGCCCAGCATTCGCAAAGGTTGGAAAATCACCTGATTGCGGCGATCGCTCCGGCCAGGTGACAGCGCGCCTGCCAAGTCGTTTCTCTCACTGCATCTTTTACCGGCAGCCGAGGAGTCGTGCTCAACCTATAATCGAAACATGAATCGCCAAGAGTGGATTGCACCTCGTCTGAACGATGGGGTCCGTACGCAAATGCACTACGCCCGCGCCAAAGCGATCACCGGAGAGATGCGGTATATCGCGGACCGCGAACAACTGTCTCCGGAGCTGATCCGGGACGAAGTGGCGCGCGGCCGCATGATTATCCCGGCCAACATCCATCACACGCGCCTGGAACCGATGTGCATCGGTGTTGCGTCCAGGTGCAAGATCAATGCCAATATTGGCAATTCGGCAACAACCTCCGACATAGATGAGGAGCTTGCAAAACTTCAGTACGCCGTCAAGTTCGGGGCGGATACGGTGATGGATCTTTCAACTGGCGGTGACATCCCGCGCATTCGTCAGGCGATCATCGATGAATCTCCTGTTCCGATCGGAACTGTCCCGATTTACGAAGCACTGAGCCGCGTTCGGCGGGTAGAAGACTTGAACATTCAGGTACTGCTTGAAGTCATTGAGGAACAAGCGGAACAGGGCGTTGACTACATGACCATTCATGCGGGCGTTCTGATCCAATATGTTCCCCTGACATCCAGACGTGTCACAGGCATAGTCAGCCGCGGGGGCGCCATTCTCGCCGAGTGGATGGTCAAAAACCATAAGCAGAATCCGCTCTATGAGCACTTCGATGAGATCTGCAGGATTTTCCAAAAACATGACGTCAGTTTCTCCCTCGGCGATGGCTTGCGTCCGGGTTGTCTTGCAGACGCGAGTGACGCGGCGCAGTTCGCGGAGCTCAAAACACTGGGTGAACTTACTCAAAAAGCTTGGCAGCACGAAGTGCAGGTGATGATCGAAGGCCCCGGTCATATCCCCATGGATCAGATTGCGTTGCAGGTCGAGAAAGAGCGCGAGATGTGTTTCGAGGCGCCTTTCTACACACTGGGACCACTAGTAACCGACATTGCTCCTGGATACGATCACATCACTTCCGCTATTGGCGCTGCCATGATTGGCTGGCATGGAGCATCGATGCTTTGCTACGTAACCCCGAAGGAACACCTCGGATTACCGAATCGGGAAGATGTTAAGCAAGGCATCATCGCCTATAAGATAGCCGCGCACGCTGCGGATGTTGCCCGCCATCGCCCCGGCGCGCGTGATCGGGATGACGCGCTATCCCATGCGCGCTTCAATTTCGACTGGAAGCGCCAGTTTGAATTAAGCCTCGATCCAGAAACGGCTCAGGCGTATCATGACGAGACGCTGCCCGAAGAAGGGTTCAAAGATGCGGCATTCTGTTCCATGTGCGGACCAAAGTTTTGCTCCATGAATCACTCGGCAAAAACACAGGAGTTTACTGAAGAAGACGCCGCCGCGGTCCTGGCGGCATCCACGGATCCTTCGCTGGTCAAACTTCATCCATAGCCGGCCGAGGTCGCAGAAGCAGAACTAGTTTCGCCGTGATGATGGCGAGGACGAGCCCGAATACGGCCAATAGCGCGTAGATAATTCCGGGTCGCGCCAGCGTAACCGTGCTCAGATCCTGTGTTGGGTGAGCACGCCACCACGCCCACAGCGTTCTGATGTTGGATCGCGTCACCGCTCCTCCGTAGTAGGGCAGCAGCTTCGCGATATAAGTCATGATCGCAATCCAGGAACTAGTGATCGAGAGCGCGACAGCGATCACTCGCCCCGCGCCTGCACTGAGCGAAAGCCCTCGAAAACAAAGGGCCATCAGAACGACCAGGACACCTTGACCATACCAGGGTTCAGGATGGGTGGATTCGCCTGCTGTATGCACCCAGGTTACGCAAGTCTGGTAAATCAACCCGCAGCCGAATAGAACGATTCCAGCGACCACCCATAACTCTGCTCCACTGATCCGTCGGACGTGCAGGAGATATGCGAGAAAGGCGCTCGATAAAAGCAGCAGCTCTGCCCAGAGGGTCACCTTCGAGAACGATAGGAATGACCAGTTTCCCGTCCACAACGACCACATCGCAAACTCACCAAGGCTTCTGAACCAATCGATCTGCGGAAACGCGGCAACTGCCTCACGAAACCCCACGCCTGACACGCTCTGTTGTGTACCGCTGAAGCTTCCATATAGAAACAGGTTGCGCAAATACCAGGGTGAAGCGGCGGTCACAACCAAGGCGGCGCTGATAAAAACGGTTTTCCAGGATATTCGGTGTGCGATAGATAGCGAGATCACAAACGCGAGCGTTAGCGGGGCAAAGGCTAGAAAGTACGCCTTGGCGAGTAACCCAGCCGCGAAAAGAGCGGACAGAACCAGCACGTTCTTCGAACTGCTGTTTCGGGCTGTGGTTATGAGCCAGGCAAGAAACCAGACCGTCAAGGGTACAGCCAGGACATCGTTCCCCACATGTGCAATCGAGGCCCACAGCATCTGACCCTCGAAAACGACCGCCAGGCAGGCGATTCGAAACATACCCTTCACTGCAAGCGCATCACACAGTTGATCGAGTGCAAAGAAGATGGAAGCTGTCGCTGCGATTGTACCGAGCAAACGCAAACAAAGTAGCCGCCATGGTAAGACCAGATTAGATAGCAGCCAATCGAACGGAGCGTAAACGAAGTAGGCTAGTGGAGCCTGTTGTGCCTCGTAGTTTACGATCGTGTCACTGCGGGCTGCCATGGCTCTCGTCAACGAATAAAGCTGGTTCCTGCGGGCAAGCTTCTGCGTTCCCGTTAGTTTCGACCATTGCTCAAACGACAAACTTCCTGAGGCCACCTGACTGAGAAGACGGCTAACCGGTACCGCGTTGAGCGATTCACGAATCTCTTGTGAGATCGCCGTGTGGTTAATCACTGGGACCGCGTGTGATCGTGCAAGAGATTGCACGTAGGCGTAGTGAAATGGCTCATCGAAGCCTTCCCAAAGCGGGAGCACACAGCAATAGAGAGTGGCATTGAGCAGTGCCAGCAAAAAGATGATTTTGCTGCTCAATTGAACACTGGTTTTACTCGCATGCCGTCTCGAATTTCAGCGTCAGGGGGGTCTACAATCCGGTCAGCCACCCGATCTCCCTCTTTCAGACCGGAAAAGATCTGGACGTTGTTGATGTCGCTGATTCCGGCGTGAACGACTGTCCAGTTAATGACATCCTTGTTGAGCCTGTAAACACCATCGGTATTTCCCAACCTGCGCAGAGCAGCCTTGGGAACAATCAGCGCATCCTTCACAACTCTCGAAACAATATGCGCGTCCACCGAGACGCCCGGAAGCAGATCGTGCTGCGGATTGCCGATGATTGTACTTACCTCACCAATTGTACGGGATTGAAGCGGCACGATCTGAGTAGGCAGTTTGTCTACTTTCCCCCACCAAGTTACACCGGGCCTGGAATCTGATGTAATGCTGACCGGCATTCCTAAGCCAACTCGGCCCAGGTCCGGCTCGTCGACATAGACGATGACTTTTACCTGATCAATCTTGCCGACCAGCGCAACAAGGTCGCCCGGTTGCAAATACGCGCCGACTTTTATATCGTTCGTGTGGACGCCGTCACCCAATTGATAGACGGTCCCAGCCATCGGGGCCTTGATGATGCTGAGGTCAACCCGATGCTGCGCCACGGCAACGGCCGCCTCGGCGTCATGCAACTTAGCTTCGGCCACTCCACGGTCAACCGCGGTAACCGCGGTCCTCTTCTGGTCTTGTGCGGCGGAGAGATTCAGCTTGGCACGTTCTAGAGCGTCGGCATCGTTTTGAACCTGCAGCTTCGTGATGGCTTGCTGTTGCAGCAATCGCTTATCGGAGTCAAAGATGCGCTGCGCAACCTCAACCGCTGCCCTCGCACTTCGGATACGATCGTCCAGATCTGCCACAAATGCGGCCTTGCCGCCTTGGTTGAGCGTTCTCATCTCGGCCTGAGCTTCTTGCTGCTTCGCGAGAGCCGCTGCGAGATCCGCCCGCGCCGCGGTGGTGTCCAACGTGACAAGCGTTTGACCTGCCTGCACATTCTGACCCCGCTGCACCGCTACACTTCGCACCACTCCCGAGGTTTCAGAACGAGCGGCTGACCATTGGGCTGGCTCCACTTTCCCATTTGTCGGTACGATACTGGACAAACTGCCATTTCGCGCGGTGGCGAAGTGAACGACCACTGCAGACTGGCTACGGCTCAATACCCACCATAAGAGCAGGCTCGCTGGCAAGATCAACAGCCACCAATATCTCTTCATCTATTCGATGTTGTCTGCATACATCCTCAGGTCCCGTCAACATTGTGACAGAGTTATTAGCTCAAAAACCCTCCTACCCTGTGCCGAATCCGCGTTAGACTGTTGGCTGAATGCCGCGTTACCGTATTCACCGAATGAAGGCTGTGCCCAGAGAAAATTTTCGATGGGCAGCACATACTGGCGGGGCGGCGGTCCTTAAAGCGAGGGATTACGATATCGCTGAAGAGATCGAAGCGAGCAACCCTTACGAGCTTTGGAAGTCCATGGCTGAAACCGGGCGTTCTCTTCACCCCGGCGACGCGCTTGAAAGGTTGGATCTCGAAAACGGTTCTGATGAAGCCTCTGGAGGGCTTCAGATCGCCAAATACATCGGATTTGAACCTGCTCGCTGGTTTGTTCCCGAACCGAAGCCGAATGTGGCTGACGTGGCGGAGTATTCCACCGGATCTACTGGACCAACTCAGTCCCATTCGCAAGAGGCGTTAGCGGACCGGAATTGATCCCATCCGAGGACATGATGCGTAATCGCGGCGCATTGGAGCACCCTGCATGTGGCTGGTTCGCCTTGGTCTGTTACATACAGGAACCGCAAAAGCGCTTTCTGGATTCGCTGCTGCGCTCGATTCCCGGCAGGAACACGGCACCGGCGCATATCACGGTTCTGCCCCCGCGTCCTCTTCGGTTTTCGGTCGACCGAGCCTGTTCTTTGGTGGCTGATCTGGCCCGTCGACTGTCCGCATTCGTCGCGGAGTTAGCGGATGTTCGCTGTTTTTCCGAGACTGACTTCCTCTACCTTGACATTGCCGAGGGCAACGGCAAACTGCGCGAGATTCATCAAAGTTTGAATTCTGGCGAACTCAAGTACAACGAACTCTACGAATTTCGGCCTCACTTGACCTTAGGCGGTCCGCTGGTCAAACCCCTCCTGAACGCCGAACGCTTACGAATTGAACGGGAATGGAAATCGTCGGCCTGTCCACGGCGCATCATCATTGATGAACTGGTCTGCCTCTGGATGGATCCGGAGAGTGCCGGCACGGAATGGACCCGCTATCGCTCCGTCTTTTTACGTCCTGGAGAAGAGCGAAACGGGCACCCATACCCGAACACTCAAGAGTCGAAGATGGTGAGCTGACGGGCTCGCTGATCCGGCACGCTCTCGCCAACTTTGCCAACCCTCCGGCCCCAGCCACCCACCACGCCTCGCAACTCCGTCCCCATCACCGCAAGCCTGGGAATGAAAACCCTCTGCCTGTTTGATCTCGCCTGCGGCGGTACGATTAAGTACCCGGATGTCGGCCACTCGATCAAATTATGTGAGAGGACTCCATCCAACACCGCCCCGTCGCGAAAAAGAAATCGCGTCCAAAGGCCAGGAACTCGCGGCCGTCGCTCGAACAGATTATGTTCGGTAAATAAGTCGGCCTTTCCGCCCTCTGAGACAAAACAAAGAGCCTTGCAATCTTCGAGTAAACAAAATTGCAATCTCCCGTCAGGAGTGATCCACTCGATACGATCGTCCAGAAGGTAGGACGAAGGATTGATGATGCCGTCGGAAGGGAGGCGGTCCCAGCGGTACAGAATGACCCGTTTGGTTGTACTAGGAGCCAAGTGGAGGTTTATTAGTTCTTTGTTTCAAACAATTTGTCGAATATTGTATCATTGGCTGAATGGTCGGAATGGCAACATTCGAGGCGAATATTCGTTCGTATTTGTACCATTGCCGCGTAGAAAAAGGGTTAGCCGTTAATAGTTTGCGCGCGTACGAGCAGGATTTGCGTCGTTTCGGGCATTTCCTGGGGCCGACCAGCCTAGATTCCGTAACGTTGGGCACACTTCGAAGTTACGTGGACCATTTAAGAAGGATCAGGCTTTCTAATCGGTCGATCGCTCGTCACATCACCACTTTACGTGGTCTCTTCGGCTTTTTGACCGACGAGCAGCAAGTAGACGCCAATCCGACCGATCTCTTGGCAGCGCCCAAAATCGGGCTTGCGCTACCTAAGTATCTCGCCTTGCGGGAAGTCGACCGCCTCCTTGCCGCTCCCGACTGCCAGTCCCGCACTGGCCTCCGTGACCAGGCGATGATTCACCTGCTCTACAGTTCAGGTCTGCGAGTGAGCGAATTGGTCAAGCTTCGCGTCTCCGATATCGACGAGGCAGCGGGGACCGTTCGTGTGATTGGCAAAGGTAACAAACAGCGGCTGATTCCGGTCGGGCGAGCAGCTCTCGAAGCATTGGATCGATACACTCAGGAGCAACGACCGCAGCTGCTCAAAGGTCAGGTCAGCTCCCATTTGTTCGTCACCGCGCGAGGGAAAGCGATGACCCGTCAGGGATTCTGGAAACTCCTGAAAATCCACGGGAAGAATGTCGGCATCTTCCGGTCGCTGAGCCCTCACATCTTGAGACATACTTTCGCGACACATCTGCTCGAGGGTGGTGCGGATCTTCGCAGCCTTCAGGCGATGTTAGGGCATTCCGATGTCGGTACTACTGAGATATACACCCATGTGATGCGTTCACGCCTGAAGCAAATTGTCGATGAACACCATCCGCGCGCACGGCGCCAACGTGGAGTTTCTTCGGAACAGGAGCCTACGAGCTTATGAGCGATTACATGTTCATGCTCGACAGTCATCTGAACGCCGAGCAGAGCAAGGCGCTCGCCGCGCGTTCGGGAAGCTGCCGAACAAGCCAATCTGAACCTGTTTCTCGCCGGAGGCGCGATGCGCGACATGATGGGCGGGTACCCGATCCGTGACCTCGATTTTACAGTCGAGGGAGGCACCGTAAAGTTTGCCAAGTCTGTCGCCCAAAAAGCCTCGGCTGAGATTCTCGAAGTCGATGAAACCCGCAAGAGTGTTGAATTGCTCTTTCCGGGATCCGTCAGCGCGAGCATATCCATGGCCCGCCATGAAAAATATGGCAAGCCGGGCTCTAAGCCGCAAGTGCAACCAGCCACTATTCATGAGGATCTCCGAGGGCGGGACTTCACTGTCAACGCTGTGGCTCTTTCTCTGGGTAAGGCCTCCCGCGGTCTGCTGTTGGACCCCGCAAATGGGCTGGGAGATCTCAGCCGCAAGGAACTGCGGGCACTGTCGAACTACACGCTCTACGACGATCCATCCCGCATTCTTCGTATGATTCGCTTACGCGTGCGGCTGTCATTCTCCGTTGAAGAACGCACGCTCAGTCAGTACAAGAATGTCCGGGAAGCCGGACTTGACGCAAAAATTCCGCCCGCCGCGTGGGAACACGAGCTTCTCCAGATAGCCGTCGATCCGGTTGCGGGAGACATACTGAAGACACTTGAAGAAGAAAACCTCATCCGATTCATTTCTCCCGCCTTATCAGGCCCGAAACTGAATCTGGGTGGGTTTCACAAGCTGCAAAAGGCACGTCAGTCGCTGCCATTTGGAATGGACATTGGAGCGGATTTTCAGGCGCTCTTCTTGTTTTTCCTCTTTGAGAAGCTGTCGCCCCGCGAGCGCTCCCAGTTGATCAAGGCCATCGAGCTGCCCAAGGCCCAAGTGGAAGCGGCCTCGAGACTCGAGTCTCGGGCCGCCAAGCTGGAGAAGGAGCTGGCGACCGCCAAACTCACGCGCCCATCGGCGCTGTACTCATTACTTCACAAGGTTCCAGGAGAGCTCCTGGTGTTCCTGTTGGCGCGGTCCGGACAACGCCTCGTCCTTGACCGGATAAAGAATTACCTTCAGAAATATCTCCCTGCCGCGCAGGAGATCAGCGATCACGACGTGATCGAAAAGGGTGGTGCGGTGGGAACCCCAAAATTCGAGAAACTCCGCTGGCAGCTCATCGCCACGCGGCTGGATGCCAAACCGAAAAAGGTAATCGTGGAAGAACCTCCTCCTTTGCCAAGCAACACTGGCCGCCGTTCGATCAGTATCGCGAGGTAAACGTCCGGGGTACTTGCTTCGTCTAAAAAGCTAGTTGGGTGAGTCTGGGAGAATCTGCGGGCGGGGCGTCAGAAGCGGAGGGACGCCCTTTGCCGATCAACTCGGCCAAATCGACCACGGGGCTAATCCGGTTCATCACCGTCATCACTCTGTGGGGGTAGCTTTCGTCAGGATTGTAAATCCTCAGCTTGCCAAATACATCGCGGTTTCTATATAGGGCGCTTTTCCCCAGCTTGAAAGCCACCAAGTTCAACCCAGCCCTTATAGAGGGAAAAGGCAATGGACCGCCAGTTCCCCAACCGAAGATGTTGTTGTTTATATAAGCCTTTCCGCCGCTGGACTCGATTACGGAAATACTCGGAAGCAGGCGCCAATCCAGGTGGTTTTCGTCGGCTGCTCGAATAAAGTCTTCTGCCATATCAATGACCGGGCAATGCAGCTTAGAAAAGAATCTCTTCAGTCGTGTGGTCCGCGGATCTGTAAAGACGCGCTGCCCGGAGGCGCTCGAAGACTTGATCGTCTCAGGCTTTGTGTCAGGTACTGGGCCAACCGAAGCCGCTTTTTCTAACTGAACACTAAGCGGAAGCACCATCAGACAAGCGGCTACCAGGAGTCGCTTCGATGCAGCGGGCAAGCTGGTCTGTACACACGTATAACCAACGTGCATACCGGTATATTACCAGACGAATACAAGGTATATTCCTTTAGCAATCCAAAAGCTCAAACCCACCAACCTAGAAAGTGACCTTGCCGGGACCCGGACTTTGGGTGCGTGCAGCGGAGAGGAAGGCAACCGATGTTCGTGGGAATGCGAACTTGCGCCCAAATTCGTCGATCAGGTTCACTTGGCAATCGTATCGGCCTGACGGAATTGACGAAGTGGGAACTTGCAGCCAGACCGGCAGAGTTCCGTCGCGTTCCTCGCTCAGACGGTTAGCGCGTACGGCGGGACTTTCGAAAACCTTCTTCTTGTCCCGATAGAGCGCGAGGCTTGCTTCAACGTCCGCCCGGCGGAAGTTTTCCGGCATGCCGTCGGGAATTTTGGGGTCGTAAACCTCAAGGTAAACCAGCATTTTCTGCCCCGGCTCAAAAACTCGAGTTACGTTGGGAACGAGCTTCTGGCCGTCGGAAATCAAAGGATTTTTCGCAGTGAGCTTGCGGCTGTTCTTAACACCCGCGACCTGCGCACCGGCGGGTTCGCGCTGATTGCTCAACACGATGGAGCTGACGCGTAAAGCAGTTCCGCGATCGAGATCTGGAACCGTCAGATCGGCTTCGTAGGTGCCAACTTTGCCTTCGCCGTTTTCACGAGCGACGAAACGAAGCTTGTACTTGCCTGGCGTTAGGGTGACGCCTGTATCGTATTGAATGCTTTTGCGGACAACTTGGCCGGCAAGGTCAGTGGCCACCTTCAGCGGGATCGTGTCACGCACAGTGGCCGCCGGGCGCTTGCGAGCGTCCAGAACTTCGGCTATGAAATCCAGTTCCGTGGCCTGTTTAGAGCCCTTTTTCTGAAATGCGAGGGCAGAACCAGGTATTTTGGCACTGATCGGAACGAAATACTTGTCCTTCTCGATTCGGAAGTAATCCGCCTCAACCGCGATCGGGAGATCGGTCACCGGATTATCGGAGAGCAGGGCTTGGGAGAGCTGTGCTTCCTTGTCTCCTTCCTGCATGTGGCGGAAAGTGGATGGGCCATAGTAGCCTTGCCGGTAATCCAGCTTGGCTTTCAAACCGGCTAGGTTCGGCGTCAGTTTTACCTGAATGCGGCGGTACCGACCATCCTGCGCGGTGTTGGACGAGACATAGCTCAGAACGTAGTAGGTTCCGAAATCTTTCTGAACCTGCCGCATGCCGTCCGTCAGGTCGTTGGAATCGAGCAGCGCCTTGCCTCCCGTGTCGAGCGCCAAAGTGGCCAGGGTTTCCTGCTGGTTATTGAAGTTGTTCTTAAGCGTGTTCTGGCCGGCGCCACTGTAGAGGTTATTGCCGACGGCTCCGGCTTGAGTGGCGTCGCCGCCGGGCACAAGAGCCGTCAGACCGCGGGCGTCGATAGGATAGAAAGCGACGTTCGCACGAATCGCGATGTTTACGGTAGCTCTCAGCTGGGACTGATTATCGACTCCGTTTTTCTGAATGCCGCTCGATATGTAAACCAGAGCCTTTTTCTCGGGATATTGAGCGAGACCTCGCGCTGCGTCTTCCAGAGCTGCCAGCTTCAGGTCGGCATTGAAAATATTGAACTCGGTTTCGTCGGCGACGAACTGACCGCTCTGGTCCTGGGTATCAGCGCCCTCGTCGGCGAAGGTAGCGTTTTCGCTCGAATCTCCGACTCGGAATTTGTTGATGGTATTGATCAGGAGGTCGCGATCGGAAGTAAAGTCCTGCACCGTCTGGAGGGAGCTGCCGTACAGCATGATGGAGACGGTGTCGCTGGCGGTCATCTGGCTGGTGAGGAACTTGATTGCGGCTTGCTTGGCGCGGACCTGCTCGGCGGGCTGCATCGAGGAAAAATCGAAGAGCATAACGATCAGCCGCCGGTCCTGATACTTCGAAAGCAGGTTGCTTTTTTCGGCTTGCTTCTCTGCTTCTGGGTTATAACCTTTCGGCTTTTCGGGCGGCCGTTGAGCGAACTCCTGTGGCGCCGACGGTAATAACTTATCGCTCAGGCGCTGCAGATCGACCGCCTGCAGCTTCTGGAGCTTCCCGTCTTCGTAGACCTGAAAGTCCTTAGCCGTAAGATTATCAATGGGTTTGCCGTTGCGGTCGAGAACGGTGACGTTGACAATGACGACGTTTGTGGTGGCGGAGAACGTCGGCCGTTGGGCAGTTATTACCGCCCTAAAAAAAAGAGCCGCCACGCAAAGGGTAAGAATTCTCAAAACCTAAACCTCACAACAGCATCGACGGTACGCATCGCTCCGGCGGCGCTAGGCAGGCCGTAGTTCACAGCGTTTACGACCGTATAAAGGTTCGTATAGTTGACGTTATTGAACACGTTGTTCGCTTCGAAGCGGAACTCCAGGCGGCGGCGTTCGGCAAAAGTAAACGAGCGGGCGAACGCCAGATTCACGCTGAACAGACCGGGGCCGGGTATGGTGTTACGTCCGGCATTCCCGTATTCTCCAAGGGGGATTAGGGCGGTAAAGGCGTCGAGATTGAAGAATTCGGACGCGGAGTCGATCGGTTCACCGGTTGCCTCGGCTCGTCCCTTGCCAACGCCTCCGGTCTGAGCGAGCTGCTGGGTGTTTCCCAGGATGCGCGCCGTGAGCGGATTCCCGGTCTGCGCCGTAATGCCGCCGCTCAACTGCCAATCTTTCAGGAGGCGGCCGGTTTTGCTGTCAGCAGCGATATGCGAACCCGGACCGGCAACAGGCGAGGTCAGAACGAAGGTGCCGTTGAACTCATGCCGCACATCGAAGCTCGACAGACCGCGTTCGGCTGAAATGTCCAACCAGTTTTGAGCGACAGTATTGCCGGCACCTCCAAAGGTGGAAGAATCGTCGATTGACTTCGCGAACTGATAGTAGGCTACGAGAGAGATGCCGCGATTGAAACGGCGATTCAAACGAAGCTGCAGGGCGTTGAAGATGGAATTCCCGATGGATTGATCGTAAGTGAAGCCAGTCGCGTCCCTGATTTGCGTAACGGGAGTGGTGATGATCGCTTCACCGGGCGGCGACTGATTGGGTAACGTGCGTACATCGAGGCGAGTACCCTTGGTTCCGAGATAACTGATTTCGGCAAAGAAGCCGCTTCCGAACTCATGCTGCAGGGAGGCGTTCCAGGTGCCCGCGTAGGGAGTGCGATAATTGCGGTCTACGGCAAATGTATTCGTCACCTCAGCTGTGGGCGTATTGGGAAAACCCTTAGCAAGCGTCAGAACATTCGAAGCACTGGTGTTCTGGCTGTTCGACACCGCAAAAGGAGGCTGATAGGCAAGCTGGGTGGCGAATTGATAATACGCCTGACCGTTGTAATAGATCCCGTAGCCGGCTCGAAAAATAGTCGAGCGCTTCGTCCAGGGTAGCTTCCAGGCCAGGCCCACGCGCGGCGACCAGTTATTCAGATCAGGGTTGATCAGACCGCTCGGAAACGCTCCGGTGTACGGTCCGGGCGCATTGGGAGTGACAACGTGGACGGCTGTATAGCCGGGCGCGATATCGAGATTGGCCATCTGGCCATACTTCTCGCTGAATGGCGAGAAGTATTCGTAACGGACGCCAGCGATGATGGTCAGGTTGGCGCGAGCCTTCCATTCATCCTGCAAATATCCGTTCCACTGGTCCTCCTGGAAGTATTCGTTAAAACCGCTGTACTGAATCGATCTGGACTGGGGCAGGCCAAGCAGGAAATCGGCAAGATCGTAACCGGTATTCGGCACTACCTGGCCGTTGGCGTTGACTTCGCTTGTGGCAACTCCGGTGAAGTTGAAGGTTCCGCGTCCATTCGGGTCGGTTCTTACGCTCACGTCGGGACGGGTGTATCCGCCGCCGAGACTAATGCTGTGGGTGCCGTGAAGAAGGCTGATGCTGTCACTCAGGCCTTGCGACTGGGTGCGATTCAGGGTCGCCGCGGAATCGGAGAGGGCCCCGAAGTTTGTGAAATTCAGAGTCGGCGGACCATAGTCGAGCGGATTGGTGGAAGTACCGGGAATGCCTAGTTGGGCAGCAACGTTGGGGCCCGTTGAAAAATACGGCGTGATCTCGGTGTAGTTGCGATTCATGCGGATCTGAGCATTGTTGACAGAGGTCGGCGACAAATTGCGGGTCCATTGCAAAGTTGCATTGAGGCCGTAGCCATTGGTCGAGTCTGCATAGCCGAAAGGCTGGGCGGTGGTGCCATTGCGGTCCTGATACTGAAAATTGAGCGAGAGACGATCGGATTCGGTAATCGAACGTTGAATGCGGAAGCCCAGATTATCTGCATTCGAAGCCTGCGCAGTCTCGAATTGGTAATTGTTGGCGTTGCCGGGCTCATTAGGCCTGGGATAAAAATTCAACAAACCCAGCGCGATCGGATTCAGCATGCTGGTTGGAATTACATTATTGGGAAACTGCTGATGCGTGGTCGGATTGAAGATACTTACCGGTGCGTTTCGGTCGGTCGTGCCAAGCGACTGCGTGGCTTGCGAGAAATCGCCATTTCGAAATGCGTCGGTCGGAACAGTCTCGACAAACAGTTCAGGCGTTTTTGCGCGAGTTCCGAAGTAAGTGAGAAAGAACTGAGTTTTGGGGTCCTTAACGAGTTTCGGCAGTACGAGGGGACCGCCGACGATCAGGCTGAAACGAGTTTGCGCATAGGGCGCCTGAGGGATATCGAGTCCGTTAAGGGAGAAAGGCTTGGCATTCAACGCGGAATTCTGGATTGTGAAAGATGCCTGGCCATGGATTTGCTGATTGCGCCGACGAAAGTGACCGAATTGAGCGCCAGCGACCTGACCGGGACGTCTTCCACCAGGACCGCCGAAACGTCCTCCTCCCCCGCCACCTCCACCGAAGCGCCCTCCACCGCCGCCGAATCCACCACCTCCACCAAAGCCACCTCCTCCGCCGAATCCACCACCACCCGGATTTCCTCCGGTGCTGGCCGTTCCCTGGTCTCCAAAACCCGGAGCGTTAGGGTTTCCGTTAGCTGCGGAGATGCCGCCTCCGAATGGATTCGGACCGGCGAAGCGCATATCAGGGCCGGAATCCGACTGCGCTCCCTCTGCCATGCCGGGGCTGAGGCTGCCGGAGATCAAGAAAGATTCGTTGCCGCTTTGCGAGGCTCCCGGGCCCGACGGAACGGTTGGAGCTTCGGTCGATAGTCCGTTTTGCGTGCCGGCATCGAGCGCCTGAGTGGCGAGATCAGGCGTATTGCCGTTACCTCCGGCGGTGTTTCCCTGACGGGCGCGCTGTGCGGAGAACTGCTGCATGCGGCGCACGACCGGGGATTCTTTCAATTGAATCTCGAAGTTGACAGGGCCTTTAGCAGCTTCGTAATCGACCGGCTTTTTTTCCGGTTCGAAACCAAACATCTCGATGGAAACGGTCCATTGACCCGCGGCCAGGGGAGGAAATCCATAGTGGCCATCGGCATCGGTGACGGTGCTGAAGGTTTGGGAGCCCTGGGCTGCGGTTACGGTTGCGCCGGGGATGGGCTGGCCCCCGGAGCGCACGAAGCCGCTTTGGGCGTAGAGGCCGTCGGCACACGAAAATACTACGAGGAGTAGGAAAGCTAGACGCGACAAAGAAAGAACTCAATCGGGTGAAGTACTGCAAGAAACGATGTTCGGGGGTGGGGGAAGGTTACCGGGGGCGATGGCGCGAATCTTTCGCCTATTATCGAACGAGGATGGGACATAGAAAATGCGCTCGTTTCTCCACAGGGATAACGAGGGCAGGCCAGAAGGAGCAGGCGACGGGCCACCTTTCCAACGCTAGGAACGGATTGCCAAGACTGGGCGGGTATGTTATATGCATGTGAGTAATGTAGCCTGAGCGGCGGGAGCACCTGTGCGGTGGAGACACAAGTGATATTTGAGATTAACAATTTGGCGATTGTGAGTAGTACCACTGATTGCTCGATTCGCTTGGGGCACTGTAGCTGTATCGTATGGGGCAGGCTACCCACGCCAGTAGCCATTTCCCCCGGTAGCCCATACGCAATTGGCGCCGCTGCTATAGGTGGTGCCTAAACCTTGAATCTGGAAGCCTTCAAAGTTCCATTGCTGCGAAAAAGTTGCGTTGCAATCGTAATTGTCAATTGGGGTACCAGGTGTGTCGGCGGCATTCCTGGCATCCAAACAAGGCCCGGTCACTGTTTCGGGTGTATCACGGACGAGCACGGCGGCGTTGATTCTGGGAGTGGCATTAGCGAAGCAAAATACCGTAAACAGGGTTAGCATCAGTCCGACTCTCATGCGATGGCCCGGAGCTGGCAGTGTGATTGTTGAATGGAATGGTGACATAGGTCTACCAATTACTGTGTGCATTGTTGTTCTCCTAAGTTAGTTAATTGTGAGGAATTGCAACAGTTAGTTGCCCTCAATCTCTATAGCGAAAACGACCCGGAGGAACCGTAAGAGCCCGGGAACGTTTTTTGAACGGCTTAAGAAGCGCCCGGTTTACCGCTCAAAAAAGAAAAGCAAAATATGATAGTTTTGCTCATACAGTTCACAAGCCTGGTGTTTGCACGATGGAGCCTTCACCGCGAGAAGTAACGCAACTGCTGCAGGCTTGGGCCGACGGGGAGCAAGGCGCCCTGGAGAAGTCCGTCCCAATCGTTTACAGCGAACTGCACTGCACGGCACAACGGTATATGGCTCGCGAACGGCGGGACTACACGCTTCACGAGCTTTGGTCAACGAGGCGTATCTTCGGCTGGTGGACTCCGTCAAGGCAGGCTGGCAAAGCCGCTCCCATTTCTTTGCCGTCTGTGCGCAGCGGGATTGGAAGCTGGCCAAAATTTGGCTGCGGCGCGAATTGAGCAAGGAGAAAGCAAGTGGGACCTGAACGTTGGCAAGAAATCGAGCGGATCTATCGCGCGGCTCTACGGGCAGGAGACTGACGTGCGAGCAGCGTTTGTGCAAGGAGCCTGCGCCGACGAGGAGTCGCTACAAAAGGATGTTGAATCGCTCCTCGCTCTAGGCGAGAAAAGCGGGGAGTTCCTGGACGCTCCCGCATTGGAGGTAGCGGCCAAAGTGCTGGCTCAGGACCAGACTCACCTGGCAGATGCTGCGAGCCCACCAGACCCCCTAACTGGCGAAATGATTTCGCATTACCGTATCCTCCAGAAGGTGGGCAGCGGAGGCATGGGTGACGTGTGGCTGGCCGAGCAGAAACAACCGGTGCGCCGGCTCGTCGCTCTTAAGCTGATCAAAGCCGGGATGGATACACGCGAGGTTGTGGCCCGCTTCGAATCTGAGCGGCAGGCGCTGGCCCTTATGGACCACCCAGCCATCGCGAAAGTATTCGACGCCGGTTCTACAGCAGAGGGACGGCCATACTTCGTCATGGAGTACGTACCCGGTATGCCGATCACCGATTATTGCGACAAACACAAACTGACTGTGCCGGAGCGGCTGCAGCTTTTCATTCAGGTGTGCGAAGGGGTGAAACACGCGCATCAGAAGGCAATCATCCATCGCGATCTGAAACCTTCGAACATCCTGGTTACCGAGTTGGATGGCAGGGCGGTACCGAAGAATAATCGATTTCGGAGTGGCCAAAGCGATCTCGCAGCGGCTCACGGACAACACTTTGGTCACGCGTGTGGGAGCGCTTCTCGGCACACCGGAATACATGAGTCCTGAGCAGGCGGACTCGGGCGGCGAGGACATCGATACGCGCACGGACGTTTACTCGCTGGGCGTGATCCTCTACGAACTGCTGGTCGGCACGGTGCCGCTCGATCTGAGAAAACTGACGTTCGACGAGATGCTGCGCAAGCTGCGCACGGAAGATGCACCGCGGCCCAGTACGAAGCTGCGCGCGCTGGGAAAGCGGTCCAAAACTACCGCACGAGAATCGACGCACGGAACCCAACGCGCTGTCGAAGCAGTTGCGTGGCGATCTGGATGCGATTACGCTGCAAGCACTCGAAAAGGATCGGGCACGCCGCTATGGATCGGCTTCGGAGTTGGCGGCCGACGTCGGGCGATTTCTAAGAAATGAGCCGGTCGGTGCGAGGCCGTCGAGCGTTGGCTACCGAGCCCGCAAGTACACACGCCGTCATGGCATCGCCCTGGCTGTGGCGACGAGCTTTGTACTCCTTTTATGTGCGTTTGCCGCTACTGAAGCAGTGCAGTTACGCCGGATCACGCGCGAGCGCGACCGGGCCGATCGCATTACGAGCTTCATGACGGACATGTTCACGGTGTCGAATCCAAGTGAGGCACGTGGAAGAACCATCACCGTGCGGGAGGTCCTCGACAAGGCATCGAAGGAGATTGATGCAGGATTAGCCCGTGACCCCCAGCTGCAGGCATACATGATGTTTGTGATGGGCAGGGTCTACAGCAATCTGGCGCTTTACTCGCGCGGACAGGACCTCGCGGCGAAAGCGTTGAGGATCCAGCGCCGAACGCTAGGTCTGGAGAATCCTGAGACACTGAAGTCAGCGGCCCTCTTAGCTTCCGCTATGTCCAGCCTCGGTCATTACACCGAGGCCGAACGATTAGACCGCGACACCCTCGCAATCGAAAGCCGAGTCCTCGGTCCTGAGCACATTGACACTTTGAAAAACACAAATAATCTGGCTATCGTTCTGGGCCGAGCGGGCCGTTACCCCGAGGCGGAGGTATTGGAACGCGAGACGGTCGCAAGAGCACGGCGTGTCTTGGGATCCGAAAACGAAGTCACCCTCAGCTTCATGAATAATCTCGCTATTATTTTGCGGCACCAACGAGAATACGCGGAATCCGAAGAACTGTTGCGAGAAACACTCCAGGTTGAGCGCCGGGTTCTTGGGCTGGAAGACCCGACCACACTGAAAACGATGAATAATCTCAGCGGTAGCTTGATTCACCAGGGCAAGTTTACAGAAGCGGAGAGGGTTCTTCGTGAGAACCTCGACATTAAGCGCCGCATCCTCGGACAGGAACATGAGGATACGTTGTCTGCAATGACTAACCTCGCAATCGTTCTATTCCATCAAGCCCGCTACGATCAAGCGGAGAGTTTACTGACAGAAGCCGTCACCACGGAAGACCGAATCCTTGGGCCAAATCATCCAGCAACGGCCAGAGACACGTACTATCTCGCGTGCGTCGCGGCGTATCAAGGTCAAGACGATCGCGCCTTTGCGCTCGTCCGTCAAGCCATAGACCACGGCTTGAATAGGCGCATGCTGCTGGAAAAGCAGGACTCTGATTTCGATTTGGACCTCAAACCGCTCCAAACGGATCCGCGCTTCGCGGCCTTAACTCGGAAGCTCGCCAGCGTTGCCGCGCAGTAGCGATCCAAGCGGACCTGAAATTGAAGGAAGGGTGACCCTCGGGGTTTCAGCGCCGGAGTAAATCTGACGTTGTTGCGGACGGTATTGGAGGTGCTGGGTGCATGATCCACTTGTCGGGCAGCGTGCGGATATATCTGTGCCTGCCCTTGCGACACACGGAAGAGCTTCGACAGTTTACACGCGCTAGTGCGGGATCACCCTGGAACTGGATACCCATGCCGGGCATCTGGTGGTTGTGCCTGCCGGCGGCGTGATCTGTCATCGAGATTTTGTATCAGACCGCGAACGGTTCGCGCGCCCTCCGCAGCGCTCTATCTTCGCTTTGGTAACGGCAACCTATCGCCATACAGCAACATCCAGTGCTGAAAAGATGTTTCTTTACCGCACCGCGGTGCATGGCGAGCCAGTCAACCTAAACGGGATTCAGCTTGAGTCTTCCGCTTGGCTTCGCAGCACATCTTCGACTCGGTCGCTATCGTTCGATCGAATAAGTAGCCGAATCCCTGCCCCGATTAAGAGGTGTGGCCGCTGACCGCCGCAATCATCGCGTCTGAGCATGCATTGTATTCCGAACGCTTCTAGTGCCGCCTTCGCCACCTCAGCCTCCGATTCGCTCGTGAACGTGCGAACCGTGACGAGGTCAGGCCCGACTGCGTCAAAACCATGACTCGTCATGTCGTTGTCCTTTGCTAATCCAGAGTGTACCTATTTGGTTCCGCGCGAGTTATCGGTCCAACCAATCAAGCGCGAACGAGCAATCCAGGTTCCGCAACTCCCCACGATGGTCACTTGGCGGCGTCCGTGAACGCAACCGCAAAGTCAGGCCGCCTGGGCGGAACAGGGCTTCCCAGTGGCGAGCCGGCAAGGAGCCCAGTAAAAGGACCGGATTTCGCTTGCTCCGATGACCTGTCCACCCGCGTCGAGAGCTTCGACTTTCCAGTGCCATCCCATCAAGTTCCTGTCGACCACGAAACTGCCACATGCTTTTTTCTCGTACGAGGTTTCGGGGAAGCGCATATCGAGCCAAGGCCGCGGGGAGCCTGTTCGCTGTACCCACAAATGGTACTCTTTTGCCCATTTAACCGGTTCCCACTGAAAGCGCACACGGATCCCGTAGCCGGTGTGCGGGCATCCGAGGTCAAGCTGGTTCTGTGCCACGGCTTCATTTAAGCCTGGGGATAGCAGCCGCAATTGCGCCGGAAACTGGGCTGTAACGCTCGGGCTGCGATTACAGGCAGCCGGGATGAGAATCAGAATCAGAATTATAGTAAGCCGTGGTGCTTCAATCATCGACTATGCTCCGAGGTGGGACAGACCTTTCCATTCACGGTAAGATCTCCCGTCTGTTGGTTAACCTGCCAGAATTCGTGCGCTGAAAGCGTTCCCGATCGATTGAACCAAAGTTGATGGCCGATTCGCCTTCGGCGTCACGCACCTGGCATAACGGACGCCGCATGCTTCTTTGGCCTATCGAACACCCGAAGAGTTCGCGCACGTTTGGGCATAAGCCGCATGTCCATTAACGAATCGACGTATCACTCTGCCGGACGCGCCTCAGGGCCAAACCCTCCGGGTCTATGTCTCTCGTTCGAGGCAAGTCCAGGGGACCGCGCTCAACAGCTATCGTTTAGGCACAAACTCCTCGTCGGCGATTGGCGCGTTCAGTGTTACCTTAGTCAACCTAAAGGTGGCTTGATAGAAATCGAAGTAGATGCGAAAAGGGATTTTGATCGGGGCAACCGGTCGATAATCGGAGAACGTGAACCGTACGTAACTTACTTGACGCGGCGAACCGATCTGGATTTCCCAGAGTTTTAGAAGACCGCTTTGGGCGTCGAATTGGAGGATGTCTCGGCGTCTCGCGCCATACTCATTCGTCCCGTTCGCGAACAACACGCACGTGCCAGGACTTTGCAGGTCGGTGGAGCCTAATTCTAAGCTTGCATAGAGATCTTTAGCAGTGGCGAGCATGATCGGGTTGGCCGTAATCCGGTACATCATGAACGGCGGATCATCATTATACGGATACTCGGATTTTAGTTTTACCCGCCAGGGTGGCTGATTGTCGTTATTGTGCGATTGCTGACCGGTATCGATGCTCCAGGCTTTTCCATCGAACCGCCAGTCAGCGAGAGAAAGAAGGTATCGGGGTCTCGCTCTTACTTTGTCAGGAGCTTTCCACTTAAGCGTGTACCACGAATGGCGGGTCGATGCTGGATTGAACGTGTGAGGCTCTGATTCGCGTGCCTTTACTATGATCGTTTGCACCTGGCGAAGGGCAATTTCTCCGCCCAATGCTACCACGTAGCGATCCAGGATAGCCCGTGGAGATGAACACTCGATTGGTAAGTTGCTGGTTTGTGCTGCGGCACAAATACAGAACAGCGCCACCCCTATCAAGTTTTTTGGCATGTACCGTTTCACCTAAGTTGCCCTCGTATTTTCTGCTTCGAAAATAAAGCCCGTCGGATCATCAAAATCTATTGGCCGAGACATAGAGGATAGCCTTTCCTTTCGGGCAGTGAAGGCTCTCTGGCGGACCTTACATCTTGTTGTAGGGAATTGCAACGAGTGGTTGCCTCTCACTCTCTATAGCGGAAACGGCCGGGCGGAACCGTAAGAGCGTGAAATGTTTTTTCAACGCTTAAAGAGCGGCGGTTTACCGCCCAAAGAGAGGGCCAACATGATAGTTTTACTCATACAGTTCACAACCTTGGTATTTGCACGATGGAGCCTTCACCGCGAGAAGTAACGCAACTGCTGCAGGCTTGGAGCGACGGGGAGCAAGGCGCGCTGGAGAAGCTCGTCCCAATCGTTTACAGCGAACTGCACCGCACGGCACAACGGTATATGGCTCGCGAACGGCGGGACCACACCCTTCAGACGAGCGCTTTGATCAACGAGGCGTATCTCCGGCTAGTGGACTCGGTCAAGGCAGACTGGCAAAGCCGCGCCCACTTCTTTGCCGTCTGCGCACAGGTCATGCGAAGGATTCTTGTAGATTGGACTCGTTCTCGTAGGGCGCTGAAGCGCGGCGGCGACATCCATCCACTGGAGTTGGAAGAGGCGCTCGCGGCGGCTCAAGAACCAGGAGCGGATCTGGTGGCTTTAGACGATGCATTGAAGGCCTTGGCTGCGGTGGACTCGCGCAAGAGCCAGGTAGTGGAGCTGCGTTTCTTTGGAGGGCTGAGTGTTGAAGAGACCGCCGGTGTACTGAACGTCTCAAGCGAGACGGTGCTGCGCGATTGGAAGTTGGCCAAGATTTGGCTGCGGCGCGAACTGAGCAAGGAGAAAGCAAGTGGGGCCTGAACGTTGGCACCAAATCGAGCGGATCTATCGCGCGGCCCTAGGGCGGAAGGCTGACGTGCGAGCAGCGTTTGTGCAAGAAGCCTGCGCTGGAGAGGATTCTCTACAAAAGGATGTTGAATCGCTGCTCGCGCTAGGTGGGAAAAGTGAAGGGTTCCTGGAAGCTCCCGCATTGGAAGTAGCAGCCAAAGCGCTGGCTCAAGACCAGACTCACCTGGCGGATGCAACGAGCCTCGCAGACCTCCTAACTGGCGAAATGATTTCGCATTATCGGATGCTCCAAAAGGTGGGCAGCGGGGGCATGGGTGACGTGTGGCTAGCCGAGCAGAAGGAACCGGTACGGCGGCGCGTCGCTCTCAAGCTGATCAAAGCCGGGATGGATACACGCGAGGTGGTGGCGCGCTTTGAATCCGAGCGCCAGGCGCTGGCCCTGATGGACCATCCGGCCATCGCCAAAGTCTTCGATGCCGGTTCGACATCGGAGGGACGGCCGTACTTTGTCATGGAGTACGTCCCTGGCGTTGCGATCACAGACTACTGTGATAAGCACAAGCTGACGACGCACCAGCGGCTGGAGCTGTTCATTCTCGTCTGTGAAGGCGTGCAGCATGCGCATCAGAAAGCCATCATCCATCGGGATCTGAAGCCATCGAACATTCTCGTGACCGAGGTAGATGGCAGACCTATGCCGAGAATCATCGATTTCGGAGTGGCCAAAGCGATTTCGCAGCGGCTCACTGCAGAAACCATGTATACGCAGGTCGGGGTAGTGATCGGCACCATGGGTTACATGAGCCCGGAGCAAGCCGAATCATCGCGGGAAGACGTCGATACGCGTTCGGACGTGTACTCGTTGGGTGTGATCCTCTACGAGCTACTGGTGGGTGCATTGCCCTTTGACTTTCGCAAGATCGCGTTTGATGAAGTGCTGCGGCGTTTGCGCGAAGAGGACGCACCGAAGCCGAGCACGAAACTGCGGAGGATGGGTGAACAATCCACGTTGACAGCGCGGGATCGTGGGACGGAACCAAGAACGTTAGCGAAGCAACTACATGGCGATCTCGATTTGATCGTGCTCAAGGCTATCGAAAAGGATCGTGCACGTCGCTACGGGTCACCTTCGGATTTCGCCGCAGATATCGGACGATATTTGCGGAATGAGCCGGTCACAGCCGGGCCCGCGGGTGCCGGCTACCGCGCACGAAAGTACATTCGCCGGCATCGGATCGCGGTGGCCGTGGCAGCGTTGCTGGGTTTCGTATTTAGCTCCGTTGCGGTCGTGCAAGCTTTCGAATTGCGCCGTATCAGGCGCGAGCGAGACCGGGCGGACCGAATTACGGCCTTCATGACGAGCATGTTCTACAAGTCAAACCCGCTTGGTAACCGCGGCAATAAGGTTACGGTTCGAGAGGTTCTCGACGAAGCATCGGATCGCGTCTTCGCCGGACTGACAAATGATCCCGAGCTACAGGCGCAGCTGATGCAAGTCATGGCATCGGCATACCAACAATTAGAACTTTATTCGCAGGCGACCCAGCTTTTACAGCGAGTGGTGGAAATCCGTCAGCGTGTTCTTGGTCCGTATCATCGGGATACCCTGGATTCTATGGAGCAGTTCGCCGCTGACTTGCGCCCCGAGGGTAAGTATGCGACGGCAGAAAAACTAGAGCGCGAAGTCGTCGAACGTAGGCGCCGGGTTCTCGGGGCAGATAACAAGGACACACTCATGTCTATAGCCGCGCTGGCCCGCATCCTCAACGATGAGCACCGCTACCCAGAGGCAGAGAAACTGGCACGCCAGGCACTCAATGCGCAACGCTGGGTTCTTGGACCGGAAGACCTTCTCACAATGAGCACGACAGCTCTTCTGGCAAAGATCCTAGCTGACGGGGGTCGGATCTCCCAGGCGGAAACGTTAGCGCGCGAGGAACTAGATGTCACACGCCGCACCCTCGGGCCGCAACATCCAAAGACGATTCTTGCAATGTCCAGACTTGGTCGGACCCTGATGACGACGGGCCGCTACACCGAGGCGGAAAAGGTGATGACCGAGGTGGTTGAAATCGATCGCCGAACCCGTGGCCCGGAAGATCTCCTTACACTCAGTGCGACAGAGGCTCTTGCC
Organism: Terriglobia bacterium; assembly: GCA_963841675.1. Lineage (GTDB taxonomy): Bacteria > Acidobacteriota > Terriglobia > Bryobacterales > Bryobacteraceae > Bog-105. The sequence continues at coordinate 366,663 of CAWJEH010000005.1, forward strand.
AGCATTCTTGTGCAGACAGGCAAGTACGATGAAGGGCAGGAACTGCAGCAACAGACTCGGGATATTTACTCTCGCGTTTTCGGGGCGGAAAATCCGCTTACGGCAGGGGCTACCTACAATCTCGCCTGTATTGCTTCGCTGAGAGGACAACGTGTGCAGGCACTGGCGTTACTGCGAGAGGCGATGGAGCACGGCTTAGACCCGGATGGCGAACTTGGAATGGCCAAAGACCCCGATCTGAAGCCGCTCTACGGGGATCCTCATTTTGAGGCGCTCGTTTCAGAAGCTCGGCAACGCGCCGCCGAAACTGCCGGGAGTAAGTGAAAAGCTGGGCCACGGGAGCATAACTTTGCATGTTCTCGTGGCTCCTTCGAAAAGGTATGTTGGTTTGAGACGGGCCAATTCGCAGCAACTGCTAAAAGGTCAGATGCGTGAAACGTTCAAGGCAGAATCAGAGTTGCGCCTAGAACCGATCCGTGTCGGCGAATCGGAAGTCCAATTGCAAATCTCCGAGCCGATAGCCACAGCACAATATGATTAGTTCTCAGGATCAATATACTTGCTCTGCTGCCAAAATGGCTCGACCCCTCCCGTGATGTGTCCGATGACCATGTTGTCAACCGAGAAGCTGCTGGTTGTGATCGGAGCCGTAAAGTAAGCGGAAAAGTGCCCATGCTGCGATGCCTGCATCAAAATCCCATCCACGAAAGTAGTGTTGATATTAACGTAGTTACTGGGAAACTCGCCTGGTAGGTTTTCAAAAGATGGCGAGATAAGGATTTTACCTGAGGTGTTGAGGAATCCGCCCGCCTGAAATACCCCGCCGCCTATGAAGTTGAAAGCTTCCACACCTTCCAACCGCATGGCGCCATCGGCAGCTCCGAAAACGCTGCAGTTTTGAAAATCGAGGTCACGCACCCCGATGGAATTGTTATTTCGGAGTCGCCCGTCAACAAAAACGGTATCGTCCCACTTGCCACCGGGCTCCGCCGAAAGGTATAGATTGGAGAAGAAGGACCAATCCGGAGCGGTGCTTTCATTTGCGAGAAGACTGATGGCGCTTCCGTGCGAACTGGACTTCGCCGCGAGGATCCCCAGATCCCTGACCGAGCTACTAGAAGATCCAGCCAAAAATGTCAACAGACCCTCGCTCGGGCCCGAGGCGTTGTAGTTGCGACTGAGAATCGTTCTTCCTTTGCCGTCGCCGCCTATCGTGATTTGGAAATCGATGTTTTGGGGAGGAGTGTTGAAGGTGTATGTTCCGTGACCAAAGTAGATTGCTCTCAAGTTGTGAGCTTTTGCGAACTCAAGCGCGCAGTTGAGCAGTGGAGCGACATTTAACGCGGAGCCTTGGTCAGGGACAGCGCCGAAGTCTTTGATGTTGAGGGTATTGTCGGCGCTAACGGGAGGCGATGATGGGCATGTCAGCGCTTGTGACGGAAGAGACGAACCCACAACCCCGAGCAACACAACGGCCGCCATTGAAGACGTGTTCAAGGGCTTGGACCAACGTCTCATGCCAACAGCTCCGACGTGCTGGCAGCTCGGGCTTGTCGTTGTGGCTGTCGAGTGGAACCGCGACATAAATCTACCAATTAATGTATGCATTGTTGTTCTCCTAAGTCAGTTATTGCGAGGGATTGCAACAGCTAGGTTGCCCTCACTCTCTATAGCGAAAAGGAGTGGCCTGGACTATAACTGCTTAGAAACCTTTTTAAGAGCTTACGCCTTTGTGCAACAAAGCGAACTTTGGGTTGCGCCCGACTTGCGTCTGGATCAGAAGCTGGAGACGCTCCTTACCGAGAGAGGCTTGCGAACAACGCCGAACTGGATCGACCATGTGACGACATTCGACCCGGGCTGCGGTACATCGAGTGCAGGCGCCACGTAGTTTCTACCGGCTTAGTAAAACCAGCAACGTGTTGTCGCGTATTCTTCATAAGCGCATGCTGCCGGGAGAGCATATCGGCGACGAGGATTGAAATACATTACGATGACTGCCGCGATAACGCGATTACTGCCCAGAGGGAGGGTTTCCGGCGTCGGTAACGGTGTCAAACGTTTGAGCGCCCTGGGTGGCGGTTACGGTTGCGCCGGGGATGGGCTGGCCCCCGGAGCGCACGAAGCCGCTTTGGGCGTAGAGGCCGTCGGCACACGAAAATACTACGAGGAGTAGGAAAGCTAGACGCGACAAAGAAAGAACTCAATCGGGTGAAGTACTGCAAGAAACGATGTTCGGGGGTGGGGGAAGGTTACCGGGGGAGCAGACGGACGACCAAGAGCGGCCATGATCGGCCACAGCCGGTAAAGTGGCGCATCACGACAACGTGAGGAAAAGGAGTGCTGGTGTTTGGCAACTCTCGATTGGTCGCAGTGTTCTGCCGTCGAAAGCGTTCCGGATCGGCGCAGCGGTGAATGGGTGTTCAAGGGTACTCGCATGCCTGGAGCCACCGTCTTCGAGAATCTTCAAGCCGGTTCCGATGTTGACGAGATCGTTGAGCAATTCCACTTCAGCCGCGAGCAGGTTCAAGCTGTGCTTCAATTCGCGGCCCGCAGTCTCGACCTGCCGACGCCGCCTCCAGGCGCATCTCCGTCCATTGATGCGCATCTTTTTTGACCACGTCACCCCGAGCGGAATAATCCGTTCTCTTGCCAACCACGAAGTCACGGAAGCGATGGAGCGGGGATGGGACAAATCTCCGATGGCGAGTTGCTCACGAGAGCCGAGGCCGCAAGCTTTGAAGTGCTTCTCACGACCGATAAAAGAATTCGGTATCAGCAGAACTTGAAGGACCGGAAGATAGCTATCGTCGTGCTCGGCAATTCAGCATGGCGGATCGTGATGGATCACCTTGCACGCATCGTTGAAGCGGTGAACGCGGCCACCCAGGGCAGCTATACCGAGTAGAAATCCCGCTCAACAGAGTCCTGGCCAAAATCGGCGAATGACTTCGTCGACGCCGTTGTCGCCTGTGGGATATATCGACGGATCAAAGGGACTGCCAGCTTTAAGCAGCGATTCGACTACATGAGCGAAGTCGCCTTCGGGATGCCGTTTCTCCACAATGCAGTCGTGGATAGCGTAGCCGAGTGGAGTGGAGTTGTGGCCCGGGTCGATGAGATCAATAGGGTGGCCGCGAGAGATGAGCAGATCGACGACGGCGGCATTCCCAGACCACGCGGCGTTATGTAATGGCGAGTAGCCGTGGCTGCGCTCTGTCTGACCGATCGGAAAGCCGAGGTCCAGCATAAGGCGGACCGCGTCATAGTTAGTATTAGTTTCCCAGCAATAGCGTGGCAGCAGCTCCAGATCGCGGCCGGGCAAGTTGGGAACAATATCAGGGTGGCGAGTAGCGATCGCCTCAGCCTCCTGACGGCGCGCGAGTACGCAACAAACCAGCAACCGGGTTTGCAGATCGCTTTTCTCGTACAGCAAATCGAAGAGGTCAGTGTGTCCTTTGAGAAGCGCGATCTGGTGAGGGTAGGAATTGAAAGCAAGAGTCCACTGCAGAATGGTTCCACCGCGGCTCTCGTGTCCAATGGGTGGAAAGTCGGGCAGGCGGCCGATGCGGTGGGCCACGCAGCCGGGGTTTTCGGAGATGAGTTTGGAGGCGAGCTCTCGGTCACCGAGTGCAACGGCCAGGAAGATGTCTGGCGTGGCGCCCCGGTCGAGGAGATAGCGGGTGACCTCGGGAGCTTTGCCGATGCGCCACTGGGCGGGAGTGGAATTGTGGTCATCATCGCGGGCGTCGATATCAGCACCGCGTTCGACTAGGAGCTGAGCGGTTTCGAGATCACGCGCAAAATGAAGCGGAGTGCAGCCGTCCCCGCCCTTGGCGTGGATCTGAGAAGGGTCGGCACGAAGGAGATCAGCGAGATGCTCAGTGAAACCGAATGCAGCCGCAGCGTGGATGCTGAGAGGAGCACCCCGCTCCACCAGGAAGCGGGCGGCAGGAGGCGGAATGAGGTCGGTAGAAAAACCGTCGGCCCATGACTTGCCCATAGTTTCAGGAAGATCAGGGTGGTCCCGGATGAGAGCTTCGAGATCAGTATTCGTCGAATCGGAGCGCAAGGCTTTTCGTACGAGATCGCGGAGTGCATCGGTCATCTGATTTCATTATTTAAGGTAAACGAGTCAAGAACCCTGGTGAGATAATTCGTTTTTTTAGGCTGCTTCTTCAGCGCCGGTGCGCCACCATGGCCAAGAGCGATTTCAAGTCCGTCGACGAGTACATCGCATCGCAGCCGGAGGCCGTGCACGGCATACTCGAACGCGTGCGCAGCGCCATCCGCAAGGCCGTACCGCAAGCCCAGGAAGTCATCTCTTACAACATGCCTACCTACACCCTGTACGGTAGCCGCTTGCTTTATTTTGCTGTCTGGACGCAGCACTACTCCATCTATGCCGCCACTGAGCGGGTGCGGGCGACATTCCGGGCCGAGCTTGCATCGTACAAGGTCGATAAGGGAACAATCCGCTTCCCGCTATCCGAGCCCGTCCCAGTGAAGTTGATTGGACGCATCGCGAAATTCCGCGCGAAAGAAATCGCGGAGCGCGAGAAAGTGTATTCCCACCGTTGATCTAGCCAGATTACGGATCGCGATGGAAGCACGCGCCGCAAGCGCTGTGGGCGAATCCTGGGTACTAGTAAGTCATGGAGCACTTCGAGGAGTTAATGAACGAGCTGCTTTATGTGAAGTACAACAACACGGGACTTCAGGCACTGCTTGAAGGTTTCCTACCGAATACTCCGCTGAGTCAGCTCAAGAGGAGAGTCTCGTCACTACATTTCAGCTTTACGATTCGCAGAGCGGGAATTGGGCTCCCATTACGATCAGCAATTTCCCCGGCGACCCAGGAGCCGTGACTTATCCTGTAGACGCCGCGCTGAGCACGTCCGCTGCGCCGACCTATTTTCCGCCTTATCAGCATCCGACATTCGGTTATTGCATTGACGGTGGTGTGTACGCCAACAACCCCGGCTGCATGGCCATTGCCTCGGCGCTGAAGTCCGGTGTGGCTCTCTCCGACATTGTTATGCTTTCGATCGGCACCGGCGCCAATCCCGAAAACGTGCAGGTTTCTCCACCCCCGGGCACCTATGGGCCGCTGATGTGGATGCTACGAACAGGTTATAACGGAGAACCGATTCCGTGGGGCCCGATGCCCAACCCGTTCACGATGGCGGGTGATCTCGTTTGGACTGATTACACTCCGCGGTCGGATGTGCTGATGGATCGTGCTGACGAGGCCACTGTTGTGGGCCGAATCGACTCGGCAAATGTGTTTGAAGATGGCAACATGCTGTGGCCCAGCGGGTAGGTATTTAGGTTAATGAAGAGCGGTGAGTGGAGTCTTCTTTCGACGAAGTATAAGAGCAGCTCGAGTTTTGGCGTCGGGCGACGTGACATTCGAGGCTAGAAATTGGCATACATTGGAGTTACGATTCAAGGGCGAACGAATCGAAGCCACTTTGGATGGCCGGCCCCTGACAACAGTCAACGACAACTCGCATGCTCGCGGCATGATTGCGATCGGTACGGACTGGAGCCGTGCTCAATTTGACAATCTCTCGGTCCGCTGACACGCCACTTGGTCAGGATAATAGGTAAATGAATTGGCAGGAGGACGACGAATTATTCGCGATGGCAAAGCGCGAACTCTTCAGCGCCGTAGTTGGCGACGTGATGGACAAGTTGGAGTTGTATCGCCAGTTTCTGCCGCCCGCTATCCAGCCTCTCAGGAGCGACATGATCTTCGTCGGGCGTGCGATGCCGGTGTTGTCAGTTGACGTTTTCCGGGAGAAAGTTACCGGAAGCGCTAATAGCCTCATGGAAAAGCCGTTCGGATTGATGCTTACGGCGCTGGATGACCTGAAGCGAAACGAAGTATATGTGAACACGGGCTCTTCTCCGCGAAACGCACTTTGGGGCGAGATGATGAGCATTCGGGCCCAGAAATTAGGAGCGACTGCGGCGGTGTTGAATGGCTATTCCCGCGATACAAAGGCCGTTCTGGGCCTGGGCTTCCCCACTTTCTCGTTTGGGAGCTACGCTCAGGATGCCGGCCCGCGCTACAAGGTCGTAGATTTCCGAATTCCGATTGAAATCGGAGGCGTGCTGATCGAACCCGGGGACATTTTGTTCGGCGATGTGGACGGCGTCTGCTGCATACCGCGGCGTGTCGAGGCAGACGTGTTCAACAAAGCGCTCGAAAAAGCGCGCGGCGAGAAGCACGTGAAGAAGGCACTCGAGGAAGGCAGCAGCGCCACAGCAGCTTTCGAGAGATTTGGAATTATGTAGCCAGGCTATGTTGCCGGCTGACTTGGGTCCCGCCTGGTCCAGCGGTAAGCGGCAATCGAGTTCTTCCAGAAGAACTTTTCTGCTGCCGTGCGGCCCTTTTTCGAGAAATAGCTCTGCACCAGGCTCAGGACCTGTCCGTATGTGCCCCAAGGGTCGCTGTTCGGCCAATCACTTCCGTACAGCAGCCGGTCCTCGCCGAAAACATCCCAGAGTTGATCGAGTACCGGCCGGTAGGAGTTCAAATCTAAGGAGACTTTGCCGTTCATCCGCTGAAGCACTTCAGAAACCTTGACGTAGACCTGCGGCCGGCTCCCGAGGCGGTTGAGGTCCTCTTCGTAGCGTCTTCTGGCGGAACCATCGGAGGGCACTTCGAGATGAGGCAGGTGATCGATGACTACCCGCAAATTAGGGACCTTGTCTGTGAGGCGTACGGCTGCATCGATCAAGGCAGGATCCGGATTGGCCGTATCCAATTCTAAATTCGCGTCGGCCAGGATCTTGAGATCCGAAATGAACGCCGGTTCGGAAAGCCGCTTTCCGAGATCTCTGTTCCAGAGATTGCCATAACGGATGCCACGGAAAAGAGGATTCTTGTGGAACCGTTCAAACTGGCTGCCAAACTCCCGTTTGCCAGGTTCCAGGTTCCCCACTGTACCGACGATTATGGGATTTTTTGCGGCAACATCGAGCACCCACTGGTTGTCTTCGAGCCAAGGACTCGCTTCGATTTCAATCGCGCCCACCACGCCCAGCGATTCAGTGAGTTTTTTGAAACGCGCCGGCAACGCTGGTTTATACAGCACGGGGTCGTCTTTCGGAGGCCAAGGTACGCCTTGTGGGCGGCTGGGATCGAAAAGGTGAATGTGCGTGTCGATGATCGGGATCGACGCTGTGTCCGCCGCGGCATCGAGTGGAAGGAGAGCCGCGGCGATTCGCACGAAGTCTCTGCGGTGAAGTTTCGGGTTTATCTGAGTCGGCGAAAGCTGCGGCTTCTGCTAATTTGGCACTACAAGTTTTTGGCATTCGATGAACTGCGTTATTTTACAGCCCTCGTATATTCCATGGCGCGGTTATTTTCATCAGATCAGAAAAGCTGACGTTTTTGTTTTCTATGACGACGTGCAGTATGATCACCACGGCTGGCGCAACCGCAACCGCATCAAGACTCCGGATGGCCTGAAGTGGTTAACTATCCCGCTTCGCGCGGCGGGCGAGCGGTGGAAAAAGTCCATGATCTGCGACATGCAGATCTCGCCGGACGACAACTGGAGCAGGAAGCATTTCGAAACATTGCGCCACAGCTATTCGAAGGCGCCTTACTACTCCCGTTGGGCGCCGATGCTCCGGCGTTGGTATGCAGACCCTCCCGCAAGGCTGGCAGATTTCACAATCCAGACAACCATTGAGCTGGCGCAAGAATTGGGGATCGAAGGGACGCGCTTTGTGCGCAGCTCAACTCTCCATTGTGATGGCGCAAGGACGGAGCGCCTCGTGGCCATACTGCGGAAACTTCAAGCCACACACTACATCAGCGGGCCAGCTGCCAAGAATTACCTGGATGTGGCTCTGTTGAATTCAGCAGGGATTAGCGTCGAGTGGATGGTTTACGAGTATCCGGAGTATCCGCAGTTATTTGTCCCTTATGAACCTCACGTATCGGCGCTCGATCTACTGCTGAACACAGGGCCCGAAGCGGGCAGATTCATTTGGGGTTAACCGGTACGTACCAGAACCCAGGTTCCAGGTCATCCAAAGTACACTTGCAAAGAAGGTTCAGGGGCAGAACGGTTGAAGTGTTCTAGAGAGCTTAATTGGCAAAAGGCGATTCCATTCAATTGCATCAGCAGAGTCGGTACGGAGGCTAAGTACATTGAGCAGGCCTACGATGCCCTGCACATTTGCGGGGACGGCGTGTTCAGCCGCAAGTGTCATGAGCTGCTGGAAGCAGAGCTAGGGGTTGCGAAGGCGCTCCTAACGACCTCCTGTACACACGCGCTCGAGATGGCTGCGCTGCTGCTGAGAATCGGGCCGGGAGACGAGGTGATTGTTCCGGCCTTCAATTTCCCCTCTGCGCTGAACGCGGTTGTGCTGCGCGGAGCCCGACCTGTGTTCGCGGATGTCCGTCCTGACACGATGAATTTGGATGAATTGCAGCTTGGTTCCCTGATCTCGCAGAGGACCAAGGCGATTATCCCGGTTCACTACGCGGGCGTTGGATGCGAAATGAACGAAATTTCGGCGATTGCAGATCAGCATGGTATCCCGCTGATCGAAGACAATGCCCACGGCTTGTTCGGCCGCTACAGGGGCAGGCCGTTTGGGACATTCGGTTGTCTTGCCGCACAGAGCTTTCATGAAACAAAGAACTTCAGTTGCGGCGAAGGCGGAGCGTTGCTGATCAACGATGCGAGTTTGGTCGAGCGGGCGGAAATTATCCGCGAAAAAGGAACGAATCGTAAGAAATTCTTCCGTGGCGAGGTGGACAAATATACCTGGGTGGATGTGGGATCGAGCTATCTGCCCTCGGATATTCTAGCTGCGATTTTGTATGCCCAATTAGAGGTACGGAATGCCATACAGGAAGCTCGCCGCAAGCGCTGGTTCTTATACAAGGAAGGACTCTCGGAATGGGCACGCAATTACGGAGTGCAGTTGCCGTTCGTGCCTGATTATTGCGACCAGACCTATCACATCTTTTACATGGTTATGCCGGATTTCGGCTCGCGAACTGCGCTGATCGAGCATCTTAAAGCACGCGACATTCTGAGCGTCTTCCATTACACGCCGCTGCATCTTTCCGAGATGGGGAGATGTTTCGGGGGATATCCGGGGCAATGTCCGGTGACAGAGCGGGTAAGTGAGCGGTTGTTACGGTTGCCGCTCTATAGCGCACTCAGCGAATCCGATCAGATGAGGATCCTGGAGGCGATTTACAGCTTTGAGTTCGGGGCTGAAGCCTCGCGTGACCCCAAGCCGGCCTTCCGAGTACGAACATAAAACACGGCCAATGCTCCGAACCCGAATAAGAGCAATCCCCAGCTCGCGGGCTCGGGCGTGACCACAGCGAAGAAGGGTACTCCGGTGGTGCCGTCAGCCTCCGTGAGGAAAAACTGTACTATTCCCACGGCCTGTGTGCAACCGTCGAACTCGCACCCTCCTGGAGAGGCGTTTGCGGAGACCGATATCTGGAATACCGATCCGAGCTCAAACGGCTGCATGCCATCGAAAAAGCTAACTTGATTTTGGGTGAGCTCCGCCGAAGCTTCACCCCCATGCTCACCGGCGGCAGTGACGGAGAGGGAGATAAATCCAGGACGTTCAGGGCCGGCAGTAGCGAAAGTCTCAGTATCGCTTGCGCTGGCATCGGCGCTCCCGCTGATGCCTGGCGGAAGCAAATATCCTGCATCAGCCCCAGCGGCCAAAGAGCCAAAGCCGAGGTTACCCTCATCGGCAGAGCCCATGGACTCGGTTATCGAGGCGTCAGCCGACACAAGCCCACTCGTACCGTCGACATTATATGGAATCGAGCAGCTCGAGCCTGTTATGGTCGTTGATCCCAACGTGCAGGTTGCGGAAGTGAATGACGTCGCGTGCAAAGCAGAAGAGGCCAGAATCGTGAGGAGAGCGAATCGGGATACCATATACCCCTCCGGGTAAGAAGATGGCCTATTCTAGCGCTGCTTTGATACTTCGCACCGAGAATTCTAGGGTTGATTCTTCCGCACGTGAACGTCGAAGAGCGTTTTATCTTTGTAGGGCGTCTCAAAGCTTCCAAGCGGAACGATCACGGCGCCGTCGGCCGAGAGCTTGCGCAGCAGCCAATCTTCGGGATAATCAAAGGTTCCAAAAACAAGAAAATTCCGGTGGTCCTGCACGAACCGCCTATAGGATTCGACGTTACCAGGGAGCTTGAACGCCTTTTGGAACTCGGGCAGATCCTCAAAAATCGTGGCGTGCGCGAATTGAATGGCAGCGGAGCGATCTTCGAGGTAGAAAAGTCTGGCGCACAATGCGGGACTTTCATATTGGCCCATTTCGACAAACGTCAGACCGCTTGCGGCAACGATCGGGAGATCGGGTCGGGCGCGTGCCAGCGCGGCAGCATTGGCTGGGACTGGATGAACGATCTGGATGTAGGCAGGAGCAGCGATTCTCTGCACAATCAGCAGGAGGCAGGCAGAGATTACAGCAAGATGGCCGGCCCTCGGTATGCGCCGCACCAGCAACACCAAAATCAGCGATGCGATGAAGTAGAGTGCGACTGCGGAAGTGATGCAATAGCGGCCCCAAAACGGCGCTCGATCTAACATCATAGTGAAATCCAGCAGTATCGGGATAACTGCGATCGCGGCAAACAGAGTCAGTTCAGGCTTACCCAACTTTGGATGTCCATCAGTCCGCCGCCCTCGGGCCGCCATGAAACCGCCGAGACCCGCGGCGACTAAGCACCAGAGGACACCGCGGAAAGTGTTCCAGTAGAAGGAAGCGACTTTTGAGGGGCTGGCTTGAAAAGCGAACGGGTAATAGGCAATGGTCTGGTAACTGTGAAACAAGGGCACATACAAAGTGATCAGAACCAGTGGCAGGAACAGCGCGGCCCATAGAGGATAGTCCGGCCGCCAGCGCTGGCGGAAGCGAACCAGTTCGGCCGCTGCAAAGGGTACCAGCGAAAGAGGCGCGAGAACATGCGAGCTCAGTAGGCCAACAGAAGAGATTGCGATACCGGTGAGCAGCCAGGCGCGGCGAGGTCTTGAGACAGCCAGATCCCAAAGCAGCAACAACGAGCAGAAAAACAAGCAGAGCAACGCGTAAGGCCGTGCTTCCGTGGCGTACTGGAACATCGGGCTGTACCACAGGATGAGAATCGGGAGGGCTGCAAATGGCGCACCAAGTTTGCGAACGCTGTAGGAGTACAGCAGCAAGCTAGCGAAATAGAATTCCAGGACTGATGGAAAGCGTGTCGCGACGACGAGTCCCGCAAACAGCCGCACGCTGAAGTGAGCGAGCACGTGCGAAAGAGGCGGGCTGAGATCCCATCGCTTGACCAGATAGAGCAGGCGTTCGAGGTCAGGGGCCTTAGCGATGTGATAGGTCAGCAGTTCATCGAACCAGAGATGGCGTTGAATATGTAAATAGATCAGGACACTATAAAGAGCAGTAAGAACGGCCAGCGTAAGTAGCGCGAAAGAACGGGAATGCGCAATGGGCGATGATCCGACCAGAGGCTCACGCCGTGATTCGCGATCAGTTTCGATCATTCTCCGTTGTTTCGAAGTTAACGTGACTCCGGGTGAATGACAAGCTGTCTGCTCCGAACTCAGGAATCTTCACGATAGTACTTTTCGGTCGGGTGAGTCGCCGTAGTGCGCGCTCCTGCAGCCGGGCGAATACAATAGCAGCACTGCCTGGAGGACGATGAGCACACAAGCCCCGCGATTTAAACCCTTTGTGCCGGAACATTTGCAAATGCGGGAGCTCACCGCCCGCGCGATGCTCCTCGGATTATGCATGACCGTAGTACTGGGGGCGGCAAACGCCTATCTGGGGCTCAAGGCTGGTATCACAGTCGCTGCGACTTACCCGGCGGCTGTGATCAGCATGGCGGTGCTCCGAGCGTGGAAAGGATCCCTGCTGGAAGAAAATATCGCACGCACCAGCGGGTCAATTGGCGAAGGGGTCGCATCCGGTGCGATCTTTACAATACCGGCATTTGTTCTCTCTCGCGCCTGGCCATCATTCGGATTCCGGGATGCCTATTGGAAATCGACGGCCCTGATCATGGTGGGCAGCGTTCTGGGAGTACTCTTCATCTCACTGGTGCGACGCATCATGGTGGACGATCCGGAACTGCCTTTCCCGGAATCGGTAGCTGCATCAGAGATTCACAAAGCAGGGCAACGCGGCGCACAAGCAGCGAAGTACTTGTTCTGGAATATCGGGATCGGCGGCCTTATCTACTTGTTAGGACGATTTGGGTTATTCGCGGCAGATTCGGAATTCCCGTTAACTATCGGCCGAGTTGGAGTGAGCCGTGTCCGGCTTGGGGGAGCCGATTCTAAAAGTATATTGGCGACCGGGGGAACAACCGTTTTTTCCGGGCCCAGCGTGAGTCCAGCTTATCTGGGTGTCGGTTATGTAATCGGCGCGCGGTTAGCGGCCATTCAATTTTCTGGGGGCGTGCTCGCTTGGGGATTGATGGTGCCTCTGCTCATTTACTTCTTGGGACCGCAGATGCGCGCCTTTTTGCCTGATCACGCGGCCGAGGGCTCCTGGAGCGCAATGGCCGGTGATGTTTGGAAGTACATCGTCCGGCCGATCGCGGTAGGCGGCATGCTGGTGGGCGCGGGCTACACGCTGTTTCGAATGCGAGGAAGCCTTGTGTCCGGGTTGGCGCGCGCGGTCAAAGACATGCGTCAAACCGCCGAGCAGGCTGCAGCTCTCGCGCGGACGGAGCGGTACATGAGCTCGAAGATCGTTTTTACATTGATTGCCGTTATGTTCGCGGTGATGATCGCCCTGTACATCTATTTTTCCGGTCATGTACTGGGCGGAATCGTGGCGGCGCTGGTGATGCTGGTGCTCGGCTTCTTTTTTGCAACGATATCGGGAAGCCTGTGCGGCATGATCGGATCGTCGAATAACCCGGTCTCCGGCTTAACGATCTCGACACTGATTATCGCGGCCCTACTCATGGTTGTCTTGGGGGTTTCCGGCATCGGCGGAGTAGCGGCGGTGCTCGGTGTGGCCACCGTGGTGTGCGTTTCGTCGGCGGTAGCAGGGGAACTGCTCCAAGATTTCAAAGTCGGATACATCCTGGGAGGTACGCCGCGCAATATTCAAGTGGCCGAGCTGTTGGCCGTGGTGGTGGCGAGCCTGGTAATGTACTTTCCACTCGTGCTCCTCCACGAGGGAAATATACGCGCGGGCGGAAGCGGTTTCGGCGATCGGCAGCTCCCGGCGCCGCAAGCCGGCTTGATGGCGCTGCTGGCACAGGGGATCGTGGGCGGTGACATGCCGTGGCCGCTCGTTGTGGTTGGAGTGCTCATGGGCCTAGCGTTCATCACAATGGATGTGAAAAGTCCGATGCTGGTCGCCGTGGGTATGTATCTGCCGTTCGAGACCACGTTCGCGATCTTCGTAGGAGGCGTGATCCGGTGGATTGCTGACGGACTGGCTAGAAGACGCGGCTACAACGAAGGGCAAAGAGCACGAGTGGAAAATGCCGGCGTGCTGACTGCTTCCGGGTTGATCGCCGGAGAAGCGATTCTCGGCTTGGTATGGGCAGCTCTGCAATTTGCGCCGTCCAGGGTCCGCGAACACCTCAGAATCTTCGATCATCCCTCTTATATCGTTGGATTGGGTGTGATGGCGTTTCTTGCGTTCCTGATGATTCGCGGTCCACTGGCGAGCGCGGGCAATCCGGACGAGCCTGCGCCGCCAGTCGCGATGATGTAGGTAAGCTTTCGTTCTGCAGATCCCGATCACAGATCTAAAGAAAATAAGCCCAAAACCTTTCAACCTTCAGAACCAGCTGAAATCATTCAAGTTGTAGCGCTCGGCCCCCCTTTGCGGTCCCGAGATAGATACCTCTTCGGTATTCAGTGCAGCTGGTTTTAACGGCTACACTCCGGGCATTAGAAACACGTCGGTTGAGCAATCCGGGAAGGCCGCGGTGACGAGTCGCGCCCGACCGGGTGGCGTTCCGGCCCAATTCTCCACCTGAGGAACGGATGCGATCTTATAACCTGTCGGGGCGTTCGAAACGCTCCAAGCTGCCCGAGGATCCGAACGGTCTGGTCGCGCGGATCAGTGATTTGCTGGTCGGCCAACCGGAAGCCATCGAAACGATCATTCCGTATGTACACATGCATCAGGCTGGGCTTTCGCCTGAGGGCCGGCCTGTAGGAGTGGTCCTGCTGCTTGGACCTACGGGAACAGGCAAGACGCGCACGGTAGAAGCTCTGGCCGAGGTGCTGCATGGAAGCAGCAAGAATCTTCTGAAAGTGGATTGCGGCGAGTTCCAGATGGAACACGAAGTCGCGAAGCTGATTGGGGCCCCCCCGGGATATCTGGGCCATCGCGAGACGCAGCCAATGCTGACGCAAGCAAAGGTCAACGGCGTGGCCAGCGAGCAGAGCGATATTTCGTTGATCCTCTTCGACGAGATAGAGAAGGCGGCCGCCTCGATGAGCCGTCTGCTACTCGGCATTCTCGATAAGGCAACCCTGCGGCTGGGTGACAACACGACGGTGAATTTCGAACGTTCGTTGATCTTTCTAACAAGTAACTTAGGCGCGAAGACCATTCAGCGGGCTAACAAGCCGGATTTTGGATACGAAGCCATGTTACCGCCCAAGCCAATGGTGGACAGCTCGAAAATGCAGAGCCTTGGGATGGGTGCGGTGCGGCAGAAGTTTTCACCTGAATTTGTCAATCGCATCGATTCGGTAATCACTTACAAGCCACTCGACCGCGAAGCGTGCAACGTCATCCTGGACCAGATTCTGACTAACTTCGGGCGCTTGATTCAAAGCCGCCTTGGGTTGCGAGCTTTCCGCCTGCAGTGCACAACCGCAGGACGAAAGATGTTGCTCGACAACGGTATCAGCCTGGAATTCGGAGCGCGTGAACTGAAGCGCACTGTACAGCGCAACTTCATCCAGCCAGTTGCTGCGTTGGTTGCACAGGGTGAAATTCCTCCGGGCAGCACAGTGATCCTGGACGCCAAAGGCAGCGAGTTTAGCATTTTGCTGCGCCATTAAGCGGCAAACGTTCCGTCGATTTCCCACTTTCGGAGACATCCCATGCGGCTTTTTTTCTGGTTTCTTTGTGCGTCCATGTCGTTCGCGGCACCGCTCACGCGCGTTACACTTGTCGATCCGGGCAACCCTTCCATGGATGACGGTAGCTACTACGTCGGCCCTTACACACTCAATGTGGACGGTCGTAATGTGGCAGCGCTGTGCATCGATTTCTCGGACGACGTTCAAGTGGGCGATCACTGGACCGCTTATGTGAGTTCGCTGCGAGGCGATCTGGCGGATACGTACCACCCTGACGAACCTCTCGAGTATGAGGAAGAAGCCTACATTTATACACGGATCATCCAGCCCGAAGCGGATCGAGTAGATTTGCAGCACGCAGCGTGGAGCATTACTGATCGCGATTATCAGCCAGATGCGGCCGCAGAGCGCTGGGTTTCGCAGGCGCAACGGGGTTATCAGATCATCGACATGACGAACTTTGTCATCGTCTCCGGAGCTCCCGGACAGAAAGGGTCGCGCTCGCAGGAGTTCATCACCCTGTCGCAAGCTGCGGAGCCTTCCTGTATAGATCTCATGGCAGGGCTGACGGCGATCGGCTTGGCCCTGCTTGGCAGGAAACGCGGCGCATTCTGAGAGGAACGACCGCTTCGCTGCGCGGGCGACGATAGACTTGCTAGTGTCTGCCTGGAACCCTGTACATCGTCGCTACTCCCGTCGGAAATCTAGAGGATATTACGCTGCGGGCTTTGCGAGTGTTAAGGGAGGAGGTAGCGGTAATAGCCTGCGAAGACACGCGCCAGACGCAGAAGCTGCTAACGCACTTCGGGATCCGTAAGCCCCTTCTCAGTTATCACGAGCACAACGAGGCAAGTCGTAGCGCGGAGTTGATTGCGATGCTTCGCAACGACAAATCGGTAGCGCTGGTCAGTGATGCCGGGACGCCGTTGTTATCAGATCCCGGTTACAGAGCAGTACGCGCCGCGATCGAGAATGGCATTGCAGTTGTTCCTATCCCGGGGGCCTCAGCTCTCCTACCAGCGCTAACGGGTTCGGGCTTGCCGACTGATTCCTTTTTGTTCCTTGGATTCCTGCCAGCTAAGCCGGGAGCGCGACGCAAACAGCTGGAGAGCCTTGTCGGGCAAAGGCAGACGCTCGTGGCATACGAGAGCCCGCATCGAGTTCTCGAAACGCTGGCTGCAATCTTCGAAATATTCGGGAAAAGGCAGGTGGTCCTAGCTCGTGAGGTCACCAAGCTGCACGAAGAGTTCTTGCGCGGGACCGCCTCAGAGATTCAAGAGCAGCTTACCGCTCGAGGATCGATTAAAGGCGAAATCACGCTCGTCATCGAGGGCCGGGAAGAAGGCGGTATCGAAGTAGATCCAGTTCAGGCAGTCGAGCAACTCGAAGCGGTAGGCGCATCGCGCATGGAAGCAATCAAGACTATCGCGAAATTGCAGGGACGGCCAAAACGAGAGGTTTACCGGCTCGTTGAGGAGCGGGGCAACAATCCTCGGGGCAGAAATCGTGGTTCGGGCCAAAGCGGCCAATAGACGCCTTCGGCCGAAAAAGCGAGATCCGTTCTTCAATCAGCTCCCGGATCGCGTCGACAAAGGCGGGATGTGTTCCGGCTGTAGCCGCACGCGCTATTTTAATGCCGAGTGTGCCGGCAACCTGATGAGCTTCGATATCGAGGTCGTAAAGAACCTCCATGTGATCCGATGTGAACCCGATCGGCGCGAGGAGGGCGTTTCTGATTCCATCTTCATGGAGAGCCCGCAGGTGGTCCAGTATGTCTGGACCGAGCCATGCTTGAGTGGGCGGGCCGCTGCGGCTTTGATAAACCAAATCCCAATTTTTGAAGCCGCTAGATTCGGCCACCAAACCCGCTGTCTCACGAAGCTGTGTTTCGTAAGCGCTGGTCTGCGCCATGGAACAGGGAATGCTGTGTGCCGTAGCGACCAGGCGGAGATTGGATTGCTCTGACGGCGAGAACTGAGCCCTGGCCTCGCAGACACGGTCAGCGCATGCCTCGATGAAACCCGGATGATTGTAGAAGACGCGCAGTTTGTCAATTCGAGGTGCTCCTGCTCCCACCTCGGCCTGCGCGGCAGCGATATTTTCACGATACTGCCGGCAGCCCGAATACGAGCTGTAAGCGGAGGTCACGAAGGCAAGAGCGCGCCGCACGCCGTCATCTCGCATCTGGCGTATCGCTTCCGAAAGAAACGGATGCCAGTTGCGATTGCCCCAATAGAGAGGCAGCCGAACGTCGTGCGAGTTCAGTTCCTGACGGAGCGCAGCTATGAGTTCGCGACATTGATCATTAATCGGACTCTTACCCCCGAAATCATAGTAGTGTTCTGCCACTTCACTCAGTCGCTCTTGTGGGATGTTGCGTCCGCGGGTGACGTTTGTGAGAAATGGGATCACATCTTCCCGCTTCTCGGGACCGCCAAAAGAAACGATCAGAACAGCGTCGTACATTCGCGATTCACCTTGCCCCGCTCACGCGATGAAGTTTCAACATATTCGTAGATCCACGAAGGCCGACCGGCTGACCGGCCACAAACACAATGTGGTCGCCACTGCGGACTCGCCCCGCATCGACCAGCACTCGTTCCATGTGATTTAGCATCTGATCGGTGGATTCCATCGCCGGGGAAAGAATGGGGTTGACTCCGTAGATTATCGATAATTGCCTCGCGACAGACTGGTTGGAGGTAAACGCGTAAATAGGAACCGGTGGTCGGTATCGCGCGAGAAGACGGGCCGAAGCTCCCGAGGTGGTGCCTACGGCGAGAGCGGTTACACCGGCCGAGCGCGCGCAAAGGAACGCAGCATCCGCAATGATCTCCGGAATGATCAGCTCCTCGAGGGGCTTACTTTCAGCAAAGCCTCTGGCGTAGAGAGAATGCTCTGTTTCGCAAGCTATGCGCGCCATCACTTCCACGGCCTCGACCGGATATTTACCGGCTGAAGTTTCCGCCGAGAGCATGATGGCGCTGGTGCCGTCGTAGATCGCATTAGCGACATCACTCACTTCGGCGCGCGTCGGTACCGCATTTTCAATCATGGATTCGAGCATTTGGGTCGCGGTGATCACGAACCGGCCGCTCATCCTCGCTTTCTCGATCATGCTCTTCTGAATGGCGGGTACCCGCTCGATAGCCATTTCAACCCCAAGATCCCCGCGTGCCACCATGACGCCATCACACTCGTCAAGAATGGAATCAATGTTGTGCCAGCCTTCTGGTTTTTCAATCTTGGCGATGATGGGCTGTTTCGCATCTACTTCCTCGAGCAGATGACGCAATCGTAGAACATCCCGCGCCTGCCGAACGAAGGAGAGCGCGAAGAAATCCACTTCTTTCTCTACCCCAAAGTGCGCATCCGCGATATCTTTCTTCGAGAGGGAAGGCGTACTGACGCTGACTCCCGGAAGATTGATGCCTTTGCGATCGCTTATGTACCCGCCAACCACGACTTCACAGCGGGCCTTGACGCCATTCGTCTCCAGAACACGCAATCGCACAGCGCCATCGGCCAGCAGCACAGAATCGCCTGGTTTTACGTCTCGAGCAAAGTCGCTGTAGTTGGTGGAAGCGAGCTCTTCGGTTCCGGTGACCTGTTCGGTGGTAATGGTGAAGCAAGCTTTGTCTTGCAGGAAGCAGGAACCGTTCTGGAACGTCCCTAGCCTGATCTTAGGGCCCTGCAAGTCAAGCAAAATCCCGGGATGCGTTTTGAACTGTCCAGACAGATCGCGCACTAGATCGATGCGCCGGGCGTGATCTTCCAGAGTGCCGTGCGAGGCATTCAGGCGGAACACGTCTACTCCGAATTCGAAAAGCCTCCGCAGTACAGCGTCCGAGTCAGTAGACGGTCCGAGAGTAGCGACGATTTTTGTAGCTCGCATAGGTCGAGGAGGATGTAAGTGCTACTACTCGGGAGACACCCACTAGCTTCATTATCCCTTTAGCCGTTTTCCCAAGGCCGGCTCACCGGAATCCTTACTCGGGGCCGCGATCTCTGGCATAATGGTGATCGCTCTGGCAGTTTTCTTCCGCATTGGCGGACGATGTTTTTTTCACCGACACGTCACACGCGGCTCAATGAAGCCGTTGGCATTTTATTGTTTCTTTTAGGCTTGGCCGTCTCCCTGAGCCTGCTCTCCTATTCTCCTTCCGATCCGTCATGGAATACGGCTACAGGAGCAATTCAAACTCATAATTTGCTTGGAGTCTCGGGCGCCAAGTGGGCAGACCTTCTTTTACAGATCTTTGGGGTCAGTATTTTTCTCCTGCCGATTCATATCTGGGCGCTAGGCTGGAAGTGGGTTCGATCCTCGGCCATTGAGAGCCCATGGTTCCGCATATTCGGGACTCTGGCTCTCTGGTTCTGCATCTCCACTGCATGTGGCCTATTGCCGCGCCCCTGGCCGATTGCCCAGACGATCCGGCCGAGTGGAATCATCGGAATGGTCAGCGCTGAGTTTCTGCTCGCCAGGTTCGACTTGGCAGGCTCAGCCATCATCACCGTCGCGTCTGGAATTCTGGCGCTGTATTTCGCTTCAACCTTCGAGGTTTCGACTTTATCCCGCTGGATGAGTGGGCCTGCTGCAAGGTGGCGCTCCGTGCGGAATCGTTGGAGCGCGGCACGAAAGGCCAAACGCCTAGCCGCGATTGAGCAGGCCAAAACGCGAGCTGCCGAGCGCATCAGTAGGCGGAAAGCCGAGGTCAACGGCGCTTCGCAGGCGAGTCCAGCTTCGGCGCCGGCAAGGAGTGCACGCGAAGTTCCCGGTCCGGAAAGAGAATCATTTGAAAATGCTTCTGGGCACGCAGCGGAAGCTAGCCAGCCGCCTTTCGATTTGGACGGCGACGACGAGGCGGGAAAAGGGTTCGAGATCCCGATCAGAACCCTCGAGCATCAGCCAATCATTCGCCCGGCGGCTCCTATGATCGAAGAAGAGCCCGGACCGGCATTTGCTGATCCAAGTCAAACTGCGCCAGCGCCTCACAAACGGAAGCGAATATACAGCCTGCCCGGATCGCCTCTGCTCAACGAAGTGCCACCCGGTACCGGATATGACAGCCAGGAATTGAAGGATATCGCGAGCCGGATCAAGTCGAAATTGGAAGAGTTCAATGTTCGCGGGTCCGTAGTGCAGATCAATCCCGGCCCTGTCGTGACAACCTTTGAATTTAAGCCGGAAGCTGGAGTGAAATATAGCCGGATCACCACTCTGACAGAAGATCTTTGCCTCGGGCTCCAAGCTGAATCGGTCCTGATCGAACGGCTTCCTGGAAAACCAACCGTGGGTATCGAGGTGCCGAACAGCCGTCGAGAGGTTATCAGCCTGCGCGCGATACTCGAATCCGATGAATTTCACGACTCACCTTCGAAAATGACGATCGCGCTAGGCAAGGACATCAACGGGCGAATCAAAGTCGCGTCTCTTGAAACGATGCCTCACCTGCTTATTGCTGGCTCAACCGGATCCGGCAAAAGCGTGATGTTAAACGCCATGATCATGTCTTTTCTGTACAAGGCGACCCCCGATGAGGTGCGCATGATCATGGTGGACCCGAAGCGTGTGGAACTCGGAATCTATGAGGGCATACCGCACCTGTTGACACCGGTTATCACGGAGCCAAAGAAGGCGACCAACGCGCTACGCAATGCGGTGATCGAAATGGAGCGGAGATTGAAGCTGCTGGCGGCCCACGGTGTACGCAATATCGACCAATACAACCGGAAAATAGCCCAATTGAAAAGGGCGCCTCGTAACTTGTTCGACGAACAGGACGAGGAAGAAGATTTGGAGCCTCTTCCGTACGTGTTGATCCTCATTGACGAACTGGCTGACCTGATGATGCTCGAACGCGCAAATGTGGAGGAGTGTATCACTCGATTGGCGCAGATGGCGCGTGCAGTCGGTATGCATTTGGTATTAGCCACGCAGCGCCCGAGCGTCGATGTCATCACCGGCCTGATTAAAGCTAATTTCCCGTCGCGCATAAGTTTTCGCGTCGCCACGCGGGTCGATTCACGAACGGTTCTGGACAGCATGGGAGCCGAGCATTTGTTAGGAAAGGGCGACATGCTCTTCTTACCGCCAGGCTCCTCACGGCTGACGCGTGTGCACGGAGCCTTCGTCACCGAGGCAGAAACTAATCGGGTCGTAGATTTCTGGAAAGAGCAGGCCACGCCAGAATACGACGAAAGTTTCCTGCTCACCCCGCCGTCGGAGGAAGATTTCGAAGACGCAGAAGCTTTCGATGGAGCGCAAGACCCTATGTACGAGGATGCCGTACGAGTCGTGCTGGAGCAGGGCAAGGCCTCGACTTCCACCCTCCAGCGGCGTTTGCGTTTGGGCTACGGGCGAGCTGCGCGAATACTCGATATGATGCAGCGTGAAGGCATCATTGGCCCTCCGGACGGCAGCAAGCCGCGAGAGGTATTAAAGCGGCCCGACTGGCTGCGTGAGATCGACCATCAGATGCGGTAGAGCTCGAACCGGAAATGGCAAAGTGGCCGGTGGGCGCCCGGGTGCGTCCAATAGAATGAGCGATAAACGAATCATTGTGGCAATCGACGGTCCCGCCGGTGCTGGCAAGAGCACTCTGGCGAAGCGTGTCGCCGATAAATTAGGCTTCGTGTACATAAATAGCGGTGCGATGTACCGTGCCATTGCCCTCTGGGCTCTACGCCTACACGTCTCCCTCAGCGATGTGCATCGCTTGGAGCAGCTCGCTACGGCGGCGCGAATTACCTTCGCTTCCGGTGGCCAAGTACTTCTCAATGAAGAGGATGTGACCGAAGCTATTCACGAACCCGGGATTTCTGAAGCCGCCTCGCAGGTCTCGGCCGTTCCGGCAGTGCGGCGGGCATTACTAGCTCTGCAACGTAATATGGCTGATCAATCCAGCGTGGTGATGGAGGGTCGCGACATCGGATCAGTTGTTTTTCCGCACGCGCATGTCAAGATCTTCCTGGATGCGGAACCCGCGGAGCGCGCCAGGCGCAGAGCGCTCGAGCTCGGAAAACGCGGGCGAGATACGGATGTGGGCGCCGTAGCGGGGCAGCTGCGGGTGCGGGATGAACGAGATCGGCAGCGCACCGAAGCTCCTTTGGTCCAGGCAGCGGATGCCGAACTGGTAGACACGACCAATCTCTCGCTCGATCAGGTTGAGCAACGAATTCTGCGAATTGTACGCGCGCGAATCTCGAATGGCCGGGCAGCGGCGGGTTGAATCCTGATGGTACACAATCGTAGTACCATCATGGGTCGGGAGCGTAGAAGTCGTAGATTTTCTTCTCTTCCGCAGTACTGATAATTCTAGTACAATCCCAAGTGGTATTCAGTGATGCAGCAGTTGGACACGAGGACACCTTGAGAACAGAATACGTTGACACTTCCTCGGTTATTTCTTTCGAACGGAGCTACAGTCTCGTTAGGAACGTCTCGGCAATTCCGATCCTACCGACGCACCTAGAGGGGTGCTCACCTCTCGGACTCATGACGCAGTTGCCTGCAGGGGCGCAAATCGACATTGGTGGCCCTGGGTTCAACGACCGTACCGTCAAGGTTCGGTGCGCGGGGGCGTCTTATTACGTCTTTTTAGAAGATCTTGAACCTCAACGGAAGCGCGCCGCGTCAGCCGGTTAGCGGTCCAGGCAAAGCTATACTGATCGCAAAGGCCCTCGGCACTATTCGTCGCTGTTCGATGATCTTTGGAGGGGCCTTAACAGGAGTTTCTATCTTCCGCTATGTTTGATCTGTTTCGGAGCCGGGAAAAACTCGTGCGGCTTTTCCTAGGTGCTCTGCTTGTTCTGGTTGCGGGCTCTATGCTTATTTATCTGATCCCGGGTGGCCCCGGCGGACCCGGTGTGTCCGGTCAGAATGTGATTGCTGTCGTGGGAAGCGAAAAGATTACCACGACAGACCTAGACCGGGCCGTACAGCGCATAACAAGAGGCCAAGCCAATCTCCCAAAGGGCCTGCTAGCGATGTATGTGCCGACGCTCGTGAATCAATTGATCGAGTCGAAAGCTATGGCCTATAAGGCGCGCGAAATGGGCTTGAATGTCTCCGACCAGGAGTTGGGAGACAAGATTCAGTCCGAAGTAGCTCCGGCATTGGGCGGCAAATTCGATATTCAGGTTTATCAGTCTATCCTGGCCCAGCAAGGGATGACAGTTGCCGATTTCGAAAACCAGCAGCGCGAGGAACTGCTTGGCACGCGGCTCCAGACAGCGGAATTACAGTCGCTGATCATATCCGACGAGGACGCTCGGGCGGAATATCAGCGCAAGAATCTTAAAGTCGGATTGCAGTACGTTGAGTTCGATCCTAAGGCGTTTGTTGTCAAAGTCAACAAAGATCCAGCAGCTGTGAAAGCATATTTCGATAAGAACCGCGCCCTGTTTCGCACTCCGGAAAAGCGCACCGTGGACCTGGTAGTTGGCACTACGGCGGATTTCATGCAAGCGGCGAATGTTTCCGACCAACAACTACGCCAGCAATACCAGGACAATATCGACAGCTATCGAACTCCAGATCGAGTCCGCGTGCGCCACATCCTGATCAAAACGCAAGGCAAGTCCAAAGACGAGGCCGCTAAGCTCAAGGCGAAAGCGGAAGATGTGTTGAAGCAGTTGCAGCATGGCGGCGATTTTGCCGAGCTCGCCAAGAAGTATTCCGACGATACCGGAACCGCCGTGAAGGGCGGGGAATTAGGCTGGATCACCAAAGGCCAAACGGTCCCCAACTTTGAGAAAACAGCATTTTCCCAAAAACCTGGCGAAACCAGCGGCTTGGTTGAGACTGAGTACGGGTTCCATATCATTCAGACTGAGGAGAAGCAGGCAGCGCATACGCAACCGTTCGACGAACTGAAGCCTCAGCTGCTGATGGATGCAAAGAAGGAGATCGCCTCAGAGAATTTGAAGAAGGCTGTCGACAGCGCTCACTCCGAGATCGAACGCAATCCGGCGCAGGCTGCGGTGATCGCAAGCAAATACAACCTGAAATTCTTCAAACTCGACAACCTAGCGAACGGGGCATCCCTGCCTGAAGTGAATACACTCCCTGAACTGATGAACGCAATTTTTTCAGCACCCAAAGGTGGCGTCACAGAAGTTGCCAATATCGATGCCCAAGGGAAGTCGGCCTTTGCGGTTGTGAGGAACGTCTTTCCGCCCCATGATTCGGAGTACGCAACCGTCCAAAGTGAAGTGATGAAAAAGTATGTGGATACCGAGTCGGAGCATTTGGCGGAGACAGCAGCCAAAGCCGCGGCCGAAGAGGCGCGAAAGGGAGAGAGTCTGGAAGCCATCGCCAAGCAGTACGGATTGAGCATCAAATCAGCGGCTCCGTTCACGGTCGACGGAGCGGCGGAAGGGATTGGCTCCGCTTCTTTGCTATCTGCTGCTTTTAGGGGCAAGGTGGGCGATGTTGTCGGACCGGTGGCCGGCACCTCCGGCCACTTTGTTTGTCGTGTTTCGGAAAAGATCCCGGCGGACATGAGTCAATTCTCCGCTAATAAAGCTGCGGTGGTACAGAGCTTACAACAGCAGCGCCAGACGATTCAGGAGCCACTCTTTCGGGATAGCATTGTCAGCGATCTCCGGAGGCGCGGCAAGATCAAAATCAACCAAGCGACTCTCAACCGGATCGTGAACTCCTTCCAGGGCTAGAAATGCGCTGAAGTGCTTCATCAACTGTTGCAGTTCGTTCATAGCCTGACCGACCCGGATCAGCTCATTCATCTCCTCTCCACGGTTCTAACTGGCTGGCTGGGCTATGCCGCCTTGTTTGCTGTCGTTTTTGCCGAGAGTGGTTTGCTGGTCGGCTTCTTCCTGCCTGGTGATTCCTTGCTCTTCACCGTGGGCATCGTGGCGGGTGCCGGGAAGCTGAAGATTGGCGCCATGATCATGATGCTTGCGTTCGCCTCAATGCTTGGCGACGGCATTGGCTTTTTCCTCGGAAGTTCTGTCGGATATAGGTTATTCCGAGAACCAAATTCGCGAATATTCCGCCGTGAATACCTCGACCGGACTCATGCTTTTTACGAGAGGCACGGCGGCAAGACTATCATCTACGCGAAGTTCGTACCCATCATCCGTACTTTCGCTGCATTTATCGCGGGTGTCGCCAAAATGAGGTACACGCGCTTTTTGGCATTCAATGTATTCGGAGCGATCGGTTGGGTCACTTTGATGATTACGCTCGGATATCTGCTCGGAAACATTCCTGTTGTGCGGCATAATTTTGAGAAAGTTGTACTCCTGATAATTGCCGTTTCTCTTTTGCCGGCAATTCTCCAGGTCTGGAAAGGCCGCAAGAATCTCGAGCTGTCCAAGTCGTGAGGTTCTCTAGAGGCGGGGGAGTATGCTTCAGGGCTCTCATCTACGCAATCCTCTACTGATCAACAGCATCGGCCACACGGCCGGACTCCTGCTTTTTGGCTTAGTGGTTTTTCTGCTGCTTCGAGACTGGCGGGCTCAAGGGCTACGCCGGATAAAGCTCTCTCTAACCGCCGCCACGCTTGCGTTTGCCTGGAACGCTGGTTCCCTTCTAGCCCTTGGATTTCCCAATCAGCACTCGTTGACCATTGCTGTAGTAACGACGGTCAGTTTTTCTGCTTTAAGCATGCTTCCTGCGGTTCTTCTTCATGTTGCTCTGCAAGGAAAACACCGGTGGGTCGTTGCTAGCGGATATTCGGTCAGCGCCTGTGCAATCTTTCTGCACCTGGCCGAGCTATTCTCTCCTGACCTCGGATTGCATCAATCGGCTCTTGTTGTAATTGCATTGGGATTCGGGGTTCTCGCCGTCACCAGTCTTGTTTTTCTAAGCCAACGCCGTGACGATCATCTGGTCGCAGTCTCCGAGTGGGTTTCGTTGATCTGTTTACTGCTTTTCACCACCTCATTTCTGCACTTTAGTCCCCAGCATGCTAGCGCTCCATGGGCTTCGGAGGTCACCTGGCACCACATCGGTATTCCGATGGCATTGATAGTCCTGCTCCAGGACTATCGATTTCTTCTGCTTGATACTTTCGCTCGTTTTCTGGTGAACTTCGGATTAGCGTCTCTGTACATAGTTAGCCTGCTGGTTGTAAACCAGCGATTTCGGCTCTGGGAAGCTATCCAACGCAACACATTTTTGGCTGGCATCTACCTGGTACTCCTCTGCGTATCGCTGATTCTGTTCGCATACCTCAGGAATGTTTTGCAGGGGTGGATGAGCCGCGTGATCTTCCGCCGCGAGAACGTCGATAGTTGCCGCAAAGTGATCGCCGATTTAGCCGCGAGGGTGCGCTCCGAAGCCGAATTGCTCAGCCGAGCTTCCCAAGAAGCAGCGCGCCACCTGGACGCGGAGCGATTCGCGGTTGTCACCGAGTTAATGGAGCCGAAAAG
This sequence comes from Terriglobia bacterium, assembly GCA_963841675.1. Classification (GTDB taxonomy): domain Bacteria; phylum Acidobacteriota; class Terriglobia; order Bryobacterales; family Bryobacteraceae; genus Bog-105. The sequence continues at coordinate 393,149 of CAWJEH010000005.1, forward strand.
AATCGAGAGGCCCTCTGTTCTCTTTCACGAAGGCCGGGAGTTCGGGCGCGAGAACTTTTCTGTCGAAGCCCAGATTCCGCTCCGCTTCTCAAGCGGGGATCTTCGCGTTCTTATCTTCGGCCCGCGACGAGGGGGCCGTCGCTATCTCAGTGAGGATCTCGAAGATATGCGGCAGCTCGGAGCAGCCATCGTAGAGCAGGTGGAGCGGTTTAGAGCGGAGGAGTTGAAGCGTTTGGCTGCTCAGGCGGAGTTGCGCGCCTTGCAGGCTCAGATCAATCCGCATTTTCTCTTCAACGCCCTTAACACGCTCTACGGGATGATTGATCGTGGGTCGTATATGGCCCGGCGTACTGTCTTGAACCTGGCGGACATCTTTCGTTACGTTCTGCAGGGCGACCGATCCGTCATTCAGTTATCGGAGGAACTCAAGATTGTCCAGGCCTATCTCGAAATCGAAGCGTTAAGACTGGGCGACAGGCTCGAAACCGAGCTTCTAATTGGTGAATCCGCCCAGTCCGCAATGATACCGATCCTGTCCATTCAGCCTCTCATCGAGAATGCCGTGAAACATGGAATCTCCGGGAAGAGTGGCGGTGGCCGCGTGTCGCTGAAAGCGGAGAGGAATCCTGGCGGTTTGCACGTGACCGTGGAAGACACCGGTGTTGGTTTCGAACAGAGTAGTCGGAATCACCAAGGTGGGAGGAGCATGGGACTCGAAAACGTTAGGCGTCGTCTCTTGCTTTGCCACGGGCCCGAGGCCGATTTGCTTATTCAATCGAGCAGCTCTGGCACTAAGGTTAGCTTTTTCTTGCCGGACGCCTCCCATACCGAGCACACTGTGGCGCAATCCGCTACACGGATTTAGGCGCAAGCTGGACAGATGCGCGCTCTCATTGTTGATGACGAACCGGTTGCCCGGAAAGTGCTGCGCGAGGAACTGGAGGTCCTGGACTCTACGGAAGTGATAGGAGAAGCTGAGAATGGCCAGGATGCGCTGTCGAAGATTTCCTTGTTGAAACCTGACATCGTCTTCCTAGATATTCAGATGCCTGTGATGGGAGGATTCGAGCTGCTGGAGCACTTGAAAGGTGGGTTTTTGCCGGTGGTGGTTATGGTGACGGCGTTTGATCGGCATGCTATTCAGGCGTTTGAAGCTGGGGCGATCGATTATCTGCTCAAGCCCATCAGCCAGCAGCGCCTTCAGCAATCGGTCGAACGGGCCAGAAGAATCTCCCAATACCCCGTGCAAGTAGCGGAGCACATCGCAAATTTACAGGAGTTTTCCCCGTCCGAAGAGCAAAAGCCATCGAGACCTCGCAAAATCGTAGGCAAGCTCGGAGAAGAGTATTTTCTACTCGGCCCTAGCGAGGTGCTGGCCTTTCAGGCAGATGGGGACCTGGTTTGGATTCTCACGGCCAAGCAGAAATTTCTGGCGACGCAAAGCCTCAGGGTACTGGAGGAGAGGCTTAAAGGGAGCGCATTTCGACGCATCCATCGCAATGCTCTCGTGAACATAGAAGAGGTGCGCAAGATGAGCATGCTCACGAGCCAGCGCTGGCTTGTCACGCTGAACAACGGCCAGGAATTTATCGTCAGCAAGCGCTTGGCGAAGAATGTTCGCGATGTCCTTCACTGGTAGGTAAGATCGTATATCCAGTACGGGTCTCAATCGAGTCTTTGATATACCCGCCGGACCAGGTATTGCGGCCTTGACTTTGCCTCGCTGAAGATTTTACCCACATACATTCCGATTACGCCTAGCACGCTTATGATGGTGCCGCCGAGAAACCAGACAGAAACCATGATTGAAGTGAAGCCGGATAGGATGTAATCCGGATACATAAGCTTTTGAACGACAAGCCTGAGCGCAAATGCCACGGAGAAAACCGTGATCACCAGGCCTCCGGCGAAGATCAATGTCAATGGATAACTTGAAAAAGAGGTAATAGCATTAACAGAGAGTGCGATCAGCTTAAGGGGCGTATAACTCGAAGCACTGGCCCGGCGTGATTTGGTAACGGGCCGGGCACGCTGGACGAAACCCGCCCAACTGAACAAGCCCATCATGAAGACGTGCGTCTCGGTGAATCCCTCGATCGCTTCCAGATAAGAGCGCCGCATCAGCCGCACGGTGCACCCGTTAGTCGGGATTGTCGTGTCCGACCCCAAGTTGAAGAAGCGGTAAAACAGTGTTCCTGTATACCTTTTGACGACGGAGCCCGTGCGAACGGTCTGCACCCCATACACCATATCGGTGGGTTCGGAATGCAAATCCTGCCAGAAATCAACGAGCCACTCGGGCTGCTCTTCCAGATCGATATCGATTAAGAAAACAAGCATGCCTCGAGCGTGGCGCAACCCGGCCAAAATGGCCGGATGGTGCCCGAAGTTCCTCGATAACTCTACGATACGAATCCTGGGATCGCAGTCGGCCAACTCCATTGCAATCTGAAGAGACCTATCCGGCGACCCGTCGTCCACCAGCACAATCTCGTATGAATCCGTGATGCTCCGCGCCGCTGTGCTTACACGTTTGTAAAACTCCTGAACAAAGGGAGCCGAACAGTACATCGTGCTGACTACCGATAATTCAGGTGTGTTCATGTGCTTTTAAAGATCAGTTATAGCCTTCCTGGAAACCGGTACTTCGGTGGAAGACACCAAACGTGTCCTTTATGATGTAAATTCGAGGACGCGGGCTTCAATCCTTCAGCCGATATCCTACATGAAAGTTTCCGTCATCATTCCTGCCGCCGGACTGGGAACGCGCATGGGTCGCAGCGCGCCGGAAAAGGAAGGTATAAGTCGCAAGCAGTTCATGCTTTTGAACGGCTCTCCCATTCTCGTTCACACCATTAGAAAGTTTGTTAGCGCGCCTTCTATCAGCGAAATTGTGATAGCGCTGCGTGGAGAGGATCTGTCTTGGGCTGAGGAACTATTTCATAACCAGCATTTCGCGAAGAGTGTGCGGGCCGTTCCAGGCGGCGAATCGCGCCAACAAAGCGTTGAGAACGCCCTGGCAACGATCGGGGACGATACGGATCTTGTTGCCGTCCACGATGCCGTTCGCCCGTTTATTGAACGCGACGCGATAGAGAAGGTTATTAAAGAAGCCGCAGAAACCGGTGCTGCTATCGTCGGCATTGTTCCTGTCGATACCGTTAAGCAGGTTCATCGCAATAAAGTTCGGGCTACGTTGCCCCGTGAACGCCTGATTCTTACACAGACGCCTCAAGTGTTTAGCCTCAGCCTGCTTCGGCAGGCATTCACGAAAGCAAGGCAAGACTTGTTTATCGGGACCGACGAATCTTCGCTGGTCGAGCGTTTGGAGCAGGTGGAGGTGTCGGTCGTTCTGGGAACCGACCGGAACATCAAAATCACCAAACCGAGCGATATGGAACTCGCCAGGCTGTACTTGATGCTCGAGAGTTCCGCTTTAGATCTGCCCCGCGGATGAATACACTTTCTTTGCCGTCAATTCGAGTGGGCCAAGGTTGGGACACACATCGCATCGAGGCCGGTCGTCCATTGATTCTAGGCGGTGTTCCTGTTCCCTCCGACTTTGGACTCTCCGGTCATTCCGACGCCGATGTTCTCTTTCACGCAGTGACCGATGCGATTCTGGGGGCGATGGCGCTAGGTGACATCGGGATGCATTTCCCTGATACCGCCGCCGAATGGCGAGATGCCAGCAGCCTGCAATTCCTGCAACATGCCCTGCAACTCGCTTTGCAGCAAGGTTATCGCCCGATCAACGTGGATTCTACAATCATTCTGCAGCGCCCCAGGCTGAGAGACTTCCGCTCGGCGATCCGTGATAGCCTGGCTGCGGCTCTGGGCCTGCCTTCCGACTCTGTAGGCGTGAAATTCAAGACGGCCGAGGGTATTGGCCCGGTCGGGGAAGGTCGTTCTTGCGAAGCGCAGGCAGTTATTTTGCTCGCTTCCACTGTGACGTAGAGTAGTGGCGTCCCGCTTTTTAGCTTCTATTCGATACCTGCTCGTCTCTTGCGCAGTTGCCGCGGCCTGTTATTCTTTTCTCCTGGCACGCGCTCAGTGGCTATTCGAACGAGACACGGTTTCTTCCATCCCCGCGGCTGTTCGACTTGTTCCTTACAATTCCGATTATGTGGCGCGACTGGCTGCCTGGAAGGAGCCTGATAGAATGGCGCTCCTTTGTCGAGCCGTCGCTCTGAATCCCTTCGATTTCGAGTCGCTGATCCAAATCGGTTTCCGGGACGAATTTCAGAATCGGGATCTGGCTTCTGCGGAGCGTTACTACCTTGAGGCCGCCTCGGTGAACAAAATGTTCTTGCCAAAATGGACGCTCACAAATTTTTACTTCCGGAACGACATGCCCGGCGAGTTTTTCCATTGGGCCATGGCGACACTCGCGATTACCCCGTATTCTCCTGACCCCGTCTTTACGCAGATGTGGCTGGTGAGCCAGAATGCAATGGCCATAGCTCGTGCGATCCCTGATCGTCCGCGTACACTGCTGGCTTACGCTTGGTTTCTGTCGAACAATCATCAATACGCCGCGATCCCATCTATCGTCAAGCGCTTGATCACTACGGTGGGCAAGGGCGACCCTCACGGTTGGGGGCGGGACGACTTGCTCCCGGCGATCGAGGATCGACTCCTCGCCACAGGCGACCGCGGCCCTGCTTTAAGTGTGTGGACAAGTATGGTCAGAGCAGGGTGGCTTCATCAAGGTATTCCCTCCGACGGTCATCCCATCACAAACGGGCACTTCAAAATAGCTTTCTTTCGACACGGCTTTGATTGGATACCGGCCGAACTGGACGGAATACGCCTGGAACAACTCCCGTCGGAGGGCCTTCTGCGCATACAATTCTCCGGCGACCAACCCGAGCGTGCCACTCTCCTTGAGCAATACTTGCCGCTAAACGGTGATCGCACATATCAGTTCCGATGGAACATAGAATCACGGCTTGCGGATTCGCCGAGCGGCCTGACATGGCATTTGCGACCGGTCGAAAGCCCGGCAGGATTTGACTTGCTATCAGGTGATTTGACACAGCCTGAATCAGAAGGCTGGCGGTTTCGTGTGCCCTCTGGGGCAGGCATCTACCGTCTTAGTCTTGAATATGCGAGACCACTCGGGCACGTACGGGCACGAGGAACAGTTACTCTGAAATCCGTCTATTCCGATCCCGAGTAGCGTGTCTTGTTCGGCAAGTCTAAACTGAAATTGCGACGGTCGACAGGGGAAGCTCTAGCTTGAAACTCGGCGGACGGAAGGTGGTGGTTTGTGGCGGCGGAGGATTTATCGGTGGGCATCTGGTCAAATATATCCGAGATAACGGTGCGGACGTCATTCGTGTAGTCGATAATAAACCCCGCAATGAGTGGTACCAGGAAATCGAGGAAATCGAGAATCTGGTGCTGGATTTGCAGAATCGCGAGGCGTGCCATCGCGCTGTCCAGGGCGCGGATGTCGTCTTCAATTTGGCCGCGGACATGGGCGGGATGGGCTTTATTGAAACGCACAAGGCCCTTTGTATGTTGAGCGTTTTAATCAACACGCACCTCCTGATCGCATCCCGAGACGCCGGCGTCAAGCGCTATTTCTTTTCATCCTCCGCCTGCGTGTACAATGCCGAGAAGCAAAGAACTCCCGAAGTCGAGCCGCTCAAGGAGGAAGATGCCTATCCTGCTCTTCCCGAGGATGGATACGGCTGGGAGAAGCTTTTCGGCGAACGGATGTGCCGCCACTTCGAGGAGGACTTCGGTCTGGAGTGCCGCGTCGCGCGCTATCACAATGTCTACGGCCCACTAGGTACCTATCGCGGTGGCAGGGAGAAGGCGCCTGCGGCGATCTGCCGAAAGGTTATCGAGGCCAAATCCTCCAGGAAGCACGAGATTGAAATTTGGGGGGATGGCAAGCAGACCCGCAGTTTCATGTACATAGACGACTGTCTGAAGGGTACTCAGATGATCACCGAAAGCGACATCCGCGAGCCGATTAATCTTGGAAGTGACGAATTGGTGACGATTAACGATTTGGTGGATATGGTGGAGGAAATCGCCGGAGTGAAACTGCGCCGAAAATACAAGCTCGACGCGCCAAAGGGCGTCAACGGACGCAATAGCGACAACACGAGAATCCGGAGATATCTGAACTGGGCGCCTTCCGTTCGTCTTCGGGAGGGCATCGAGAAGACGTACCGCTGGATCGCGGAACAAATGGCGGATTCAACGAACGAAAGAAATCACTTGGATCCCACTGCGGCGTACCCCTCGTAAGACCCCGCAAAATCGTGAATCCTACCGCCTTCGAAATTCCAGATACGCGTGGCCACTTCATCGACTAAATCTTCGTCGTGAGTCACCAGCAGCACCGTTCCTTCAAACTTCTGGAGAGCGATGTTCAAGGCGTTGATAGACTCGAGATCCAAGTGGTTTGTTGGTTCGTCGAAAACGAGGAAGTTGGGCTTTTGCAGCATGAGTCTGCAAAAGACAAGTCGCGCAGCTTCACCGCCGGACAACGCATCTGTCGGCTTCATGCCTTCCTCGCCGGTGAATAACATCTGGCCCAGCAGACCTCGTACTTCCTCCTTTGAAGCCTGGGGGTCAAAGTCGTGCAGCCATTCCGATACTGTGGTTCCGTTCCGAATACTGCTTCGGTGATCTTGGGCGAAATAGCCCACTTGGACCTCGTGTCCCCATGTGACAATTCCTGCATCGATACCAACATCCTGGTCGTCCACTCCCGGAGCATTTGCTAACAGCGCCTTCAAGAGAGTTGTTTTGCCGGCTCCATTGCGACCCATCAAAGCAATCTTCTCTCCTCGTTGAATGGCAGCCGAGAAATCCCGGATGACCGGAAGCTCTCCATACCCTCGTGTCACACCCTTGAATTCGAGAGCATGCCGTCCGGAAGGACGCTTCATCTCGAAGCGAATGAACGGACGCTGGATATTTGATCGGGCAAGCTCAGTCGTTTGCAAGCGCTCGACTTCCTTCTTGCGAGAAGTGACTTGACTCGCTCTCGTGCCAGCCGAGAAGCGAGCTATGAACTCATTCAGTTGGGCTATCTTCTTTTCGCGCTGGGCATTTTCCGCTTCGATGCGGGATCGGATCTGGGTCTTCTGGAGAACCATATCATCGTAGCCGCCCGGATAGATGATAATCGTCTGATAATCAATATCGGCGGTATGAGTGCAGACACTGTTAACAAAATGGCGGTCGTGTGAAATGACGATGAGAGTGCCTTCGTAGCGCGTCAGAAAATGCTGCAGCCAGTGAATCGATTCTAAATCAAGATAGTTCGTCGGCTCATCCAGCAGAAGCGCTTCCGGGTGTCCGAACAATGCTTGGGCTAGCAGGACCCGGACCTTCTGACCGCCCTGTAACTCGCTCATTTTCCGTTCGTGAAGAGGTTCTGGAATATCGAGCCCGTCAAGCAAAACGGCGGCATCGCTTTCCGCTGAATAGCCGTCCTCTTCGGCAACGACGCCTTCGAGTTCACCGAGACGCATGCCCTCTTCGTCGGTAAGTTCCGGTTTAGCGTACAAACGCTCGCGTTCCTCCAGGGCTGCCCAAAGTGGCGTGTTGCCCATAATCACCGTGTCAATCGCTCGAAAAGCGTCGAAAGCGAATTGATCTTGACGCAGAATGCCGATCTTCTTCGGGCGAACCACGGTACCTTTTTGCGGTTCCAGTTCGCCGGAGAGTAAGTGCATGAAAGTGGTCTTGCCGGCCCCGTTAGGCCCCGTCAGGCCGTACCGCCGCCCGGATAAGAACGCTGCCGTGACGTCCTCAAAAAGAATTTTCGCGCCGTAGCGCATGCTCACATTGCTGACTGAAATCATTGAATAAAACTAGGCGGGAAGTCTTATTTTAGCGTACGTAAGTAGGATTTACTAGGCAGAGGCGATGCGCTTCATCGGTGGCGCACCGGCCGGACTCTGCTTCGAACTCAGCCTATTGGTTCGAGAGTACGAGCCCAAGGTCAGTGCATACACATTCGTGAAGACGGCGCCAAAAAAGAATATCTGAGCAGAGTAGTAAACCCAGACCACAAACGCCACGATCGAGCCTGCAGCGCCGTAAGCAGAGCCGACGCCAGTGGTTGCCATATACAGAGAAAGCAGCGCCTTGCCGATTTGGAAGAGCACTGCCGTCACGATCCCGCCAATCACAACATCGCGCCAATTGACAGCAACATCGGGAACGAATTTGAAAATCAGCACAAACAGGATGGAAACTGCGATCAGTGGAAGAACAAGATTGGCAACCTCACCCCATATTGCGGTACGAAGTGGCATGTAGCCTTCGAAAAACTTCGTCACGACTGCCAATGCGGTGCTCAGCACAAGAGAAACAAGCAACAGAAATCCCAGGGCAAGAACCATCCCGAAAGAGACCACACGCTGCCATACCAAGCTTCGCCAAGTTGTGGAGGAAACAGCGGGAGCGTCCCAGATTGTGTTGAGCGAGTCTCTTAATTCCGCGAACACGCCTGAGGCACCGAATAGAAGTGTGACGACCGCTGCAATCGTGGGAAAGACTCCCCGACTGATGTGGTGGGCATCATTGATGAGAGTTTGAAGCGATTTAGCGACCAAAGGACCAAGTGCCGCCCGTACTTGTCCTAGGAGTTGATGCTCAGCTGTGTTCTTGTCGAACACCAAGCCACAAATGCCAACGACCAGTACCAGTAGTGGTGCTATTGAGAGCAGGGCGTAGTAAGCAAGCGCCGCGCCCAGGCGAGGAGCATTATGATCACTCCACTTCGAGGCCGTAAGTTTAACTAGCTGAAGAGCCTCGTCTCGCGTCATGTGACCACTCCCTGACAACCATTAGAACGTAACGATGCGACACTTGAAACATCAATTTGTCCGGGGGCGTCAAGTTTATGCCAAGTTCAGGGAGCGGGTTGTTGCCGGAAGGTTGCGCGAAGGAGTCTCAGCAGGAAAGATGAAGCAGTCGCCCTTCTTTCACTGCGGATCTCTTAGTCTCTTTTTGATTCTGCTATTCGGGCCCGTCCTTGGTGCGCAAGATTTCGCCGGTGTCACCGTGACTTCGATTCACTACCGGCCGGCCGAGCAGCCCGTCGATCCGAGGGATTTGAATCGCATGTTGGTGGTCCAAACCGGTCGGCGCCTCGAGACGAATGAATTAGCCGCCACTATCGACCGGCTCTTTCGAAGCGGCCTCTATGACGATATCCAAGTCGACGCGGAGCCAGCTCCCGGCGGTGTATCTCTCACGTTTATCACCCGGGCCAGGCGGTTCATCGGACACGTTGGAGCCACAGGTAATATCAAGGATCCGCCCAGCCGCGCCGTTCTTATTGGCGATTCCCAACTCTACCTCGGACAGCCGTTCGATGAAGACGCCTTGCTACTCGCCCGCAAGAATCTAGAGGCGCAGCTTCGCGATAACGGGCTATTCAATGGCCGGGTGGGCGTCGCAACCATCGAAGATCCCTCGACTCACAACGTGACGATTCGATTTATTGTCGAAGCCGGGAAAAGGTCTAGGTATGAGCCACCCATAATCCGCGGCGACACCAAGCTCCCCGATTCAACTATCATCCGTGCAACCGGATGGCGCTGGCCGCTTATTAAAAAGTGGCGAGCAATTACCGCTGTGCTGACCGATAAAGGCGTTCAGGGCATCGAAAAGAAGTACGCGAAGAAAGATCGTTTGACCGCCTCAGTCAACCTCTCTTCGCTTGAGTACGACCCAAGCACAGGAAATGCAAGGCCCATGTTGGATATAGATGCTGGTCCAAAGATCACCGTGAAAGCGCTCGAGGCAAAAGTCTCTAAAGGCAAATTGAGACAATACGTTCCGATCTATCAAGAAGGGACGGTCGACAACGATTTATTAGCCGAGGGAGCGCGTAATCTTCACGACTATTTTCAATCGAAGGGGTATCCGGATGTCGACGTGACTTTCAAGTCAGAGCCGATACAAAATGGCGAAGAAGTTATCAACTTCTACATAGCGACTGGACCTCGGCAGAAGCTGGTCAAAGTCGATATCAAAGGAAGCAACTACTTCCTCGACCGGACGCTGCGAGAACGCATGTTCCTTCAGCCGAGCTCTCTAGTCCTGAGATATGGCCGTTACAGTGAGACATTTCGCCAGAAAGATGAACAAGCCATTGCTAATCTCTACGTTGCCAACGGATTTCAGGATGTCAAAGTCACCTCTCAGGTCTTTAATGACTTCAATGGAAAGCCCAACAATATCGCGGTCACGTATACGATCGACGAGGGAAAGCAATGGCGCGTAGCAAGTCTCAAAATCGTGGGCGCAACGCGTCTCGATCTTAGTCCAATTAAGCAGGATTTCTCCTCAATCGAAGGACAGCCCTACGCCGAGGTAAATGTTCGGTCGGATCGTAATCGTATTCTTGAATACTATTACTCTCAAGGATTTCAATCCGCATCCTTCAGTTACAGCAAGGAACTCGGCCCGGAACCGGCAACCGTGAATCTGATGTACAAGATCAGGGAGGGGCCTCGCGAGTTTGTACGCCGGGTTGTTATCTCGGGTTTGTATCGCACGAAGCCAGCCTTAGTTGAGCGCTACATCAAGGTCCATAAAGATGAGCCTATTTCCCTGACGAAAATCAATGAGGATGCACGCGAGCTGACGGCACTTGGAACCTTTGCGTCTGTAAATTCTGCCATCCAAAATCCCAGCGGCTCGACTCGTTACAAAGACGTCCTTTACGATGTCGACGAAGCCGCAAGATATACCTTCAGCATCGGGCTCGGCCTCATTGCCGGGCAATTGGGCGGTACGACGGTTCAATATCAGAACTCCGGCGGAGCGAAGGGAGCTTCACCTCTGGCTTCTTTCAATGTTAGTCGTACCAATATGTTTGGGATCGGCCAGACGCTCTCTTTACAGACCTCCTACTCAACGCTGGAGCAACGTGAGGGGTTGAGCTACATCGTCCCGCGCTTTCTTGGCTCGGCAAATCGTACGGTTACGTTCTCTATCCTCTATGACACTACTCAAGACGTTCAAACCTTCTCTTCGCGGCGATTAGAGGGAGCAGTCCAGACGTCCCAGAGACTGACTCGTGCATCCACTCTCCTGCTCCGCTTCTCTTACAGGCGTGTCAGCACAGGCAATATCAATATCCCCGCGTTACTGATTCCTCAGTTTTCTCAGCCTGTAAGAATCGGCATGCCTTCGGCCAGCTATATCCAGGATCATCGTGACAATCCAGCTGACGCTCACAGTGGTTTTTGGAACACCCTCGATTTGGGATATGCGAGTAAATACTTCGGCTCACAGCGCACATTTGCGCGCATCCTTGGGCGCAACGCGACCTACACTTCGCTTGGACGGAATCTGGTCTTAGCGCGACAGACGCAGTTAGGCGCGATTGTCCCTTTCGATTTACCGCCCGGAATGTCGAGTTTTGAAGCTATCCCCCTCCCTGAACGCTTTTACGGCGGAGGCGGCATATCAATGCGCGGCTTCGGAGACAACCAGGCCGGCCCGCGGGACATCGGCACGGCTAACGAGTTGCCGGGTCCAGTGATAACTCCGCCCACCGGCTTTCCGATTGGTGGTAATGCGCTGTTCTTCAATAACGTGGAATTACGCTTCCCGCTTCTTGGGCCCAATATAAGCGGAGTCTTGTTCGAGGACATGGGCAATATTTATACCACGTTCAGCGATATCTCCTTGCGCTATGACCAGATCAACCGCCAGGATACAAACTACGCGGTGCAGGCTGCCGGGTTCGGTATACGCTACAGGACGCCTCTCGGGCCTGTCCGTCTCGATCTCTCATATGTGCTTAACCCAACCCGATATACCGGCTTTAGTACCAGCGAGAGCTATCAAGAGCTCCTGGCCTGCACTCCAGCCGATATTGGTCATAAGCCTGGTTGTATTCCAGGTCCGCAGCGTCTGAGTGGTTTCCAGTTCTTCTTTTCTATTGGACAGGCCTTTTGATGGCGGAACGCCTTCTCTGCCTCTTCCTAATCGCATCGGTATCGCTTCCAGGTGTGATCATCGACCGGATCGCAATAATCGTGCAAGGTTCGATCATCAAGGACAGTGATATCAGCCGCGATCTACGTGTTACGAGCTTCCTGAACGCGACGCCACTTGATTTGGGTGAACAGGCAAGAAGGACTGCCGGCAGCCGCCTTATTGACCAGATCTTCATTCGAAAAGAGATTCAGATCGGAGACTATCCGGTTGCATCGCCCCAGCAGGCTAATGACGAATTGGATCAGGTTGTTAAAGACCGATTCAGAAGCGAGGGAGCTCTGCAGGAAGCTCTCAAGAAATACGGCATCACGGCTCCCGATCTCCGAAGTCACTTCCTCTGGCAATTGACCGTACTCCGCTTCATAGATGCACGTTTCAAGCCCGCAGTGTTCGTGACCGACGATGAAATCAGTAAATACTACACCGAGAATGAAGCCGCTCTCAGGAAGAAATATCCAGGCAAGTCTTCGCTCGATGACGTACGTGGTCAAATCGAAGACGTTCTGGCCGGGCAACGGGTCAATAAATTGTTCTTTGCCTGGTTGGACGAGAGGCGCAAAGACACATCGATCAAATATCTTGAGAGAAGTCTCCAGTGACGAAACGCAAACGAATTCTCTTAATCTCAGGCGCTAGTCTGGCGGGATTGCTGCTCGTTCTTCTCATCGCCGCAATCATCATCGTCCAGACTCTTTGGTTTGCAAATTTCGCGAAGCAGAGAATTGTCGCGACTCTTGAAGAATCGACCGGAGGAGTGGCAACTATCGGGTCTCTGAACATCGATCTGTGGCATCTGACGGTCCGTGTTAGAGACTTCGTCCTGCATGGACGCGAGCCGGAGGGTAGCGACCCGTTTTTCAGTATCAAGACTCTTGAACTTCGGTTGAAGCTACTTAGCAGTTTCAAGGATGTTCTCGATCTACGTTATCTGGGGGTAGAACAGCCGCGAGTCAATCTCATGCTGCTCCCCGACGGATCCACTAACATACCGGAGCCGAAAGTGCCATCGAAGCCCAGCAACACATCCGGGTTGGAGACGGTTGTTAATTTGGCCGTCAAGGAGTTTCGTATAAACAATGGCTTGATCAAGGCCGTGCAACAGCAGGCCCGGCTGAGTGCGCAGGGAGAGAACCTCCATGCCCTGTTGCGTTATAGCTCGACCAACCCTAGCTACATTGGAAACCTGGAAATCGATCCGCTTGTCGTTAGCTCCGCCGATAAGCCGCCTCTGAATCTGCACGTCAACATACCGGTAACACTCGAGCGCGATGCAGTCAAAATCGCCGGCGCGAGCTTGGATTCTGGCCAGTCGAGAATCGATTTTAGCGCCTCAATGGAAAAGATGAATGCGCCGATTCTCGCGGTCCGGATGAACGCGCGCGTGTCGCTGCCTGAAATCCAGCGAAGCGTCAATTTGCCTATTGACGCAAATCGCCGGGGTGCTCCCAAAGATCTGACAGCACAACTGGCGCTCGATATGAACACAAAGACGAATGCGATTGACATTAGGCAAGCTCATCTAGCCGTTGGGAACAGTAGCCTCCAGGCATCTGGAAATTTGGATCCTGTCACGCATAGCACCGCGTCCTTCGATGCGAATTTTGCGCTGGCGGAACTAGCTCGGCTGCTCGATCTAACCTCTGTACAGCCGTCAGGCGAGCTCCAGGCAAACGGTCGTGTATCTCTCGACCGTCAAGGCAATTACGCAGTAGACGGCCAACTCGGCTCCCGCGGCTTGTCAGTGGCGACCGTGTCCACTCAGGTTGCAAACCTCAGCATTGCTTCTCCTTTCCACTTCGATCCATACCTGATCAGCATGGACGGCCTCCAAGTGAATGCGCTCGGCGGCTCTCTTTGGGCCAAGATTTTCGTTGAAAAACTCAGCAAGTTGAGCGTTGAAGGACAGTTGCGGAACTTTTCGCTCGCCGTTTTGGCGTCTGCATTCACAGGTAAGCAACTCGGCTATGACGGCTCGCTCGACGGTCCGATTCTCGTCAAAGGAGATCTGAAAGCTACGGGCACCACTGGGTACAACGCGAGTGCCAGGCTCAACATTCTGCCTGGTCATCACGGAATTCCAGTCTCAGGTCGTTTGTATGCGAACTATCTCGGGTCGAGCGGCGCGGTCAATATTGACCATTCGTCCATCATTCTGCCGAATTCGAGGCTTGATCTGGACGGTTCGCTGAACAGACGGATCGAGCTGAAACTGATATCCAGCAATCTTGGCGACTTTCTGCCAGCCGCGAATTTCGGATCTGCCAAGCCGCTGTCGTCCCTTCCAGTCGCGCTTCAGGACGGAACGGCTCAACTTACTGCGCAAGTTACCGGAAACATGTCTGCTCCGGTGCTGGCAGCGCATCTCGGGGTGACGCAGTTCGCGGTGGAAGGACGACCCTTCGACAACCTCTCGCTGGATGCGGAAGCGTCACCTTCGGCCGCGAGTATCCGCAACGGAGTGCTGGAGGCGAAAGGGCTGAATACCAATTTTGACGGTTCGCTGGGACTCCACAAATGGGAACCTTCGCCCTCCTCTCCGTTATCCGGAAATTTAACGCTGAGCAACGGCAATCTCGCAGACCTGATGAGCTTAACCGGTTCTACTTCTTTACAGGCATCAGGCACAGCTACGGCCGCAGTACATCTTGGTGGAACCTACGGCGACCCGCTTGGCGAGGTGCATGTACAGGTAAATGATGGCGGCCTTAATCAGCAGCAGTTCAGCAACTTCGTAACGAATATTGTGCTGGCGGATCAGCTGATCACCCTTTCACAGCTTGAACTCGATACCGCCGGTGGAAAGATCGCTTCAAGCGGTACATTCCGACATCCGCGAGATAGCTTCATGACTGGTCACGCCCAAATCGCACTTTCCGTCACGGGGTTGCAACTTGCTCAGGTAAAAGCGCTTGCGAAGCAGAACAGTGGAGTAGCGGGATTGGTGCAACTGAGGGCTAGTGCTTCAGGAGATGTTGGGAGCCGGAATAAAACGACCACCTTTGGTATATCGAATGTCACGCTTGACCTGTCGGCCCGGAACTTAGAGGTTCGCAACCAGCGGGCGGGTGACTTGACGGCAACCGCGCGAACAAGAAACGGGCAGGTTACTTACAAGCTGGATTCCGATTTTGCCGGTTCGACGATAAGAGCAGACGGATCAACCTCCCTGGGCGGAGACTATCTGACAAAAGCTGAGGCCACGATTCAGGATCTTTCGGTTTCGAAAGCTCTGCAGATGGCCGGACAAGCAGCCATACCTGCGAGCGGAGATTTCTCCGCCAAGGCGCAAGTAAGGGGTACCTTGCAAAACCCAAGCGCTGACCTGAATTTCTCATTGTCAAAAGCCAATGTCTATCAGGAGCCCGTACAACATCTCAACGGATCAGTTTCGTATCAAAGCGATTTGGTCAGCATCCCGTTGATCGAGCTTAAAGTCCCTGCGGGTGACGTGAAGCTGAGTGGATCGTTTCGCCATCCCGTCAGTGACCTGCGCTCTGGTGCGCTTGCGCTTACCATTACCAGCAGCGACATTGATTTGCACCGGATTAACCATATTCAGCAGCAGCGGCCCGATCTGCGTGGAACCTTGCGGCTCGCTGCGGATCTCTCCGCGAGCCTGCGCCAGGAGCACGGAAAACAGCAAGTGCTGTTTTCGAAGTTGAATGCCAATGCCTCAACTGCAGGCCTGCAAGCCGCCGAGAAACCAATTGGCGGTATGAGCTTCACAGCGCAAACTAGCGGGCCCGCTTTGAACTTTCGCCTCGACTCCGATATTGCTCAGAGCGACATTCATGGAGACGGTCAGATGCAGCTCACAGGTGATTACCCGATCCACAGCAAACTTTCCTTCGGCAGCATCAAACTTTCGAATTTCGCCCCGCTTCTGAGTCAGAGTTCTATCGCTCCACTGCCTTTCGAAGTACTTCTCAATGGAGAAGCTGCAGTCGATGGCCCAACGCTAGATCCCGATAACCTGACAGCGCGAGTAGAGTTGAACCAGCTGGATATCAGAACTCAAAACGCGGGTTCGACGGGAGCGGTTGCCATAAGAAAAGTAGAGTTGCAAAATCGCAATCCGATCGTCATCGCTTTGAATCACGAGGTCGTGCAGATCCAGCAGCTCGATATCGAAGGACACGGAACTTCGATAGTTGCGTCAGGATCCGTGAACCTCAAGAACGCGGCCAGCCCGCTCGCGTTGACTATGAAAGGGGGTGTCGATCTAGGAATCCTGCAGGATGCAGACCGCGATTTCTATTCGTCCGGTTCTCTCGCGCTGGATACTATCATTCGGGGAAGCTTTGCAAGTCCTCGGGCAAACGGCCATATAGAGTTGAGGAACGCAAATCTAAACTATTCGGGAGCCCCAAATGGTTTATCCAACGCGAATGGAACGATTCTCTTGAGTGGAACAAGCCTCTCGATTGAAAAACTTTCGGCCGAGAGCGGCGGAGGTAAGATCGCGCTCAGCGGGTTCGCTACGTTGGGTGCGGGTATACCGTCATTTAACCTGAAAGCCTTGGCATCGAAGGTCCGCGTGCGCTACGCGGGCATGAGTGCCACATCGGATGCCACGATCAATCTGACCGGAAACTTTCGGCGTTCAATTCTCGCCGGAACCGTCACGATTCAGAAACTGACTTACGAGGGTTCTACTGATACCGGGTCGCTGCTCTCGGCCGCCGCAGAGCCTCCTAGCACGCCGAGTTCGCCGTCACCGGTGCTCTCTGGGATGAGATTGGACCTGCACATTCTCACTGCTCCTGATATCCAGATATCTTCGAGTTATGCAAATCGGTTTTCCGTACTCGCAAATCTTACTGTGAGAGGTACCGCTGAAACACCTGGCATGCTTGGTCGCGTGACAGTAACCGATGGTCAATTGGTCTTCTTCGGTAATACCTACACAGTGACAACCGGCAATATCAATTTCTACGATCCTAATTCGATCAATCCGGTTCTGAACTTCTCACTTCAAACAATCGCGCAAGGCGTCAACGTAACGATCGGCGTCACCGGCCCGATGGATAATCTCAAGCTGAATTATCGCTCGGATCCCCCTCTTAGCTTCGAGCAGATTGTACAATTGCTCGCGACCAACACGACGCCGACGAACCCAATGATTGCTGCCCACCAGCCCGCTCCGCCGCAGCAGTCCGTCAGCCAGATGGGCGAGTCGGCCATTTTGGGACAAGCAGTCGCCAATCCGTTGGCGAGCAGAGTGCAGCGCGTCTTCGGATTGACTCAATTGAAGATCGATCCCTCATTTTCTCAGACCAATGGGCCATCCGCTCGCCTCACACTGCAACAGAAGATCACGAGCAATATCACTTTCACCTACACCGACGACGTAAGCCAACCCAACGCACAGATCGTGCGAGTGCAGCTCGATTTAAGCAATAATCTGTCGGCAGTGGCGCTGCGTGATTACAACTCAAACGTAAGCGTCGAAGTATTCTACAAGTTCACGCGCAGGTGACTGCTGGAGAGTACGTAAAGAGGGCCGCATTTCAATCGAGCATTTCGCTACAATGGAGGCTGCATTAGTTTGGGGTCGACGGGATGCTTTGGTTCCCTCCACCGATGGGATGATCGAACTATTTTCGGACACGTTCCGCTACCGGCAGCTTATCTGGGCCCTGGCCCTCAAAGAATTGAAGATACGATACAAGCGTTCAGTATTGGGATTTCTTTGGGCCCTGTTAAATCCTCTTCTCCTGATGGTGGTTCTTTCGGTCGTGTTTTCGACGGTGATGGCCGCGACTATCCATCACTTTGCGATTTTCCTTCTAAGCGTTCTTTTACCATGGACGTTTTTTTCGCAATCGTTATCTTACGCTGCCGAATCGATTGTCGGTAACGGAGATCTCATCAAGAAAGTGAACGTCGCGAAATTGGTCTTTCCAACGGCCGCGGTCGTGTCGAACATGATCAATTTCCTGCTCTCGATAATACCGTTGGTGCTGATTGTGATAGCCATGCGGCATCCGTTTTATTGGACTTGGCTTTATCTACCGGTTCCACTCCTTGCACTCACAATATTCACTTTGGGAGCCACGTTCTTTTTCGCGGCTGCGAATGTCTACTACCGGGACGTGGCGCACATCTTGCAGGTGCTGCTCAACATCCTGTTTTACGTGACGCCAATCATTTATTCGATAGACTTGATCCCCGCAAAGGATCGCTGGCTTCTCAAACTCAACCCTCTTCAATATTTTCTGAATGGGTTTCGGTTGAGTGTCTACTACGGCATGTTGCCGAAATTATCTTCTGTTGTAGCCTGTTTTGTTTGCGCTTTCGTCATGCTTGGCTTCGGTTTCTGGATCTTTCGGAAACATCAGGACGAGTTCGTGTTTTATGTTTGAACGTGGTGAGTCACCCGTAATCACGGTTGAGAATATCGTCCAGCGCTTTCGCGTGATTCAGGAACGCCCGGACACGCTTCGCGAGTTGTTCTCGAAGTTCTTCCGTAAAGAAGTGAATTATCATGACTTCGATGCCGTGAACAACGTCTCGTTTACGGTTTGCTCTGGAGAGATGTTGGCCATAATCGGGCGCAATGGATCGGGAAAGAGTACATTGCTCAAAGTCATAGCGGGAATCTACCGGCCTACCAGCGGGAGAGTTCAGGTTAATGGCTCGATCGCTCCGCTGCTCGAATTAGGTGCCGGCATGCACACCGAACTAACTGGTCGCGAGAACATCCTCCTCAATGGTTTGCTCATGGGATTTTCTAAGCGCCAGATGTTGCAACGCGAGGAACGGATCATAGACTTCGCAGAGATTGGCGACTTCATTGACGTCCCCGTAAAGCAATATTCTTCGGGGATGTACATGCGACTTGCCTTCGCAGTGGCGACCGAAGTTGATCCGGATATCTTGGTGATTGACGAGATCCTGGCCGTAGGTGATATAGGTTTCCAGCGGAAGTGTTTTGAGCGACTGAAGCATTTTCGTCAATCGGGCAAAACCATATTATTCGTCACTCACAGTATGGATCAAGTGCTTAACCAGTGTGATCGTGCCATCCTGTTGGATAGAGGCCGCATGCTGTTTGAAGGTGATCCAAAACTAGCCGTTGAAATATATAAAGGCGAAGCAGTCGCTCCCGCCGTCACGGAATTGGCAGTCAAATAGATTCCCTTGCGGGAACCCGAGAAGCATCAGGTCGTGAAAGCATTCAATTGACGTATTGCTCGTTCTCGTTGCTCCCAGCGGAAATTTTCTGGGTGCGACATCCGCTCTTCAAGCAACGTGAACAGATCTCGCGCCACGTCATGCCAATTTCTAGGCTCCTCACCTTTCGATAAATCGCCTCCAAGGGGTAACTCACCTAATGGACGATCGTGGTTGACTCGGTCCAAGATATCCACGAGATCGAGCCGTGTCGAATAGGCCAGCAGCTTGCCTGGCCCACAATACTTACCGGCGATCTCGTATAGCAACGCAGATTTTCGAGCGATTACGGTGCGACCATAACTTAGCCCTTTTACTATTGGAAGACCGAATCCTTCGTAAAGAGAGGGGAACACGATCACCTGTGCTCTCGCAAAGAGCAATTCGATTTCTGATGGAGGCAGTTTCCCGCTTTCCCATCCCTGCAGCATCGGGTAGTTGCTGGGTTTTAGACCTAAGACTTTGATCGGCCAAAACGGAAACGATGAACTGAGTAGATCGACCGTCGGTCCGAGATGCTTGTGATCATACCCGTTGCCGATGACGAAGATATAGTTGCTGGAGTTTCTCAAATCGAGGTAGCCCTCGAGAGCATAATCACGAGGATTAAGCGAAAGATGAGACACATATGAAGGTGTCGCCTGGGCGGCGGGGAATCTGTGCAGCATGTGATTTCGGGTGTAGAAGGAATCGTAGATGAGCGCATCGGCGTACTGACACATAAATTCCCAAGACGCACCGAGCCCGATCGGCGCCTCGAACAAAATGTCCCACGAAATGGTGTCTAGTATGGTGAACAAGTTGATCAGAGCGCTCCTATGAAGCTCCACCATCGTTTTGATGTCCCAGGGCTGCGATGGACGCAGGGCCACAGAGAAATGACGGTTGCATTCAGCCGTAATAACCTGCCAGGGCGAATAGCGAGACTCCATGGAATGGTACTTCGCCGATTCGGGTGCGGCCCAGATAGCGATCTTCCAGTCTGTTCCAATCCCTCTAATGGCGTCGCAAAGTGCCAGCACTGCTTCAGCCGTACCGTTGAAGTGAGTGGGTACTCCTCTGACATCAAGCAGGAGAGTCTTTCGCAGGTCCTGATTCGGTGAGAGCCACCGTCCTAGGAGGCTCTCATGTAAATGAAGCGAGTTCTCCATCAATTCAGCTCTTGCTTTTCCTGCGTCCGGATGATCGGTATAGAGCTTGAGCACATCAGCCCCAGAAATGGCGACCTTTCGGCTGTTGGAATCGGCGGAGGCATGGACATAGGCGCCGTTGACAACCACCGTTCTGAACCCCGCGCGTCGTATGCGGCAGAGATAGGACTGGCACGCCCCGGCAAGCGCCTGATAGCCTTCATCTAGTGGAGCCAGGTTTGAAACAAGGACATCCCTGATCAGCATGCAGGGCGTCAGAATCTCCGGGAGTATATAGTATTCCGGCGTCCGTTCGAGGATTTGGGATGGTAATCTACACAGCTCTGGATCGCCAGCTTCTTCCACTACTTTCAGGATTTCTCCCGGGTTCCGATCGAGCTGTCTGGGTATACTAACCCCGAAGTGAGGATCAAGATCGAAGGCTGTAGTCAGATGTTCCAAATCCTCAGCCATAACTGAAATGGACCCGAATATTACTAACAGGTGGCGTAGCGCGGATCCCGCATATTCGATGGCCGAATTGGCTGCTAATAGGAAATCGGCGCTTCCTGAAATTGTCCAGCCTTCCGGCAAAGCAATCTGCTCGACTGGGTAAGACGACGGGAGTAGCACAGTCGCAGCATCTACGACCTTGCCCAGGCCTTCAGGTGAGGTCAAGTTCGACAGTATTTCATCAACACTCGTCGTAAAAGAGTCGGTCACCTCCAATAACAGGTGCACGCTGGGCGACGCCGGCGCACTTCTCCCTGCCGGCCCCGCATCTCGCAGGCGCAGCACAAAGCCGGAAGCTTGTGACGAAGCGCCACTCTGCTTCTGACCGGCCCTGCGCGGCCAATTGTTCAGCTCCAGAAAGTAAACAAGTGGATTGATTCCGAGTTGCTTAACTTCCGGGTGCTCATGTAGATAAGCAGACGTCGTGAAGAACGGATTAGGATCACGACCCTCGTCGACTCCACTCCCAACCAGATAGTCGGCGAGCGGGTTGATTCTCGCCTGCCGGATTTTCGGATTCTTCCGGAGATAAAACTGTGAATCGAAGAAAGGGCCTGCCGCTCTTCCTTCCAGACCACCGGTTTCAAGGTAGTGCACAAGCGGATTCTGCCGGCTTATTGCTACGTCGGGATTCCGCGCCAAATAGTAAGCTGTATCGAAGAGCGGATTTGGGTTGCAACCGGTGTAGGCGCCGATGGTTACATAGTGCGCGAGCGGGTTCTTCCCCGTTTCCTCGATTTCCGGGAACTGCGCATGGTAGAAAGAGGTGTCGAACAACTCACACGGATCGTATCCGAGTTTGGCACCCGTTTCCAGGTAGTGCTGCACAGGATCGCCGATATCAGAAAACCAGGAATGCTGTGCGAGATAGAACCGTACGTTAAAAAGTGGGTGAGGGCTCAGACGTGCCTTCGCACCTGACTCGAAGTAATGCTCGAGCGGATTAACTTTGTGATTCACTACCGGCGCCGCGGCGCGAATGTAGTAATGGGCATCGAAAAGCGGATGCGGGTTTCTTAATTCATACGCCCCCGACAAGATATAGTGAACTGCCGGGTTCGTGCCAGTTGCTGCCACGTCAGGGTTGCTGGCAGTGTAGTAAGCGCAATCGAACAACCGGTTCGGATTTCTATTCTCTGCGAATCCTGTGCTCAGGAAATGGCCGAGAGGATTAGACCCCTGCCGAGCCACATCTGTGTTCGTCGTTAAGTAATAAGTCGTGTTGAACAGTGGATGGGGATTGCGGGCTTCTCGCCAGCCGCTCTGGATGAAATGGACGAGTGGGTTAGCCTTCGCGCATCCGACGTCGGGGTTATGGCTGAGGTACCAACGGCTGTCGAAGAGAGGGTTAGGGTTGCAGCCTGCAAGGTATCCGGTAGTTAGGTAGTGCCGCAATGGGTCTGCATCGCCAGCCAGCAACTCTCCATACTGCCTTCGATAGAATGCGACATCGAAGAGACCGGATTCCAAGACGAGGCGGTATTCTCTCGCGATTCGCAGACGGGTCCGCAACTCGCCTTTGAGAGCCCAAGCAACTAATTTCGCGGGAAGAAGGACATACTTCGTAAATTTGCTATTGCGGAGTCTTAAGGCCCACTCACTCACGCCACCACGATTCCTCGTCGCCCTCCAACTTGTCTGCAGTGACTGGCGAGCCTGCAAGGCAAGCTATGCTTGGACGACACTGACCGGAAATCGCCAAGCTTCCGCGCCGGTGTCGCCCCGCGACTACTTGGAAGCTGCGAGATAGTTACCATACCCGATGATAATAGTCGAACTAAGTAATACAACTAACCCAGCCACGAGCAGCCGAATCGCGCGTTTGCTTGCTCCTCTCCACTCTTTCAACCCTACACCCCAAAGAGTGCTGAATATGACTATACTCGCCATGTGGAGAGTCCAGCTTGAAAATTTGTAAGCACCCATCTTCGTTTCGCCCATCGTGTAAAAGAAGAACTGCATGTACCAGGTGACCCCTGCAATAGCACAGAAGAAGTAATTGGACAAGAGTGGAACACGTACGGTCTCTTGCACAATGACGGACGTGGTGTGTGTAAGGACGCTTGCCGTGGGACCGGTTAAAGCGGTTTCCTCGATTGGCTGGGGAGAGGCGGTGCGAGTTGCATGCCGCGAATACTCCAAAGTAAGGTACTCATGGCCAGTTTTGTTGCGGATATTGAGAAAGACTGTCCAGAGGAAGTTTGTTGTAAAACCGCCTAGCAGAACAATAACCAGTACCGGCAGGCCCTGCCATAACCCAGGTGTGCCGGCGCGCATCGTCATCGCCTTAATAGGGTCGCCGGCTGCCAACCCATACGCAAAGCAGGCGCTCATTACGCCAGATAGGACCGCGACTAGGAAGCCCTTCCTGAGACTGAATTCTTGTATAGCCGATCGCTGCTCTTCGATCGACATCGAGCGTTCCTTATAGACGCCGGCTAATCCGGCGATCGCGATACCCGCTAGGCAGATCAAAATGCCGAAGAGGATCACTCGGCCTGATGTGGTGCCCATCACTTCGATGACAAATGTTCCGTTGAAGATAGGGGGCATCAGCGTGCCAAACGCGGCGCAAAGCCCCATTACGATGGCCATCCCCAGCGAGAGTCCCAGGTACCGCATCGTGAGCCCGAACGTTAGTCCTCCCACGCCCCACAGCAGACCAAAGAAGAAACACCAGAAGAGAGTCTTGCCTGAGGTCGCAGCCAATACCGCTGGTAAGTGCTTGGTCAGGAGCGACGCAAGTAGCCAGGGTGCCACAAGCCACGAGAAGACGCCCCCCACCAGCCAATACGTTTCCCAGGACCAGTTCCTGACTCCGCGATACGGAACATAGAAACTTCCAGAAGCTAGGCCTCCAAGCCAGTGAAAGAACACGCCCAGAGCGGGATTTGGCGTCATGATTATTCCAGATGAAATACTTCTTCCAGCGGTCTTATTGCGCTGTCCGGTGCGGTGCCGCCTGTTTCCTCGAAAAACGGAGCCATTTCTCGCTGCCAGCGGGCATTAACCTCCCGAACGGCCATCCCCTGCAGCGCTGCTTCGAAATTATCGGTCTCAAGATAACCGACTAGGAGCCCGTCGTCTCTCACAAAGAGGGAATAGTTGCGCCAGCCGCATTCCCCTAGCGCCTGCTGCATTTCTTGCCAGACTGCGCGATGGCGGCGTTTGTACTCTTCAAGGAGATCGGGGCGCACCCGAAGAGTAAAGCAGACCCGTTGCACGAGATCTCTACCGCAGGAATGCTTCCGGCAACCCGCCGTCCACCGGAATAATATGGCCTGTTGTCTTCGCGCTTTCGTCGCCTGACAACCAAACGATCGCGCGGGCGCAGTCCTCTGGGAGAATCGGTTTCCGCGTGATAGTACGCTGCGCATAAAAATCCGCCAGCTTTCCGCGGAGTTCCTCTGTAGATTCGGATTCCGAAAACTCGATCTTGTACTTTTTCAGCGACTGCATCACGCGATCGCGCGGAAACATCGTTGATCCCGCTACCACCGTTGCCGGCGCAATCCCATTGACTCGGACCAGCGGACCCAGTCCAACAGCGAGTTCTCTTATGAGATGGTTGAGAGCCGTCTTGCTGATGTCATATGCTTCGCTGCCGAATTTCGGCACGACTGCATTTGCCGAACTGGTAAGCACGAGAGTGCCCGACAGCTTTTGATCCCGGAAAATCCAGCCAGTTTCCCGTGCCAGGAAGTGGTTCCCTGTCACGTTCACCAAAAAAGTTTTGTTCCACTGATCGTCATTGAGTTGACCCTGGGGTCCAGAGCCCACCAGAAAAATGGCTGCGGTATTGACGATCCCGTCCAAGCCTCCAAACTGTAGGACGGCGTGGTTGGCTGCCGCTGCAATACTCTCCGGAGATGACAAATTCAGGCCAATGTGGGAAATCGCATCCTCAGAGGAAAGAACGGCCGCTTCCCGCGCCACTGCGTTTGCCGCGTCTTCGTTCATGTCGGCAACTACAACATGTGCGCCCTTCTTCGCTAGGAGAAGCGCTACTTCGCGTCCGATGCCGCTTCCGCCCCCGATAACCAGCAGAATCTTCCGGCTGAACTCAGCCTCCGCCGGCATACGTTGCAGCTTTGCCTCTTCCAGGGCCCAGTATTCGATCCGAAATGCCTCCGAGCGCGGCAGAGCAACGTAATTCCGGCAATTCACGAAGCCCTTCGATGCTTCAGTCTTTCGCGCCTGGGGATAGGGAGACTTCGCCTCCCCGCTGTTCAATGCATTCGCGCCGGCCATCACATGAATGGCGTTGAGAAAGAACTCCGTCGTGATGCGGGCTTCTTTTTTGTTCTTTCCAAATCCAAACAATCCTAAACCCGGAACGATAACGACTGATGGATTAGAATCTCGCAGCTTCGGCGATTCCGCGGTAGCCCAATCCTTGTAGTATGCGGCGTATTCTTTACGGTACTCGCCGGCTCTTTCCTCCAAGCGCGCCTTCAAGATTTCGATGCCTTCCGCTCCCGGCTTCCATTCGATAAACATCGGGCGAATTCGCGTACGAAGGAAGTGATCAGGACAACTCGTGCCCAGTTCGCTGAGTTCCTTCGCCCATTTCCCGCCGGCAAAAGAGAGTGCGTCCTCGTGATCGGTGTAGTGTGCAATCACTCGCCGATTGGATGAGACGATTCCTCGCAATGCGGGAAGAATAGCTGCTGCGATCGTCTGGCGATTCTCGGCAGGCGGAACATCGATGCCGCCGAATAAAGGACCGATCTTTGCTTGGTGTTCCATGATGAACTCGCCCATTTGATCGATCGTGCGAATGCTGTTGAGATAGCATTCTCTCTGAGTGTTGCCCCAGGTAAACAGCCCGTGGCTGCCTAACAGCACGCCATCGCAGCCAGGATTCTCGTTTACTGCTTGCTCCAACTGGAGTGCTAATTCGAATCCCGGCCGTTGCCATGGCAGCCAAACGATCTTCCGGCCGAACTTCCGATTGAATTCTTCCAGCTTTTCTTTACCATTCGCGCTCGCGGCAATTGCGATCGCCCAATCCGGATGCAAATGGTCAACATGGGGGAAGGGAAGCAGCGCATGAAGCGGCGTATCAATCGAGGCGGCCACTCGATTCTCGCCAAAGGCGGAAAGCGGATAGTAGCTCACCATCTCATCTTCGAAGTTCTCGCCTCGATAAAGATCCTTTAGCTGTTCCAGACGATCCAGATACACAAGCGCGAATCCAGACTCCTTGATTGAGCCGAGATCACCGCCGCTACCCTTCACGGCAAGCACGCGAACCGGCCTTCCAGTGAAAGGATCCGGTAATTCGATCTTTGAACTTGTGTTGCCACCTCCGAAGTTAGTAATTCGGAGATCGGCCCCCAGTAGATTTGAGCGATAACGTAGGAGCGCCAGTGGGCGATCCGCCAGTTCCGCCGCTTGTTTTTCGTCCCATAAGTCTCGGAGATGAACGATTTCTGTGGTTTCAGGCACGATTTACCTCTCAACGTTTCCTTAGGCGCCGTATTTCAGGCATATGACGAGATACTCGACATGTTTCTTGCGCCACGCTCCCGGGCTGCGCGCTCTGCGTAACCGCTGGTTCGGAACGCAGCCATCGGGTCTTTCGCGAGACCTTTTGCTCTGCGCCATTCTTGTATGACAGGCCTCACATCGGTCGCGAAGGCGTCTTGCAAGCAGGATTCTGCGGGAATCAGGTCACACTTTCTCTGTGCATCCGCTAAACGCGGATAGTCAACTAAAGCTGCCTTCGAAAAAAGCTCTTGAGCCATCGTAGCTGTCTGTATTGTGGCTTCGATTTTGCCCTTTAAGTTGTGGCTCTGATCGATCATGTAGGCTATGTCCGGCTCCTTTCCACTCTCCCATGTGTAGAACAGAATTTCGTGGAAGATTCGGAAAACTTGATATGGATCGATAGACCCTAATGTCAAATCGTCGTCGGCGTATCTTCGGTCATTGAAGTGAAAGCCTCCGAGCATATCTTCAGCCAGCAGCCAGCTTACGATCTGTTCAATATTCTGGGCCGCGTAATGATGTCCGGTGTCCACCAGCACCTTCGCCTGAGGTCCGGCCGCACGGGCCAGAAGCAAAGCCATCCCCCAGTCAGCGATGTCAGTGTGGTAGAAAGCGGGCTCAAACGGCTTATATTCCACTAACATCCGCTGATTCGGTTTAAGTTGGGAATGCGTAGATTGTAAGCATTCTTCGAAACGACGCTTTCGCTCACGGATGTTCGCCGTTCCCGGATAGTTCGAACCGTCGGTAAACCAGAAGGAAATATCTCGGCTCCTTAAGCTGCTGGCGATTTCAACGCTGAGCTTCGCGTGCTCAAGTGCTTTCTCCCTCACATCTGCATCAGGATGCCCAAAGGAGCCGAATTTGTAGATCTGATCCTGAAAGAGATTCGGGTTTATCGATCCCGGATGCACTCCATACCGTGCTGCTGCCTCCGCGATCGGTCCGCAGTCCTGGGTACCATTTGGAAGATCCCATAGAACATGAAGCGCGACAGTCGGGCAAATGCCCGTATGTGCGTGCACTTGGCCAGCGTCACTCAGCTTCTCCTCCATTGTTGTCGCTGCTCCCGGCTGTATGAATTTCCCGAAGCGAGTTCCTGTATTCGCAAAACCCCAGGATGGAATCTCAATACGGAAGCGATCCAACGCGTCATTTATCTTGCTGGTCAAGTTTTCATTCATAGGGACAGAAGAATCACATCGAGTGTACGTGGCCCGTGCACTCCTTTAACTCTAGTCATTTCGATGTCTGCCGTCGCTGAAGGACCGGCGATCGTGGTGAGCGGCTGTGATGACAGAGTCGCCATTCGCTCGATTCCTTCCGGAACCGTTTCGACAACCTGCGGCTCGAGCACGATGCAGAGATGATAATCCGGGATGAGAGTGAGGGCGCGGCTTCCCGTCGATGGGGAGTGAGCCAGCACTATCGTGCCAGTAGCAGCGATGGCTACAGCGCAGCCGGTCACAACGCCTTGTGCCCGATCCAGGTCACGGTTAATCATTCCGGCATCGCAAGTAAACTCGAAAGCTGACGGCAGCCATTGACGCGAGAGCCCGCCTGGAACCAGCAGAGTGCGCTTGCCGCGCTCTTTGAGAACCTGGGCGATAGTTTCCGGCAGGTCTGATTCGGAGCATCGGTACACGCCGCAACCATAGTCGCTCAACCGGTCTGCGAATCTTTCGAGCACTCCTTCCCGAGTGAGCGACCCGCTGTGCAGATAGCGACGTCGCAGCGATGCGTATTCCGTGCTGCGATTGAGACGCACGCCGGTCGCACCCCGAACCCGTGCCAGGACCTCGTCTCTGCTGCTATGCACGGAATTGATCATTGTTTCGCTCCGCCCACCAGTCGCGGAAGGATTGTTTCGGG
Source organism: Terriglobia bacterium (assembly GCA_963841675.1). Lineage (GTDB taxonomy): Bacteria > Acidobacteriota > Terriglobia > Bryobacterales > Bryobacteraceae > Bog-105. Next base: position 421,330 of record CAWJEH010000005.1, read on the forward strand.
ATCGCGTTCAGGTCGCGAAATTCAGTCCACCCCGCCAGCATCCCTGGTAAGTGATTCAACTTTCCGTCACGCTGAAAAGGCATTTGGCCGATACGCGCCAGTTTCTGCGCCGCGCCCAGGCGGGTTCCGTCCGCCAGCGCGAAGGCGGCGGTTTTCATGCCAATTCGTTCCATCAACGGACCATATCCTGCTGCCACCGCTTTGCCTCGCAAGTGGACAAGGATTTCGGGAATATTAATCTTGACCGGGCAGACCTCATAGCAGGCGCCGCACAGCGATGATGCGTAGGGAAGCGATTGCGAGTGCTCCATTCCCTGGAGTTGAGGCGTGAGAATTGCGCCGATCGGGCCGCCGTACACTGAACCGTAAGCGTGGCCGCCAGTCTGCTGATAAACCGGACAGGCGTTGAGGCACGCCCCGCACCTTATACAGTCTAAAGTCTCGCGCGACTCCACATCGCCGAGTACATCTGTTCTGCCGTTGTCGAGCAGCACAACATGAAACTCCTCTGGGCCGTCGCCGTCGGTGATCCCGGTCCAAATTGAGTTATACGGATTCATGCGCTCTCCCGTAGCAGATCGCGGCAGGAGTTGCAAATACACTTCTAGATCGCGAAAAGTGGGAATGACCTTCTCAATCCCAGCTAAAGTAATCAGAACTTTGGGGAGGGTCACGCACATTCGGCCGTTTCCCTCCGATTCGACCACCACTACAGATCCGGTATCCGCAACCAGAAAGTTGGCGCCACAAAAACCCGCCTTTGCCCGCAGAAACTTCTCTCGAAGATAGCGTCTTGCGGCGTCGGCCAGGTCTTCAGGCCGGTCGCCGAGTTCATCCAGGTTCATCTTTTCGAGAAAGATTTGCCGGATCTCCATTTTGTTACGGTGGAGCGCCGGAACCACGATGTGGGAGGGTTTGTCGCGGCCCAGCTGCACGATCAAATCGGCCAGATCCGTCTCGAAAGGAGTGATTCCCGCCGCCTCCAGCGCTTCATTCAGCGCGGTCTCGTCGGAGGTCATCGTCTTTACCTTGATGACTTCCTTCTCCTGATGGTTCCGAATGATCTCCACAACAATGCGATTCGCTTCATCGGCATCGCGTGCCCAATGAACTTTTCCGCCTGCAGCGCTGCAGTTCCGCTCAAATTCTTCGAGATAGAGATCCAGGTATCGAAGAGTATGCTCCTTGATTTCGTGGCCGGAGTCCCGCAGCTGCTCCCAATCCAACTGCTCTTGTACAACCGCCGCTCGCTTTCGCCGGATGACACCCGTCGCGTGGCGTACGTTGTGCCGTAGCTGTGTGTTTTGAAGCAGCACTTTTGCCGCTTCAGGAAAGCTTTTTGCTTCGGCCGCGTGACCTACCCGAACGCTCATGCTGATACTCTGCCGTCGCCAGTGGCCGCTAGTATTTCCGCCAGGTGGACGCATTTCACCCCGGTACGCTCACGGCTCAGAGCTCCGCCTATGTGCATTAGGCACGAATTGTCGATCGCGGTGCATACTTCGGCTCTCGTACTCAGCACACCATAAACTTTATCGGACAGCATCGCCGCAGACACCTCTGCGTTCTTAATAGCGAAGGTTCCCCCAAAGCCGCAGCACTGTTGCCGATCAGGCAAATCAACGAGAGTTAAACCGCGGACGCTCCGCAGCAACACCTCGGGCTTGTCACCGACCCTTAAAGAACGGAGTGAGTGGCAGGATGAGTGCAGCGTGACCGCATGCGGATAGAATGCGCCGACATCCTTCACCTTCAGCTTATCTACCAGAAGTTCGGAAAATTCAAAAACGCGCGCGAGCAGATCGTCGACTTGTTTCACAATTTTTGCATCGCCGGTGTGTGCAGCCATTTTAGGATAGTGATCCCGCATCATCGCGACACAGGAGGAGGATGGAATGCAAACCAGTTGAGCATCGTCAAAAGTCTCCAGGAAGTGCTTCATGAGAGGCAGTGCGTCCTTTTGATAGCCGGTATTGTAGTGCATCTGCCCACAGCAGCTCTGCGCGGCGTTGAATTCAACCGTGTGACCGAGTCGTTCGAGTACGCCCACAACGGCTTTGCCGGTGTCCGGGAATAAGGTGTCGTTATAGCATGTGATGAATAAGGAGATCTTCAAATCTCAATTCCAACACAATCATCTGCAAGCTCTGCTCCTTTGATCAGCGGCTGATCGTGGCGTAACTAGATGATCGTCACAGTTCAACAGCACCTTCTGCAGGAGCAGCGGCGTTTTCCCTCGGCCCGCGGACAATTTTCCTGGTTGCTCTCCGGCGTAACTCTAGCCACGAAAATGATCGAGGCGAAGATCCGGCGTGCCGGCCTTCTCGATATCGTTGGCGCTGCCGGAGCCAACAACGTTCAGGGCGAGGCTCAGCAAAAGCTGGACGTATATGCTAATCAGGTTTTGCTGCATTGCCTAGGGTTACGGGACACGGTGGGTGCCCTCATATCGGAGGAGAACGAGGAACCCATCGTTTTTGATCGTCATGCTGATGCCGGCGAATATGTCGTCATCTTTGATCCGCTCGATGGCTCCTCCAACATCGACGTGAACGTGAACGTCGGAACGATCTTTTCCATCTTTCGTCGTCCAGGGCCTGGCGAGCAATTCCCGTCTGCCACTCTGCAGCCCGGAAGCAGGCAGGTTGCGGCGGGTTACGTCGTTTACGGCCCTTCGACCATTCTTGTGTATACGACCGGCCAAGGTGTGTTTGGCTTTACGCTCGATCCGGCCATCGGCGCCTATGTGCTGAGCCATGATTGCTTGAAGATGCCTGAAAAAGGTAATCTCTATTCGGTCAATGAGGCGAATGCTCAGAGCTTTCCAGAGTCGTACCGGATGTTTTTGGCGGAATTGCGAGAACCAAGACAGGGCAGGCGCTACGGCTCCCGCTACATCGGTTCGTTGGTGGCCGACTTCCACCGCACTCTGTTCAAAGGCGGGGTCTTCCTTTATCCGCCTACGGCGAGTTATCCGAATGGTAAGCTCCGCTTACTGTATGAAGCCAATCCCTTGGCGTTCATCGCCGAACAGGCCGGGGGTATGGCTGTCGATGGCGCGCGGAGAATACTCGATATCGAGCCATCCGATATTCACCAGCGCACTCCGTTTGTCGTGGGCAGCAAGGAAGAAGTTCTGAGATTTCAGGCCACATTGAGAAGATCCTCCTAAATGAACGTGCACATCGCACTCCGCATCTCTTTCCTGCTGCCTATGTTTGGTCTAGCCTATATCAAAGGCGTCGAGAGCCCCGCTAAAGTCATCCGTCTTCGCTGTGAGGACGTGGCAAATCCCCTAGGAATCGATATCACACGACCTTTGCTTTCCTGGCAAATGGAGGATGAAAGACGCAATGCAAAACAGAGTGCATATCGAATCCTGGTCGGGACCAGCGCTGACGGCATCACTCACGAGAAGGGCGATGTCTGGGACACGGGAAAGATCGCTTCCCAACAGTCGCTGCACGTGCCATATTCCGGGCCACCGCTGCAAGCACGTCATCGATACTACTGGGCCGTCGAGATCTGGGATGCAACCGGAGATCTGTCCGCTTCCAGCAAGCCTGCATGGTGGGAAATGGGGCTGCTCAACAAGTCCGATTGGAAGGCTCAGTGGATCAGCCAGCCTGATCCGGAACAGCAAGCAGACCGAAAGGCCGGAGTGAAGTGGATCTGGGTAGCCGGCGAAAACGCGCTGAAGCATGTACCGCCAGGCAAGCGCTTCTTCCGCTACGAGCTGGATCTCGATGAAGTGCCCCGGAACGCGACATTTCTTGTCTCCGGTAAAGATTCGATGGAAGCGTTCGTCAATGGAACTAAGGTCGGATCGAGCGCGACCTGGGGAACATTTGAAGTGCTTAATATAGGATCCGCCTTGAAAACAGGCGCCAATCTCGTTTCTGTCACCGTGACAACCGATGGAACGGGTGGAATGGCTGGCTTGTTGAAACTGACCCAAGCCAACGGATCGATCCGGCGTATCCCAAGCAGTGAAAAATGGGAGGCGTCAAGTTCCCAGGATTCGGATTTTGCGCCAGCCGCCGTTATCGCGGATTTGGCTGCTCAGCCCATTGCCGATCCATGGCCTCCGCAACCGGCGAGTTACTTTCGCGCGACATTCAACTCGAAGAACGACGTGAGTCGTGCGAGGCTCTATGTAACTTCGCTAGGATCTTATCTTACGTTCCTGAATGGCCATCGTGTGGGCAAAGATATTCTTACCCCCGGTTGGACCGATTACAGCAAGCGCATTCAATACCAGACATATGACGTTACTGATCTCATCAAAGACGGTACCAATGTCATTGGCGCGGTGGTCGGAGACGGTTGGTACGCCAGCGGACTTGGTTGGAAGCTGCAGCGCTTTTTATTCGGACCTCCTCCGCGCCGGCTGCTGCTCCAGTTGGAATTAACCAACACCAACGGCAAAACCCAAGTCATTTCCAGCGGCAGAAACTGGCGCACCTCCACCGGACCCATTCTCGAGCAAGAGATCTACGGAGGCGAAACTTACGACGCCCGCAAAGAATTCCCCTTTGATCGGCCTACCTCGCATGATGCATCCTGGAAACCGGTTGAAATTGCCGCTGCTCCGGAAGTTCTTTTGGTCGCGCAGCGGGACGAGCCGATTCGAGTAACGGACACTTTGCCGCCGAAGGCGGTGACTTCGCCAACTCCTGGCGTGATTGTTTTCGATTTCGGCCAAAACATTGCCGGCTGGGCGCGCCTCAAGGTAAAGGGCCCGCCGGGCACAACTGTCCACTTGCGGTTTGCTGAAATCCTAAAGCCCGATGGAAACATTTACCGTGACAACTTGCGCGCAGCCAAGGCCACGGATACGTACATCCTCAGCGGTAAAGGTGACGAGATCTTCGAGCCCCACTTCACATATCACGGCTTCCGTTATGTCGAACTGACCGGCTACCCAGGTAAACCCAGTGAAGATTCCATCGAGGCAATCGCTTTGCATTCAGCTCTACCGGAGACTGGCAAATTCGAAACTTCTTCGCAGCTCGTCAACCAGCTTTGGCGCAACATTCTCTGGGGCCAGCGTGACAACTTGGTAAGCATTCCGACCGACTGTCCGCAACGCGACGAGCGATTGGGTTGGATGGCAGATGCGCAAATCTTCTGGCGAACCGCTTCTTACAACATGGACATGGATGCCTTCGCTAATAAGTGGATGGCGGACGTTCGGGACGCGCAGTCACCGGACGGAGCGTTCTCCGACGTTTCACCGCGAGTCATCGACATAGCCGACGGCGCGCCCGTCTGGGGCGACGCCGGCATCATCGTCCCGTGGACTACATGGCAGCAATACGGAGATTTGAGAATTGTCTCCGAGAACTGGCATGCGATGAAGAAGTGGCTCGATTACATTCACGCGGTCAATCCGGATTTCCTGTGGGAGAACCGCCGCAATAATGATTTCGGCGATTGGGTCCCTGCAAACAGTACGACCCCGAAGGATCTGATTGCGACTGCCTTTTGGGCCTATGATGCGAAGCTGATGTCGCAAATGGCGTCTGCGTTAGGGAAGAACACAGAAGCAGCCGAGTATCAGGAACTCTTTGGCAAGATACGAGCGGCGTTCATTACAAAATTCGTAAAGGACGATGGAACGGTCGGAAACGGCAGCCAGACCTGCTACTTGTTAGCGCTGCACGTGGACCTCCTGCCAGGAAATCTTCGCCAAACGGCTGCGGATCATCTGGCGCATGATATTGAGTCGCGTGATTGGCACCTCTCTACCGGCTTTGTGGGAACAGCATTTCTGATGCCGGTACTCAGCGCGAACGGAAAGAACGAAGTCGCCTATCACCTGCTCTTGAACGACACATACCCCTCCTGGGGCTACATGATCCGAAAGGGCGCAACCACCATGTGGGAGCGATGGAATGGCGACACCGGCGATCCCGCGATGAATTCCTTCAATCACTACGCATTCGGGGCCGTGGGCGAGTGGCTATATCAGACCGTGGGCGGCATCCGTCCGGATCCCTCCGGCGCGGGCTTCCAAAACATCATCATTCACCCTCGCCCCGATAGCCGTCTTACGCACGCGTATGCGCAATACGATTCACCATACGGCAAGATTTCAAGTGACTGGACTATGGAAAGCGGGAAGCCGTTTTCGCTAAAGGTCGTTATCCCGGCCAACACCACCGCCCGGATCTACTTGCCTGCGAACGAAAACGACCGCGTCACAGCCGACGGCAGTCCGATTGGCGACGAATTCAAGCACCTCGGGCGAGAGGAGGGCTTCGAGATCTATCAGACCGGCTCCGGCAGTTACCACTTCGAAGTGGAGTAGCAGCATCGCCGCCAGGGGGCTACTGCACAGCGGAAGCTGGAGAGATTTGCTTCCTTTTGTGAAACACCAAGTCTATATTTCTGGTATTTTCTATGTCCTGCTCGGGATCGGCATTGAGGACGATCAGATCGGGCTCCTTTCCTTTCTCGACCGTGCCGGTTTTGTCGTCGATAGTGAAGCATCTGCGCGTTCACGCCATTCGCGCTCCGAATCGGCTGGATCGGAGTCATTCCGGCCTTGAACCTTCAGTTCGAGTTCACAATGTTCAGCGAACCCCCGGGCGCTAGAGCTGATCGGGCGCAACCTTAACCGGCGGCATCCGCCGGGCCACGCGAGATCCCTGTCTGCAGTCAGGATCGTTGCACCGCCAAGCTGGCGTTTCTCTTGCGCCGACCTGAGTTAGTACAGCAGATCTTTATTCATACCGAGCGAGATCATCGTGGTAATGCCGTGGGCGCTCGTATTTGCGCCAGTTGATGCTCGACGTTCTCCGGCGTGTAGTCTTTCTGGACTGACGGTAATGCGTTTCACCAGCCCGAGATGACATATCCGCTGACAATGCCAGGTATAACGGTCTCGCCGGAGAGGTTCAGAATCGTCGCGTTCGGAGGAGACGCAATTCGCAAGAGCGCGGATCGGATACCGAGGACCAGCGAGCGACGGGAAATCCGCTACGGCCGGTCGAATTCCGGAACCAGATTGGCGGAACCCTGCAGGGCGCTCGTCTTGCGGCTGTAGGTGAAGTAAACAATGAGTCCCAGTGCCATCCAGATCAGGAAGGCGGCCCACGTTATTAGACCAAGGCCGGCCATCAGTCCAAGGTTTACAATCACACCCAGGATTGGGACCACCGGCACCCACGGCGTGCGGAACGGTCGGGGCAGGTCTGGTTGGTTTCTCCGCATGATGATTATCCCAAGGCAGGCCACAACGAAGGCGAACAGGGTGCCGATACTCGTCAGATTCCCTAACCGGTCGATCGGGGTAAAAGCCGCCCCCAGCGAGACGAAAACCATAAGCAGCAGGTTTGACTTCCATGGCGTATGGAACCTCGCATGCACATCGGAGAATAACTTCGGTAGCAGCCGGTCCCGGGACATGGAATAGAAAACGCGCGACTGGCCGAGCAGCATCACAAGCATGACGGACGTCAGGCCGCATAACGAACCGAGCTTCATCAGAAATCCTACCCAGTGCTCGCCTTGCATACGGTCCACTGCGAGCGCTAGCGGAGCTGCTACGTTTAATTCCTTGTAATTCACGATACCTGTCAAAACGAGCGAATACAGAATGTAAAGGATGGTGCAAATGACTAAGGAACCAATGATCCCGATCGGCATATCTCGTGCCGGATTCTTCGTCTCCTGAGCGGCCGTCGAAACTGCATCAAAGCCGATATACGCAAAAAATATTTGCCCTGCGCCTGCCAGTATGCCCGACCATCCGAACGCTCCGAACTTCCCGCTGTTTGGTGGCAGAAATGGATGATAGTTGTGATAGTTGATGAAGAAGTAGCCGATTCCGATAAAGAAAATCACCACCGCAACTTTGATGATCACGATGATGTCGTTGAATTTCGCTGATTCACTGATGCCGCGGATCAGAATGCCGGAGATGAGGCAGACGATAATAATGGCGAGCAGATTGATCTTGCCGGGCATCATCGCAAATGGTGACGCCACCAGTGCCCGAGGCAGTTGAATGCCGAACGAACGCAGAATCGAATCAAGAGTGTCGGCCCAGCTTACTGCTACCGTCGCTGCGCCCACCGCGTACTCGAGCACGAGCGCCCAACCGATAATCCAGGCAACCAGTTCGCCGAGCGTCGCATACGAATACGTATAAGCGCTGCCTGCGATGGGAATCATTGTCGAAAATTCGCTGTAGCAGATACCAGCGAACGCGCAGCCGATCGCGGCCAGAATAAAGGAATAAACCATAGCCGGCCCAGCATGCGTCGCCGCTGCGACCCCGGTAAGCGTGAAAATGCCGGCCCCAATGATCGCTCCTATGCCGAGCGCCACCAGCGATCTGGCCCCCAAGGTCCTCTTTAGCTGGTGTCCTTCAGTTTCGGCGAGCAGCGACTCAATCGGCTTTTTGACAAACAGGTTCATTTAATATGCCGCTAGACTAGCATAAAATCTCGTATAACCGGGTCTTCATCGGAACCGGCGGTCTGCTCTTTTCGTACGGTCAAATAGGTCCCGACGTGCTTACTTTTGTTCTTTGGTGTCTATTGCTGGTCGTCTGCTGGCCGTTGGCAGTGGCGGCTCTGATTCTGTATCCGATAGTGTGGCTTTGCTTGCTCCCGTTTCGCTTGGTCGGAATCGCGGTCCATGGCGTCTTCGAACTCCTGGAAGCGATAATCTTGTTGCCGGTGCGAGCGGTGCGAGCGGTAGCCCGCTAGGCCTATTCAGGCTGCCGCCGTGCGCGCCCGGCATCTCGTCCTACACTATTGGCATATGCCGCTGCCACCCAGCGAAGAGTTCTACCGTATTCAAAAGCTCCCCTTTTACGTCTTCGCGCTCGTGAACGAGATGCGGGATAAGATGCGCGCTGATGGTGTAGATATTATCGATCTCGGTATGGGCAATCCCGATGGCCCCAGTCCACCGCCTGTGGTAGACAAACTGATCGAAGCTGCGCGCAATCCGCTGAACCATCGTTACTCCGTCTCGCGCGGGATTCCCGATCTACGCAAAGCTATCGTGGAGCGTTATCAAAAGCAATACGCTGTCGAGCTCGATCCTGAAATGGAAGCCATCGTGACGATGGGTGCCAAAGATGCCCTCGCCCACCTCCTGTACGCGATCCTCGCGCCGGGCGACGCGGTAGTCTCGGCGAATCCGGCCTATCCGCTGCATCAGTACGGCGTCGTTCTGGCGGAAGGCGACGCCCGCATGTTGCCGATGCCCGATGCACCCACATTTCTTGCGGGCCTGAAGGAGCACTACCGCACCGCCGTTCGGAAACCAAAGGTCATCCTGATCTCGTTTCCACACAACCCGACCACAGTGTGTGTCGATTTCGATTTCATGCGCGAAATAGTAGCGCTCGCCAAAGAACATGGCAGCTACATCATTCATGATTTCGCCTATGCGGAACTCGGTTTCGACGGATACCGCCCGCCCAGCATTCTCCAAGTCGAGGGTGCGAAGGATTACGCTGTCGAGATCTATTCAATGACTAAGAGTTACAACATGGCTGGTTGGCGGGTTGGATTCTGTTTGGGTAACCGTCGCCTTGTGGCGGCGCTCACCCGCATAAAAAGCTACCTGGACTACGGGATGTTTCAAGCTATTCAGATCGCTTCCGTGACAGCTTTGCGGGACTGCGATGACGCTCCACGGAAAATCCGCGACGGGTATCAGGCACGCCGAGATTGGTTGGTGAGCGCCCTTCGAGAAGCTGGTTGGGCGGTAGAATCTCCAAAAGCAACGATGTTCCTCTGGGCCCGAATTCCGGAATCCTTTCGGCAGCTGGGATCGCTTGAATTTGTGAAGCTGCTGATGAATGAGGCGCACGTTGCGCTTTCCCCGGGCACTGGTTTCGGCCCGATGGGAGAGGGATACGTACGCTTCAGTCTTATCGAGGACGAGAACCGTACGCGTGAGGCGGCCAGGCGAATCGGGGAAGTGCTTAGCAACCCGAACGTCGCGGAACGAGGGTCGCTGGCCGAAGTACACGTATAATTCAGGGAATGTCGGCGCGCCTGGACGTCCGGTTGCCCGAAGTCGTCGAACTCACCACTTTGACGACCGGCGATCTTGACCCGCTATTTCATGAAGAGATCGGCGCTTGGAACAAGCGCTTCAATTGGGATTTTCAACCTTCCGCGGATCTATTGCGCCGCTTTGTGCAGATCCATTCCCTGTACGGATATGCGCTTATCGCCGATAAGCAAGTAATTGGCTATACATACCACGTCTGTGAGGGTCGCAAAGGTCTGATCGGCGACTTCTTCATGAAGCGCGAGTACGCCACCTCCGCCAACGAGATGCTGCTGCTCGGCGCTTCCGTGCAGGGCGTTATGCTGATTTCGGGTATCCGCCGGATTGAATCGCAACTCATGATGCTGCGGGTACCGCTTGCGCAGCCTTTGCCGTTTCACAAACACGTCACTCGCCATGACCGCTCTTTTATGGGTATCGACCGAGCCGCTGTCCTGCGTCTTGAGCGGCGAACCCCCGAAATCAATGTCGCGTTTTGCCAGTGGACCGAGCATCTTAGCGAAGAGGTCGCGCACCTTGTTTCGGCCGCTTATCGCGGGCATGTGGATAGCGAGATCAATGACCAGTACCGAACCATTCCCGGAGCCCGGCATTTCCTGACGAACATCGTGAAATACCCGGGCTGTGGGACCTTTTCGCCTACAGCATCGATCATTGCCATTGATCAGCGGAGCGGCCGTGTTTGCGGGGCCTGCCTCGCAAGCATGGTGTCAGCAAAATCGGGCCATGTCACGCAACTGTGCGTGCTTCCCGCCATTCGGGGCGCCCGCCTGGGTTACGAGCTCCTCCGTCAGACTCTGATGCGCATGGTCGAAGCGGGCTGCACCAGTATCAGCCTGACTGTGACTTCTTCTAACATGGATGCGATTCGCTTGTACGAGTCGGTTGGGTTCGATGCGCAATCATCTTTCCCGGCGCTTGTCTGGGAAGGCTTTTGATGACTGCTCGCAGCGAGTTAGTCGTTGCCGGCTAGCGCGGTTCCGCCTTTTCGATTGCTGATACGAATAGCGGACTCCTTTTTCGGCTGTATCCAGAGTAGATCGCAAGGCCAATAGCGAGCCATACAACAAACCGAATCCAGGTTTCCAGCGGAAGTCCGAGCATCAGACCGAAACAACAAACGATCGAAATAGCTGGCGTAATCGGAGAAAACGGCACCTTGAATGATCGCGGCCGGCCGGGCTGGTTCTTTCGCAGGATCACCACACCACAGGACACAACAATAAAGGCAAATAGAGTCCCGATATTTGAGAGATCGGCGAAGGTCCCGATGTCCCAGATGCCGGCGGGAACCCCGACTGCCAGACCCGCCAGCCAAGTGCTTACGTGAGGGGTCCGAAAACGCCGGTGGACCTTGGAAAAGACGTCCGGAAGTAGCCGGTCACGCGACATGGCAAACCAGATTCGAGCCTGGCCATATTGATAAACCAGTAGCGAAGAGAGCATTCCAAGCAGCGCGCCCACTGTTACCGTGAAGCGCAATCGGTTCATTCCGATCGCCTGCAGGGCATTGGCGACCGGCGAAGCATTGTTCAGCGTTTTCCAACTGACGATCCCGGTGAGCACTAGCGCGACTGAGGTGTAAAGAAGAGCGCAGACGATCAGTGTGCCGATGATTCCGATCGGCATGTTTCGCTGGGGTCTCTTGCACTCTTCGGCCGCCGTTGAGACTGAGTCGAATCCGATGAAAGTGAAAAAGACGATCGCGGCTCCACTCAGAACGCCGCCGAAACCGTTTGGCATGAACGGATGAAGATTAGAAGCTTGTATCGCATGCGCTGCTCCAAAGACGAAGAGCAGAATCGCACCCAGCTTGATCGCCACCATGATGTTGTTGGCCCCCGCGCTCTCCCTTACGCCTCGCACCAGGATCCAGCTCAGAAACATGACGACGAGCAAAGCTGGAACATTGAACAAGCTACCCGTGAACCGCCCATCGACGATCGCAGGTTCAGACAGATATCGCGGCAGATGAACGCCGATCAGGTAGTCGCACATGACGTTGAAGTACGCCGAAAAACCGACCGCGACCGACATATTCGAAACTGCATATTCCAAAATCAGATCCCATCCTATGATCCAGGCGAAAATTTCCCCCAGGGTTGTGTACGCATATGTGTAGGCGCTTCCCGCGATAGGGATCATGGAAGCGAGTTCGGCATAGCAGAGCGCGGCGAATCCGCAGGTCAGCGCGACCAGGATGAACGATAATGTCAATCCTGGTCCGGCTCCGGGGCGCCCTATTGTCGACGCGGCATTGCTGCCGTGCAAAATCAGATCGAGCAAAGGTGCATTCAAAATGGATGCGACCGCCATCCGCTGGCCGGCCGCTGCCGTTCCGGTGACCGTGAAGATTCCACCGCCGATGACCGCGCCGATGCCAAATGCGATCAGACTCCACGGCCCGAGCGAACGCTTTAGACTTTTGCCCTCCGTCTGGGCTTCGTCGACCAGCTCGTCGATGTTCTTCGTCCGCAGCAGTTGAATCATCGTTAATGCGTAAGTATACCGGGAGGGACTTCGAAGGTAAGCCGCCTCATAATCAGGAGTTTTCTCCCCGCAAAACTAACAGTGCTCACGCGTCGCTTCCCCGCATTCACCGCCTTATTCCGAAAAAGTTACTAAAGCATTGTTATGTCTCACGGCTGGTCTTGTCTAACACCGAAAGAGGTTGCTATGTTGCGCTCGTCTTTCGCGAAAATTTCGTCGTTTGTCTCGATCCTGGCACTGATTCCTATTGCTCTCTTCTTTGCCACGCCCATCGCTGCACAATTCCGTGGCGGCTTGCAGGGAACCGTTACCGACGCGAGCGGTGCAGTCGTTCCCGATGCGAAAGTTACAGTCACTAATAGCGAGACCAATATCTCGCGTGAAACAAGTACCGATGGCGGAGGTGTCTACTCCGTCCCTAGTCTCGCTCCTGGACGCTACAGCATCAAGGTTCAGAAGACGGGGTTCGCGGACCGCGTCGTGAGTGATGTTCAACTCATCTCCGAGCGCGTGCAAGCGCAGGATGTTCAACTCGCCGTAGGCACCCAGACGGCGCAGACTGTAACTGTTAATGCCAGCGAGGGACCGGCGCTCGATACTGAAACCGCAACCGTCTCCGGTACCTTCTCTAACAAAACTGTCCAGGCCATGCCAACGTTCGGTCGCGACACTTTCCAAGTCGCCGCGCTCGCGCCCGGCGCTTTTGGCGATAACTCACGGACCAATAGTGGTGCATCGCAAAATTTGCCCGGTTCGCAACACGGCGCACCGAGCGGCACCGATAGCATCTTCTCTACCGAGAACGGGATTCAGATCAACGCCAACGGTACCAGGCAGAGTTCGAACAACATTCAGGTCGACGGCTCCTCCGTGAACAGCCTGGCATGGGGCGGGGCGGCCGTCATTACCCCAAATAAGGAATCGGTCAAGGAAGTCACGGTGGAGTCGACTCCCTATAATGCTGAAACTGGTCGCAACAGCGGTGCGCAAATACTCGTCGTCTCGCAGAACGGCACGAATGAGTTTCATGGAAGCGCGCTGATGAAATTCGATAGACCCGGGCTCAACGCTTATCAGCGCTGGAACGGTCCCGACGGCAACCCGGTCCAGAAGGATACGGATCGATTCAATCAGTGGGCTGGCAGTTTGGGTGGGCCAATTATCAAGAACCATCTCTTCTTCTTCTTTTCTTACGAGACCCTCCGAAACTCCTCGACCACAAACGCGCTCGGCTGGTACGAGACGCCGCAGTTTCTGAAGAGCGCCGCCGCGCCGGGCAGTATTGCTTCCAAACTGTTCGCCTTTCCCGGTGAAGGCGCTTCTTACAACCTGATCATTCCGAAAACGTGTTCCGATGCCGGTTTGGGCGCTGGACAATGCCAGGTCATCACTCAGAACGGCCAGTACGTGGGTCTGGATATCGGTTCTCCGCTCAAGAAGGTCGGCCTGGGGCAGCAGGATCCGAGTTATGTAAGCTCCGGAATCCCCGGCACAGGTAACGGTCTCGATGGTGTACCCGACATAATGTACGTCCAGAGCTCCAGTCCATTTAACGCGGTTCCGCAGCAATACAACGGGCGCATGGATTTTCAGGCGACCAACAAAGACCTGATCGTCTTCAGCACTTATTACGTCCCCAGCGACTCCACCTTTTACAACGGCCCGGCAAGATCTGCCAACCTGTGGCATAGCGACCGCATCAATGAGACGGCCGCCTTACTCTGGAATCACACTTTCTCTCCGAATTGGCTCAACGAAGCGCGGTTCAATGTCACCCGCTGGTTCTTCAACGAGATCAATAGCAATCCGCAAGAGCCCTGGGGTCTTCCCTCCGACAGCATCGACAATCTCGGCTCCTCCACAGTGCAATCCTACGGCGCACCCGGTCCTGGAGTCTTCTATCAAACCACGTACAACTACCGTGATACCCTCAGCACCGTACAGGGAAGTCACTCCTTAAAGGCCGGTGTAGACATCTACAAAGAGCAGGACAACGATACCCAAGCCTACGCAGGACGTCCAACTTACACTTTCCGGAACCTATGGGATGTAGCAAACGACGCGCCCTACATGGAGACCGGCAACTTCGACCCGAAGACGGGCGCCCCTACCACCGATACGCGCTACATACGATCTTCTATCTATGCGGGCTTTATCCAGGACGACTGGAAGCCCAGGCCCAACCTGACTCTGAACCTCGGTATCCGTTGGGAGTACTACACGCCCATCCGGGAGAAATATGGCAACGTCAGCAATCCAGTTCTGGGTTCAGGTCCTGATCCGTTGACCGGCGTCACGCTCAAGGTTGGCAACGACATATACACGACCAGCAAAAATAATTGGGCGCCTCAGCTCGGTTTCGCCTGGCGTCCCAATCCTGCTAGCGAACGTTTCGTGGTCAGGGGTGGTTTTGGCATAGGGTATGACCGCATGCAAGAGGCCACCACTCTCAACGGTCGCAACAACCCTCCGATTGTCGCTAGTTTTACCTTTAATCAGGCGAATCTTTTGTATCAGGTTCCTTCAAATACAAATCAGTTCTACAATTGGCCGGTCAACCCGAAGGCGGTGCTGAACTTCAATCCCGCTACCGGTCTTCCCATGACTGGTTCACCGCTTGACCTGACCGGTTTTCAACAAAACGTTCAGACTCCGGTAACCTATCGCGACTCTCTCGAAGCGCAGTACGACATCGGCGCCGGCTGGGTGGGCAAGGTCGGCTACCAGGGCAGTCTGAGTCGTCACTTGACGCTTCAGAACAACATCAACTTTCTCTACGCTCCTCTCAATCCGCAGATCGGGAACCTTCTCTTCTACAGCAACGACGGGAACGCCGAATACAACGCGCTGCTAACGGAAATGGAACATCGCTTTGCAAAGAATTTCCAATTGGATTTTCAATACCGCTGGAGCAGAACCATCGATGATGGCTCGAACGACGCTTACATAGGCGAATACCCGTACGGCAATCAATACCGCCGTGGTTTAGCTGACTTCGATGTAGCCCACAACGTGAAACTCTACGGTGTCTACACACCCACGCTGTTTAAAGGGCATCGTTGGCTCGATAAGGTCTTCGGCGGCTGGCAGATCAGCGGTATCTTGAACTGGCATACCGGCTTCCCTTGGACGCCCGTTTATAACAACATCCCGGGCGGCAATCTCGTGTACGCCAACAGCGGCTATACCCAACTTCGTCCAGGGTCGGCGATCGGCAAGTACGGAACGGATTACAGCAACAGCAATCTGCAGTCTGTCGGCAACAACTTCCCCAACGGAGCGCTCAGCTATTTCACCATTCCGACCTTCGCCGTTCCAGGTACATTCCCCGACTCTACTGGACCTCCGCCACCACCCCAAGTCGGACGCAACATTCTGCGCGGCCCGAACTACTTCGATACCGACGCCACTATTCAGAAATCGTTCGGCCTTCCGAAGATGCCTATCTTCGGCGAGAATGCCCGGCTCGAATTTCGTGGAGACCTTTACAACATCTTCAACAAGCTCAACCTCACTCCTTTTACGCCTAGCGGCACGAATTCCGCCAATACGCTGATCAGTACCGATGGGGTGACTTCCAATCCGCTGTTCGGCCAGGCACAATCCGCACTCGGCGGACGTGTCGTCGAGTTGCAGATGCGCTTTAGCTTCTAGACTACTCGGAGCGAGCTTTGCGCTTTTTGAAGAGTAGTGCGACCAGAGGTAGACCGAGCAGGCCTAAGCTAGCTGGCTCCGGTGCGTCCGAGTAATCGACCGTTCCCGCATAGTCGAGTCCAAAAGAGGAGCCGGCCCGCTGTGCTACGTCAAAAGTTAGCGTGTTCAAACCTGACCGCAGCGCGCTCGTCAGGTCGATGTTCCCTTCCGTCCTAGTAAGGCAGCCGATGGCGAAATCCGAGCATGTTCCATACGTGTTGCCAGATTGCGTTGCCTCCGACATCAAGGTCACCCCGTTCAGGATCACCGAAGCTGAATCATCAGCCAGAACATGCAGTGTCCCGCTCAGAGGAGCCCCATTGACTGTGAACGTTTCAGTGAACGCGACGACTGTTCCGTTCGCAGGAGAAGTGTAGCCGGACGCGCTCGGGTCGCCGGACTGGACGTAAGACACCCATGAGGAACCGGCAAGCGAATCGGCCCAACCTGGATTCTTAGAGATGTTCATTGTTGCCGATCCCGAGTTGTTAGTGGTCTCTGTGGCACTGCTTTGGACCGAAAGCGATGCGGCGTTGCCGCACGTCGCGAAGATTGAAAGCGCGCCCGCCAGCGCGGCATATTTCATAGCGGAGGACCTTGTCATGCATCCACAGTGGCGGCATTCGCGAGACGGAACAATTGACCTCCATGGAGTATCCCGTAGGGGGTACGGGCAGATGCTGCGGTTGCAGCAGGGCGGCTCAGCAGCGAGGTTGCAGCAAAGTACTAGGCCTTAGGCGCAATCTCTACGTCGTGCAATCGCCCAGCCGCCATGTTTTCAATGCTCGTCGAGATCGGGTCTCCTCGGCCGACGATGAATAGGTACTGTGGGGACGTGAAAAACGCGACGAGGTACGTATAAACTCCTCTCGCATCTCTGTGCCCGAACAAGAAAGACTTACCTCGCTGGATGACGAGTGGCGGAGAGAAACGACGTCCAGATATAATTGCCTTTTGGGGGATTCAGCGCGAGCTAGAGTAGATGCGAACGACTGAATCCGCATCTGGCTCACCTTCTTCTCGCGCCGCGTTTCGATACCCGAATTTCCGATTTTATTCGTTAGCGCGGTTCCTGACGACGATCTCTTCGGAAATGCAGTCGGTGGCCGTCGGGTGGCAGGTATATGAAATCACGCGTCGCCCGATGGATCTGGGCTTGGTCGGCTTGGCCCAATTCCTGCCCGGTATCTGCCTGTTCCTGATCGCCGGACACACGGCGGATCGTATACCGAGACTCAACATCCTAAGAACGTGCTGTGGGGGCTTCTCCGGATGCTCGCTCTTGCTTCTGTTTCTAACCCTTCACGGGTTGCACTCGGCCGTGCCTATTTACCTGATAATGTTGCTTCACGGTACATTCCGGGCGTTCAACGCTCCCGCGAGTCAGGCATTCGTTCCGCTGCTGGTTTCACAAGAGGATTTTCCGAATGCTGTGACATGGAGCGCATCGATATTTCAGACCGCGACCATAGCGGGTCCCATGATAGGTGGATTGCTTTACGGTTTGACCGGCAATCCAGTGCCGGTATATTGCTGTTCTGCACTCGGCTACTTCAGCGGTTTCCTGAGCGTGTCACGAGTGAAGCTGTCGAAAGTGGTCCGTGCCCACGCCGCAGCATCGTTTCGGATCGTGCTGGACGGAATACGATTCATCTGGACTAACAAATTTATTCTGGGCGCCATCTCGCTCGATCTGTTCGCGGTTCTGCTCGGCGGTGCGGTAGCGCTGCTGCCGGTATACGCGCGGGAGATTCTGAAGATCGGAGCGCTCGGGCTCGGAATTTTACGCAGTGCTCCGGGTGTCGGTGCGGTACTTATGAGCATCGCGCTTGCTCATTGGCCTCTGAGAAGACGTGCCGGCGCGACCATGCTCTGGTGCGTCGCCGGATTCGGCTTGGCCACCATCGTGTTCGGCATTTCGCACAACTTCTTGCTATCGCTCATCATGCTGTTTTTGATAGGCGCCACCGATACTGTAAGCGTGATCGTGCGCTCCACGATGACGCAGCTAAGCACGCCCGACGAAATGCGCGGCCGCGTCAGCGCGGTCAACATGGTTTTCATCGGCGCGTCCAATGAGGTAGGGCAATTCGAATCCGGGTTGACAGCGCAATGGTTCGGTACCATTCCCGCCGTCGTCTTGGGTGGGATCGGGACAATGGTCGTGGTTGCGCTGTGGGCCTGGCTGTTCCCGAGCCTCCGTCGTCTGGATTCTCTCGACGGATCTTCACTCGAAGCGGCCGTCGCTGAAGCGGCAGCAACTCCATATGGCGGGCCGGAAAACGGTTGAATCACCGGAGCTTGCGAAAGCGCGCAACCTCTTACGAGATGCGCGGAGTATAGCGGTTCTGACGGGTGCCGGCATCTCCGCCGAAAGCGGTATTCCGATCTTTCGCGGAACCGCCGGACTGTGGAAGCAGTTTCGACCAGAAGATCTTGCGACCCCGGCTGCTTTCGCACGCGATCCTGGCTTGGTCTGGGAATGGTATGACTGGCGGCGCGCTTTGATTGCCAAAGCGGAACCGAACGCGGGACATCTCGCACTCGCGCAACTCGCCAAGGCGGTTCCGCAATTTACCTTGATTACGCAAAATGTCGATGGGCTGCATCAACGGGCAGGATCTTCTTCCGCGCGAGAGTTGCATGGCAGCATCTGGCAGGTGCGCTGCACTAAATGCGCGATCGAACGGACAGATCGCAGTGTGCCGATCGACTTGCCCCCGCGATGTCTCCTATGTGGCGCCCTGGCCCGGCCCGGTGTCGTATGGTTTGGCGAAACGTTACCCGCACACGTCTTGAAAGAGGCCGAGCAAGCCGTAATATCTTGCGACCTCTTCCTGATCATCGGCACTTCCGCCGCAGTCTTTCCGGCAGCCGGCCTCGTACCGCTTGCGAAATCGTCCTCCGCCAAGCTAATCGAGATCAATTTGGAAGCAACCGCGATGTCCGGCCTGGTTGATGTAGTTCTGCAGGGACCCGCGGGCGAAATTCTGCCCAGGCTCGTTCCCGCCTTCGCGTCGCGTTAATCATCGGACCGGAAGAAGCTGCTAAGATCGCCGCTCGCGATTGCCCCGAGCGGATTGCGCTCTTCGCCGCTGTGGCGGTGTTCCTGCGGAGAGAGCTCGTGCCGGAGACGCTCGAGAGTCATGCTCTGTAAAATCACGCGACCTGGGCCGGTCAGCGTGGTCAGGAAGAGACCTTCGCCACCGAATATTGCCGTGCGAATGCTGCCAACCAGCTGCACGTCATAGTTGACACTGGGCTCAAACGCCACCAGATGTCCCGTCTGCACCTGTAACGTTTCACCCGCAGCGAGAGTGAAATCGACGTGGTCGCCGCCCGCGTGTACAAATACTGCGCCGGGGCCGGTCAGCTTCTGCAAAATGAAGCCTTCACCACCTAGCAGTCCCGCCCCTAATCTACGCACCATCGCAATGTCGAGCGTCACGGAGTTTTGCGCAAACAGGAAACCATCACGCTGCACCATGATTGTTTGCCCGGCGGCAAGCTCGAAGACCTGAATCTTGCCTGGGTAATGTCCGGCGAAACCGACCTCTCCAACCGTGTTGGAAGCACGAAAGTGAGTGAAGAAAAAGGATTCGCCCATGAGCTTGCGTTTGATGGCGCCGATGATCTTCTGGCCTACCGACTGCCCGCTCATCCTGGTGTCCCAATCGACGTTCGCCGCTTTGTAAATCATCTTGCCGGCTTCTGCGTAGATCTCCTGTCCTGGCTGGAGATGTACGCGCGCGATCTGCAGGTTGTGTCCCTCGATGTCGTACTTCAGGGGCGTTGGCGCCGCTGCGGCCGTGTAGGACGCTATCGGGCTCGCGGCTCCAAGCTGCTGCCCGCAACTTGGACAGAATTTTGAGCTATCGCCGATCTGTGAACCGCAGTTGGTGCAAAACGCCATGAACCTCCTCGTCGCCGGCGAAACACCGGCTGCGTGCTATTCTCGCACTGTCGGCGGCGTCGCGGTCAACGCGAAATGCCGAAGGACGTGCCCCTGTTGAAGACTCGTGACCTCTGGTGCGTGGTTTTATTTTTGGCATGTCTCGCTTTCTTCGTCAATCGCGGTCCGTATCGCGCGATTAGATTTTCGACGACGGGTGACTTCTCGACCGTCTACGCCGCCGCTCGCTGCTGGCTCCATAACGCAAATCCTTACGACCGGGCATCGCTCAAAGCGGAGCTTGCCAATGCGGGCGCGCCCTCCGACTTACAACACGATCAGGATATTAATCCATCGGTTTACCTGCCCGCCACCATGCCATTGGCGGCGCCTATCGCCTGGATGTCATGGCACCGAGCAAATGTCATCTGGTGTTGTCTGTCCGTGGCGCTCTTCGGGATTTCGCTTTGGCGGCTTCTCGATGCCGCGCGATTTTCTGTGCGCGCTCGCTGGCTCGTCGCATCTCTCGCGCTGTTGTTCTCGCCAACCTACGTCGGAGTCTATGACGGAAATCCCGGTGTCGCCGCTATTAGCCTGATAGTTCTCTCAATTTGCGGCACACTCGCCGGACCGCCGCTGTTGAGCGGGATCTTGCTCGGCATCGCGATGTGCTTTAAGCCTCAGCTCGCCATTTGCGCCGTGTGCGTACTTGCTGTCTGGAGATCCTGGAGACCTCTTTTGTACGCGGCACTTCTCTTTTGTATAGCGAGCCTCATCGGCGTGATGGTCCTGTCGGAATTCGGACGCAACTGGCAGTGGTGGGCGACGGAACAGCACAATATCGCGATCAGCTTCCAACCAGGTGGGCAAAGCGATCCCGCGCCTGCAAGTGCTGTTGCATGGCAGCTGCTCAACACCCAGACGCTCACTGCCTACCTGTTCGAGAAACGGGCCGCATACAATTCCGCCGTGTGGATATTAGCGGTTCTCGTAACAGCAGTTTTCGTTTACTTCCGTCAGACCGGAAGTGAGTGGACGCCCTGGTTCGACGCTGCATTTTTCGCATCCCTGACTCTCACCCTTACCTACCATCGCTACTACGATGCGCAACTGTTGTTACTGCTGATTCCACTACTCGCGTGCGTTTGGCGCAGTGAACGTCTACTCGTTTCGGTTGTTGCCGTATGTTTGTTGGTGCTTGCCTTCCCCGTCCAGTCGTTGATGGCTCGGCGCTTAGCACATGAAGGCACGATTGCTTCTCTCAAGCAGGTGGTATTCTTACGCAACCAGCCGGTTGCTGTTCTGACACTGCTTATAGCGCTCGCGCTAGGCTGCGCTGCGTTCGGCGCGAATCGGAACTCGGCGGGTCGGGCGTAACAGGCGGGAATAGAAAACCTAACGCCTCAGGCATCCGAGCGCCCCAGGCTTTTTCGTCGTGTGCTGCGCCTTCCGCTTCCAGGTACGCAAGATCGTCACCAAGCCGCCAGCCCTTAGCGACCAGTGAGCGGCGCAGCTCGGCCACATCTCTCACGCAGATCTCGGGTGATCGGCCTTCGCAAGTGCCTATGTCGAGCCATATCTTCACTGGTGGTTTGTCGCGCAACTTCGCGACGGTTTTCAAAATAGCTCTTCCCGCCCACCACACTGATGGCGACATGACGAGCAGCTTCCCGAACGTTTTCGGATTGAGTAGCCCGAGGTGGAGACTGACCAAGCCGCCCAGCGAGGATCCCCCCAAGCCGGTGTGCGCCGGACTGGCAAGTGTGCGGTATCGGTGATCGATGAATGGCTTCAAATGCTCGCGAATCCATCTGCCATATGCAGTTGCACCCCCGCCGTCGCCTCGTGAATCACGAACGGGTGTGTAATCGAACGCCCGTTTATTTCCTCTGTTGTAAATGCCAACGACAATCAGAGGTTGAATCTCACCCGAGCGAATCAGGCCGTCAGCCACCGTGCCGAGACCCCAATCGTTTCCCAAGAATGCCGTCGTAGGGTCAAACAGATTTTGACCATCGTTGAGATACAGAACCGGAAAGTGGGACTGCTCGATCGCATACCCCGGAGGCAGGTAGACTACGACGTCCCTCGCCGAACGGGCGCTTCCCGCTTTATGAATCTCTATGCGGCCCGAAAAGGTATGGCTCAAGGCTCCGGACTAGCTCTTCACGAAGTTCAGGGAAGCGGAATTCATGCAATAGCGAAGACCGGTAGGTCTCGGACCATCGTCGAATACATGCCCGAGATGAGCGTCGCATTTTGAGCAGCGAACCTCGTTGCGAATCATGCCCAGGCTCATATCGCTTTTGGTCTCCACGTTTTGTTTGGCGATCGGCTCCCAAAAACTCGGCCAGCCGGTGCCGGATTCGAACTTGGTGTCCGAAGAGAAGAGCGCGTTTCCGCAACAAACGCACCTGTAGATGCCATGTTCGTGGTTGTTCCAGTACTGTCCCGTGAATGCTCGTTCGGTGCCGGCATGGCGGGTGACCTCGTACTGCTCGGGCGTCAACTTCTTACGCCATTCCGCGTCCGGCATTTGAACTTTTTCCACTTCGATTACTCCCTTACGCTGACCCGCATCCGAAAAGTCGACAATCTTGACGACTTTAGTTGAGCCGAGGGCCCACTTTGCGGAACAGCCCGCCCAGGTGAGGCCCACGATCGACCCAAAACCCTGCTTGAGAAACGATCTACGTTCCATATAGCCTATTATTCCTGATGTTGACCTATCAGGTTACGGCGCAAAATGTACGCTGAAATTGATAACTTAGAGTCATGCCGATCTTTGAATATTCTTGCGACGACTGTGGAAGCAAGTTTGAAAAGCTGGTGCGGCGCAGCGCCGACGCGGATGCGGTTCGGTGCCCTGGTTGCGGACAAGACCACCTGACCACCCAATATTCGACCTTTGCTGCGCAAGCGGGTAAGTCGCGGAGTGAAACTGCTCCTGGCGCCTGCGGAAATGGCATGTGTGGCACGGATTTCTGCGGCAGCAGCGGCTGCGGCATGAACATGAATTGAGATTTCCGCCGGAGAATCACTCGCCCCAAAGCACGTTCCTCATGCTCTCTACCTGGCGGGCAAATGGGAGCACGCCATTTCCACCGCGTGAACAAAGCCATCAAAGCTGAACGGCTTCGTGATGTAGTCCCGTGCGCCTAGCGCGATTGACTTCATCTTGTCCGCCGACAGTGGAGACGAGGTAAATACCACCACCAGCAGCTCCTTCAGAGTGGGATCTTGCTTAATGTCAGATAAAACGTCGAAGCCGGTCTTGCGTGGCAGATTTAGATCTAGCACCACTAGATCTGGGCGGGGCCGCTCCCTCGATGGCCGATGCAGGTAGTCCAAGGCCTGTTCCCCGTCGCTCGCGCGGTGCAGTTCAACCTCGATCTGGGCTGTCTTCAGCGCAGTCTGAAAAAGGAAGAAGGCCGCATCCTCATCTTCCACATACAGTAGCCGGGCTGCCATCAGTCACAAACGTAGACGCGGACCTGCTCGGGCGTGTGTCCTTGTAAGAAGATATTACCGGCGGAAAAGTGCTTCCGCTTGACTTTCTCTGGGGACCACGCCCGATCTAAACTGTTGACTTTCGTTATTTATTCGCCAACACTGAATACAAAGGAGAGTGGATGGCGCTTACACGCAGGCAAAAAGAGTTGATGGATTTCCTGTTCCATTTCATCCGGCAGCATGGATACAGCCCGAGCTATGAAGAAATCGCCGCCGGGATGGGGCTCGCTTCTCTAGCGACAGTTCATAAACACGTCCAGGCGCTCGAGACCAAGCAGTACGTTCGAAGAAATTACAATCATAGCCGTTCTCTTGAAGTGAGTGAGCGGTTCCTCAAGGAGCAGAAACTCTCTCGGCAATCGGCCGAGACCGTGCCGCTGCTCGGTCGAATCGCGGCAGGTTCGCCGGTTGAGGCCATCGCCAACCCGGAGATGCTGCACTTTTCCGACTTCGCGGGCGACGAAAACACGTTTGCACTCGAAGTCAGGGGGGATTCGATGATAGACGATCATATCTGCAGCGGCGATTTCGTGCTGATCGAAAAGAGCGAAACCGCCAAGAGCGGCGAGATCGTTGTGGCCCTGGTCAACGGCAGCGAGGCAACACTCAAGCGCTATTATCCCGAAGCGGATGGGCGGGTGCGGCTGCAGCCGGCAAATTCTTCTATGGCGGCGATCTACGTGGATGCGGCGAACGTCCAGATTCAGGGCCGGGTACTAGCGGTCATGCGCAAGTATTAGAACACCGGCGCGAATGTTAAACTGCCCTTAGTGGCGGAAGAAGGCCAAACTCCAAAGGCGGGTCTTGACAAGCGTTTTGCGCAGTGGGACTTTGCGCGCGGCGCTTGGCAGTACGACATTATCGTTGGACTCATTCTGATCTTCATCTTCGCCACTCCTCGCGACTGGTTCCACGATCAACCTAAGGCATCGAGTGTGATTCTGATGTCTTCCCAGGGGAGATCAAGTACGGTATTCATCGCCACCAGCTTGTTGGCCGGCTTGCCCGAGGCGCAAAGGCTTCGAAAAGCCGAATCGCTGATCCATCAGCGGACGGGAATGAGATGGCATGTGGTGCGGCTCGAGCCGATCCATGATGAGGCTCAGCATGAAACCGAAGGTTTCGTCGCATATACAGCCCCTTAGGCGGGTTGCATCGTGTAGATTGACTTCAGACATGAGATCTCTTCTAGTCCCGCTGTGCTTTTTCGCGTCTATCACTCTGAATGCGCAGAGCGCAGAAGGCGTTCTTGCGAGAATGGATCAGGCAGCACCAAATTTCCACGGTGTATCCGCCAGGATCACCATGACCACCCACACCGCGATCATCGACGACACCACGGTCGAGAGTGGCACGTTTAGGATGCAGCGTCTCAAGGGGCAGGAAACACGCGCGGTTCTCGATTTTTCCGGTCAGCGGGATGCTCGCCAGATCGGCTTTTTCGGCAGAATCGTTCGAATTTACTATCCGAAGCTGAACAGCTACCAGGACATCGACGTGGGCAAGAACTCGGATGTACTGAATCAGTTCCTGCTGCTGGGCTTCGGGTCGTCGGGCAAAGATCTGGCCCGCAGTTATAAGATCACGGCGGAAGGCCAAGAGAAACTTGATGACCGTGACAGCACCAAGCTGCTGCTGGTGCCCGAGAATCAGGAAGTCGCAAAGAAACTGAGCAAGATTGAGATCTGGGTCCCGAACGACGCGGCATATCCAATTCAGCAGGAGTTCTACGAACCCTCCGGCAATTACCGCGTTGTGACGTACAGTGACGTTAATCTCAAACCGATCAAGGGCAAACTGGAACTAAAATTGCCGCCCGGTGTCAAAAAACAGAGCTCGTGATTGTACGAGCCAAAACTGACCCACAATAAGACGCCACATCATGGGAGAGCCCAGAAAGACATCGGGAAGACTTGCATTCATCGATTGGACACGTGGCTTCGCGGCTGTCATCATGCTGCAGGGTCACGTTTTCGACTCCTTCACGCGGACGGATTTGCGCAACAAGGGTCCGTTTGTGCTTTCTCAGTTTCTCGGCGGCATGCCGCCCGCGATCTTCCTGTTGCTTACAGGCATCACCTTCGCGTTTCTGATGGACAGCCAGGAGCGGAAAGGCGCGCCGGCACGTGAGCGCGTAATAGCCGCCCTCAAACGTTCGCGCTACCTCTTCCTGATTGCTTTCCTCTTTCGTATCCAGTTGTACGTGTTTGGCTTTCCTACCAGCCCGGCCGGAGAGTTGCTGCGAGTCGACATCCTGAACTGCATGGGCATGGCCATGTTGATCCTGGCTCCAATGGCGGTCTTCACCACGTTTGAGCGCATCCGGCTTTGCATCATACTCGGACTCGTGATTGCAGGTCTGTCGCCTCTCGTCAGCATGATTCCTCCCTCTAGCGTGCCGTGGATCGTACGGTCCTACTTCTTTCCGAGCTACAACTATTTCGGATTCTTTCCCTGGGGTGCATTCCTGGCTTTCGGCCTTGCGTTTGGAAGCATGCTGCGTACCATTAAGTCGGAAGAGGTGGGGCGGGCCATGGAGTGGACGCTCGGCATAGGCCTTGGCTTGATCGCCGCTTCGTACTACTTCTCCAATTTGCCTTACACGGTCTATGCCAAGAGCGAATTTTGGCTGAACAGCCCGGCCATGGTCCTGATCAAATTAGGAGCGGTTCTGGCGATGCTCGCAGCCGCCTACTTGTGGGTGAATCTCGGAGCGCTTGCTAGATGGAGCGTCTTCCGGCAGCTCGGGACGACATCTCTACTTGTGTACTGGGTCCATATCGAAATCGTTTATGGCCGCTGGTTCGGTATCTGGAAAGAAGGTCTTTCCGTAGCAAAGGTCCTCCTCTTTATCGGATTGCTGCTGGGCCTTATGACCGGACTCTCGGTGATGCGCACTCGGATAAAATCGGTTGGAGCCTTCTTCGGGTCGAGCCCGGCTCCGCAACCCACAAACGCTCCAGCCATCGCAATGATCCAGAGTTTGAGGCCAAGGCGGCCGATATCATCGGGCTGTATGTCAATCCTCCGCAACATGCGGCTGTGTTCTGTGTCGATGAGAAGACGGCCATTCAAGCACTTGATCGACTAGACCCAGTGCTGCCGTTATCGCCTGGTCGTGCCGAGCGGCATGGCTTTGAATATTATCGTCACGGCACTTTATCGCTGTACGCGGCGTTGAACGTGAAGACCGGCAGCGTGGAGGGAAAGACAGCAGCCAGGCATACCAGCGCCGAATTTGTCACGTTCTTGACAGACTTGTTGGGCAAAGCGAAATCGGCGCGGGAGGTTCACATTGTGCTCGATAATCTGTCGGCGCATAAAACGCAAGCGGTCGAGCAGTTTCTTGCAGAGCATCCCAAAGTACGGCTTCACTTCACCCCCACCTACTCTTCCTGGCTCAATCAGGTGGAGATCTGGTTTGCGAAAATCGAACGCGACGTCATCGCTCGTGGCGTATTCACCTCGGTATCCGACCTCCGCCGCAAACTAATCAGGTACATTCGCGCCTATGCCAAATGTGCTCGCCCAATACGTTGGACTTACACCGATCCCAAAAGGCGAATCACCGCTAAGCGAATCGCTGGGACGGTCCACTAGCTCGTTGCAAGCTTTCCAAGATAACTTGCGCTTGGCTTGATCGTGCGCCGCTGTGTGGCGCGATCGACCGCAACCAACCCGAACTTCTGGCTATACCCGCTGACCCATTCGAAGTTGTCGAGCAATGACCAATACAAGTAGCCGCGCATGTCGATCCTGTCTGCCAAACATCGCCTCATACCCTCCACAGCGCGCCTAATGTATTCGACCCGCCGGCCATCATCGTCCGTGGCGACCCCGTTTTCAGTGACGATCACCGGCACGCCCGTCTGCTGGCTTGCATAGCGGATTGTGTGTTCCAGTGCTTCCGGATAGAATTCGTAGCCGCTCTGCGTCAGTTCGGCATTCTTGGGCGGAGTGAGGTTGGCGTCTCCATTTCCGATCCTCTGGCGGGTATAGGTTTGAACTCCAATGAAATCATCCTGGCGGGCGAGCTCTAACCACGGGCCATACGCCTCTTTGCGCTTTTCTGCAAGGCGGCTTTGCGGGCCGGCCGCTTGGTCGTCTTCCATCGCTAGAGTCAGACCTACCGGCAGTTTAGGGTACGCAGACTTGATCGCGGCTTTGCCCTTCTGATGTGCCGCAAGCATGTTCTGCTGCATCATATCTGGATTGCCGCCCAGGAAAGTAGCGAACTTTTCGGCTTTGAGTTGTTGACGAGCTTGCGCCTGTGATTCTGCCATCACGTCTGTCAGTCGCTGGCCGTCAGGTAACCGCACCCAGCTTAGAAGCCGCATCAGATTCGGTTCGTTGAACGTCGCCGCCCATGCCACTAGGTCGCCCAGGTATTTAGCGGACTCGTCGCAATATCGCACGAATCGATCGACGGACGTCGGGTTCTCCCATCCGCCTTCGTACGCAAACCACCGTGGCGTTGTGACGTGGGCAAAAGTAACGAGCGGCGTCACGCCATGGCGGTGACACGTCTCCAGCACACGCCGGTAATGACTTAATTCTACGCGCGAGAACTCATTCTTGGCGGGTTCAATCCGAGCCCAGTTTATGGAAAACCGGTAGGCGTTGAGACCCAGATCGGCGAGCATCGAGATATCGTCTTCGTAAAGATGGTATTCATCGCAAGCGTCTCCCGATGGCTCCTTGAACATCGACTTCTCTAGATGCTCCAGTATCCAGAGATCGCTGTTCACATCGTTTCCTTCCACCTGGTGAGCAGCGGTCGCGGCCCCCCAAAGGAAATGGGGAGGGAAAGACGCTGCTGCGTGTGCGACCTTAGTCTGCGCCTCTTGTGGATTGGCTGAGATTGCTTGGCCGACGGCGCTGAAAGCGGCCGCCGATCCTGCTCTTAATAGAGTGCGCCGGGTCATGGTAGACCTTGTCCAAGTGTCGCGTTGGTCATGTTCCGTTGATACCGGGACCGTCTTGCGCGACTTCCTTCAATAGACCAACGGCCCGCCGTACCGTTACGGTACCGTTCGCTGCGACAGCTCTATTATCCGCCGATCATTGTCACCATACCTGATTTGGACAGTTGTGAAACTCTCGGGCAGCAATGACGGAAATCGATCACCCCATTCGATGAGCACGAGCGCGTCCTGATCGAAGAGATCTTCCAGACCAACCCGTTGCACCTCCTCCGGTGTATCGAGCCTGTAGAGGTCAACGTGATATACGCTCACCGGGTCCCCGTATTCGTGAATCAACGTGAACGTCGGACTTGAGACATCCTCCGCTCGCGCCGCCCCGCGCCCTTCCAGGATTCCCTTGGTCAACGTTGTTTTGCCTGCGCCTAGTTCTCCGATCAACAGAACGACCGCTTTACTCGGGAGTAGTTGGGCCAGTTTCCGCCCCACCGCCATCGTCTCCGCCTCGGAATTCGTCTCAAATGATTGGGCGGATTTCATTCATCGCTGCCGGCAGAAAATCCAGGAGGTCCGTAGCCAGCATCGATTCTTCGCCCCAGCGTTGAGCCCCGAGTTCCCCGCAGCGGCCGTGCAGCCACACGGCGGCTAGGACTGCCCGCTTCCAGTCTTTCGAATGTTGCGCCACAAGCCCGGCGATCATCCCTGTCAGGATGTCGCCTGTGCCACCCGTAGCCATCGAAGGAGACCCGGTTGGATTGATCCAGGTTTCGCCATCCGGGAACGCGATCACCGTACGATCCCCCTTGAGCACAACCGTAGCGCCGCTTGCCGAGGCGAGCTCTTGCGCATGCCCCAGTCGGTCCGCTTGCAACTCCTTAACAGAATTACCGGTCAAACGGCTCATCTCCCCGGGATGCGGAGTCAAGATCCGAATTTTGCTTGTGTGAGGGAGAGAACCGGCCATTGAGTTCAGAGCGTCCGCATCGACCACCGCCGGAATATCGACCTGTTCGTAGAGCGCTCTGACCAACCGAACTGTCTCGTCTTCCGTGCCCAGGCCCGGTCCGAGGGCCAGAACCGTCATCTTCTTTGCGAGATCGAGGAGTTTGGAGCATTCTGCGAAATCCAGCCGTCCGGAAGCGGTTTCCTCGAGCGGCTCGGTCATCAGTTCCGGCCGGACTGCCGCCACAGTGCTGAGTGCGCTCTTCGGCACCGCGACCGTGACCAGGCCCGCCCCGCTTCGATATGCGCCCAGACCGGCCATGGCCGGAGCCCCGCTCTTTCCAAACGAACCTCCAGCCACCAGGACGTGCCCATACATCCCTTTATTGCTGTCCGTTGGCCGCGGTCCGAATAAATCACGGAGACCGTCTACGCACGTCAGGTTAAGCCGTAAATCTTGATTTGTGTCGCAGAGATCGGCTGGCGTCCCTATCTCTGCAACCACGAATTTTCCTATGTTGCCGATCTTAGGAGCGACAAACGTCACAGTGTAGTCGGCGCGTACGAATTCGCCGGTTGGCTTCGTTTTTTCGGATGGGAAGCCGGAGGCAATGTCCACCGCCACTTTCTTTGCCAGCGGAAACTCCCGGTTGATGAGGCGGATCCCCTCTAGCGCTGGCCCTTCTTTCACTGGTCCGGAAAGTCCCGTCCCCAGAATCGCGTCCACCACAACCGTTGCCAGCTTTGCTCCGTCTGGAAGATTTCTCATCACCGGGCAGCCGCAGGCCTCGAGCATCTGGCGGTTCGTAGCCGCGTCGCCCGTCAACTCTTTTGGGTCGAACAGCTCGAGTACTGTGAGATCCTGGCACAGTTTTCGCGTAAAAAGCTGGCGCGCCACTACGAAACCGTCGCCCCCGTTGTTCCCCTTTCCACAGACAACTGCCATCCGCTGCTTGGAGAGCGGAGCGAACATTTCGCGCAGAAAGTCGACAATCCGGTTCCCGGCGTTCTCCATCAGGATCAAGCCCGGAATTCCGCGCTCGATCGTACGCCGGTCGACTTCTCTCATCTCGGCAGCCGTCAGGATCTTCATGAAGGTACCTCACGCGCGAGTAAGAGCGTCATGTCATCGAACAGCTCGGGGCTGCCCGTCCAACTGCGAACTGCATCGAGCACGATTTGCACAATTTCGTTGTCGTCCCGGTGCGAATGTTTCTGCACCAGGTCGATCAGCCTCTCCTCCCCGAATTCTTCTCCATAGGCATTCTCGGGCTCCGTAATTCCGTCCGTATAACAGACGAGCAGGTCGCCCGGTGACATGCTGATACAGCTCTCGTCGTACTTCGCGAAAGGGAATGCGCCGACTACCATTCCGTTGGAATCGAGCGGTATCACATCGCCGTTACGGAATAGCAGGGGCGAGAGGTGACCCGCGTTGGTATACGTCAGGGCTCGCGATTGTGCATCGAATAGAGCAAAAAAGAAGGTCGCGTACTTCTCGGGCGATGTGTTTGCGAAGAGCTGCTTGTTCAGGCTTGAGACGAGGCTTGCGACGTCGATTTCAGAAACGTTGCTGCAATCGTTCTCCTGCAGAGGTTGATACTGGGTCATCTGGGCCCGAAGCGCTGCTTGTAGCGTGGCCATCAGCAACGCCGCTGAAATCCCTTTGCCAGCTACGTCTCCGATCGCAAAAGCGAGTTTTTTCCCTCCAAGCTCCTGGTAATCGTAGTAGTCGCCTGATACCGTTCTCGCCGGGTCGCATTGCACCGTCAGTTTAAGACCGCAGATCGGGGGCGCCTTCTTCGGATAAAGCTGCCCCTGCACCTCGCGTGCAATTTCGAGCTCGGTTGAGAGCCGTTCCTTTTCCTTCTCCACAACCAACAGGCGCTCCAGGTTGCCAGTCATTTGATTGAAGGAAACGGCGAGCGAACCAAGCTGATCTTCGGAGCGGACCGGGATCCTATGGGAAAAGTCGCCCTTGATCACGCGCTGTGTGCCCCCATAAAGTGCATTGATCGCGCGCGTCAACCGCCGCGCCAACTTCGCGCCCACGAAAAGAGCCACCAGTTCCACCACCAGGAATAGGAGACCGACCGCAATAACAGCGTTGAACAGCACGCCTCGCAGCACTTCAGGTCCGGAGAAGAAAGTGCCGAGAACCGCCGAAGGTCGTGAATACACCCAGAGCACGCCACCGTAGGTTTTGTTGGGAGACTCGAGATGATAGTGCGAAACCGTCGCCACCCAGCCCACCGGAATGTCGAAACGAAAAGCGGGTGGAGGCAAATGAATGCCTCGTCCGGATCCTTCAGGCCGATCCGTCGACAGCTTGAAATCGGGATCTTTGTTGGTGCCGCCCTCCATCATTCTTGCTCGAAGCGAACCGGCCTCCGCCGGATGACCGTTCGTATGGCCGTCCTCCGGACTTTCAAACAGCGAAATGGCGCCTAGGTGCGGAACCAGCTGCTCTATCTCGTCGTCGGAGAGCGGAGCAAGGGCTATGATCTCCTCGCCGTCGCCCGCGTAGTGCGACCACTCGAAGAACCGCCCGTTGTGAACAATTAGGCCGTCGACATTTTTCCAGCCCGGAGGAACGTATATGTCGGGGATGTTTGGCGGAAAGCGATGAGAGCCCGTATCATCATTTATGTAGAGATGCAGGCCGGGCAAGCTGGTTTGGAAATTCTTAAGAACTTCGGGCGCATCTTGGACTTGATTGTTCCTGGGTAAATGGCGAATCCCCTGGATGACATATTGAATCGTTGCGACACGGCGGTCGAGCGCCGAGTTGGCCAGATATATGGCGAGTTCGCTCGTGAGTGCCCACGCTCCCAGACCGATAAGAATCAGAACCAGCAACAGCGGGAGAACGCCTATCAAAGCGTAGACGAACAGCAGGCGATTGCGAACGCTCCATAAGCCATGGCGCTGCAAGAAACGCAAACCGCGAAAGACGAGAATACAGGCGAGCGGCAGCAGAACGAGACCGCACAGTAGAGCCAATCCGCCCTTTCCAAGAAAATAGAAGAGGGCAAAAAATGCGAAAGCAATCAGGAACGCTATTCCGGTTTTGCCCAGGCGTTGGACGACCTGCTTGATTGTCGGCGGCATCTACAGTCTCTACTGAACCGCGAATGTCAGGGGCGGTCACACCCGCTCCGCCCGTTTGCAGGAGTTCTAAGCGGCGGGAGCTTTCGCTAGAGGAGCTTTTTGAACTTTGCCGCTGCGGATGCAGGAGGTGCAGACGCGTACCCGCTTGCCTGCACCTTCGATGAGCGCGTGTACTGTCTGAAGATTCAGATCCCAGCGACGCTTCGTAACGTTGTGGGCATGACTGATGCGGTTCCCGAACTGAGGACCGCGACCACAGATTTCACAAACTTTTGCCATAAGACACACCTGTACTCAGCCTTGCTGAGCGTGTAAACAGCTAGTATATCAAGCCGAACGAAGACGTCGCCGACTCCTCAATCCTCGAGTCTGCGCTTCTACCTCCAACAAGAGTGGAAACCTCGACGGCCTGGCGGTTGTTCCTCGCGGACATTTGGGGCGTGTGTTCGCCGGCTCTCGCCGAATACAAATGAATTTGAACGGGTCCGCCTTGTGATTCTTCTCCCCTACGCGTGGCGGTGGGAGTTGAGCACGGAGTCAGTCCTCTTCGTTCGATTTGTGTGACTTGCTCTTACCGAACTGCGGGATGCCGATGTGTCCGCTAAGCTCCCCCAGTTGGTCGGGGTTGATCGGACCGTCGATATGCACGACAGTTAATTCTCGAGGTTCCGCGTCGATCACTACCAGCCCGGCCATAGCATCGCCATTCTTCTTTACATAAATCTCGGAGGTTTCCCCCTTGCTCGACTTAGAGCCTAGTATGCGCGACCACTGCGGCGCTTTCAATTGCGTGCGAATCGTCTCAACATCCGCCGCCGAATACTGGCCGTCTTTATCGAATTGGAAGCTGCGGACGTACACGCCCTTCAGCCTGGAAACCAACTTCTTAACGCTCGCGTCGTCCTCGTCGTCGTCCGAGAGAAACCCGCTCGCGAGCCGCAACATGGAAGAGTCGAGCGTCACATCCACCGATTCGGTAGCCCGTTCCGCTAGTCTGCCAAAGCTTACCGGAAACTTGATGTCGTCGGATGCTGCCCAAGATGACGCAACCAGCACCGAGCCTAATGCCAAAATGAACAACATCGATTTCATCGCACTACCTCTGATGCTTCAATCTTTTTCACCCGCAGCTGCGCCTCATGCAATTCCGATCCTGCGATTCGCATTGCCAACAGCAACTGATTTTTCGCTGCCTCGCCTTTCGCTACTCGCTCGTGTTGCCGATATGCCAACCCAGAGATGAGCGCCACCATCAACAGGATGGCAGCTGAAGCAAAACGCCACAACGGATTGCTCCAGGCAACAAGCCGTGCTTTTGCCGTGCCTGAGCGGTTCGTCTCCACCTTCGTCAGAACCTGATCGACGAACCCTTCTCCGGGCTCCTTACGCGCCAATGCTTTTTTCAGTTCCTCTTCGAACGGCGTCATAGTCCCTCACCAGCCTGGGCTGCTCTTATGCCAGTTCTGTCGCTTCCCAGCCGTCGGTCCGCCTTGGCGCGTAACAGGTCCAGCGCTCGTGCAAGCTGCGTTTTTACTGTGGCGGGTTTCAGCCCGAGGGTCTTCGCGATCTCTTCGACTTCCATATCTTCCTGATATCGGAGGACCACTACCAGACGCTGTTTCTCCGGCAACGAAGCCACGATTCGCTCCAGGTAGGTAGAAAGAAAGGTATCATGAACGCGTTCGAGTGTGCTAGGCTCGGCCGTCTCCTCCAGACTTATCTGCTCGCGCCGCTTGGATTTGCGCGAATAATCAATCGCGCGATGGCTCGTTACTTTTCGTAACCAAAACACAATGTGATCGGCCGATTTCATCGCCCGCCAGTTACGATAGAGCTGAAGAAAGACCTCCTGCGCCAGCTCTTCGGCTGCCAGGCGATCCCGCAAGAAGTGCCAGCCGATGCTATAAACCATGGCTCTATGGGCTTCGATTGCTTCAGTAAAAGACGGCAAAGGCTCGGCTTTCTCGGCGTTCACATATGCATCGAGGGTTGCCAGCAAATTGTTTTTCCCGGGCCTTCATCACCTGAGTACGCAAAAACCAAGCTAGGAGATTCAGAAATATCAGACCATGCGTGGATACACAGGTCCAGTCGAGTATGCAAGCAAACGCAACATTCGTGCGCGGAACAAATTCTGGTACCGTGTCGCTCACTGGCCTATTTGGATCTGGGTCTTCTTTCTTGCCCCCGGACCGCTCACATTCGACCTCTTCTCCAAGGGCCCTGGCGTGCGCAACCTGCTTTGGTTGCTAGCTGTTGTGTTCGGTACGGGTACAGCAGCCCTATTCGGGCAGCTTCCCGGAGTGGAAGCGCGACCCTACATTTTGCGTTTCTGTGAAGACAAACCGAACCCCCTCTACAGGCGTGTGTGCTACATCTTTGCGTGGAACGCCCTGTTGAGTTTTGCGCTTCTGAATCTGGTAGGGCTGGTCGTAGCCGTGCAGACGGGTCGCTGGCGTTTACGCCAGATTTACACATACGGTTACCTTCCCGTCTTCCTGATTGTGGTGAGCGGCGGTTTATTTGCAGTCCTTCCGCGAGTTCGACGATCCACCATTGGTGAAGGCGTGGAGCGGCGTTATTTTTATGGAGCGGTGTGGTCGATTACAGCCGCGCAGACCACGTTGCTAATTCTCTGGAAGACACTGCCGCCCGGCCGCTCAGGCGACCTCCTCAAGCTGGTTCTCTATGTGGCGGTCGCCGCGGGCATGAGTGCCGCTGCAGGACGCGGGCTTCTGCCACGAACGCGGCCCATTCTCCCAGGCGAAGTGATGGTCGCCGATTGATTCTCGTTATCTGCGCCGGTTTGCTGTCATGCGTGGCATTACTGGCTGCGGGTATCACTTATCAACATTTCGGCGAACGTCGCGACCGAGAGCGCTTTCCGCCTCCTGGCCGCCTGATTCCGGTCGATGGCTGCCTGCTGCACTTCTCGGAACAGGGAAGCGGTACTCCGGCGGTGATTCTCGAAGCCGGTATCGCCGCCAGTTCCTTGAGTTGGACGCCGGTGCAGCCACTCATTGCCAGCTTCACCCGCGTCCTTAGCTACGATCGCCCCGGTCTGGGATGGAGCGGCAGCTGCTCTGAACCGAAAAGCTTGCAGCAGTTCACGCGCCAACTATCCACATTGCTCGGCCAAGCACAGGTCGCACCTCCGTACGTACTCGTCGGACATTCTTTCGGAGGCCTACTTGCTCGCGCTTATGCCTGCGAGAACCCAAGTCGGGTGGCCGGGCTGGTTTTTGTCGATCCCGTATCGCTTCGGGCTTGGTCGAGTTGCGGGGAAGAAGATGCGCGGCGTCTGAATTTTGGCGTGAGACTCTCCAAGCGGGGAGCATGGCTCGCGCGGCTCGGCGTAGTACGGCTTGCGCTCGCCGCCGACTTCGATTCGGGGACAGCGTTTGACCAGAATCATCACCAAGGCGAGCGCCGGCCGGGCCACACCCTTTCTTTCGCGACTGGTCGGTGAAATTCGCAAACTTCCGCCCGCCGTTCTGCCCGTTGTGATGGCCCAGTGGTGTCTTGCGAAGTGCTTCGACGCCATGGCACAGCATCTGGCCGCGTTACCGCACTGCGCGCAACAAGTGAGCGCCTTACGCGTTCCTCCGGATATCCCGTTCGTTGTGCTCTCGGCGGCTACAGCTACCGAGGAGGAACTTCGAGAACGTGACGACTGGGTCCGGGAAAGTTCGGTCGGCCGTCATTTAAAAATCGACGAAACCGGCCACTGGCTGCAGCTCGAACGTCCCGATGCAGTGGTTTCCGCCGTGAAAGAAATCGTAGAAAAGCATCGAAACGGATAGTCATCTCCTATTCTGAGATTAGGGTTGTGAGTTGCTTTTCGGACAAAATACCTTCACTACAACCAGGGCAGCGCTCTAGAAAATCATGGTGAACTCGAGCCGGCGCTCGAAGAGTACCGCAAAGCGCTGCTCTTTTCCCCCGACAACACTCAATATCGATTGTCGCTTGCTACCGCGTTGCTCGAGGCGAACCACCTGGATGAAGCTCAGTCTGATCTGGAGCAGTTGCCACAGGAGAACCCCACGAGCGGCGCTATCAATCTGCTCCTGGGACATGTTGCTGTTCAACAGCACAGGTTGAAGGAGGCTATTGAGTTCTACCAGCGAGGTGTCTACGAGTATTGGCCGGAATCCCAATTGCAGCGGAGAAGACAAGCTCGCTGGGAACTAGCAAATCTCTTGAACAAGACCGGCGACCGAAACGGCTTCATTGGCGAGCTCATGCAGCTATATACAAACCTGCCCACCAGCGCGGCTGCCCAGAAGGGAAATCGGCTTTCTCCTTCTGTCTAAAGGAGCTACTTCTGAAGCTTCGCGAGTATTCCAGGACCTCTCGACGCAATGGTCCCGAGATGCCGGCGTTGAGCGCGGATTAGGTGAAACTTACTTCGCATCCGGCGAATACGTTGCGCCAGGGATGCCTTCGAGCGGGCGCTGGGGCTCCGTCCCTACGATGAGCCGAGCCTTCAAGACCTTACGCTGACCAACGCCGTGATCGACATGGACGCCGCGCTGCCACATATCACTTCGGCTGAACAGATGCGGCGTAATAAGAATTTGTTGAGCAGGGTCATCAAAGATCTGCAGCAATGTGGAGCCGCTTCGGACGTTTTGAACAGCAGCTCGAGGATGCCAGCAAGCTGCTGGTGGAAGTTCCGCCGACCGAAGATCCCGCTTTCACGCTGCAGACGACGGCTGCAAAGCTATGGAGCGAGAGAGCTTCTTTCTGCGGCGCAGCCCTTCCTCAGGACCGCGCGTTGGATACCGTTTTGACCAGGATCGGGCTCGAATAATCGGTATCATGGGTTGATGCTGTTACGTAGTTGTTAGTGCCGATCTCCACGCTATGTCTTTCACCTGAAGCGCCGTCACTGCGCTAAATAGATCTGCAGGTATGTCTTTGCCTTATCCAGCTACCTCGCAGACCGGGCTCGCGCCGCTTTCCGCACGGCTGGCGACGTGGGATGATAAGACGGGTGTTAGCCTTGATACCCAGAAAAAGCCTTTCGTTCTCCTGATCGAGGACAACCTTGGGGATGTGCTTCTTGTCGAAGAGGCTCTTCGGGAACACCAGATCGATTGCGACCTCACCGTGTGGATGACGGTGAAGAAGCGATCCGTTTGATCCAAAGCATCGACGGCGATCTCACGACGCGTTCGCCCACTCTCGTCTTGCTTGACTTGAAGCTGCCAAAATGCTCGGGATACGAGATCCTGGATAGGATTCGACGAAGCGCTCGCTGTCCTATGGTGCCGGTGGTAATCGTAACCTCATCTCAAGCGCCGTCCCACCTGGGGCAGATGAAGCAGCTTGGTGGAACTGCTTATTTCCACAAGCCTGTCGGTTTCGATGAGTTCATGAAGCTGGGCGCGGTGGTACGGAATCAGCTATAGATTCTTCGATCGCTTATCGTTAACTGCCTGGCAGCTCAGAGAAGTGCACATCGCCGTGCTGCGACAAAGGACGAGCACGGCGAATATGTGCTGAACGCATGACGCAAATTGATGTTCTTTGGATCACTGCAGGCCTCGGCTGTGATGGCGATACGATCTCGGTATCTGCAGCAACGCAACCTAGTCTGGAGGACCTTGTAATTCCACTCAATAAGGAGTCTCAGTGGCGTAGCATCGGTCGCAAACCCGCCGACACTCATTGATCTCGAAGGCTTGCGCATGCAGACGAGCGAAAATTTCGATCCGGACGATTTCGAAAGGGTAACTGCCGAGAATGCAAAGGCGCTACTGGTTCAGCTTGCAAGCTCGTTTTCCGGCGAAGGGAGCGTCGCCGGTTTGAACCCTTCCTCTGAAGGACTGAAGACGCGAGCTACTGAGCCGCCGGACGCCGCAGCCCGCTATAGAACTCTGGTCGAGCAGATTCCCGCAGTGGTTTTCATGGCCTTTCTCGATCAAGGCCTCAGCGAGGCATACGTCAGTCCTCGCGTCGAGACAATTCTGGGGTTTACCCAGGAGGAATGGCTGAACGATCCGGTGCAATGGTACAACCACATTCATCCGGATGATCGAACCCGTTGGAGTGTCGAAGCGGCGCAGTTAATCGTCTCCGGTGAACCGTTGCGGTCTGTGTATCGAGTGATCGCGCGCGACGGAAGCGTGGTTTGGTTCCAGTGCGATGTCAAATTGGTCCTTGCGGAGGATGGCCGCCCCTGGTTTCTACACGGCTCCGCATTCGACATTACAGAGCTCAAACGGACGGAAATCGCTTTGCAACGGGCTCACGATGAGCTAGAGGCGCGAGTACAGGAGCGCACTGCCGAACTGGCGCGAGTCAACCGCAACTTGGAACAAGAAATTGCCGAGCGCAAACGAGCCGAGGCCGGGCTGGCCCACACTGTCGAGGAACTTACGAGATCGAATGCCGACCTAAGTCAATTCGCTTATTCGGCTTCTCACGACCTTCAGGAACCCCTCCGCAATATTGCCATTTATAGCCATTGGCTGAAGGTTCGATATCACGGCAACTTGGATGATAAGGCAGATCAGTTCATCAATTTCCTGACCGAAGGCGCCCGTCGCATGTCCGCTATGATTCGCGACCTGCTCGAGTACACCAGGGTGGCGAGTGGTGTGCAGGAGCCCGATGAGATCACTGAGGCGGGCGTCACTCTAGAGAAGGTCCTGGCTGACTTACGGACGCTGATTCTCGATAGTCAAGCCGTCATTACTCATGGGTTGCTTCCGGCGTTAGCCGTTCGTCATGTTCACCTGCAGCAACTGTTTCAGAACCTGATCACTAACGCGATCAAGTACCGTGGTGAGAGGTCGCCGCGTATTCACATATCCGGTAAGTATTCTGCCGGGTACTGCCTTTTGTCACTCGCCGACAACGGCGTTGGTATCGATCCTGAATACAGAGAAAAAATCTTTGGAATCTTCACGCGTCTGGAAAACAGAGATGCGTCTTCCGGTACCGGAATCGGCTTGGCAATATGCAAGAGAATCGTCGAGCGATATGGAGGGAGGATTTGGGTTGAGTCAGAGTTGGGGCATGGAGCAACGTTCTTCTTTCAACTTCCCGTGGCAGACGCGGCGCAAAAAGTAGAATAAATCACGAAATCGTCACGGCCCGTAGGCCTGTGGGCTTCTCAATCAGTGCGCGGCCATCCCCTATTCTTGAAGTAGGGATCTTAGTTGCTTTCGGGACCAAACGCGTTTCACGTTGCGGTAATCGCTTGCTTGACTCTGGTGATCATTCCGGAAGGGAGCGGCCATGAGTGCCCGGCCGGCGCCGTACCCTGCTGACTCCCGCAGTGGGTGCAATCGTCGCAGTGCCGATGGTGCGCAAAATGTTCCCGCTCGCGAAAGGCAGCGGTGTCAACCAGACCAAGATCGCCATCTATAGCTCGGACGGTTATGTCTCCTCGAGCACGATCTTCGGTAAATTCCTGGCATGCGCCATTTCCATTGGAACTGGTAATTCGCTTGGCCCGGAAGATCCTTCTCTCCAGATGGGCGCCGGCGTCGCGTCCTGGTTGGGACGACTCTTCAGCCTGCCACGCAACAGCATGCGGTTAATCGCGCCCGTAGGGGCGGCGGCCGGTATAGCAGCTGCTTTCAATACACCCATCACCGACGTTTGTTCGTGATGGAGGAGGTACTCGCCGATTGGAGCGCCACCGCGGTTGGCCCCATCGTCTTGGCGGCTATTTCGGCGGTGGTCACGATGCGGGCGTTTTTAGGCAATCAGCCGCTCTTTCAGGTGCCCGTTTTCGAGCTGGCTAACGTTTCCGAATTATTGATCTACGCGGCAATCGGCGTTATCGGGGGAGCCCTTTCGGCGCTTTTCATCGGCTCCATTGAGAGCGTGAAGCCGCGCCTGGCAAGTATCCCGCATTGGCGCCATTATGTGCTGCCTATTGGCGCCGGCTTTCTCACGGGCGTCGTCGGCCTCTGGTTTCCGGAAGTCATGGGAGCGGGTTATGATGCGCTCAACAGCGCCCTTCACGGCCAATTTGTCTGGGCGGTGTTGGTCTACCTAGCGCTTGCAAACCCGCCGTCACTCTCTTTGCATTTCTGGCAGAAACGCCCGGCGGAATGTTCGCGCCCGCTCTGTTTACCGGAGGCATGCTCGGTGGCGGCTTGGGAGGCCTGGCGCATCGTTTCTGGCCCTTGGGCGCCGCGCCCGGCGAAGCGTATCTCCTCGTCGGGATGGGCACGTTTTTCGCGGGCGTTTTCCGCGCACCTATCACATCCATCTTCATGGTGTTTGAATTAAGCGCCAGCTACGTGATGATCCTGCCAGTGATGATCTCCAATATTACGTCGTACCTCCTTTCACGCAGGCTGCACCCAACGCCGTTTTTCAAGATGCTTGCGCAATTGGAGGGGGTCAACCTGCCGTCGGCCGAGGAGAAGCGCAACTTTCAGCCATTGCGTGTCGAGGATGCCATGCGGCCTGCTTCCGCGAAG
>CAWJEH010000006.1:0-50309 GCA_963841675.1 Terriglobia bacterium
TTGTTGGGCAAAGCGAAATCGGCGCGGGAGGATCACATTGTGCTCGATAATCTGTCGGCGCATAAAACGCAAGCGGTCGAGCAGTTTCTTGCAGAGCATCCCAAAGTACGGCTTCACTTCACCCCCACCTACTCTTCCTGGCTCAATCAGGTGGAGATCTGGTTTGCGAAAATCGAACGCGACGTCATCGCTCGTGGCGTATTCACCTCGGTATCCGACCTCCGCCGCAAACTAATCAGGTACATTCGCGCCTATGCCAAATGTGCTCGCCCAATACGTTGGACTTACACCGATCCCAAAAGGCGAATCACCGCTAAGCGAATCGCTGGGACGGTCCACTAGGTTTGTCCATTAATGCGATACCAATCGATAAACTCGCTGATAGTGCTGTACGCTACCGATTCGACGCGACTGTCGATAGTCTCGGCCGAGCTGGTGGTCTTAACGATGACTGATAATATGTGAACGCTTGAGAAAGCAGTTCCGTTAACTATGAGGGAATCCTTTTGGAAAGGGGTCCTCCCTTCGAGATTCTGGTTCTGGAATACTGCGCTATTATCCGACGGCAGTATTATTTCAACGTCGCAATCCGAACGTCGGAAACCCAAGGATGCGCCAAGCACACTCGTCTCAACGATGAGGTTATCGACCTCAAAGAATAGCTGGGCCCGAATACGGTACTGAGGCTTGTTCTGCTTCAGCGTGGCTTTCGCTTCTGATCGACTTAAGTTAGTAATCATTGACACTTGGGCACCCGCGGCTGTTATCTATCGACAGTTTACTTAGCCGCCCAGAATCAGTTGTCCGTAAAACGCGCTTCTCGGTGATGTGGCCGCTCGGCACGTATAGATCGCCGGTGACGGCGCAGGGTAGAGTAATCCACTTTGCCGCGTTGTCGGCTACGGTGAGATTGACAATTCTGATGCGATTTCCGGCAACGTCTCCGCAGAACCCAAAAGCGGAGACCGCCAGGGCACTGCCGCAGAATTTTGATTTGATGGGAATTACGTCTGCACCGTTGTTCTGGCTAAATACGGAGGCAAAGGTCAGCAGATAGTGGTGGACCCGCTACTTGCTCGGGGGGCGGCAGTGCCGGCCCTGAATACCGGACTTCCGGATGCCTGAAGCTCTTTTCCGCGCGGCAACCGGGTCAAACAGCCAAGCCTTGATCTTCTGCGGACCCACTGCAATCATTCGTAAAACGATCTTGAGCTGGCCGAGAATAGCGTCCTCTTCCCGGCACTCCCCAACTTGGAGGTTTCTAGGTGAGAACAATTTCATTGTTACTGTTATCAGTCCTCGCTGGTAGACCGAGCTTCGCTCAAGATAAACCTAGCGATTCCATGCCACCTTCTGATGGTGTGTTTTACAAGAGTTCAACAGGATGGCAGCTAAAGCAGCTTTCGATGGCTGGTGGCGGGCTAAAGCATGCCGGCAACATGTTTGTTCCGGGTCTCACGCCACAGATGGTCTGGACATTTCGGGGCGCTGGAGCGCCCGTTCAGATCGATGGTCGACGGCCAACCTTCTATGTAAAGGAACTGCCAGCGCTGGAGACGCTCCCGGGTCGTTCAGAACGAGACTTGGTGATCGTGCGCTTTGACAAAAAGAAGGATCACCGCGAACTCCAAACTACCAATGGCGGAAATATGTTCACTTACAAAGCGGGATTCAGCAAAGACCGGCTACCAGACATTACGGCCAAGAAGATGGCCGATGGAATCTTTGCAGTCGAGCCAACCGAGGATTTGAAATCCGGAGAATACATGCTGACGTTTAGCGCAATTGGCAATAGCGGCTACGATTTCGGCATCAAGTAACCAACCTAGTATCCGAAGCTGACAACGGACCTTTGAGTGGCGGACCGTCCCACATCGCCAATTTCCAAAACCCACGTCAGCGCCAAAATGACGCCCACTCCGGGAATACTCATTAGGCGAGTGACGCGTCCGGCAAGGACGGACTCAGTTTCGAGCACGCGCACGAGATCGCGATTCATTCCACGCAACAGCTCGATCACGTTCCGACCTAGCCGAAGCAGCCCAGGAAGCCCCTCCGGCACAGCGGCGGGTTTGTCGAGATCGAATTGAAGACACCCGGCGCTGGAAAGACGATCACCAGTAATCTCGGCTCGGTAAAGATTGACCCCAAGCATTACAAGCTGGAGTTCGAAAATCCTCAAGTTCGCGTTTTGCGTCTGAAGATTGAACCGCACGGAACTGCTCCGATGCACGAACATTCATTCAACCGCGTAACGGTCTTTTTAACTGATCAGGAGTTTCGCGTCAAAGACTCGCATGGCGAAATCAAGATCATGAAACACAAAGCGGGCGATGCGGTTTGGGAACACCGACCACCCATACGAAAGAAAATCTCAGCAACGATCCATTCGAGGTTGTGGCAATCGAACTAAGGGCTGACACTGATCTCTCCCGGTTCATACGTCGCCGGAGTTAAGTCGGATATGACATGTCGTCTGACCTTCGAATTGCTGCCGTACTTTCGCCTGTTGTGGACAAGATTGGGAGATGCTGGTCCATTGAGCGACAATCGAAGATTTGGAGGGATCGAATATCCAGATTTTTGGAGTAAAGAACTCCGCAGCCACTCGCGCGGCGGAACGTTTTTTTAAGGAGCGTCGAATCACTGTTCACTTCGTTGATCTGAAGCAACGCCCGATGGCTCCGGGAGAGATTCGGAGGTTCGTCGAGCGTTTCGGGCTTAGGGCCCTCCTTGACACAGAAGGAAAGGCCGCACTCGGTGCTGGATTGAAATATCTGAAGCTCTCCGATTCAGAGATACTGGAGCGCATTGAACGAGACCCGCAATTGCTTCGGTTGCCGCTGATTCGGGCCGACAAACGTTTAAGCATCGGTCAGGACGAGGATTCTTGGAAAGCGATGCTTGCCGACTAGCACTCAGGATTCATCCCACCAAGCACGGGGACGGATCCGGCGCTCAGCTTTTTGGCTGCGACGACTCCTGAGGAACTCACACGTTTGCTGATGCGGCAGGTAGAAGCTGAAACCCGAGCGCAGCGGCTTGTTTTCGGGAGTCTCGCCGTCATCCGGACAGAAGTTTGTTTCTCTGCATCGAAGAAGATACTGTCGTTGTATTCTTCTTTATTTATCAGAAGGTGG
Source organism: Terriglobia bacterium (assembly GCA_963841675.1). GTDB lineage: Bacteria > Acidobacteriota > Terriglobia > Bryobacterales > Bryobacteraceae > Bog-105. The sequence goes on from CAWJEH010000006.1 coordinate 3,141, forward strand.
AAGATGATGTGAGCGAGTTTATGCGCGGTAGCAGTGACGGCTTGTGGCTTGCCGATTTTTGCTTTCATACGACGAAAGAAGTGGCCGAGGTAGTTGTCCGCGTGGTGAAGTGAATTGGCGCCCAGGCGCAACGCCAGCGCTACCCGGTTCCGTACCGGCCGTGTGCGGGTGTAGAGAATCTTTCCGCCGCTGATTTGCTTCTCCGGACACAAACCCAGCCAGGAGGCAAAGGCGGAAGCGTTACGAAATCGCGAGAAATCCGTTCCTACCTCGCAGAGGATGGTATGCGCTGTAACGGCGCTGATGCCCGGCACGTTGGTGAGGTCAACTCCAAAGATTCTGTAGAGTTCCGCACGAAGATCGAAGTTGGTTGGTTCGTAGTGACGCTTCTCATAGGGATACTTCTTGGTCCGCTTCGGTAACTTTGCTTCGGCGTTTTGGGCGGTGGGTAAGTCGGCCAGTTGGTGACGGATCTCTTGATCGGCCTCCCCGATCTGCTGCTGGTAATAACGATAACCAGCGAGCGATTGCTTCAGCGCAAAGAGATGTTCCGGTCGATAGTCACCTTCCAATGCTTTCGCCACGGTGTCCCGGCTGCTTTTCACACGCCAATGACACAGCTCGGCCAGTTTTACTGGATTACGTTCGCCCGCGAGGATCGCGTCCAAGATACGCAGGCCACTCAAACCAGTGATCTCACTCAGCACATGATGAAGTTGCAGGTTCATCTGGTCGAGTGATTTCTGCATATGCATCACATGCTGGGCCGCCATCTGGATCAGACTTTCGCGATGCCGCCAAAGTGAACGGACGGCACAGATTGTGCCCTCTGGTCGAAAACTGCCGCGCAATAATCCAACTGAATGTAGGTACTGAATCCACTGACAATCCGAAACATCTGTCTTCCGTCCGGGTACATGTTTCACATACTGTGCGTTGACCAGAAACACTTCGAAGCCTTCGGTCTCCAGGAGTTGATAAAACGGAATCCAATAGACGCTGGTTGATTCCATTGCTACTGTTCTGATACCGCATTGCTTCAACCAAGCGACTGCTTCCTGTAAGTCGCGCGTGAATGTCGGAAACCGACGAACGGGCAAACTGTCACGATCCGCCGGAACGGCGACAAAGATTTCCTCAGCCCCGATATCCACGCCCGCGGCATCGGGATGCAATACGGGAAGCTCATTCTGTCGTTTACGACGTTTGTTAGGCATACAACCTCCTGGTTCTGCCAGTTGAGCCGCCCGGGGTGCGGATTAAATGCGAACTCCTGAACGAGATTGTCACCGATGTTGAGCATCATCACTGATCTGTACGCTGCCCCGGACCCACGCTACAGCACGGGCTTCGAAGTGAGCACCATTGTCGCGGCGGGCTGTGGCTGCGGCTCTCCTGGCCCACTTATCATCGCTCTCTCCGCGTTCCTCCCGGTCCTGTCTGGCCCCACGGCCAGTTGCCGCTACAGTGGATCATCTAGTGCTAATTCTGTCTGGATTGGCGACCGCTCAGCCTCAATGCAACAGAACGTGCCGACATTGGACCAGTCGTGTGTCTTAGGTCACAACAATGCGCGATATCGGCTCTGCGTGGAGGTCGGGATTTCACCGATGAAGATACCGCACAAGATCGCGGCGTGGTGATAATCGATCAGGAGTTCGACAGACGAGATCTAAGATTCGGATTGGATTACTCACGAGTAAAGAGCCGTGTGTATCAGAATCTACTTGGATGTAGTGTCGGCGACACGTTGGCTATTCGTGGATTGACAATTCTGAATCCGATCGCATCAGCATCCGAAACCAAGCGCGTTATACGACAGAGTGACGGTCCTACTCGAGTTGTTTATGAACGGATATAGCACAGATCGCGGTGGACGAGCACCGGCCCGAAGGAACCGCCCGACGCCTATTAGGGTTCCGGAAAAGGAAGATCGTCCAGCCAGGCGAAGACTGTTCGGGCATACTGAAGGCTTTCTTTTGCGGCTGCTGGTTCGACTGTCAAGCCAGTGTGCGCAATCTTATTGCGCCGATAGAAAAGCCCACGCTCGCCATCTATGCCGTTGTAGAGCTTCCGGTCGTGGTCCTTCAGTGAATAACCCGTCGCAGCTTTCAGAGCCTTATCGAACAGGCCCGCAGCACTCATGGAAAAGTCGCGAGGATTCTCGATCAGAGCTTTGACCAACGGCAGCCCTCTTTGGAAGACCTTCTTCTGCAAGGTTTCCTTCACCTTGAGCTCGCATCCTACGGCGGCGAGCAGTACGGCACGTTGAAGATCCGTCTGAGTCCCAAGTTCTAGAAAATGCTCTGCATCGGCGATGAATGATTCCGGTAACGGCAACGAGGCGGAGTCGGCTAACGATTCCTTCAGACCGTCGAACAAGCCACGGTCAAGATCAGCTGCTTCTGGTCGCGCCGGAACAATGAAAGTGCCGCCGTGTCCAAGTAGGAAGCGATAATTCGTCTGCTCCTCATATGTTGTAGCCTGTGGTGACACTGAGTAAGAAATGCTTCCGATTGTGCCTAACCAAATCTGTCCACGCATCCGCAGCCGGTCAAGGAAGTCGATCGCCAGACGCTCTGCTACTCTTTTGCAGTGCTGCTGATGTCGCGAAATCAGCTCTGAGAGCTCAATTTCGCGACCGCCTGCGACATCAGCTTGACTGATGCCATCCACGTCTTCTCTAATGATGACACGAAAACGATTTATTGCAATCCGAAGGCGCCGGGGTTCGCCGGTGCGGCCTGAGGCTGCACCAGCATAGCCTTCGAAGTTTAGCTGCGACAACTCCATAGCAGTCGAGTCGTGTTCAACAAATGGCGGAAGCCGGATTTCCATCTCAACGTGATCACGGTTGAGTCGGATCGACTGCCCTAGACAGTCGCGGTTTAACCAAACCTCAGCATCTAACTGGAAGTCGATTTCCACTCTCAAAAGCGCCATTGTCAAAAGCTACCACTCGGATTGCGCGGTACGATCCACGGCTACTTTCGAATTAGCGACGTGCGGGCGAGCAAGCGTCGCTTGCCGTCGAGTTGCCGCGACGCGACTGAGTGCAACTAATTTGAAATCGTCATTGCTAGATTGCACATCTCAGCTTCAGACTCGGCGCACTTGGCTCTATAGTCGGCGTCTCGGACCGGTGCTCGGCACACGAGATCGCCTTTTCAAGATGACGGGATGCGCGTTATACGTCAACTTGGAGGCTGCTCTGACAGCCAAGCAACGAGGATGCATTCCATGAGTGTCGTAGAATACCGCGGACTCGAATGGAATCATTGGTTGAGAGGATGCGTTTATGAATCGTCGCCATTTTCTGCGATCCGCAGGCGCCGCGTCGGCTAGCTTCGTGTTCTGGAAGGCAAGATGCCCGCTTGCACAGGCGGCTCCGTCCGAGGGCTGGCAAACGTTCGAAGTGGAAACGCGCGTCCAAATCCTGAGGCCTTCCGGGACAACGCGCGTGTGGTTGCCAGCCGCGCTCCTCAGTAAGACGCCCTTCCAGAGGACGCTCTCAAACGAGTTCACCGCCGCGGGAGGGACCGCGAGGATCGTGGAAGCCAGTACCGACGGGCTCGGAATCATTGCCGCGGAATTTCCAGCCGGCGTGCAGCCAGTATTAACGTTAACCAGCCGGGTGGCGACCAGAAACTATGTGGTCGACCTCTCCACATCCGGCAGGACCCCGAAAGCAAATCGAGCGGAGTTGGAGCATTTCCTGCGCCCTACGAAACTCCTGCCGACCAACGGCATTGTGAAAGCGACGGCAACCGAAATCACGAGCGGCGCGAAGGCCGACCTCGATAAGGCGCACGCGATCTATGAGTGGATCGTCGACAACACGTTTCGGAACCCGAAAACGCGCGGCTGCGGCACCGGCGACATCCGCTTCATGCTGGAGTCGAAGGATCTGGGTGGGAAATGCGCCGATCTCAACGCGCTCTACGTAGGCTTGGCCCGTGCCGCGGGCCGCCCGGCTCGCGACGTGTATGGCATACGCGTCGCCAAATCGGAACTCGGGTATAAAGGTCTCGGCGTTGCGTCGAAAAACATCACCAAAGCACAGCACTGCCGGGCCGAAGTGCACATCGGCGGCTGCGGCTGGGTTCCGGTTGATCCTGCAGACGTGCGGAAAGTTGCGCTCGAGGAACCGCCTGGAAATCGGACGCTGCACGACAAGTTAGTCGAGAAGGCGCGAACGCGGCTCTTTGGGTCCTGGGAAATGAATTGGATAGCGTACAACTTCGCACACGACGTCGCGCTGCCTGGATCGATTGGTGCGCCGCTCGGTTTCCTTATGTATCCTCAGGCTGAAACGAACGAAGGTCGGCTCGACAGCCTCGATCCGGACAACTTCAAGTACGAAATTACATCGAGAGAGATTCCGGCTACGACCAGATAGAGCAGCGCCGGCACTTGGCTGGTTTGTCGGCGTTGCTGACATTGAACGCTAGCGCGTTATACGGACATCCATGATAAGTTTTGTCAATAGAAAAAAGCTGTCCCGTCGCGCTCGGAGGAGCGCGAAGAACGAAAACCTCGACAGTCGCTCAGTACGCTGTATGCCTCTCGGCAAGATTCCTGCGATACGCAGAACCAACCATCCATTTGCTGCCTCTAGCAACGGCTGAGCCGCGGCTTTCGCAGAAGATTGAGTTTGTGTTCTCTGCCAGTCCCGAAACAAGTGGAAGGGAGCCCCGGGAGCTTGCGCTCCCTCGCCCAGCCGTATAAGTACGGGACCTGGCAGACTGCGCGCCGAGTGATCTGTTTTCTTTTTCCTGGCAGCGGCGGTTTTATGCCGCGGCGATGCTGTTGTGATTCTGATTCGTCACAAATACCTGTTCACGGCGATCGACTGCGAGTAAGTAGGCCACTAGCTTGCGTGCCACCGCGAGGGTAGCCCGATTGCGGTTGCCTTTCTGGGCTTCTTTTTCGTAGAGCAGCGCCAGGCCGGGATTTAACCGTGGCGCCAGGTGCGCTGCCTCCACAAGCACGGTTTGCAGATGCCGGTTGCGCTGTTTGGAAATGGGAGTTCGCTTTGCAGTACCGGCTGAGCTGTCTTCCGCTCCGCATAGTCCGCAGTAGCTGATGACTTGTTTGGTGATCTTTCGGCTAGCGTGCGTGAAAGAGGATGAGGGTTCCTGGTAAGGTCGAGCGAGGGCGAGGAGACCCCCGCAATGGCGTTTGATGCAAGTGATTTGCAGAGCGATTTGGAGCAGCTCCGCCGGCGTTTTGAAGAGTTTCGGAACACGCAGTCGGTGCGCTCACGATTGCCGGACAGTTTATGGTCGGCAGCTGCTGAGTTGGCCAGTCGCCATGGGGTGAATCCAACGGCGCGAGCATTGCGGTTGGACTATACAGCTCTCCGGAAGCGAGTGAAGAATCCGGAGGGGCCTAAGCGGAAACGGACTGCCGCAGCACCGCCGACGTTTATGGAGTTCGTAGCGCCCGGCGCGAAAGCAGTTACGAACTGTACGGTCGAAGTGGAGTCGACGCAGGGTGGCAAGCTACGGTTGGAATTGAAGGCTGTGGCAACGACGGAACTGGCAGACCTGATCCGTGCTTTCGTGAGTCGTTGAGGGATGCTGCAGATCGCGCCGCAAATGCGCATTCTGGTCGCGATTGAGGCGGTCGACTTAAGAAAAGGTATTGACGGTTTGGCAGAGTTATGCCGGGAAAGATTATCGGCCGATCCTTTTTCCGGCTGTCTATTTGTGTTCCGAAGCCGGCGCGCAACGGCGATCAAACTGTTACAGTACGATGGCCAGGGCTTTATCTTGGCGCAGAAGCGTCTTTCCAAGGGACGTTTCGTGTGGTGGCCGAGTGGCAACGGGCCAGCACGTTCACTGGAGGCTTATCAAGCGCAGCTACTGTTGGCCGCCGGCAATCCCGATACACAAGCAGCGCCCATGTGGCACAGAGTCAGCTGAAAAAGGTACGGGGATCAGTGTATTCAGGGCTTGCGTTCTAAACGGTTTTCTGTCACACTGCTGCTGTGCCAGTCGAGTATCGTTACCGCGGGCGCAACATAAGTGACAGCGAGATCGTTTTCCTGCGGCAGTTCGTTGCCGATCATGCGGAACTCAGCCGCTGCGCGGTGTCGCGCCAGCTTTGTGAGCTGTGGCAATGGAAACAGGCCAACGGCGCGTTGCGCGATATGGTGTGCCGGGGCCTCTTGTTGTTGCTGGATCGCGCCGGTGAGATTCAGTTGCCGCCAGCCAGGCGCCCATCACACAACCGGCCCGAGGGATGGCCGCGCCCGGAACCAGTGGTGCCCGACAACCGTCCGGTGCGTGGCCCGTTAAGAGAGTTGGGCACGTTAGACTTTCAGCAAGTACGACGCACGTCGCAGGAATCTCTATTCAACAGCCTGCTGGAGCAGTATCACTATCTCAGATACCAGCAGCCGGTTGGTGAACACTTAAAGTATTTAGTGACTGCGAAAGGACAAGCCATCGCATGCCTGACCTGGTGTTCGGCACCGCGGCATTTAGCCGATCGAGATCGCTTTATTGGTTGGGGTGTTGAAGCACGTCGGCGTAATCTCCGCTTGCTGGCGTACAACACTCGCTTTTTGATTTTGCCGTGGGTACAAGTGCCACACCTGGCATCTCACATTCTGGGCCGCATGGCAAAGCTGGTACCGCGCGATTGGCAACAACTCTATGCGCATCCTATTTATTGGTTGGAAACCTTCGTTGACCCGGCGCGGTTTAAAGGAACCTGCTATCGCGCAGCAAACTGGCTGGTGCTGGGGCGCACCACGGGCCGCGGCAAGAATGCGCCGAGCAAGAAACCGACACGTCCGGTTAAGGAAGTGCTGGCGCTACCCTTGACCCGGCGCTTTCGCGAGTTGCTGAGCCAGTGACCAGCAATGAAGCGGGCCAGCGAACACCTGGACGTCTCCACCGAGGAACTGGAGGCTTTATTGGAGCGAGCCAGGCAGCAGCCGCTTCAGCCAGATGGCTATAAAAAGCTGAAAGGCCGCGATCCGCACGCTGGGTTTCGTGACCGAGCTATTGGAAAATCGCGAAGCCACACTGGAGATACTTCGCCGGCTGCTGTGCCAATCGAGCACGGAGAAGACCGACGAAGTGCTCAAGCGCGCCGGTATCGAGATCAACGAGAAGAATCACACGCCCGCCGGCCAGCGCGGCGGTAAGACAGCGCCTCCAGGACACGGGCGTAATGGCGCCGCTGCTTATCGCAAAGCAAGTAGGGTTCAGGTTCGGCATGCACGGTTAGCGCCCGGAGATCAGTGCCCGGATTGTGAGCGGGGCAAAGTGTATGCGCAACGTGATCCCGGCGTTTTGGTGCGTATCGATGGCTCGAAGTGTTCAACAGCGACGTTTACGACAACTGGGTCAACCCTGTGGTCGCGGGCAATGGCAGCGGAATTGACGCAACCGGCGGACCTATGCACGGCATGTCGAACTCGGCCCCAATAACCGTTCCCGCCAACGGGTTCGTCGTTTTCGCGCGGGACCGCGGCGATCAATAGCCAAATATCACGTAAATTTTTGGCTTCCAACGACCCTGGGGGCATCGGCGCCACCCTCAACGGCTTCAGCTTTGATCCTGGCTTGAACCGGTTCGGCCCGTCGGACGGAGCGCGTAAGCCGATCGTTTAAATACGAGGACACCGTTTTCGCACGTGCTCCGAAAAATTGGGTGTTCGGGATTAACGGGACATAATGCAGAGCTCCGCATTACGTTCCATAATTCCATTACTCGAAAAAATCCGTTAAGCGATAATCTAGCCGCGCACGCCGGCTCGAGTCGGGCACGCTTGCCGAAAGGACACATTAAAAAGCGCAAAGCTCCGTCACAAGGCCTGTATCGAGGACATCGACTACCGGGCCGCGCGGGGCTGGAAAAGACGGTCATTCGCGCGCTGGCGAAGGACTCGCAGTGGTTCAAAACCACGAGAACCTCTTCATTCTCGGCCCGACTGGTGTGGGGAAGAGTTACATCGCCTGCGCACTGGCACAGAAGGCGTGCCGCGATGGATACTGGGCGTTCTACACACGGGCGGCGGCGCTGTTCCGCGATCTTGCGTTGGCACGCGCCGATGGAAGCTTCCGCCTCTGCTTGCGCGGTTAAGCGGGTTCCGTTGCGAAGTGTGGATTTGGTAGGGTAAGGAGCCGTGCCGATCACCGAAGCCAATGTCCGTCAGCCAGCACGACGTGGTCGCCTGAGTGAAATCTCAGATTGTTGATTGCGTCTGCAATGCGACTTGGATCAGTGAACATAAAACCTCTTTCTTATCGTCCCCGCTCTTATAAAGAATCAACGCAGCTGGCGGACAAGCTCGGCAGAATGGAAAAGCGAACGGGTTTGCTACGGCCGTCGCGCAGGGCAGCGTAAGCCGCTAAAATGAATGGAAATTGCGCAAGTTTGTGGCGATACTCCTGACAACAAAGTACGCGACCTGTAGGTGTTTTGTCGGTACGCTGCCGCACGAACCTTATTAACGTCCTCATGGGTGGGAGGTCCGAAAACACACGGAGGCCGATTTTCAGATTGGCCGCAGTTGAAGATGCTCATGGCACCGGCAGTCACCTTTTCACGACCAGCACTGCGGTAATCTTGGGTGCTATTTTGCATGAGGTTCAGCTTCTCCTCTGTTCAGAATCCTAGGGCTTCCAGAGAATTTGATCGAATTACTGCGAAGGCTCGAGAAAAACAAGAACCTTCGTTATCAAACCCGCTCTGATCTCGAAGTGATGTGGTCCGGCTCAAACATCGCGCCGAGCTGGAGCGGCAATCGAGCCATAAGCCCTTGATCTTGCGAACACTTACGCAGGCTGTCGGCTCCCAGGACACCACGCGCGGCAAAACACTTTTAAGTTTTAGGTGAAAGCTCGGGCGCGGGAGACGTTCCTGGATCGAGACAGAAGGTGGGCGCGCTTACTTGCCGTCACATCCGGGACTTATGCGTTTGTCTGCTGAAGGGCTCAAATCGTTGCGTGTTCGGTATCGGGAAACTACACGCGGTTCGGGATAAGCGATTCAAATGCATCGGTCTCTCTGGAAAACCCCTTTCTTGACAAAGTCGATTATGGGTTTCGGCTGGCGAATGCGCAGAACCTTTGCCGGTAAAAGGGCGAGACTCACTCGAGACCGTAAAGTGTACTAGTCTCAACTTGATCTGACATTTTCTAATAAAATTGTTTGAAACAAACCGAAGGAGAATGTCAGATGAACACAGATCAGAAGATCATCAAGAACAAAGTAGGACTATTGAACCTGGCCGGGATGCTCGGCAGTGTGTCAGAGGCCTGCAAAGTGATGGGATACTCGCGCGATAGTTTCTATCGCTTCAAGGAGCTGTATGAGACGGGAGGTGAACTGGCGCTGAAGGAGATCAGCCGGCGCAAGCCGGTTGTGAAGAACCGGGTGGCGCCCGAAATCGAGCTTGTACAACACGCTCGAGGAGCAAGCCGATGTCGATGTTTGGTTGCGCGAGTACAATGAAGCACGGCCGCACTCAGGTAAATACTGCTTTGGCAAAACACCTATGCAGACTTTCTTGGACTCCAAACATCTCTCCGATGAAAAACAACTCGACCGCATGGCGCTCGGGACTTCATCAGACGGACTTTCCCCGCGCGATGCGCGCGCGGCTGTGGCTTAGGTATTTGTCAGATCAAGTCTGAACTATTACACGTAAAGGCTGTTTGAGCATTACCGAGTCCTTCTCGCGACGACTCCATAATTGATCTCGCTGGCGGCAACAGCCAGGTGGGGCAAAGTGCTCTCCTGACCCTCACATTCGAGCGCCTTCTGTAAAGACTTAGAACCGGAGGTTCATTCGATCGCGTCAGACCTTTAGTCGCAGTATGTTTCTAAACTATTCCCTTGCGCGACACCGACAGGCGCCGGTACCAGTTGTTACGTCCTCGTCAGCAGCTGCTCGTTGCCGTCTGCGCAGCTTTGCTCCTGCCCTGGGCGCTCTGGTGCGAATGGGCTTCTGGCGATGGCGGCACTGACTCCGACAATGCCGTGTCCAAGGTATTCAGCCAGAAACGCGTCTTCTGCATCATCCCGAACTCCGCACGGCGACCTTCCCTTCCCCCTAAGTGCCGATCTCGGTAGGCGAGAAGTTCAAGCTCGGCTACCAGGACGCTTTCGATCGCGGCACCTTTGTCCTTGCGGCGGCATTTGCAGGTGAGGCCCAGCTCACCAACGCCAACCGTTCGTTCGGACAAGGCGCTGCGGGCTACGGTCAATACCTGGGTACTTCTTACGCCGACGAGTGATCGGGGATGATATGACGGAAGCGATTTTCCCAAGCCTGTTGCACCAGGATCCGCGTTATTTCCGCAGAGGCCGGGGCGGGGTCTTGTCGCGCCTCACCTACGCGGCCGGACAGGTCTTAATTACTCATGGCGACAACGGTCGAGCTCAGTTTAACGTTTCCGAACTCGCTGGAAACGCCACCGCTGTTGCCATCTCAAACGTCTATTACGTCGACAATCGCGACGCTACCGACGCTGCGGTCAGGTGGGGCACTCAGATCGCTGTCGACGCGGCCTCGAATATCCTGAACGGAGTTCTGGCCCGATATCCTCCAGAAGTCCTCTCGCAAACACTGAGCAGATGTTGAGCTACAGACAATCCTCACTTCGGCCGCGTCCAGCTGGCATGGACACACCAGCTTGCACATACGCCCCGGGGCAAACGCATCAGCCTTAGGGTGCCATCGGGCGGATAATGGACCGCCGAGTCGGCAGCATCAAATCGAGTCATTTGCTGTCTTCTAGAAACAGTTTTATCTGCGTTGGACCGCGGGAGCGTTTGTCCGGCGTAGGTGCGATAGCTCTTAGGTAGCTGTGTTTGCCGCGGCTCTGTGTTTTGACCACTCGCAACACGCCGGACCCCGCGCACCTCTAAATCTGCACACCCCGGAAAACCAGTACTTTGATCTGGTCTAACAGGAACGCGAACAAAAGCGCCGCCGCAAGGGTCGAAGTTACTACTACCATTGGCAGAGAATGCATCGCAATGCCGCGAACAGCTAATACATTAAATGCCCCGCTTTCTAATTTCGCCCCGTGCGTCTGCCGTACATGCGCGACCGCCGCTCTCCTGTCCTGCGGCTTACCATTTTTTTCCAACCAGATCCTTCAACATCGTCATCTCCAATGCCTGATCGGCCACGATCCGCTTCAGCTTCGCGTTCTCTTCTTCGAGCTGCTTCAGCCGCTTCGCTTCGCTTACTTCCAGTCCGCCGTATTTACTGCGCCATCCCTAAAACGTCGCTGCGCTGATCCCATGCTGCCGGCATAGCTCGCTGGTCTTGGCTCCTGCTTCACTCTGTTTCAGGATCCCGATGATCTGTTCTCCGCTGAACCTGCTGTTCTTCACTCTTCGTTTTCCTTCCGCAACTTCGTTGCTTCGGAAAATTAGTTTAGAGTGGCTCAGTTCCGTCGGGCAAGGTCACACCCTGATAGTGCTGGAGCTAAATCCGTCTCCCGCATACTGAAATTGGGAATTGCCGGCCAAGTGTGCGATTGCTCCTAGTCAATACCGTCGTCCTCTTTGATGATTAGGGGTATCGCCGGAATGTTCTTCAACGGCGCACTTTGCGGGCCCGGGCTGTAACCATTCCCGTTTCGTATCCCATTCTCCGGTCCAGGGATGGTGTCGGCTTCCAGCCGAGGGTGAGCCCTCAATGTATGTCGAGAAACGGAGCTGCCTACTTCATGCGGTTTATTTCTTACTCCTTGCATACGGGTACAATCCGTCCTTGTTTCAGAGAGCCAACGGCTTTTTGTTTCGGTCGAAATGATCTTGGCCACCTCCGCGACACGTGGAAAGACCGGCGTCCCACGACGCTGTTCATCATGAGCGTGTGTATATAGTGCGCGTGATTGGGCCGGATGTCAGTGCGCTGCCGTACCAAGAAAGTTCGCTGTACGGATCTGGGCCGGCGGCTAGCTCAACATAGCGCTGTCAGTTGTCAGCAAAAAATCAGAATTAGGAGCTGCGACACCGTCCTTTGACGTCCCCGGCGAGGTGAGGTCCCGAACGACTTCTCTAGGCAGTGTCCTACAGATGCACTTAGAGCATTAGCCTTAGCTAATTTCGTGAGCTTCGCCGAGACACCGAGCGCGATCCACCTTCGTTTTCCCAAACCTGGACGGCGTTTCCTGTTAGCGGTGAAACAGGTGCGACCGCGCGTGTCTGGCTGTATAGCCATTCGGTCCGATAGGATCTTTTGCGCACCCCCGCGCCTGATCGACCCTGAAACGTGCAGCTCTTCTGGATGTGTCTCGCGTGAGCGACCACACTCGTGTAGGGTAGTCCGAGGAATGTTCGTTTACTCAACCCTGTAATTTCCAGACAGTTGCAGTATTGTAGCTTCACTACCTTGATGATCTGCGCTACGGCTCGGGCCATTCCGGATTCGTTATTGGAGCCCAAGGCGTTCGCGCGAATCTCGCCAGCCATGTAGAAGAAAGTCCACCCCAGTCTTTCAATTTCCCTGCCCAGCTCAGCGGTGCTGGAGTTGGTGACGCACGACCAGTCTGCTAGATAGGGCTCGGCGCTCACCACGAGTGACTCCGGGCACTGAGCGCCATTCTCGATAAGCATCGCTCCCACGCGAATTCTCGGGGTCATTTGATTTCCTCGCAATCTTAAAGCACGGTTTTTGTTCTTACGGCCGGAAATGCGCCTTGCCGAACTCGTTATCAAGGTCGGCCTTCGCTTGTTCCACGCAGTTCGAACAACCTTCAGATATTCAGCATCCGCCGGGGCATCAAATTCTTTGAAAACTACAAGCTTATAAATGTCGGCATCAGCCGCATAAGCAAAGCTCGACAAAGGTTGAAAGAGTATTGAGTGCCTTCCAGCGGGCCACCCCGTCAATGGGTGTGCCGAGCTTTCTATCCGCTTATCGTTTCTCGGCTTATCTAGGAGTAGTCGAGTGCTTCCAGCCGCCAGTGCCCGTGGCGCGCCGGATGCCGTGATAGACAACCAGGACCAGTACTGCACCTATTGTTGCGATAAGTACGCTATAGAGATTCAAGCCAGTAACTCGGCCGGCTCCGAAGAAGGTGAATAGATATCCGCCGGCGACCGCGCCAGCAATTCCCAACACGATGTCAAGGAAGATACCTTCGCCGCGTCTGTTTACGATCTTGCTCCCGAGAAATCCAGCGATTAATCCGAGGAGAATCCAACTGAGAAGGAACATTTTGCTCACGGGCAGGGCAGAGTCTTGCGACGCGACCCTCCGGAATCCTTTCATTCCGGTGCGAGGTGGAACCTTCCAACTCGCAATCTAGAGTCACGAGAGCTGAGCCATTTTCGAATCGTGTTTCGATCCGCAAGATGAATCAACTATGATTCTAGGTTTGCTAAGGAACAGCGTGTCAGAGGACCTGACTTAGTTCAGATGATCTGCAGAGTGGGCGGACTTGCTCAGTCATTTACACAATAGTCCTAATCCGTCCGCTTGTCAAGCATGCTACGTTTTGAATTACATAGTCTTACAAGCGCCCGACCAAATCTCTTGTAGAGTGATTTAGCAACAGTGTGGCAATCATGAACAACGAAGCCTGTTGCGATAAATTGGGCAATGTGAGGACCTTTTGAGGCCGCTCCGCTACACCTAAGTGGAATTTACCTCCGCCAACCGCGCAGCTTTCTGGATGACGGCTTCCAAGCAGTACTTACTCGCTGCCTGGTCGATACTCACTCTGCTGCCGTTCCCGCTGTACCCGGAAGAATTGCCGGCGGGTACGACCTTAGAAGTGCGCTTGTCAATCCCCAGCGGTTCTCGTCTTTCTCACACCGGAGACCCAATAGAAGGCAGGACCATTGCACCGATCGGCTTTGGCGGACAGATCTTCGTTCCGCAAGGATCGAGATTGTTCGGATCCGTGGAAAGCGTGCAGCGATTCGGGTTAGGGCTCAAACACATCACAGCCAGGATCCGTTATCAGTTTCATACGCTCCAATTACCGGCTGGGGACACAATACCCATCCACACCGAACTGCTGGAGGTCGAAACCGCGAAAGAGCGGGTAGATCTTGACGTTACAGTGCGTGGGATTCACCCGGCAGCAAGCCTGTCCTCGAGTTTGGCCCTTTTCACGGTTCCCTTGTTGTTTGTGTGGCGCCAACGATAGGGGTGCCGGTCTGGGGCATCAAATCTGTGATTGCGCCGAGCGCAAATCCGGAGATCTACTTTCCACCGGGTACAGAACTCATTCTTCGGCTAACTGCCCCGATTGAGGTTCACTCTTATGCCGGAAAACCAGTCGCCATAACGTCCTTTGAGCCGGATGAGATAAGCGAACTTCGCCAGCTGCTGAAGAGTTCCCCGCAACAGGCGCAAATGGGAACCCATCCGTCAGACCTTGTGAACCTTTTGTTTCTTGGTAGCCGCGAGGAGATGGACCGCGCCTTTCATGCCGCCGGATGGTCCCGGGCAGAAAGGAGGTCGCCGATGTCACTCTATCGGATGTACCATGCCCTTGCTGAGCGTATTGGTTATGGGAGAGCTCCGATGGATACGCTAACGCTAAACGCTATGACTCTATCTGGAGTGACTCGGCGCAGGAAGGCCGACTTATAGCGAGAAGGGGAGCGCCGGGTCACTTTGGATAGAGACGTTTGAAGGAAGGCGCCCGCGTTTGCGGCGGACGCGGCAGGCTATGGGTGTTCAATCGTCCCGAACATCCCAGAGGTGGTCACTTCCGGTGCAGACAGGTTTCCAGACATGGATGATTTTCGGTTCTGCCGTGATAGAGAACCGTTGGGAAGAGTTGCTCAGCGGGCACTTTGGCTTTGTTTTCTGGCTGTGCGCGGTGCCGGAACAGAGGTCCAGCGTGCATGCCGGAGCAAGCTGAGGCTCCGTGGATAAGTGAAGGCTAGGACGTATCACACAAGCTCTCCCCCCCGGCAGAACTCCAGCGGAGCTGTTGCGCAGTAAGCCTTTCGATGAGGGCCATCGGTCCACCGCAGCAGGGACAAAGCCAAAGGCTTGCACCGGCAGAAGTAGTGGAAGAGGGCTGAACCGGTGGCTCCGTTCTTAGAAGTGTTTGACACAAAGGAAGAGCTGGGCCGCGACGTCGGTTCGCCAGAAAGCCGCAGAACCGAATACGCACAAAGCCACGAGGCAAGGTGTGAAGGAGAAAACGGCGAAGGAACTCCTCCGCCGTGACGGTCATCAGCTTTTGCTTGCCTTTGTGCGCATAGTCTTTCCAACGGAACGTCACTTTCCCATCAGCGACATCGACGATCCGGTGGTTGGAAATGGCAACGCGATGCGTATAGCGGGCCAGATACTGGAGAACGTGTTGCGGTCCTCCGAATGGCCGTTTGGAGTAAACCACCCAATCCTGACGAAACAGCGGCCGCAGAAAAGCATGGAAGACTTTGCTCTCTGCGAATGGTTTCAGACTGCCAGGAAAGACGAGTTTGTGTTGATAGAAAGCCCGCTTCAAGCCGGCGATGAACTTGCCGCGAAACACGCGGCTCAATAGTTTGACGGGAAGAAAGAAGGGATAGCGCGGGTGAACCCAATGGGTGTGATCTGCCGACAAACCGCCGGCCGGAACAACGCAGTGAAGGTGAGGATGATGCTGAAGATTCTGTCCCCAGGTGTGGAGCACACTCAGGAAACCGATCTCTGCCCCAAGATGCTTCGGATCAGCAGCAATCTCCAGCAATGTGGCGGCACTGGCACGAAACAACAGATCATAAACAACCTTTTTGTTTTGCAGGGCCAGCCACGATAGTTGATGCGGAATCGTGAAGACCACATGCACATACTTCACTGGTAGCAGTTCCTTGCCGCGTTCTGCGAGCCACTTGTTGCGAGCGTTGGTCTGACACTTCGGGCAGTGTCGGGAGCGACACGAGTTGAAAGAGGTGGCCTCATGGCCACAATGGCAACAGCGATCCAGGTGTCCACCGAGCGCTGCCGTGCGGCAGTGCTCGACGGCAAACAGCACGCGCACATGCAGCCACGTTAACCAGGATCGATTCTTTTCGATAAAGCTCTTGCCGTGCTGACGGATGATGTCGGCCACCTCGAAAGGTGGCTGCTTCATCTCTTGTGCAGCTTCCGGGACCGCTTCACCTGGTCCAGGCTTGATAACTTGAGCTTGTCGAGCGGTGTTCCGGCCGCCTTCAGATGGCGCTCAGACATGTGCAGGTAGATGGAGGTGGGCTTGAGGTCGGCATGCCCGAGCAATGCTTGCACGGTCGGCAGATCGGCCCCTCCTTCTAACAGATGCGTAGCGAAGCTGTGCCGTAAGGCATTCCCGTACTGCTCATGATTTGTATTCCGCGAAAATCTGCTACCGGTATCACCCGCTCCATGGAGTAGCAGTCCAACTGGTTCGATACCTGCGCCGGGGCAGTTCGGCGGTCGTGATTGTGCAGCTGCCGGATGGCTCGCAGTTGGCGATACCGGAGTGGATGTTAAAGCCGGAAACGTGCGAAGGATTAAAGCTCGAAGCGAAGCCGCGCATTTCAGTGAGCTCGCTTCTCAATGTGCGCAAGTTAATCGGAGGCAACGACGCCCACAGTTGTGCAGAATCCGCATCAGGAGGTCAGGATGCACAACAAGGAGAATCCGGTGACATGGCAGCGAAAGATTCGCTTCGAAGACGACGAACTTTGGAACAGACTACCCGAGTCGGTGCAGGAGAGCTGTCGAAGTCTCTGGAAGGAACTGCTGGCGAGTGTTGCGAAGAAGGATGAGCGGAGGCAGCATGAGCGAGAAGATTAGAGGCGAGCATCTGCAGCGAGGGGCTTATGTCTACGTTCGTCAATCGACTCCGTATCAGGTTCGCAATCACCTGGAAGGGAAAGAGCGGCAGTATGCACTGGCTGAGCGAGCGAAGCAGCTTGGGTTTTCGAAAGTGATTGTCATCGATGAAGACCTTGGCCGGTCCGGCAGTGGCGCTCAGGAGCGAGTAGGGTTTGGCCGCCTGCTCGCTTCCGTGTGCCAGGGTCTGGCAGGCGCGGTATTCGCGTTGGAAGCTTCACGGCTGGCCCGCAACAATCGTGATTGGCATCATCTGGTTGACCTCTGTGCGCTGGCTGAAACGCTACTCATCGACAGCGATGGTATCTATGATCCGAGGTCACTGAATGATCGTTTGTTGCTTGGCCTGAAGGGTTCGATGGCGGAGTTTGAACTCGGGCTGTTACGACAACGGGCGCGTGCGGCTTTTGAACAGAAGGTGAGGCGAGGCTTCACGTTGTGGGAAGTCCCGGTGGGTTTTATTCGCACCGAAGAGGGCCGCCTGGAAAAGACGCCAGACCGCCAGGTACAGCAGGCGATTGCCACCGTCTTTCAGAAGTTCCATCAACTCGGAAGTGCGCGGCAAGCAACCATCTGGTTTCGTGACGAGCGGATCTCATTGCCACACGTCAAAGGCGGCACTGCCGGTAAGGAAGTCATCTGGGCTTTACCGAGCAGCGGAAGAATCCTTCAGATGCTCAGAAATCCATGCTACGGCGGAGCGTTTGCATACGGCAAGACAGCGCCGCGAACTGTGATCGAAGACGGACGAGCGCGACACCAATCGCGATATCGAAAGCCGCAAAATGAGTGGAAGGTCTTGCTTGTGGATCAGCATCCGGGATACATCAGTTGGGAGGAGTATCTGGAGAATCAAAGACGGCTGGAGATGAATGTGGCATGGGCCGATGGAGAAAGCAGCGGCGCCGCTAAAGCCGGCACGGCTCTGCTCTCGGGCTTGCTGCGCTGCGGCCGTTGTGGACGAAAACTGCAGGTTGTCTATAGCGGCAACGGTGGCCGGGTACCTCGGTACGGCTGCCGAGGGGATCGAGGCAACCGTGGTTCTGGCTCTTGCTTGACCATCGGCAGTTTGCGTGTGGACCGAGCCGTGGTCCATAGCGTTTTGGCTGCCATTCAGCCTGCCGGAATCGAGGCCGCTGTTAAGGTGAGTGAATGTGCTCAGGCCGAGGATGAGGCGAAGCGCCAAGCGCTTGAACTAGCCTTGGAGCGCGCTCGATACGAGGCCAACCGGGCACGCCGACAGTTCGATGCGGTTGAACCCGAAAATCGGTTGGTGGCCGGCGAACTGGAAGCTCGCTGGAATCATGCACTGGAGCAGGTCGCGGCACTCGAGATGCGGATTGCGGCTATGGGAGAACGATCTTCGCCGCTCGATGAGGGGCAGCGGACTGAGTTGATGGCGCTCGGTGACGATGTGCGCACAGTATGGGAGCATCCGGATGCACCAGTGCCCTTGAAAAAGCGCATTCTACGAACCGTGCTCCACGAGATCATTGTGCAAAGCGAGCGGGAGTCTCGCATGCATCGGCTCATTCTTCACTGGGCGGGAGGGGTTCACACGGAGTTATCTGTGGAGCGCAATCCATCCGGTCAACATCGGCGTCAGGCAGAGCGAACAGTGATTGAGTTAGTAAGTGAGCTAGCCAAGGTCTGTCCGGATAAAGCGATTGCTGCGATTCTGAATCGCCTCGGATACAAAACGGGCCAAGAGAAGCACTGGAACGCCTCCCGCGTTGCCGGCTTGCGTGGGTATCACCATGTCCAGCCATTCCAGAAGCAGGATGGCTGGGTAACCCGGGAGCAAGCAGCAGAAGAACTCAAGGTGAGCAATACGGTCGTTAGACGCCTTATCCGTGAACAGATTCTTCCCGCAACGCAGGTTGTCGAATGCGCGCCATGGGTGATCGATCGGAAAAATCTCACCCTGCCCGCTGTGCAGGCGGAAGTGAAAGCCGTGCATAACGGCCGTAGACTGCCGCCGATTGCGCCTGGCCAAGCGCAATTGCCTTTAGAATGAACCGACTCTGAAAGGTGGTGTAGTATGCCGAAGCGTGCCGTAGTAAGTGTGGGCGCACGGACTTGGTGATACCCGCTCGTTGCGCTGCTTCCCGGCAGGCCTCCCACAACATCTTAGGCGTGATCGGCTTGTCTGCTCGTGAGCCGTTTACGGTGCCTGGAAACAAGTACCTCTTCGGCTTCATCCAACGCCAGTACTCGCGTAGCGTCTCCAACAGGTTCGGACTTAACGGCACGTCCCGATCCCGGCGGCCTTTTCCCTGACGAATGTGGATGAGCATGCGGTCGCTGTCGATGTCTTCCACCTTCAACTGGCACATCTCCGCCCTGCGCATCCCGGTCGAATAGACCGTCATCAGCATGGCGCGATGAAAGAGGTTGCTGGCCGAATCGATCAGCCTCACGGCCTCGTCTTGAGTCAGGATCGTGGGTAAGCGCCGAGGTGCTTTCGGATACGGGACTTCCTCCACCGGGTAATTACGCTTCAGAGTCTTGCAGAAGAAGAAACGCAAAGCAGCCGTGTGATGTCCGACGGTCCGTGCGCCTAGCTTCCTCTCGGTGAATAGATACACCTGATAAGCGCGGATCTGCTCCGGTCCTAGCTGATCCGGAGAACAACGGAAGTGCTTGGCAAAGGACTCCACGATCTTCAGGTAGTCCTTCACGGTAGTCTGAGAGTAATTACGACGCTGGAGCTCTTCCAGCATCATTTTGCGAAGTTGGGTCACAGGGATCTCCTTGTGACCCATACACTACAGCCAACTACAACGGCATCTTCAAGCTACGCTCACGCGTAGCGTCCGCCGCGCGGGCGGCTTCGTTCAAACGGAGCACGGTCCGATTTCGTATATCAGAAGAGCTTGGATACTGTTCAAAAACGTCATCACGTGCGGTTGTGGAAAGATCCTCAGCGGGCGGATGTCTGGCTGGGAGCTGCGGCTGAAGATATCGCTTTTCGGTTTGAGCTGGCACATTGGACTCATTCCACAGCTTCAAAGATCGACCATGAACGAGCGAAAGTAGTGAACGATCTGGCGTTCACGGGATGCCTTAACGCGGCCATGTTGGTGGCGCGCACTTCCCCTGATCTGCTGCAGGAACTCAAGGGAGAGCGGCCGATTCTAACGGACAGTGAGATTGCAGTGGTTCGATTGAACAGTTGCCGCAATCCGAAGAACATGCCGGGCGTCGGCGCTATCTCCCGCATGAAGGCGCGCGGTCGAGTGTCGCGCGGGTTGGCTTCATTGCGCAATGATCTGAGACTGAATGTCTTTTTCACGACGTACAACACACTGAAGCTTCTTACTGAACGGCGAAGCTTAAAACCACTAAGAAAGGCGCCGGGCAGCGATGCCAACCCGCCCGGATTGGACTGGCTCAGCTCGCTGTCGAATGAAGGGTCTCGCTCAGACCAGCCTCCGCCGGACACGCCCTCCCGTTCGACGCAATGATCACGCCCAGTGAGCGCTTACTCTACGCGAGTGTGCTGCGTTTGGATCGTTCGTCTCCAGGGAGCTTGTCGCGGATGTCCGCTGTCTCTGTTTGGGAGCCAAGAGTCTCCGCATACACTTTCGTGAACTCCGCGCCGAAGAAAAAGACCTGAGCCGAGTAGTACACCCAGATCAGGACGACGATAAACGAACCGGCCGCGCCATAAGCGGATCCCAGATTTGTCTTCTCCATGTAGAGTGCGATGAGCTGCTTTCCGACCAAAAACAGCAGCGACGTGACAACGGCTCCCGTGGCGACGTCCCGCCAGTTCAAACGCACATTCGGAAGGAACTTATATATGCCGGCAAACACCAAGGTGATCACCAGAGAAGAAATAAGGAATGCCGTGCCATGCAGAAATGGATTGGACGCGAATATCCGCCACCCAAAGAACCTTTCGACCGTCGCAAGCCAAGTATTCAGTATCAGTGAGAGGAGAAGCAGGAGACCGACCGCAAGGATCATGACAAACGAGTACAGGCGCTCCTTCGCAATACGGAATAAGTTCTCGAAATGGGT
This sequence comes from Terriglobia bacterium, assembly GCA_963841675.1. Lineage (GTDB taxonomy): Bacteria > Acidobacteriota > Terriglobia > Bryobacterales > Bryobacteraceae > Bog-105. The sequence goes on from CAWJEH010000006.1 coordinate 23,956, forward strand.
CGCATGCCTATGGAGAGGCACATGCCAGATGGTATTCAGAGCATCACGAACCTCGTTGAATACGGCTGAAGCTCCAAAGAACAAAGTCAGCGTGCCGAACACGGCCGTAAGCAAGCTGGTCACTGGTTTGTGAGGATTCTTGAGCAGAATCTGAATGGCCGGGCCAACGTCAGGACCCACCAGATCCCTCACGCCTAAAACCAATTGGCCTTGTGCGATTCTCTTTCCATAGACCAAGCCAGCAATAGCGATCGTGAGAACCAGGAGCGGCGCCAGTGAAAGCAGAGTGTAGAAAGCTACCGAGGCGCTCCAGCGAGTAGCGTTGTCCGTGCTCCACTCTGTCACCGTACGTTTCAACAGTCTGAATATGAGCCAACTGTATGGAGCACTGGACCGCATCATGTGCATCTGCTTCAGAGGAACTTCTCGACTATTCGGTGAATTGGTTGGGCAAGGCGACTAACGCTAGCGACACGTCCGGTACGCACAGGCCGGGTTGTAAAGCCATCATAACTAAGCTGGTCCGGGTGAAGGAAGCAAGCATTTACAAAACACATATTAAATAAATTGACAAAACAAGACTCATATCTTATACTAAGGGTATCAAGAAAGAGTGTAAAGTATGGAACTAGCGAGATTCAGCAATTTGAATGATCTCCCGACAGCAATGTTGTCCTTTAACGAGACGGTTAACCGACTGGTCCCGGGAGACAACCAAAGTAGACCGTGGAGTCCGGCTGTTGATATTTTTGAAACCGATAACGAGCTGATCTTCCGGGCTGACGCGCCCGACGTAAACCTCGCGCAGATCGAGGTTCAGGTGGAGAATGGGACTCTGACGCTCAAGGGTGAGCGGAGCATCGAGAACGACGACAGCGTAAAAGGGTACCACCGGATGGAGCGCAGCTACGGGGCTTTCGCGCGTTCTTTCACTTTGCCGGAGACGGTCGATGCCGAGAGCGCGCGCGCCGATTACGCGCACGGCGTGTTAACGATCACTCTCTCCAAGAAAGCGGTCGCTAAGCCTCGCGCCATCAAGGTAAACGTCAATAAAGAACCCGCATTGACAGCGCAAACCAGCGCAATGTAATTGCCTAGGGGCCGTTCCGGAAGGCCCCCTTTTTTCTCCAGGAACGGCCTTCGCAATGGCCCGCATTACAGTCCCAGCCTCGATAGCCTTGCTTAAATCGATTTAGACGTTTTCAGCCTCTGTGGCTTCGAGATATCGCGTCGGGGGCTAGAAGTTCTTCGCCCAATGAGGCGTCTCTACACACCAAGAAGGGACAGAATGCAACACCAAGTGGTCGCTTTCGTCTTGGCCGGGGGGAGAGGCAACCGTCTCTTTCCGCTGACCCAGGAACGCGCCAAACCCGCAGTTCCCTTTGGGGGCAAATACCGCATTGTAGATTTCGTGCTCAGCAATCTCATCAATTCAGGCTTGTACTCGATTTATGTGCTGGTGCAGTTCAAGAGCCAATCGCTCTTGCGCCATTTGCGAGACGGATGGCAATTCGGTGGTTTGCTGCAGGATCAGTTCATCATTCCTGTACCTGCGCAGATGCGCTCAGCCGATGAAACGTGGTACAGCGGCACTGCGGACGCAATTTATCAAAATCTAAACCTGATTGACGATCTCGATGGACATCTGGTGGCCATCTTTGGCGCCGACCATATCTACCGTATGAACGTGCGCGACATGATCGACTTTCACGAGCGAAAGCACGCGGATGTGAGCGTTGCAGCAATTCCTGTTTCCGCTCACCTGGCCTCAGAATTTGGGGTGATCGAGGCGGCGCCGGATGGCGCGATTGTGGCATTCCACGAGAAAAAATCGGAAGCACCTACGATTCCGGGTGAGCCCCATCGAGTTTATGCATCCATGGGCAACTACATTTTCTCCGCTCGCATATTACTGCGGGAGCTTGAGGCCGACGCTCTGCGGAAAGACAGTAAGCACGATTTCGGCCATGACATTTTGCCCGCGCTGCTCGGAAGAGCAGCAATGTACGCGTACGACTACCAGGCGAACGGGATTCCCGGCGAGCCGGCAGATGCCCCTGTGTATTGGAGAGACGTGGGAACTCTCGAGGCATATTACGAGGCGCACATGGATCTGTGCGGCCTGCTACCTTCCCTCAACCTTTACAACCGCCGGTGGCCTATACGAACGGCCAGCTATCCTGACCCGGGAGCAAAATTTACTTTTGACGAGGCGGGCTGCGCGGGCCAGGCCATAGGTTCGGTCATCGGTGGCGGCTGCATTCTTACGGGTGGCGTAGTTCGCGGCTCTGTACTCGGTCGAGGTGTCCATGTGCAAAGCGGGAGCGTCGTCGAAAACTCGATCGTTCTCGACAATTGCGTCATCGGGCGTAAATGTAGGATTCGACGCACCATCCTCGACGAGAACGTCACGCTAGCGGATGGTATGAGTATTGGCTACGATGTCGAGCAGGATCGTGCCCTACATCACGTCACCGAGACTGGCATCGTTGTGGTGACCACACGTTCCGTCGGTAAGTTGGTTTTGCATGCTTGCGCTAAGGGCACTGCGGCGTGATCACAGTTCGCATGGCTAACAGCAACGCGTGTACATACAATCAGCCTGCGGCAGCAAAGACGCTAATGAGTTGAGAGGAAGGCGATTTTCTTATTTCGCAAGGGCAAAGTAGAAGGTGGATCCTTTTTCAATCTCCGACGTAACCCATATCCTACCGCCACGTTGCTCAACGATCTTTTTGCAGACCGAAAGGCCCAGACCGGTACCGGGTCGTTCATTCCCATGTAAGCGTCTGAAGGGTTCAAAGATGCGGTCACAATCTTGTTGCCTGATGCCGATCCCATTGTCGCGAACTGCAAAGACCCAACAGGTTTCCCGCTTTGTCGCTGAGACGTGGATTTGCGGGCGTAGGTTGCGATATTGGATGGCATTCCCAATCAAGTTTTGAAATAGCTGCAATAGCTGTGTAGAATGCACGTGTACTCTTGGAAGACTCGCCGAAGTTACGACGGCCTCTGTTTCGATAATAGAGGCGTGCAGATTGGCAAGAGCTGATTGCAGTATGACCTGAGTGTCCACGAGCGCTGGGGTTGCGGAACGGCCGCCTGAAACCTGGGCGTACGAGAGCAGATCGGTGATGAGAACAGCCATTCCGTGTACAGTTTGAGTGATGCAGTGGAAATTCGAAAAGTCCTCTTCATCGATCTTGTTTTTGCATTGATGCTGGAGAAGCTGCGTATATAGCAGCACTGCGCGAAGCGGAGCTCTCAGGTCATGAGAAACCATTTGAGCGAACTGCGATAGCTCCTCATTGGAGTGGCGCAATTCTCTCGCCTGGCGCTCGACTCCAGCGCAAGCTGCCCGTAAACGGTACTCCGCTCGCCTGCGTTCGGTCCCGTCCTCGATGACCAGAATAGTCAGCTCATCTGGGCCTTCATCTAACAATCTTTGCGCGCTAATTATCAATACTCGTTCGCCCAGAGGCGGCATTTCCTGGACCCATTCGATCTCACGTAAAGTGTCCTCGCCCGAATGCAGCCGGGCCAAAAGATCATGCAGCTTTGGGCCATTCCACCCGCGGTTGCCGATCTCGGAGAGGATGTTGCCCTCCGTTTCCGCTCGAGTGAGCTCGAAGTGCGTATAAAAAGCGCGATTCGCTGTCTTTACCCTTAGACTACGGTCAAGAACGATCGCAGGATACTGCAGAGCGTCGATGCTGATGGTATAAGCTGCGTGTTCGCTCGAATGTAGGTTGGCGGAAGATTGCGGCGAATGCGTCTCAGAAACGCCGGCCGTGGCGCCATTGGTGGAACTTTTTGGGTGGTCGATTGTGTAACCAGTTGGTTGCATTAGCCCCTCGGCGCTGACTGGAGTTGAAGAAGTCTCTAACGAGACTGAGGTCGTCGTAAGGCAGTGCGACAACTGCTCATGACCGCGGACCCGCAGCGACGACACACCGTGCACAAGCGGCAGCGCTCGAGAACCTCCGAAAGAACTCGAGTAAGTTCGCAGTTGCCGGATCCTGATTGGAATTCTACCGTCTGCTTTCAGCGCAGAACACTCGGCACTTGCCTAGTTGTCCCCAAGCGGTAGCCTAAAAAGCACGTGTGTGTTCAAAGCGCCCGTTCGGGCGTAATCATTCCATGCTCGATCGCATAGCGAGTGAAGTCCGAAGGTGTTTTCAAATGCAGCTCTCGTGTGAGGGAAGCCTTGTGAAACTCTACGGTTTTTACGGAGATATGCAGAATCTCCGCAATTTCCTTCCGGGAACGTCCTTCCGCAACCAGTTGCAGAACCTCGCGTTGCCGAGAAGTCAGATTATGGGAGAGCTTTCCTCCGATTGGAGGTGAGCCGATCAAACAGCTCAACGTATTTCGTGTCACCAACGGGCTCACATAGTGATTGCCCCTTAGAACCTCCCGAACAGCTGTGAGTAACTCAGAAGCGGCTGCACGTTTCAGAAGGTATCCAGACGCCCCGGATCGGAACGCTTCTGTAACATAGTCGGGATCAGCATGCATGGTCACGAAGATCAGTTTCGTAGATGGCAGCGTTCTTCGGAGTTGAACAGCCGCATCAATACCGTTTAGGAGCGGCATCGAAATATCGAGGAGAATCACGTCCGGCTTGAGCTTCCTGGCGGCCATCAGGAGTGCCTGCCCATCTTCTACGCTTCCGATCAGTTCAAATTCCGGCTCGAGCATGAGCCGAATACCTTCGAGCATCAGCGTATGATCGTCGGCCAGCAATATGCGAGACCGAACTCGATTATCGTTAAACGCCACAACCGGCTCCTCCAAAGGCTTGTCTATCAATTATGTTCTCGGTCGACACTCTCAGCTCGCGCGCGACTTACGTTTGTGACCCATCCAGTTAGCGGCGCGCGAAGCGTGATCGTTGTTCCAGTTCCGGGTTGAGAATCGATCCGGATTGTTGCGCCCAGTAAACGGGCCCGCTCCTGCATATTTACGATACCCAAGCCTCCGTCACCGCGAACCGAAGCGGGGTCAAAACCCGGGCCCGAGTCCGCAATCGTCATTAGCAACTCGCTTTGTTTGCAGTTTAAGGAGATCGTCAGTTCAGATGCGGGCGCGTATTTAGCTGCGTTATGCAAGCTTTCCTGTGCGATGCGATATATTCCTGCCGCGAAATGTCGTCTCGGCAGTGAACATCTGCCTGTCCGGTTTATGAAGCGCACCGGGCGCGCTCGCCCCCGGCTAAAATCCTTTGCAAGTTTTCGCAGAGCCGCAACGAGTCCGAGATCGTCGAGAATGGCGGGATGAAGCCCGTGCGAGATATTGCGGGCCACTTCTGAGAGCTCTGCGATCTGGCCTTGTAGCGAGCCGAGCATGCCCGCTACCTCAGCGTGCGCTTTACTAAATGGCCCCATCCGGAACTGCTCAACCTGAAACTCGAGGAACCCGAGCCGCTGGACAAGGTCGTCATGGAGTTCGCCCGCAATGCGACGCTGTTCGTCTTCATGAGCGGTCATCAAGCGTGCGGTGAGTCCGCGCAGTTCCTCCTTCGTGCGGTCCAACTCACGATCCGTGTTTTCCAGCTGGTGAGTAATGGATTCCTCCGCCTGTCGGCGATCGGTTATATCTTCGAAGGCCAGCAGGATACGGGGCAGCGATTCCAGTTGTAACTGCCGGGCGTTGAGCAGCATGACACGTGGGCCAATGTTTCGAAATGTGTGTTTCACCTCGAAATCGCTGAAGGAGCTGTTCTGGGCTGAAATCTCTTCCAACAACGAGCGAAGTCCGGGGATTGTCCACTGATCGCTGCCCAGTTCGTGGATGAAGCATCCCTCGGTGTGCTCGGGATCCAGTCGGAACTTGCTGTAAAAGGAAGCGTTAGCGCGCTCGATACGCAGCCCCGGACCCAGGATTACGATCGGCTCCCGTACTGTCTCGACAATGGCGTCGGCGTAGTACCGAGCTTCCTGCGAAGCTTTCAAGGCGTGTTTGATCGAATCAACATCCATGAACGTGAGCACCGCACCGTCGAGGCGGTCCTCTGCGGTCCGATACGGACGTACCGAAAGCGACCACCAGCGTCCGTGCGTATCTTCTATCTCATGGGTCTGAACGGTTAGGTTCTCGATTGCTTCGCGAATCACAGCGTCTATGTCGATACGGGTTACGAACCGATTTTGCAGCTGACGAATGGGATGTCCAAGATCTGCCGCTACAACATCGAACAACTTTTCGGCTGCCGGAGTAAACCGGCATAGCAGCAGTTTCCGATCGACTCTGAAGATCGGAATGTTAACCGAGCCAAAGAGATTTGTTAGATCGTCATTCAGGACTCCAAGCTGGTGATTGCGCGTATCGAGCTCTTCGTTAACCGTTGTCAGCTCCTCGTTTGCTGACTGCAACTCCTCCTTGATCGTCCCCAGCTCTTCATTACTACTTTGCAGTTCCTCGTTCGCGCTTTGCAACTCTTCGTTGGCAACGCGCGTTTCCTCCAGCGCCGCCTCGTGGTCCTCGGAGACGGTGCGTAAATACTGACGAGCTTGGGCGAGTTCAATTTCGAGGTGATTGGCTCGGTCGTCTTCACAATCGATGTGTGCAGATTCTAGGGACACAGGATGAAGCAACGGGGCCGCTTGCCTAAAAACCACCAGATAGAATCGTTCGCAGTGAGATCCGCTTCCCACCGGGATGACCTCTAAATCGATCATGCGAACGGTACCCAGGTGCTCGACACGGATTCCTTTTTTTTCAGCAAATAGATTCTGCTGTACAGCGTAAGAGATTGTTTCGCGGAGAGCGTACTGCAAAGTCCCCCTTGCCATTCGCAACAGGTGATAGGTCGCTTCACCTGCGGGTGGCTCCAGATAGAAGCCAGTTGCACCTCGAAACTGCAGGATTTTCAGATCCTGGTTGACGACAACGCAATCGGGCGAATACCTATCCTGGATCGTACGATCTACTCGCTTTCGAAGTTCGAGAGCAGAAAGGGAAGTTTCCACTTCAATCCGCGCGAGTGGCTCGGCGGAATCGCGATGCTTAGAAAACGCCTGAGCTAACCGGCTCGGACCCGGTTTGCGGGCGAAGATCTTGTGCTTGCCATCGACTGCCCTAAACAGATCAGTGGCCGAGCCGATTGTCTCCGCACCCCCGAGGAAAAGCAAACCCGATGGATTCAAGCCGTAGTGAAAAATCGGCATTAATCCTTTTTGCGGTGCGGATTCAAGATAGATCAGCGTATTCCGACAGCTAATGAGATCGAGATGAGAAAAAGGTGTGTCGTGGGTGACGTCTTGCCGGGCAAATATGCAATTTTCGCGAATCACCTTGCTGATCTGATATTTCCCATCGACCTTTCTGAAGTATCGGCTGAGACGCTGGGCGGATACGTTCTGCAGACCGTGGTGCGTGTATACGCCGCCGCGCGCTACCTGGAGCGCCGGCTCACTGATATCGGTGCCGAAGAGCTGCATGCTCGAGCGAAGCCCCTTTTCTTCCAGGACCTCGCCTACGCACATCGCGAGCGAGTAAACTTCCTCACCTGTGGAACACCCTGGTATCCAGGCGCGAAAAGAACCCTTGATTTCCCCACTGTTCACGAGCGCGGAGATTTGATCGGACAATGCCGCAAAAGCATCCACATCTCGGAAGAAACAAGTCACGTTTATCAGCAAATCTTTGTAAAGCGTTTCGAGTTCCTCAGGATGCTGCCGGACGTATGCCAGGTAGTCTTTAAGGTCCTCCGAGTGATGTACCAACATCCGGCGGCCGAGGCGCCGCCGCAGAGTTGTCTGCTTATATTTACTGAAATCAACACCGGTGACGTGCCGGAGGAGCGTGAAAATCTGATTCAGTTCTCCATCTCCCTCGGGAAGAATTTCATCTTGGCTTTGGTCTGACGGTGAATTGACATAGCGATGGTGGCTGATGCGGGCCAGTTCTGCCGCGATTTGTGCCGGAGATAGGATGTAATCAACGACTCCCGTGGCAACCGCGTTGCGAGGCATGGCCGGATGCTGGGCTGATTCCTCATCCTGAGCGAATACGATTCCGCACGCGCTCTTGATAGCCTTAACCCCTTCCGATCCGTCCGAACCGGTTCCGGAAAGCACAACAGCTATGGAAAGCCTTCCCTGGTTGACAGCCAGAGATTGGAAGAAGGCGTCAATCGTCGGGTGTGGACTCGAGTACGCCGGGCGAGTTGTCAAGTGGAGTACCCGTTTCGCAAGTCTAAGGCCAGTGTTCGGCGGGATCACATAAACGTGATCCGGCTCAATCCGCACTCCATCAACCACCTCGCAGACACTCATCGCGGTAACGCGCGAAAGAAGCTCCGTCAAGTGGCTTCTGTGGGTGGGCTCCAAGTGTTGAACCAGAACGAAGGCCATGCCCGTGTCGACGGGCAAAGCTCCAAGCAACTGCGAAAGGGCATCCAGACCGCCCGCGGAGGCCCCGACACCCACAATCGGAAAGGGGGCGATCGCCGGATTTTTGTCCTCTGGCGGCAGATCACTCTCGGAGTTTTTAAGGGATTGAGAAGGATCTGGCATCAGAGAACCTCAAAACTGAACGACTACATCCATACCCTATCTTGCGACGAAACTCCCGCTGCGGCTTTTGGAGCTTGGGCACGGCTGCCGCTCGGCGGAGCAGCCCTTCGAACGGCATATCTTTTCCCCCTCGTTTCGTCGGCGAACGTATCGAATGCCTTTTTTCTACCAGGCTGGTTCCTCTGTCGATTAGGTATCTGCCCAGTTTTGGTCTACCGTCGAGGACCATCTACCTTGTATGGTGTCTGCTGGAACGCAGATTGAGAAGATTTTTGCTCGAGCCCTGCGATGTACTCGCGATGGCCGCCACGACTAAGAAAATCTCCAAGCATCGAGGCAGCTCCGCCCCGGACTAGATTGGTTGCAGTCGCTGTCCACGGAAGAGCAGGGCGAGCGCTCAGTCACTGAAGCCAAATGAGAATTCTGACCGGTTCAATGAAACAACCGTTCGATGACGACGCACCATCACAGAAGTCGACGGGGAAATGGCAGGTAACCGGCTCAGACCAATCCCAAGAAACATACCTACTCCAGTAATGAGCCAATGCTGGCGTCGAGCAGTTACATTTTTGGACAACAATAGTCCGGAATCGGTCGGGCTGGGGTGATGATGCATACGAGCAGCGTCGCTATTGCTGAGGCTACGAACCCGAATGCGCAGTCCACTACGAGTGGTCGTTCGGATTTGCGGAATTCATTAGCGGGTATCATTTTGTATGGCGGTGGACTTGAAAAATATATTCCATTGATAGCACTCGCTCATACACATTCGGGACTGGGTACGTGCCGGGTTATAAAGATTATAGTCCCTAAGCGTGAGGGGCGACCGCGGCGGAAACAACAAACGCTACTTTCGCTCTTCTTAATCGGCGGCGGCAGTTGGATCCCTCACAACTACAATGATTGCCGGACCTCGCCTCGCGCGGTTCACAAACTCCTGCAACTCTTGTTCGAACCGCAGAAGCATCTCGAACATCGCTCCGTTCAAGCAGTGTTATCCGAACCTCCTCCGTGATCGACCTGTGCCGTGGTCGATCTTTGCGTCGCCTGTTTGGTTGATGCTAGGCCTGACGCCGATGCAGGCACTCGAAACAGCGACTCGTGAGGAGTTTCTTGGCTAAAGAGTGCATTGACAATGTCGAGATATCCTGCCAAGCTCGATGAGCCAACCTTAAGGGTCTTCGCCGCATAGCCCGTCCTGGGACGCTCTCTCTTATCACTTTGGTAGAAAGAGCCTCGCCATGGCAGTATGCGAAACCTATCGTCTTCATCGAGCAATCCTGTCCATCCCTTCTGAAGAAACTGACAGTCGGCTTCCGATCACGGTTCCGTCTGGAGCCGTAGTCACGATAACGGATGGTCCTTTTGACGGACTCAGTACCGTCGACGTTAACTGGGGAAATAAGGCAGTGACAATGTTCGCTGCAGATCTGCGGGAACGCGCCACGTTGATTGATTTGCTTTCGGAATCCTTCAGCGAACCTTTAGGACGCTACCGCAATTCCAATTGAAGGTCGCACGCCACGAAGATTAGCGGACCACCAGTTTCCGCCCAATCCCTGAAAACGCACATTCAGAATTTGCGCTTGTTTGCACTCGCAATCTAGGTTAGCTTTAAACCTGACTTGGATTCTGCGTCAGTGCCGAGTATCCAACGTCCCTCGCCCGGCCTCGGGAATTCCCTTCTTAAGGAGAACAACCGTATGGAATCTATAGCAGCTGGAGTCGCTCCTGCTCGCGACTCGAAAACAGAAAACCCGCAGCAGTAAACGGCGGTGATTGGTAACCCAGATAGTGAACACGAGCGCATTGCGAACCTAGCTCATGCATCTGGCAATTTCGAGGATGTCCGATAGGATCTCCGGAACAGGACTGGATCGAAGCCGAAAGACAACTGAGGACCGCTGCGCAGCTCGAACGGCAACTATTCGGCTGATACAGACAGTAAAAGTTAAGCACCCGGTTGTCTGTTCTGTCCTGTGGCCACAGGGGTGTAGTTCAAGGCAACCGGGAGTAGTCGCGCCCGTTAACTAGCTTACATGCGTGGAATAAGGTATGCAACCGCCAAAAACTCGTGGTCGTGAGCGGTCCTATCGAGCACGTTACCAGCGCCGGGCCAAAACTTCTTCAAGGCAACTTTACGACACTACCTTCAGCGTCGTTGCGATGGCGCGATCTGGAAGGCAAAAACAGCCGCCCATCCCGCTCCTCGATCATTCAGCGCTAAGAAAGCGGCCAAGGGAACTCGGACAGGCGATCACGACGCATTGCCGTTTGAGAAGATATGGAGAGTCAAGTTGACAGTCTTCAACGCACCCGTAACTGAATCGTGGCCCTTAAACCTGACAAGGCGGAACTGATCAAGCTCATCCAAAACGAGATCGAGTTGGGCTTTACCTTCCTGGATACCTATGATCTCTCCTCTAGCTCGGGGCATGACGAGCATGCGTCTCAGTCATTCCGAAACGCTCAGACTGCCTGGGAGACGGCCACGAGATTCCTAGATCGGCTGACAGAAGAGGAATCAATCAGCTTTCGCCCCGGATTACGAGATCTGGAGTCGGCCATTCATGCACGAACGTCACAGGCTAATCGGGGCGACCTAGGAAAGTCAAGGGCGTTCTGACGGGACGTCTGCCGGCAAGCCTATTAAAGTAGCGCGTTTTCGCAGATCCACAGTGAACATCATCAATATCTTCTTTTCCCAAATGACGTCGACCAGCCGGAGGCCGTCAAGAGGACCGGCAGTTACTGTGACTACGGCCCCCGAGGGAACCAAGATGGGGACACGCCTGCCGCTTTTTTCAGAATGGATCGACAGTAGAGATTCATCAAGACGATAGCTTTCGGGACGTCCCATTGTGGGCTCTTTCTACCAAATTAATAAGAGAGAGCGTCCTGAGCTGGGTATGCGGCGAAGACTCTTAAGGTTGGCGAGATTAAGCTTGGCAGGATTACGCGAAAATGTCAACGCATCTTAGACACTCTGAAGCCGGCCAGCGAATATGTCACCCGCTAACCAGAACGCTGTCTAAGGGCGGTTGACGGTAGGCGGAGCGGCAGAGCTGTTGCAGTTGAGCGAACGGCAGGTGAAGCGACTCAAAAGAAGCTTCCAATCCTGGCCCGTCAGGGGAGGCACTCGAGTACCGAATCGTTCCAGCTGTGATCTCTGATTGCCAGATATCAATTTCGCCGCGAGGAACGTTCGGATAGTTACTCCGGCAGTATCCCCTCTTTCCTCGGAAATCGAACACTGCGTGAGGATACCCATCCATCAACAACATGACCTTTGTACCATCCGTGGTCCAGATGATTTGCACGTTCCAGCGGATTACAGGATCCGAAGCTTGGTCCACCGTATAGATGTTCACCACATCGAGGATTCTGGTGTCCCGGTCGCGCCTAGTTAGGGCATAGAAGTACGCTTGCTCGCCGTCATCTTCAAAGGCAACACCGAAGTCCTTTGAAGGTGAGATCGAACCCATGGACGTTTTTGTTCCGGCCGTTACGAGCCGCTGTAGCACGTTGGTACGCACGAATGTCGGCGTCACCTGCCGATCCGAGGGTACGTCGTAAGTCATGCCGAACGGCCGCTAGGGCTTTTGGCGGTCTTTCTCCGAACCCGAGACTTAATGACAGAGGTTTTCGTTTCCGGACCTCGTCGACTTTTAATAAATGAAGGAAGGAAATTGAGTGGGTCTCGGAGGTTCTGTAGCTCTCGGTAGTAGTAAAGGACAGAGGGGCGTTTCCCATTGAGCCTGAGGCTTTTCAGAAATGCAATTTCGTGCTCGGTGATGCCAGCGCACAGCTTTGCATCGCCCAGGAACTCCTTGAGACCCGGCTCCATTTCGAAAGGGCGCTCGGGCTCCGCTTCCCGGAATTCGAGCCTTTTCAGGTGACTACGAGTCAACCCGCGGTTCAGTACGATCTCCATGCCGAAGTTCTCGAATTCGATGTCCCAGCTTTGAATGAGCGGGTCAAGAAAGGAAATGCAGTTTTCAACCGAGACGTGGAAAACATCCGTATCCAGGAACTCAAGAATCAAGGCCCGTGTCTCTTCGTAGCTGCGCTTGCTGACGCGGGCCACGCGATGAATCCATTCTTCATCTTCAAGCTCTTCTCTCGCCACTCGTTTCCCTACATCAAGAAGCTTTTTGAGCGATGAAGCGTTCAAATTCCCCGAAAGGCTCCCGCTCGAAAATACTGGCGATTAGCTTTCTCTTCGCGGGTACACATTTCCGCAGAATGAGGCGCCGAAATTCTTGAAAAAGAGGCCGCGGCGGATAGAGAACTTTCCGCTTCAGTTCCTCGTGGCGCTGAGTGTCGGCTAATCTTGCCAGCTCTTTATCGGGAAGCTTCAAAACCTTGCCAATTTTTTCGTAGATGTCGGTGCGATCCGGGGCGGGCGGCGTTTTCTTCTTAGCCAGCAGCTGCGAGATGTAGGATTCGGTCACCTCGGCAGCCACAGCCAGCTCGCGCTGACCGATGCCGAGTTCGACCAGGCGGTGTCGAATCACAGAGGCAATGTCCATGGGCTCCCTCGCCGCACTTAACCGGATTTGATTAAGCACGGTTCTACTGTAACGCAATACGGGGTACTGTCACGTTGCGGTGGGGAAGAGGTTATGTAGACCTGGAGCCGTGCTGCCTGCGAGGGCGCCGCGCCAAAGTGCTTTTGCAAAGTGAACTTAGGCAGCGATGATCTGCTTCCATATCTGAAATCGGCGCTGCCTTTCCGCTTGGTAGCATGCGGCAGTGAGCAGATGTCGTTTCGGTCGAAAGTGGGCAGACACAATATCGTGTATCTCCAGAAAACGTTGCGCATGCTCCGGCGACTTGAAGCATTTCATACGGCGCTCTCGTTGTCGCGTCGGCTGATGTGAATTCTCCGCTCGATTATTTAACTACCGGCTTTGTCGGTGAGTCACTCGAGGCAGGATTACTCTCTTGGCAGCGCCATAGCTTCGAAGCTTGTCGGTAATGATCACGCGAGGGCGGCCACGACTGGTTTCCAAGAGCCTTCGGAAGAATCGCATCGCAGCAAAGCGGTCTCGCTTCGGCTGAACCAGAATGTCAATCACGGCGCCATTCTGATCGACAGCCCGCCACAAATAATGCTGCACCTCGTTGATCTTGAGAAAGACTTCATCCAGAAACCATTTGTCGCCCAATCTGGGCCGGCTCCGCTTCAGTTTGGCCGCATAAGAAGAGCCAAACGTATCGCACCAACGCCGGATCGTCTCATACCTCAGATGGATTCCTCGATAAGCCATCATCAGTTCCACTTCTCGCAGACTCACCGAAAAATTAAAGTACAGCCATACGCATTGAGAGATGATCTCCTCCGGAAATCGATAACCGCGGTACAGATTGGCTGGCACTCACCAGAATCACATCTGCTCGCCGTGACAGTGCCCCAAAATCGCTTTGCAAAACAGTTTTCCCACTCTTTGAGGGGCCCTCGTAATGCGTTTTACGAGGCATGACGGAATCTTTCGCCCCGATGTGTTCTTTCTTCTGCTGAACCCGGCGCCGGGTCCCGCTTTCCGGTCGGCGGGGGCCAGGCTATGGGACATGCCGGAAAGATCATGCCCTGCCCATCGGTCGCGATGAGTTCCGGCCGGTTATCCCTTGATCGGGATGCTCGCCAGCAGAGCCCGGAAGGTGTGAAAGAATCGCTCCGGACCAGCGGTTATAAAAACGGGAGTTAATCTATGAAATTTCGCCGTGCAGTTTAGAAAATTGGTTGATGGCACCGTGACGAAGTATCACGGCAAGCTTTATACGACTTGCGATACTGCGCCCTGGGATCGCCGACGCAATGTTAGCCATCGCTGTATGTTGAACGTCAGACCAACCCAAAGTGCCTCAGGATGCGCTTTGAGGAAGCCTTGTACATGAAATCGTCGCAGGCCGAGTTTTTCTTTGATCCATGCAAACGGAAACTCTGCTAATCGACTACGTTGTTTGTAAACCGTCTTTGCTTCCCCAGATTCCATTTTCAATTTGAAGGCTGTTATTGGCGCTGGTTCGGTGCGGTGCGTGATGATACGGCCTCGGCTCGTGTAGTGTGGACAGCAGTGCTCGCGGTGCGGACAAGGGCCGCAGTCGGCTCTGCTCGCCTTATAGAACCGATCTTCGCCACCGTGCGGCAATTTATTGGCTTTACCGAATTTCAGCAGTTTGTCCGCTGGACAGATGTAGTGATCTTGCTGGGCATCATAGCGAAACGCGTCCCGCTGAAATTCGGGATGAATACCTCGCCAATCCGGCTGAGTTCTTTTCTTCCCTGCTGGACCAGGATTCCATGAACCGTAAAAATCGATTCCGCGTTCGGCCATCTGCATCACCGAAAGATTCGTCGTGAAATCTCCGTCAGCTACTGCTTGCTTTGGCATACTTTGCCAGCGGGCCGCAAGGCCCTCCATCGCAGCCAATAGCTGATAGCGATCATTGACGTCCTGAGTCACCCGAATCTCGGCGATCAGGCCAGAGTGAGCGTCGGTAGTGACCTGCACGTTATAACTCGGAGCATAGCCACCATCACTGGTTTTCATGATCCGCGCCTCAGGATCAGTTGTGCTCACGCGGGGTTCATAGGCCTTCTTATCTTCCATTTTTCCGGCCCGTAGCTTGCTAATTTCAACGAGCGCCCGCTCTAACTTGTCAACTCGCGCTTTCGCGAATCGGCGGCGGGTTGAAGTGCGATGGTCCGCGACGGTCTCTTCTTCTTGATTCACCATGTCCCGAACATGCTGGCGGGCAATCTCCAGGTGTTCTCGAATCCGGTCTTCTTTCGTAAAGCTGTTCCCTCGTGCCCGGGCGCGAATCTTCGTACCATCTTGCATTACGCGCTCGAGTGTGATCAGACCTTCATGGTGCAATAAAGCGAGCACTTGTGTGAATAACCCATCGAGAGCCTCTCGATGAGCAACGCGGAAGTCGGAAAGTGTGTGATGATTGATCGTGTCCAAGCCAGTGAGCCACTGAAACGCGGGATCAATTTCACATAACCGGGAGATCTCGCGAGCTGAGGCAATCCCGCGGCTATATGCGTAGATCCAAATAGAAATCAGCAATTGCGGATCGAACGCACTCCGCCCGGCTCCTCCTTCGACCACACAGATGCAGCTGTAAAAGGAACCAAGGTTGAGTCGGCCGACAAGTTCCCAGATGGAGCGAGCGGGATGCTCTGCCTCAATCAGTTGATCGACATCAACCGCACGCAACAGCATCTGCTTGCGGTCAACCGTTTTCAGGCGTGGAGAACACTTTGAATCACGGGTGCTCATGCCCAATCATAAGCGGTTTACAACAATACCGACCGGAAATGTTTAATTCTTTCACACCTTCCCCGTTTCCGCTTTACCAGCACTCCCAACATAAAACTATTGCCCCGGCGACTGGAAGAAATTATCATCGAACGGTAACTTGTCTCTTGACTGGTTGTCTCAGCCCAGGGGCCCACTTCACCTGCCGCGCAGCTCGACAATGAGCATCGGCCACTCATCCTGAGGGAGGCCACAGGACTGGGAGGCTTCATTTTGACGGAAAGGCCGAATGCACAGGTATCGCATCCAATGGCTTGCGCGGCTAATGCGAGTGCCTGCCAAGCGTGTCCGATATCGTGTAAGCAGTAACGATATGCGTGGTCACGGTACTTCCACGCCTCGCGCCAAGCAATGCTAGTAAGCACAAACGTAACTGGCGCGGAGCTATCGCTAGCTCCCGGATTTAAGTTAAAATCTCCCCCACGCTGCTCAGCCATGTGCGAAGAGGGACGGTAGTGATAAAGTGCTGCGGGCCACTTCTTCAGGCCCCGTGTGACGAAGTGGAACTCGGTCGGATGCAGATTACCAGAGGATGGGTTCACGCGTAAGGCGTACCGTTGTCCGGTGGACGGAACGCGCTTGGACGCGCTGATCGCAGCTGAATAGAACAGAAGTTGCGAAAGAAATGCCGGGCCATCACCAGCCGGAGCGCTGCCGGAGAAACCGTTAAGCACTGCGAGCGCCGACACGTCAGGAGATGGCGGATCGGCTGGAAGGTCTAACACCGGCACGCCTTCATAATGACGGAATGGATCGGGCATGTTCGCCCAGTCGAGGGAAGGCGGAGTTCGTCGCAGTGGTTCAAGGCTGTGCTTCGTAGATTCGTGATATTCGCTCCAGGTCATGGTCTATGAACGGTATCGCTGAATTGAGTCATCGGGGAATGGGGCGCTCGATCTTAACACTGAAACGCGTCTAGAGCCAGCCGGCAAAAAGCTTGGCTCCGCGCAGCTTGCACACCGGCGTTGCGAGTTCGAGGGCGTTCGTTTGCCGGGCATTAGAACAACCCAAGCCTTGGCAAGGTGTTTATGTGTTTAGCGAGTCACTCGGCCGGAATGTCGCCAACCCACCCTCGTATTGCCCTTATCACCGACGCCCCATCAAGAAGCCGATGCGCGTGGGCAGGTTTAGGGACTCGCTGTCATGTCATCGCTATAGATGTCGTCATCCCCTTCATCGTCCTCGTCGTCTTGCCGTTCCTGGCGGTCCAATTCTTCCTCTTCGTCATCTTCTTCGTTCCTGCGGTCCTCCTCGTCCTCCTTGTCCAGGTCGGAATCGGATTCTGGTTCGCGTTCTGGCAATCTCGAAAAACCTCACTCTCTCCCCGCGTGAGCATCGACAGCTCAAGCGTCAAAACTACCATGGGAATACGACGACGTCCAAAGAACCGCGATCTTGTGCAGCTCGTCTCAGGCCGCTTGACCGCACTGTGATCCACTTGGTCGCGTAGTCGGCTCCTCGATCAAGTGGACGTGCCGACTCGCAAGGAACCTCCACAGACGTTAAGTTGGGTGGCCTGGGGTGCGATGTAAATGCAAACTCGCAAACGAGATCGTCGGTTAGCCGAACGTCATCAATGACCTGTACGCAGGCCCCAGACCCAAGCTCCATGAACGGGCTCAATCGCACCATTGTCGCCGCGGGCTGTGACTGCCACCCTGCTTAACGCCTCCTCAGTACATTGTGTTGTCAATTTGTTGCGAAGATCTGCGCCACGCGAGAATTCATACGGTAGCTGCTGGTGTAATTGTGAATCCGAGTTGGGCAGCCTGCTTCCGCAGACGGCTTTCAGCGCGGCGAAGAATGTCCTCCTCACACGTGTGGAACACCTCTTCTGTATACGGGTCCTTGGTCGTCAGCAGGTGATACACGATGCGCGCCAGCTTGTGGGCAGTGGCCGTAATGGCCTGCGCTTTCCCAAGCCTGCGAACAATTCGACGAAAGAACTCGCCGAGATAGTTCTTGGCGTGATGTAAGGAGTTGGCACCGATTCGCAATGCGAGAGCAACTCGACTCTTTACCCGCCGACTCTTCGTGTAAAGCACCTTGCCCCCACTGATCTGCTTCTCCGGGCACAAGCCGAGCCAGGATGCGAACGCCGATGCGTTTCGAAACTGTGTCAGGTCCGTGCCAACTTCACATAGGATCGTGTGTGCCGTCACAGCGCTGATTCCGGGTACATCCGTCAGATCGACGCCGAAGATCCGATACAGTTCACTCCGGAGATCGAAAGCCGTTGGTTCATGGTGCTGTCGTCTATACTTTGTCTTCTTCGTCTGTGCGGGGAACTTCGCATCGGCATTGGAGCCTGTGCGCAGATCTGCCAGGTGATGTCCAATTTCGCGATCGACCTCGGCCATTAGGTATTGATAGTACCGATAACCTGCGAGTGACTGCCTCAACGCAAACACATGCTCGGTCCGATAGTCGCCCTCGAGTGCCTTGGCAATCGTGTCATGGTTGCTCTTAACCCGGGCGTCGCATAAGCGGGCAAGCGATACAGGCTCGCGCTGGCCGGCTACTATCGCATCTAGGATCCGCTGTCCACTCTGACCTGTGATGTCGCTGAGCACTCGGTGAATTTGCAGATTCATCTGATCGAGCGCTTTTTGGATATGAAGCACATGCTCTGCCGCCATCTCAATTAGACTGCCGCGGTGTCGCCAGAGTGAACGGATCGCACAAATTTCGGCAGCAGGCCGAAAGCTTGCTCGCAAGAGACCGACTGAATGCAGGTACTGAATCCATTGGCAGTCAGAAACGTCTGTTTTTCGGCCGGGCACATTCCTTACGTACTGCGCGTTGACCAAACATGTATCCAGCCCTCGTTCTTCTAAAAGTTGAAATAGTGGTATCCAGTAAACGCTCGTGGATTCCATGGCCACTGTACGAATGCCACAGTGTTGAAGCCAGTCAACCAAGTCATTCAGGTCCCGAGTGAATGTCAAGAACGAGCGCACAGGCTTCGTGTCGCGATCCGGGGGAACGGCCACGAAGATCTCATCCGCACCGATATCGACACCGGCCGCATCGGGGTGCAGAACCGGCATTTGCTCCATTCGCTTTTTGCTCTTCGGCATACATCCTCCATGCCGTCGACCTGTGTCCACGCATCGCGGCAGCAGAATGACCGCTGCGGGCTGCGTCCGATCGACGGCACGATGATATACACTTCCACCGGTTCCCCGCCATCCTGTCTGGCGATGCCAGTCGCACGCTCCTGAGGAACTTATCCATGGATTGCTGGAATTATCTGGAATCCTAGTCTTTCCGCCTGCTTTCGGAGTCTAGTTTCGGCGTGAGCCGCGGCCTGATGTTCGTACTTGATAAACACACTTTCGTCATATTCCTCACGCGTTGTTAGTAGGTGAAAAACGATACGAGCGAGTTTGTGAGCGGTAGCTGTGACCGCTTCGGGCTTGCCGAGTTTTCGTTTCAGTCGGCGGAAGAATTCACCCAGATAGTTGTCGGCATGATGCAAAGCGTGAGCGCCGAGTCGAAGAGCGATGGAGACACGGTTTCGCACCTGGCGCGTGCGTGTGTACAGCACTTTCCCTCCGCTGATTTGTTTCTCCGGACATAAGCCCAGCCAGGAAGCGAAAGCCGAAGCGTTTCGGAAACGGGAGAGGTCCGTGCCAACTTCGCACAGAATGGTCTGGGCTGTCACCGCACTGATTCCTGGAACATTCGTTAGATCAACTCCGAACACTCGATAGAGCTCCCATCGAAGGCTGAAGGATGTAGGTTCGTTGTGTCTAGTGGCGTACGGATGCTTCTTGGTTCGCTTCGGCAGTTCTGGTTGCACGTTTTGGGCGACGGGTAGAACCATCATCTGTCGTTGGATCTCGCGGTCCACTTCTTGGATCTGCTGCTGATAGTAGCGATAGCCGGCCAACGATTGTTTGAGGGTGAACAGATGTTCCGATCGGTAATCGCCTTCCAACGCTTTCGCAACCGTGCCTTGGCTGCTCTTCACTCGCCCGTGACATAGCCCTGCGAGCTTCATCGGATCACGTTCACCGGCCAAGATTGCATCCAAGATACGCTGCCCACTCAAGCCAGTGATATCGCTCAATACATGATGAAGTTGTAGATTCATCTGATCGAGCGATTTCTGCATATGCATGACATGCTCAGCTGCCATCTGAATGACACTGTCGCGATGTCTCCAGAGAGAGCGGATTGCACAGATGACATCCGGCGGCCGAAAGCTTCCGCGCAGGAGACCGACCGAGTGCAGGTACTGAATCCATTGACAATCCGAAATATCAGTTTTGCGGCCCGGGACGTTTCTGACATATTGGGCATTCACCAGAAACACTTCAAAGCCGTGAGTTTCGAGAATTTGGTAGAGCGGAATCCAATAGACGCTGGTAGACTCCATCGCGACCGCCCGAATCCCGCATTGTTTCAGCCACTCCGCCAACTCAAGCAAATCCCGCGTGAACGTCGAGAACCGCCGTACGGGCTGTGAATCGCGATCGGTCGGCACCGCCACGAACAACTCTTCGGCGCCGATATCAACACCAGCCGCATCTGGATGCAGGACCGGCAACATCTCGCTCCGTCGCTTCTGATTCTTCTTGGACACGAACACCTCCTTTACGGGCGGGTGAACTGCCCGAGGTGCGGATCAAAGCAAACTCCTGAACGAGATCGTCGCCAGCGGCGAACGTCATCACTAACCTGTACGCTGCCTCAGACCCACGCTACTCGACGGACTTTCGAAAGCACCAATGTCGGAGCGGGCTGTAACTGCGGCTCACCCGGGCATCTATCATCTCGCTTTCCGTTCCTCCCTGGCCTGTCTGGCAGGCCAGTTACGGGCTACTCATGGGTAGTCCGGCAGCGTAGAGGAATCAGCTTTCTGCCCGAGGCGGATTAGCAAACGCTTCGCCGTCAGGGCGGATCTATCCGAACTAGACCTGCTCAACTTCGGGTTGCGTGTCATCCAATGACAACCGGAAGAACATTCTCGAGGTGTTTCGCGTATACCCTTCGCGACTGCACCGATCTATTGTGAGCGCACAACGCTGACAGCCTTCTGTTGACGCTGGGTCACAAGGTTAATCTCCTGATCTCCGATCGGCACGGGGTCGCCGTCAAATACTTGCGATGCGTCCTTATCGCCAATCCAAACAGTAGAATCGAGGGACCGACTACGAGTCGAAGCATCGTCAGGCAATCGGATAAATGCAATATCGTCGACGTCTGTGGCCAAGTCAGGCGATCAAGCGCTTAGCAGCGGCCGCCGCCCTGACGCCTTTGTTGCTGACGGCCCAGCAAACAACACCGCCAGTTCCTCCGGAAAAGCTCCCAAACACCGCGCCTGCCCCCCAAGCGATAAACAACCGACGTGAAGGCTGGCTGAATCGGACCACCCTGACGGGTGATTGGGCCGACTGGCGGACAACACTGGAGAACTTAGGCATCCTGCTTCGGGCCCATTTCCTGACAGAGAGTGCGGCTAATCCTGTGGGTGGAAAATTTCAAACGGCGCGCTACACGCAGCAAGTGGACTTTGGTGCTGATATAGATCTTGGACGGCTAGTTGGGATTTCTGGCGGTGGAATTCAGATTACCTTGACAGACCGCGTTGGGCGCAGTCTCTCCGCGGATGCGATTGGCAACGAATTCGCGGTTCAGGAACTATATGGTGCTGGCCAAAACTTCCGCCTGGCCGAACTGAAATATCAACAGGACTTGTTCGGGAATAGGATCACGCTAGGACTTGGCTGGTCGCCAGTCGGGGACGACTTCGCGACGATTCCCATTTTGTGTGTCTTTCAAAATACCGTACTCTGCGGTCATGCAAATGCGATGTCGACGAACAGCGGGGCACAGAATTTCCCCGCAGCCGAATGGGGTGCCCATATAACAGTACATCCAGTCCCGCAATTCTATGCAGCGACCGGTGTTTACCAAGTGAATCCAGATGTCGACGAGGGGAACAACGGATTCGACCTCAGCTTCCGGGGAACAGGGATATTCGTGCCCGTTGAATTCGGCTGGCTTCCTGGTCAGAATGGCGGGAAGTTACCAGGAACTTACAAGTTTGGAGCGTATTACAATTCATCGCCCACGCCAGATGTGCTCACAGATGTGAATGGGTTCAGCGCGGGGCTTACAGGCGCGTCATTTGCGATTCGGAACGGGCGTTGGGGAACGTACGCAATGGCGGATCAGATGGTGTATCGGCCAAACCGCTACTTTCTCGCCGGTGGTGGAGTCTATCAAGGCACTTTCCCAACGCGCGATAGCGACTTCGTTTCGTTCTCGGTTGCGTATGTGCGGACGAATCCGCGTCTGACCACGTTCCAAGAGGACCGCAACAGCACCGTGCCGGGCGCCGTGGGTGTGCAGACATTCGAGAGCATTGCAGAGATTGACTACAATGTGCAAATCGCGCCGTGGATATCGGTTCGCCCTAATCTGCAATATGTCATCAATCCCGGGGGCACGGGCAAAATTCACAATGCTTTGGTCTTAGGTTTGTTCACGAGCGTGACGTTTTGATTCGGGACCGAACACTGCAGCAGGAATGATGATGCTCCGCACTGGGCTGAATATAGGTGTGCAGTTCGGCGAATTCCGTGCCGAAGGCACATTCATTCTTAGTGCTTGGCAGCCAGTCAGCGTCGCTTTGCTCAACGCCGCAGTCGACGCCGCGGACGGCAATTCCGCTTTGCGACAGCACGTTAGCCGCGCGTTACAGATTTGGCCCACCCCGTTCGAATCGGTTGTCCAAGAGGGAATTACTAGTGGCGAGTTTCGCGCCGATGTCGGTCCAACAGATGTGTCGACCGACCCTGGTGATGGCGACACTGAAAGGTGCTCTGGTGATCAGCCGATTGCAATCCAGCCAAAACGCGCTTCAGCGGCCCCAGCAACGCCTGAACGAATGCCTTTGATATGCCTTCCCTAAGTCCGGTCAAAACAATCGCGCCGGGCCTGACCCCACGAACTATTTTCAAACTTCGCCTCAGCACGTAAAGAAATTAAACGATGGCTAGTGTCGGAAGACTTCCGTGTGACGAAGCAGCAATCATGGCTGCTCCATCTGTTCATGAATCCGTTCGTTGCGGTCGGTGGGTTTTGGCCGCTACGATTCTTGGAACAAGCATGGCTTTTATTGACGGAACAGTGGTGAACGTTGCGCTTCCTGCGCTTCAATTCGATCTCGGAGCCACCGTTTCGCAGGTTCAATGGATCGTCGAAAGCTACGCACTCTTGTTGGCCGCACTCTTGCTGCCGGGCGGCTCGCTCGGCGACCTGTATGGCCGCAGGAAGATTTTCGCAATCGGAGTAGTCGTTTTCGGCTTGGCATCAGCTTGGTGTGGGTCCGCCCGGAATGTCGGCATTCTAATCGCGGCTCGCGCGATCCAGGGCGTCGGTGGAGCGCTCCTCGTACCGGGGAGCCTCGCCTTAATAAGCGCTTCGTTCCCGACCAAAGAGCGTGGACGCGCAATTGGAACGTCGTCGGGTTTCACGGCGGTCACTGCCGCTATCGGTCCTGTTCTCGGTGGATGGCTGATCCAACACGCATCTTGGCGATGGGTATTTTTCATCAACTTGCCTATCGCTGCCGTTGTTCTCTTGCTGACTCTGCTGCGCGTTTCAGAAAGCCGCAGTCCAGGACAGACTCGAGACAGCCTCGATTGGGCCGGTGCGTTACTCGCCATCATCGGACTCGGCGGAGTCGTCTTTGCTCTGATCGAACCCTCTCACAGCCTGATCGCCGGCGTGGCGGGGCTTGTGGGTTGTGTGGCTTTTGTCTTCGCTGAGCAGCACTCGCGCGCTCCAATGCTTTCGTTCGATCTCTTTCGATCGCGCAACTTCGCCGGTGCAAATTTGCTTACCTTCTTCCTTTATGCTGCCTTCTCGGGAGTGCTCTTTTTCTTTCCTCTCGATCTGATTCAAATCGAGGGATACTCCGCCACTGAGGCAGGCGGGGCGCTGCTGCCGTTGATTTTGCTCATCTTCGTTCTCTCGCGCTGGTCGGGCGGGCTGGTGGCGCGATATGGCGCGAAGTTGCCCCTTGTCGTAGGCCCCCTGATTACGGCGCTTGGCTTCTTCCTTTTTGTCGTGCCGGGGATCGGCGGAAGTTATTGGACCACATTCTTCCCAGCGGTGATAGTCCTTGGGCTCGGCATGGCGGTGAGCGTCGCGCCTCTCACCACCGCAGTAATGAACTCCGTCTCGCAAGACCATGCGGGGGCCGCCTCTGGAATCAACAATGCGGTTTCCAGGATCGCCGGTCTCCTCGCCATCGCCGTACTTGGCTTCGTGCTGATCGCCGTTTTTAATCGAAATCTCGACGTGCACCTGCGCACCCTGTCTGTACCGCCAGACGTCCAGCGGCAAATCGATTCGCAAAGACTCAAGCTCGCAGCCATCCAAACTACGAACGCCGGCGCTCGCGAAGCGATCAACCTGTCCTTTGTTGCGGGATATCACACGCTTTTGTGGATTGCAGTCGCATTGTCAATTGCAGGATCAATCAGTGCGCGAGTACTGGTCAATGATCGGCTTGAGCTGGTATCACCGCGGCATAGTGCAGGCATTTGAGCGTATCTTCGACACTACTATCTTCTTCGGCACGGGCCAGAAAGCGGTGTACCGTAGTTTGGGAGGTCACATGACACAGATGAACGGTTTGACCAATATCGAGCTGATGCGGACACTCGATGATGCATGGAACGCACAGGACTGGCAGACGTTTGAAAAGCGGCATACTACGGACACCGTTGTATTTTGGCCCGGCCAGGCCGAGCCCACACGCGGACGCAACAATCACAAGGCGGAGTCAGTCGAATTCTTCAAGACGTTTCCTGACAATCGTCTCGTGAACCATCCCTATAAGGTTGAGATTGCTCAGGGTGATTGGACGTGCACTGTAGCGGATTTTACGGGCACGATGAGCGGCCCCATGAAGGGTTCCGACGGCAAGCTGATCGCGCCCACCAATAAGAAATTTCATGTTGAATTCTGCACCGTCGCGCGCTGGAAGAACGGCGAGATCGTCGAAGAGAAACTCTTCTACGACTTGGTCGGATTGCTGAAACAGATTGGCGTTATGTGAGTGCTTGTGTTTCGTCCGCAACTCGCGATACACACGCCCACGCAATCGTTAAGCCATTTGAGCTGTTCCCGCGTTCAAGATCTGCTTCCACCGCTTGCGCGCAGAACCCCGAACCCAAGCGTACTCGAGGTCAGGGAACCGTGGCAAAGGCTTCGGGCATCTCCTCTGGTTTCCGAACTTTGACCGGTTCGCTCTGGCGAACCCCACGTTCGCAGCATGATGTCAATCCATGTCAAACAGGATAGACTTCAGTACTGGAGGTTCGTATGTCGCTGCGGCCGGTTAAGAGGCTAATCATGTCCAAGCCGACGCTAGAAGGCGCGGGAGTGCATCTGCGGCGCGCGTTTGGCTTCGACAACACGTCCGAATTCGATCCCTTCCTCCTACTTGACGATTTCCGTAATGATATTCCGGAGGATTATCTAGCCGGCTTTCCCTGGCACCCTCACCGCGGTATCGAGACTATCACCTATGTTCTTGCAGGAACTGTCGAGCACGGCGATAGCATGGGAAACCATGGCGCCATCGCTACCGGCGATGTTCAGTGGATGACTGCCGGACGCGGAATTATCCATCAGGAGATGCCAAAGGGAGATCAAGATGGCAGGATGCACGGGTTTCAGCTTTGGGCAAATCTCCCGTCATCGCTCAAGATGACTGCACCTCGTTATCAGGAAGTGAAGTCGCCCGACATTCCGTTGATCAAAGATGATGATGGAACCGGGGTGCGCATCGTTTGTGGAAGCTTCTGGGGAAAGACAGGCCCAGTGGACGGGATCGCCGCTGATCCGATCTATCTTGACGTAACAATCCCTTCCGGTCGGCGTAAGACACTGCCGATCGAAACCACACGCCACGCTTTTGCATACGTGTTCGCGGGGAGTGGAAAGTTCTGCAATGCGTCTGGTCCGCTGGCGGTGCCAACTGAGCCGGTCGGCTGGTGGAACAAGACGCCCCCCGCACAGGCTGACAATTGCTGTCTAATCCTCTTCGACCGTGGCGATGAAGTAGTGGTTCAGGCAGGAGAGGATGGGATTCGTTTCCTTCTTGTCTCCGGAAAGCCGCTCGAGGAGCCGGTCGCGTGGTATGGCCCGATTGTCATGAACACACAGGACGAGCTCCGGAAGGCGTTCGATGATCTAGACCGGGGAACATTTCTGCAGGAAACGGGGCCGCCCAGCGCTCAATAGCCGACTGTGAAGCGCTGCCGAATGTGTTTTGGGTGTTCCAATTCGTCGACCAGGGCGACGGCATAGTCCTGAACTGAAATCCTGCTCTGACCGTTTGCATCGACCAAGAGGTGGTCAGTTCCAAGGCGGAATTTCCCAGTCCGTATCCCCGGCTGCAACTGCGCCGAAGGCGCCAGAAACGACCACTCGAGTTCCGGTTCTTTTCGTAGTTCTTCCAGAGCCTCCATGGTGG
>CAWJEH010000007.1:0-62032 GCA_963841675.1 Terriglobia bacterium
CGGACTTGAACCAGTTCTAAACGCCTTTCCGCGTCCACTTCGGGTGCTGTCTTCATCGGTGCAATCTTCGGTCGTCCGTCACTGAGGCGATCAGCCAGAATCCGGCCTCGCGCCTCTTCGATGATCCTGTACGCATTGGAAAGATCTTTTTGATATTCGACGGCA
This sequence comes from Terriglobia bacterium, assembly GCA_963841675.1. Lineage (GTDB taxonomy): Bacteria > Acidobacteriota > Terriglobia > Bryobacterales > Bryobacteraceae > Bog-105. The sequence continues at coordinate 166 of CAWJEH010000007.1, forward strand.
AACTCAAAGTGAGCGAGAAAGATCTCACTCATCGCGCTGATTACGCCTTTTTTTGCTCCGCTTGATGGTTCATGAGCCAATATCAATCTAATCAGGTCTTCCGCCTTGCTATAGGTCTGTTCTGCTTGATGGAGGTCACCAGCCAATGTTTCGATCGCAGCCTGGATGCCGAGCTGGTGTGGGATGAGGTAGACCTCACCTAGTTGCTGATGCGCGGCAACGCACTTAGCAGCGCAATCTCTTGCTTTTCGTAAATCACCGATCCGCTGATACAAAGCCGCCAATTGAGCATCCGCTTCCGCGACACCTCTATTGAAATTGATACTCGCTGACAATTTGACGGCTCTCTCAAGCGCTAGAATCGCTTCCGGTATCCTGCTTTGTTCCGCATAAAATTTTCCGGTTTCAACGAGCAAGTCCGCTTGATAACCGACCGAATTATTACGGGTCGCGTAATCCATGGCGCGATCGATGCAAAGTTGTGCTTCGCCAAAGCGCTTCAATTCCGTGAGCGCTCCAACCTTCCCGATATAAGCCATTTCCGGGGGCGGGGCGAGGTTCGAGTTCTTTTCGGCAATGCCGATGGCTTTATTCAAAAACCACAACGCCTGTTCCGGCTGATGGTGTTCTAGGGCCGCTAGGCCAAACAGAGAAAGATATCGACTCTGGGCTGCGACATCATGCGTCACGATGGAGAAGGCCATCGCTCCTGCAACGCGCCATTTCGCTTCGCTGCTGTTCCCTTCTAAGAAGGCCACAATGCCCAAATTTCCAGACGCTCGGGACGCAATGTGTTTTTCTCCAACTTGAGTCGCAGTGCGCTCTAATTCTTCGAATGCCGGCCGGGCAGACACCCCATCGAGATTCAGATCCGCAGCGGCTTTTGTTTCGAGACAACGAATTTTCAAATATGGGTCGTTTTGGACTTCTGGCCTCTTCAACTGGTCTGCCAAATAAAGTGAGAGTTGTTGAAGGTTGGTGTGTCCCAGGTCGCCTCTTAAGTGGCTAAAACGAGCATAGAGCGCATTCCTCGTGTCTCCGATACTAATGAAATGCTGCTCGAGTTCCTGGTACATCGCCTGTGATCGTTGCTCGTCCCCAATCTCGGCAAGATGATCCGCTTCGAGGAGATGCCGTTGATCGGCGGTGGCGGGAGCGGGGCGAGGTGGAGTTTGCAGGGCTGTACGGAGGCGGTTGCAGCTCAAACCAATAGCGAGCAAAACAACAGTCGCTGCCAGGATTCGTCCCAGACCTCGTGACGGCACCTACACTCATTTTAGAACGCACGAATTTGTTCGTCTATTTGCAGACCAACATCCGCGGCACACCTCGTGTCTTCTGGCGAGATCAGGCGATCATAAAGAAAGAGATGGCACGAACCGAAGCTCTACATAGGCCAACTCACCTCAGCGACCGGCAGCGTGCCGCGATTTTCGATCACACGTTTCAGAAGGTCGTAAAGAACTACTTTGATCCCAACTACAACGGAACGGACTGGCCTCGCCGTGCGAAGGAAAATCGAGATCAGATTCTCGCGGTCGAGGATCCGGAAACGTTCGAGCTAGCGATGCACGATTTGGTAAGAAGCTTACGAACCAGTCACACGGGCTTCTTCCATGAATCCGTTCGCCGCGTGCCGGGGAGATTGGCGATCGGGGCTACATTCCGAAAACTCGAAACTCCGGATGGAAATCGCTGGATTGTGCAAGAGGTCCACGAGGGCGGGCCCGCTTGCCGAGCTGGACTGCTTCCACTGGATATCCTCAGCCATCTGAACGGGAGTGTCGTGACGCCGCCCGAACAGCCGATGTTCCCGATGGGAGCGCAGGTAAACCTTGCCGTCAGACGAGGGTCACAGGAACTGGTACTGACTGTGAATATTCCCGTTCCACGCTCGCGAAAACAGCCGTATTCAGAGCCGACTCCTGTTTCGTTTTCAAAGCTGGGCGATCGTATAGGTTATCTAAAGGTCGCCATACTTCCTGGTCTTCTTGGCCTCGATGTTGCTCGCGACATTGATCGAGCCGTAGCGGAATTGTCGGATTGTGAACGTCTGATCGTCGATCTTCGCGGACACTTGGGAGGAGGCCTTGGCGTGCTGCGACTGATGAGCTATCTGACGGCGCACAGGCTCCCAATCGGTTACACAATTACGCGCCGAAGAGCCGAGATCGGCTATCGGAAGGAGGCATTGCGCAAAGTAGATCATCTGCCCACGAACCTGCCCAATTTCGCGGCTATTGTCTCGATGGCTCTGAAGCATGCCCGCCGAGATCCATCAGTCGCTGTAGTGTCGGAAGGATTAGGACCGCAGAGATGGCACGGACGCGTCGTAATCTTGGCTAATGAGCACACAATTAGCGCAGGAGAGATGGTCTGTGCTTTTGCCCGGGAGAATCATCTGGCCACTATCGTGGGCGATCAAACGGGCGGGCGCCTGATACCAGGTTCGGGTTTCAAGGTTGGATACGGATACCGAGTGATCCTGCCAAAAGCCGCGTACATCACATGGCAGGGACAAACGTTCGAAGGCCGGGGTTTAATGCCTGACGTGCTGGTCCCCTGGTCCCTCGATGCCGCTCGAAACGAAGTCGATAATCAATTGAATACGGCTATTGATATAGTGCGTTCTCTTTGAACTGAGTTACCGCTCGCCAACAATGACTTCGTAAGTCTGCCAGTTCTGCGGAATTCGCCGAACACCCATGCTGTAGGCACCCGGACGCAAAGGCGCGTCTGCCTTCACGCGGAGTTCCGGCTGATTGCCGATGATCTGAGCCTCGCCGGATCCTTTGGCCACGGGCCTGGAACTGCCAGCTTTCATAAACTCCACTTCATATGAACCGGGTTCACTTGCGACTGGCAAGCGAATATGAAGATCGAGCTTGCCGCGCGGTAGAAAAATGGGTTGCGGAGGCTCCGGAGACTCGCCCGTACCACGGAAAACCGGGTGTTCTTGCAAGTTTATATTTGCTTCTCTCACCTGACTATCGCGCCACGGCTGCCGGAGGAAAAAGTACGTCGATAGACAACTGAGGATTGCAATTACAGCAGCGACGCCGACTATCCGAACAAGGGCTCGTCTCCTCGATAATTGTTCCTGGAACGCCTTGAATTCTCGATAGCAGGGTGAACACCGACCTACATGCATCACCGCCGGGTGATCAATGGCAAGCTTCTTTGCCGCTAATTGCTTGAGGACCTCATTACCAGGACAGCCATCGCGTGTGGGGTTCGGGTATGCGTTGAGCAAAAATTCCTCGAACGCCCCAGGCCGATTTTGTGGCATTTGATCATCGTTATTATGTCTTATTGGTTGAGCGCGGGAACTGACCGGTCAATATTTTCTTGGCTTCTTCTCTTGCGCGGTGAAGCGTTGTGTAGACATTGCTCTCACTCATGCCATACCTGCGTGCGATTTCTTGTGCGGAGTAGCCCAGCGCGTCAAGAATCAAAATCTCCTGCTTGCGTTCGTCAAGCTTTTCCAGCGCTTCCCTGGCGATAATCCAACTCTCTGCCTGCTCCGCAGTTCCCGCGCTAGCGAATCCTCCGCGGGCTTCAAGAACGCGCTCCGACACGATTGCTTCGTATTTGGTGTGGTGAGGCCCGCGAAGTAACGAGCGCACAACGTTCGAAAAAACCCGGAGGAAAAACGGGCGCAAGTTTTGTACACGACCGCGTTTCCGCTCGTGAATGTGCACCCGCAGAGCTGTCTGCTCCACGCAATTGGCGATAACGGCCGGGTCACGAAGTTGGCGAAACCGATGGAAGAATTCTTTTTCTAGCTGCCGGACTACCGCGCCAAAACGCTCGTCGAGCGGCTTACCGCATTGATCCACCAGATGGAATTTTGGTGCCCTTTCCATAGGAACTGCTCGGGATCGGGGATTCGCTCAGAGACGCCGCTGGAATCGCCTGTGAACCGACCTAGGGTCTTTAGAGGAGAAAACGCGCATGCCTATTGGTGCCGCAGGCATCGGGGGAGGTCCTTTTCTGATCGGAGACATTGTAGTGCAAACAACATCTCAGCAAATGTTGCCTCAGTATACAAAAATTTTCTGAGCTGCGTAAGTTTTTGCCCGGAAAAAGCGTGTTTGCCAGTCGAGGACAAGTGAGGAGCCTCGGTGAAAAAGGCGAAATCCGAATCGCGAAATCAATCTTGCCTCGTCACTTTTCGACGCCTGGTCCGAACTTAACCCGGTGGCAAACGGTTGTTTTCAGCACTTTATCCATGCTCCTCTCAACGGACGGATCAGAAAAACATCTCCGCAGTCATCAATCGAGGATTTCCGGAAGACGGCCGTTGGAGCAGGCAAGGAGTTTGCTCATACTGACCGCCTTTTCGAATTCTTGTTCGACACTCAACATCTTGTCCGCTCGGCACTTGCCACATTCCTGAGCAAGCGTCGTTCAATACCTTTTCGAATCGCCGAGAAACCGTATGGAAATCATGAACTTTTTCGCGCCGACCTGTCACTTATTGCTTTCGTACATCCCTCACATAAACCAGCTGGCAGCCAGCGGACCCCTGCTAGTCGCTTCAGCGATCAATGGCCCCAACACGCGTGCTGTAAAAAGTCGTTCTCTTCTTCGGTCCGATACAGCCCGTGGCAAAACACCTCTCGCCGGTTCTCGGCCAATCTCCGCCGAGGCTGTATCGGGCGTTGTCGACGCAAACGGTTCCACAAATGGCTCCGAGCTGTGGTCCCCTACGTTCGACGAATCGCTGAAGAACGCAATCGGCCACTCGCTGAAAGAACAGAACATTGCCATTCAAGAAATCTTGGATGTAGAGCCGCGTTTGAGCCGAGCTGCAGTGGTCGCCCGGTTCGTGCGCAAACTGTTGAATTACGCCAGCAACTCAAATCTTGAGCGCCGGGAATCGGCCATTCGGCAGATTTTAGACCTGCAACCGGCACTCGACCGAGAGGCGGTCATCGCAAAACTCAATCAGATGGCCCTCGCCAATCTCCCGGCCTGGGTGAACAGCAGTTTCTGGAGCCGGGAGATCGACCCAGTCCTGCTGATCGGCATAAAAAACGCACACCAGGAATTTGAAGCAGTACTCGATCGGATTAGCTCGCTATACCCAACTCTTCTGTTGAGCCATATTAGGGAACGACATGCGTCCTATCGGTCTAAGAAACCGAAAGCGGATCTGATGGTCGGTGAAAGCGGGTGGTCACCGGATGCCGATCGTATGCTGCGGGAAGCCATCGCGCTCGAGAGCAAAACCGAACGCGAGGCCATACTGAGAGTCTCACGGCTACACAAAGAGCTGCGGCTCGGTGCAATCCAACAGCGGATGAGGATGCTGCAGCGGCGATTTACGGCTGCTCAGCAGTATCAGCGATTCGCGTGGTCCGAAGAACTAGACCGGCGGCTATTGGAAGCAAGTAAGAATAATAACCTACCTCAAGTGGTGGCGAGCATCGCTACCGAGCACGGTCGTTCACGGGAGATCGTGTACAAGCACTGCGAACGATTGGGAATACCACGACAACCACGAAAACCTGTAAGGCGATGGAATGAAGCCGACCTTCAGTATTTGATGGACCATGTGAATCACCAAGCAACGCCGAAAATTGCCGAGGCGCTAGGCCGCTCATACTCCTCCGTGGTGCGAAAAATTCAGCAATTTGGTTTGAGCACGGCCGTATCGAAGTATTCGCTTCGCGATCTTCGGCGAGATTTGCATGTGCACCACTCGACTATCGTGCGATGGATCGCGGAAGGAAAATTGAAGGTAGCTCTTAAGAAGAGGAAAGTGAAAAGAGGTCACCAGCAACACATTCAGGAGGAGGATCTATTGGAGTTCCTCGAGAAGTACCATCAGGAACTGAACATAACAAAACTCGAACCTCACATCAGATTAGCGATTCAGGACGTCCTGTCCAGGGATTCGGCCGGCGCGGTGCCAGTCGCCAGGCAGGCCTTTAGATTACTGCTTTTGCCCATCTCGCCAGAACTCGTACAGGGGCATATCAGTGAGCGTTCCGCTTTCCAGTGCCCGCTTCGTGTTCAACCAGCGCTCGTTTGCTTTTTTATAGTCAGGATGCGCAGCAGTGTAGTACCCCAGCGCGTGATTCCACCCTTCAGCTGTGGCATGGCTGAAGAATTGCGCATCAAACCACTTCCGCAGCATCCGCCAGAACTCAAGATCGTTTAGATCCGTTGATTTGTCCGAAGAGACCGTCTCCGCAAAGCCCGGGCATTTCTCGTCCAAATACGATCGCAGAACTGGCGTTATGCGCCCGTAGACGTAAACGCAGAGGCGCGCCCATAAACAAAAAATCTGTGCCTCCACGTTCTCAGAGATGGCGTGTGCAAGAGTGGCGTAATCAACCAGTCGAGCTTGTTGCTCTGCCCGTTTTCGAGAAAATTCCGCAAGACGAGACTTGGACAAAGAAATTACCTGGGCCGCTGTACAGGATACTCTAAGCCCGGCCTCATCTAAAGAAGAGTGTTTTGAAACGTGGTGGGTAAAAGTGGTTCCCCCGTCATCGGCTGAGCATGCGATGGGCTGCTCGCTTTTGGCCGACTCGTCCCGGACGAGGATAAGGTCCTCCGGCGATGTAGGCGCCTGGCAAGGGAGACAGTGCTTCCGGATCCTGCTGCGATTTTTCGTGCCCATCCATGACCGATTCACTGACCTGGCGTACGGGCGCAAGAATCACCGCAACCTCAAGGTACGCAGCTTATAAGGAGCAACGGCATATCGACAGCCGCTCGAACTCGCTATACAGATTCAGGTGGACCGGTTCAGTATGCCGATGGATTTGAATCGACGCCTGTCACAAGGCCGAAAAGTAACCGGCGCAGAGGGCAAGGAGTATCTTAAGAAGCGGCAGATCGAACGCGTAGTTTACGCGTATGCGAGCGGCTCCGATATGACGCGATTCTGCATCGGAATAGACGTAATGGCGCCCGCGTGATGAGCCAAACCTGAAGATGAACGTTCTTGTACTTAATGCGGGAAGCTCCAGCCTTAAGTTTCAACTCATTGCGACGGACCTCGACAGAATCAGAGAGAATCAGGACCAGCGTCGTTGCCGCGGTGCCATCGAGCGAATTGGCGGCGACGCTATCGTTACGATTCAGGATGGCGGTCAGAAGCGAACATCTATAGCTCCGTTACCGAATGTTCAGGCGGCCGTTGCGTATATTATTGGCTCCCTAACGCCAGACGCAGAGATTAACGCGGTCGGACATCGCGTCGTGCACGGCGGTGAGCTGTTTTCGGAGTCGGTCGTGATCACGGACGCAGTGATGAACGGCATTCAGGACTGCATCGATTTAGCGCCACTGCATAATCCGAATAACATCGCCGGAATTTTGGCAACGCGGGCGGCGCTCGGCGAGAAGGTACCGCAGGTTGCTGTGTTTGACACAGCATTTCACCACAGGATCCCGGAGCATGCGTACCTATATGCCATTCCGTATCATTTCTACCAGCGGTATCGGATTCGGCGGTATGGTTTTCACGGGACCTCTCATCGCTATGTTGCATACCGCTATCGCGCACTGCTGCAATTGACGCGCGAAGAGACCAATGTGATTACCTTTCACCTAGGTAACGGCTGCTCCGCCGCTGCGATCCGCGCCGGCTACCCGATTGATACCTCGATGGGCATGACTCCCTTGGAGGGTTTGGTGATGGGCACGCGATCGGGCGATCTTGACCCCGCAATCGTGAATGTAATCGCCTCGAAAGAAGGACTTCCGGTATCCGAGGTGGAGGGTCTTCTCAATACACAATCCGGCTTGCTTGGCATTTCGGGACTTACGAATGATATGCGGAAACTGCAAGAAGAAGCCACAAACTCGGGCGACAGGCGCGTGCGCTTAGCAATTGAGGTGTTTTGCTATCGAGCACGGAAATACATCGGCGCATATCTCGCGGCTTTGGGCGGAGCAAATGCGATTGTGTTTACGGGAGGAATCGGCGAGAACTCTCCGGGGATCCGGGCAAGTATTTGTGAGGGCCTCGAATGGGCAGGTTTGGCGCTCGACAATGAAGCAAACCAGCGGACCATTGGTATTGAAGCCCTCATTAGTAACAAAGAATCGCGATTAGCCGCGTACGTGATACCGACGGATGAGGAGTTGCTCATAGCTCGGGATACGGTGCGCTGCATTTTGGGCGAGCCGCATCCGTCGTAGTTCACCAAGCAGGAACCACGCGGAGTAGCCGTTTGAGGGCGGCTTTCGGATCTTTTGAATCGAGCGAGCGTGTGCTCACAAACACGGGACGCCACTCTGAGTGGACTAGCACATGCCTTCGGAAACGGGCACTGGAGAGTCGGCAGGAGATTTGCAAGACACTGGAGGGATGTCTGAAACTGAATTCCCCGAACTTGTCCACCATGCGCAGTGTAAGTAAGGCACGAGCGGATCAGAGGAAAACGGATCAATGATCTCCTGGGAAACTGTAGCGAACGCCTTGCACGAGTGGCAATGGATCGGAATGTTGCTGGCGCGCTTATCCGTCGGACTCCTCTTTACGCTTTCCGGTAGTGGGAAGCTGTTCGTCCGCACCCGCCGTGAACAGATGCGGCAGACGCTAATCGCAGCCCGCATTCCTGTGCCGGGAATGAGCGCGGTTCTTGTCTCGCTAGTTGAATTTGTCTTCGGCACTTTACTGATTGTCGGTTTCCTGACACCCCTTTGCTGCCTCATGCTGACCGGCGTCATGCTTGGGGCGTTATTAACCACTATTCTTCCCGGCGTTAAAGCGAAGTCGGTGTTCAGCTGGCTCGGCGACTTTCTCTATTTGCCTGAAGTACTTTATGTCGTGATCCTGATCTGGTTGCTGTTTTCTGGACCGGGATGGTTCAGCTTGGATCATTTGGCTCTGTCTTCATTTAAACGGCTCTGCGTCAGAATGTGACAGACCCCCTTGGTTTTACTAGGGTTTCGACAAGCGGGATTCCTGGATCCGTCGATTCCCGGGAAGAGTGGAAATGATCGTTACTCCTAATTATTGGCAAATGACATGTCTAGAGTTCCCGTTCGATGTCAAGCAGCACTTCTACCTCCAACATCGCTTAGCCCAGAAAACAGACCGGCGTCTCGATTTGAGGAGCGGCGGGAAAAGGTTTTGTACCGACTGCCGCCGCGGGCAGTTCGACACTCGCCGTAATGAACTTTTCCGCGTTTCATTGCCGCGCCGCTCGTTCGTTCAGGCGCAATCTCATTGCCAATTTCACCAAAACGCCTTCGATTCGCCGAATTCAAAGTTTTGGACGAGGTGCCGACATTTCAGCAGACGGTGATGGCAATGCAGCACCCAAAAGGTCAGAGAGCGTTCGTGAGTTTAGCGTCATCGTTCTGATGTTGTCTACGTTTCACCCAACGAGTCTCACTTCTATCGCAATACAGTTTCTGGTCAGAGAATAGGCGCACCCACCGAGGAGGTTGGAGATCGTGGACGAAGCTTCGCAGGAGTCGTTTTCCACGGGCGACACTCTGAGGTGCATATTCGGGTCGCTGTGCTAACCGATGCATTCTTAATAGAGCAGCATCGGTTTTATTCTGAGGCTTTTACGACCTTCGCCTGCTCGATTATGGCGATCATGTGGTCCATAGGCTGCAAAGGTGTTCAGTCCAGAAGAGGAGCCTACTTTCACAATCGCCCCGATAATGCGCGAGTATTTCAGGTCGGTCTTTTGATATCGCAACATCCAAAATGGAGATTACATATGAGAACTGAGGCGAAGGATGCTGGCGATCCTATTTAAGCCTGCGATGATTGTCCTTTCTTTTGGACCGCGCGCAAGAGGATTTTTCCGTGTTTGAATTCGACATCTCGATTTCCAGCGCAGTCAGGGTCGATAACCCAGCGGCTATCGGCCCTACGCGACTCCCTCCCGATCTGCTGGACAGGATGCACCGCTACTGGTGTGCAGCAAATTACCTTACTATCGGCCAGATCTACCTGAAGGACAATCCGCTGCTGCGCGAACCGCTGAAACCGGAGCACATCAAGCCACGGCTACTTGGCCATTGGGGAACTTCGCCAGGGCTGAGCTTGATCTACGTCCATCTGAATCGGCTGATTCTTGAGCACGATGTGAATGCGATCTACCTAGCCGGTCCGGGCCACGGCGGTCCGGCGATTGTCGCCAATGTCTACCTGGAAGGAACTTACTCAGAGGTTTACCCGGACATCACGCGCGACGAGACTGGACTGCAGCGCTTGTTTTGGCAGTTCTCGACACCGGGCGGCATTCCCAGTCATGTCAGCGTTCCGACGCCGGGCTCAATCCACGAGGGAGGTGAGCTCGGATACGTACTCACGCACGCATTCGGCGCGGCCTTTGACAATCCGAGTTTGCTGGTTGCTGCTGTCATTGGCGACGGCGAAGCTGAGACTGGACCGCTAGCGGGTTCTTGGAAGAGCACCGCTTTCCTGAACGCTGCGCGTGACGGCGCTGTATTACCCATTCTGCACCTCAATGGCTATAAAATTAGCGGCCCTACCGTCTCCGGTCGCGCGCATGATGAAGATCTCCGCAGCATGATCGAGGGACACGGATACGAGGTGCATTTCGTGGAGGGTTCGGACCCACAGTACGTTCATAACGCATTTGCCACAACCCTCGATCATTGTTATCGAGCGATACGCGCTATTCAGGAACGAGCGCGACAGATCGGCCCAAGCGACGACCGTCCGCGTTGGCCGGCCATCGTGCTGCGGACCCCAAAAGGCTGGACAGGTCCCCGAGAAGTAGACGGGTTGCCGATCGAAGGGACCTTTCGAGCCCACCAGGTCCCCCTTACCGAGGTTCGAACGAACCCGGCACATCTACGCGCGCTTGAAGACTGGATGCGCAGCTACCATCCGGAGAAACTTTTCAACGAGAACGGGACGTTTATTGCTGAGCTAGCGGAACTCGCGCCCCGCGGTGACCGCCGCATGGGCGCAAATCCTCACGCCAACGGTGGTCGGATTCTGCGCGATCTGAATGTGCCAGACTTCCGAGAGTATGCGTTGGAAGTGAAGCAACCCGCTACCGAGCATCACGAGTCTACTCGACGGCTCGGCATGATGCTTCGCGATACGTTTGTTAAGAATGCCGAATCGGCGAATTTTCGATTGTTCTGCCCGGATGAAACTAATTCGAATCGCCTCAACAATGTGTTCGATGTCGAAAACCGCTGCTTTACCGGCCGCACGATCACCATCGATGATCACGTCAATCCAGCGGGTCGTGTCATGGAAGTACTCAGTGAGCATCTCTGCGAAGGCTGGCTCGAAGGCTATCTTCTGACCGGCCGGCATGGTTTGTTCGCCACCTACGAAGCTTTCGCGATGATTGCAGCATCAATGATCGTTCAACACACGAAATGGCTTGAAGAGGCGAGCCGGCTCAAATGGCGTGCTCCGATCGCATCCTTGAATATTCTCCTAACTTCCACATGCTGGCGGAACGACCACAATGGCTTCAGCCATCAGGGTCCAGGCCTGATCGATGTCATGCTCTCTAAGAAAGGCACGGTTGCTAGGATCTATCTACCGCCCGATGCAAACTGCCTTCTGTCTGTCGCGGATCACTGCTTCCGCAGTCGCAATTACGTCAATCTGATCGTGATCGATAAACAGCCGCAATTGCAATGGCTGGACATGAACACTGCCATCGAGCACTGCCAGCAAGGGGCTTCCGTTTGGAAATGGGCCAGTAACGATGCGGGCACGCAGCCCGATGTCATTCTCGCGTCTGCAGGTGACATTCCCACACTCGAAATAGTCGCCGCAGCATGGTGGCTACGGAAAGTGATCCCGGAACTAAAAACAAGAGTGGTGAACGTAGTCGACCTCATGACGCTCTTCCCTCCCGATGTGCATCCCCACGGAATGCAGCCGGCGCGATTTGAAGAGCTGTTCACTGCGGCGAGACCCGTGATTTTTGCGTTCCATGGCTATCAACGGGCGATTCACGAAATCGGCCACGGACGGCCCAATCCCGACCGTTTCCATGTACGTGGCTTCATGGAGCAGGGGACCACAACGACACCTTTCGATATGGTGATCATGAACGGCATGAGCCGTTTTCATTTGTGCATCGAAGCGCTCCGCCGCTCCGACCGCTTCACGAACCGCGCGCCCGAACTGATCGAGCAGTTCAAAGAGCGGATAGCCAACGCCGTGAGGTATTCAAAGGAACACCTCGAGGACATGCCCGAAATACGTGACTGGGTGTGGACCGAAGTTTAAGGGTTCATATTGGCTCGGTTGCGCCCATTTGAAAAAGTGGCGATTAGCCGTTTTCAGCCCAGTTGGGGTACGATCCAAAACAATCGGTCCGCTAGTCACAAGTGCGAGAACCTCGAATGATCTCGAGATTGAGGATCGTGGAGTACTGTCCTCTTTTACTGACGCGATCCGTAAAGGTGATCTGAACCTTTCCATAAGGAATTGCGGCAAGTCGGTCGAGGTCCAGGTCAAGGCCAAAATCGATTTGCTATGTGTAGCGCACCGCCCACCGCTCGGGTTGGCCGCGCTTTCCGACAGATATTCTGCGCGCCCGTCGATGCCAGCGTTCTTCAGACGTGTACGGACACCTTCCCAATCACCAGTCAGCGTAGTCTGGTCAAACCAACCATGCAGTTGACTCCGAGGTCTGTTCCGCCACTGCCGGACAGGCACAGAAGATCACGAAACCCAACAACACACGAGTCGCGGGTGACTCCCGGGGCACTCGGTTCATCTGATCGGGGTGCGTCGTTCGCTTTTGGCGTCCGGTTTTCTTGACACGGCGGTTGGACGCTTCAGTTGATCCTGCTTTCCTAGCAACGGACTATCCACTTCATTCGCGAGCTGGGTTATCTTCCCCTACTCAGTTTCCAGGAGTCCAATTCTCTCGGTTTGGACGGATACGTGCTGCCCAGGAGTTACGGGCTCGATACGCGAGCCGAACTGACAAGTGGCAATGACCTTCAAGAACGGGAGAACAGCATGAAAAACAGCAGAACTCATTTGTCGCGCCGCACTATGCTCGGTGGCCTCCTCGCCGTCCCCGCGCTATCTCCGCGGCAATTGCGCGCGACAGCACCGACTGATGAATCGTTAGATACCAGGGAAGCTCGGGTTCGAGCCTCCCTGAAAGGGGCAAAGGAAACCAAGCTTGTGCTTCTCGGAACTGGCGCGGGGCCACTTCCCGGGCAGGATCGCCATATGCAATCGAGCGTTCTTCTTCACAATGGCGCGGCTTACGTGGTCGATTGTGGCCTCGGCGTTACCGACCTGTTTGCGCGAACCGGCATTTCCTTCTCCGCGGTCCGTTCGATTTTCATTACGCACCAGCATCCGGATCACAACGTGGAGTACGGCCCCTTCCTGATTATCGGCTGGATCCATGGATTGAAGCAGTCTGTCCATGCATTCGGGCCGCCTCCGCTGAAGCAGATGACGGAAGATTACCTGCGGTCCATGAAGGTGACGATTGATTTCTGGGCCGAAGATTTCAAGCTCACGCCCTTCGGAATGATCGCATGCACGGATATGCCGAAAGCGGGCCCGGTGATGCAAGACGAGAACGTTAAAGTGGCCTCGGTGTTGGTTCAGCATCCGCCTGTGCACCCAGCCTACGGTTACCGATTCGATTTCCCTGATCGTTCAATCGCGTTCAGCGGCGATACTGTTCCGTTGGAGGCGGTTGCGCACATGGCACGGGGCGCCGACGTTCTTGTTCACGAAGCAATGGACGTGCCGGCGACCGAAGAACTGGTTCGTCAGGAGAGTGCCGAATGGCACGCTGCGAGCTTCGATACTATGATGCATCACATGAGAGCGGATCATTCACCCATCGAAGACGTTGGACGGATCGCACAAGAAGGGGGTGTGAAAACGCTCGTTCTATCGCACATGACGCCGGACCCCACGACCCTCGTGCCTGACGAGAAATGGATTCAGGGCGCATCGAAATACTTCAAGGGGCAGATCATTGTGGGCCACGACCTCATGGTGATATAGCGCTTGAGCTATCCGCGGAGCGTTATGACGAGGGTTCGCGTCAGCAGCGCTACGGGAATCAGTGCGACGAACTAGTTCAGCCGAATATTAGTCACGTGACCCCCGCTTCTTTTTGAGCCTGTTCATCACTTTCTAAGTTCGGCCGATTCGAATGGCACATCACTGCGGGTAAGAAAATCACGAATCGTGTAGGCCGCGGCTGAGCCCGGTTTTCCGAAAAGTTGAATGTGAGGACTATCAGTCGGTCCTGGTGTGTTTGTCATATCAGCTCATGACCTACAAGCGGAAGCGCATCCAAATGGCGTTGTGATCTGAGAATGGTACGAACTCAACGCTGGCTTCTAGAGGTATCAAATCGCAAACAAATATCCAATCCAGCTGTCGGCGAAGCGCCGGAAACGTGTTCAGAGCGCCCGAAAAAGGCGTTTCGAAACCATGCTGCTTCATGGCTTTCCGGATCGCGGTACCGTGCGAAGAGCCGGTCGGCAGCGGTATCATGTTTCTCCACCAGTACAATTCGTTCGTGTTGAAATCACCGCCGATTAATCGCGGTCCGGTATAGCGCGCAGCTTCGTCAATCACAGGTTGAAGTTGCTCGACCCGCTCCTCCGTGTTAATGCGGGTGTCGAGATGCGCGTTCCAGACGCGCAGATCGCGCCAGGGAGTTCGCACGGCGGCGGCGATAGCAAACCGGCTTCGGCAGCGGAAGTGGAGATCGCATGTCTTCAGGCGTTTGATGTTTACATCGTCCAATGCATAACGGCTTACGACGGCTAATCCCTGATCGTAAACCCGTGGAGCGGCCTGCTCAAAGACGACGAAGTACCCTAATCCGCACGCGACTTTTTCGGCAACGCTCAAATTCGATTTTTCATTCGCGACTTCTTGGAACAGAAAGAGATCGGCGTCGCGCAACCGTGACACATTGCGAATCGCACCCACGACCGTGTTGGAATCGGTCTCTTTCGCCAAGTTCAACGAAACCGCCGAAATGACGCGGTCAGACGCGGGCTGGAAGGGGGCTCGCGGGAGCATGGCGACTTCTGTCCGTCTACTTCCGGTCATACCCCCGCTAAGCGTGCCAGGCTGCTTCGTCTCATGAATGCTCCGCACGACGCGATGCAACTCTCTTCTCAATGTCCGCTGTTTCTCGCTTGCGTTTGCGGTATAGTTTGTAACCTCTATAAAGAAGTGCAAACGCAATCCAAGTGGAAACGAGAATAACGGGATAGACGAGGATACGCGGAAAAAAAGTGAAGAGGCTTGCTAACAGCAGGAGCAATAGGCCGACCGTGACTACGATGCGCGCTTCGACCGGCTCCAGTACGCGGCGATTGGTAAACGCCGCCGCCAGTGTGTTGCTGATGCGAATGGCTCCCGCTGCGGCACGCCCCGCGCTTCCGCCGCCACTCGTCGTAAGCGAGTGCGTATGTCGGGGCTGGCTAGGCGCACGGAGTCTGTCCTTATTGCCCAGGACGATTTCTGTCGCGTTCGCCAAATCCTGAAGGTACATTTCTTCCATTTCGGACGCGAACAATTCGTTTTCGATTACCGCGTCTAACTCGCAGTTTCCGAGCCAACTAGCGATGTTGAGGTTGGTCGAACCGACGCGCGCCCAGCGTCTGTCCGCGACGGCGGTCTTGGCGTGCAGCATCGTACCGTTCCATTCGAAGACGCGCACACCGGCTTCCAACAGCGGTCGATAACCCGCTCGGGATAAAGGTCGAAGGATGGGAATGTCGGTCCCATTCGGCACCAGGAGTCGCACGTCAACCCCGCCGATTGCAGCTGCCCGAAGGGCTTGCACATAGGCCGTTGTACCGGCGAAGTAAGCATCCGTCAACCATAGCCTGTTCCGCGCCAGGGCGGAAACAAGTTGGTCTAAGCGAAACAGGTTCGCCGTAGCCGGCAAGGTCGCCACGACACGCAGGTTCACATCGCCCATCCGATTCAGCGACTCTCTGGAGATTAGTTCTTGGTCAGGGATCTCATCACCGATCAATGCCCAGACTTGCGCAAACGCGCGGTCAATATCCGCGACCGCGTATCCTCGGACTTCAATTCCCGTATCCCGCCAAGGTTGTATTTTCTTTTCTGGGTCACCGACCCACATCTTCCCGACGCATAATCCCGTGATAAACCCGATGTGTCCATCCACTACGAGCATCTTGCGATGGTCGCGTGAGAGCCAGCCAAGCGGACTATCGAAGCGGGGCGGGTTGTAACAACGCACTTCAACTCCGCCCGCGCGCAGACGATTCCAGAAACGATGTGATGTCTTGCCGAACCCGCCCATCCAATCGTAAATGAGTCGCACGGGCACACCGTCTCCGGCTTTCTGAATGAGAGCATCAGCGAACTCTTGTCCCGTGTCGTCCTCATGAATGATGTAGCTTTCAAAGTGAATGTGGCCCTTCGCTGTGCGGATTGCATCGAGCCATGCCGGATAATTCTCGCGTGCGTCTTTGAGCAGCCGAACGTAATTGCCTTCGATGAGCGGTGCCCCTGCTGCCCGCGAGAAAGCCTGGTCCGCTAGGGCGCGCACGGGCGCTATGGCTGCCTGCTCACGACGTGAGTCTTCCGCGGCCACAGTCAAAGGCTTTCCCCGCTTTCGATCATGGCACCGCAACCTGCCTCTTGCTTGCACACGTGTAGCCCCGGTAGTGGTGACATTTACCCAGTGCTGCCGACATACCAGCTATACGTTCGGTCGGCCAAGCTCAACGGTTTCGTACGCCTTGCAGTATGGACAGTTGCTGCAACAGCTGGATATTGCCGCATTCGGAAATTCCCGAGAGAAATGTCTCGAACGTGCGAGTGTCCTCAAAAGGACCAGCGATGTTGGCTTGCCGCAGGGCACCTCCACCCACTTTGGCAATGAGTTTGCGGGTGTTCAAGAGGGAGCAGAGGCGGTTGCTCGCATTTTCATTTTGGCCGGCTGATCCCAAGTTTGCGCATCTTCGATTGCAAGGTTGAACGATTTAGCCCGAGGCGCCTGGCTGCGCCGTTTTCTCCACTCACAACCCAATTAGTCTCATTCAGTACGCCGAGGATGTATTCACGCTCTTTGCCCGCTAGCGTCGGATCCTTCGCCATACATTTCAACTCGCATAAAGGTACTTCCAGAACGGAGCTTCGCGAGAGTATTACGGCTCGTTCGATCACGTTCTGCAGCTCGCGAATGTTACCGGGCCAATGATATTGAACGAGGGCTGTTAGGGAAGCAGGGCGAGATCATTTCCACCCGCTTTTTCATCCGTCGCGCAAACTTTTGTGCGAATCGCTGGGCCAAGGCAACTATGTCGTCGGGGCGTTCACGTAATGGGGGAATAGTGATCGGGAACACATTGAGGCGATAGTACAAATCCGCCCGGAATTCCTTATCCATTACGAGTTGAGCAAGGTCGGCATTCGTCGCCGCTACGAGACGGACATCTACCCGAATCGTCTTGCTGCCGCCTACGCGCTCAAACTCCTTCTCTTGGAGGACGCGCAACAATTTCGGTTGCAACTCGCGAGGAATGTCACCGACCTCATCGAGAAAGAGTGTCCCTTGATGCGCAAGTTCGAACCGGCCAATTCGCCGTGCTATCGCTCCTGTGAATGCCCCCTTTTCGTGACCGAAGAACTCGCTTTCTAAGAGGCCTGTGGGTATCGCCGAGCAGTTGACCTTGACGAGCGTGCGCTCGCGGCGGCTGCTCAGCTTGTGGATCGCTTGGGCAACTAATTCCTTGCCGGTTCCTGTTTCGCCCTGGATCAATATAGTCGAATCGGTGGGTGCTACGACTTCGACTTGTTTCAGAATACGAAGGAAGACTTCGCTGTTTCCGATGAGCTCGAAATCGCAAGCGGTCTGAACTTCTTCATCCAGGTATTGTTTTTCCGCCCGAAGTCTATTCTTCAGCGATTCGAGCTCGCGATAGTTCACCGCGTTCTCTACTGCAATTGAGATTTGGGCAGCCACACTGGTAAGCATCGCCAACTCTTCCTCCCCAAAAGCGGCTTCACGTCGGCTGGCCAGACCGATAACCCCCAGCTTGCGAGTGTGGGAAATGAGAGGGAGTATGCACCCAGATCCAAGGGAGTTCTTCAAAATCATGTCGCGCCAGATGTCCTTCGCAGGAAGTTGATCCAGGTCGGCCAGAGTGAGCACGAGTGGCCTCCCGGATTCAAGTGCCAATGCGGCGGGAGTGCCCTGGATAGGGACGCACTCCCCTTCCTGGAAAAGGCTGTGCTCGTGCGGGCTGGATCCCACACTGCGCAACCCAAACATCTGCGCATCGTAGATGGCCATCCCAGAGAGTTCATGCGGTACTATGACCCGGAGACATTCAGCGATCTTTCCCCACAATTGGTCAAAATCGAGATCCGAGACTAGAGCATTGTTGATCTCGAGTAGCAGCCGGGAACGATCGCGCTCCCGAGTTAATTCTCCTTGAGTCCATCGGACCTCGCGCAAATTCAAAAGATCGTCCAATGCAACGGAGTACTCTTTTGCGATCAGCTGGAGGCATTTGAGCTCTGATTCGCCACAGGATCGCCCGTTCGCGGATCCGAACCCAATTGCGCCCAAGCGCCTTTCAGCCGAGCTAACCGGCACGACGTATTCGCGTTCAAGCCCAAGCGCGTGCATCCAGGCCACGTATTTTGGAAATCGTGCTGCGTCATCGGCAACGGAGACTATCAAGGGCTGCTGTTCGCGCCAAACGACTCGGCTTGGCACGTCGTCCAGCGACTCCTCAGGGTGGCTGTTGGCATTTGTCTCTTGCGGCGGATCGATGAGGCGCAAAAGGACAGCCCCGGCTTCGGCGTCATACAGCGTAACCTGAACTGTCACCAGCTTAATGAGCTTTCGCAGCCGGCACGCTAAGTCGCGGAGGAGCATGTCCGGATCATGCTGGAGAGAGATGAGCTCTGCCGTTGCCATCACTGCTTGGGAATACGCGGCAGAGTTCACCATTGTCATGCACAGCACCGGTGCGGACCGCTCGGTGTCTAACAACACCCGCAGAGGCAACGATTAACGTATCGTAATTTCCCTAGCTTTGTATTTCGTGTTCTTCCGAAGTGTTTCCGAATCTTCCGAAAATTCGATGCCAATGGACACACAGTCGGCGTATGCGAGTCCACGACATCATCGATCTCGGATGTCAGCCCTTTTTCAATCCGCAGTCTGGATCCGATACGCGCGAGGCGAAATTCCCGTCATCTTCCGAAATGCCGTGGCGAAGTGAGCCTGACTCGGGAATCCAGTCTCATGCGCGATATCTGACAAGGACTTGCGATCGTCTTTCAACAGGCGCTTGGCAATCTGCAATTCTTTGTGCGATCACGTATTGGTGTGGAGCTACCCCAACAGTCTTTTTGAAAAGACTAGCAAAGTGATGCGGGCTCAGATCAGCCGCAGCAGCCAATTCGCTCAGGCTGGTGTCGTCGAGCAGATGCGCGTCGATATAGTCGACTACCCGCCGAAGGCGTGCGGGCGAAAGTCCTCCTGCATGTTTTCGTACTTCGGCGGCGGGACCCGAGTCCCTTGTGGCAATGCGAAGGACCAGAGCAGTTGCGAGGGATTCGCCAAACAGCCGCCCACTGGGACAGCCTTGTAACAGCTCGATATGTAGTGCAGAAACAATATGTTCTAGCTGGGCATCCTTGAGCCCTAGGGCATATCTAAGCTCAAGATTACGCGTCCCGGCGCATTTGGCGGCGACATCCGTAACGAACGCCGCATTGAGAGACAGCACGACCACTTCAGCCGGCTTTCCCCAACGCACAGAATGTTCTGTTCCGGCGGGGATCAAATCGAGCTCTCCAGGACGGATGATCCTCTTCTTCCAGCTCTCACCGCCCACACGGTATTCGATCTCGTCTGGCGAGTTCATACGTTGGACAATGAGAAAGTCTTCGGGAGCGCTAGCCGCAATCTCACCGGGCCCTACAAGGTGGTGTTCAATTTTGAGAAGGTCTGCCCAAGGGGCTAGCGTAGTCGCTAGCAGAACCTGTTCAAGATCGCAGAAGGGTCCTTCCGTCCCTTCCACATCTTTGAGCAAGATGCGCGTCGCGCTCATGACGACAAAACACCTCGTCAGCAGGTTTACGGCCTGATTCTATCAAGATGCGAAAAGAGTTCTGGAATTACCTGAAACCGCGCGGGTGTTGGCTATCCCACGTGGCGAGGGATGTTGAGCTCTAGCCTCGCTCGCGTATGTAGGAGTGCCTACGCTCTAGGGGACGAGCACGATTTTCCCGTCGACTCCACCCTGTTCCGACAACATTTGTGCCGTGCCGGCTTCACTAAGCTTGAATTTCCTGGCGATCGGGATGCCCAAGGCCCGGTCCCGAACCGCTTCCGCCAACTGGCGCAAATGTGTGGCATCTGGATGAGACATGAAGGCCTCAACGCGAATATCTTTCCCTTCCGCCGCCTTCGGTTTTCCCAGCACAGAACCGAGCACGCCGCCGCGCTTAAGCTTGGGGATCAATTTTTCGATCACGTCATGATTGACCGTGTCCGCAATCGCATCCAACACTGGCAGCGACTCGATTTCCTGATCATTATCGATTGCAACAATTTGGTCGGCGCCTAAGGCCTCAGCCTGTTTCTTCTGCTGCCCACGAACTCCCGCGATAACACGTGCCCCCTCCTGCTTCGCCACATAGACGGCAGTGCGGCCTACGCTTCCAAGTGCACCGGTTATCTAGAATAGTGTCCCCGCGGTTTGGTCGAACATGCTCAATCAACTGTGCGCCCGTCGTGGTGACCAGCGGAAGAACCCCTGCCTGTTCCATCTCGAGCCCGTCCGGTATCGATGCAAGGACGTCGTTTTTGGCGGTCAAGAACTCGGCGTAGCTTCGGTTCACCAATCCCATCACCTTCTGCCCTCGTTTCCATTTCGAGACGTTTGCCCCGAGTTCAGCAACTTCACCAGCGACATCACGACCGAGAATGACGGGAAACTGCAGTCGCATTGCATTTTTCAAATCGCCCCTTCGTATCTTCCAGTCGATAGGGTTCACACTTGTCGCGGCGACTTTCACCAGGACCTCATCGGGTCCAGGCTTCGGAGTTGGGACGTCTTCGTAGCGCAGTTGGTCAACGCCACCATATCCGTGCATTTGAATCGCCTTCATGGTATTGAGAATTCCTCGTTTTATTTCTTGATCGAATGTACGATGGCACCGTAGACGTACAGGATCAAACAGCTTATCGCAAAAAGTCTCAGCTATCCGCGAGATAGCGATGCACGAAGGTCACGGCCATTGCGCCTTCGCCGACAGCCGATGCACAACGCTTCACAGCGCCATGACGCACATCACCCGCCGCAAACATGCCGGGTATATTCGTTTCGAGATAGTAGGGAGAGCGCTCCAGCGGCCACGACGCAGGACGCTGGCCATCTTTCAACATATCCGGACCGGTTACGAGGTATCCTGCTTCGTCGCGAATAATTCCTGCCTGCATTGCCCAGTCCGTTTGCGGGATGCCGCCGATGCATATGAACAGTCCTTTGGTCGGCAGGTTCCGGGTCTCTCCCGTCTTGTTGTTTGTGAGCGTAACAGATTGCAGCATTTCATCGCCGTGCAACTCGGTTACTTCCGTATTGCACAGCACCTTGATATTTTTGCGCTGCATTGATTCGGTCGATGAGGTAGTGAGAGAGGGTGCTTTTTAGCGCATCCTCTCGGATGATGACCATCACTGTTCTCGCGAAGCGGGAGAAGTTCATTGCCGCCTGGCCTGCGGAGTTTCCGCCGCCTACGATGGCTACATCATCATTTCCACACAAGGATGCCTCGCTGACTCCCGCCCCGTAATACACTCCAGCCCCCAGGAACTTCTGTTCATTTGGCAGATTGAGCCGCCTGTATTGAACCCCGGTGGCGCAGATGGAAGATCGAGCGATGATCTTTGTGCCATCGGCAAGATAGCCAACCGCCTTGCCTGGAAGAAATTCTCCGCGCACGCCTTCACGCAACAACAGGAACTCTGCCCCAAAACGGCACGCCTGCTCGCGGGCACGCTCCGCCAGGTCGGCCCCACTGATTCCCGTAGGAAAGCCAAGATAATTTTCGATCCTGGAGCTCGTACCTGCTTGCCCACCGACTGCCGACCGTTCAATCACGACCGTCTTCAGGCCCTCAGAAGCTCCATACACGGCAGCACTAAGTCCCGCCGGGCCCGCTCCATAAATAGCCAAGTCATATTGAGAGAGGGAAGGGTCGCGGAACCAGCCAAGCTTCTCCGTGATCTGCCGCACGGTTGGACACTCCATGCGGATTCCGTCAGAGAAGATGCAGACCGGAAGGCGCGAATCCTGCAGATTATCGACCCCGGCTTCTGTGCGGGCCTGCTGATCGCTTGCCACTTCGATCCATTCGAAGGGAACGTCGCTGCGCTGCAGATAGTCCCGAATCTTATAAGCAGTAGCGGATCCGGCTCTTCCAATGATTTTTACGCTGGGGAGGTTTTTGGCGCCTTGTAATTGGTCGGTCATCTGACTGGTTTTCCATTCCAAGTGACATGCATCCCGGGGATTATTCCCAAATCAGTCCCGCGGACTTCATAACGTAGGGAATTGGCGCGGGTTCTCCTTTTCCAGGAGCTGTTCATGTTTCAGGCAATAGGGAATCCATGGCACCGCCTCCAGCCTCTTCTCTTCGATCGGTCCGCCGTCGACCAGGCATTTGCCAAATGTCCCTTCCTCGATGCGCTTCAGCGCGTCTCTTACTTGCTTGAGCGTAGTCAAATCGATATCTGCAGTCTGGAATTGCTCGTCTTTTTCCTCGTCTCTGACGCTCGCATCACTCCAATCGCGAACAGAAGAACCTTCGCTCAGGTCGCGTGCGTTTGCATCGGCGCGATCGAATGCCTTTTAGGAGCTGCTGTTCTTCCGCCTGTAGGCGCTGTTTGTACTCTTCTATGTTCAAGATCGCCTCCATACTTCGGGCTCTCGTGGCGGTTTCCATTTCCGGGCTTTGTGCTAGTGTCCGGTTGAATCTCCGTGACGGCTTGCCTCGAACAGGAACCAGGTGCGTCGCTCGGTTTCATCAATCCAAGTCTCGATAAGGCTGGCAGTAGCGATGTCGTTGTGCTCTTCGCATACGCCGTGGGCCTCGCGCAAGCGCGCAGCAAGCGTTTTGCTGTCTTCGCCCAGTTCCGAAAGCATGTCCTCCGGCTCTACGTATTCGGCATCATTGTCCGATACGCGTTGCGTCCGGCCGATATGGCCGATAGATCTGAGGGTGGTTCCCCCTATCTTGCGGATGCGCTCCGCGATGGGGTCAGTCATGGTGAAGAGCTGGTCGCCTTGTTCGTCGAGCAGTAAGTGGTAATCGCGGAAATGCGGCCCGCTCATGTGCCAGTGAAAGTTCTTGGTCTTCAGATAAAGCGCGAACACGTCGGCTAGGATGGCATTCATTGCTCCCGCGATATCTTTCGTTGCCGCCGCTTTCAGGTCGGTGGGAGTGATCAGGGCGCCCTCTTGTCGGCGCTCGAGATCTTCCATCGTTGCGTTCGATTTCTTCATACCATCTCCTGTGCAGAAAAGTTTATTTGGCGAAAGGAAAATGCCCGGCCGTCACCGGAACGCGACATTCACCGCACGCAAGCCTCCAGTCTAAGCGGTTTTCTAAGAGGAGACTCCAAATTTCCGTACACTCGCCTGAACCGCAACGTGGATTTAGGCTTTTTTCCTCGGTGCCCGAAGTCGGAAAGGAGATTCACAATCGCGATCGCTGGCGACCACAAGGCTCTTCGTGTGATGGAACCTCAGCACTACAATTATCAGTGCAAAAGGCCGCTTCAAAATAGAGCGCCGTTGCAGGGCGTCGCTATTGGCAGATAACGCGCAGCATTCGCGGACGACGGAGCAGGCCCGAGGGACGTCTCCGTGGAGTCCGTTCTACTGGCCGGCGTTCCGAGCGCTTTGGTTTGCCACTTTAATATCCAACATGGGTGGTTGGATGCAGGACATGGGCGCTGCATGGCTCATGACATCTCTCACTTCATCGCCAGTACTGATCGCGATGGTGCAAGCTGCCGCAAGCCTGCCAATGTTTTTGCTTGCCGTGCCCGCGGGTGCGCTGGCGGATATCATCGAGCGGCGCCGCCTTCTGCTCGTCAGCAATATTTGGGCATTGGCAGCAGTCTCGGTGCTCAGCTATTTCACGTTTGTAGGACGGACGTCACCCGGCACTCTGCTTGCGCTTACATTCGCGATTGGCCTGGGAGAGGCGCTGGAAGGCCCCGCTTTTCAGGCCGTTGTTGCGGAATTGGTTCCGCGCTCAGAGCTAGCCGCGGCCGTATCGCTCAATAGTGCGGGATATAACCTGACGCGCGCCGTGGGTCCAGGTATAGCGGGGTTCGTTCTCGCGAGAGCTGGAGCCGGCGTGAACTTCCTGCTGAACGCGCTCTCGTTTACTGGAGTCATTGTAGTGCTCTACCGGTGGCGCGAGGCTCCCAGAAAATCTGTACTTCCAGCGGAGCGTTTCACCGGGGCCATGCGGGCCGGCCTGCGATATGTCGCGTACGCGCCTGAGCTACAAGCTGTACTCATTCGTACGGGCGCCTTCGTCCTCTCCGGAAGCGCATTGTGGGCGCTTCTACCGGTATTAGTTCGTGAGTTGGGGCGAGGTCCGTCCGCATACGGAATCTTGCTCGGTGCGTTAGGTGCGGGTGCCCTGATAGGCGCCGCTAGTCTTCCACTGTTGAAACGTTGGGCTTCGCTCGACGCTCTTGTCGGATGTGCCACGGTTCTCTTCGGTGGCGTTACCCTCACATCCGTCCTTTCCGCAAACTTTGCCCTGCTCGTTCTGATCATGCTCGCCGGCGGCGTGGCATGGATTGTTCTCATTTCCAGTCTTAACGTTGCGACACGATTGGTCGTGCCAGCTTGGGTTCAGGCGCGGTGTCTTGCCGTGTACCTGCTCGTGTTTCAGGGCGGCATGGCTTTGGGGAGCTTTGGTTGGGGTGCATTAGCCACAAAGGTAGGCGTCCGCTGGGCGCTGATTTGCGCCAGTGCGGGATTGTTCCTCTCTTTAGCGCCCGCATTCCGCTATTCGCTAAGACCCGGAGTAGCCTTGAACATGACGCCTGCTGGCCGCTGGCCAGCGCCCGAGATCTCACCGGATCCGTCATCGGATGCTACTCCAGTTCTCGTTGCTGTGGAATATGAGATCGATCCAAGTCACGTCGTCGAATTCGCATCTGAGATGCGCAAGATGGAGGACATACGTCGGCGCGACGGTGCACTCCAATGGGGCCTGTTCATTGATCCAGCAGGTCCCGGAAGATATCTGGAAGAGTTCTTAGTCGAGTCTTGGCTTGAGCACCTGCGACAGCACGAACGGTTCACTGTTTCCGATTTGCGTGTTCAAGAGCGAATCTGGGCTTTGCACAAGGGACCAGAACCGCCTCGTGTCACTCATTATCTCGCCGAAGAACGATTGAACGAAAACTGAAGAGTGAAAGAAGCTGAGTAATGAAAGCAGGGCAGCGCTGATGAGGATAGCGAGGCGGAACCAATCCCACGAGGGTGGGGTGGATTTTGTGGCAGTCAAATTGCCTCCGGACGTTTGGGGAAGAACTGTAACCATTTCTTTCCGTCATGATTCAGGTGCTCACGTTTCGGGAGCTTCGGCCTGCTGAAATTCACCGTCCGGCGGCGATGGCAGAGTTGTGTACCAATTCCAGACCGGCGGCCAGGTCGGCGCCGGCATCGTGACCTGGAGGGAACAGATGATGGTGTCCTTATAACAATTCAAAAGCCGGGAGCCATTCAGAATCGACGGGAGTTCACATTCCGATTGCGGCAGGTTCAATTTCAGGTGCATGTCGTTTGCAAAAGCTACAGGGCAGGACGATACGACCAATTCAACTATCATTGGAACCTTCGACCCTAAGGGCGACTGTGATACCCCATGGATCTTTGAAGTGCATTCCATTCCCTTCTTGAAGAGGCGGATAACCTGCCTTCACTAGGCTTTCGGCGGCGTGCCGAACCTCGCCGCTGATCTAGAAAAAGAATCTCCCAAAACAACAGACGAGAATCTGTGGTTGAGGCACAGGGCGAGTTGGCCACCCAAACGTTCAGGCCAACATGGTGGTGGTACCCTCCGGCTGACGTAAACAGCGCACCAGGGTAGCGCCACGTGGTGATGTCGAGCCCAAGCCCGGAATGGTAAAAGTTCTTGGCCTGTTCGAGGTCGCCCACGTAGAAATGCACATGTCCCATGATCGTTCCAGCAGGAGCACCCCGCCAACTATCAGCAGCGACTAAAGGAAGCATTTCAAAACGAAAGGGATCTACGCCGGTTAGAAGTTCCCCATTCTCCACGAGCCATTCAGAGCGCGGTCGGTCGGCATACACTTCGACGCTGAGCCCATCAGGGTCAACAAGGTAGATCGCTTCGCTGTAAAGATGGTCAGCCGCACCGAACTCAATTCCATCTTGGCGTAGATGTTGCACAAAGCTGCTGAGGGCGGAGCGGCTGGGTAATAGAAACGCCGTATGGTAAAGCCCCAAGCGGGTTCTGTGACCAATAGGGTGAACGCCGGGCAGTTCCTCCAGCTCTAGAAGAACGCGCCGGGAATCTTGAGCTCCAAGCTTAACGAGGTTGCCCTCCCGCTCCAGCACGGCTAGCCCTATCACCTCCGAGTAGAACTGCACGGATCTTGCGAGTTGTGAGACCGCCAGTCGCACGCGCCCGATTCTCGCTGTTGCCGGCATTCGAAAAGTGGGTGGGTGAATACCGAACGAGGTCGTGTCTGCCGATGTGGCTCTAGCGATGCTCATTTGAACCTCCTTATGTCTTCGCGTCGATTGTATGCCACATTTATCTGAGCGTGTTAACACCCAAAAGGGTGCGGGTTAGCCCTTAGGCCAACCGCGCGATTGGCGTGTCTGCCAATTCCCGGGTGTGGCACCTCGACAAACCTGCCAGAGCACGATGGGGGAAGTGAACTGATTATGGCCACGTGTAGCACCATCACGGGTAGGAAATGGAGGTCTCGAAGCAGACTTGAAGACGCCGCTGCCAAAGAAGCTGATGGCCGCCAATACCGTGCCCTGAGCCAGGGCAAGGGCGCCTTGACATGGGCCAATCTAGCAATGTGAAATGTTCTTCGGACCAAGCAATCCAAGAGGGAACTAGCCAGAACGATAGAGGACATTCCCAGAATCTCACCATGGATGCCATCCGGCACTAGAGAAACCTGGCAAGTAAGTGAGTTAAGGATTTCCACCCTAAACGCATACAAAGGAGAAAGCCGATACCCAAGAAAACTCTTCTTGTAACTCGTCGATTACCCCAGGAGATAGAGTCGCGGATCACCCGCGGACTACGTCGAATTCTTAGCTGATCTTCCATTTGCGGGAAGGCGATCCCGTCGACACCATGCGGCTCGAACGGCTGTCGACATGCAAGTAGGCAGAGAAGGAGTTCATGAAACAAGCTGTTGCCACCGCCCCCAGAGTGCACCGCCCACTGCGTCGCCCGACGCCGCCGAGCAGTTACTCGGGGTTCGACGGGCAATACATAAATGGTTCCTGGAGACCCGGCAAACAAGGCGCTAAGGAGATAGATACTGACCCGTACTCGGGAGAAACGCTCGCACAGACCAACGGGCGGCTTTCGGGGAGTGATGAAATATCAGCACTGCTGAAGCTATGACAGCACTTCAGTTCCGAACCACCGAGAGGATCATTGCAAGCAGCAACCCTCGTATGGACTTCTCACGGCTCAAGAAAGCAAGTAACTGAGATTCCGAGAAAAGAAGGGTGAAAAGAATGGCACTTAAAATTTCGGAACATGAGATCGAAGGCATTGAAGTTCTCGAGTGTCGAGGCCGCCTCACATTTGGCGAGGAGGATTTGCAATTTCGCAATGAGGTCGCAAAGCTCGTTCAGGCGGGGAAAGTCAATCTCGCTCTGAATCTCGGCGGGGTACACGAAATCGATACGACGGGTCTGGGTACTCTCCTATATCTCGTCGTAAAACTTCGCAAAGCCGGAGGGCGCTTGGCACTGTTCAATCTGAATGTGAAGCATCTCGAACTGTTGGTGCTGATGAAACTGGAAGCGGTTGTTGAGGTTTTTAAAAACGAACAGGACGCGATCGACAGCTTCTTTCCTGATCGCAAGGTAAAGCACTTCGATATCTTGGAATTCGTCGAAGCCATGCGGAGCACCGGTGAGCGCGACCGTAGCGAAGCTGCAGGCGCACACTCCTGATGTTCCTGCCGCATTTGGCTCGTGCAAACTGCCACGTCGGTAACTTTATTCCCGGCGTCCAATTGGCTCAGGAAAGTTCAGCTCCAACTGATCGACGTAGCACCATCCCCAGTTCTCGCCGGGCTCGAACGATTGCATGATCGGATGGTGCGTGTGGTGAAAATGTTTTGTGGCATGCTTGTTCTTCGATGAATCACAGCAGCCGACATGGCCACACCCTAGACATAGACGCAGGTGGACCCAATCATCGCCCATTTTCAGACACTCTTCGCACCCCTGAGGAGTGCGCGGCGTGACCTGCCGAATTTCATCAAGATGACTACAAACTTCCATGCTGTTCCTTTCATCACTAGCTGCTGGGGTTGCTCTTCCATTTAAATAGAATGCCTTTCAGTAATACTGGCGGGCTGTGTTAGTTTCCGCGCCCTCCACTCGCCGCTCGGATTACCTCCATCTCTCGTCTACGCAAGGTTTCGGGCTCTCACCCCGCTCTTGCGCGAGAGTCAGATAATCGATGTAGCCTTTCGCGCCCCCTCCGTAGTAGGTGGACGGATCGTCGCGATTGAGGGGAGCACGCCTGCGGAATCGCTCGGGTAAGTCCGGATTGGACAAAAATTTGCGGCCGAATGCGATCAAATCCGTCCTGCCCTCGAGCAGCCAGTTCTCGGCGCTGTCATGATCAAACCCCCCGGCCATGATCAGAATCCCGCCGTAATTCTTGCGGATCAGCTCAAGCATTCGAAGTGCGCCAACGTCGGGTTCGCTTCCCCGCTCGACTGCTGTAATAGCGGGATTCACTATGTGGAGATAAGCGAGTCCGAAACCACTAAGCTTCTCGAAAATATAACCAAAGGTTGTCTCGGGGTCGTCATCGCGGATGTCGTTCAATGTGCCAAGCGGAGACAGCCGAACGCCGAGGCGATCCCGACCCCAGACGCCGCCTACCGCTTCGACTACCTCCATCAAGAGCCGTGCCCGGTTCTCGACTGAGCCCCCGTACTGATCGGTCCGGTTGTTGGTGCTCGAATTAATAAACTGATCGAGCAGATATCCGTTGGCAGCATGAATCTCGATGCCTTCGAAGCCCGCATCTAGCGCATTCTTAGCCGCGCGGACGTATTGCCGGACAATATAGGGCATTTCCTCAGTCAGCAGCGCGCGGGGGGTCACGAAGGGAACCATTTCTCCCTCGCCGCTTTCGTTTTCGATGAATGCTTGGCCGCTCGGCTTAATAGCGGACGGAGCTACCGGGAGCATGCCATCTGGCTGAAGTGCCGGATGCGAAATGCGCCCGACGTGCCAGAGCTGGATGAAAATGCGACCGCCTGCCCTATGAACTGCGTCGGTTACCAGTCGCCAGCCTTCGATCTGGTCGAGAGTGTGAATACCCGGAGTCCACGCATAACCTTGTCCCTGCTGAGAAATTTGAGTTGCTTCGGTAACGATTATGGCGGCGGAGGCTCGTTGGGCGTAGTAGCAGGCGTTGAGGTTGGTAGGCACATTACCCGGCTGGCGAGCGCGCGACCGGGTTAGCGGCGCCATGACTATTCTGTGCGGCAGGTTGTAACGGCCCAACCTAATGGGCTGAAACAGCCTCTCCGCAGAACTCTGTCGTTCGACCGCGGTTTCCTCGGTAACTGTTGGAGAACTGGTCATGGGATTCTCGATGCGCCGTGCGAGCGGTTTGCGCTCACTCTCTCGGCAGGCGCGTTTATCTCTCTTTCACTGTCGCTTCTCTGCTCGTCGGGAAAACAGTCGCCAGTCGTTCTCACTCAAATTTCGTTGTTTGGCACTCGTCCAAAGGCGGATAACTTCGCTCAAGGGAACCCGACTACAGCAGCTGACGAGCCGCTATTCTTCGACCACGCCCGAAGCCGTAATCCGAGTCCGATGAGCGTCCCTCCGAAGACGAGTGCATAGACACCAAACCAGATCGCAATTATCAACGCGCCAGTAATCGGGAACCCCATCATCAAGATCCCAAATACAACGGACGCAACACCGCCCAATGCGAGCAGCCATTCGTGCGAAACATGCTTACGCAACCGGATCGCAGCGGCAATTTCGAAAATTCCTGTGATGATAGCCCATGCGGCGATTACATAAACGAGTGAAATTAGCGTTATCGCTGGCCATGCGAATGTCACGATTGCAGCTGCAATTCCGACCAAACCCTCCAGTAGTAAAGCACCCCAACGTTCATGTGCCTTGGATGCTCGCCAGACTCCGGCAAGGCTCACTATTCCATCAATCAGCGCGTAAGCACCAAACAGCAGCGCCAGTGCGCCGAGCGTGATGCCGGGCCACGCTAACGCGACGATTCCTAACAATATTGCAACGACACCCCGGATCACAGGTGACCACCAATTGGTTGCAAGCACGAGTGCCATACATGCTCTCCTGTAGCGCTCGGTTCGTTAAGAGC
Organism: Terriglobia bacterium; assembly: GCA_963841675.1. Taxonomy (GTDB): domain Bacteria; phylum Acidobacteriota; class Terriglobia; order Bryobacterales; family Bryobacteraceae; genus Bog-105. The sequence goes on from CAWJEH010000007.1 coordinate 30,797, forward strand.
ACATCGCGTGCCATCCGTCCAAGGTGATGGCCAATGGGCAATAAATGATGAATTAAATCCTGCTGCGGGCAGGGTCCATAATTGCCATGCTTCACTGGGCAATGGTTGTCCTGGAGTTCACCAGTTCCTGATCGGATCTGGCCGCTGTCATACCGACATTAGTGCCTAAATTTCACCACTGGCCAACCGATATTGGCCGGATTTCGCATTTCTCGCTCGTTGCGCCGTAAGCGGGAACTGAAAGGCAAGGAGCTTGCGCCCCCGGACGGGGCCGAAGTTCGCCCCCACATGGGACTAGGCGCGAACTTTGGTGAAAGCCTGCTGCCGGACAGCCAGGAAAAGCTTTTCCGGCTAACAAGAGCAGCACGGCGCAACGCATCGTGTGCACTTCAATTCTTGGCGTCGACACAACGACCGTTATCACCAATTGTCTAGGCCTGAGGTTATTTGCCACGGAAACCAAATTCCCGGCCGCCGTGCCCAATCCCGCTTCGCTCTGCTTCAAGATAGTGATGATTGCTCTTCACGTTGCCGCGTCCCTTCCATGCCTTTTGAGCGGCAGTTGGCCTGCGAATACCCGGATCCGAAGGTGATTGAAACGTTATGCTCGTCGGCCTTGCTCTCTGCCGAGATGCCGTCGAGTGGCTGATCGTCTACCTCGGTCTGGGGGCCAACGTCAGGACCGAGGACCCCGAGCCGAGCATATGCTCCGCGGTTCTCGCGGGTAAACTCCCCAGAAATTTGATCCATTTGTCTCGTTCAATATTCTGCGTAGCTGCGGACGGGTGTCTAAGGTCGCTGTTCGTCTGATTTCACGATTGCTCCTTGGTTATCTTCTGTCGGCAAGCGAGGTTCCACCAATTCCGGGATATGGCCGGCTGGATCCTTTCTTTGAAAACGCCTGAATGTTCCGCCTAACGACGGCTTCGTAGCGTCTCATTCTCGCGCTGAGCGGCGCAGAGCTTATCAATGAGATCGAGAATGAGCGAAATACCCGCGAGATTTACGCCTAACGCTTCGCGAAGTCGAGATATGGTTCGGAGGCGCGAAACACCCGAAGGATCAAAGAACAATTGAGTACCTTCTTGCTCAATAGGTGTTACCAGTCCGCATTCTACAAACCGCTCGATCAGCGCCGGGTGCATGCCGGCATGGAGGGCTAGATCGTCGAGTGTCAATTGCTGGCGCTCATTCCGATAAAGCGTGATTTCGAACCGTCGCGCAATCATGACTCGCGTTTTCCCATTAACCTCCGCGCATCGAAGCTAGACTCGTCACGAAGCTTTTCAAAGAGTTCTTTCTCTTTTGCATTCAGGTGGGGCGGAATGACGATCTTGAGCTTTACATATTCGTCTCCACGGCCGCCACCTCGCCTGTTTAGGCCCTGCCCACGCAATCGCAGTCTCTTACCCCCCTGCGTGGCGGAAGGGATTTTCATCTGCAAATCACCTTCGAGCGCCGGCACAGTGATTGTTGCTCCAAGAGCAGCTTCCCAAGGAGCCACCGGCAGCTCAAGTTCAATATCACCCTCGCCGACTATGTCGAACAGCCGATGAGGTGCAATCCGCACGTGCAGGAACAGGTCGCCCGCGGGAGCATTATTTCCTCCCGCTTCCCCTTGGCCGGCCAAACGGATAACGGAGCCTTCGCGTACTCCGGCCGGGATGTTTACATCCAACGACTTCTGATGTCCATTTCCTTGCAAAGTAAGACGGCGTGTAACGCCACGATGAGCTTCTTCCAATGTGAGCGTGATCTCTGCATCGACATCGCCGCCGCGCATCTGAAACCCTGCTCCCGCGCGTGCACCCCCTTGTCTGCCGAAGAGACTCTCGAAGAAATCACTGAAGCCCGACGAACCGCGACCCGCGCCGAAGCCATCCCCAAAGCCGCCGAAGTCTGTGTACGCACGCTCGTAGCCGGGGGGCGGCGTGAAATCTGACCCGGCCTTCCAGTTCGGCCCGAGTTGATCGTATCGCTTGCGCTTCTCCGGATCAGACAGAACCTCATATGCTTCGTTGATCTCTTTAAACTTCTCTTCTGCAGCTTTGTCTCCGGGATTTACGTCAGGATGAAGCTTGCGCGCCAGCGTCCGGTACGCTTTCCGGATATCATCCTCTGTCGCCGTTTTCGAAGTTCCGAGAACCTCGTAGTAATCTTTGAACTTCACGGCCATCGCAATTCACCTCTGGACGGGTGGGCGCGACCGGCTCTCAAAACGCAACTCGCACCCGCGCTGGCCTGAGCAGTTCGCCGCTCTGCCGGTACCCGCGTTGCACCTCTTCCATAACTGTTCCTGGCTCATATTTATCGGTGCGTATGGAATCAATGGCTTCATGCACGTGAGGATTGAATGGCTCGCCCACGCTTTCAACGGGTGTGACGCCCTGCTGCTCCAGAAGGTTTAGAAGTCTACGATAGATTGCTTTCAATCCCTCAGCGAGAGACGGCGGCACCTCCTCCATGTGCTCGAGCGCCCGCTCAAAACTATCCAGCAGGTCGAGCAACGAGAGTACGATTTCCCGTTTCCCGCTGGAGGTCGCGCTCGCACGCTCACGCTCGACACGCCGCCGGTAATTGTCGAAATCCGCCAGGGCGCGGAGATACATTTCATGTTCCTGCCGGACTTGCTCTTTCAGTTGTGCAATTTCATCGTTCTGTATTGTTTCCATGCGCAGGAATACTCCGTCTCCCGCAAATACCGGCTCATTTGGTCTGCTTGAATTCAGCGTCAATTACGTCATCCGCCCCGCCAGACGAGGCGTCCCTGCTGCCTCCGGCCGAGGCGCCCGCTCCAGCGGCCTGGCTGTAAGCAGCAGAACCGAGAGCATGACCGATCTGCTGCAGATCGCTCGTGAGCTGGCGCAGTCTCGCGAGATCAGACGAATTGTCCTTAACGAGTTGCCGGATGGAACCGATCAACTGCTCAGCCCGCGCCTTTTCGTTTTGGGGCACCCGGTCACCAAGGTCGCGCATCTGTCTTTCCACTTGATAGGCCGTGGAATCAGCATTGTTACGCACTTCAACCTCTTCGCGCCGCCGCTTGTCTTCTTCTGCGTGTCCTTGCGCGTCCGCAACCATTCGGTCAATTTCCTCTTTGGAGAGCTGAGTCGACCCGCTGATGGTAATCTTCTGTTCCTTGCCCGTTTCCTTGTCTTTTGCCGTGACGGTCAGGATGCCGTTGGCGTCAAGATCAAAACTGACCTCGATTTGAGGGCTGCCCCGCGGACCAGGGCGGATACCTTCGAGCCGGAAATTTCCAAGTGTACGGTTGTCGCGCGCGAGCTCTCGCTCTCCTTGAAGGACATGGATATCCACCGCCGACTGGTTATCTTCAGCCGTGGAGAAGGTTTCGGACTTACGAGCGGGTATCGTCGTGTTTCGATCAATGAGTTTAGTCATCACGCCGCCGAGTGTTTCCAGCCCCAGCGACAGCGGGGTAACATCCAGCAGCACTACACCCTTGACCTCGCCCGCCAGAACGCCCGCTTGAATAGCCGCGCCGACCGCGACTACTTCGTCCGGGTTGACCGATTGGTTTGGCTCCTTCCCAGCTGTTAAGCGGCGCACTAACGCTTGCACGGCTGGAGTCCGTGTCGCACCGCCCACGAGAATCACTTCGTCAATCTCGGACTCGGTGACTTTCGCATCCTTGAGTGCCTGCTTGACCGGTCCGATGCAGCGTTCTACAAGGTCTGTCGTAAGCTGGTCGAACTTGGCTCGCGTGAGCTTCATCTCCAGGTGCTTTGGTCCCGATGCATCGGCAGTGACGAACGGCAAACTAATGGTTGTCTCGAGCGCGCTAGAGAGTTCTATCTTGGCCTTCTCGGCTGCTTCCGTCAGGCGCTGCAACGCCTGGCGATCTTTTCTCAGATCGATGCCCTGATCGCGCTGGAATTCCTCAGCCAGCCAGTCCACTATGCGTTTATCGAAATCGTCTCCTCCGAGGTGCGTATCGCCCGAAGTGGAGCGGACTTCAAAGACGCCGTCGCCGACATCGAGTATGGAAACGTCGAAGGTGCCGCCGCCGAGATCGAATACCAAAATCGTCTCGTTTGCCTTTTTATCCAGCCCGTAGGCGAGCGAAGCCGCCGTCGGCTCGTTGATGATTCGGAGCACGTTGAGACCGGCGATTTTACCGGCGTCTCTCGTCGCCTGCCGTTGCGCGTCATTGAAGTATGCCGGAACTGTTATGACCGCGTCCGTAACCTTCTCGCCCAGGTACTTAGCGGCATCCTCAGTCAGCTTTCGCAGCACTTGTGCGGAGACCTCCTCCGGGGAATATTCTTTCCCCATGATCAGGAAACGCACTGCGTCGTTCGCCCCGGCCACAACCTTGTAAGGGACGTTCTTACTCTCCGACTGAACTTCCGAGTACCGGCGTCCTATGAACCTTTTAGCCGAATAGATCGTATTTTCGGCGTTGAGCACCGCTTGACGCTTGGCAATCTGGCCAACCAGCCGCTCGCCCGTTTTGGTGAACGCGACGACCGACGGAGTTAAACGACTGCCCTCACTGTTGATGATGACGGTTGGCTTCCCGCCTTCCATAACCGCCACTACAGAGTTTGTGGTCCCCAGATCAATTCCTACTGCCTTTGCCATGACACTTTACCTCGTGTTTCCCTAAACCAGTTAATTGGGCTCAACGATGCGATCCTTCGGCCGCTTGCGCGCCAAGGGCCTGTATCTTCTATGGAGCGATGTTAAGAACGTCTTCAACTCTTGTTACTCCGGGAGCCGACCAAGCCGCCGCCCGCGCTACGTTGTTTTCGGCCCAAGAGCGCACGCTGCCGCGGAGCGTTACAGTGCCTCCGTCAATATCTACAGTGATGCGCCGCGCATCGAGTTCGGCGCTTCGCCGGAGAGCATCCTCGATTTTCCCTTTCACTTCCATTGGAGAAACTTGCGGCTTAACATTGATGTTGTTGAAAACATCGATGACGCCCCTCAATTTCTTCACGGCTGATTCGGCCAGCGCCTTCTGATATTGCCAATCCACCGTGCCGTCAAGCGTCACCGAGCCGTTTTTCACCGTCGCCTTAATCTTGTCGCTTGGTATACCAATGTGGGTTTCAAGCGCCTGAACAGCATCCCTTGCGATTTCCGGGTCGGTTCGGGAATACGTCAGCCTGATCTGGAGATCATTAGCCACCCCTCGCACTCCATATACCCGTTTGGCAGCCTTCTCGGCAGCGTCTTTCTCCCAGTAGCTGGAAACATAGCCGCTAAGCGCCACTGCTCCGTCTTTGGCGGTTACCCCTATATCCGTTGAAGTTATTTTGGGGTCCCATTTCAATTCAAACTGCACGTCATCGCGAATGGAAGTATCGCTTCGTGCTGTCCCTACACCTGGGGTCGCCATACATTTACTCCTTTGCTGCGTGTCTCAAAGCATCCACTGATCCCTTTGCTTATGAAAACTGTGGGATGGGTGCTCCAAGGCGTTCTTCGCAAGTGGCTGGCCATCATTTTCGAGTTGACGTTATATCAAGTAGAAGGCGGGAGATCGGCTGCTTTAACACTGGGCCCCGACGTTCGAATTTTGTGAAATGTCGAAGGTTCTGTTACGGCTGCTACGCGACTCTCGACGACTCACTGTTTTTTCTTCTATGGCAGCGGCTCGGCAGCTTCAGACCTGTTGCTGCAATATCGGCACCGCTGCTGAAATATCACCACTCCGATTCGAGCGATGATTATCCGGCCGCACGAATTGGCGAGTTGTCAATGTCCGCTAAATCGTCCTCGGGCTGTGCAGAAATTGATGCCTGTCGATACAGCAAAGATAGGCCTGGCACCATCAATGTGCCCGCATCGTCACCTGGGGTCTGGCAAGAAGATTGCCTGGACTGCTGAGTGGCCGGATCGCTTTAAATATTCTCAGTGGCTGGCTACGTCAGGCGATTGGCTGACGAGATTGAGAAAGAATCAGCAAAGGAGAAATCAGCTATGGCAGAGAAGACGGACAAAAACGTCGTGGTCGCGGTGTACAAAGATCACGCCAGCGCCGAGGCGGCAATAAAGGAGCTGCAAAAGGCCGGCGTTGACATGAAAAAGCTGTCAGTCGTGGGCCGCGACTATCATACGGAAGAGCAGGTCGTCGGGTATTACAACACTGGGGATCGGATGAAGCTCTGGGGCAAGTGGGGGGCATTCTGGGGCGGCATGTGGGGATTGCTGCTCGGATCAGCTTTCCTCGCCGTACCGGGGCTGGGCTTTATTGCCGCGGCAGGTCCTATTGTTGCCTGGATCGTGGCGGCGCTGGAGGGTGCATTTGTGGTCGGTGGTCTGAGTGCGCTCGGGGCGGCCCTGTTCAGCGTCGGAATCCCGAAGGACAGTATAATTCGATACGAAACAGCTCTGAAAGCAGACAAATTTTTGGTTGTCGCCCATGGGACCGCGGCGGATGTGGCGAAAGCACGCGACATCATCCAAACGACGCAGCCTGACGATTTCGAGATGCATACTCTCAGTACGAAACAGCAGGCCGCCGCAAGCTAATGGTTTGTTTACTCTGGCAGTGAATTAGCAGTGAGGCCGTGAAAAGCTGCGGGCACTGCGGTCTGGCGCGGTCACGTCGGTACCCATTTGGAGTTTTCTAAATGCAAATCGAAAGCGCCGAATGCAGGCCAGATGTGGCTAGCATGGCAATCATTCCCGTGGACTGTCTCCGAGAGATCGTGCAAGCCCGTTCGAATCTCAACGAGAGACAACATTGTCCGATGCTTCGAATAACTGTTAACCATGGGCAGGGATTTACAAGATTCGGAGTGGAAGGGTCACTGACCCGGCCTTCAGCGCAAGAGCTGAAGAAGTGTTGGCAAGAGGTCTGCGTGTCCAGGCCACAATCCGAACACCGAACAGTGGATCTGACCGACATGATGAACATTGATTCCATCGGTAAAGGGATCCTTATTGAGATGTACCGGAACGGTGTGGAACTGGTTGGTTCAGGCGTGATGACAAATGCGGTTATCGAGGAGATTATGGGTGCCGAATAAAGCTGGTATAAGAATAGCTTCTGTGTTGAGTACAGACCAGTGCTGTAGAAGAGAGGGTAGACGGAAATTGGCGTGAGCAAGATCAAATATTTTGGACTTGGTGTGAGCGCAAGTCTGGTCCTATTAGGCGGGATGGCGTATTCAGCCCGTTCGCACAATGCTGTACCGGCCATGATCACTCCCGCGAATATGCCTCGCATCGGAACAGTCGATGAGCGCTTCCAGTCATATAACGTCGAGATGGTGGAAGTCATCGGTGGGAGATTCTGGAAACCATACAAGGATGTGAATGCTCTCCTCAAGAAATCGCAGCCGTCTGCTAAGCAGCCCGGCTCGAATCCGGCGGGCATGGATCCGAACGTGTATCAGTATCGGCCACCGATCGATCTGACCAAACCACGTTTACGCAGGCTCGCAGCAGCTCTGGGGCCTGCTTACGTTCGCGTTAGCGGGACATGGGCAAACACTAGCTACTTTCAAGACTCGGATACTCCGGCTCCGGCAACTCCACCCAAAGGTTTCAATGGAGTCTTGACCCGGCAGCAGTGGAAGGGCGTCGTCGATTTCTCTCACGCTGTCGATGCAAAAATCGTCACATCATTCGCTACAAGTCCCGGAACCCGTAACTCTGCTGGCGTGTGGACCCCCGATCAAGCAACTCAGCTTCTCGCTTACACAAAGTCGATCGGCGGCAGCATTGCCGCGGCCGAGTTCATGAATGAACCGACTTATGCCGCCATGGGCGGTGCACCAAAAGGCTATGATGCCGCAGCGTACGGTCGCGACATCGCCGTCTTCGCTCCCTTTATAAAGCGTGCCGCTCCCGAGTTGACGTTCCTTGGCCCCGGTTCCGTTGGAGAAGGGGGCGTGTTGGACACGGCGCCGGGCGGGGGCATGCTCCACTCCGAGGATCTGCTCAAAGCCACCGGCCCGGTTTTCGACGTCTTCTCGTACCACCTGTACGCAGCCGTTTCGAAACGCTGTGCGAGTATGGGCCCATCCTCGCAGACAACGGCTGCAGCGGCGCTTTCTGAGGAATGGCTCAACCGCATTGACACGATCGACACGTATTATGCGAGTCTGCGCGATAAATTCGAGCCGGGCAAACCGCTTTGGATCACCGAAACAGCCGACGCCGCCTGCGGCGGCAATCCATGGGCCTCTACTTTTCTCGATAGCTTCCGGTATCTCGATCAGCATGGGCGTCTGGCGAAACGTGGCGTGAAGGTGATTGTGCACAACACGCTTGCATCCAGCGACTATGGCTTGCTCGACGAGAATACCCTAGCCCCGCGGCCCAATTACTGGGCATCTTTATTGTGGCGAAAATTCATGGGCACGACGGTACTCGACGCCGGTCCTTCGCCCGCGCCGACCCTGCATCTATACGCCCACTGCCTCCGTGGACAGCCTGGCGGCGTTGCTCTTTTGGCGATCAACACCGACCGTACCGTCTCGCAGTCACTTAGCCTGGCTACCGCGGCAGAGCGCTACACGCTGTCCGTGCCATCTGTTGAGAACCTGGAAGACACGCACGTCCAACTGAACGGCACCGAACTCACGTTGGGGGCCGACGATACCATCCCGCAGTTATCGGGGATGCCGATAGGTCCGGGACCGCTTACGCTTGCGCCGGCAAGCATTACATTCGTCGCAATCCCGAACGCCAACAACGCTAGTTGCCGCTAGGTGTTATTGTTGCCGTCCCGGTTGAACGGCGGCTGCAGCAGGAGAAATACGATGGCAAATACGTGGACACAGATTTCATGCACTCAGTCGCCCTATTCTTGGAAAGCTGTTATGGCGATGATCTGGGCAATTGTGTTTTGTCTTCTAGTACCGGGTCAGACGCCGAGCAACACAAATCTCGGTTGGCAGATAGGAAACAAATGGAACAGCAAGTTTCTGGTTGGGCTCATGTTCTTGACGGAAAGGTGGCGGTGGTCACGGGCGCTGCGCGCGGGATCGGCCGTGCGACGGCCGCGGCGCTCGCGGGGAGCGGAGCGCAGGTTGCCGGCATTGATATTTGCGCGACAGTGGATCAGCGGTCCGGTGTGATGCCGGCAACGCGGGAGGATCTCGAAGAGACGGGCAGGCTGGTCGAGGCGATAGGCCGCCGTTGGCGGAATTTCGTACTGGATCAACGCGACCTGATTGCTCTGCGCGAAGCGGTGGCGGAGATCGAGCGCGAGTTCGGCGGCATCGACGTCCTTTTCGCCAATGCCGGAATACAGGCATTTAAGCCGCTGCTTGAGATGGAGGACTCGGATTGGCACATCCAGATCGACGTGAACCTGACGGGCACGGCGAATGCAATCCGCGCAGTTGCGCCCGCGATGGTGAGGCGCGGCGGCGGTCGCATCATTGTCACGACATCGACACAAGGGCGCCACGGGACGATGTTTGGCGCGGCCTACTCTGCGTCGAAATGGGGCATTATCGGGCTGATGAAATCGGCCGCGCTGGAACTCGGCAAATACGGAATTACTGTGAATGCTGTGGTACCGGGGCTGATCGACACGCCACTAACCCGGCACGAAGAGCGCTACGCGCAGGCGCTTGAGGTTGCGAGTAAGACTCCCACTGGCGACATCCGCAAGGATGAGGAGGAGGCGAAGAAGACTTTAAAGGCGAAATCTCCGCTGGGCGTGCCGTGGATCGATCCCCAGGACGTAGCGCCGGCAGTGGTGTTTCTCGCTTCCAACGCCGCGCGAATGGTTTCAGGCGCAACCTACGATGTTACGGGTGGAGACAGCGCAAATAATGCTACTTAATCGGCTAGTTTCACAGATAAAGTGGCATTGAACATCATACGAACAACTCATCTTTGCAGGTATAACCTAGGTTGGCCAATGAGTTCAGCAGCGCTAGGGCTCCTCGCCGCTGAATTACGGAACGCGTCCATCAGATTTGAGTGCACGTAGACTTCCAGGCGAAGCGGCCTTAAACATGAGCCCAAATCCCAGCGCTCAGGAAGCCCAACGATCAGAGTTGAAAGTCAAAGTGATCTGGCCTGCATGTCAGCGATTCCTGGAGGTTAGCCATAGTTGGGCTGCTATCTGAGGCTGAGGACCGGACAAGGGAAGACCGCGCACCCGTAAGACTGTGGATTGGCCTCGACCCTTCGATGGTCATGGGTTCGACGATCTTAGGCTCCATAGAATGCGGTCGCGGAGACAGACTCCGGATTGTAATAGCAACGGCTGGAATCAGATAGACGAAAGTTACCCAAACCCACATCAAGGCGCCCGCAAATTCCTGGTCTCGAAGGGCTGAGGTATCGAATGGTAGAAGGGTGGACACGTACCTCGGGTAAACAACGTGGTCACAAAATGTGAGAAATGCAGAGAGCGCGTCGCACGGTAACGTGGCGAAGAAGAGATACAGAGGAATGCACCACTGGGGCCACCTAGCGAGAGTCGGCCAGGGCTGAACCACCGGCCACCAGAACAGAAGTCCGGCAGCCAGGAAGGTTGCGTGCTCGAATTCATGCCACCACTCCGATCTCATGCCCAGATTGAAGGCGGCGGGAACATGCCATGAAATCACGCAGACTGTGCCCGCGAGCCAGCAAAAGACTGGATGGGCCAGAATCCGATGAATTCCGTGGAACGGCGCGCGCGGGAGTAGCGGAACTGGAGCATCAGAACCAAAGCACCGTCGCAAGCTGTGCAGCAGTGTGATAGCCGGCTCTCCCAACAGGATCAATGGGGCCGCTAGCGTCATTAAAATAAGATGCTGCACCATATGGGCAGTGAGCGACTGTTGATCCAGATGCGCGAGAGGAGACGCGAAAACGGCTGACAGTGACAGCATTCCGCTCATGAATGCAGCAAAGCGCCAAATTGTCAGCTTATTCCGAAGATCGTTTCTAAGGCGATTCCAGGCGCGCGAATAGAGGAACGTCACGATGATAAGAGCAAGTGCGCCTGGGAGAGACCATGACTGCAAAACGCCATGCATTTGAGGTGACATCGGTGAGGCCAAGTCGGGATCCAATTCTCCCTTTATCGGCCAATCACGTAAACGACGGCGAAAACGACAACCCACACCGCGTCTACAAAGTGCCAATAGAGAGACAAGACCCCCACACGCCCGACGTACTCTCGCTTCATGGCGCCCAAAAACGTGAAAACCATAACTATCGAAAGGAAGGTCAAACCCACAATCACATGAAATCCATGCAGCCCGACCAGTGAATAGTAAGTTGTACCGAACAGATTCGTACTGATTGTCAGTCCGTCCTTATAGATCAAACGATGCCAGTCGATGGCTGTGCCATAGAGAAAGGCGCCGCCCAGCGCGATCGTCGCCAACCACCAGATTGCGAAACTTCTATTCCTTCCTCGTCGAAGGCTTTTGCCGGCAACATAGATCGTCAGGCTACTCAAGAGCAAACAAATCGTATAGAAGAACGGCGGGTGAAGAACGTCCCTCGGCACAGGTCCGGTCAGACTCTTGCCCAGATAGAAGAGATACGCTATGACGAAGATCGTGAAGATCGCCGACTCGGAGGCGATAAGACCGAACATTCCCACACGCCCGCGTTCGGGAAGTTCCCAGTTGATGACCGGTTCCTCAATCGTTACCACTGTTGCATTCGCCATAGATCCGCCAGAACATCAGGGATTGGCTGACCAACGGCTCTTTACCGGCCTGAGCGAACGCAGAAAGCGTACGATGTCTGCAGCATCTCGATCGGTCATCTCACAAAAAGCGTCCGAGTACGGCATAGCATGATCGAGTCGCCGGCCGTCGCGCGCCACTCCGGTTCGAATTGCCCGAATGATTTCTGCATCAGACCAGTTGCCGAGACCCGTTTCCCGGTCTGGCGTAATGTTTGGGGCAGTTAGGGAGTGTCCATTGGCCAATTGCACTTGGAGCCCTCCTCCCTCAAATAGGTGTCCTTGAGCGTAAGCTCCAGCGGAATCTCGCGGCGAGTGACAGTCCTGGCAGACAAACATGAGCGACAAGTACCTGCCGCGTTCGGCTGTTCCCGTGGGCGGCTCATGTTCTGGAATGGGTACGGGCGGGTTTGGACGAGGAAGAACAAACCCCGGAGCAAGATGATTGTCGGGCAAGGGCCGAGGCACAGGACTGAGCGTCTTGACGTATGCGATGATATCGCGCATATCATCCGCGGCCATCCCGCTGTAGAGATCGGTCGGCATCTTGAACTTGTACGCCAGCCGTCCGCGGATGATGCCCTCGAGTACCGGCTTTGTGTATTGGCTGGCAATCGTGACGTTCGAGGTGTGAATCAAGCTTCCGTCCGGCATTGGGATAGGAACGCCGCCCGCAAACAGCAGCTTATCGTCGAGAGTAATGCCATCGGCTTGGCGAACCGTGTGGCACTCCCGGCAACAGAAGACTGTCGTGAGGTACTCGCCATGCCGAACATCGCCCCGATGCGCGGCGGATGCGAGAATGCGCGAAGACTGCTGTGTACAGCCCGGCAACGCGGTGAAGGACAGCACTGTCAGCCAACTGAGTACGACTCTGAGATGCTGAAAGACCGGCGTTTCAACCATCGCGACCTCCGGCGTCATCCACTGTTCCACCAATTTCAAATCCGGCCCGGTCGAGCAATGGAAGATGCTGCCAGGTACGAATCCGCTCGCTCCGCGAAACCACGATTCCGGCCACGGTACCGCTCGCTATCTGACAAACGACAAACCAAAGCCAGTCAATTCTCTCGTTCAACAGCGGGTTAACGGTGCCCAAAATACCGTGGGCGAGACTCGATGCAAATATCGGTGCGACTACGCCACCGAGAAAAACCGGGTACCGCGAAAACATGGGAAGAATGGCGCCATACAAAAGGCCGATCAAAGCCGTGGCAACCGTGTAAATCGCAGCTCCGATTAGGAAAGCGTCCCAATGAAAGGCCGCGATTTGAGCTGTGGTGTTTCTTTCAGGGAAAAATCCCGCGGCCAAAAGGTTGACAGGATACCAAACTCCTTTATGGCTTAGAATTCCCCAAGTCATGGCCAGAACTGCCATGACGGCTCCCGCCGCCAAGCCGCCTCTAATCCCCGAGGAAACCGGGTAGATCTCAAGCGGCAGTCGCGCGCGATTCCGATGACCGGTCTTCCGCTGAAGCTGAGTCACTTCCGGACGCCTCGTGCCAGCGGGAGTAATTGTCTCAACCGTCGGGACCAATTCCTGCTTCTCACGGGGTAGGACCTCGCGAAACCATCCGATGCTCCCGCAGAGCGTTAATATCGCGCCAAGGATGCTAACGATTTCAGTGGTGACCAACCCGGCGAAGAGCAGTGCGAGTCCTGAAGCTAGGACAATTGGCCACGGAGTGGGCGCAGGCAGGGCTACGATGGGGTCGCGCCTGGTTTGCACGTCGGTGAATGGTTCCGAAGGTTCGTACTTCCAGTCCGGATCGTCTGGATGCTTGAGGTCCCACAACGGGCGGCGGCTCTTGATTACGGGAATTGCCGCGAAGTTGTATGCGGGCGGCGGTGAAGTGGTAGACCACTCGAGCGTCCATGCATCCCAAGGATCATTCCCGGCCGTTCTACCTTTGAAGTAGGACCTCATCAAATTCCCGGCGAAAACCAATATCGAACAGGCCTGAAAGAACACGCCGATCGTGACGATGAGATTCCATGTCTCCCAGCCCCGTCCCGGCTCATAGGTGTAGATTCGGCGCGGCATTCCTAGAAGACCCGGTACGTGCATAAAATCGAATGTCAAATGAAATCCGATAACGAAAAGCCAAAAGTGTAGCTTGCCCAGTTTCTCGTTGTACATTTTCCCGGACATTTTTGGAAACCAGTAGTAGAAGGCGCCAAAAAGACAAAAAAGAATGCCGCCGACAATGACGTAGTGGAAGTGCGCGACCACGAAGTACGAACCAGTAAGCTGCCAATCGAAAGGCGCGGACCCCAACATGATCCCGGTCAGCCCCGCAACCAAGAATTGAAAGAGAAACGCAACGCAGAAGAGCATTGGAGTTTTGAATCGGATCTTTCCTCCCCACATCGTCGCGAGCCAGTTGAAGATCTTAATGCCGGTGGGCACCGCGATCGCCATCGTCGTCAACACAAAAAAGGTGTTTGCGTTTGAATTCAGGCCGACCGCGAACATATGGTGGGCCCACACGCTCATGCTGATAAATCCAATGGCGATAGTCGCCGCCACCATGACCGGATAGCCGAATATCGCCTTCCTGGAGAAGACCGGAATAATTTCGGAAGCGATCGCAAAAGCGGGGATGACCAGAACATACACTTCCGGGTGGCCGAAGATCCAGAAGAAATGAATCCAAAGGACTGCTGAGCCGCCGGCCAGTGTGTCAAAGAAGTGACCGTCCACGTAACGATCGATTAACAACATCAGCTGCGCCGCCGTCAGCGGGCTCATCGCCATAACCACCAGACCTGCCATCACCAGGTTTAGCCAAGCGAACAGCGGCATTCTTCCGAGCGACATCCCCGGGCACCGCGTGCACAGAATAGTGGTCACGATATTGATAGCCGTTCCGATGCTGCCGAATCCGGAAACTAGCAGGCCCAGCGTCCAGAAATCCGTGCTGTGCCCGGGCGAGAATGTCGGCGAAGTCAAGGGCGCGTAAGCGAACCACCCCACGTCGGGAGCATTTCCCGCCGCGCGAAATCCGTCTCCGCCAAGAAAGCTAGAGTAAAGAATCAGTGCGCCAAAGGCCGTCATCCAGAAGCTGAATGCGTTCAGACGGGGAAAAGCCATGTCGCGGGTGCCGATCATCAATGGAGCCAGGTAATTTGCGAATCCGAAAACGAGTGGCATGGCCACGAAGAAAATCATCGTGGTCCCATGCATCGTAAACATCCTGTTGAAGATCTGCGGTGAGACGAAGTCGTTCTGTGGCCGAATGAGCTGGATTCGCATGATGCTCGCTTCGGTTCCGCCCAGGACCAGCAAAACCAGGGCAAACAGGATGTACAGTATGCCCAGCCGTTTATGATCGACAGTGGTCAGCCATCCGAAAATGTAAAGCGGGATGCGAGGAACAGCCGCAGTCTTGGGCCTTGCTATTGATCCGTTCGACATAACAAGTATCCTCAGCGAAGAGTCTCCAGGTATGCCGCCACCGCACCTATCTGCTTATCGCTTAACTGCAGAGCGGGCATTTTGCAGCCAGGCTTGAAGGAGCTGGGATCTCGAATCCACATGAACAGATTCTCGGGAGTGTTCGGCACGGCCCCGGACGCGATTGTATTCCGGCTCGCAAGGTGCGTCAGATTGGGGCCAAAGCGTCCATTCCCGGCTATTCCTGCCACGGTGTGGCAGTCCAGGCACGGACTCGTTTCAAAGATCATTCGTCCTTGAGATACGGCATCACTCACGCGCGCCGATTGACTCTGTCCTTGAATCCAGCGGTCGAACTCATCCCGCGTTTGGACGTACACGCGCAGGAGCATTTTCCCGTGCTGCGTTCCGCAGTATTGCGCGCATTGGCCCAGGTAAATCCCGGTTTCGTGCGGGTCGATCCACATACTATTTGGATGGTTGGGTATAAGGTCCGTCTTGCCTGCAAGACGAGGTACCCAGAAGCTGTGATCCGTATCTGCGGAAAGCAGGGTGAGGAAAGTCGGGGTCGGGTGCGCCGGATCGCTCACCGGCACGTGCAGTTCATTCGCGGCCACGACGTCGAAGCCCGGATAGCGAAACTCCCACCAAAATTGATGGCCGACGACAGTGACCTCAATAGCACCTGGCGGCTTCGCGGCATTCTGGACGCTGGCAATAACGCGGATTGTGGCCAAGAACAGAACCATAACGATAAGAATCGGAATCACAGTCCACGCGAGTTCTACCTCAGTGCTTCCGTAAACCTGCGGAGGCTCCCGCTCATCGTCCGTCTTCCTCTCCCTGAATTTGATAACTGCGTATGCGAGTAAGCCAAAAACCACAAGAAAGATAGCGGCTGTAGTAGCCAGCACAAAGAGAGACAGTCCGAAGATTGATTGGGCCGGCGTGGAGACCGGAGCGAATATGCTGGTTGGGTTCGAAGTGTCGCGAGCGCGGTCCGCGAGCGCGGTGGCTGCTGGATAACAGAGGCAAGCAAGCGCTATTAGGGGGTGAACGCGGCCGTTTGCGCCTCTCGGTGAGCGCCGCATAGAGGCGGGCATATTGGACCCGAGTGTGCATTCCACTTACCATTTGCCACATCGCGTAAGTGGGAGGGCACCACAGGCGGAGCGGTCCACCGAGCTTCGGACGGACATTGAGCCCTCTTCTCCTGTCACACCTTTCCGCTGCTGCCATTCAATAGTGGCCTATGCCCTTCCAACCGATTGAGAACTACGGCCTCATTGGCAATCTCAGCACCGCCGCCCTGGTGGGCCTTGATTGCTCATTGATTTTGTCTATCTCCCTGAATTTGATTCGCCTACCATCTTCGCCGCCTTGCTCGATCCGGACTGAGGGGGCAGCTTCCGTCTGCGTCCCCACGGGAACGGTCTGGAAACAAGCAGATGTACGTAGCGGAATCTAATACCCTGACCAAACGCTTTCTCTCCGAAACAGCAGCCGCCGAGCTGACGGACTCTATGCCGATGGTGTTCTCCTTCAAGAAGAATCACCTGGTCCGGAGCATATGCGTGATCCACGGCGAAGTCATTTTTCAGCTCGTGTTGAGATCGCCACCGATCAGTTGTGGATGGAGGTGAAGGTTGTAAGAGATCTCAGAACAAACCGATGCTGCTGAATCGGCCACGCATGGACTAGCTAACACAGCGACACGGATAGGCAACTCGGAGCATCGCTCGCCGGAAACGAATCCTGCGAAGCTTCGTCCACGAGAACCAACATCGTCGACGCTCCCGTTCCTTTGACCAGAAACTCTATTCATCCTCCCGCCCTAAGTGCGATGCAAATGAGCCCCCTCCAGTGAGAGCACAGGCCAGCCTCAAGACGAAGCCGAAGCCAGCTGTGGGCATGAAAGCTCTCGCAGCCTTCTGGTGCTGCATTGCCATCATCATCTGCTGAAATGTCGGCACCCCGTCTCGAGTTTTGAATCACGACCACAGCCATGTCCTTGGCTGTGTCGCTGCGAAATGCGTTTTGGAGAAATTGCCTGGTGCCGAAATTCGGATCCGGATGGACAGGGAGTTCATCGCCTGGTCCATGAACGCCCGGGTATTGGGCTGGTAGGTCGGCGTGGTCCCCCAGGTGCCGCCATGTTGACCTCACGGAAGGCACAGCTCGGTAACCGTCACGCAGGCTCAGCAACTTTGACCAGCCTTTTGGAATTGCGCGTGCTGAACCACGTTCCGACAAGGAGAATGTGTATATGCTGCGACAAGCCAAGGATCTGAAAAATTATAAGCTGGCTGCACGAAACGGGGAGATTGGGAAATCCAAGGACATCTACTTCGATGACCAGAGCTGGATTGTGCGATATCTGATCGTCGATACAGGAGGTTGGCTGAGCGGGCGCCAGGTTCTCATTTCGCCCTACGCATTGGACAAACCAGACGACAACAATAAGGTGATCCCGGTTTCACTTACCAAAGAGCAAATTGAGAACAGTCCCTCCATCGAGGCCGATAAACCAGTCTCGCGGCAGGATGAGTGGAACTATTATTCCTATTACGACTGGCCAGGATATTGGGTGGGGCCGTACGCATGGGGGCCGTATTCCGTTCCCAGACGCGCAGCGATTGGCTGGTCCGAGGATATGCGCCGCGCGACAGGCAACGATCCTCATCTCCGCAGCATGAAAGAGGTCACTGGTTATAACATCCAGGCGCTGGACGATAGTGTCGGTCACGTTGAGGATTTCATCATTGATGACGACACGCGGGCGATTCGTTACCTGATTGTCGATACGCGGAACTGGTGGCCGGGCAAGAAAGTCCTAGTCTCGCCACAATGGATCGACCGGGTGAGCTGGGCGGACTCGACAGTCTTTGTCGGCCTGACCCGGGAAGCCATCAAGGAGGCGCCGGAGTACGACGAGAACACTGCGATCACGCGCGATTACGAAGCGAAGCTGTATCGGCACTACAATCGGGAAGCGTACTGGACGCTTGAACCGGCTCGCGCAACTAAGGCCGCTGGTTGAAAATAAGCGACCCGGCGCCGACCTTCTAAACTCCGGAGGTGGGTCGTCGGCCTTATTGGGTTTTACAACCCGGTATTAGCGGCTCCGACCCTTACCTTAATTCTCCGTGTTGCTGATGATTTCCGGTATCCTGCTCGCCTGGTTCGGTATCCGGCTTGGCCCGGAGCCCGGGTGGGGATGGATGGTGGCATCCGGCAAAATCACGCTGCTGACCGCTATCATCTTCGCGATGAATTGGCCCGCGAATACCCTGTTTTTCCTCGGCATTGTGCTTGCGGTGGATCTGACTTTTCAGGGTGTCGCCTCAATGGCACTCGGCCTCAGCCTGAAGGGCAATCGATAAAGTAAACGAAGTGCCCAAGCGTGCGCCCACGAGAGACAACCAGCTGAAACGCCAACGCAAGCACACCGGGATGCTGGGCGCGACCGCAACCACCGGTTTGCGGCTCTTCGACGATTATTGCAAGCGTGAGTTGGAGCTGGTTCGGCTAGCAAAAGCATAGCGAGGCATCAATGAAAAAAGCCTGGCTCATCTGTTCAGTATTTGTATTGTCGGCTGGCTCATCGCACTGGCAAAGGGCAAGCCATACTACGTGCCGGTCGCGCATGTACCCGACCCCGGTAAGGCTCCGGGCATGGAAGTGCAGCTACTCACCACGAAGGAGAAGAGCCTCGACTGTATGCGGTGATCTTCAGCAAAGGCGATGAAGTTGCGTCCGGGCTTGCTGAGTTCGCGCAACGCTACAACGGAGCGGCGGAAAACGCCGACAACGGTGCTCCTGTGCGCCGAAGTGAGCCTTTCTCTGAAAGTTAGCGTTTACGAAGTCGGAGCGGAAAGAGAAATGCTTCGGAAACAAGGAGAGCCTTAGCGACCCTTAACTGAGGAACGACACTGTCATGCGCAACTGGATGGAACTAGTAAAGTCCACAACACGAAAGGACTGGTACATATGAATGAAGCAGTATCGAAAGGTTCAGCAAGTGTACTTGCAAATGTCGGCGAATTGCTTCCCGATTTGGAATCTGTCTACAAAGATATCCATGCTCATCCCGAACTGTCGATGCAAGAAACACGGACGGCTGGCATCGCGGCGGACCGTCTTCGTGCTGCCGGCTATGAAGTGACCACCGGAGTGGGAAAGACCGGCGTTGTCGGTCTGCTGCGCAACGGCGAGGGACCGGAAGTCATGCTGCGCGCCGACATGGACGCGCTACCCGTTCAGGAAACCACAGGTCTGCCCTACGCCAGTAAGGTGACGGCCACGGACAGCACCGGGAAGACCGTACCCGTGATGCACGCTTGCGGTCACGACATGCATGTGACTTGGCTGATAGGCGCGGCGACGCTCTTTGCGAAATCTCGTCATGCATGGAAAGGGACGCTGATGCTCGTCTTTCAACCAGCAGAGGAAACGGCGGCAGGCGCCCAGGCGATGATTGACGATGGCCTTTTCAAGCGCTTCTCCAAACCGGATGCCGTGCTCGGGCAACACGTCATGGTGGGATCGTCTGGCGTACTTAGCTCGCGTCCGGGAGTAATCACCTCCGCGGGCGATAGCCTGCAGGTTCGTATGTTCGGACGAGGTGCGCATGGCTCGATGCCTCAGGCAAGCATCGACCCTGTCGTCATGGCGGCTGCGACGGTGCTCCGTCTGCAAACGATTGTCTCGCGTGAGATTGCGGCTACTGAAGCCGCCGTGGTGACGATCGGTTCGCTCCAGGCCGGCACGAAGGAAAACGTCATCCCTGACGAGGCAATTATTAAGCTGAACGTGCGCACTTTTGATGAAGGCGTCCGCAAACGGGTGCTTGCCGCGATCGAGCGCATTGTCAATGCGGAAGCCGAAGCTTCAGGCGCGCCTAAGAAACCTGAGATTACGCCGCTCGATCGTTATCCGCTTGTCAAGAATAATCCGGAAGCAGCTAAGCGAGTAGGCGATGCGTTTCGCCAGTACTTTCCGGCTGACCGTGTTCAGGAAACCAAGCCGACGACGGCGAGCGAGGACTTCGGATCGTTCGGGGCCGAGTGGGGCGCCCCATCTGTGTTCTGGTTCGTCGGCGGCACCGATCCTGGCGTTTACGCGAAAGCCCAAAAGGAGGGCAAGCTCGGCGAAATACCGACGAATCATAGTCCGCGTTTCGCACCGGTCATCCATCCAACTTTGGAGACAGGGGTGGAGGCGCTGGTGGTTGCCGCCCAAGCCTGGCTGTCGGCGTAAGGCCAGATGGTCGTCAACGGACACATCCTGATAAACACGTTCCTGGTTGCCTTCGATCTTGCCGGCACGTTCGTATTCGCGCTCAGCGGCGCAATGGCTGGGGTTAAGCACAGGCTCGATCTCTTCGGGGTTCTGGTTCTATCGTTCGCGGCGGGGAACTCGGGTGGGATCGCCCGCGATGTGATGATCGGTGCCGTTCCGCCGGCAGCCATCAGCGACTGGCGATATGTCGCGGTCTCCATCCTTGCCGGGATGATTACGTTCTATTGGTATCGAATCATCAACCGGCTGAGCAGTCCCGTGCTGGTGTTCGACGCCGCCGGACTGGCGCTCTTTGCGGTTTCGGGCGCGGGTAAAGCACTCGCCTTGCACACCGGGCCGGTTGCGGCGACGCTGCTCGGCATGCTGACCGGAATCGGGGGCGGCATGGTGCGCGATGTGCTCGTGAGGGAAATCCCAACTGTGCTGCGCACCGAGCTTTACGCAGTCGCGGCCCTGATTGGCGCGGCGGCCGTGGTGATCGGGCGTATGCTGCATGTCCCGTCCGCCTGGGCCGCTGCAACGGGAGCAGTCTTCTGCTTTGGACTCCGATTTATGGCCATGCGGTACGGTTGGCAGCTGCCGATCGCGCGCCCGCCCGAACAACCGTCCCCAGAAACCATCGTTAATCGATCAGACGGACCATAAACTGCGGGAGACCAGCTAGGGCCTCACGACTTTGCGTGATCTAGGTTGTCTCCAGTTCTGGTAAGCGAATCCAGTCCTGCCAAAACAGTGTTTGAGGAGGGTGCTGCCTTCAGGCCCATAACGTTTGAAGAAGCTTGACATTGGAAGCAGAAATGCTTGCCGGTCATCCTGGAATTTCAGGGACCGGAATCCTAAAAGCAAGGGAGCAATATAACGATGGACCGAATCGTTAGTAAGCTAGCAATGGCAGCGCTGCTGGCCGTGTGTATCAGCGTCCTGACAACGGCCTGGGCGCAACGGGGCGAGACCGCACACGCCGGGGCGGGCGTCCCGATGCAGCCGGACTGGGCCAGCTCAGGGCAGAACAATCACAACACGCGCAGCGCCGCGGCCGAGCACACAATCAACGCTGGCAACGTTGGCAATCTTAAGACCGCATGGATATTCACTACCGCCGGTGACGTCTCGGCAACGGCGACCGTCGTCAACGGTGTCGCCTACTTTCCGGACTGGGGCGGCAAACTCTGGGCCATCGACACCAAGACCGGCAAGGCCATTTGGTCGCACGATGTCAGCGAATACACCGGAACCGCTAAGTCGGCCTCGCGGACGAGCCCGGCATACTGGAATGGCGAGTTGGTTATTGGGACCGGCAACCTGATGACCCCCGACCTCGGCCCGGCGTTCGAGATCGGCATCAACGCCCGTAGCGGCGCCATGCTCTGGCGTACCAAGACCGACGCCAACCTAGCCGCTATTGTGACTGGATCAGCAACGATCGACAACGGTATCGTTTACACAGGAGTCTCCTCCAAGACCGAGCACACGACGGTTACGCCAACATTCCGCGGCTCCGTAGAGGCGCTGGACGCGCGCACTGGCAAAATCCTGTGGAAGACCTATATGGTGCCCGCTGGTTTCAACGGAGCCCCCGTGTGGAGCAGCCAGCCAGTCGTTGACCACAAAACAGGCATGCTGTACGCCACTACCGGCAACAGCTACTCGGTCCCGAATGGGTACTGCGTGAACCCGGGGCAGACCAGTTGCAAGCAGCTGCCGCTGGACGCCCACATTGATAGCGTTGTGGCACTCCGCTTGACCACGGGCGAGATCGCGTGGGCCCACCATACCTTGACAGCGGACACCTGGACGGTGGCGGATCCTAACGCCTCGCCGGACTTCGATTTCGGCGCCGACCCGAATCTCTACACCACGACCATTAATGGCAAACGGACCGATGTGCTGGGTGCGGGCCAGAAGAACGGCATGTATTATGCGCTCGACCCCGCGACCGGCAAGGAGATTTGGGCGACGCAGGCTGGCCCGGGCGGAGTCCTCGGGGGCATCGAGTGGGGCACATCCGCTGACGGCGAACGCATCTACGCCGCTATCAGCAACGGCAGCCACAAGATGTACACGTACGCCACTTATGACGGACAGAAGAAGACCACGAGTGGCGGCTTATGGACGGCGCTGGACGCAGCCACCGGAAAGATTCTCTGGCAGACCGCCGATCCGCAGGGTTCCCAGTACATCACAGATGGTTTTGTCTCTAGCGCGAATGGCGTGGTTTACGCCGGCTCTTCGGGCGGGAATTTCTATGCCATGGACGCAAGGACCGGTCAGATCAAGTGGACCTTCCCCAGCGGCGGAGCCGTATGGTCGGGAGCGGCAATTGTGAACGGCGTGGTTTACTGGGGCAGTGGATACGACACTCCGGCACGCAAGCTGCCATACGACGGCAACAACAACAAGTTCTACGCGTTCTCGCTGAACGGCCGCTGACCCGTGCCCGCAGAATACATCGAGGAGATGAAGGACCAGCGGGATGTCGAGTTGTATGCGCTCGATCCAGAGAACAGATACCAACTTCGGCTCGAAGACTACTTGGCGCGGGTACTCTTATCGGAGGTGTTCCTCGAAAAGACCAGCAATATCGATATCCGATTTGCCGCGGGTGTGGCACTGCTGTTCAACCCGTTCATGGTCGTGATCGCATTGGTCGCGATCGCCAGGACTGTACCCAAGGACGAACCGCGAACGTATCGCTGGTGGCGGCTCCCGCCCATGCGTGAACTGGACTGCAGTCGGTGTCGAGTCTTCTGCGCATGGCGCATACGATGTGCAATCGCTGCGGCCATTCTCTTGGCTGCGTCTTCACCGTTCGCCCAGGTGGATTGATCGTGCGCGAAAAGGAAAAGGAACAATAGATGATGGGTGATTGTATCCTACGCTGCGGCAGAATGTTCGACGGCGTCTCCGAGACGCTGAGCGGACCAATGGAGATCCTGGTTGAAAAGAATCGTATCACACGCGTGGCTCAATCGGTGGAGCGTCCTGCCGGCGCGGAAGTTATCGATCTTTCAGACAGAACTGTAAGTCCGGGATTCATCGACACCCACGTTCACCTTACTATGGATG
Source organism: Terriglobia bacterium (assembly GCA_963841675.1). Lineage (GTDB taxonomy): Bacteria > Acidobacteriota > Terriglobia > Bryobacterales > Bryobacteraceae > Bog-105. The sequence continues at coordinate 54,187 of CAWJEH010000007.1, forward strand.
CGGCCAATCTCGCGCGGCAAACGCTCGACTCGTCGGCAAGCAAGGCACTGAAAGGGCTGAGCCTCGCGCGCGAATACATGAGATATGGCTTCACGACGCTGCGAGACCTGGGCAGTGCCGATCCGGAGTGGCCCACCATCGACCTTCGAAACGCAATCAATGCCGGGATTGTACGAGGGCCGCGGATCATCGTCGCGGCTCACATTATTAGCGCGAGTGCGGGTCATGGCGATTTGCGCGGCTTCTACAACCCCCGCTGGACACTGCCGGTTTCCAGCATTGCCGATGACCCGGCATCGGTGAAAGCGTTGGTCCGCCGGGAGCACGTTTTCGGCAGCGATTGGATCAAAACCACAAACACCGGCGGCTATTTCAGTGCCGGAGACGATCCAGCCCGAGTGACATGGTTCGATGACGAGATGGAGGTCTTGACATCGACCGCACACCAGCTTGGCATGCCGGTTGCCGTGCACACGGGTGCCGCCGAGGGTTGTAAGCAGGCGATTCGCTTTGGCGCGCGCAGTATCGAGCACGCTTACCTAATCGATTCCGAGGGGATCCAGATGGCCGAACAAGCGGGCTCATACATCGTTCCGACAATGCAGATGACTCAGGAGGATCTGCACGAATTACAAGCCGGCACGTTGCCCTGTCAGGCAGTGTGGAAGTTCCGGCGCGACAACGAAAAGATCCTTGCTTCTCAGAGGCTGCTTGCCGGAAGCAAAGTAAACATTGCCTACGGAACAGATTGCGGGATGTTTCCGTTCAGCCATGGCATTCTCGAATTCCAGGCGATGGTCAAGGCGGGACTGAGCCCGATTCGAGCTCTGAAAGCTGCCACGAGTGTTGCCGCCGAACTGCTCAGCCGCGATGATCTCGGCGTGCTCGCGCCCGGTAAACACGCCGATATCGTCGCCATGCCTGGCGATCCGATAGCAGACATCGGCGCCACGACGAAAGTCGATTTCGTGATGAAGGATGGAATCGTGTACCGCGCGTCGACGCGCGGACGTAATACCCTCGCTCTGCCTGGCTAGAGCATCAAAGCTTTGAGCACCGTTTGCCGCGAAGCCCGCTTACATGCGGAGCTCAGTGTCGATAATTCCGATCGCACAAAGTCCACGGCGAAATGACCATGACCAAGGGAATTGCTTATAGTCTTGGCATGCCTTCCACTCGATTCGACCGGACAGCCGCCCGCGGAATCCCACATAGGCGATGGCTGATCGCATTCCTGCTCGGGTTTGGCGTACTAGTCAACTATTTCGACCGAGTGAATCTGTCAGTTGCAAGACAGGGACTGGAGAGAGATTTCGGAGTCAACAATGTCCTGTTCGGTTATCTGCTGAGTGCCTATAACTGGACCTACGCCGTGCTCCAACTTCCAACGGGTGTGCTGCTTGATCGTTTCGGAGTACAGACCATCGGCAGAATTAGCGCGATCATCTGGAGTCTGGCGTGCTTTGCAGGCGCGTTTTCGCCTGGCGTAAAGACCTTCTTTGCTTCCCGTCTTTTGCTGGGGATAGGCGAAGCGCCGACATTCCCGTCAAATTCAAAGGCGACCGGAATGTGGTTTCCACGACAGGAGCGAAGCTTAGCAACCGCGATCTTCGATTCAGCGGCAAAGCTTTCAACGGCTATTGGGACACCGCTCATCGGTATCATGTTGATCCATTACGGATGGCGATTCAGTTTCGCCATGACGGGTGTGGCAAGTTTCGTTTACTTTATTGCATTTTTGGTTCTGTATCGTAATCCCGATGGCGACCGCCGGCTCTCCGAAAGGGAACGCGAGTATTTGCGTCAAAATGACGCGGTCAGCGATAAACGTTCGAAGAACCACGGGGCCGGGCTACTGTATCTTCTAAAGAAGCGAAAGGTGTGGGGATTGGCGCTCGGCTTTGCCGCCTATAACTACTGTTTCTATCTCCTTCTAACGTGGCTGCCAAGTTACTTTACAGGCGCCTTGCATTTGGAATTGCAATCGTCAGTGCTCTACACCTCAATTCCCTGGCTATTCGCGACCGCGACAGATCTCGCCGTTGGAGGATGGCTTGTTGACTCTTTGATTCGCCGTGGGTTTGATGACAATCGGGTTAGGCAGACAATTTTGATCGGCGGCATGGTGATGGGACTCGGTCTGATTGGAACAATTTTCACGCGCACGCCAATGGCCGCGGTTTGGTGGATCAGCCTCTCCATCGGCGGGCTTGCAGCTTCGGCGCCGGTCGCCTGGTCCGCCCCTAGTCTTATCGCTCCACACGATAGCGTGGGAAAGTTGGGTGGCATCATGAACTTTGCGAACCAGATCGCCGCGCTGGCTGCACCGATTGTAACTGGCTATCTCATCGGTTCACGAAACGACTATTCGCACGCGTTTATCGTGGCCGATATCGCCATCCTGGTCGGTATTGCCGCTTACGCGTTGTTGCTTGGGAAAATCGAACGTATTCCCGATCCCGACGAAGGTGCACAGTATTCTCAGTCGCCGACTGGAACCAAGATCATGTAAGAGGTTATGGTTTTTTCGACTGCTCTATTTTTTTGTGAACTTAGAACGTCACGCCTGTATGCAGACCAATGACAAAGGCATTGGGAATCTTCCCGGTGCCGCCGGGGTTGATGACGTATTGCAGGTTCGGCCGGATCGAGAGCCATGGCGTGATTTGAATGTTGTAATCGATTTCAGCGATGCTTTCGTAAGTTTGGATGCCAACCGAACCCGGAGCCACCGCGTTGCGGTCTTCTTGGTATTGGGTTAAGCGCGGATTGATACTGCCATGCGCGAACAGTACAGCAATAAAATCAGCATCCCGATGCGTAAACGTGCCTTGACGGACCCCGCCGGCAGCGATGAAGTATCGGTACGTCGCTGTCGCGCGGTCGGCAATCCCGGCTATCGCGCCTACTCTCAAGAATCGATGAGAGTCAGAGCCGTCCCGCTGAATGACTTGATCCGCCATCCCATACGCACCAACGCGCCCACTATGCGTTATGAAAGGAGCTCCAGTAATGGCCGCCGATAATCCGTGAATATCCTGTAACACGTCGGGTGTTTCAGATGAGTTATAGTAGCCTCCTATCTTATAAATACCTGGAAACTTTCCCGTACGATTGCCGGGCAGCCACCCGAATTCGATGGGGACCAAAACACCAGTGCTGCTAAAGCTGAGGTCGAACCCTTTGTCGCTATTTCCTTCGTTGGGATTGACCTGGTAAACGCCCGTCTCTGCATAGAACTTCGATATCGGGCTCACCTTGACGCTGGCGCCCCATTGTCCGACAGGATAATTATGTGCGCCGCTATTGGTTGTCATCGGGTTCGGGTGTCCGCAGATAAACCCATTCTGAAAATCGCAGAAGATCGGCAGCGATGCGAATTCGTCACCCGTCGGCGACCACCCTAACTGGATGTTCAACTTGTTCGCAAACAGGCTCTGGAGGTAATTCAACTCGACGAGACGAAAGTTCTGCCCGGCGCCATAGAGTTGCTGAACTGCGAACAGGTTTCCAATTGCGTCGGCAGAAAGGCTACGACCCGCGCGATCAGTAAACGTAATCTCGAACGTCGCGCCCGGGTCGCCAACCAACCGGCTTAGATCGAGGTCGGCGCCGAAAGCAACCTGCTGCGTGTACCGTGCGCTTTGCCTTTCTCCACCCACCGGATTCGCCGCGCTTTCCGTAGTAAAATCGGCGCGCAAATGAATGCCGTCGTCTTCGAGCTTAGTGCGTGTTCCGCCCCAATTGCCAGTCAGCGTGGTTCGGTCAAGCCAACCCGTGGACGCATCGGTGCCCGGCTGCTGGGCCGATGTTGGGTATGCACACAGCGCTATAAAGGCCAAGGCCCAAAATGACATGCCCCGCTGACGTCGTGATTGTGAAGGAACTGGCAGAATCACGTCCAACATAAAGCTGCAGTCTCGGCGGGGTACTTACAGGCGATGCTTGCACATGGGTCAGACCTGCACTCGAATGACTGGCGGCGCGCAGTCAAATTGTTACTTCCCAAGCGCGAAGACAATCACCGTGGGCGCTCCTCCATGATCTACTACGCCCCCTGTTCCCTCCACTGTATTGTCGAAGTTGATCAGTGTCCCGGTGATGAGAGCGATGTATTGGGTCTCGGCCGGCTGGTAGCTCACGATACCGGCGCCGACCTGGCCACCCGTCTGGAACTGATAAAGAAGCTTGCCATTGCGGCTGTCGAGTACGAGGAACTCGCCGGTAAACTCTCCGGTGAGTGTCAGATTGCCCGCTGTTGTCACCACAGACGCATGTATGGGCTTCTTCGCGGCGTATTTCCACCGGACCGCACCTGTCTTCGTATCGAACGCGATGACCCAACCTCGCGCCGTGTTCCAGGGATCGGCTTTGTTGACACCAGCCACGAACACGGACTGTGATTCTTCATTGTTGGGCTTGTTGGGATCCAGCTTTGGCGGTGCGGTGCCGGCGGTTACCGTGCTGCAATGATCGATGGCTTGCGCGACCAGCTGCTCATTCAGCCGATCGTAAGATGATCCACTCCACTTCTGCCCGGCATCAAAGCCGGGACAGATGTGAACTCCCGCCGGTGTCACGGGAACGGTCACGTTCTCGCGCTTGATGAGTGACTGCTCCCAGATCACCTTGTGCGTGTCGAGATCGAGAAGGCGCAGAACTGCCTCTTTCCCACAAATGGCAATTACATCTCTGGTTTGACCGCCCTCGTTGATTGAAAAGATCGGTCCCACCTGGGTCAGGTCCCAATCGTGCTGGTCGTGACGCTCTGGATGGAAAAACCAGGCCAGCTTACCCGTTTTCGCGTCCAGGGCCAAAGCGGTATTGGTGTAGAGGTTTTGACCTGGACGATTTGCATCGTAGACGGTCGGTATGGGATTGCCCACAGGCACAAACACCAATCCCCGTTTCGTATCGAGCGCCAGAGGCGTCCAGACCGCGCCCCCGCCTGTCGTGAGAACCGCCGGATTCGGCCCCCACGTTTTCGCAGCCGGATCTCCGGGATCGGGGACGGTATTGAACTTCCAGACGGGCTCTCCGTCGCTCAGGCGGAACGCACCCACCCATCCCTTGATCCCTAGCTCGCCGCCTGCCGGCGCGATGATCACAAGGTCATCGTAAATTAGTGGAGGCATCGTGAACGAGTAGCCTTTTGCAGGGTCCGCTATCGCTTGTTGCCATCGAAGGGCACCCGTTCCGGAGTCCAGCGCGATCAGATAACCATCCGCCGTCCCGCGAACTACCAGACCATCTCCGATCGCGACGCCCCGATTCTGCGGCATCGCCTCCGCTCTCTTGGGTGTCCACTTCGAAAACCATCGGACAGAGCAGTCTGTAGCGTCGAGCGCAACCGTCAGGTGCTCCGTTGTGATGTACATTGTGTTCCGGTAAACAATTGGATTTGCTTGAGCCGTGCTGTTCTCGGGCGCCTGATAAATGCAAACCGGACGGAGGTTCTTTACGTTATCCGCGTTTATCTGCTTGAGGTCTACGAACTTCTGGTCGGCGTAGTCGTGAGTGGCATAAAGCCATCCTTGTGTATTTGATCCCGCGCTTTCGAGTTCTGCTTGCGTCGGACCCGGGCTACTCGTCTGGCCATCAACAGTACGCCCTATCACCAGCCCAATCATGACGAGGGATGAAAGAATAGCGAACTGGCGGCCGACAATTCGCTGCATCGAAGCCGGCTCGCTCGAAACAGATCTTGCTAGCGTCCCACTGTTTGCAACTAGGTTCCCGAAAATCATGCTTCGCCTCAATCCTGATTTACGTTGCACGTGGCTCGATGGCTTCATGCGCAGGTCCGCTGCCGTAAACGGTAAGGCCTATCAATGCACACGAAGAGCCAAGATCCCAATGTTCTGGCGAATTCATGACGTAAGCGCAAGATAGGCTGGCTGGGAGCTCTCGTCGCTGGTGATTCAAACCTCGGCATGCTGACATTCCGGCAGTAGTGCTGAAATATCACCACTTCCCAACGACGCCGTTCTTGAGAGATTCAACGGTACAGGAAACAGCGTCCGTACCGGCCAATCTTCTTGCTGACGAATCCTCATCTGACCTCCAGTTGCGCAACGGCGACCTGCCGATCCGAGGGGGCTCGAACGGCTCCAGAGATGCAAGGCAATGGCAGAACGCGGCTCCGCGGAAGAATCGGCATCCCGCGCCGGGAACATTGGAAGGCCGGTAAGATCCCATGCTGGGCAGCGGCCGCTGGAGAGTATGAATCAGCGTACTTCAGTTGGTGGAAAGAACGCAACCCACTCCGCGGCGGAAAACTCATCGTAGGAGAAGTTTATGAGTGCAGCATCCATCAGTACTGCGCATGCAGGACCACAGACTACACAGAGTCACACGTCGCCGGGGGCGCCAACCCGTTACTCTGGCTTCGACGGGCAATACATTAATGGTTCTTGGCGGCCCGGCAAACAAGGCGAAAAGGAGATAGATACCGACCCGTACTCGGGAGAAACCCTCGCCGAGATCGTCATGGCGAATCGGAGCGATCTCGACGAGGCCTACCAGTCTGCCGCAAAAGCGCAGATCGAATGGGCGGCACTGCTTCCTTCCGAGCGTGCCGCCGTGATGCTCCGCTCCGCCGCCATTATGGAAGCGCGCCGTCAGGAAATCGTAGATTGGCTCATCCGGGAATCCGGCAGCACTCGGCACAAGGCCGAGCTGGAATGGCAATACGTTCATTCCATCACGCTTGAGGCCGCATCGTTCCCTCATCGGATGGAAGGCCGAATCCTCCCGATTGACGAAGCAGGAAAAGAGAGCCGAGCGTACCGTCAGCCACTCGGTGTAATTGGTGTGATCAGCCCATGGAACTTCCCGATGTATCTCTCCCATCGTTCGATAGGCCCGGCACTGGCTCTCGGCAATGGAGTCGTTGTTAAGCCCGCCGAAGATACACCGGTCACAGGCGGATTGCTGATCGCGAAAATCTATGAGGAAGCGGGACTGCCACCAGGGCTCTTGAATATCGTGATAGGCCCCATTCAAGAGATCGGCGACCCATTCACTCTGCACCCGATTCCGCGCCTCATATCTTTTACAGGTTCCACGAAGGTCGGCAGGCACATTGGGCAGCTCGCGATGAGCGGTCCGCAGATGAAGCGTGTCTCGCTTGAGCTCGGTGGGAATGCACCTTGCGTCATCCTTGACGACGTGGATGTGGAGTACGCAGCGCACGCAGCGGTTGTTGGCCGATTCCTGCATCAAGGCCAAATCTGTATGAGCACCAATCGCGTCATCGTCGATGCAAAGGTGTACGACGAATTCGTTGATCGTTTCACGACGCACGTCAAAGCGCTGAAGTATGGCAATCCCAATGATCCTGACGTGTCCATCGGTCCGATAATTAATAAGAAGCAGCTTGCAGCGCACATGGCGCACATCCAGGGCGCTCGCGATGCGGGAGCGCGCCAGGTGCTGGGTAGCGATCCAACGGGGCAGGTTCTACCACCGCACGTATTCGTGAATGTCAAGAACGAGATGCAGATCGCGCAGGACGAATTGTTCGGACCGATCGCACCTATTATTAAAGTGAATGGAGAAGCTGAGGCTTTGCGAGTTGCAAACGACACTCAGTACGGACTTTCCAGTGCCGTATTCACTCGCGACAAAGAGCGAGGTCTGCGATTTGCGCTGGGTGTGCAGGCCGGCATGACCCACGTAAACAACCATAGTGTTGACGATACGCCAACGGGTCCGTTCGGAGGCGAAAAGAACAGCGGCATCGGCCGGTTTGGCGGCGAATGGATCATCCACGAATTCACGAGGGATCACTGGGTGACCATCCAGCACGAGCAGGGCGCCTCTCCTTTTTGATGGCCTGCAGCTG
>CAWJEH010000008.1:0-98397 GCA_963841675.1 Terriglobia bacterium
AAAGCAGTAATCCAGGCGCTTACACTTTTGCTTCTGATCGGTAAAGGTGGTGGGCGTCGATAAACGCACGCACGTCATTCGGCAACTCCGGAGTGGGTGCTCCGGCTGCTAACTCGGCGCGGATCTCTGAACTCGATACTGGAAGTTCCAGCCCTTCCAGGCGAAGGACTGTCGCGGCGTCCGGAGTTCGATAGCCAACGCCGGGTCGCGTGACCACGATGAACTTGATTTCCCGAACCAGGTCGGTCCAATCTTTCCAGCTCTCCAATTCGTCGAACGCGTCTGCTCCGATTAGAAAGTACAGTTGATCGGATCGCCGGAGGGTAGGCTTAAATCGCCTGACTGTATCGATGGTGTAGCTGAGCTGCTCTGCCTCTTCCAGCCGTGAGGCTTCAAACGATGGGTGAGGAGCGCATGCAATTTCGACCATCCGAAAGCGCTCCTCGTATGGGGTCAGTCCAGCGGAGGATTTGTGCGGAGGGCTGGCCGCTGGAATGAAAACCATGCGGTCGAGCCGGAATTGCTTGCTGGCTTCCTCCGCGACACGCAGGTGTGCGAAGTGGATGGGATCGAAGGTGCCTCCAAAAAGGCAGATCCGCTGCCCGCTAAGCTTTGATTCCGGCATGCAAAGCGTAGGGATCGAGCCCGGTTCTGGAATCGCTTGAAATCTGTTCCTGTGCAGCGCGGCTCGCCAGTTCGTCGCAGCGATTATTATCTTCGTGCAGCGCATGACCCTTGGTCCATTTCCATTGGGTCAGGTGGGCGTTTACCAGTTCGTCAAGAGCAATCCAAAGGTCCCGATTAGTCACCGGCTGTTTATCGGCCTTGCGCCAGTTGTTTCTCTTCCAGCCGTGGATCCATTTCGTGATGCCGTTCCTGACGTATTCCGAGTCTGTGACGATCTCGACCTCGCAGCTTTCTTTGAGCCGCGTGAGACCTTCGATTGCTGCGGCTAGTTCCATGCGGTTATTGGTTGTGTGAGGGCTGCAGCCGTAGATCTCGCGATAAAATTCGCCGAACCGGAGGATGCAGGCCCAGCCTCCAAGACCCGGATTACCCTTGCAGGCGCCATCAGTGATCAGCCGTACCTGCTTCAAGCAACCTCGACACACTCCGCTGCCGGATCCAGTTCCCGCGTAAAGAAGCAATCCACAATTTCCAGGATGCTCGCTGCACTCGCGGCCCGATAAATCTCGGTACGCAACTTTGAGCCGTTACGGACCCCGTGAGTGAAATAGGTCGCGAATTGTTTCATCTTGCCGACTGCGTCCGACTCGCCGTGATCCTCCAGCATAAGATAATAGGTCTTCATCATCTCGTAGCGCTCCCGGTCGGATGGCGAGAAGTATGAGCCGTTTGCCAGGTATTCAGCTATCTGGCGGAAAATCCATGGATTGTAAGAAGCGCTGCGGCCAATCATTACCGCGTCACAGCCTGTCTCCCGATGCATGCGAACCGCATCCTCAGGAGTCAAAACGTCGCCGTTGCCAATGACGGATATTTTCACTGCAGCCTTGATCTCGGCGATTCGCGCCCAGTCGGCTCGCCCGCTGTAGCCTTGCTCTCTCGTGCGTGGATGCAGGGCAACCGCACCGAGCCCGCAATCCTCCGCAATCCGGGCCATCCGCACTCCGACCAATTCCTGTTCGTTCCAGCCGGCTCGAAATTTGCAGGTTAAGGGAATTGAAATTGCGGAACGAACCCGCCGTAAGATGAGCTCAACGAGAGGCAAGTCTCGAAGCAGCCCGGAACCGCCATTGCATTTGACTACTTTGTTGACGGGGCAGCCGAAGTTGATGTCGACAATGTCGAAACCGCGCTCTTCGCAGACTTTGGCGGCCTCGGCCATAACGTCCGGATCCGAGCCAAAAAGCTGACAGCTGATCGGGTGCTCCTCAGGCTCGAAGTAGAGGTAGCGAAAATTTCGATTTGGCTTTCTGGCTTTACGCGTGCTCACGACGCCGTGCGAGCTGGTGAACTCGGTCATCAGGAGGCCGCAGCCACCCTGGTTGCGAATAAGGCGTCGAAATACAGTATCCGTGACCCCGGCCATGGGAGCGAGGACGGTTGCTGGGCAGATCCGTATCGGACCGATCTGGAATTGAGGTGGGGAAATGGGGATCAGACCTACCGGCATTCAGAGGAAACGGCTCGCAATCAGTTCGGGTCACTTTATTTTAGCGTTTGGCGCCTGCAACTTTGGGGCGATGTCTTACGTTTGAAATAGTGAAGAGTAAGTATGGTCCGTTCGAACCTGGTAAAAATAGCGCTGGCTTTCATAGCGGGCCTGATGGTTGCGCTTGGCAGTGCGCTCATTTATGTGAGAGCACACGGCAAGGCAGACTCTATGCCGATAGCCCAAGTCGAACAGGCTCCTGAGCCCGAAACCTCTGCCGCGCCCGAACCGCGGGCGGACACAGCCGCCCAGTCAACACAGCCCGAGACCGCATCCGAGCAGTCTGATCCTCCGAAGCCCGTCGCTACTAGAAAACCGCCGAGGGTGAAAGCGGTACAACGAACGCCAGCGCCCCCTGTGCAGGTTGTTGAGAACAAGCCTACTACCGGGAATATACCGCAAGCGTCCTCGCCATCGGTGGCGGTCTATCCCGCGACCACCCAAGCTGCTCAAGCCCAGCCCACCGCAACCGCGCCCCAGACTCCTCCTGCGCCGGTAGTTGCCCCTGAGCCGCACGTCGTGGAGTTAGCCGCTGGAACGGAATTGGCCATCCGGTTGGGCGAGACGCTTTCAACCGATCACAACTATACGGGCGACACCTTTCGTGGAACGCTCGACCAGCGCATCATCCGCAATGGGTTCATTATTGCTGAAAAAGGCTCAACCGTCCTGGGCCGCATCGTCGACGCCGACAAGGCCGGGCGCGTGCGCGGCACATCGGAATTGGGTGTGACCTTGACCGAGATCAACACGACGGACGGACAAAAGATCGAGGTGCAGACCAACTCGGTCGAGAAACGTGGTCAGACGAGCACAGGAACGGATACAGCAAAGATTGCAGGCGGAGCCGCTTTAGGAGCGCTGATTGGCGCTCTGGGCGGAGGCGGTAAAGGTGCGGCAATCGGCGCGGGTGCAGGAGGCGCGGCCGGCACCGGAGTTGTCTTGGCCACACGAGGCAAGGCGGCCGTACTCCCGAGCGAATCTCGACTGACGTTCCAACTGGCCAGCCCGGTTACAATTACCGAGCATCTGAATCACTAGAGCGATCGGCTATGCGTAATGGGAACCGGGTCGCGCCCTTTCCGGCGCCTTCCGTTGTGGATCGCATTTCGCATTGGCCGTCCAAGACATCGAGGCCGTCGTCGCCGGCCTGCGAGCCAGCGGCGCTGAGCTCGTCGGCGAGCTCGACGCTACGAGAGTAGTTGCCGGCCTTGCTACGTCCGCGGACCGAGGGATCACTATTATCGACTTGGCAGAGCACATCGGCGGACGGGGTCCGGTCCGCCACCGACGACTCTAGCCAAAGCGAATGCCAGCTTCGCTGATGTCCTACCAGGTCAAGACGCCCGAATATTGCACCCGGCGCATGGAACCTTGGTTGTTCGAAAACGCTATATTCGTGATCTGACCGGCGTTCGTGCTCTGAACGTCCGCATTCGGCTGATCCAGATTGGTGTGGTTCAACGCGTTTGTCGCATCCATGCGGAGCGTGAACTTGAAGCGTTCAGTGATGCTGAACACCTTCATGACGGATGCGTCTACGTTCACAAACAGTGGACCATACAGAGAGTTGATCGGATAATTACCGAAGGTGTTCGGGGCGGGTTGCAAGAAGGGTCCGCCGAAACCTCCGACAATCCATGCGTCTCGATTCTTGTTCGCAGCGTAAGGATTCCCGCTACCTATATCCGGGACACTATTGGGGCCAGTATACGGTTTGCCAGTATACGAATCGAGGGTTGGGTAGAAGGGGCGTCCACTATAGTAGGTGAAGATTCCGCTCAGGTTCCAACCGCCAAAAATCGCGTCGACGAACCGGTTCGTCGTTGCACCGAATTTCCTTCCACGACCGAACGGGATATCATAGTTGCCCGCAAATACCCATTGTTGGCGTGGGAAGTCGCTATTTGTGATATACCCAGCGGCCCGGTCATAGAGGAAGGTGTAACTGTTGGCTGGCCCAGTGTTGGCCCCTCCACCCCCATTTCCCTGTGCGAGCTGGTATGTGTAATTCCCTTGTAAACTCAGGCCGGAGAAAGCCTTCACGGTTACAGTGCCCTGGAACGAATCGTACCGGGTGTTTGAGCAGTTGCAGTAGTTATCAATGGACGATGTATTGCCGTAGTTGTAACGCGGGCCGTACAGACCATCAAAAGGCCGGAGAGTGTTTTGATCACCGGTGAAGCCGGGGACGAAAAAGATCGTATTCGCATCATACGTGTCTCCACTGCTTCCATTCGTCTGATTCCGGCCGGAATTCCCGACATATCCGCCCGTGAAGGCGATGTTCTTTGTCAGTTGCTGTTGGACCGAGAAATTATATGCGTACACCACGGGCATATGGAAGAGCTGAGGCCGGGTTTTGCAATCTACTCCGGTTGGACACGGAAGGGTCCCCTGCGGGCTCACGGTAAAGCTTGGAGGAGCAGGCGGACCACTCGCGAGGCTGAACACGTCGCAGAAGTTGTTACCGCACGTCTGCTGTTGGCTTAGGGATTGATTGGCCAGAACGGGCGGATTCTGCGTCACGTTGTGGCCGAAGGTGGAACCGAACGTTCCCAGGCTATAGGACCAGCCATAACCGGTGCGAATGACAGTTTTTGGGGTGAGTTGGTAGGCAATCCCGAGCCGCGGAGCGAACATTTTCCAGTTCTGGTCCTGGTACCCATGACCAGAAGTGAGACCGACCCCGAAAACATCAAGTAGACCGGTGTCGAGGTTGTATTCAGCGCCGTTACCGGGCCCGTTCACTGTCTCCGGGAATACCACTTCCCACCGCAGCCCATAGGTGACGGTGAGCTTCGGAGTCGGCCGCCATTCGTCCTGACCATAGAAAAACCAGCGCTTTTGATGCTCCTGGGCGTTGGTGCTGGAGCTGACGTAGCGGGTAAAGCCGGTTACATCACCTAACAGGTAAGTCGCTAGGCCAAGGCCGCCGCTGGCAGTACCCGACCCGTTGCCCAGCCCGGTCATGTTGCTGTTGAAGGACAGTTCGCCGGCGCGATGGCTGTCGCTGGGAACACGTAAATTCAGTGCATAACGGATGTCGGCGCCGAACTTGAAGCTATGGCTGCCGTGGACTTTGCTGATGTTATCAACAAACTGATATTGGCGTTCGTTCTCGTCAAGCGGGCAGTTACACGCGTTGACATCTAATGCGTAGCCAAGTTTTTCGTCAGTACCCGCACTGGCGCTCGTATTTTGTGTCCGAATGTCGAAGTACGGCAAACCGGATGTATAGAAACTATCCCGATTGAGACCAGGAATGCCGGCTGCTGTCGCAGGAGTCGTACCCACGCCGTTCGGCACATCGGTAATGTGGTAGTGAAGGAAGCCGAACCGTAATTCATTGATCAACGTCGCGCTCGCAGTATAGGTCCAGCCACCGGCAATGCTCTGGTTTAGGGTGCTCGAACTGCCGGCGTAGTTCGCATTGTTGAAGCTCGGGCCGCCGGCTGCCAAGCCGAAAGCACCCGGGGCGCCCAGGTCAAAACCCGCGTAACTATACCTCCCGAAGAAGGTATTCTTTTCGTTGCCGTAGTAATCCCAACGCGTGTTCCAATTATTGCCATTATTGGTCAATGCACCGTTGGAGGTGAAGTTGTTGTAAGGGGCCGCAACACCGTTGACGAGCGTTCCGGCCGTGTTCGGCAGCGGAAAATAATTCAGGATTGCCAGGGCCTGCGGGCTGAGACGGCCCGGCGGAATCACGTTGCCGGGAAAAGGAGTTCGGCCCGTTCCTGTGGTCGAGTTGCCGGTGTTTGGATCATAAATTTGATAGGCAGGGTTGGCCGCGAGCCAATCGCTCAAATTGCCTGTCCGGTCCTGCGCGGTGGGAACACTGGCAAGAACCGAACCGCCCTTCAGGTTACGAGTCAACTGCGCGTCGCCAAAAAAGAAGAGCTTGTCCTTTATGATCCGGCCGCCAATCGAGCCACCGAACTGATTCTGGTGAGTGGTCGGCGAGAAGGCGCCGGCGTGCCCGCCGATCGGCGTGTTCTCCGTAAACGGGTTGCGGCCGAAATCCTGAAATCCGGGCGTGTTGACATATAGATACTCGAATGCGTCGCCATGGAAAGCGTTGGTGCCCGATTTTGTCGAGTACGTGAGCAGTCCGGCACTAAAGGTATCGAATTCGGCGTCATAATCCTGATTCGCCTGCTTGACCTCGTTAACGGAATCGAAGGTGGGATTGATCACGATAATCCCTAGAATCGGATCCTGATTGACAGTGCCGTCCAGGTAATAACCCGTCGCGTAGAACGGTTGCCCGTTTACCTGGATTTGCACGCTGCCTTGAGGATTTTCATCAGCGGCATGACCCCATGCCTGCTTTACGGTTCCCGGATCCAGCAGTTCGAAAGACTGAAGATTCCTGCCGATACTCGGGAGCTCCGAAATCTGCTTGGAGGTAAACGTCTGTGCGACGTCCGCCTTGTCGGTCTGCAATAAAGGTGCTGCTGCGGTGACTTCTACCGTTTGATCGACGCTGCCGACCTGAAGGGCGGCATTGTACTGGGTAGATTGATCGACCTGCACCGTAAGCTCATTAGAAACAACCTTTTGGAAACCAGCCGCCTCGATCGTTACCTTGTACTGATCCGGAATCAGCTGGCCCTTGGAATACTGGCCGGAGTCGTTGGTCGTGACTTCCGATGAAGTTCCCTTGGTAACGTCGGAGATCGTGACCTTAGCGTTGGCGACGGCAGAACCCGATGGGTCGGTAACCGTGCCGACGATACTGCCGAAAACTTGTTGGGCGTTCGCGGTGGTATTTAAAGAAACCAACACCGCAATCGTAAAAAGCAGGGAAAAACAGAGCCCTCGACGGGAGCGAATCATGACTCCTCCTTGGAAGCTAACCTGAGTCGGTGCGCTACGCGGCACCAAGGAACAGCAACTTACAACCCTCACCTGGGAGTAGTGTAGTCGATTTATTGGATTTTGTAGCCCTAAAGTTGGAGAGGAAAGTAAATATTTTGGTGAAACCGCTCCCACTACAAAATTCCGTACAATCGCGTGTCAATCTATAACTTTCAATATGTTCCCGCTTGTGATTTGCTTGATATCCGCTGCTATGGCCATGACATCAACACTTCATCAGCATGCTTTGGAACTCTACCGCCAGAAGAAGTACGGGGAGGCGATTGCGGCGTTCACGGAGGCGGCGAAAACCGAGAATGCACAGTCCGCCGAGTTCAAGGAATCCGCACTATTGATAGGCCAAAGCTACTTCATGCTTTCGCAAGCACCAAAGGCGATTCCCTGGCTGGAAAAGGTCACCTCGGTGAACGAGGCGAATTATATGCTCGGATACGCATATATACAGACCAAACAGGAGAACGAGTCTCGTGCGGCATTCGCCCGGCTATTCGGACTTAATGCAAATTCCGCTGCAGGGCACCTGATGGCAGGCGAGATGATGCTCAAGAAAGAGTATGAGGACCAGGCGCTGATGGAAGTGCGGAAAGCAATCGAACTGGACCAGAAATTGCCGCAAGCCCATTTCCTTCTGGGCGAGATCGCAATCTACCAGGGCAGGCTGGACGAAGCAATTGCGGCGCTCAACGAAGAACTCGCACTGGATCCCAATTTCTCCATGGCCTGGTATCGGCGCGGAGACGCGTATTCGCGCCGGGAAAAGTGGGATTCGGCAATCCCTGATTTGCAGCGCGCTGTCTGGCTGAACCCGGAGTTTAGTGGACCCTTCATCCTGCTCGGGAAGTGCTATTTCAAAAAGGCTGACTACAGAAACGCTGAAGGCATCCTGCGTCGCGCTTTGAAATTGGATCCCAACAATACTTCGGCGACTTATCTGCTGGGGCAAACGCTCATGCTTCAAGGGAAGAGCGACGAGGGTCGGACTGTTTTGGAAAGGTGGAAGACTCTGAACGGGCAGACCCCATGAACCGTCCCGCCAGGGCGGAATTTACTGTGGCTTGGTCGATGGCTGCTCTAATGGCGACCGTCTGGTCTGGGTCGGCAGCCCCGGGGTGTGCGAGCTGCCATCCCGCTGAGACGAATCTGCATGAGCACTCAAGGATGGCGCATGCCATGTTGCCGGCCGCTGATAGCGCGTTCGGGAAGAATTTGCCGCTTCAACCCCTTCGGGAGCCGGGCGGCGGCTATGCAGTGAGTTATCGGCTTTCGCCGTTCGACTCGATTCTGGTGACAGCTGCCCAAGGGATGGATCAAGCCAGCGGCCAGATGGAGTGGGTGATGGGGGCGGGCGCGCAGGGGCAGACACCGCTCGTCGAAACGGCTGCCGGGACCCTTGAATCGCACATCAGCTACTTCCCGCAGCTGGGCCGCTTTGGGATCACGATTGGACAACCTGGTAACGCTTCGCCAAATGCGGAGGCGGCACTCGGAGTGAAGCAAGGACCCAAAACGCTGCGGGCCTGCATCGGCTGCCACGCAACGGGTGTGACTTCGGATCTAAAGCCTGTCACCCCAGGCGTCCAGTGCGAACGTTGCCACCCCGGTGCAGCCGAACATGCGGTTGGCAAAGGTCAAGTCACAAATCCAGGTAAATTGACAGGCCCGGAGCAGGTGCGGTTCTGCGGTGAATGTCATCGCGACAAACCGGCGGTGGATGACACCCAACTCGAGAATGTTCGTTTCCAGCCGCTACGGCTCATGAAGAGTAAATGCTTCACCTCCGGCCACCTGGAATGCACAACTTGTCATGCGGCACATCAGGATGCGCGCCGCAATGACGCGGCTTTTTACAACGACCGCTGCCGGGCCTGTCATGGCGCCGCGGCTGGTCAGCAATTCCATGCAGACGTACGACAGAGAGGCGATTGCATCGCCTGCCACATGCCGTATGTCGAGTTGCACCCTGCCTTGCACTTCACAGATCACGATATTCGAATTGTGAAGGCAGGGGACTATCCAGCTTCGATGATGCGCGTGCGCACCGCAGAACGGCGCCCATGAGGAAGCGGCAGCCCGGCGTGTCGCTGACAGCTGAACGCTGACAACTGCCGCTTATCTATCGCCGAGCGCAAGAAGGATTCGATTTTCGAGGTCTGCCTTGTGAAGAGATGTGCTGATGAAAAGCTCCTGCCGCGCGCCGGCACTAAGCGCGATTGCTTTCCAGCCGTTGGTTGTAGAGACCGTGACACGGATCACCGGCGCGCCCTTGGCATCGCGAACAGGCCGGATCACGCCCGGGATTACCGAACGGATTCCGGTATTTTCACGAAGTAGCCGTTCGAGCACCGGGCGGAGGCCGTCGATAATGCTGTGCTCAATCTTCAGTTTGCCTTCGGCAGCACGCATTCTCATGTACCTATTTGAAACGCTTCTTGTACTGAATGTCGACACCGAACTCGCCGTTGTCGTCGCGCACGGCGACGACAGAGTATTGGGGATCCAGGGACCATTCTATGCGGAATATTTGTTCCGAGGTCTGTTCGAGATTAGTGACATAAGTCACCGTAATGGCGCGGGACACCTGCTGTTCGAGCGTGAGTCGAGACTGCGTCGTATTGCTGATGCCCTGCACCAAAGGATCGAGCTTTATATTGGTTACGCCAAAGAGTTTGGAAAGCCCGGAGGCGGGAACCATCGCCTGCCCCAGCACGCTGTTTGCGCCCGGTTGGACAGCGCTGCTGTCAGTGGCCGCCTGAGTAGTCTGCACGTTGGAAGCCTCCTGAGGGGTTCGCCCGACAGTGAGGAGCGCGATGATGTCGCGTGGCTGCAAAGGCGGATCGGAACGATACGCGACGTTCAGATGATTGAGAGTACCGGTGATCGTGACATCGACCGTGATGCCGCGCGCCCGGGTCTGGAGATCGAGATCGAGTACAGGTTCAACTTTACTCGTATTGATAAAGCTAATTTGGCCTCGATTGATGCTGTAGCGGGTACCGAATGCACGTATGTCGCCCTGGTTGGCGGAGACGGAGCCGAGCAGTACGGGGCGATCTGGAGTACCTCGAAGGCGGAGGTCGATTCCGGCTTCGACGTCGCGGCTCAGAGCGGTGCTGATTTGCAGGTCGGGTGAGCTTTCGATACCGATATCCAGGTGCAGACCGGTTAGCAGGTCCTTCTGATTCGCGGGCGTGGGGACGGGAGCAGCAAATGCGCCAAGCACATTGCCGACGTCCGTACTGGCATTGAAGACAATACGCGAAACAGTCGCCGAACCTGATAGAACACTGCTGGTGCTGGTGCCCGTGAGCCGGAGGTCAGTGTTGGCCGTGACGCTCACGCTGGCATAGCGCAGGCGCACGCTATCGGCGCGCGCATCTATGTGGTAGACGAGAGGGCCAGAACCTCCGTAGCTGACGAAACCTCCAACCCTGAGCAGCCCGCCGCCTGAAGTAGCCGTTAGGCGTTCAATTGTGGCGCGGTCCTCAGTGAACATAACCATCCCATTCACCGCAGTCAGGCCGTTCGCAAAATTTCGCAAAACGAGAGACGCGTTATTGAGTTCCAAACGGCCCTTGAGGGTTGGATTAGCGAGCGTGCCTCCGACAGAAGCTTTGACCAGCGACTGACCGCTGGAATCAAGATTCGGATCGAATAGTTGTAGGACCCTGAGATCGACGGAGCCGTCGATGTCAAAGTTCAATGGCGCCGTCCTCGAGTAACCTGCGGAGCCGGAGACGGAGAGTTTCGTTTCCTTGCCAAGCAGTTCGAAGCTTCGTATGGCGGCTTTGCCCTCCGAGACATCCAACACGATGGGTTGCTGATTGTATAGATTGAAATCGGGTTGTAACGGCGATGTGAGTTGAAGACGATCGATGTGAATGGTGGAACGCACCAGGGACAGGTGGGCGAGAAAACCCCTAAACTCGATGCCGCCTTTCATAAATCCTTGCAGTCGAAGGTCCTGTGTCTTATCAGGACGAAAAAGTGACTTCAGTGTGACCAGACTGATGCGGTCAAACTGCAGCTCTCCGGCTAAAGGAGCATCTTCAACAAGCCTCACCTGGGCTCTGCCACGGAAACGGCTGTCGCGGACATCACCCTGCAAGGAGAAGTTCAGGGTTTGCGAGCGGGTCGCGACATCAGCATTAACGGAGCCCAATTCGATACCGTTCGAGAATAGATTGCGAACAGCCGTATGCCCCGTTACTTGCGAAAAATGAAGAAAGCCATGAACAACATCGGCTGTGACTTCTGCATTGATGTAGGCGTTTCCTGTCAGATCCGGCGCGAACGTCCGGACGAATCTGAAGTCTTGGATCGGGAGTTCGTTGCCATCGGTTCGAGCGGAGAGATGGCCGTCCTGCCAATCTCCGGGACGGTGTGTGTATAGCCCCGAAAAGTAAATACGGCCGCCTGCAATGCCTTCCATAAATCCATGCTGAATTCGAACATCATTTCCCGAGAAGACTGCAGTCGCTTCAAGACGCTCAGCCTCTTCTCCATGGGCACTGAGGCCTTTAACTGTGAGGTGCGCGTTTCCTGAGGGTTGCCGAACTGATCCCGAAATTTCGAATGTGCCCGAAGCGGTGCCGTGCTCCACAAGCGAGCGAATGCTGGTATACCGCGAAAGGAATGCCGGCACATCGATGCCGTTGTAACTGCCCTGCAGGCGAAAAGGAGCGTTCGCAAGGACTTGCCAATTTTGTAGTTCAACGTAGGCGGATCCGGAAGCATGTAGGAGAGCGCCGTCGGCGGTTAGAGAAGAGCACTCCAGCGAATGCGGTGTCAGCGTTCCTTGTGCGCGTAGTCGATCCCATTGCTCCCCGCCCGCCCGCAAGCGTGTGAGCAATACCGTACCTTGAACCAACGGATTCGGCAGCGACCCTGTCAGTCTCCCGGTGAAATGAGCCGAGCCGCCAGGAAGGAGAACAGCAAAGCCCTTCGCAGGATGGTTGATCTTGACAAAGTCAAGAACCGAAATTACATCCGCAAGATTGGTAGTGTCAATGAGCGCTTCAATGCCCGTACCCGAGTTTCCATGAAAGGAGATCTGAGTACTCTGCATAGCAAGTTCTGAGTTACCGAAGCGGAGATCGGACCTGCCGCTCTTTGATACATCCAGCGTGCCCGAAATCGGAATGCCGCCTTTTGCAGCTGCGATCCGCACAGCGGTTTGGATAGATAATTCACCCGGGAAAGAAGCTAAGCTGCCACTTATCGAAAGCTGGCCGTTGGCAACGCCGCTCCAGGGTATTCGCTTGTTAAAGGATGCCGCAAGCCCTTGCAGGTTGATGTTCGCTAGGCGCCCCGAAACTTGAAGCGCGGGCGACATGTCGAGTTTTGCATTACCTCGAAAATCTCCGCCTAAGCCTTTGGCGGCCACTCCGTTCAGAAGCAGCGAACCTTTCGTCAGGCGGAAGCCGGATGCGAGATCAAGATCGCTAAGGGCGAAAACAGGAGAGCGGTACACAACTCGGCGTGCGCGGAAGTCTCCGCCGATCATGAAGCCGCTCTGGAAATCAAAGCGGCCCCAACCGTTCAGCAGTATACTGCCACCGCGAAGGGATTCGAGCTTGGCAAGTAGCACCACCTCTCGAGCGTCTAAATCAGCACGGAAGTGGAAATCGGCTTGGGGCTGGTTGAAATGGCGAAGCGTTCCGCTGGCGTGAAGAGTGGAATGGCCCGAGATGACGTTCGCATCCCGTACATCAATGGCATCCTTCCCAACTACGGCCTGGATATCGAGCGAGAGCGGAAAATCCCGGCAGCACGCGGCCGCGAACAAGGTTCGATGCGCCGACAGACCGACATGATAGACGGTCTGTCCACGGTCGTAACTTGCTAATGCATGAAGATCCTGTGCATGAACATCTAGCGGATAGCGTTTCTGATTGACGAATAGAGCGCCGTGATTCAACACGAAGCGGTTCACGGCAATGTCGACCAATTGACCGAGGACATGCTGACTGTCGAGGTGCGGCGTGGGAATGTTCGTGCTGCCATCGGCACGCACGACCAGATAGGCCGACGGGCGTTCCGCGACAACACTCGAGAAATCGATCTTTTGTTTCAGAAGCGACGCTGCTTTCAATTGCAGCCCGATCGAGGCGACCCGTAGAAGAGGAGGTGATCCCACGGGCTCAGTCCCATGAATTACGAGATCGTCCAAGCTGGCGGTGAGAGTGCTCCAATGGAATCTGAGAGATCCGAGTTCTACGCGGCCCCCGGTCGCGCGCTCTAGAGACGAAACAACACGAAAGCGGATTTCCCTCTTGAACGCGCTGGTACGAACGATGAAGAAAATGATGCCGACGATCAGAATCAGAGCCGTGAAGAGTGAACACGGAACAACGAATACGGCTTTCGGCTTTCTGGGCATTCTATTGGAGTGTCTTATCGAGGTAAACGATGTTGAATTGCTTGCGCGCTTCTTCGAGCCATGTGGCCAATGCTTCGTCCGTACGTCTTTCCACAAGCTGTCTTCGCGCGGACCTCATGTCGGTTTGTGACGTTTCGTCATGAATGAAAGTTTGAACGTCGGCGTCGCTAACCGAAACTTCCTGACTGAAACGAACCTCGATGAAGCGCAAGCTGGCGAGTTGCACTTCCAGGTGGCGCATGAAACTATCTTTGTCGAGCCCGTACTGAGCAATTTGCTCGTTCAGCTTGGCCACGCCCCCGAAATCAGTGGCGACCTGGTCGAGGTAAGCCCTCACGTCTCCAGGATCAGGGTCGGGATAGCGGCTGACGCGCATCTCTGCTCGGATCAGGAATTGCTGGACTAAACGGTCAGCCGCGTCGCGACGTGTCTTCTGATCTCGAATCAACGGCTTGTGATTGAGAAGCGCTGTTATGCGAAGCTCTTCGTCTATCTGCAATTCGGTAATGGTGCGGTTTCCAATTGCGATGGCGACGCGATCAATGATTTCGCCATTTAGTCCAATCGCAAGGCCCAACAACAGAAGAAACACTCTCATCAGAACGCCTGTCCGAGAGAAATATGGAATTGAAAGGCGTTGATCTTCTGAACCGTGGAAATGGCGGTATTGTTGATCAGATCCTCCAAAGTGCCCTTCAATCCGAAAAAGCGCGGCGCGTTCGGGCTGAACGAAAGATCCAGGCGAATCGGACCAATCGGAGTCTGGTACCGAATACCAATACCGGCCGATTGGACCATGTAGTTAAAATCCCCAAGATTGCGCTGGCGGAATCGAAAACTGATATCGCCTAACGTGCTATAGACATTTCCGGCATCTTCGAAAAGCACTCCGCCTATATTGTCTCCAAATAACGGAAATCTCAGCTCGAGGTTGTTCACAAGCGAGGCGTTGCCGCCTAACACGAAGCCGGTTTGAGGGTCGCGTGGACCGGCTTGGAAGTCCGGGAACGAGCGCAAAGACGTCGAGCCTCCTGAATAGAGACGTTCTGCCAGCGGAATCGCGTTTCCGCCGCCCAAGCGGGAAATCACGCCGAACTGAGTGCTGCGAGCGAAAACAAGGTCATGGTGAAACAGGTGATAGGTCGAATTCCGAAACAGGCCACGAACAAAACTCGTTTGAGAACCAAGAAAACCCGGAGCATAACTGAAGTCTGCGGTCGAATAGACGCCGCTATGCGCGTCGGTCGGGTTATCCCGCTTATCCTGGATGATCGAAAACTCGGCCAAGCCGAGACGTTCGGGCTGCGAGAGCAACGGTACAAGAAGCCGATTGATCTTGAGATTACTCAACGTGACATCGCGAAACACCATTCTGTACTGAAAGGTGTAAGCCCGCGACAGCTTTTGCCCGAGCTGTATGGATGCTTCCCTCCGGTAAGCGGTGTACGTCCGAATATCGTTTGAGTTTTCGATCAATCCAGTGCTGGTGAAATTGAGATTGCTGTGCGATCCAAATTGTGGAATGAAGTAGGTCAGGGCGGCTCTCTGCTCGATGGTGGAAATTGCGCTCTGAAGTCCAAGCGTCTGTCCTAATCCAAGAAAATTGATTCGACTGATTCCCACCGCGATTCTGGGCGCGAAACCGGTCGATCCGGCAGGGTTGTCCAGCGTTGTGGCACCGCCGCCGATACGCGCTATTTGTGCACCGACGCCGACATTCAGAGAGTAGTGGCGCGCTTCGTCCAGATCATAAAGAACATACTTCTCGTTTTCATTTCCATCCGAATTTTGTAGCGCGGTATTGACGCGAGCGAAAACCCCAAGGTCGTAGAGGCGCCGCTGGCTGTCTGTTTCTTCAGTAAGCGACAGCGGCTGATCGTCCTGCAATCCAATACGGTCCGTTACGAGATGGCGTCTGGTCGTTTCTAAGCCCGTGACAATGACACCTCGAACATATTCTTGCGCTCCGGGAACGATGACGTAGCGCAGGTCCATTCGGTGGCTCTGAGCGACCGGTGTTTCATAAAACTCGAAGCCTGCATGCAGATACCCGCGGCCGTAGTAGAAGTTAAGAAACGAATCACGGTCCGCAGCAATCGCAGAGAGGCTATAAGGTTGGTCTGCCGCCGAGATTGCGTGAGAGCTCAAAAAGCTGATGTCGTTGGCAGGGACACCTTCTATCGAGAGATGGGCGACACGCCACTGTGGACCTTCCAGGATGGTGATGAAGGCAGCCAGATGATTCTTAACTCCTCCATAACTGTCGATGATTTGGGACCTGACATTCACATCCCGAAACCCGTTAGAGACATATAGATTCTGAACTGATTGAAGATCCTGCTTGAGGTAATTAGCGCTGAATCGGCCATAAGGGAACCGCGGAAATCGTGCCGGCTGAACGTAGAAGCGTTCGCGAATAAGAGCATCGGGAAAGTAGTGGTTACCGGAAATTTTCAGATAAACAAACTTGTGGCATTCACCGGAATTGACCAAGTAAGTGATGGTCTGCCGTCGAGACCCCGCGCCCTCGATCTTATGCGAGACGGAAGCTTCAAAATATCCTTCGGACTGCAAATAGCTCTTGATATTGCGGTCCCCTTCCGAGAGCAGATCAGAATCGACTGATTTTTCCTGAACGATGGGCACCAGCTGGTTCAATTGTCCGTGCCCGATTCTTGCGCCCTCCACCCTGAGAATGATTTGTGGGCCGGCCTCCATATGAATAGTGGGCCGGACAGTGTTGCTTGAATCCTGGTAGTCGAGACGCGTTAGAGTGACTTCTGATTGAAGTCGATCACGCTTATCGTAGTATCTCCGAAGGTTGTCCACGCCCTGTTGGACACGTTCCTGTGTAACCTCCTGCCAGTGCAGCAAACCGTATAGGCGTTTCCAGTGAGTGGAGCGAATGATACTGTCCTGAGACCGTTCGGGGTGCCCCGTAATTGCGGGTTCGGTGAACCGCGCGCGTTTCCCCGATTCTACGGTAAATGTGAGGTCCGCTCTTTCCGTGTCAGGGTGGTAATTCGTTTCAGCTTCAACGTGTGCATGATAGAAGCCGTTGGATATGAGTAGATCCTGTAGGGAATTGAGCGCCTGATTTTTGTCCGAACTCTGATAAGGCTGGCCGAGGCGGAGCTTCGTGGCGCTCAAGAGCTGTCCACTGTTCGGAGGCTGTTTCACCCCCGTCACTAACACGCGGCCCACGAAATACGCACGTTTGGTCACAAAACGGAGCGAGACTCTAGAGCCCGTATCGGCTGCATCGACCGCGAGATCGGAGTAGCGGCCTGATGCGAAGAGGTTCTGAATGGCCTCGCGTAGACCGTGCTCGGTAAGAATCGATCCCGGTTGCAGTACTAATCTTTTCCTTAACTGTTCCGCGGTCAGCGGTTGATCGGTTGGTTCGAATTGAATCGTGTCGATAACACGGCCCTCATACTTGCGCATTTCGCTCAGAGACGGAGCTTGTTCCGTCTGCGCAACAACCGGGCAATGTAATGATGCGAGAAGCAAAAGCACCCAGGAGCACATCCGCGCAACTGTTAGCATCGTCTTGTATGTCTCCGGACGAGAAGGCACGCTACTCGCGGCAGATCCGATTCTCGCCCATCGGTGAAGACGGCCAGGAAAAAATCTGCCGCGCTCGCGTCTCGGTCGTAGGCTGCGGCGCACTAGGAAGCTTCCAAGCTGAGGCGTTGGTGCGGGCCGGGGTCGGCCATCTCCGCCTGATTGATCGTGATTACGTAGACTATACGAATCTCCAGCGGCAGTGGCTATACGACGAGAGCGATGCGCAGAACGAAACTCCAAAGGCGATCGCCGCGGGACGGCGATTACGCCTGCTGAACCGGCATGTCGAAGTCGAAGCGCTTGTAAATGATGTTACGCCTTCTAATATCGAAGAGCTATTGGCAGATTCTGACCTCATCCTGGACGGCAGCGATAACTTCGAAACGCGATATCTTCTCAATGATCTTAGCGTCAAGCACGGAACACCATGGGTGTACGGCGCTGCGATAGGCAGTTATGGCGTACTCATGCCAGTCGCGCCTGAGCGCGGGCCTTGCTTTGCCTGCGTGTACCCGGAGCCGCCTTCCGGAGTGCAATTGACCTGCGACGTCAACGGAGTTCTCGCATCGGTAACGGCCTCGGTTGCCGCCCTGCAGGTTTCTCTCGGATTGCGCCTGCTATTGGGATGGGAAGACTTCGAATGCCGTATTCACACAATAGATGTCTGGGCGGGCACGACGAGGCAGGTAAGCGCTGGGGTCCGAGATGCAGAGTGCCGCGTGTGCGGAGCAAGAGAATTTCGATTTCTTGAGGGCAGGCGCCACGTCCCGGTAAGCCTCTGCGGCAGAAACGCAGTACAGCTTCATGACCATTCGCGGCCGCTCGATCTCGAGGAGTTGGCACGCCGGTTACGTCCCCTCGGTGAGGTGCGCGTGAACGAGTTTGCATTGCGGATCGCATTACCCAAGTACGACTTCACTCTTTTCCCCGATGGGCGTGCAATCGTGAAAGGTACCACGGATATCGGATTGGCCCGCAGCGTCTACGCTCAGCTGGTGGGAAACTAGAGCCAACAGAATACGAGATCATTCATGCGACTATATATGCTGTGTGTAGTTGGTCGCGGAACACGGCGGTTAGCTCAGCCGGTTAGAGCGCCTGCCTTACAAGCAGAGGCCGGCCTTCCAACAACTCCTAGGAGTTGCAGCGTCTATCCATAAATTCAATGGTTTGGGGAATCTGCTCTTCGCTTCGACGCCAACTCCAAACACCACAATTCGAGTGATTCTGCCACGGTTTTGTTACGGTCGAAAAGCAGGCGATCTGGAAGTAAGTCCTTTACATCGGCCGTGACCGCGTATTATCCGGTCCTATCGTGGCCTGCGAAAGTTCGCGTTCGCATTTCCTCCAACAAGTACGGCGATTGTACAGGCAACGGCTAATCAAAGTGAGAACGGGAACGGCAATCCCACAGATCCATCTCGGCGCCGAGCGTATGGACCTGCCGACCGATAAAGTCTCGTTCAAAATGATCGTTTCAGCTTTGCCCGATTATCTGAGACCAGCCAGATTGTGACCATCGCAACCGCAGTGCAGCGGGATGTTGGAAGGCGAGGCTTAGGCTGCGATTTTGCAAGAGAGCCCAGGTGGGATTTTGTCGATAACCGAGGTCTGTCGGAATGGGCCGAGGTGATTTCACCGGTTGCACCCCAAGCAGGAGACGGCCTTCTATTGATTCTATAATGACGCCGTAATTCCAACGGCTTACATCAAATCGGGGCGTCTGCTTCCGCTCGCGGAAGGCGCTGAAGCCGATTTCTTGCACATTTTCGCACGCCCAAGGAATGAATTGTAACCACAGCCGCGAGGGACAAGAGGGTGGCACACGGCGGCCTTGTGTCGGCTCATGAGGATGATGGCGATGAGGGCAGCGAGCACTTTGCCGATCCTCGGCGGCGGCGCGGTGAGCAGCGTTCCGGGGATGCCGGGGCAGCGTATTACCGCGATGCTTTCTTGGCGTCATCGGCCGAGACTGATCGTGACGTTCTTGTTTGTTTTTCGACGGTCTCTAAGCACTCGATGAGCGATTGAAGGCGTCTGAGCTCAACGAAGGTTCTTGTGGTCGTCCCGGGAGGTGTGTTCGAGTTCTGTGATTTGTTTAGGGACGTTCTCGTTGATGCTCTTGATCTCGAATTGTCCGTGATTGATGGGCTCTCATACCAGCTATCACCAGTCGAAAAGGAGGGTCCCAAACGGCGACCCTTGCAGAGGAACTTCGCTTCGGTCGTGGTGCTAGGCGGCAGGCACAGTTGGCGTCACCGAGCCTGCGAAGACTCACGATCGGATCCTTCTAGCGCATTAGATTAGATCAAAACACCCGTCCGAGTTGAAAAAACCACTTGCGGTGCCCTGACGCCCCCACGCTGCCACCGACCAGAATAGGGCCTAGGATCGTTTCCATGATCACCCCGGCCGCGACATCACCGGGAACACCGGGAACGTTTGGAACATTTGGAAGCGCGTAGGGCTTTGCGAGTTCGAAATGGCCGTCGAAATACATGCCGCTTCCCAGAAAAGCAGGCATTTGTCCCATTCGATGAAGGTAGCCGATACGGCCATAGATATATTGGTTGGTCAAGAATTCGCCAATTCCATAGGCTGCCAAGCGAGCCGGGCTGCCGAGTGAGAACTGAGGGAGCCCCGTTCTTTGGTAGCCGAAAGTAGAGCCGCCTGCTGCGATTACGTACAACGAACCGGGGCCGCTAACCGGCTGGAAAGCTTCAAGTGTCATTTCGGCGGATAGGAAGCCAGTCTTTGCGCCTGGGTTAGCATCAAGCCATCCAGCGTCCGCGACGAGTGCGGTGCCACGTCTTGGGATAACAGGACTATCCAGCCGATCCATTGTGTACCGAGCTCTGCTTTTGCCCGTCCTGCCGGATACCGACGGCAATAGCGGGCTCCCGATCCAGCGGGTTGCCTTTAGATAGCCTGCCTGATAACCAAATCGCAGCTCACTGAACCGATCAAAGCTGTACCCGATGTCGAAGCCGCCGTCTACCCTGTTCAGCTTGTACTCGGCAAGAAACCTGTTCTTCGTGTAAAGATTTAATGGAGACCGGCTGGCATCGACTTCGGGAGCGATAAACCAGTGACTCGTTGCGGTTAGAGGATGGTAATATTCGGTACCGATCAAATATGTGGCGCCGATCGAGAAGTCCGTTCGAATTTCGGAACGGTATCCGCCAACATCGAGAAACGTGAGCCGGCCGCCGAAGGTGAATTGAACATTGTTTGGGTCCGACCCATCAATCACGAAGCCCGGTTTCAGCCAGGGCGGCGCGTAGTCCTTTTCCTCGGCAGTGATCAGCAATCCTTGCTGCCCATCGCGATTTGTAGAGCTGTAACTCAGGCTATCGAACAGTCCGATGCCCATTGCCCTGGTAATGTGCTTTTCCAACAGAGACGTGTTGATCGGCTTACCTATAAACGGAGCTAAATCCTTCTCAATATCTTTTGACAGTTCCGGCGTAGTACCGTCCACCTTCACAAATTGCGGCTTCGGCACCTCCTTCAGGCGACGCGATTCACGCTGTGCGATGTAACGATGCCACTCCTCATCGCTGAGAGTGAAAGGCTCAAGAACTTTTGATTTCGATTGCGCAGCTTCATAGCCCTTGGGAATAATCTGCTGGACTCGCGAGAAATCAAGTGTAGTATAGCCGGCGAGGTTGACTGTAATCAGAAGATCCGCTTGCTCCATGCCTCGAATTTCGTTGGCATTGATCATGGCGTCGGTCGATCCGGAGGCAACCTGAAACATAGATCTAACATTCGTAGGACTCACCGGCCCCGTGGTTAAATGCACTCCAACGACAATGTCTGCCCCCATCGCTTTAACAATGTCCGTTGGAAGATTATTGAGCAGTCCGCCATCCGCGTAGACTTTGCCATCCTCTCTTACAGGCGCAAACGCCGCCGGAATGGACATGGTGGCGCGAAGGGCATTCGCTAGCGAGCCATCCTTGAACACGACCGGCTTACCGGAAACGAGATCGGTCGCAACACAGCGGAACGGGATCGGGAAGGTATCGAAACTCCTGGTATCGGAGTAAGGCAGTACAGACCGGTCAATAATGATTCTCACCGTCTGTCCCGAGTTCAGCCCCCCAGGAGGTTCCACCCGGCCGTGGCGCAGCCCCAACTCGAGCCCGTTCGGGAATGCGCGCAGATCCTCTTTGCGGCGGAAAGCCAAGTCCTGATAGGGAGTCGCGCCGGCTAACACTTCGTTCCAGTCGATATCTTCGATGATGCGCTTGATCTCCGCCGGGCTATAGCCGGTTGCATACAGCCCGCCGACCAGACCGCCCATGCTGGTGCCAGCGATATAGT
Organism: Terriglobia bacterium; assembly: GCA_963841675.1. Lineage (GTDB taxonomy): Bacteria > Acidobacteriota > Terriglobia > Bryobacterales > Bryobacteraceae > Bog-105. Next base: position 21,339 of record CAWJEH010000008.1, read on the forward strand.
CGATCGGGATGTGATGATCTTCGAACCACTGCAACACGCCGATGTGTGCCAAGCCCTTCGCCCCGCCCCCCTGCAGTGCAATGCCTATTTTCGGGCGATTGCCTGCCTGCTGAGCCCCCTTGGCTCCGGCGCCAATCAATGCTAAAACGAGTAGGCATACCAGCGCCGCTGCGCTACGGCCAGTGTTTCCCCCGAGCAAGCTTTCTCGTGAGAGACGCGAATTCTCGGACGCCAGCCTCATTACACGGCATTTAGAGCCGTCCGAGAGATCGCAGCGTTGTTTTAAATTTGTGCCCAGCAGTAAGACGCATCTCTTGAAATCGAGATGGCTGGAAATTTTCCGAATCCGCGATCTATCTAAGGCGGTCCTAAAGGCCTTCAGGAGAAACAGCTGCCGCAAAAGACAGTCCTCGTCGTTAACGCCGATCTCCACGTGGAGGCCATGCTGTCGAGCATTCTCGGGCCTGAGGAGTGGAGCATGCTCCATGTGGCCGACAACAATGCAGCATTCGCTGCGGCGCAAGAGAAATCCTTTGACCTCATCGTCACAGGGGAAAACACCTCCGGCCAAAGCAGATGTGGAATTACTCCGCAGGATTCGGCGGGTCCGTCCCCATACACGCCTCATCATTCTCACCGACGAAAGCACCCCGAGCCGATGTCGTCGCTTCCATGCGCCACAGCGCTTTCAGCTATTTCTCCAAGCCGTTCTCGCTTGCATCACTTGCCGAAATGGTGCGCTCCGCTGCAGAAGGCCCGACTTGGGATGACGGGATCGAGGTCATCTCGGCCACCCCCGCCTTGCTCTGTCTGCTTGTTCGTTGCGACCGGCAGACCGCCGACCGGTTGCTCCAGTTCCTTGAAGAGATTGCTGAGCTGCCGGAGCCTGAACGAAGCGAGGTCGCAACTGCCTTCCGTGAGATGCTCCTCAATGCGATCGAACACGGCGGGCACTTCGATCCCAGCCAGTACGTCGAAATTTCCTATCGTTCGCACTCGCCGCATGGTGTTGTGTCGGGTCAAAGATCCTGGCGAGGGCTTCTCGCTTGACAAGATCCGCCATGCTGCCATCGCCAATCCACCCGACGATCCGATCCGCCATATCGCGGAACGGGAAGCTCAGGGACTGCGGCCCGGAGGCTTCGGCGTACTACTCACGCGCCATCTCGTCGACGATCTCATCTATGGCGAGAAAGGGAACGATGTTCTGTTAGTCAAATATCTCGACTCCGCTCAGCCGGCTATGCAGATTTAAATAGAACCCGGCTTCGAACCCTGTGTCTAAGACATAAGGCGCTGTCCTGAGAATCAGCCGCGCGGCCGAGGAGCGATGAAGATGAATTTGTGGTATCCAGGCGATTTTGCTCGATTATCTGGGGAACCATTTACATGCTGGCGCTGGCCGCTGTCGCGTTCGGAGCGGTGTCATCGACACACAATTTCCTGAGTGGCCAAAAAGCGAAGATCAAAGGGATCATCGTGTCGCGAGATGGGGATACGCTCAAGCTCCGCGAGGCAGGCGACATGATCGCAACCGTGGCGCTCGACGATGGTACGAAGGTACAGGCAAAAAGGGCGCCTTGAAGTTTCGACGGCGGGATATGGACGTCACGGCCCTATTGCCGGGCCTGCGAGTCGGGCGGAAGGCGTCGGCAATGCACAAGGCCAACTTGCGGCGGAAAAGGTCGTCTTCAATCCGGAAGATTTCAAGACGCCCGCTCCGTGGACACCCGCGTTGCTCCGCTCGAGGGAAAGCAGGCAGAGATGAAGGAAAAGCAGGCGGAGCTCGACGCCAGACCGAGCAGGACCGAGCAGGACGCGCATAGGGCGCAAAGTGATGCGGAACGCGCAAACGCTGGAGTCGCGGATCTGCACACCCGAATGTCCAGTCTCGACGACTACGATACCAGGTACATGGCAACGGTATACTTTGCGACGAACAAGCACGAGCTGGATGAGCAGACAAAAAAGGATCTTGATGAACTCGTGCAGCAAGCGCTTCCGCTTAAGGGTTACACGATCGAAGTTGCGGGATTCGCAGATACTACTGGAAACGCCAAGCGGAACCAGGAGCTGAGTGAACTGCGGGCGGAGGAAGTGGTGGGTTATCTGCAGCAGGTAGGCAGAGTTCCCTTGCGCCGCTATCATGGCGCCGGCGGGGCTCGGAACCTCACAGAGCGCGGCTGACGATGCGACTGCTGAGGGCCGCAAGAAGAATCGGCGCGTTGAGGTGAGAGTCATCGTAAACAAAGGCCAGGCTGCGACGGCTTAGGGGGTTGGCCGATCATACGTAACGCGAAAGCCCAAACCGGGCACCGATTACGCCTAAAGCTGACCGTCCTTTCTTGCCGCTTGCCTCAGCTCTGCAGCCAATCCGGAGACCGAAAGCGCGAAAGCGGGCGATGGCCGGGCGAGCTGGCCGGATTCCGGCGCTGCGCGCGAGTCTTACGCTTCCCGATAGAGAAGGAGTACGACTCCGATCAGCGCGAAGCAGACAGGCCAAATATGGGCCGCGGACTTTCGTGTGGGTCCGGGAAAACGGAGGTCCAGCCATCGAGCCCAGCCGGCTGTTACGGCCAGGAGCGCAAGCGGAGTATGGGTGAGTTCGGCCAGCAGTTCCTCCTTCAAGTTGGCTACAGCATGCATGTGGGTGAGCAACAGAGCGCCTCCCAACGCGCAAACCGCCGGAAAAACAAGTGCGGGTTTGGAGCTTTCAATACGGCCTGTCTGAACGCGCCACTCGAAAACGGCAAATAGCAGAATGACCAGAGCGAATAGGCGATGCTGCGCCACTCCCTGACGTAAAGCTTTCCCAAAATCCGCTGGGGCCCAGGGGGCCAATTCTGCGGGTCGGCCCGAAGGCGAAGGAACGCGGCAAGCCCAACAAAGGCGACGGGCCACTGCCGGGTCCACGAAAACCAGCGATAGCGGACAGCACCGCCAAATTCCCATGATAAGGACGACAAGGCCTGCCCAGTGATGGTTGTATTCTGACCACGCGATATCCGCCCTGCGTGGGAGGTATGTAGGAATCCCGTACGAAGTGCCATACAGAGCCGTCGGGTCACCGATGTAGAAAATCGAAAGTGTCACCCCGGCGTTGAACAGCAATATGACGCTGGAAAAGGGCCAGGCCAGAGAAGCGCCTGGACACAACGAGTGCTTCCTATTTCACGTGAAAGGTGATTTCACCACGCGTGATGTGTCCATCAGCAGCCAGCGCTTGCCAATGCAGTTTGTAAGGAACGGGCCACAGGGATGGGGCCGGCAACCGGTTCGTTGGCTGCTGGTCGAGATGTCACAAGGATGGTATGCGCGAAAGTTATGAATGCTGAGGCGGCTGCAAAACGCTAACGCAAGAAATGCTCGATTCACCGATTACGGATACCGGACAACTTGATATACAACCGTGTTCCCCTGATAGAAGGGACGATAGTACACGTTGTTGCAACCGTATACAGTCATACCCGGTGCTGCCACGCCAGAACATGCACCGGGCAAGGTAGTGACAACCGTTCCGATCGCCGGCGGTGCAATAACCACGGTTGTCGGCACCGGAGCTGCCGCAGACGCAATTGCCGCAGTGGTGACTGCGCCGACTGCAGCGCCGGCAGCAAATGATCCCCAATTCCAACTGTTGTCGTGATAATAATTTCCTCCGTAATAACCGCCGCGAGAGTAGACGTTCTGATTCACGTGAACGTTATTATTCACGTTTACATTTCTATTAACGTTTACGTTCTGGTTGTAATTGCGGTTCTGATTTACGTTAGCAGCCCTGTCTGGATTTGCCTTGAGATTCTGATTCGTCGTCCGATTCTGGACGTTTACTTTGGAGCGGTCCCCATAACGTCCCTGCGCGAGCGCACAGCTCGCCAGTGCCGCTGATATTGTCAACCAAGTGAATAGTTTTCGTATCACTTATCTGCCTCACTCTGTATAAAGTCAATCTTCCTTACATCCGGCGGTTTCTGAAATGTGAACACGCTCTCATCCGCATTTGCACTTAAGTTCCAATCGGAAAAATCAATCGTCACGCGAGGCTGCCCGGGCAACGTCTTATAGATAATCTCGGCGCGGCGCGGCGTAGCCGGCGGGCCGGCATCGACCCAAAGCTGCCAGTCCGCATCGGCTCCGGTAAACACCAGGTGATGATACGTCTTATCCCCAATTTCAACTCGCCCGATGACGGCGGCGCTCTCCAGAGTGTTGGCCATCACGGTGTAAGGGTCGCTGCGAAGCAGCGGCGACAGTGGCAAGGAGATTTCACGCGCCTCCAGCGCGTCGACGGTCTGATCGAGCGTTTCCGGAAGCGCCAGATCGGCATAGAGATTTTTTTCAGACGTAAAAAGCTCTGCCTGTCCCTTGTTGTAGTAGAGACTGATCTTTTGAAATTCGGACTCGAAATCGACACGAAGTTTGTCAGGTTTGGAAACGGTGACGCGGCTCTCATGGAAAAACGTAATCATCTGATCATTGGACCCCAACCGTTCCTTGGTAACGACTGCCCGGAAGGAAAAGTTCTTCGCATTCTTAATTGAATCTGTCGCCGCGCGTAGAACCCGCAGAGCGAGCGGGTCGATATCCGGATTCTGAGATTCCTGCCCCAGCGCGCAAGCGGAAAGCACAAGGGTCGGCAGTAGAATCGTGGGGAGAGTACGAAACTTCATAGTGGACTGCATATAGCGCACGTAGGACGCCTGGACCAGCGCACCAGATTCAGTAAATGTGAAGTGACGCCTCTTTTAGGTAATCCGGATCGGCGCGTCCAGAGCGAAAAGAGAACATTAACAAAGTGGAACTGCGGCCAAAGCGGATTATCTAAAGATATTTGCCCGGTTTGCAAGGCCATGACTCAGCTCGCACCACTGATATTCCTCCTGCTGCTACTGCCCAGCAGAGGAGCGCAAGCGCCGGCCAAGCCACCCGCAAATGCCGCGAGTTCGACAACCTCCCCGAATGAAGATCCGCTGGGCCGTGAGGCGCCGTACGGCTGTGTCATGGGTTTTCTTAAATATGCCAGCCGGGGAGATTACGCCCACGCGGCGGAGTACCTCGACCTGCGGACGGCGTCCTCCCGAGCGGAGGAGCTTGCCCGGCAATTAGGCGTGGTAGTGGACCTTGGGTTATCGGGAAGCCTTAATGGGCTCTCGCGATTACCGGAGGGCGATTTGGGAGACGGACTACCGGCTAATCGCGAACGAGTCGGGTTCGTGAAAACAAGTTCCGGCACCCTGGACATACTGTTGGATCGGATCCAGCAGAATGGCAAGCCGCCGATTTGGTTATTCTCGTCCGAAACTCTACAGGGCGTTCCGGGCACGTTCGAGGAGATCGACAGCGGCAGTCTGTCGAGGTTCTTCCCGCCGCTATTACAAATGAGATTTCTGTCCCTTCCGCTGTGGCGATGGCTGGCAATGATTGTTGGAATCGCATTGTCTGTGGTCGCAGCTTCTCTGCTGACTCGGGCTCTCATGATTTTGCTGCGGTCTCTGGTTCGCCGTATGACGGGGGCGGACGATGATGGACGGCTCAGTGGGCTCAGAGCGCCCATACGGTTGGTCATACTTGCGATCGCAAGTAGCGTGATTGCTTCCCTCTCGGCCTCGTTGCTGTCGCGCGAGTTTTGGACCCGCGCCGCAGAGATTCTCGCCATCGTAGGCGTCGCGTGGCTCGTCATGAAATTCAGCAACATCTTGTCAGAATTGGGCTCTCGGCATTTAAGCCGAAAGCAAGCACCGGACAAGATCGCGCTGCTCGTTCTCGCACATCGGCTCTTCAAAGTACTCGTGCTCTTGGCGGTAGCCCTCCTGTTGCTTCGCAGCGCTGGGATAAACGTAACCGCTATGCTGGCAGGCCTTGGCGTAGGTGGCATCGCTTTGGCGTTGGCCGCCCAGAAGACGTTGGAAAGCTTTTTTGGCGGAATAAACGTCACCATGCGCGACGTTATCCGCGTTGGAGATGTATGCAGAATTGCAGACCAGACTGGAACGATTGAGGACATTCGCCTTGGCTCGACTCGCATCCGCACGCGCGACCGCACAGTGGTATCTGTTTCCAATGCCCAGGTCTCTCAAATGAGCCTCGAGAATTACTCGATGCGAGATAAATTCTGGTTTCATCACGTTTTTGGACTGCGCCATGACACTTCGCCGCAGCAGATGCGCTCTGTCCTTGCCGAGCTAGACAAGTTGTTGCGCAAGGAGCCAAAAATTGATAGGGATACGGCTCGCATTCGGTTCGTCGGGTTTGGCCGTTCATCTCTGGAAGTTGAGATCTTCGCCTATATCCAGGAGAAGGATCAGCCGAGCTTCCTGCGTACGCAGGAAGACCTGCTGCTAAGAATCATGGACGTGCTTGCGTCGAACGGCACCAGCATCGCTTTGCCTTCACAGGTCGCCTATATCGCTCCGGACGAAAGAGGTCGATCGGGCCGCGAAGAAGAACGTGTTCCAGCTTTCGACGGCCCAGGCCAAGAGGCGGAATTTGGTGACGTTATTGCCGGGGTCAAACGCGCCAATCCACATTCTGCTGGTCAGCGGTGACCGGTCGTTTTCGTGAAAATGGTTGGGGGTTTTTACCGCCTATAACAGGAAACGGCGGTACTAATTCCGGCGCGTCAGAGAGAGGGCAAAACGCGCATAGGATGCGACGCAGTCCGGTGTTGCGAAATCGAGGTATGTTTCACGTGAAACACTTGTGAATACGGCCTTTTCGCGGTTTGGAGATGCGGTTCTTAACCGCTTGTGAGCGCTAAAGCATAGTAATTCATCAGGCAAAAAGATTTGTTTAGCTGTGATCACTTTCGCTCTCGATCGTGGAAGTTTTCACATGGGCATCAGATCATCAGAGGCCGCTTGGAGTTTCGCGCTGGATTCGATCTGCTCGATCTGTGCGAACCAGGCGAGTGCGGCGAGGTACTTCCAAGTTGCTTCAAACGGTCATAACCCCGGCTTGGACGTGAGGACCCGGGGTTTTGCAAGTAGATTTTATGGGAACGCACCGCACATCAGGAACGGCCAATGGCAGACGCAGCCCTAACTTCCTCGGTTCGTTCCTTTACGAAGGCGGCTCGTTTGCCGACGTTTAGAGCCTGCGCTCCGTCCATACGACCAAAGAGCTCAATCAACTTGCCGACAAGGCCGGTCCACCCGGTCTGGTGACTGGCCCCTAATCCCGCGCCGTTATCACCATGGAAATATTCATAAAACAAAATGTAGTCGCGCCAATGCGGATCCTTCTGGAATTTCTCCGAACCTCCGTACACGGGGCGGCGGCCAGACTGGTCCCGCAGGAAGATCCGGGTCAGCCGATTGGCAATTTCCCGGCTAACTTCAAACAGATTCATTAAATTGCCCGAGCCGGTTGGACACTCGATCTTGAAGTTGTCGCCGTAATAGAGATAGAACGACAGCAGAGCTCGAATTAGCAGTGCGTTTACGGGCATCCAGATTGGTCCGCGCCAGTTCGAGTTTCCACCAAACATGCCTGTGTCGGATTCTGCCGGAAGATAATTCACCCGGTACTCCTGACCGTTCACATTGAAGACGTAGGGATGATCGGCATGGTAGCGGGAGAGTGCCCGGATCCCATACGGGCTGAAGAATTCATTTTCATCGAGCATACGCGATAGAATTCGGCGCAACCGTTCTGGATTAACCAGTGCAGCTATGCCGCGCTCGCCATACCCGAGATGGCCCGGCCCGGTCGGATGAATGCTTCCGCGCAGGTCAGGCATGCGTCGCAAGCGTTCACCGATCACTGCCCCCACTCGGGGCACGCGTTCGCGCTGCCAGGGCTCAATAACAGTGGTAGCGCAGAGAGGTAACAAGCCCACCATGGAGCGGACCTTGAGCCTGGTCGCGCTGCCGTCCGGAAGGCGCAGCACATCATAATAGAATCCATCCTCTTCATCCCACATGCCATTGGGCCCCACCTGGTTCATGGCGTGGGCGATCCAAAGGAAATGGTCAGCAAACTTGATGGCCATGTCTTCGAAGAAAGGGTCGTGGGCTGCGAGCTCGACGCTGATCTCGAGCATGTTCTGGCAGAACAGCGACACCCAGGCAGTTCCGTCCGCCTGCTCGAGGTGGCCGCCCGTTGGCAGCGCAGCGCTCCGGTCGAAGACACCGATGTTATCCAGTCCAAGGAAGCCGCCTTCGAAGAGGTTCTTGCCAAAGCGGTCCTTGCGATTCACCCACCAACTGAAGTTCAGCATCAGCTTCGCAAAAGACCGCTTGAGGAATTCGAGGTCGCCTTCACCGCGCAATGCCTGCTCCGTCCGGTAAAGGAAGATTGTGGCCCAGGCGTGCACAGGCGGATTGACGTCACTGAAATTCCACTCATAGGCCGGGATCTGACCGGTGGGATGCAGAAAGAACTCCTGCAACATCAGGTCGAGCTGTTGTTTCGCGAAATCCACATCGACGGTGGAGAGCGCGATGGTGTGGAACGCCAGATCCCAGGCGGCATACCAGGGGTACTCCCATTTGTCCGGCATCGAGATGATGTGATCATTCACCATGTGGAACCATTCGCTGTTCCGTATTTGCCTGCCGCCCGGCCGCATCGGATTCACGCCATGTTCGTCAAGCCATTTGTTCACATCGAATCCGAAGTATTGCTTGGTCCACAACATCCCGGCCAGCGCTTGCCGCATGACGCGGCGTTCGTCCTCGCTGAGGGAGGGCGGAGTCGCTGCATTGTAGAATTCATCGGCCTCTTTGCGCCGGGTTTGAAGCATTTCGTCGAAATGGGCGCCGAAAGGATCACCGCTCGCGGGGTAAGCTCGGGCTAGCTTCTCCGGTGCAACGTCGGTCAGCCGAAGACGAACAACAGCATCTTTACCAGGCTCGATTCGTAACACGTGCTGAATGGACGTTTTCGTGCCACTGTGACCAGGATTGACGGCCTGCTGCTCGCCGTTGACGACATAATTATTGATTCCATCTTTTACGTGAGGGCTGGTGTTCGGTGTTCCGAAAATTCGCCCTGTATTCGTCTCATTTTCGGTAAAAAGCAGCCGCGCGTCAGCGTCGCAGTAGAGGAAGCGCTCTCCGAGAACCGGATGAGACGCCACGATCAGCTTCGAATCCTTCGGCCCTTGGGCAGCTTTCAACAGCGGCTTTTCGGTCCCTTGTTCCCAAGACCATGTATTGCGGAACCAGAGAGTCGGCAGCACATGCAGGGTCGCGGTTTCCGGGCCGCGGTTGTGGACCGTAATCGCGATCAGCAGATCCTCCGGCGACTCTTTTGCATATTCGACGAACACGTCGAAGTAGCGATCGTCGTTGAAAATACCCGTGTCAAGCAGCTCGTATTCCATGTCGCCCCGGGTGCGCCGCTTGCTTGTCTGCGTCAGATCGTTGTAAGGGAATGGCGCCTGCGGATATTTGTAGAGATACTTCATGTACGAATGGGTCGGCGTACTATCGAGGTAAAAGTAGTACTCTTTGACGTCCTCGCCGTGATTGCTCTCACTGTTCGTCAGGCCGAACAGTCGCTCCTTGAGAATCGGATCTTTGCCGTTCCACAAAGCAACGCTAAAGCACAACAACTGCTTTTCATCGCTGATACCTGCAAGACCATCCTCGCCCCAGTGATACGCGCGGGATCGCGCCTGATCGTGGCTGAAATAGTCCCAGGCATTTCCATCGTGGCTGTAATCTTCCCGGACAGTACCCCATTGCCGCTCGCTCAGGTACGGGCCCCATTTCCTCCACAAGTTGTCCCGCGCGGCTTCCTGAAGCCTGGACGTTTCCGGATCCATTTTGAGTGTCCTTTCGTAGATTGCGGCCGATCTAAGCGCCCGCCGCCCATTGCCGACTCAATCTTAGACTTCGCGTTCGGAAACTCGATTCACAAAGTTACCTTCCCTGTTGCTCTCGGGTACTGATCTTACGAGTAAAAATAAAACCGCAGGCTCAGATCTAAAGTCATAGATCAGCGAGTGCAATTGCATAAAAACCAGTGAAGTCCCTGCTCCGCGATGTAAAGCTGTTGCGTCCCATCATTCGCCACCCGGGCGCACAATGGCGTGCAAGATTTGTCGCTGGCTGTGCTGTGGGTAATCTTTTCTCTCCCATCCAGCTGATATGGACATCAATCCCCTTGATAGGACAACTCGATGACCCGATGGTGCTGTACGCCGGCATGAAATTTCGCGGTCGGGATGTTACCACCACTGGCCCTGGCGGACGTGTGGAGCCGTTAGGCGGTCAACTATCCGGAACGTAAAGAACGCTGGACGAAGAGAATCTTCACAACCGGGCCGCCGCCTGTAGGCGGAAGAATGAAGAAGATCAGGCCGTTTAGGAGGTGTTCGTGAATAAAAAAGCCATCAAGCTCGGGGCGTTCACCGTGATGATCGCCGCCGTGACGCTTTGGTCTCAAGACCAGGCTGGAGCCGGTAGGCAAGCGTTGCAACAGCGAATAGCGGAGCTCAAGCAATCGATCGCCGCAAACCAGGCCAAGCTAAGAACATATCAATGGGTGGAAACCACGGAAGTGAGTCTCAAGGGCGAGACAAAGAAACGGGAACAGAAACAGTGCCGTTACGGTCCTGACGGCCAAGTGCAAAAGACGCCGATAGGAGATGCGGGCGGGGCGAAAAAGCCGGCACGAGGATTGAAAGGCAAAATCGTTGAAAAGAAGGTTGACGAGCTAAAGGATTACATGGAGCGGGTGGGCAGTCTGGTGCGCCGGTACGTTCCGCCAGACCCCCAGAAAATGCAGGCGTCGTTCCAGGCGGGAAAGGCAAACCTCAATCTCGCTGGGGGAGGAATCGCATCACTTGTATTTCAGGATTACGCCAAGCCGGGCGACAAGGTAACCCTCGCCTTCAACACGGCCGCCAAGAAATTGCAGAGCTATACCGTGAATACGTATCTTGATAGCCCGCAAGATGTTGTGAACCTGACGGCCGAATTCTCCAGCTTGCCGGATGGCACAAACTACCTCGCCCACACGCTTCTCAACGCTACCGGCAAGCAGATCACCGTGAACACCACAAATTCTAATTACAGGCCGGTTGGCCAATGAGATGCCCGGCGCTTCGGGCTTGAGGCTCACAGCAGCAGCTTTAGAATGGCGTGGATGAGTTCCTCGGTCGGACTCACAACGGCCACGAGCACGATCATCGGCAAGATGACGGGAACCGCGAGACCCAGGAGTACTTCCTTATCGAGCAAGACGGACTTCATCCGGTGGACCACCTCGGAGGCGTTGGACAGATCGCCAAGCGACTGAATATCCCCTGTACCGACAAGTGGCTCATTCTCCGGCAGAGCGCCTCTGACCCATTTGGTATCAAAGTCCTGCACATACGCAGTACCCAGTGCACCGTATTCAAACAGGCCCGTTTCCTTGATTTTGAAGAGCTTGGGCGTCAGCACGAGGAGGGGCGCGATCACCAGAACGAAGATCAGCACGCAGGAAGTTATCATGAGGAATTTCAACCCCGAGAGCGTCCCTCCTTCATAAGCCAGCACGTTCGCAAAACCGCCGGCAACTACCGCCGATCCCGCGAAAGCAATCAGCCCGAAGAACACTTGAGTGTGAGTGAGAAAACCAAATCCGGCCGCTCTGTCAGGATGAGTGGCGACACAGTAAAGCCTGAGTCGAGTAACCCGCCAGAGGAAAATTCCCCACGTGATTATAATCCAAATCCAGCGGAATAAAAGCAGCCTGTATAGAGGAATGCTGATCGATGCAAACCACCAGCCCGCGAGACTCAGGCGCGGGATAGATGACAGGAGAGTGTGCCAGGTGGACGTTTCGGCGCCAATGATTTCCTGGCCTTTGAGCCAAATGGAAGGGGCGAAAGCGACGAAGATCAGCAGGATGAAGATCAGCCGGCTGTCCCGCAGCTGGTTCGCTTTCCGGATTAGTTGTTCGAAGGCCGGTAATTGATTCTCCGGCACCAGACCCGAGCGTACAAAATGCTTAACAGCACGCCTCAGTTGTGGGTCGATTACGGTTTCGGCGATGACCAGGATTGGCAAAGTAACCAAAAAACGAATGTTAACGGCAAAATCGTAAAGGAACGGAATCTTCACCCGACTCCCAAAGGCTTCGCCTTGAATCAACGAGAAGATGAAAAGCGGAAACCAGCTCAGGAACGTTACTGCTAACGCCCTCTCGAATACCTGAAGGCGATCGGGCAATGCCATTTGTATATAGACCTGAAAGCGATAGAGTGGTCCTCCCTGGAAGAGCGAAAACCCATCCACGATCGGAGAGCCCGTTTCAGAGTCTGCGTGTTGCTGTTGTTCCGAAATTTTCGACTTTACCGTTTGCTCCATTTGAGCCGGCTTAATTTAGTTCAGCGGGGCTTTGCAACCTACGTTTAGAGCGGACAGACGCCGCGCCGGTTGTAAAAAGCTTAAAACTGGGTCGCTTGGCCGAGCATCGAAACTGCGGTTTTTCCAAATTCAGAGCGCACGAGTGAGGGCAAGATGCCGCTTTGGTTCAGCATAGCGATTCAGGCGAGTATTGTACTGGTCGTGTTTGCGATTGGCCTGGAGACAACATGGACAAATGCGATCTTTCTGTTCCGGCAGCCAACGCTGTTAGTCAAGTCGCTGATAGCACGGAACCTGGCAATGCCACTGGTTGCGATCCTGCTCGCCAAGGCGTTCCCCGTTCACCCTGCCGTAAAGGGGGCAATTGTGCTGCTGTCCGTCACTCCAATTCCACCAGCCTTGCCGAATGCTTTGCTGAAAGCCGGCGCACGCGCTTCCTACGCATGCGGGTTGCTGGTCTCACAATCAGTCCTTGCGGTCGTGCTTGTCCCGGTAACAGTGGAGGTGATGAACCTGGTCTTCGGGACCCAGGCGCACTTCGGGCCTCTTTCCGTGGCGAGAGAAATCGTATTGGCGATCCTGCTGCCACTCGCGGCCGGCATGGCGCTGCGGCATTTTCGGCAGGCTTCCGCTCTAAAACTCGCGCGTCCCATCGGAATGGTTGGAACAATACTCCTGCTGGTGGCGATCCTTCCGTTGCTGGTCCTCGCCTGGCAGGCGCTTCAGGTCGTAACCGGCAACGGAGCCCTGTTAGCCATGGCGCTTTTTGTAATCGCTGGGCTCGCGGCCGGCCACGCGCTCGGTGGACCGAAACCGAGTGATCGGACCGCGCTCGCGTTGGCTACCGCGTCCCGGCACCCGGGACTTGCGATCGCCATTGCGGCAGCGAATTTCCCGGCCCAAGCTAAGCTAGGCGCCGGTGCGATCATTATTTATTTACTTTTGAGCCAAATCCTCTTCATTCCCTACAAGCGCTGGCGCCGTAGCGCATCGGACGACAACCTAGACGAAGCGACCGTGCCAGCTCATACATAGCTTTCTTAATTGAGCGTGATGCGATCCGTTATGGTTCCGGAATCCGCCGCTATGGCGGCCATCCTTTTAGTCATCTCCAGTCCTCTTTGTCTGTTGGCTGAAGGTTCTGGCGCGGCGACCTCGCCCGACGCGGCACTTCAGGCACTGCTTGCTGGAAATAATCGATTTTGCAATGGGCATTTACTGCGTCCACACGAAGACGATTCACGGAGGAAATCACTCGTTGCGGGACAGAAGCCGATCGCGACCATTCTCAGTTGTTCAGATTCTCGGGTTTCTCCTGAGCTGATTTTCGATCAAGGTCTCGGTGATCTGTTCGTCATTCGAGTTGCAGGCAACAGCCTTGATGACGAGGTGCTCGGCAGCATCGAGTACTCGGTCGAACATCTGGGCACGCAGCTGATCGTAGTGATGGGTCACGAGCAATGCGGTGCATTAACCGCGGCCCTGAAAGCCGTGCACGAGGGCAATCACGTCGATGCTTTGCTGCGGCCGCTGGGTCCGGCTGTCCAGAATACGAAAGGCATGCCCGGCGATCGGGTGGATAATGCCGTGCGCGATAACGTGCGGATTGTCGTCGAGGAACTTAAGAAATCGCAACCCGTACTGGCAAACCTACGCGAAAAGGGGACGGTCAAAATCGTTGGCGCAGAATACCACCTGCAGTCCGGCCGAGTGGAGTTTCTGAAGTGAATCCCTGGATTAGAACCAAAAAGTGCTAAAGAAAAAGAAGAACCGCAAAGAGGGCTGCTTCTTCTAAAGGACGAAATCTCAACGAGGAGTTGAAATGAATAGTTCTTTCCTAAGGTTATGCGCAGCAGCGTGCCTTCTGCTCCCAACTGTTGCTGTCGCCCAGAAGGTTCGTACGGATTACGACCACGCTGCGGATTTCAGCAAATACAAGACGTACAAGTGGGTGAAGGTTGAGAAGTCGGCTGAAGTGAGCCCACTGGCCGATCAACGAATCACCAGCGCAATTGATGCGCAGTTGGCCAAAGCCGGGCTGACGAAATCGGAAGACAATCCTGACCTGCTGGTTGACTACCAGGCGGCGCTCACTAATCAAACGCAACTCACCACATACAGCAGTGGTGGAGGGCCGGGCTGGGGATATGGACCTCGATATGGCTATGGATGGGGTATGTCTTCAGGGATATCGACGACGACGAGCAGCACGATTCCGGTAGGGACGCTTGTGGTCGATCTGAATGACCCGCAGCAGAAGCAACTGATCTTCAGGGGCATTGCGACTGACACTCTCAGTGATAAACCCGAGAAAAATACCAAGAAGATCGAGAAGGCCGTGGCGAAGATATTCGAGAAGTATCCTCCCAAGGGCGCATAAACCGCCGCGCATTCCCAGCGACCCGGAGTCAATTCACCGGCTTCTTGCCACCTATGCAAACTGCGGAACACAAGCGCTTATCGGAGGCTCGTGAAGGCCAGGTTCGCTGGCGCGAATGGGGGCCATATCTAAGTGAGCGCCAGTGGGGGACGGTCAGAGAAGACTATAGCTCCGACGGAAACGCTTGGGACTACTTCCCCCACGATCATGCGCGGTCGCGTGCGTACAAGTGGGGCGAAGACGGCATCGCCGGCCTCTGCGATGAGAAGATGCAACTCTGTTTTGCGCTCGCGCTCTGGAATGGCAAAGATCCAATTCTTAAAGAGCGGCTGTTTGGACTCACCAATCCCGAGGGCAACCACGGCGAAGATGTCAAAGAGTATTACTTCTATCTCGATAGCACTCCCACGCACTCCTACATGAAGAAGCCTTTACAAGTACCCGCAAAGCGCTTTTCCCTATCTCGACCTTGTAGAGACAAACCGGGCCCGCAGCCGTTACGAGATGGAATACGAGTTACTTGATACGGGCGTTTTTGGGAGTGATCGCTACTTTGATGTCTTTGTTGAGTACGCGAAACAGAACGCCGAAGACATTCTCATTCGCATCACGGTCGTGAATCGGGGCTCCGAGAGTGCAACGCTGCACGCGCTACCTCATCTTTGGTTCCGCAACACATGGTGGGCAGACAGCGCAAAGGAAATGCCCGTACTCAGGTTCGACCACACCGCAGACGTACCCGTGATTGCTGCCTGGCACCCTGACTTGGGCGAGCGGTACCTGTACTGTGAAGCTGCGGACGAGTTGTTGTTTACGAACAACGAAACGAACGAAGCGCGGCTTTGGGGTTCCTCTAACCAAAGTCCCTGGGTGAAAGACGGCATCAATGACTACATCGTCCACGGAAGGAGGGAAGCTGTTAATCCGGAGCGCCGGGGCACGAAGTCGGCAGCCCATTATCGCGTCCAGGTAGAGCCCGGCAAGAGTCATGTCATCCGGCTTCGCTTGACAGATAACTCACCCGCAGCAAACCATACAACTTTCGATAAATCGTTCGACCAGACCTTCGCCAAGCGCGAGAAAGAAGCAGACGAGTTTTACAAGTCCTTGACGCCGGCCTCTGTGGGTTCTGACCAGGCTCAGATCATGAGGCAGGGGTTCGCGGGCATGCTGTGGGGTAAGCAAACGTACATCTTCGATGTCTACAGCTGGCTCGGGGAACGAGGAGCGAACCCTGTGCTTGGAGGCAATCGCACAGCTCGCAACCGCGAATGGGTCCATCTGGTTAATCACGAAGTCATTTCTATGCCGGACAAATGGGAATACCCGTGGTTCGCTGCCTGGGACCTGGCATTCCATGCGGTGGCGCTGTGTCTTGTCGATCCCGATTTCGGGATACAGCAACTTGACCTCATGCTTCAGGAGCGCTACTTACATCCGAATGGTCAAATTCCTGCCTACGAATGGAACTTCAGCGACGTGAATCCGCCGGTGCACGCTTGGGCGACAGTTTTCAATTTCTTTGTCCTTCGTGAAGTTGTGGGCGAAGCGGCGCTACCGACATTGAAAAGAAACTTTGACAAGTTGTTGCTCAACTTCACATGGTGGGTGAATCGCAAAGACCGGCATGGCAAGAATGTGTTCGAGGGAGGGTTTCTCGGATTAGACAATATCGGCGTGTTTGATCGCAGTGCCCCCCTGCCGACTGGCGGATTTCTGGAGCAGGCGGACGGAACAGCGTGGATGACGTTGTTCTCACAAAACATGCTCGAGATGGCATTAGAGCTGGCTCTCCATGATCCGACGTATGAGGATCTGGCGATCAAATTTTACGAACACTTTATCTGGATCGGCTCGGCCCTGGCGCGCGTTGGTGACCGTCGCGATGAGATGTGGGACGAAGAGGATGGTTTCTTTTACGACGTGCTTCGTTTGCCGGACGGCAGCGGGCAGCGCTTGAGAGTGCGATCTTTGGTGGGCTTGCTGCCTCTCTGTGCGGTCACTGTGTTCGAGGATGAAGTCATAAAAAAGCTGCCCAAGTTCAGGGATCGCGTGACTTGGTTCACTCAAAATCGGCCCGAGCTCATTCAGGGGATTAATCCTCCGACACGCAGCCTCAACGGCCGCCGGATGTTATCGGTCTTTGACGACAATAAGCTTCGGCGTGTACTCGCGCGGATGCTTGATCCGAATGAATTTCTAAGTGACTACGGAATTCGCTCAGTCTCGCGGTACCACCTCGAGCATCCGTATGTGTTTAAGACCGGTGGCCAGGAATATCGAGTGAGTTATCTTCCAGCCGAATCCGACTCAGGCATGTTTGGCGGAAACTCAAACTGGAGAGGGCCCATCTGGGTCCCGATGAACGTGTTGGTGATCCGCGCTCTTCTCCAAATGTATGATTTCTACGGCCCTGACTTTAGGGTGGAGTGTCCCACCGGTTCCGGAAAAGAGATGACGCTCTTCGAAGTCAGCAAGGATCTGGCTAGCCGCTTAATGAGCATTTTCCAGCGCGACGAAGAAGGCCGTCGCCCGGTATTCGGCGGAGCCGAAAAGTTTCAAAACGATCCATTCTGGCGGGATAACATTCTCTTCTACGAGTACTTTCATGGCGATAATGGCGCTGGTCTTGGCGCAAGTCATCAAACCGGCTGGACGGGCGCAGTAGCAGCACTTATTCGGTTCTTCGGCATGATTGAGGCTCAATCGCCTGCAACTCGAATTCGCGAATCGTTTTTTGCTGTGAAGACTCAGTTATGAATGTATTGGTCGTTGATGTCGGAGGAACCAGCGTAAAGGCTCTTGCAACCGGGCAAGATGAGCCGCGAAAGTTTTCGTCCGGGCGGAAGATGAAACCCGAACAGATGGTTTCTGGAGTTAAGCAGATCGCCCGCGGCTGGAAGTATGACGTTGTATCGATTGGGTACCCGGGGTTGGTTCTTCGAGGTGCGCCGGCTTTGGAACCGCATAATCTAGGGCGCGGATGGGTCGGGTTTAATTTCGAAGCTGCATTCGGGTGTCCGGTGAAGATCATCAACGATGCGGCCATGCAAGCTCTCGGGAGCTATAAGGGTGGGCTGCTGCTCTTTCTGGGTTTAGGAACCGGTCTCGGTTCCGCCCTCGTCCAAGAAGGAGTTGTTGTGCCCATGGAGCTAGCCCACCTTTCTTACAAGGAAGGAACCTACGAGGATCACGTTGGCCTCCGGGGATTAGAGCAACTCGGAAAGAAGGAATGGCAGCGTCATGTGGCGTTCGGCGTCGAGCGACTTATCGCTGCCCTGCACCCGGATGACGTGGTTCTTGGGGGAGGAAACGCCAAGAAACTGAAAGAAATGCCTACTGGTTGTCGAGCAGGCGACAATGCGAACGCGTTCGTTGGAGGCTTTCGCCTCTGGGATAAACCCAGTGATCGGCGACGTCCCAGGGCAAACGCTCGTGCTTGACCAAGCCTCTGTATAGGTTCTCCTTTGGAAGATATTCAGGAGCGAAAAGATAATGCAGATGTCATCTGATGCACTCGTATTCTTCGGAGCCACAGGCGACCTGGCACACAAGAAAATCTTTCCGGCCCTGCAGAGGCTCGCCAGGCGTGAGAAATTGGAGATCCCCGTCATCGGAGTCGCCAAATCCGGATGGACTCTCGAACAACTCCAGCAGCGCGCTGCTGACAGCGTCAAGCAGTACGGCGGACTGGACGAGGAAGGGTTTCCTAAACTGATTTCAAGACTGCAGTACATTGATGGCGACTATAGCGATCCTGCGACTTTCGCCAAGTTGCGCCAGGAGCTCGGTGCTTCCCGCCATCCGCTGCACTACCTGGCGATTCCGCCGTTCTTATTTCCGGAGGTCCTCAGGCACTTGCATGGGTCAGGATGTGCCCTTGGTGGACGTGTCGTCATCGAGAAACCATTTGGTGATGACCTCGACTCAGCCCATACGCTGAATGAAGTTGTACACACGGCCTTCGCCGAGGAAAATGTGTTTCGGATCGATCACTTTTTGGGCAAGAATGCCGTTCAAAATATGCTGTATTTCCGCTTTGCGAATTCATTCCTCGAGCCTATTTGGAATCGTCAACACGTGCAAAGCGTGCAGATCACGATGGCGGAGGACTTCGGAGTGCAGGGAAGAGGCGCCTTTTACGACCGAACTGGTGCAATCCGCGATGTGGTCCAGAACCATCTTTTGCAGGTGCTGAGCAACATTGCAATGGAACCGCCGCCTGGTTTGGACGTCGAAACCTTCCGCGATGAGCGAGTCAAAGTGCTTAAAGGGATTCGGCCCCTACAGCCAAAGGACATCGTTCGCGGACAGGTTAACGGGTATCGCGATGAACCAGGAGTGCATGCGGACTCGCAGGTCGAGACGTACATTGCCCTGCGCCTTTTCATCAATTCCTGGCGTTGGAAGGGCGTGCCTTTCTATATTCGGGCTGGCAAGTCTCTACCGGTAACCGTCACCGAGGTGACCGTCACTCTCAGGCAGCCGCCGGACATTTTTCTGGAAAATCCGCTTCCAGCCAATTACGTGCGATTTCGCGTGACTCCTGATCTTGAGATTGCTATCGGCTCTAGCGTCAAAGTGGCGGGCGACGGTCTTCTTGGCGAGCAAACCGAGCTTGTTGCCTCCAAGAGCTCCGATCCGCTCGAGACGCAAGCCTATGAAGAGCTGTTGGGAGATGCGCTGAACGGGAGCTCATCGCGTTTCGCACGTCAGGATTACGTGGAAGAGGCATGGCGGATCGTCGATCCTGTGTTGGACAATGCGGCTCCTATCTACCCGTACGCTCCGGGTTCGTGGGGGCCGGCCGAGGCGGACGCGTTAGCGCCCCCAGAGGGGTGGATCAATCCCAGGTAATCCCGACGCTATGCCGGCTGTAAATACATTCAGGACCGTTTCGATTCTTCTGATGCTGTCGCTCGGGTGCATGCCGTCCACAGCCCAGAAAGTCAAGACGGATTTCGACAAAGCGGTCGACTTCTCGCACTTTCACACGTACTCATGGCGGCAACATCCCGCGCTCGAGAGGAACCCGGAGCTTCAAGAGCAATTCTCAGTGGCCATCGACCTGATCCGGTCCGCGGTAAACCAGAACCTCACGAAGAGGGGATTTTCGCGAGTGGAAGATTCCCCGGACTTCTACATCACATTTTTCGTCACGGCGAAAGGCATGCAGGATGTCCGCACAATCAGCACGGGCGGGTGGTACGGTTGGGGTGGCTTCTGGTATCCCGGCTGGACTGAAGTGATGGTTTCCCGCTACGCGGAGGGCACCCTCGTGTTGGACTTCGTCGATGCATCAACGAAACAACTTGCGTGGCGAGCATACTGCCAGGACGAGATTCGCGACATGAAAAGCCGGCATGAAAGGATTGAGAAGACGGTAAAAAAAGCATTGCAGAGATTCCCGCCTAAAGCGTAGGCTCATCGCAAAGACGAGCTTCCTCCAGACCCAAATGCAGCACGACAGCTACGTTTTCTCCGTTCTCAGACAACGGAAAAGGTGGGAGTCAAAAGCGCCGAGCTCTACGTATAAACCTGGCGAATGCATTTCATCTCCGTCGCGATCATACTTTGCATCCGAGAGCAAATCTGCCAACTGCCAGACTTCCCCGCCTGCGTCCGCCCAGGGAACTTTTACACGCGCCTGTGCCGGACGATCGCTCAGATTAACCACGATCAAGAAGCGTTCATCGTCATGACCCTTCTGCCAATTCCAAGCCACAATATTCTGAAAGCTCGCATTGTCCGGCCATCCCGTTTGCTCGCATAGGGTCCAGCAGCCCTCACGGAAAGTCGGATGATCGATAGCTTTCAAAAGCCGTGCATAGAATCGTTGGAGGTCGTGATCCACGGCTTCGTCATGTCGCCTGCGCAGAAATACGGGCAACCTTGTCTTGCGGCCTTCGAATTGCCCTTCATGGAACAGCCTGATTCCAGGTAGGGTGGCCGTCATCAGCGCAAACGCCTTCTGCTTCGTCTTTGAGAAGGCGACAGCAGCTCGCGGCTCGTCGTGGTTCTCAATGAAACGGACCAATTTCGACTGGTACGCCAAGTCAGCGCAGAGATGCAGACGGATGCTCTCGGCATTTCCGTGCTCGAAGCGATCATAAAGCTTCTTGTCGTAGCAGAAGTCGAACCCAAGTTGCTGGAGTTCCCACTCCAAGTCCCAATAAGCTTCGGCGATAAACAGGAAGCCCGGATACATGCCTTTGACGGAGGGGATCACATCCGACCAATATTCGGTTGCGAGTTGCTGTCCTGCCTGGCGGCCCCAGGTACGTTCGAAAACAGTATTCAGAAAAAGCATCGCCATATCACAGCGAATACCATCGCACTGTTGCGCGATAGTGGATACAGTTTCCACAGCGGCTTGCCGCAGCCCTAGGTCAAAGGCATTCAACTGCAGAACATCGGGCCAGGGAGGAAAATACGGATCGCGTCCACGGGCGTACACGTTGCCCAACACTCTTAGGTAGGCGGCAGCATCGTTCAGAGCGTCTTCAACAGTGCCTCTTATAAAATACTCCGGGTGCTCTGCGACCCATGGATGATCAGGTGCAACGTGATTGGGAACGAAGTCCAGGATTAAACTCATCCCTCTTTGGGCGAGTTCCATTCGCGCGATGGCCAGACCTTCCTGCCCGCCAAGATGTGAATCGACTGTGTAGCGTCGTACGCAATAAGGGGAACCGACGTTGTCCTCCGAACGAAAATCAGGAAGCGCGCGCCGAAAATCGTTAAGGAGGCCGTTATTTTGATTGGCAATCGCAAGTCCCGCAGGACTCCGCTCCCACACTCCCATTAGCCACACAGCATCGAAGCCGTAGCCGGCGATAGCATCCCACTCGAGTTGGGGCACCGAGGACAAAGTCACTGGTCTTCGGTATTTTTGACCTAATTCGTAGAGCCAGACCCAGGTATTGATTTCGTACAGGGTAGGATATCGGGGCCAGACAGGCGTGCTAGGCGGCGGCATGTCGTATCGTAGCTGATGCTTGAAGGACGCAGTTCGTTTTGCTTTTTTGCTTCGTTGCGGAAGAGTGGCCCAAGAATACGATTCATGCGTGGCGAACTTTTTAAAATCTCGCACCAAGACGAATAGTCTAAGGCGGCAGTGGTTCCGGTGTATCTGCGTGCTTCTGTAGCCGCAGCCCCGCCACGGACAGCATGAGCTCTAAACCCTTCTCTCTCCCCTATTCTCAAGAAGCGGTCGACGATCTTCGCGATCGCCTGCGTCGAACCCGTTGGCCGGACGAGATCCCAGACGCCGCTTGGGAGTATGGCTTCGATCGAAGCTTTCTGCAGGATCTTTGCCTGTATTGGCAGGACAGCTTCGATTGGAAAAGCCAGCTCGACCGGCTATCAGCGTTTCATCACTACCGCGATGCTAACGGGATCCATTTCATTCACGAACCTGGCAAAGGGCCGCGGCCGATGCCCCTCATCATCACGCACGGCTGGCCGGGATCGTTCATCGAGATGACGCGCATCATCCCGATGCTGACCGATCCAGCGGCCCACGGCGGCGACTCAGGCGACGCCTTCGACGTTGTGGTTCCTTCGATGCCCGGATACGGCTTTTCGGACCGGCCGACGTCTCGCGGCATGAGCGTGTTTCGAGTCGCCGAGCTGTGGACGAACCTCATGCATGACCTTGGATACGAGCGCTTTGCGGCCCAGGGAGGGGATATCGGTGCGGCTGTGACGATCGCGCTCGGAATGCGCCACGCGGATCGGTTGACTGGCATCCACTTGAATTTCATTTTCCCTTCGTACCGGCCATATCTCGAAACGGGCGCCCAGCTCGCGCCGCCGGAAGAAGAGTACATGGCCCGCGTTATGCGGTGGGCTCAAGAGGACGGCGCTTATGCGCACCTTCAGGCGACCCGGCCCCAGACGCCCGCGTATGGGCTGAACGATTCGCCCGCGGGGCTCGCGGCCTGGATCGTCGAAAAATTCCGCGAATGGTCGGATTGCGACGGCGACGTCTATCGGCGGTTCACGCGCGATGAACTGCTATCCAATGTGACACTTTACTGGATGACGCAGACGATTCATTCCTCATTCCGTATCTACCTCGAAAATCGAAAAGCGCCGCTTCAGCTCGCGAGCGGCGATTTTATCAAGCCGCCTTGCGCGGTTGCTTTATTTCCCAAAGAAATCCCTATGCCGCCTCGCCAGTGGGTGGAGCGCGGGTTCAATCTCCAACGCTGGACCGAAATGCCGCGGGGAGGCCACTTCGCAGCGATGGAGGAACCGGAGTTGCTGGCCGGGGACATTCGAACATTCTTCCGAAGCCTGCGGTAACGAATCGCCGACTGTATCGATAAAGTGTGTTCGGAAATCGCCACCCCGCTAAGAGGGTTTTTACCGCCTATAAAAGGAAACGGCGGTAGTAATTTCGGCGCGCCTAAAGACAAGGTAAAAAGCGCTTACGATTTGAGGCAGTCCGGTGTTGCGAAAACGAGGAATGTTTCACGTGAAACATTGTGAATACGGGCTTTTCGCGGCTTGGAGATTGCGGCTCTTATCGGTCGAGAGGGGTAAAGCGCTGTAATCGCTCAGGCAAAAAAGTTTGCTTAGCACTGACCGCTTTCGCTTCTTGATTGTGGAAGTTTTTTGACTTTTTCACATGGCGCCAGATCATCACAACCCGCTCAAGAGTTTCGTGCTGGATTCGATCTGCTCCATCTGTGTGAATCAGGCGAGTGCAGCGAGGTGCTTCCGAGATGCTTGAAACGGTAATAACCCGGCTTGGCCGTGAGGACTCTCCAGGATTTTGCAAGTGGATTCTTAAAAGTGACGACCATGACTATCAAGACCATTGAAGTGCTGCCAGGAGGCGGCTTCGACAAAGTTATTGTTACCGCCACTGAAACCCGTGACCCTGGACCGGGCGAAATCAGCGTCCGCATCCGTGCCAGCTCGCTCAATTATCACGATTATGGAGTCGTGAGTGGAGCGATGGCACCACATGAGGTCCGAATCCCGCTGTCTGACGCAGCAGGTGAGGTGATTGCCGTGGGTACTGGCGTGCATCAATTTGCTGTGGGTGATCATGTCGTTAGCACCTTCTTTCCCGACTGGATCGATGGAGAGCCACAAGCAGAAGGCTTTTCACGTACGCCTGGCGACGGTATCGACGGCTACGCCCGTGAACAAGCGACTATGCCTGCTACCGCCTTCACCCATGCACCCCGCGGCTACAGCCACGCCGAAGCCGCAACCCTGACGACTGCCGGCCTCACTGCCTGGCGCGCACTGATGAACGACGGCTTTTTGAAGTCCGGCGAAACCGTATTGGTGCAGGGCACCGGCGGTGTATCTATCTTCGCTCTGCAGTTCGCAAAATTGGCCGGCGCGCGGGTGATCGCTACGTCATCGAGCGATGAAAAGCTTGATCGCGTGAAAAAGCTTGGCGCCGACGAACTGATCAACTACCGTTCTGATCCCGAGTGGGGCATGACTGCGCGGCGACTCACCGAAGGTCGAGGTATCGACCACGTCATTGAAGTCGGCGGTCCGTCGACCTTACTTCAATCTATGCTGGCCAGTCGCGTTGGCGGGCACATCGCGCTGGTTGGGGTGCTCACCGGCGCTCAAAGCCACCTGTCGCTAGGCTTGGCGCTAGCCCGGCAATTGCGCTTGCAAGCTTTAATGGTTGGCAGCCACAGGCAGCAGCAGGAAATGATACGGGCAATAGAAGCGAATGGTATGCATCCGGTGATCGACAGTCACTTCCCTTTAGACCAGATCGTTACTGCATTCCGCCATCAGGAGAGTGGCCGGCACTTTGGAAAGATCGTGCTCGATATCTGAAACCGGATGAGCGGGCGGACCCCGCGTCAAGTCAAAATGGGTACAGCGGGCCGGCCACTCTCAGCGAAATCAATCCGTTCGTGGGCGCGGCGTTCGGCCGCGAGGACGTGTTTTCGTAACGCAACACGACTGCAATCTTCCCAAATCTCCTACCGATGGACACCCCCGGTCGAAAGCCGTTTGCATAATCGTTCTGTGCAATGTGATTGACGAATGATTGGCCGCCATTGTCGTAATGCAGGCCGATGGCCGCATACATTTTTTTCCCGATGTTGTGGCTGTAGTGTGCCGTGAGCACCATCAGCGGGTTTTGCGAGAGCTGATTGCTCCCCAGATATGCATTATTGTTCGTAACGAAACGCGCACCGGCGTACAGGTCGATCCATGAAACGCCCTGGTCGGGGGTGATGCTCAAATTGAAGACAGGTGTGAACGCCCAGCGATTCGCTCCTGCGTTCACCGCAGAATTGCGATCGTATGAACCGAGTGGAGCGTTGACCGTAATATGAAAGCTCGCGAATGTTTGTGGGGCCGCGCTGCGAAACTGTTCGCGACGAAGCGCAGGAGATCCGAAAAGGTTTACATGGAAGTTAATGTTCGGGTCGATGAATCCCGAGGTTTCTACCTTGCCAAAAGCCCCATTGACCTTGATGGTGGCGTAGCCCCCGCTCACCCCGACGCCACCGTATCTGCCGGCGAGTGGGAACGAATATAAGAGAGAGACAACACTATTGCGGACGACCATTGCGTTGTTAGGCAAGGGAACATCCGAGGCGGCCGCGGTCTCCCCACTGCTGCTTATGAAATCGCCGAAAAACCGGACTGCGTATACAGGCGTGTTGAGATACTCCCGGGCAGGAGGCCCTTGAGCCCTGGTGGTCGCAGGAAAGAAGGATAGAAGCGCCACAACAATGCTCAATGACTTCCTGCGCGGCGTCATACAGCGTTCACATCTGGCGAATAAGCTCATAGAATTTTCTGCAACCCAGTGATTCGACCGTTGGTCTTAATGCCGCGATTTAGAAAATCGACGCAATCACAACAGACCGGACAAGGAATGCGAAGGAGGTTGTATATCTATGCGAATTGTCTTTGACCTGAATAAGTGCCTGGGATATGCGCAGTGCGTCCCTCTCGCACCGGACGTCATCCAGCTCAGCGGCGAAGAGGCTGTCGCGTACGACCCCAATCCCGATGAGTCACAGCGCCTGCGGGTTCTGCGCGCCGCGGCGTCCTGCCCGGTGCAGGCGATCCTCGTGGACCAGTTGGACGAATCGGAGAGTACGAAAAAGCCATGAAGGGCCGCAACTCTGACGCGATTAAGGCTAATGGCCGGATTGTTATCGTCGGCGCTTCGCTGGCCGGGCTCCGAGGCGCCGAGGCGTTGCGAAACGCGGGCTTTACCGGGCACTTGACGATCATCGGCGATGAGCCCCACGAGCCGTACGACCGACCGCCGCTCTCCAAGCAGGTGCAGAAAGGGTGGGTCAAGGCAGACCACACCAAACTGCCGCGCCTGCGCGAGATCAATGCGGAATGGCGGCTCGGTGTGGCCGCCACCGCTCTGGACCGGGCAAAGGGGGTGGTTCGGCTGGCGAACGGCGATGAGGTACCTGGTGACAGCCTGCTGATCGCCACCGGCGTTCGCGCGCGGCAGTGGCCGAACCCAGCGGAGGCAAAGCTGGAGGGAGTGTTCACGCTCCGCACGAGCGATGATGCGGCGCGGCTGCGAGCAGCGTTGGCCACCAAGCCGCGGCGGGTCCTGGTCATTGGCGCCGGTTTCATCGGTTCGGAGTTTGCCTCGGTCTGCCGAGAGCTCGGCCTCGATGTGACCGTCGCCGAACGTGCCGCAGCGCCGCTGGCTGGTGCACTTGGCAACGTGATCGGCGCAATCGCCGCCGAGATGCAGCGCGATGCCGGCGTGGACCTCCGCACCGGTGTCTCCGTCTCGAAGCTTGAAGGAGACGGAAGTGGGCACGTGCGGCGCGCTCATCTCTCTGACGGGAGCAAGCTCGACGTTGACGTGGTCGTGGCGTCGCTCGGGTCCATCCGCAACGTCGAATGGCTGGAAGGCTCCGGGCTGGCCGCCGGCTTCTGGGGGGTCGCCTGTGACGCCGGCTGCCGCGTCTTTGATATCCATGGCCTGGTGACCAACCACATTTTCGTCGCCGGGGACATCGCGCGTTCCCCGCACGTGCTGTACGAGTACCAGTTCCTCGCTACGGAATTCTGGGGCAACGCCGTCTTTGGGGCGCAGATCGCCGCGCACAACATGGTGTGCGACGAAACCGAGCGCCGTCCCTATCTCCCGGTACCGTCCAACTGGTCGGCCCAGTTCGGCGTAAACATCAAAACGATCGGGGTGCCCTCGTTCGGCGATGAGATCGTGTTTACCCAGGGCTCCCCCAAGGACCGCCGGTTCGCTGCCGCGTACGGCCGACGAGGACGTATTGTCGGCGCGGTTACCTTCGACTATGCCAAGTGGCTGCAGTACTACGAAGAGCTGATCAAGCGGTCGGCTCCGTTCCCACCCCCTCGCGCGGGGTTCGACGTTCCTGCCGACGCGCGGCCGGTCCCGGCCGAGTTCCCACCTCCCGGCACCCCGACAGCGGCTCCCGATGTCGTCCTCACCGGTCACAACCCGGGCGAGCGGCACGCCGAGTTCCGGCCGCGGGAGCGCGCTCATGCAGTGGAGGCAACAAAAAAATGACTGCACCAGCAGAACAAAAACAGGAGCGAAGCATCATGACACCAGATCAGGCCTTCGCAGAGGCCATGAAATACGAAAACCGTTGGAATCCGTACCCGTTCTTCGACGAGCTGCGGAAGACGCCGGTGGCGCGCCTGACGAATGGGATCTACATCGTCACCGGGTATAAGGAGATCATCGCGTTGATCCATGACCCTCGGATAAGCGCCGATCTTCGCAACCGTCCCAATCGCCCCAAGGCTACCCCCGTGAAGAACGGAGACATGCCCGACATTGAGGCGCAGGTGTTGGAAAAATACGGCAAAGATCCCATGATGATCATTAGCGACCCGCCCGACCATGATCGAGCGCGCCGCCAGGCGATGCGGCACTTCGGTCCGCCTCATTCGCCGCACGTGATTCCTGATATGGAGCCGGAGTGCCAGCGCATCCTCAACGGCCTGCTCGACAAGGCCAAAGGCAAAAAACGGATCGACGTTGTCGATGAGTACGCCTATACGCTACCGGTCACCATAATCTGCCGGATCATGGGAATACCGCTAAAGGACGAGACCCTCCTCCACGGCTGGGTCGCGGATGCCATGGCGGGCGCCGAACTGGGCCCGGACGCGGCCACGGAAGAAGGGAAGCTCCGCAAGGAGAAGGCCCGCGCGGGCCAGACGGCGGCTATGAAATACTTCGTCGGGCTCGTCGAGAGCGCCGAGAAAAACCCCACGGACGGCATGATCTCGAAGCTGGTGCATGACGACGGCCCGGACGGACGCATGTCCCCCAGCGAGATCGTAAGCAATTGCATCCTCATATTCATCGCCGGTCATGACTCCACGGTCAACACGATCGCCCATTGCGTGCTCACCTTCCTGCGCAACCCCGGTACCATGGACCTGCTACGTCGCCGGCCGGAGCTGATTCCCCGCGCCGTCGAGGAGGCGCTGCGCCTGCAATCGGCGGTTAACTTTTGGCCCACCTGGACCGCTATGGACGACATCGATGTCGATGGGACGACCATCCCAAAGGGGTCGCCGATCTTCTTCATGTATGGCGCCGCGAACCGCGATCCGGAGAAATTCCGCGACCCAAACAAATTCGACCTCGAACGTGAGGAGAAAGACAGCCTCGGCTGGGGGGCCGGCATCCACGTCTGCTTTGGCGGTCAGCTCGCGCGGCTGGAGGTGAACACTGCGGTCGAGATATTCCTTCGCCGCGTGGAGAATCCCAGGCTGGTCGTCGATCCACCGCCGTACCGGAGAAACGCGCTGTTCCGCGGCCCGCTGCATCTCCTGATCGACATCGACGGGATTCGCGACTGAGAGGAGACAACCATGAAAGCATTCCAGTTTGTAGAGTGGCAGAAGCCGGGCGAACTCCGCGAGGTGCCGGTTCCCGAACCCGGGCCGGGGCAGGTTCTCGTGAAGATCGGGGGCGCCGGAGCGTGCCACTCCGACCTTCATATTCTGGAAATGGAGAAGCCTGCGGAGGCGGGAAAGTTTAAGCTTCCCCTTACGTTAGGTCATGAGAACGCGGGCTGGGTCGAAAAGCTCGGGCCCGGCACGACGGGGTTCGCAAAGGGCGACCCGGTGATCGTCTATGGCCCCTGGGGTTGCGGTCTGTGCATGAACTGCCGGATGGGTATGGAGAACTATTGTGAGAAGCCTGGAGGTCCAACTCCCGGCGGACTGAGCGGGGGGTACGACGGCGGAATGGCTCACTACCTACTCGTCCCAGCGATACGCTTCCTGGTTGCACTGGGGGCGCTCGATCCGCGCGAGGCCGCTCCGCTCACGGACGCGGCGCTCACCAGCTACCATGCCATCAAGCGCTCGCGGCATCTGCTCGGGCCCGGCTCCACCGCCGTGGTGATCGGTGTCGGCGGCGTGGGCCAGATGGCCATCCAGATACTGAGAGCCCTCAGCGCCGCGACGACCATCGTTGCCGTGGACACTTCCGCCGACAAGCTGGAGATTGCCAAGCGCATGGGAGCCGACGAGGTACTGCTCTCGGGCGATAAGGCGGTTAAACGGATCAAGGATATGACGCAGGGACAGGGTGCCGAGCTGGTGCTCGACCTGGTTGGTGTGAACCCGACGCTCCAGATGGCAGCTCAGGTGTCCCGCGTGCTCGGCCACCTGACGATTGTCGGTCTCGGTGGCGGAGCCCTGCCTGTTAATTTTTTCAGCCCAGCGAAGGAGTGTTCCGTCGCAGCACCCTTTTGGGGCACCATCCCCGAGCTCATAGAAGTGATTAGTCTCGCCCAGGCTGGAAAGATCAAGATGCTGGTTGAACACTTTCCACTGGAGCGCGCGGCCGAGGCGTATCACCTCCTCCACGACGGCAAGATCCAAGGACGTGCCGTTATCACGCCGAACGGGTGAGTTATGACAGAAATGGAATTCCCTAATGGTTGAAAGGATTGCTTCAATCCTAAAGAGCAAAGGGTCTGGGCTGCATTCGGTGACTCCAGACTCTGCGGTATATGAAGCCCTGGTCATGATGGCAGAAAGAGAAACGGGGGCGGTCCTAGTGATTGAGCAGGGGAGCCTTTTGGGAATTATCTCCGCCGTAGACTATGGGATCAGAGTTGTGTTACAGGGAAAGAACGGAAAACATGTTCTCGTTCGTGAGGTGATGACGAGTCCCGTGTTGACGGTTGGTCCCGAAGTGAAGATTGTCGATGCCATGGAGATCATGACCACGAAGAACGTCCGACATCTCCCCATACTCGAGAACGGCGAACTGGTGGGTATGGTGAGTCTAGCTGACCTGGTGCGTACGCTACTGGCTGACCAAGAGCACACAATCGATCAGTTGATGAAGTACGTGGGGCATAGGTGAATTCCGCGATGCCTTGACGAACGTTCTCCTTCTTTGCGTGTACGATCAATTGCCCGCGCGAGATTCGTTTCAGTCTTGGTCAGCTACACAGTTTTTTACAGAACCGGCGTTTGCCGCCCCTGACCAAATCGACCTGACCGTGATGAAAAGTGGCGATTGCCTCAATGGTGAAATGAAGAACCTTGAAGCCGGTGTGCTTAGGTTCACCCTTAACTACGTTGACCAGCGGTTCTGAAGGACGCAGCGAAGCACAAGCGCCGCATGTGCAAAGAAACTGGTCTAACCATGAGTCGCCACGTAAAGTGAATCAGCTATTTCCGGTAATGGGGCTACCGGCAAAATTAAGATAAACCGCAAACGACCGCTGGCGGATCAAACTCTCCGTCTGCCAAATTCGCCTAGGAGATTCAAGATGCCTTCAGCAGAAAAGACCGTGAGCAAATCGCTCTACGAAACGCCTCGGTGGTTACGACGCCATCGCCGCTGTCACCAATGCTCTCTTGGACCGCATGGGAAAAGACCCGCAACTGGGCCGATTCTGGCACCATCGCGGCACGGACGGCGTGAAGCGGGAACGGCAACTCATCCTGGATTTTCTCGTCGCCGCTACCGGCGGCCCGCTGCATTACTCGGGCCGTGACAATAAGCTCTCCCATCAGGGAATGGGCATCACCGAAAGCGATTGGACGGTCTTTCTCAAACTCGCCGACGCCAGCTTGAAACAGTTCAACGTTTCCCAAGCAGAATACGACGAGGTCGTCGCCTTCGTGCAAAGTGCGAAAGCCGACATCGTCGAAGCGTAAGACGCGCTCCTCAGAAGAAGTAAGCTTTCTGAATCAGGTCGTCAGCTAAACCCGGCTTTTCAAACTGAACCACTACCAAACAGGTAGCCGGAGGCGCGGCGGTGATGCATGTGTCCTCGGGCACGAATATTTTGAGCGAAGTCCATGAGAAATATCTTTGTACTCACAATCGAAATCCTGCTAATTCTATCGTTGCTTGCACCGTCGCAGTCTGTTCCCGATGCGCGCACTTTTGCCGTTAGTGGCCATGCCGGATATGCGAAAATCCTCGACCTCAATGGCAAATACTATGTGGAGTTGCAGGATCTGGCGCGTTTGATGGGTGGGTCGCTTGCATTCAAGGCCGACCGAATCACCCTTGCAATACCGGCTGGGCAGGCCCACACACCTGCAGCGGTACCCAAGGGAAAAGTGGGGTTTTCAAAAGACTTCCTAAAGGCAGCGATCGAGCAGATGAGCGAAATTCGAGAGTGGCGAATCACGATTGTCAACTCGATTCAGAACAACACTCCGGTTCCTGAGGAATGGGTTTCCCAGCTACGGAGGAAAGCCGAAAAGAATCTTGCGCTGGCTGCGGCAGCAAGATCCACAGAAGACGACCACAATGCCTATCCGCTGCTCGCTGCAGAGGTCGTTAATATGCAAAAGCTAAGTGATCGCTTCTTGTCCATGCGAAGGCGGCTGCAGTACATCCACCCAAGTTCGATTGCTAACGATCGCCTGGATCAGCAGATACTTGCCTGTGCGCGCAGTCTTGCCTCGATGGCCGCCGACAACCAGTTTCGCGATGAACCGATGTGCACAGAAGCTCGCTGATCCGGTTGGTTCTGGATAAATAGGTGAGCACACCTGAAGCGACACGGCCTGGCTGGACCGGACGCTTACGGCTGATGACCAAGTATGAAATTTTCTGGATCTCGTACCAGCCCGAGCAGTCTTAAGGATGACGCGCGACTACCTAGAGGGAGTTTTCGATGATTAAGCTTTCACATCAAGGAGGCAAGAAAGTCCCGCTTAAGCTGATGCTCGGGATCACGTTGCTATTTTCGACGAGTGCAATGGTTGATGCCGCGAGCGGGGCAGCGTGGAATGGTTCCCAGGCGTCCCAGCAGGACAAGGCAAAGGCCTGCAATAATCTCGCTGACAAGAAAGGGCTCAAGGGTGACGATCGGAAAAGCTTCATCCAGGACTGCCTCAATCAGGCAGCTGATGTTCAGAAGCCCAGCGATATGAGCACGAAGGACAAGGCGAATTCCTGCAAGAACCTTGCGGACAAGAGGAACCTCAAAGGCGAGGACCGCAGATCCTTTATTAAAGACTGCATGAATAAACTCAACTCCAAATAGCGCCAGAGATTCCAGCGGGCGGACTCGGCGAACTAGGGGGTATGCCGCGCCCGGCGTTCATCTGGCCTCCGATGAGGCGTACTGCGTGCGCCAAATCATCAGCCCGAACGGCGGAATGGTTATTTGAGATCAGTCTTGGGAGGCTGAATGAGGCTGCCCTGGTTTATTACACAGGATCAACAAGCGTGAGAATAATGATGGATCGTCTGAAGTGGCGCGTTTTCGTATGTTTCGCATGCTCGCTATTCATGCTCGAAGTCGCGGCCACCTCCGCGCGCGCTGCAAAAATCGAGTATGTTCGTCAAAGCGGCCCCAACTTCCTCTCTTACCCGGAACTGGTAACGCTCAGTGACCACGACGAGATTCCACCAGCGCTCAATTCGAAGTTGACTGCTCTTTTGACTACACCGTTTGTAAATAATGAAGCGTACTACCGCAAAGCGCGTCCTCATCGCCCCGCCCTTGAGCAAATCGGTGCCGGCATCCGCCTTGTGCAATGGAACATCGAGCGCGGTATTGAATTAGACAACATCAAGCTGGCGTTCACCGATACTGAGGCTTTCTTGGCAAAGGTTAAATCTTCTCCGTTGAAGGCTCGAGATGGCGAGACACGCGAGGGAAAAATCACCCCAGAGGAGATCCAGAAAATACGTGCGGAACTCAAGCTCCTCCAATCTGCGGATGTGCTTGTGCTCAATGAGGTGGATTGGGGCATGAAGCGGAGCGACTACCGGTGTGTCGTGTGCGAACTCGGCAAGGCGCTCAACATGAACTGGGCCTGGGGCGTCGAGTTCGTGGAAGTGGACCCGACGATTCTTGGAACGGAAACATTTCAAGAGATTCAGGATCCTGAAGAGCGAGCCAAGATGGTGGCCGCGCTGGCCCCGGACAAGGCAAAGCTTAAAGCGCTTCACGGAAGTGCTGTACTGTCACGATATCCAATCCGCAGCGCCAAATTAGTCCCTTTCGAACATCCAGCCTATGACTGGTACGCCGGTGAAAAAAACATCTCGATGCCCGAGAAGGGCAAGCGTCTCGCGGCCATTGTTGTGGGCGAAAAACTTGGGCGCGAAATCCGGCGAGGCGGCCGAACTAATCTCATTGTCGACCTTGACGTACCAGACCTTCCGCAACACACCGTCCGGGTCGTGGCTGCTCACCTCGAAAACCGGACAGATCCCAAAGACCGCCGCCTGGAATTGGAGGAACTGCTAGGTAAGCTCCGGGACTCGCAAATGCCCGTCGTTATTGCTGGTGATATGAATACGACCGGCGCCAATAGCAGGCCTCGGAGCACCTTGGAAACGGTAAAGGACAAGTTCGCATCCCCCGAGTACGCTGCCCAAACTGCCGTAAAGTACGGAACCGGCATCGGAATCTATCAATCCATCGGGACCATGGCCTTCAAGAACATCCGGTTCCAGGGCGATCCGACCGCGGCCGGCGTGAAGCTTCTCGCTGATAATCCGGAGCGCCGGCTCTTCCAATCGCTGCAGAAATTCCGCTTCGACGACGGCACGGCATTTGATTTTCGCGGAGTGAAAGATTGCACCATTCCTCCCACTACTGGAACGCTGGCCGATTCGAACCAACGCGCCGGCAAGGGCTTCACCACTACCTTTCAGTTTGCGCGCACACTCGGCCCAAAAGGCAAGTTCCGGTTGGATTGGATATTCGTGAGGGCTTACGACAAAGACCCGTCCGACCCGGGAGGACCGTACCGTTTCGCCCCACACTTTGCGCGCACACTCTCCGCCGTCAATTACGCCTTTGCAGAACGCATTTCGGACCACAATCCGATCGTGGTAGATCTGCCGTTTGAGGAGCCGAAGCCATGAGAGTGACAATGCCGCGACTTTTCAGAAACAAGTTGATCATTCGAGCGTGCCTGCATGCACGCCCGCAACCATTCTTCAGAAAACTGAGGCAATACTTTTGTGTCGCGGAGGTTGGACGATGCGCATAATGATTGCACTCACACTGCTGACGATGCTCAACCTACCTGGAATAGCAGCCGTCAAGGATTCGGGAACGTCGACGCTCAAAGAGGTCCAGCCGGCAGGCACGACCAACAAGAAACAGAAATATCAGCAATACGACTTGTTCTTCGCCTCTGCATCGGGCAAGGAATACACCTGCCGGACCGGCGAGAAGACATCGGTAAAGGCAACCGACTTCGTTGTCGGCAGCAGCGTGACTTATCAAGTTAACGGCGATAAGGGCAAAGTGAAAACTGGGGCCGGAAAGCAAGTGAGCTGCACTATCGTGCGCGTCGCAATGAGCCCAGCGGGCCCAAAGTGAGATGTGAGCTGATCCGGGACCATCAGCTTTGGAGCCTATTCGTCCAGAGAGCGGAGTTGGGAGAAGAAAAGATGATGACGGCAAGCTTGCGTAGATCGGGGTCAGCGACACTTGCAGCAGCAGCCACAATTCTGGTCGGGTTATCACTGACTGGGCGGCCGACTACAGCCCAGAATTCCGAAGTGCAACAGCGTCTGGCCGAGGTGAAGGAAGCCTCCGCTCAGAACAAGCAAGCTCTAGCCACGTTCACGTGGCAAGAGCAGGACACGATCAGTCTCAAAGGCGAGGTCAAGAAGCAGGAGTCCTTCCAGGTTCACATTGGACCGGATGGCAAACCACAGAAGACCCTGCTGAACGCCGACCCGGCCGCGCAGCCCAGTAAGGCCAATAGCGGACGCCGGGGCGGTCGGTTGAAAGAGAAGGTGGTCGAGAACAAGAAAGAAGAGTACAAGGAATACGCACAGAAGATCGGCGTCCTTGCTCACTCCTACGTGCCACCAGATAAGGCGAAACTTCAGCAAGCTTTCCAACAGGGAAACGTGAAGCTCAGTGCGGGCACGACAGCGGGCCTGGTCCAGCTTCTCATCACCAATTACGTGAAGCCAAATGACTCCATGACGATTACCTTCGACAAGGCCGCAAAAGCAATCCAGGGTGTGCAGATCGCGTCCTACCTGGATTCTCCGAGCGACATTGTAAAAATCGCGGTGCAATTCGCGAAGCTCGCGGACGGAACCAACCATATCGCAACCATGGAGGTGGAAGGGGTAAGCAAGCAGCTCAAGGTCGCCGTGCAGAACTCCAACTATAAGAAGATGTGACTGTCAGTGTCTTCAACCTCGAATCGGAAATGAAAACGGAAGCGCGAAGGAGGTCAGTCAATGCCAGAAGCTGGAGGTTCCAATATCGAGGTGGCTCACCACCTCAGCGGGCATACAGGGCACAAGGGGGCTGATGGATACGAGGTCCTTGAGATCGCGGAAGCCGTGGTGCTGGCCGTGGTTGCTATTGCCACTGCATGGAGTGGATATCAGGCAGCCCTGTGGACTGGACATCAGTCAGAACTATACGGCACGTCGAGTAAGCTACGGATTCAAGCCGCCGGACTCCAGACCACAGCCGATCAAGAGCGTTTGTACAACGGTGCGACCGTGGTCGAGTGGTTAAAGGCCGAAGCGCACGGCGAAAAGAAACTCGGCGCACTTTTTGAGCGGCGGTTCCTCCCCGAATTTCGTCCGGCGTTTGAGGCGTGGAAAGCGACCGAGCCTCTGAACAATCCAGAGTCTCCTCCAGGCCCTCAATTGATGCGGGAATATCACAGTTCCAAGACGGTAGCCGCGGCCAACCTCAATAGTCGAGCCTCAGAACTTTTCGAGCAGGGCAATATCGCACGGCGGCACTCCGATGATTACGTACGATTGACGGTGACCCTAGCAACCGTAATGTTATTGACGGCAATTAGCCAGCGTTTCAAGATCCGCAGCGTGCGAGTTGGACTGGCAGTGCTTGTTGCGATGTTGCTGTCTTCTACGATCTATCATATTTTGATGCTTCCGCGAGCATAGAAAGGCACAGGTGGCCGGGTCCAACGAAGTAGAGCTGACGGAGGCCAATGAACACTTTTCGAGCCACTCGATTAGAGCGGCATCCAGCAGAACCTGGTGAGCGCGTTTTGGCGGAGCGGCTTTTTATTTCTGTGTAGTTCGGCGATTCGCGTCAACGGTTTGTCGGCACGGTGCATTCTTTATGCGACAACGAGACCGCGCTCTCAGGAGCTCCATCGCCTGTCTTTTAAGGGAGCAGATATGAGCCAATGGTTACAAAACCTTGTTAATATGCCCGGTCTCCTGTTCGCGACATCCTTTGTACTCCTTTGGGCTTCAGCTTGGATTGGAGTCAGGGTCCGAAGCGCCCACAGGGATGAGCCCGAACAGTTCGGTGTTGTTTTGGGCGCAACCCTGACCCTGCTGGGCCTGATCATTGGATTTACGTTTTCAATGGCAATCAGCCGGTATGACCAGCGAAAGAACTATGAAGAAGAGGAGGCAAACGCGATCGGAACAGAGTACGTGCGCACAGATCTGTTGCCGCCTACCAGCGCTGCGAACGTACGTTCATTGCTTGGCAGATATCTCTCTCAACGTATCCTCTTTTACACGACGCGCGATACACGAGAGCTGCCACAAATTAACGAGCTAACCGCGCGTCTACAAACTGAGCTTTGGTCTGCGGCTCAGGCGCCTGCATCAGCCCAGCCCAGCCCTGTCGTCGCCCTGGCTGTCTCAGGTATGAACGACGTACTGAACTCGCAGGGATACACCCAGGCTGCCTGGTTGAACCGTATCCCGATCGAAGGTTGGGCGTTGATGGCCCTGATTGCCGTCTGTGCGAATCTACTTCTCGGCTACGGGTGGCGTCAATCGCAGAGAAGGAAAACGCTGCTCCTGGTCCTTCCGCTCATGCTCTCGATCTCTTTCTTCCTGATCGCTGATATTGATAGTCCGCGCCGGGGTCTAGTCCTGCTCAGCCCGCACAACCTGATCATTGTCTCGCAGTCGCTGCGTCCGTGAGCATCACTTCCCAAAGCCCCAGCTCAAACCGGAAGTAGTTCCGTAATCCCTGCTCGAAAAGCCGGGCGGGGCTTTGTGTCCCAGTTGCCGTAAAAGGTTAGCGTCCAGGATATCTTGCCGAAGATCTTAAAAAAATAGGACACGTTGGTGTTGAACCGAATACGGCCGGGTTCAGACATTGCAGGGAAGAGCTGGCCATTAATTTCCAACTCGGTCTTGCTGAATTCGAACAGACTCACTTGGATCCCCACCAGCCCCGCAGCGACGTTCTGCACAGGTTGTGAAACATTCTTTCGCGATAATTCGTGCTCTGCCAGGCGAGACCGCCCATCAAGGTGATTCGCGCGCGGTTTGTGTCTTTTAAGAACCGGCCGATGCCGGCGCCCAGAGATGCTTACAGCCTGATTCCTTGAACCGAGCTTTGCAAAAAATCACCGAGGCCTCCGTAGGTAACAGGTGATACGAGTTCGTAGTTAGTAAGTTGCGAGTGGATATCTTTGCGCCACTGTTGGCGGCCAGGTTGGAATTTAGATATGTCTGCGCGGCCCAGCGTTCCTGCTGGTACAGCGTCTGGAAATCCGTGTTGTATTGGGTTGCGTTATTTGCCTTTGGAGTAGGCTGATCCAAGGCTTATGTTTCCGCTCCATCTGTTTTAAGGAGTTCTCGGCGGTCTGACGCACATCGACGATTCGTGAGATTTTGATAGACACCGGCTTTCCCGCCTCCGGCTTTTCCGTGATCTCAAGTTCTGTCGGTTGTTCTGCGTCCAGTTTGCTCGCACTTTTGAGCGTTCCTATGAAAACTGAGCCATCCTGCGTTCTGATTATAAATAGCTGCTTGCTCTCGATCCGAGCTACTTTCTTCCAGTCAATCGACACGTCACGGTTCACATAATTGATGCCGACATAAAGCACGCCCGCTTCGAGCCGCTTGATTTTGCACGTGAGGCGGTCGCCGTTGTTCATTACAACTATGTCGGTTGACTCTCGCGCGACGAGTGGCCACGAAAAGACAACAATGGAAACGACAAAACGCGCGGCTGATCATTGGGTTTTTTGGTCAGCGGGAGAGCGGAGCGCGGTCGCTAGACAACCGCTCCGGTTAGAAGATTCTGACGGCGCTGGAAGTCCGCTAGTGACGGCTGGTGTCGCCCTACTTGCTGTTATCTGCGGTTGGGGCGGTCGTGGGAACCCACACGTTATCGGCAGACACAATCTCGACCTTGGGCGCCTCGGTGCTGAGCTTCACGCGCTGCAGGCCGTCTTTTTTGCCGGGCGTCGCTTGAAACACCAAGAAATACTGATTGTTCAGTATCAGTTGCAAGCGGTCCAGGTAAGGCTTGAAACTTACCGGAGTTTGGAGCCCGAGATAGAAGGACTCTCCGCCCGTTTCGTCTGCAAGTTTGGACATTCCGTTTTGGCCATTCGTCAGATCGAAATAGTTGCGGGCTGCACGGCCGACGCCCGGAGTATAAATGCTGTGAACAATAACGCCATAACGCTGCGCCATCCTGCTTGCCGAATCCACGTCCGGGCTGATGGTAGGCATCGTGCTGTAATCTCGCGCCATTCTATTCGGTGGCATCGCACGCGTGCTGGCCGGCACTGCGCCTGATGGCGTACTTAGGCCTCGCAACCGGTCAACGCCGTCTGTCACCATGACGACGGTTCGGCGCATCTTATTCTCGGGCCAGCCCTTCAGCAGGCTGATAAGGGACAAGTAGGGGCTGTCAGAAGCCCCCAAACCCGCGAGGGGCAGCCGCAGCGCCTTTGCCGCTTGGGCGTGATCGGTTGTGAAATTCTGAACTATATTGACTGTCGTGTTCCGCATATACCCGACACCCACAGCGGTTGTCGCCTCCTGTGCATTGATAAAATCGCGCAGATCACCGAGTTGCGATCCAAGACTTGTATCGCTGGTATCGTCGATGAGGATAAATAATTGCAGGCCGGCCTGCTCATTGCGGGCCGGGATCCAGTCGGTCACTTGAAGCCGATTTTTCCCTTGCCGCACTTGTACATCCTCCCGACGAATGGGAGACACAGTGTTGTCGTTCGCGCTAAGCGGCTCAACCATGACCACCATGTGTACCGGAACAGTGCCCGGCGAGGAATTCGCTTGGCCCTTGATTTCTGGCGCGACCAGGTGTAGCAATCCCAAGAGCGATACCAGCGCGACTCCAGCTATGCCGTTCTGAGTTCTCATTTTTTTTCTCCGCTTAAGACTGTAGGTTTGACGGTGACCGATTATGGTCGGCAATCTGAAACTCTTTCCGGTGGTAGGACCGCATCAAGCGCGTGGAGGTTCTTTTTTTTTGAATCTGCTGAGCAGGCTGGGCGTCAGAAGTTGCAAGATGCGGGTCTGCTAAAAGCGTTTGGACGAGATATTTCGAAAAGTCAATCTGATAGGCAACGGCCCTTTCGCTATGACGTACTCCAAGCATCTAAGAACGATTTCTACAGGAGAATTATTCGAATGTTTCAACTCAGATTGCGACGACCAGCCAATTGGGCGTCAATGTCGGTGAGTATGACTGCTCTGCTACTGTGGCCTGCAATGCAACCAGCAGCGATGGCAGCCGACCTTTCCACCCTTTTTCAAGATGCAAGATCGACGGCCGCTCAACTGAAAGCGGACGCGGCTACGATGGAAACCTATACACGGTCCAATCTGAGTTGGCAAAGTCATGCTTCTCAGATTACGGAGGTCAAGCAGCATATCAACAAGGCCGGCTCGATCCTGTCCGACATGCAGGCGGCTCGAGGGGATGCGAAGCCGTGGCATCAGGATTCCATTGAT
Source organism: Terriglobia bacterium (assembly GCA_963841675.1). Lineage (GTDB taxonomy): Bacteria > Acidobacteriota > Terriglobia > Bryobacterales > Bryobacteraceae > Bog-105. The sequence goes on from CAWJEH010000008.1 coordinate 61,204, forward strand.
CGGATTACGCCAGTGCTCAAGGATTTGGCCGCTAACACCGAGGCAGCGATCAATCACATAAACGCGACTCCGAACCAGCTCCACTCCTCTACTTATAAGTCGTATCTCAAAGATAACGCGGAGCTGGCCGCGGATCTTGCGAAGATGGTGGGAGATACGGTAGATGCTGACAATGTCAGAACGAGGATCGAAGCGTTGCAGGCCAAACTAGGCCAGTAACTGACAAACCGTTCCGGGCCGGTAGTCTCAAGACTGCGCGAGCAAAGGAAGCGACAGCCGAGATTACCGGCGCCCGTGCCCAGCATGGCAGATTAAGGAAGGTCGTAGCGACCTACCCGAAAAGCAGGGTGAGTCATCTGAGTTGCTGCGTCAAGAATTTGGCGCAGAGATTTTCAGGAATCCAGCCACATTTGGCAGCAAAGGTTCATCTGCTTTTGCGCGGAACCTTAAACGCGAGCGAGATGCCAGCGATTTCATTAGTGTCCCAGCCACTGGGCAAGTTTACTGACTGTAACAGGTAATAAGGCCGCACCGAAAACGAGTCGCCTATGGGAAGCCGGAGTCCCAGCTGGACGCGGTTCTGCGTGTAGCTGGTGCCGCCGTTGGCGAAAGGATTGTTCCAGGGCACGATGAAGAACTCATTGCTCACCGTAACCACCGGAGGCCGCTTCATGCGAAGCGGCAAGGTGTAGTCGAGACCAGGACGAAATCGGAGGCGTGCTGAAGCGGGGCGATCGTCCGGAAATCGCCCCTCGATGAGGGTGCGCAGGTTATATCGCCATGGGCCTCGCGATGCGCTCAAGGTGAGATTAAGCTGCAGGCGATTCTCGTAAGTGATCGCGGTATTCCCGGGAAAGCGTTGGTAGCGATAGATCGGAATCAACGTGAACCACGGTCGTAGACGGAAAGCGACCCCGCCCTGGACGAAGTACTCAAAGAGGTTCGACGCACCCTCGTCGAACCTCTCATGGAATTCGATTTCGAGAGACTTGTTGGCTGAAAGACTGGTGGAAATTCCCTGATCGAGCCAGAGCCCTAGGCGCTTCTCATCTTCGGGGTCCTCGGGCGGTTGTTGTTGCTGCGCTCTGGCCGGAACAGCCAGCGCGGAACCGCAAAGGGTCGCAAGCACGAAGGCTGTGCGCCGAATCGCTGTCCACCTGATCTGGAAGCGGTCATCCATACGGTTGGTTAAAGACGGCAAGCTCGTCGGTCATCGAGATGGAACAGGATTTCCATTCCGTTTTCTCCGGTTCGCTTATCGTACTTTAAAAACTAAGTTAGGCCAGCAGATTTACTTTGCCGCTCCCGAGATCATAGACCGCGCCGACTACTTTGAGCCGTTTCGTCTCGACGTAGCTGGTGAGGTTGGGCTCCAGACTCTTCAGTTTTGCGACGCCGGCGCGCACATTTGCCACAATTGCCCGGTCCAGGTCCTTCTCGCCGCCCGTGCTCACCAAGCCAACCAGGTCCCGAATTGACCCCGGCAGTGCCTGTTCCTTGGTTTCCAGCGCCGATTTCACTGCACCGCATTGGCTATGCCCCAAAACCATTACGAGCGGCGCACCTAACACTACGACGGCATATGCAATGCTTCCCTTTATCGTGGCGCCGGCGCCACTGATCACATTTCCCGCCACGCGAATTACGAACAAATCGCCCACACCTTGATCGAACAGAATTTCGGGCGGCACACGCGAGTCGGAGCAACCGACAATCACCGCATCCGGCGCCTGTCCCGATGCGAGCTTCGAGAAGTCGGCCGGGCTTTGCCGCGGATTCAAGATCTTCCCAGCCACAAAGCGGTCGTTCCCTGCCATCAAGTCTTTCAGGGCCTCATCAGCGGTCATGCGGGGCGTTTGCGCCGCGAGGGCACTGGTTCCAAGCATTGCGCTGGTTGGAAGTAATGCAATAAACTCGCGCCTCCGAACAGCCGCCGGTTTCTGTTGTGGGTTCGTTTCTCTGTTCATGCGGTTTGAATTGTGGCACTTACTTTCGTTAGCCACATATCGCTTTGATAAGGTCTGGCGGCAAGGGGTTCTAAAGAATCCAGTAAGGCTCCTTTCAAGCGGCCGAAAGAACGCTAGTTGTGACCACCGATCCTCGCGATGAGAGGCCAGCGAATCCAGGAAAACTGCAACGCTGCTCCCACTATTGTGAAGTTGGTTCTGGCGACGCTATAAACGCCGGTGCTGACAAAGAGCTTCAAAGATTGGCGCTGCGATAGAGGCATCGAAAGAGTAGCGCCGGATCTTGTGTTGCTCTCCCTATCGGCGGTCGTTACGCCTCTTACCGCCGCAGCTCCGCCCGACAGAAAGCCAAAATCAATCGCAGCCCACAGCCTGGGGCGAAACGTGTATGCAACGTGCCCTTGTAGGTTGATCAAGGGATCTTGCTTCAGGGGCGAATTGCCCAGATATTGATTGTTTGTTGTGAAAAACGACGCGTTTGCGTAGCCCTCGAGTGTCCATTTCTCAAGCTGGCGCGAGACTCCCACTTCGGGCTTGAATGACCAGCGGTTCGTTCCCAGATTCACCCGCCTGTTTGGGTCGTACTGGCCCAGTGGGGCTGTCACCTGAATGCTTGCTCCCACAATCGTTTTCTGTCGGTATTTGCGGTACTCGGCAGGAGACAGAGCCGGTGCTCCGCGTAAGTTAACTGAGAACTTAATAACCGGATCCGCTAACCCTGATCGACTGCCCGAGACGATTCCGCTTGGAGCGTGCGCTGAAGCCGTGCCCCACGCGTAGGGCACAGCCACAAAAATCTTCGCCGATTGGCCGAAGAATCCTTCAGAATGCACAAACGCGAAGACGGAACTGGAAATGGTCGCTTGCACATCGCTAAGAGGTAAGCTCGTCGGGACTATTACATCTCCGGCCGATCGGCCATAGCTGGCGACCAAGAAGTTCATTCCAGTGGGCGCGTTGGAATAGGAACGGGGCTCCATATCCTGACCGCTGGCGCGCCCGTCGGGCATCAGCGCGATGAATAGGAAGGGGCAGGCGCCGAGCAGGAGAGCCCGATTCGCACCGCGAAGGAAGTTGGTTCGGCGCACCCCAAACTCACGAATTACTTTTCCGTTTGTGTCCTAGCACCACGGCGCGCACTTCCTGATTCTCATCAGCCATGCTGGACATTAAGGCTTTCACGGCACGCGGCCTTTCTTCCTTTTCATCAGCTTGCGCTGAATATCCGGCCCGAACTCACTGAAGACTGCGCCAGCTGTTCCGTATCCGATACCGATCGCTGCCCGTGTAAAGACCAAGCCGGGACCGCGATCCTCGGTCGGATAGTAAAGGTTGGAAATGGCGCCGGCAGCGAGGTGCCCTAAAACATTGGACCAGTTGAAACGCTTTCTTCCCGAATCTGTTCGCGTCACGAACGTGCTTGCCAGAGCATTCCCGAGCCGCTTGCTTCCGGGTCCGGATCCCTCTCGGAAGTAGCGCGGATCTTCACGCAGCAGTGATGCAAACGCGAATGTGCCCATGAATTCACCGGTCGCAAGATCGGCGGTTGAGGCGCCGAAACGCTTGAAGTAACCTGCTGCGCCCTGGCCGTACGCCGGAAACTCGTTGGTTGCCTGCCCAAGGGCAGCCTGAAGACCGATCGCAACAAACACGAAGGGGTCCGTCGAATTATCCACGAAAAGTCGGAACTTACCGCTGGGCGTTAGAGGAGGAGCGTACCTCCCGTTCACAATACTGTAGGTGGGAAGCACTCCGAACATGCGCTGGTGCTCTTCCGAAGAGCTGGAATCTTGAATAATTCCAGGAAGAGGCTGTGAGCTTGGAGGCGGCTGAGATGGTTTCTGGCCGAGGCACACTTGAGTGAGCATTAAGAAAGTCAAGGGTAATACGAGACCGCAGCGCATTGTTACTGCCCCAATTTGGCGACGGTTGATAGGGTGCCTATCACTCTCGTGCAGGATTTTGACTGCGCCGTCGAATTGGCTCACGTCGATCCAGTGCAACTTGCCCACACTTTTGTTTACATGCCTTGTAGATCCACCGCTTCGAACTATCACAGGTTTGCTCAATTCAGTAGCCAAGGAGAAGAGAGGTGGTTGTACTTTTTTCATTCCGATCCAGGCCAGCCTTGAAATTGTCGGCTAAAGGGTTTGAAGATTGATTCAAGCGGCCTAATGATCAAACACCGACCTTGCGCAACTGTCAAAGGCCCGTCCGCCGGCGGGAGACGAAGTTTATGGTGGAAAGAGAGTTGCTCCAGATCTGATCGGTCGAGGCTCTTGGATTCTCCTACGGCGAGATTGCAGAACATCACCGAATTGAGGTTCTGACTGTGCTTCAATCCAAGCAAATGCCCGATTTCGTGAACAGCCGCAGTGTACATTCCTAAATTAGTGAGGGACGCGTGAGGATCGAAGGCTATCCACCCCTGGAACTTCTTCCATTCCGGGATTTGGGTCTGGGCGACTGCGGGGCCTACGATCTCAGACGTGCCATCCACAAGCTGAATGGCGCAGGATGAGGATTCGTCCCGGTGCCAATCCATATCCACGACCTTTGTCCAAAAGTTCAGCGCGTTCTGGAATTGCCTGGCTAGTTCCGGGTTCGAAGTCGAGATCTTCACACCCAAGCTCATCGCCGCGGGCTTCAGCAATTCGAAATGGCGTTCGCACGGTGTGAATCTGCCGCTCCAGTTGTCTGGAACCTTATCGGCCGAGCAAGGCAGGCCGGCAAATCCCAAGGCAAATATTGCAACAGTTTTTGCAGAATAAACGCGCATAGGATAGCCATCAGAGCCTGTGAGAAAGGTTTGCTTCCCCGATCCAATAGAGTTCTGCCTAATTCAGACCGAAAGAGAAGACAGGCGGTTCTTCTTTTTTCCGTCCGATCGAAGTTAGCAGCGATTCACCGATTTCGGAGGTTTGAACCTTGGTCAGGACTCGGCACGGAATTTCGTGCTCGTCCACGATACTCATCTCCCTGGAGCAGATGCGTTCGAAACAAAAAATGGTGGACCCAAGACTCGGCAGGCCAATTGCTGTAACCGCTCGCGACAGGGCGATGTTACATGTGTTTACTTGCGTTGCTTTCCTATTGGTTGTGTCACCGTTGGCGGCCGCCGTCGAGCCATTAGACCGGGAATCGGGTTGCTACTGGAATCGTCGAACCTGCGTGTGCATGCTGCGGCCACGCTGAAACGGTTGGGAGATCTGACGGGGGATGCCAAGTTGCAGACTGACGGCTCCTTGGCTGCCGCTTCACTCACACCCCGTGCGGTAACGTGTTTCTGGGATCGTTGCCTTAGCTCACACTCGCGACGCTTCGGTATCTTCGGAAGACGCGAGATCTGCCAGGTAAAGAATTCGAACTAATCACCGAACTGATCTTGCTCAACTTTCAAAGGTCCGTTAGCCACAGCAAAGCGGAGTCTATGGTGAAACGAAAGATGCCGCAGGTCCGTCAGGTCCAGCACTTCCGGTCCTTCTAGGTTGAAATAGTACATCACGGAGTGGGTGTTCCGATTATGCCTCAGTCCCAACATGTGCCCAATCTCGTGAACGGCTATGAGATACATTTCTTTCTTGGAAAGGGGTAGCTGAGTGTCGAATGCGATCAAGCCCTGGAAGTTCTTGGCTTCCGGGAACTGTGCCCTTGCGATCGCGACCCCTCTCAGGATTGCGGGCGTTCCTTCCACTAACTGAATGGCGCAGGATGAGCTTTCGTCCCGATGCCACTCCAGATCGATGATCCTCGTCCAAAAATTCAGGGCGTTCTTGAATTGTTGCGCCAACTCGGCGTCGGTATCGAGATCTTGATACCCAAGCTCATCGAGTCCCGTTTCAGTAATTCGGAATGATTTTCGCAGGGTGCGAAGTTGCCACTCCAATTGACTGGAACCTCACCCCCCAAACACGGTAGATGCGTAAGTCCGAAGATAACCAGGACACGAACAGCTGCGCAATGAAGTCGCAAGGAGAGCTGCAGTAGAGACACAGTGCATCCTTCAGTTAGAGAGCCGTTCGATTCTTAGCGGACATACACAAGGTCAACCCAGCCTGCCCTAACCGGAGCTGGCTCTAGTCATGCAGTCCCTAGCTGTCACCTTAGATTGTTCGAACCGGGCCCAAATCCGGCGTGACGAATTCCGGCCCGGCACGTTCTGAGAACAGCTCTCTTTAGCTTTTGCGCAGGGCTTTCATACTGAATGAAGCGGCGACGAAAAGCGTTCCCAACAAGCCTAGCAACGGCACGATACTCCCGGTCTTGGGCAGTTCCGCCGGCGCCGGTTCTTCAGCCGGAGCTGCCGAAGCTGTAGAAACCGGCTCAGGTGGGGGAACTACACGCCTCTCGATTAACAGCACGGCCAGCATGGGCGGAGTCGGCGGCGGTGGGGGCGCTTGGCCGGTTCTTTTGATCTCCTGCGCCACTACAGTTTCCGGAACCTCGGTGATTGCCGTCGCAGAGACCGTCATGCCCTTCTTTAGGCCCCACGCGTCAGTCTCCTGACCGTTGACGTTGAACTTCTGGCCGTTTGGAATCTTAAATTCTTCGTTGGTCCCGTCCTCCAGCCTCAGAATGACCGATTTAGGCGGAGTCACATGAAACACCTTGCCAGTGACAGTTTTCACCGTTGTTACGACCCGCGGCGTTGTCGTAGTGGTGATCGTTCGTTCCAGCTTCATTCCCGGCTTGAGATCGTGGACAGTGACTTCCCTACCATCCACGGTTGCAGTAACGTTGTCCGGGACGACCACGTGTCGGATTTCACCGTCTTCCATTTTGACAACGAGGTCGTTACCATCTACGTACACGACTTCCCCGCGCTCTACCTTCACTTGGTGTGTTGGTGTCTCGTGCTCAACGGACGTCTTGGATTCAACTTGTCCCATCATGTTCACGGCGAAGGCCATGCAGCCCCCCAACGCGAACAGAGTGAGTGTTCGAATATGTCTTGAACCTGTCTTCATATTTTCCTCTTTCTTGGCTTTCCTTAGTTTCGGAACTCGATGATCAGTTTTCTCAAAGTTTTTCCGCTTTCGTTTCGTATGCATGCACGATGTAGCGCTGAGGCGCATTCCCGAAAAAGTAAAACGGATAACATGTAACGAGCGTCAGTGATGGTCGGGGTCTTGCCTTCAGCACTTCCACGTTATACGGACTTACTATGACTATCTTGTCTACGAGATAAGTAAGTTTCTGGGTGTGAATCAGCAGCTCGATTTTGTCACCTGGCCGGATCTCTTTCAGTCCTCGAAAGAAGCCGTCCCTGTGAGCTGCGATGCCTATATTTCCGGCTTCACCCGGTCTGGCAGTACCTCTTATTCTGCCCGCCCCCCGGTTCAGTATGAGTTCATTCGTCCCATCGAACACCGGAACCTCTAGGCGGAGTTTCGGAATAGACAGAATTGCCAGCGAAGGTTCAAAGCTCATGGTCAGGGCCTCACGGTAAGCGAGTATCCGCTTTTCTGACCACAAGCTCATATCGAGTTGTTCTTTCGCTTCCCGAAGCTGCGTTTGAGCGGGACTGCTTTCAGCCGATGACGCTACCACGCCGTTCTTGAACCTGAGCACTGCTATGCGGCTGGCGACGGTTGTGTACAGGCGCGAAGCTCCATAGAGCGCTAGCAGAATAACTCCAATCACCAAGAGGAGCTTCTCGATCGCCTGCCAGAGCTGCTTCCCGGCATCCTGTCTATTCATAATTCAGCGATTGCGGCCCTGATGCTCAGGCAGCTTGACGGCCAAACCCGGGTTCGGGGGAACGGAGCCAATTACAAGTGATTCCGACCGCTACGTCGCACTGTCTCGAGCAACCCTATGCAAAGGCCCCCGGCATTTCGGTAGGCCTACGAAATATCGGAACACGTCCTTACCTTTACTTCCGATTTAGTCTTCATCGAGACAAATTGCACACTAGCAAGAAACGCCAGAGTGTGACATGTCACTTACTACCGGAAAGCATTTCCAGGGTCACTCCGATATTTCGGGGGTGCTCCGAAATACCGGAGTTGGCCCGACTGCACGCCCAGGGCCTCCTAAGCACCGGCGTTGCGTTTACATGCGAATGCGGCGACTGACCCTATCCCTTCTGGGTTTGGCTTGCCGTATGCATACTATCTCCTCCGAAAACACTTCCAGCAAACGTTGTGCACTGCTTCGTTCGATGAACGCTCTGCACTCAGAAAGAGTACACATGGCACAGGGATCTTCTGCTTTAGCTGTTCTAACTCATTTACCTGACGGGCAACTGCTTGCAAGCGCGAAAGCCGGCGACGATGAGGCTCTAGAGGAGTTGATTCGACATAGCTGGGTACCCTGTATGCGCGTAGCACGGAGCTTACTCGGGAATTCCGATGATGCCGCCGACGCACTTCAGACAGCCTTCTGCCGTGCTTTCACGCACCTGAATGGTTTTCGAGGGCAGGCGCAATTCTCAACCTGGGTGGTTCGAATCGTTATTAACCAATGTATGATGCGCTTGAGGGCGCCTTACCGGAACCGGGTGCTCTCATATGACCAAACTCCCGGAGGAGTGGAACGCCTCGCTACGGAAGAAATACATCCGGATAATAATCCCGAGGATTCCCTTGCCAATCGCCAAGTCGCCGATGTATTGCGATTTGAGCTCTCATGTCTGCCGCCTTTCTTCCGGGCGCCTCTCGAGCTCTACTATTTGGACGGCCAAGATCTTGAAGATGTGGCCGTGCAGCTTGGCATTACCGCAATGGCTGTCAAGTCCCGACTCCATAGGGGGCGCCAATACCTTCGGGATCGCATGGTAAGGCATTGCGGCCAGTCTGGTGTTACTACCTTATTAACCAGACATTAATAAATAGATCCGCGCGATTGAAGTATCTGCTGATTTGCCGTCCTTGAATTGAACTTAATCCTGAGAGATGAGCTTTCCCCGAAGGTAGCGCGGGACGTGGCGAGCGTCTCCATCACCCGATGCCAGGTCGACAAGCCGACAATCGATTACATTTCCTAGGATCCGCAACCCGCCTACCAGCGCCTTGAAGGTTGCCGTTTCCAGGTGAGTTTCCAACATCTGTCGAGTTGTCCACTCCTCCACCCACAGAATGCGCTCGGGCTCATCGCGCTCTATGTAGACGGACCTTCGGACGAACCCCAGTCCCGTGCCCGTTAAGAGGTCCAGCGATTGAGCAAACTCTCGCCGTTTCTGTGCCGATAGCACGAACTCGATTTCTAGCAGGCAGAGACTACTCATAGTTTTCATGTGGCACGACGTATGCCAGAAAGAGATCAGCCTTTCGACGCCGGCCGCCTCGCGTCGTTCGAGAAAATTAGCGGGCTCCTATCAGAAGAAATAGGCCAGACCACCGATTAACGGGAATACGGCGAAAGTACGAAATATCGTACACAGAGTCCGTGCCGCTTGTCACGCAAGCATCGCTATGGCCATACAACGGGTGAGTCGCAGCGGCTCAAGCATGAGCCCCGAGAATAGAAGACTTCACCGTCATGTAATTTTCCGCATCCGTTTGCCACGGCGCCACTCAAAATACCGTGATTTAGAAAGTATCCATTGCGTATGGATGACAGACGTAAAAGGTATGTCGGGATCTGTTTGTGCCGACGTTGTTGACGGCGCAGTTGATGACTGGAACGGTTTTAATGACTCTCGCATTTCTGCATTTTGCAGTTGGAAGTCGCACCGCTGCGCAGAGGAACCACACCCTTCTAGCAATCACGGCGTTGTTAGCTGCCGCAGAGGCGTTCTGCGTCTTTTGGCAATACCACGCGGCGACCGCTTCGGAATTCGCAATCGCGACAAGGATCTCCGGCACTTTTCACGTCGTCTTTGGGTCGGTCCTGGTCTGGCTTCTGGTTTCCTATGTCAATCTGCGGCCGACATGGCTTCCTAAGGTTGTCACCGTAAGTGGTGCAGTTGTCGTGTTATTGCTCTTAGGTTTTGCTGCAAACTTGCAATCTCCTGGAACACCTGATGGTCGCGATTTATACTCGCTCCGGGCTGGGCGAATTGCGCGGCCCGGCGCGGTAATGGGTCCAGGGCTGCTCGCGGCGAGTGTGTTCGAATCGCTTGTTCTCGCGTGCATAACCTGGGCTTGCGTCTATCTCTGGCGGCAAAATGCTAAAAAAAAGGCAATCTGGGTCATCTTAGGCGCCGCGCCTCTCGTTCTTGTCGCGTATCCTCACGGCTTCATGGTTAATGAGGGCATCCTTGCGCCGCCCGTTCTTTACAGTTTTGCCTCGCTGCCTTTTGTCGCGTTCATGAGCTTAAACCTCATTCGTGAGTCCGTACAACTAGGCAAAGTGACGGGCAACGAGGAGCGACAAGAGTACCATTGGCAAACTTTGTTAGAGAACGTGAACTTGCTTGTAGCTTCATGCGACGCGAGCGGACGCCTCGATTACGTAAACCCGTCTTTGCTGCGCGTTTCAGGTTTCGCCAAATCGGAACTCCTTGGGCAACCTTGCAGCGGCATTTTGCAGATGCCCGGTGAGCGCCAGGTTTCGGAGCTATTCGAGCGCGCACTTACGGGCGAAGTGTCGGCCGAGACGGAGATCGGGCTTATCACAAAAGGGGGAGCAAAGAGAGCTGTGATCTGGTCGCACGTTCCGCTCGGCCAATCAGGCGACAAAACCGAAAGAACTCTCAGCGTGGGGGTAGACGTGACCGAAAGGATGAGAGCAGAAGCCGAACGCGACCAAGCCTTGCGGGACCTGGAAAGGCTAAAGTCGAGGCTGGAGGCCGAGAACGTATATCTGAAGGAGGAGGCCGAGACCACAATCGGGTCCCCTCATATCATCGGCCAGAGCGGCTCCATCCGCTACGTTCTGCAGAAAATACAGCAAGTGAGTAAGACCGAAGCGAGCGTGTTGATAGAGGGAGAAACCGGAGTTGGTAAAGAACTGGTCGCCCGCGCTATTCATGAAGAGAGCCGCCGATCAAAGGGGCCTTTTATACGCGTGAACTGTGCCGCTCTTCCGCCCACGCTTGTCGAAAGCGAGTTGTTCGGCCATGAAAAAGGATCATTCACAGGGGCGGACCGATTGCGCAAAGGAAGGTTTGAGCTGGCGGAAGGTGGCACGCTCTTCCTGGATGAGGTTGGAGAGTTGTCGCTCGAAATGCAGGCAAAGCTCCTGCGAGTTCTGCAGGAGGGGGAGTTTGAACGTGTTGGCGGTTCGCGAACACTCAAGGCCGACGTGCGTGTTGTCGCGGCGACCAATCGGAATTTGCGGCAGGATGTCTCGTCCGGCCGTTTTCGCGAGGACCTCTACTATCGGCTGCAGGTTTTCCCCATCACTGTGCCCCCACTCAGGGACCGGCGGGAGGATATCCCCCTCCTGGTCCAGTATTTCGCGCGCCAGATGGCCGTAAAGCATGGCAAGGTAATCAGTGAAGTTCCGGCGGAAGTGGTTGCGGTTCTTATGGAGTGGGATTGGCCCGGCAACGTCCGCGAACTGGCAAACATCCTGGAGCGGGCCGTGATTACCTGCAAGGGAGAGCGTCTCACTTTGCCTCCGGAATTTCGATTGGCTCATTCCATTTCGCCGGAAGCGGAAGGACGCACGCTTGTTTCGCTCGCCAAAATGGAACGCCAGTACATTCTTCGGGTTCTTCAACGGACGAACTGGAAAGTCGGCGGGAAAGGGGGAGCAGCTGAGATTCTGGAACTACATCCGAACACGCTCCGCACGCGAATGGAAAAGCTCGGGATAACAAGGAAGTCGGAAACGAACTTAAGCGAAGGTCCGGAATCGCCAGGCTCAAGCTGAAGCCGCCGCGGATGCGGCTCTATTGGAGCCATTCGAATCGGAATGAGAATGTCCGATGCGCAGTTTTGCTATTCGAGAACGCAACGTATTGGGATGCAACCCCAGGATTTCCGCGGCTCCGCTTTCGCCGGCAATCCTCCCGTGCGTATGTTCCAGGACGCGGATAATGTGCTTGCGTTCCATGTCGCTCATCGTCGTCAGGTTTGGCACCACCGAGAGTTCCGTGATTTTGTGAGCGACTACGAACTCGCCAGGGAAGGCCAGAACACGACCCCGGCTGATAATGACCGCTCGCTCGATCACGTTTTCCAGTTCGCGGACGTTGCCAGGCCAATCCCAGTCGGCAAGTCGCCGCATCACATGTCCTGGAATCTCCTCGATTGTCTTCCCATGCTTGCCAGCAAGGCGACGAGTAAAGTGTTCCACAATTAGCGGGATGTCCTCCCGGCGTTCCCTGAGCGGGGGGACACTGAGCGGATAAATTTGGAGCCGGTAGAAAAGATCTTCTCGAAATCGCCCCGCGGCTATTTCACGCTGGAGCTGCCTGTTTGTGGCGGCGATGATCCTTACGTTCGCTCTCCGAGTGTCGGACCCTCCGACCCGTTCATATTCCCCTTCTTGAAGGACCCTTAATAGCTTGGACTGCAATTCAAGAGACAATTCGCCAATCTCATCGAGGAAGAGCGTGCCACCTTCTGCCAGCTCGAACCTCCCTTTCCGCAATCGGTCCGCCCCTGTAAACGCGCCCTTCTCATGCCCAAACAATTCACTCTCAATCAGCGTGGGGGCGAGGGCAGCGCAATTTACTCTCACAAACGGATATCTCGCACGCTGGCTGCCCTCATGCAAAGCGCGCGCGACAAGTTCTTTCCCGACTCCGGTTTCGCCCTCAATTAGGACGGTGGCATCGGTGGGCGCAACCTGCTTGATTTTGTGCAGCACGTAACGGATAGCGTCACTCTGTCCGATGATGTTGGTATCGTTTGCACCCTCCTCTATTTCGAGCTTCAGGTACGTGTTCTCCGTTTCGAGTCGATGCTTGAGGTCTAGCAGTTCCTTAAGAGCCTCGTCGCGGGCGTGCTCTGCACTCAACCGGTCTGTTATGTCGTTGCCTACGTGGAGAATCCCAATCACATGGCCGTCGGTTTCATGCAGCAACACGTTCGACCAGCGTACGACTCTACCCACTCCGGATTTCGTCCTCAGCATGAACTCGGATCGTGTCGAAGGCTCACCCTGGAACGCCCGCTCCAGCTCTAGCGTCACTCGATCGCGATCTTTGGCCGAAATTAGCTTACAGAAATCCGTACCGAGCAACTCCTCCTGCCCGTATCCCGTTATTTGCGCTAGGAGCGGGTTCACATAATTGAATCGCCCCGCCACATCGCATCCGGCTACCAACAGGGAGACACCCTCAAGCAGCGATCTCCAACGCCTCTCATACGCTGCGACGTCTTTGACAAGCCTGTCCCTCTTCAAGGCGTCATTGACGAGCGACAAATTCATAATCAGCACAAGGCCCAATAAGGAAAAAGAATACAAATACGGGCGAGGTAATATGCCAGAAAATGCTCCCACCGCCCCGAAGAGACCTGCCAGCGCGAAAGGAAGTGTCAGACTTCTGCGGTAGTCTTTCCATGCGATCACGCCATAAAGCAGCGCAAGTGATAACAGAATTGCACCAACCATTAACTGTGCGGTTACAAACGGATGCATCGGCCTGCCCCTAGTGAGAATGCCAGTATACGCCTGTTTTTTGCAGGCGATAAGGAGGTTTGGTTTTGCTCGCCATGTCTAATTCCGCTACTGCGAGGCTTTTCGCCCGTTTGAGCTCAGAATGTGCAACCTCGCCGAGTTATCCAAAGGTATAAACAAGCGCTTGGGTCCGAACATGCGGGCGTCCAGGGAAAAGCCGCCGGGACCGGTCAGTGCCAGAGCGGAAGCGGTTCCGACGATTAGTAGCGAATAGATCCAGTCACGCTCGCCACCATTCGTGGAGTTGATTATCTGAAATATCGCTCCGACGCCTTCTATGAAGGCCACCAGCAAAGCGGCAACCGGCGTCAGAAAGCCCGCCAGGATCAGCACACCTGCCGCGATTAACAAGCCACTTGATAAGGACTTCGCGGAGGTGTGGCTTTCCTCAACCATTGCCGTCACCCGAGCCCCTTCGAATCCTATGACCATTCCGCACGTCAGCAGTCTTAACAGAAGCAGACCCAGTCCGGGGTAAGCCGCTGGAAATTCTGTATATAGCCTCTGCATGGTGCCGGTCTTTCTGATTTAACTTTCTTGGCTGCCACTCAACACTAAGGCAAGAAGCCAAATTGAGAAACACCAAATTCCGTACAGCGGTTGTACCCGTTTTGGGTGAGTGACACTCAACCCAATCTGGGTATTACAGATGGAGGATGCCCCGGCGCAAGCCGATCATCACGGCGTGCGTACGATCGCTTGCATTCAGCTTTGAAAGGATGCTTTTCACGTGCGCGTGAACGGTATCTTCGGCAATCGAAAGCTTAAACGCGATTTCCTTGTTCCGATTGCCTGCCGCCACTTGTTCAAGAACCTCTACTTCGCGCCTTGTGAGGGCATCGTCTGTGAAATGCTCCACCATCTTCGCGGCAATGAGCGGTGGAACATGCCTTTTGCCGCTGTGGACCAGGCGAATTTCCTCCAACAGTTCTCTGCCTTCCATACCCTTCAACAAGTAACCCAAAGCCCCCGCTTGCAGCGCGCGCTTTATGTCCATGTCGCCTTCGTATGAGCTAAGCATGACCACGCGAGCGTTTGGAACTTCGGTAAGGATAGCGCGCATTGCATCGGTACCCGTCATATCGGGCAGTCTCAGATCCATGAGCGTGAGATCCGGGAGGTGGGTCCGATGCTGCCTGATCCCCTCCTGGCCCGTTGCTGCTTCGGCTACGAGCGTCATGTCAGACTGCCGGTTGATGATTCCCGCCAGACCTTCCCGCACCATCGGATGATCGTCAACGCTGAGTATACGAATCTTTTCCTGCGTGCTCATAATCGGATTCCAGCTCCGATGTGTTGACTTCATCTCTAGGAGGTCCGGTCCGCCCGATCCATCGTCCGAGCCACCGCGATAAAGCGACTCTCAAAGCCCGGGTGCCCCCATGGAGGGGTACAAGGAGACTTACCTCCGTGCCTCCGCCGACACGGCTCTGCACGGTCAGTCGCCCGCCGATACGCTCGGCGCGCTCACGCATTCCCGTGAGTCCGAAGTGTCCGGGACGTCCCTTCAGAATCGTGTGAGGCGCAATACCATGGCCGTCGTCGCGCACCACCAGGCGCAGAGCGTGATGGGAATAAAACAACCCGACTTCGATCGAGTTGGCGTGGGCATGCCGGAAAGCGTTGGTAATTGCTTCTCGGCCAATGCGGTCCAGTTCGTCGCGGATCAAAGAATGCAGTGGCCGCCGATCACCTTGGACGAAAACCTGACAATCGGGCCGTTCTCCAGTGCGGAGTTCTGTTCCCGCCCGGGACAAGGACTCGACCAGATCGTTCGGACTAGCCGTGGAAGAGCGAAGGTCCCACAAAGTGCGCCGCCCATGGTCGATTAATTGCGTGACCCGTTGGCGGACGAGAGCGAAAGTCGGCTCAACTGCGTTTGGTTCATTCCTTCTCTGATCGTCGAGGATGTCGAGTTGCAGCCCGACCGCTACGACATCCTGGATTAAAGTGTCGTGGAGTTCTTGTGCGATGCGAGTGCGCTCCGCGAGGCGCTCTTCGAAACGCAGAGCGAGCTGCGTTACGCGAGACCGGTAGGCGACAAATACCAAACCCGCGATCATCAGGCTCACAATGCTTCTAAACCACCATGTTGCCCACCATGGCGGCAAGATCGCTATTCTGAGGGTCGCACCCTTCTCGTTCCATACGCCGTCGTTGTTCGATCCTTGGACCCGAAAAACGTAGTTCCCGGCGGGGAGGCTGGTATATGTAGCCAAGCGCCGTAAGCTATCCACTTCATTCCAATTATTCTCGAGCCCTTCCAGCCGGTAGCGATAGCGATTCCTCTCCGGGGCAACATAACTTAACGCGGCGAACTCCAGTGTGAAAATGCTCTGGCGGTGGTTCAGGGTAAGAGAATCAGTGGCCCAGATCGATTTGCGGAGCGGCGATTTTTCGCCGGGGTGCACCGGTGTATTGAACAAGAGGAAATCAGTCAACTCGACCGGCGGAACATAGGGATTATCGGCAACGCGGTCGGGGTCGAATTCCGTCACTCCATTGGTTGAACCGAAAACTAGTTCACCGTTCGGAGTCCGGCAGCTCCCTTCGGCTCCAATTGGGTTTAGAAAATTGCCGGCCAAGCCATCGGATTCAGAATAGTTGCGGAAGGTTCTCGTCTGCGGATCAAAGTGCGAGAGGCCGTTGTGCGTAGCCAACCAGAGAGAGCCCTGATCGTCTTCCAGAATCGCCTGGACGGCATTGTCCGGCAGACCATCCCTCCGGGTGAAAGTCCTAAACGCTCCCTGGCTACGGTCCATTTGGTTGAGGCCGTCCTGAGTGGCAATCCACAGGGTTCCCCGCCGGTCCTCCCAGATGGCATTAATTGCATCGTGGCTGAGGCTGGCGGCGTCCTGGGGGTTGTGGCGATAGGCCGTGAATTGCTGCGAGACACGGTCGAAGCGGTTCAGTCCTCCGTTGGATCCGACCCAGAGGATACCGTCCCGGTCTTCGAAAACCGTTTTGATTACGTCGTTGGACAGGCTATGCGGGTCCCCCGCAACGTGGTGGTATGTCGTGAAACGTCCCGTTTGGCGGTCCCAGCGGCTCAGGCCCGCGGCGGTGGCCACCCACAGCATCCCGTCGCGGTCTTCAAGCAGTGAAAGGACAGCGTCACTACTCACGCCGGCTGGGTTGTTCGGTTGATACCGGTAGGCGAAGAAACGTCCCGTTGTGCTATCGAACCGGTTGAGCCCTCCGCCACCGGTGCCAACCCAGAGTGTGCCCGAGCGATCTTCCCGGATGACCGTAACGTAGTTATTCGAGAGGCTGCGCGGGTCGTGGGGATCGTGCTGGTAGAGGGTCATGAGACTGGTTTTCAGATCCAGACGTTGGAGGCCGCGGGCGGTGCCGACCCAAAGGACGCCCTGACTGTCTACCTGAACGGCCCGGATGCTCTCGGCTGCCACGCCTTGTGTATTGTCCTGTTGACTATTGATAGAGCGCGGTTTGCGGTTGAACCGGCTCACACCGCTCTGGGTTCCCACCCAGATATTCCCCTCGACATCCTCGAACAGGGACAGGACGTCCTCGTTATGCAGGCTGTGCGGATTAACTGGACTCTTGATATAACGTACGAACTGCTTGCGCTCCCGATCGAGTGCGAGCAACCCGTTCACCGTACCCACCCACAGCACTCCGTCCCGGTCTTCCTGAATGGCTCTCACGTCTGAGATGAATTTGCCGCCAGGGTCTTTCGAACGAAAAGCGTAGCGAGTAAGTGATCCCGTCTTCGGATCCAGAGTGCCGAAGGCGAAACCCACCCACATCACACCAGAGTGGTCCTCGCGGATGTGACATAACGCCCAATCACGGTCATCACCCGGGCTGCGGGGTTGGTTCGGATCGCGGAAGCGTGAAAAACGGCCGGTGCTTCGGTCTAGCCTGTTGAGGCCACCCCCGCTCGTGCCGACCCACAAATTGCCCAAATGGTCTTCTGATATGTGAACAACGAGATTGCCGCTCAGGCTGCCGGCATCCTGAGGATTGTGGACGTAGTGGACGAAGGTTCCGCTTGCCGGGTCCAGGCGGTCAAGGCCGACGTCGGTTCCGACCCACAAAGCGCCGCCCGTATCCTGATAGATGCAATTGACTGCATTGTCGCTCAGGCTGCCGCGATTGGCAGGGTCATGGCGGTAATGTGTGAAGGTGTTCCGCGCCGGGTCAAGCCTGTCGAGTCCTCCGAAGCCAGTACCGACCCAAAGAATGCCGGCGCGGTCGCGGTGAACCACCCTGACGGTGTCATCGCTAAGGCTGTTCGCGTGCCCAGGCTCGCGCCGGTAGGGCTTGAGATTGTACCCGTCATAGCGGTACAAACCGTCGTCGGTGCCGAACCACAGGAAACCATAGCGATCCTGCGTGATGCTCGAGACCCGGCTCTGAAAGGATTCCCCGGCAACGGACAGCCGGGTGAAGCGGATGTCGTGCTTATCAATAACCGGCAGCTTCACGACGCCGCGAATCGACATTGAGGCGACGATGCTCTTCTGCGCGGTGGCAGGGTAAACCAGGCCGCGGAAGACTATCAGCGCTGCCAAAACTGAGAAGCAGGCGGACTTCGATAGCGATCGTACAACACCAAAGGTCCGATAGAAGTGATTCGATCCTTCAGTTTCAAGCCCAGATCGCAAAGGAAATTCCTGATCGCCGGCAAGCTTCCCCAATCAGCAGCCGGATTCGCGCATGGCGAATATGTTCATCGCCTTCGCTTCGTCGGTATCCTATCACGGGTCTGCCGAGGGCGGCAAAGTGGAAGGGCGCGGACAACGCATTAACGGGTACGATATTTCGTCCCGGTACGGCATTTGGTACTGACGGGACGTCCGACTCGCAACACAACCAGCGATAACCTCTCCAAACCGCCGTTTTTCCCTTGATTTGGCGATCTGCCCTTGTTGGTGAGACGATTGCGAACTCCGGAACCGGGTGCGAAGCAACCACTCGTGGAAAGGAAACGAAAACTTGTGAGTAAGAAACTGATTTGCGGAACCTGTAAAGCCGCGGGTCTTGCGATCGCATTGCTAACAGCGCCTGCTCTTTGGGGTCAAAATCCCGCACAGGCTCAGGATCAGGAGGCCAACCTTCAGGAATATATCACGCTTCTTCGGCAGAACGTAAGGACGCAGAAAGTGGCCATCATGGGCCAGTTGATGCAGCTAACGCCGGAGCAGGCCTCGAAATTCTGGCCGATTTACCACGAGTACGACCAGGGCCTGACCAAGCTTAACGATCAAAAGCTGGCTGGCATTAAAAAGTGGGCACAGAATGAAGACAACGTCACGGATGCGCTCGCTGGAGAACTCGCGAACAAAGCACTGGATCTGGAGTCCCGCAGAACGGATTTGAAGAAGGAGTATGTGCAGCGATTCTCGGACGCAATCTCTCCCAAGATCGCGGCCCGTTTTCTCCAGGTCGAAAACCAGCTTCTGATGATTATCGACCTGCAGATCGCCTCCAATCTTCCGATCGTTGAGTAACACAGTTGAAGGAGATAGAAATGACCCTCATAGAAAAACTGGCC
Organism: Terriglobia bacterium; assembly: GCA_963841675.1. Classification (GTDB taxonomy): domain Bacteria; phylum Acidobacteriota; class Terriglobia; order Bryobacterales; family Bryobacteraceae; genus Bog-105. Next base: position 80,209 of record CAWJEH010000008.1, read on the forward strand.
TGTACCGCGGGGTGTGTTCTTGCGGTCACATCCTCTTTAATGCTGAGTGCTACAGTTCCCTTGCCTGCGGCACGTCCGGCGCAGGCGGCTGCGGCGGCACCACATTCCCCGAGGGTGACCGTACCCGCCGGAACGCAGATCACGGTTCGGATGATCGACAATGTCGACTCCGCCACCACTGGCGCTAGCCAACAATACCGAGGCAGCATTGACGATCCGGTAGCTGTAGGCGATCAGGTCCTCATTCCCAGAGGCGCCAACTGCACCGTCCAGGTGGTTAAGGTGAAAGGTACAAACGAGATGGCCTTGAGACTTTACGACATTTCGATCGGCGGGAGAGTCTACGACACTTCATCCGACTACGCACAGTTGAAAGCCGAGGGCAGCAGCAAGAAGAGCAAGGCGGTCAAGCGCGGCGTCGGTCTCGGCGCCCTGGGAGCAGGAGTCGGCGCCCTGGCCGGAGGCGGCAAGGGAGCTGGAATCGGCGCCGCCATCGGCGGTGGGGTGGGAGCGATCTCGGCCGCAGCAGCGAAAGGTCCACATCTTAAGGTTCCGGCCGAGAGCCGACTCACGTTCACATTGAAATCCCCTCTGCCGATGGGCTAAAAACGCCCGCACGCAATGGAATACAAACCCGGGTTGCCAGCCAGCCGGCGACCACGCCTACTCCCGAAGTGACCGGCCAACACAAAGGAATCTATTCGCACGGCAGTCCCAGCCGACGGAGTTCGTAACACGTCTGCCGAGGTTTCAATGATTGACGGGCAGCCACGTACCTTCAACCGCGACGTTATGAGCGACCTTGATCGACAAGCGCGAGTCAGGCAATCTGGAGCCGACCAGCAACACAGCTAACAGGAATGGGAGCGGTCACATCCACAGTGTTCGCAAGGAAGTCGTATGACGAGCGGCCGGACAGGAGCGGTTCGTGCACCTCGGCGGTGAACCTCCTCTGCAGTCCCCACGGAGCAAATAAATGAGCTTTTTGTTCGATCACCCCGTATTGCTTTTTCTGGCGACGTTTATATTTTTGGCATTTGTGGCTCAACTGGGTTTCCGCATTCGACAAAGATATGCACCCAGTACGCAGGATGCTCTGCACGAGCAGATGAAGGAAGCACGGGACGGCATCGTTTTCTTGCTAAGCCTGTTGCTCGGCTTTACGCTCGCGATGGCGTTGACGCGCTATGACCAACGCAAGCAGTTACTGATTGATGAAGCGAATGCTATCGGCACGACCGGCCTACGTGCCCGTCTGTTGGCAGAGCCTTATGGCAGCCAGATAACGCGATTGCTCAGGAACTACGCGGATGCGCGAGTCGCCTATTTTGAAGCCGGTAACAACGAGAAGTCCATGGAAGCGGCACTTGTGCGAACTAACCAAATACTGACCCAAAATTGGGCAGTAACACAAGAGGTGGTTCGGACAGCGCCAAACCCAATCACCTCAATTTTCATTCAATCCCTGAACGAGACCATCGATATAAGCGAAAAGCAGATTGCCACTCTAGAGAATCGAATTCCTTCCAGCGTTTGGCTTATGATTCTGGTTGTCGCAGTTCTGGCCTGCCTGGCTTCTGGCGTGGCTGTGCGGCAACGCGTGCTGTTCAGCATGGTGCTAACTCCACTCATGGCGGCCGTCGTTATCTCACTCACCGCCGATCTTGACAGTCCCCGCACAGGCTTGATTCGTGTCGGGATTGGCAGCATGGAGCGTGTCCGGGCGGACCTGCACTCCCCCTCACCGGCCAAGCTGGACCGATAGATTTGCAACGTCCGGTCCGGACGTTTTCTACTGCCTAGAATTCTCTAGAACTAGCGCCGCGCAGACGTTATCAAATGCCGTAAGACTGTTGTGCAGAAAGACGCCGAGAGCAAAGGCGTTGTATATAGGATCGAGTGTTTATCAGGGAGAAAAAAATGATCAAAGGCTATTTAGGGGTTGCGTTGATTCTCTCACTGCTGTTGGTCATAGATGTCCGTTCAGCCAGAACACAGCAGAGCGAATATCCGTTGATGGATAAGCTCGCACAAAAAGTGATCGACAAATACCAGAATTCTAGTTGTGAACAACTCGCAGCACAGAAGCAGCAGCCACCGTCGGGTCAGCAGGCGGACATGACGAAGAAGGTCGTGGGGCTGTTGCGGAGTGATCCGAAGATGCGTCAGCAGTTTCTGAACAAAGTGGCTGCGCCAATTGCGAACAAATTGTTTGAATGCGGCATGATCCCCTGAAATGGAAACCGAATGTCCGTGAATTTGAACGATGCGGGCATACCGATTGGCCAGCACGCGAGTCAGTAAAATAGTCAAGGGCAGTCAAAACCGGACCTGCGATCAGTGCCGAGCCGGAACGAGTTTGCTGATGCCTACAAGAGTGCCATGGCGCAGAATGATTCTATATAACGATCCAGGACTTTCAAATAAGTGCTCCAGCGACTGAGACTCTCTGGGAACGATTGCTCTGACCAGATCGTCGGTTGTTACCCCCCTGAATCTGCTGGGCAAAAGCACCGGTCCGTCGAAACCGTATTAGAGATCCGAAAAAAATCGGAGTCAAGTATTGGTCAGCGTGCGCGCGAAGCGCTCGTTCCACTGATCACGTTGGGTCTTGCAATAGTGATGGTTTCGGTTCCAGCCTTGAGTCAGACCGGATCCATACTCGATCCCATCCATCCTCTAAACGGTCCGGTTCAAGCCGTCAACATTGCAGGGCCTGGCTCACCGAGCGCCAACGCGCCAGAGCAGGCAGCAGCGCCAGACAATCCCAGTGATCCTAAGAAATTAGACGAAAGAGGACTGGTCCGACGTGGCGTCACACGAGCTCTGCGAGATCAGGGAGAGCTTTACCGCGCCCCGTTTCGGCGCTCTAGCTTGAAGTGGGATGCGATCGTGCTGGCCGGAACCGGAGCGCTAATAGCTACGGATCGGCACATCGAGCGACATCTTCCGGGCGGAAACGTCGATCTCTACACAAATGTTTCGAATGTGGCTCTAGGCGGCACTGCTGCCGCTGTCGCGCTTTCCTGGGGTTATGGAATGAAGATCCACAACGAGCATCTGAAGGAGATGGGATCACTCGAGGTAGAGGCCTTGGTGAACACCTTCCTGATTTATACGCCGATGCAATTCGCCGCAGGACGCCAGCGGCCAGGAGAGGGCAATGGTTACGGGGATTTCGGGCGTCACCACAATATAGACACGTCATTTCCTGCCGGTCATCCGATGTTCACGATTGCGATGGCTAGCGTGGTCGCCCATGAATATCCTAAGCCTTGGGTCGAAGCGCTTGCGTATGGTGCAGCGGCAGCGGTAATGGGCGGACGCCTTCTCGGTCGCGACCACTGGTCTTCGGACGTATTCGTGGGCTCAGCACTGGGCTACTTCATTGGAGCGCATATCTTCCATTTGCACTGCAATCCAAAGCTCAGCGAGGCGTGCCATTCCCGGTAGTAGGATGCGCTTCAACATCAACGCAAAACTACTCAACGTTTGACTTTCACATGATTATGGCCGTTTGCGGCCACACACCTTGTTGCTGCAGCCGAGATCGCCCCGGCCGCAGTGACACTGCTGAGAAAAAATCGCGCGCTCCAAAGCGGCCCTATGACGGGGACCTGATCCGAGCAACTGCATACTGGTTTATTGGTTGAGGAGAACTAGGGGCGGATCCCGCCATACCTGCAGATTCAAAACGCAACTGCTACTTCGATGAACTTTATACGGACCAGCGGAAAGAGTGGGTCCTCCGGACCTGTGAGCAGATACGGAAACCCGGCGGCTCGGGATGGCTAACCGCCCTCATACAATGCCTGGGAAATGCCGCCTGCGGGCAACGGCAGAATCGCAATCAAACTCTTTAAAGGCGTAATCAGGGCCAATCTGCGCATTCTAAAGCCCGTACGCCCTCTCCTCCCAGATCGCTTCTATTCCTTTCTTGAAGTCCAGTTCGGGCCCCATCATCGCTGAGTATGCCGCCGCGCATAGAGTCGGAGTGTTCACTTCTCGCTTTGTTCAGGGCCAGGCCGATACTCGAAGCCGGGCCGCCCTGTCCGTCGCGACTGAGTCCGCCCAATATCGGAATTGATAGACTACCAACGCGGAAGTTGAATTTGTGGCCCCGCCGTTGACGCTGGCTATCTCGCCGCCTTGCGCTGCGCGCCATCACTTATCTGAGGTAACCGGCAAGTGAGAGAGCGGCGGCCTACAACGGCGGATCTGGATCGCCTACGTCGTATACTCGGCGGCCCCGTCTTCGGGAGCTATCAGCGATTGCTTAGGTATGGGTGTGACGAAGAAATAGGCTGTTGGCTCCTGGAATTGCGAGAGGGATGCGAGCAGCTCGTACTTCTGAGAAATAAACCGGGAGAGCGATATCTGCACCGCCGTGATTCATACGAAGCAATGTTAGGCGGATTATCTGGTCGTCAGGCGCGTTCGCGTCTAGAAAAGGGAAACGCTGATGTTACTAAGCAGCGCATGTTACTTCAGCTTTTCGACGAAGTATTTCCGAACGTCGATGGCCGCGTTTTGGTGAGCTATTTGATCAGTTGCAGGAACGTGCAAGTAAGATGGAACAGCAGCTCACCCAAATTGGGCCGCGAGCGCATCCCGATTTGACTCGCGAGATCGTGACTATAATTGCTCGGATTCACGAAGATACTGGCCAGTTTCACGACGCAGAAGTGTCCGTAGTTTTGGAAGCGGTAATCGGGAAGCCTCGTCCTCGCGGTTACCCCCGCTTCCCCACCGCCGAGTCACTAAGGATGTGGCGTTCAAAACACGGCTTTTCGGACCTCGGCTGAACGTAAACTCAAAATACGCAATTTGCGAATTTTGAGTTTCTGGCGCAATCGACAATTTCCTCATAACGTTGGTGTTGAGAGCGATCTCAATCACAAACGTTATGAGCATTTCTAACGCAATATCCACAATTGACTATCTGTTAGATGACATGCTGTCGCGGAGTTGATCGGCATGTCAGTCGCCAGCCTCAGACGGTGGCGATTACTGAAGATAGGCCCTAAGTTCCTTCGTGTTGGGGGTAGGGCTATCAAATATCGTCCAGAAGACTTGCAAGCCTGGTTGGAATCGCGCCCGGTCGGAGGCACCCATCTGGAGGACCCTTCGAGGCTCTCACAGCGGGAGCCAAAAAGACACGTGGGCGGTGATCGGAGGCGAGCAGAAAATGCATAAAGAAAAGCCCGCAAATCAGGCAAGCGGGCCGAATCACGATTTACAAACTGCTACCGACAATCTACCGCAAAAGAGGCGCGGACACAAAGCAAACTTCGCCAGCGCGGATACCTTCAACCCGTTCAAGCAATTGCTGTCTGATATCGAGGCATATCTCTTGGAACAGGGTGGCGTAGAAGAGTGCTTTACAAAACGGACCTCAGCCGGACTGTTGCTTGGCCTGGATGAACGACGAGAGCTACTGCACCCGTTTTCTGGCGATAGCCAACCCATCGATCTACCCGCTGTGTTGTCACCACCAATGTTGCAGGATTATTCTTTCGACTACTTATCGCCTGTAGCGCCCGAAATACCGATTTACGAAGGATTTATAGCAGCCGCTGATCTCGGCATCTGGTTTGGCCGTGAGAAGCACAGGAAGAGCGATGTGCTGCTCCAGTTCAGCATCTCGGCGGCACTGGGCCGCGACTTCCTACATTTTAAGTTTCTCGGCAAGCAGCCGTTGCGGGTCGTTCTCATAGATTTTGAATCGAAAACATCGAGCCTGAAGTACCGCATCGAGCGCATCGTCGCCGCGATGAGACTGGACGAAGAGAGCGTGACGCTCCTGTGGCGCAACCTTCGCATTATTGAACTACGTAAGGTGCTTCGGTCGGGAGTAGCAGTGCCTAAGTTCCCGGTCCGCTCATCTCGTGGCTCCCGGATGTCTTCAGCGGAGATACAGGAATCAGCAGAATTTTGGGAGGGAGTCGCTGAGTATTATCCAGCGGACCTTTATGTCATAGATCCCCTGCGTCCACTGCATTCGGCAGATGAGAACGACTCCAGCATCGAGACGCTGCTTGCCGAACTTAGGCGTGTGTTTCGCAATGCCGCCGTTGTCGTGGCACACCACATGAGGAAGGCGCACGAAAATGGACCAACCCTAGTCCAAGACATGCGGGCGTTCTCAGATGGTGGTAGGGGAAGCACCGCAATCAAGGCTCACGCGGACGTGATCATTCTTCAGGAGCGGTCAAAGGACGAGCGGGGCGAAGAAATCCTGTACATCGGAGCGTTCTTAAAGGATGGAGCCGATATCGAGCCGTTCACGCTTATGGAGTCTGACCACGAGTCATTTCACTGGTGCATAGTACCCAGTGTGCCGGGAGGGCACGAGGCTTCGTTCCGAGTATTGAAAGATGCAGGCGGCAGCTTCCAAACCAACAGCAAGGCTGCCCAAGTCTTGATAGAAAGTCTCGGCGTGGGTCGTGCCACCGCCTTCAGGCACATCAACACGTTCTTGCGAATCCGACTTTTGATAAAGCGAGATGGGCGACTTACCCTGAGCGATTCAACGAAAAGCCTCCCCTCGTGAGACACACAGCTTAACATTCACAAGATCATCAACTTGCGTGTCTCGGAACGACTGAGACAGTCGTGAGACTCGACATAGAACAGGGTGTCTCATCGCGGTCTCACCGCTACTGAGACACTAACACAAACAAATACTTGGGTTTACGTCCGCTGTCTCATTGTTTTGGGAATGTTGCGGCTAAATGCCAGAGAAGAGTTCAAGCAGTGATGACGGACAATTAAAAATTCGGCGTATTGCCTCAGTGACAGATGTTACCGCAGAGTAAATGTCCCAGCAGAACGTCGCTGTATCCTGTTTGAAGCCAAGCGGAGGTTAAGGCAATCCGGGGACGGAACCTGAGCGCCGACTTGGTCGCCGGAATGGCGGGGCAGTTTACCTGCCTCGCAAGAATTCTGGCTGGAAGGCGTTAAATCCCGGGGCTTGGGGCGGCGCCCCATCTCAAGATTCGTTTTTGTTCCGCTAGCTGGCGACCTCAGTGCTGATGTCGTTTGCACTTAGGATGAGGCGTTTCGCCATTTGCGTTCTCCACTCCTTGACCCGACGTCGCAAGGTCCGGATCTGACCATCAGAAAAATGACCGGGATGTTCCTCCCGAAGTTGCCGAAAGAGTTCTTTCGGAGTGATATCGGGAGTGAGTTCGAGTTGTTCTTGAATTCGGGACCGCACCCTCTGAAATGGATCCGGTCGAGTGCGCCAGTAATGTGCGGCTTGCTTTCGATGCGTGGGCCGCACCTCACCCAGTTGCCAGATGGTTCGTAGCTTCCGCAGGAAAGAATCCGCTGGTGCAGCAGGACGGATTGTTGAGGCTTCGTTGCCTGCGTGTAAAGGGTGACGCGGATATGGAAATAAACTCCAACGAAGCTGAACGCGACTGGAGCGAAGCACTCTCGCTGGCGCGAATGCTCAAACTCGATGACTGGGCATGGCGCGCTTCAGGCGAGCTCGGGATTATCGCATTTCTACATGGCGACAGCGCGACGGCGATGATCAAAGTTGGCGGAGCTCTGAAGCACGCCGAACAGGTGCACAATATCGGCGCGGAGATTCGCTACCTGACGCTGATGGCGAACGGACTTTCTGAATTCGCTGAAAGGGAAAAAGCGCTGAAGATGTTCGATAAGGCGATCGCGATTGCCGGATCACAAAAGGATTTGGGTATGCCGATGATGGCCTTGACCGGAAAGGCAAGCACGCTCGTTGCTATGAATCACCAAGCCGAAGCAAAGGCGTTGCTTGAACAAGCACTGAGTGTCGTGCGCACTCAGGGCAACATAGGTTATCAATCTGAACTTCAAATCGAGCTCGGAAAGTTGGCAGAAAAGGCAGGAGAGCATCAAGAAGCCATCTCTCATCTTAAGGAAGCATCTCAACTCGCCACAGAGACGAAGGGGTATCGACTGCTGGCGCAAACAGATTACGAATTGGCAGCTTTGTACGCCGAACAGCACGACAACGTCAGTGCCGCTCGCGTCTTGCGAGAAGGAATCTTCGCAAGTCGGCAAACGGGAGATCGTTACTATCTTCCGCGTTACCTAACTCGCTATGCTGTGTTCGAAGCTGCGCAAGGGCGGATATCACACGCCGAGGCCCTGTTTGACTAAGCCACAGACATTGTGAACGGGATGCTCGCAAATGTGGCAAGCTCTTCTGCTGATAGCGATCTGGTAGCCGCTATGAACGACATATATGTCGGCCATTTCCGACTCGAGGCAGAGCGCGGAAATACCAAGAAGGCCTTCCGGATCGTAGAGCAAGCGCGGGGACGCGCGCTCGCTGACTTCTTACGCCGACGTCCATATCTGAAAGGCACAAACCAAATTCCAGCAGCCGAAAAGCGAATTTCGGAGCTTCAGATCCAGCTCTGGAAAGATCAAACCTCCACTGCCCGCAAGAAGCTCCTCGACCAGATTTTCGATGCAGAGGGTCAGTTTGGACCCGAACAGGCAAAAACCTATCGGCGCTGGATGCAAGTCCAGATTTATCAGCCTTCGATGCAGCAAATGATGTCTGCACTGACTAGCGACGAAGCCCTGGTTGAATTCGTCACCGCTACTCCAGACTGCTATGCATTTGTCGCGGCGAGTGAAAAGCTGACGCTGCGTCGCCTCGCGCCGCAAACCGAAATAGATGATGCGGTCGCAAGTCATCTTCGTGCCATCAACAATCGGGGTAACGCTCCACAAACAGGCAAACGCTTGTATTCACTTCTACTGCAACCCTTCGGGAATCAGATCGAATCGAAAAGACTCGTGATCGTGCGAGATGGCAGCCTGTAGCAAATTTCATTTGAAACCTTGGTTGATCCGACAGGTGAGGGTGCTTTTGCAGAACACGATCATCAGCTACTCGCCATCTGCAACTGTGCTGGCTTTATTGAGAAAGGAGCAATTCTCACCGGCTGAAGATAAGCAGGTCTTACTCGCGGTGAGTAGCTCAGCCAGGCAGGTGAGCCCTCAGGCATCAGGAGCACAGGCGACTCCCACTGGTTTGCGCGCTGCTTCCGCGTTCGGTCCGAACGGCCTCAATCTGAGTTCCCTTGCTGCTGCCAATGAGGAGGTTCAAGATGTAGCAACCGTGATGGGCCCAGTCGCATCTTGTTCATCTTTAAAGATCTCGACCACCGCTTCCAATTTCATCATCACCCACAGTTCGAGATGCTTCGGATTTAAATTGAACAACGCCAAACGCCCCCCAACTTTTCGAAGTTTTACCACAGCAAACAAGAGCGTCCCTAGCCCGGTCGTATCGATTTCGCTCACACCTCCGAGATTGAAAGCAATGCGGATTTTCCCCCAATTGAACGAGCTTTCCGATCTCATGTCGAAACTGCAAATCCTCCTCGCCCAACGTAAGGCGTCCGCGAAAATCGAGAACTTCGATGCCCTCGACCTCACGTTCAGAGATTTTAAGTGCCACTTCTCATCCTTGAATTAGCAGCCATCAAAAGGAGATGCGCCCTGCTCGTGCTGGATGGTCACCCCGTGATCCCTCGTGAATTCGTGGATGATCCATTCACCGCCAAACCGGCCGATGCCGCTGTTCTTCTCGCCTCCCGAATGGACCGGTTGGCGTGTCGTCAACACTATCACGTATCTTGCCGTAGAGAACGCAAGTAATGACAGTTGCCGGGAATCGCCACCGTTCATTTGGGACGGCAAGCAGAAGGAGGTTTGTGAGTTACCAGGCCGGCGGGCATCAGCATATCGCGGCGGCTATCGCATAAGCTCGCCCATTCGGCCCAACCAGGGGACGTCGGGCCGCATAGCCGTGTGTGTGTTGAAGTGATCCTTCGAGCTATCGAAACTGCCGGCCAAGAGAGGGCCGTGCGTGGAATCGAGCGCCAAAGCAGGGTCTAAACGTGGATTTCAAAAAGCGCTGACGCCTGCGGCATACCGCGCCATGCGAGTACTGCAAGCGATAGTCACTACACCGGGTTTGAATCGTCGGTTTTGGAACTTGTGAGCGAAGAAATTGCACAGCAACATTTCAGACTTCCTAAGAAGCAATTTTCTCGTTTGCCGCTCTCGCGGGCGTATCACCTCTGCGCGCGGACCCGCGGTACACGATTCCATTCTTCATTACGAAATCGACGTTCGCCGTAGCGCTAATGTCTGCGATCGGATCGCCGCGCATCGCGCGAATCGGGGTCAGTCCCGCATTGACCATCGCCTGGAATTCAAGAATGCCATTGCTGAACGGGAACATCCCGCAATCTGTTCCGTAGGCAATCTTCACTTCGCTCTGGGCGAGCAGCTTCTGAGAAGCAAGAATTCTTTCGTTGTCGCGCCGAAACTTCCACACGGCCTGACAGGGCAGCGTGCCGGCTTGTAATTCGTGCAAATCCTCCTGAGTCATCTGCATTGTGGGAACGACGTATGAGCCCGCTTGTTCGGCCATCTGGATTCCCTCGGAATCAATCAGGTAAGCGTGCTCGATGCTGCGCGCCCCAAAGCGAATCGCCTGCTTGCAGCCCTCGGCGGCGCCTGTGTGCACAGCAACTGGCATGCCGAGCTGGTGTGCCGTCGATGTCAGCACCTGCATCTCGTCATCGAACCAAGTCACGCGCGCCGGATCGTCCCCGGCACTGAAATAACCGCCGGTATTTGTGGTCTTGATCCAATCGCTGCCGAAGGTGTGTTCGCGGCGAACCAAGCTCTTAATACTTCCGAGATCATCGGCGATGGCCGAAACCTGTATCGTCCATCGAGGATTATAAAAGCCGCGCAGATCGCCGTGGCCTGCACTCGCACTCAAAATGTGCGCCGCTACAATCAGCCGAGGTCCTTCCACCAATCCCGCGTTGATCGCGTTGCGAAGATCAACGGTCGGCCATTGCGGATCGGCAGTGCCGAGGTCACGCAAAGTTGTGAAGCCGTAGCTCATGTACTCGCGGGCAAGGCTCAGCCCCCTGAGCGCCTTGCTCGCTGAAGATTCGAGCGTCTGCTGCATCAGATTTGCCGCATCCATAGTCAGGTGGACATGAGTATCAATAAATCCAGGGGTTACTGTCCGGTCGGACAGATCGATGATCAGCGCTCCTGGCGGTCTGTTGACAGATGGCCCAATGCTCGCAATCCGATTGCCCCCGATTAAGATCTCCGCCGGTCCCGACAGCTCTTCGGAGGAACCGTCGAACATATTGCCGCACACGAGCACAGTTGCACTCATGCCAGAACCTCCTTGGCTTATTGTCCGTCTGATCGACTAACGGGCGTTTCTGGGGACGATCACTCTGGCGGGCGCGCGATTGGAAGCTGCCAGCCGCGCCGCATGGCCATGAAGCGGAAGCCGAAGCAGAGAACTGCCCCGGCTGTTTCCGCCGCGAAGGACGGGACATTCAGCATCCTTCCAATTGCCACCACAGCAGCGCCGATCAGGGCCGCGACTGCGTAAAGCTCAGTGCGCAACACGGTGGGAATTTCCCTGACGAGCACATCGCGCACCATGCCGCCGCCAATTCCTGTCAGCATCCCGAGCAGCGTCGCCGCAACCGGCCCCGCGTGAAAGGCCAGCGCCTTACCCGCGCCGGAAACCGCAAAGAGCGCCAGTCCGGCGGCATCGAACACCAGCACGGGGCTGCTGAGGCGGTTGATCATTCGATACCAATAGAACGTAACCAGCCCTGCAAGGATTGAGACAGCGACATATCGCCAGTCGCTGATGGCTGCTGGCGGAAGCGCACCGATCATCACATCGCGGGCGATCCCACCCGAGTTCCCCGCGGCGAAGGACAGAACCAGAACCCCGAAGAGATCGAGCCTGTGCTTCACTCCAACGGTCGCGCCGCTCAGGGCGAATACGAATGTGCCGCCAAGATCGAAGACAACCAGGAGCGTGTTGATCAGGATGTGTCCGTTGACGACCAGCTGGCTTTATGCTGCCAGCCAGGCTTGGGCGGCAACAACCAGCGTCTCCACGCCTGTCTCCAAAGTTGGATGGATCACCGGTGCGAAGCGTGGGTTGTGATTGGTCGGGATCTCGCCGATCCGGCCCTCCTTTTTGGCTTTCGCGTACATGTCGGAATCGATTCCACCTACGAACCAAAACACGGACGAAGCGCCCCATTCGGATCCGAATGATCCGAAGTCCTCGCTCGCGGTCGTCGGCTTCGTTTCCTGCACACGGTCAGCAGGAAAGTGGTGACGAAACGCGTCGGCCACCCACTTGGTCGCCCCCGGATCATTCTCGACAAGAGAATAACGGTCCAGAGCCGTGATCTCTGGTTTCTTCGGGGCGCCGGAGGCGGCTGCTTCGGCATTGACAATCCGCTCGATCGCGGCAAGCACGCGTTTACGGGCGCCCTCGTCAAACGTGCGCACGTTTAACTTGATGATTGCCTCATCAGGGATGACGTTTTCCTTCGTGCCGGCTTGCAGCACACCGATGGTGACCACGGCTGCCTCATTCGCCGCCACTTCCCGGGAAACGATAGTCTGTAGCCGCATCACGGTTGCCGCGGCCATCACAACCGGATCGATGCTGGCCTCCGGCATTGAGCCGTGAGCGCCGCGTCCGAACAGTCGAATCTGCAGACTGTCAGCGCCGGACGTTGTCGCTCCCGGACGGCCAGCGATCATACCGGCAGGCAGGCTCATCACATGCTGGCCGAGCACGACGGCGGGCTTGGGGAAGCGTTTAAAGAGCCCGTCATCGATCATTGCCTGTGCGCCCGCCGCCGTCTCTTTTGCTGGTTGAAAGACGGGCATCAGCGTCCCTTTCCATGCATCACGAGACTTCGCAAACAGCGTGGCCGCGCCTATCAGCCAAGTCACATGCATATCGTGGCCGCAGGCGTGCATCACGGGCACGGTCTTGCCGGTGCTGTCTGTGGCCGTTACCCTGCTGGCGTAGGGCAGACCTGTGGCTTCCTGAACCGGAAGCGCGTCCATGTCGGCGCGCAGCATGACTTCCGGTCCGTCGCCGTTGCGCAGCAGACCGACAACGCCAGTCTTTCCGACCCCGGTGGTCACTTCATACCCGGCAGCACGAAGACGGTCCGCCGCGATGCCGGCCGTGCGCATTTCTTGCATCGACAGTTCTGGATGAGCATGGATATCTTTGTAGATGGACTCCAAGTCGGAAAGCAAAATGCCGAGATTTGCAAGTACAGTGGCGGAAGCCCTCAAAGTTGCGTCGCTCATCGGGAAGCCTTTCATGCGGTGAATTCACTGGGACTTGATAGCCTGGGACGCTCGCACCGTCGAGTATAATCGCTTCGCGGCGAACGGTCCTGCAAAAGATAGGAGCAGGATGAGAAAAAACGTATACTTTGGCCTTCGGGTAAGTGCAATGCTGCTAATACTCGGAGGAGTGGCGTGTACAAAGGCTTCCCGCACCACATCATCCGTAGGCGTTATCGCACCTGAAAATATGCCGCGCATCGGCACAGTCGATGATCGTTTTCAGTCGTACAACATCGAAATGGTGGAAATCACCGGCGGCAGATTTTGGAAGCCGTATAAGGACATAGACGCTCTTCTCAAGACGCAGGCATCTGCTAGGGGTCTGGGTCGAATCAGCCCGCCGGCATGAGCCCGGACCTGTATCAATATCGGCCGCCAATCGATCTGAGCAAGGCACGTTTGCATACGTTGGCAACGGCACTCGGTCCGGCTTATGTGCGTGTCAGCGGGACTTGGGCAAACACCACATATTTTCAGAATTCCGATAAGCCCGCGCCGAAAGCCGCGCCCAAAGGATTTAATGGGGTTCTAACTCGCCAGCAATGGAAGGGCGTTGTCGATTTTGCTCGCGCCGTGGATGCGGAGATTGTCACATCCTTCGCTACGAGTGCGGGAACTCGCAACGCCGCGGGCATTTGGACCCCAGATCAGGCACGCCAGTTTCTTGCGTACACCAAATCGATCGGCGGAAGCATTGCTGCAGCCGAGTTCATGAACGAGCCCACCTTTGCGGCGATGGGTGGTGCGCCGAAGGGCTACGATGCAGCAGCCTACGGGCGTGATATCGCGGCCTTCCGTCCTTCATCAAAGAGACTGCACCTGAAATCGTGTTCCTTGGCCCTGGTTCGGTCGGTGAGGGAATTTCGTTGGCGCCGCCATCGACGAGCGTGCTGAAGACAGAGGCTCTGCTGAAGGCCACCGGACCCGCGTTCGACGTCTTCTCGTACCATTCCTACGGAGCGGTTTCGAAGCGGTGCGCCGCGATGGGGGACTCGGCAACGACAGGTTCCGGCGCGGCGCTCTCGGAGGAGTGGCTCTCTCGAGTGGATCGCATCGAGGCATTTTATGCGGGTCTTCGCAATCAATTCGAACCCGGCAAACCGCTGTGGATCACTGAAACAGCCGACGCCGCCTGCGGGGGCGATCCCTGGGCTTCTACATTCCTGGACAGTTTCCGCTATCTCGATCAGCTGGGCCGTATGTCCAAACGGGGCGTCCAGGTCAACATTCACAACACGCTTGCGTCAAGCGACTATGGCCTGCTCGACGAGAACACGCTGGCCCCGCGGCCCAATTACTGGGCGGCGCTTCTATGGCGGAAGTTCATGGGCACGACCGTGCTCGATCCTGGTGCTTCGCCCGGGCGGAGCTTGCATCTCTACGCTCATTGTCTTCGTGGGCAGCCCGGCGGCGTAGCGCTTCTGGCGATCAATACCGATCAGGCAGCATCGCACTCGTTTCAACTCACGACGGCGGCGGAGCGATACACTTTATCCGCGCCGCCGCTCAAGAACCTGGAAGACATTCATGTCCAACTGAACGGTACCGAATTGAAGCTGGGCACCGATGACGGACTCCCGCCATTCACAGGGGTGCCAACCGGTTCAGGGCACATCACGTTTGCGCCGGCAACGATTTCATTCCTGGCAATTCCCACGGCGAAGAACGCCAATTGCCGCTAGAGTAACGTTCCGCTCGCGTGGCCCCCGCGCAGACCCTGCCGACCAGTCTTTTACCGGACCAGCAGGTGGCCCTTTTCGGGTTGACTAAGCTAGCCGCCGAGCGAATGCGAAGTGCTGTCCTGGGCACCAGGATACTTGATGCATTCGCCGTCTTGCTGCGATTTGAGAAACGGCGGTCGGCAGGATTCACTGACGCTTAGCGCCAGTTTCCGGATAGCTCGCGAACTACACATTAACCGGAAGTTGGGCCGCCGCCCACGATCCAATTGACGGTTTGCCGACTATCCGTCCACGTGAAAATTCAGGCTCTGGTGCAAACTTTGTTGAAGGGCCGCGCTCGGGCGTGGAAAACTACCGAGGAGGTCAGGCAGCCAGGATAGTCGCCCAAACGTCTGAAACCGTTTCGGGCCTGCCCGCTAACTTTCCTGTCTTAAATCGATGTTTTCGAATCTTCGCTGCAAGCTCGATGCCGCTGATCGTAATTGCTGCCGTTTCGAATCGTTTGAATCCGAGCATCGGTCGAATCCGGTGTTTGATACGCGATGATCCTGCTCCACAACATTATTCAAGTACTTGCTGGATCGGATTCGAACCCGACGGGGCAGCGTTCCCGCTGATTTCAGTTCGGTGATCGCCCGATGCGAAGCCGCCTACAGCTAACCTGGATCATCTGCGACCGGTCAACCATGGTCTGGGAGAGCGCGCGCCTGCTCGCCTCGAGGGGGCGGTCCCGATGCGCGTCCGACCCGCGTCGCGCAAGGTGTCGGTGCGTCTCCGCGCAATCGCAAGGGCTCTGAAGCGTCAAGCCTCATAAGGATGAGTCAATCCCAATGCCACGAGAGGCACGCGAGCCTCAGGCCCATAAAAGACCCCGCCTACGGGCACCGCCCCTTTCAGGGCCTCAATGACCCTTGCCATCCAAATAGGCCCGAAACCGCCGCACAATTCTATGATTTTGCGCGCCATCTTCAACGGCCTGCTTGGCCACTTCTATTACTTCCGCCTGATGCCTGGAATCGACACCGATGGTTGTGAAAGTGATCGTGTCAGTTTTGATTACGGCGCGGTGCACTTTGGGATCGACGCCCGGCGCCGTGAAGATGATTGCAAAATTGTCGAATCGCAGCTTCATACTCCGTAACTGAATGGCTTTGGAAAAGTAATCCTGATCGGTTCGGGGCAATGCACGGACGGAAGCCAATCAATGAAAAGGGCAATATCTCGGAAACTCCCGGCCGACAATATCGGATTCGGCTGCGCGAATTCAAACTTCCACGCATCGATATCTTCAGCGAAAGGTTTCGTTAAGACAACGGGGATCGCGTGCGCAATGCCATCTGAGCCGGCCGGCATCTGCGAATAAACCATCGCGATTTCCGGCGGCTCTTTTTCGAAGCTCGCCTGATTCTGTATCCATGCGGACATGAATGCATTTGTCAGGATGCAAAATCTGGTGTCGACCGGTCTTGCCGTCGTGCAAAGGACTTTCGGGTCAACGTTTCGTATGGTCAGGGAATGATCATCGGCGATAATCGCCTCCTTTGCCCAGATCATGCATAAGAGATGCAGATTTTTCTGCTGATAGAGCTTTGCGCACTCATCACGTCTCCCTCTCCGGTCGCAGGACGCCACCGAATAGGGACGGCAGCTCGAGCCTGATCGGTGCGGGAGGGGATCCCGTAGCGGGTGGCCAGTCAATGAAGAGGATAATCCCTTCATACGTCCTGCCGGCAAATCGTTGCCTTGTGTTCCTAGCTTGAATTGGCATCCGCCGCCGGCTTCGTCAGGGTCGGAAATGTTGATCGAAACTGCCTGGCTCACATTATCGGCGTCGATTTTCATCTGCGAATGGAGAAAGGACACCCTGGGCGCGTTTAGCGCAAAAGCGGGCTTATTCTTCATCCACGTCTTCATGAATCGGTCCGTCGAGATGAATGCTCTGTCCCTGCCTGGACGAGCCGTCATGTATAGTGCCTTCGGATCCGTGTCCCTCAAGATCAAGGAGGCATCCGGACCATGACTGACCTCGGCTTCGCGGGCGGTGAGTATGAACCCGAAATGATATTGCTGCTGGTCGGGTAGAACGTCCTCTTTGGTCATCTGCATTTTGATGCTTCCATCCCCGATTTACCCGATAAGCGGCCGCACCGACGGGACAACAGCGCGGGTAGCACCTGATCCGAACGTGTTGCAACAGTGAGATCGCCAAAATAAGGTTCTCGATTTTACCCGGTCGGAAGTGACTGCGAACTTCTCTTGCGCGATGCAGAGGAGCGAGAGGAAGCAGAAAATAAACGTGACAATACGGTTAATCATGCGAGCCCTCGGTGTCAATGCTTTTCATTAGCAGGCTCCGGCGCAGGTCATCCGCTGGTGTGACGTTCCTGTAAATAGGGCTCCTTTTCTCCACGGAAGAATATCACGGTAATCGCCTCACTGTTTCAAGGATGTCTTGATCACACGGGACGGCATTGTCAAGTTTGGTGTGAAAGACTGGCCAGATGACAAACGGGGAGCTCCGCTATCGTGGCTATCGATTCCCCGCCGAGGTCATCGGCTACTCCGTTTGGGCCTACCATCGTTTCTACATGAGCTTCCGTGACGTGGAAGATCTGCTGGCGAAGCGAGGCATCATCGTCTCGTATGAAACAATCCGCATTTGGTGTCGGAGGTTCGATTCGGCATATACGCGCAGGCTGAGACAAAGACAAGGCCTCTCTGGCCTCATGGCCTGACGAATGAATCGAGAATGGCACGCGCGTCGAAATAGCTCCTGCTCAAACCCTGACCAAGGCGCATAAATAGGTCCTGAAACAGGCCGCTGGATACCCCAAATCCGGATTTGGGGCCGTCGCGGGTGATGCGCTCGGTGTTGTGGGAGAGCGAGAAGCTGGTCTATTCGCCAAGTTTCCGAGCCGAAGACGAGAACGGCGGGCAGACGATTCGCAGTCATATGTTCGAGAACACGGTGCTGCTCGATCCGGAGCTGTTTGCCGGTGGGCGCTATTCTTTCAGAATCGTGGCATCGAGACGCACCGTCGAAAGGCGCCGCAGTTTGCGCAGCGGGCGGAGTTGATCAGTACGCCGGTGCTGATCGATAACACGCCGCCGCTGGTGACACTGGGCAAGGTGGAACGCAACGGAGGTTCGGCAGATATCGACTTGGAAGCGGTGGACAAGACGAGTCCGCTGCGCCTGTGCGAATACTCGCTCGATGCAGGGAACTGGCAGCCGATCGGATCGGAGGACCGGATTACGGATTCGCCGCAGG